>NZ_NFKT01000017.1 GCF_002160525.1 Lachnoclostridium sp. An169
GCTTCTACGTTAATAATCAGCTTGATCTGACGTTTCATGCGGGCATAGTATACGGAGAAGCGGATGTCATAATAGAGTTCTCCTTCTCCCGGTACGGAATCTTCCTGCGATTCCACCGCGACCTTCTCGGCTTCCGGCAGAGCGGATGCCATTCTGTCTGCCATACCGGTCTGTGTATTGGTCTGGCCGGGCAGGACTTTTACCTCAGCCACCTGTACATCCGTCCCGATGCACTTTTTAATCTGGCTGATCTCCATTTCCCTGAATTCTTCTGTCGCGTATTTCAGAATCCAGGCAAGGATGACCTTGTTTGCAAGAATCCGTTTGCAGTATGTATCATACTGACTTTTTCCTTTCGCCAGAGTGAGATCTCCGGCAAGTTCATTTTTCATAGGCTTTTTCCTTTCTACATTATAGCGAATGCGGTTTACAGTTACAAGTGGTTGATTTTCGCCCCGGAAATCTGTGAGGCAAAGAACTACCGGAATCTCTGACGGAGTAGAATATTGCGATACGCATCCCGTCTAAGATATGTTGAGTTTAGCACAATTTGCGGATAAATACAAGAATGTTTTCCAGCGAAATGCAAAAAGGCTTTCTCTGATTGTAAAAAGAAGCAGCCCTGGCGAACACATATACCAAAGCTGCTTCTGAATCTATCTGTCTTTTTACTCCAATACCTCAGCCGCCTTTTTCAGTTCCTCACGGATATGGATATGCTGCGGACATACCTGTTCGCACTTTCCGCACCCGATACATTCCGAAGCCTTTGCTTTCTTTGACCCTTCCGTATTCCACTGATATTTATTTTTTGCCGCATTCAGATCCCTGTAGATATTATAGACGTTGATTGCCTGAAATGTTCCGAATATGCCGATATTTTTCGGACATCCTTTGATACAGTATGCACAGGATGTGCAGGGCACTTTCGGGAAGGAATTGAAAATCTCCCTTGCACGGTCGATCACCTTCTTCTCTTCCTCACTGAGCGGGACAAAATTTCTCATATAAGAGACATTATCCTCCATCTGCTCCATATTGGACATACCGGAAAGAACCGTGATGACACCTTCCAGAGACGCTGCAAAACGGATCGCCCAGGAAGACGGTGAAGCCTCCGGATCTGCTGCTTTGAGTACATTCATCACCTCTTCCGGCGGGTTTGCCAGAGTTCCGCCTTTCACCGGCTCCATGATGATCACCGATTTTCCGTGTCTGCGTGCTGTCTCGTAGCATTTCCGAGATTCCACATCCGGATCTTCCCAGTCCGTATAGTTAATCTGAAGCTGCACGAACTCCATTTCCGGATGCTCGGTAAGGATCTGATCCAGCACGTCCGCCTTATCATGGAAGGAGAATCCCAGATGCCGGATCAGCCCCTCTTTCTTCCGGGCCTGAAGGAAATCCCAGATCTCGTATTCATCGAAGCATTTCGTCCGGTCACCGCCAAGATTGTGGAGCAGATAAAAGTCAAAATATCCCGCACCGGTCCGTTCCAACGATGTGTAGAACATCTGCTGCGCCTCATCTTTGCTCTTTGCACCGGCCCAGGCAGGAAGTTTCGTCGCCAGGAGGAATTTCTCCCGCGGGTAGCGGTCTACAAGGGCTGCCTTCGCCGCCCTCTCCGACTCTCCGTCAAGATATCCGAATGCAGTGTCAAAATAGCAGAACCCTGCCTCCATAAAATGATCCACCATTCTCTTCGTCTGTTCCAGATCGACTGCGCCTTCTTTCATGGGCAGACGCATCAGCCCGAATCCCAGTTTCGGTATTGTTTCTCCAAGATATTTTTCCATAGTCGTCCTCCTGTCTGTTCCTGTTATTTTTTCTGCCGTTCCTTTTTCCGGCTGTCGCTTTTTTCCGGCTGTTGTTTTACTTTTTCAGCATGGTTTTAATGCTTCCCGGACATACCGGAGCACCCGTTTTTCCAACTCCTCCATAGTCTCCCGGGTCTGCGGATTGGAATAGGGGATTCTTCCGATGATCCGCCTCACATAGTCGTGCTCCTCTACGATATCCAGGCTCGCCCGGAAATTCAGGTCGTAGAAGTATGCCACATAGGACACCCAGTAGTCCATCAGCGTCACCCGGTCCGGAGAATAAATGCTGCGACCGGCAAGCGCGTCCTCCTTTACCTTCGGAGTAATGTCACAGGCGCCGATCTCCTCAGCCGGAGCGCCCATAAAAGTCTCCAGATCATCCACCAGTTTCACACGGCAGTTGTCCAACTTGTCCGCATCCCGGATCAGCTTTGCATGAAGCATGATCCTTTCTTCTTTTCCGCACTCCTCCAACTTAAAATCACTGTGGCGCGCGATGGCGGTCCGGATAATCTCATCCCATGTATCTTCCGGCACGAACCGGCGGATCATTCCTTCCTCAAACAGAACCTTCACGCCATATGCCGCATGATCCATCGTCTCCGGCAGAAAGCTGTCAAAGCGCTTCAGCTGTTCAAACCGCCCGATATCATGCAGCAGGGCGATAATCCTCGCCAGTTCCGTATCCTCCGGGGAAAGCCGCATCCGCTTCGCCAGTTCCGTGCTCTGTGCCACAACGCCATATGTATGAATGATCTTCAGCTTTACCTTGTCGTTCTCCCGGTCATAGCCGTCCAGATATTCTTCAAAAACCTGCTTTGCGCTCCTGTAATCCATCCGATTTTCTCCTGTTATCAGAATATTTTCATAATTTCATGCATAAAGAAAGGGCTATCCCCTCCTCAGAAAGTATAACCCTTTTTCATCCACTTCTCAAGTGCAAACCTTTGCGCTTACACACTTCCAGAGTTCACTCTTTCGAAGTTCCTCAGAAACAGCAGATTCTCCTGAGATAATCAAGAAGCATATCATATGATATGCTTCTTCTTGAATATAATCAAACAGATTACGATAACCACAATACTTAGCGCCACCACCCAGGGATACCCGTCTTTGAGCCCCGGCATATTCTGAAAATTCATACCAAACCAGCCCGTGATCAATGTCAGAGGGAAGAATATCGTAGAGAGGACCGTTAAAAACTGCATATTGCTGTTCTGTCTGGCATCGATCTGCGCCTGATAAGCCTCCTTCACCTGCTGGGCATATTCCAGAAGGTGCCCGGTCTTGCTCATCAGACGGTCCGCCCGGTCGGTAAGTGTACCGAAATACTTGAGCTGCTTTTTCAGAAAAAAGCCGTTCTCATTTTCTTCCAGTTCCCGGCTTAAGTCCATCATCTCATCGTAGTAGCTCCGCAGATTCAGAAGTTCCCTGCGGACGGGCATCAGCTTGTTCTGAAAGTTTGCAGTCTGCTCCTGGCTGACTTCCTCCTCCATGCGCAGAAGCCGGCGCTCATACGCTACAAGCATTTCCAGATCCCGGCTCATGAACTCTGCAATGTAGTTATAGAGGAACCGCTCTTTCGTCTCCCCCTGATGAGTCTTCTTCTGTTGGATCCTGCGTATGAGGCGGATGGAAAAGTCCTCATCATCCACGATCACCACGTTGCTGCGGTTCACAAAGAAATACATCCGGTATCTGCTCCCCAGTACGTCAAGAAGTTTGGGAATACAGAGGGTTCCCACCACACAGTCCTGCTGGCTCTCAAGTCTGCAGAAACCGATTTTGGAGATCTGGATTTCATTTTCATAAATAATTCCGGCCTTTGCCAGCACCTGTTCCGCATGTTTTGAATCTGTCACAAAAACTGCCGGAACCGGGTCAGCCTCCCACTGTTCCATATCTGTGGGAATAAGCTGTCCGCCAAACTTGAATATCATTCTATCACCTTATTCTCTGTCTTTTTTGCCGCTCTGTCATAAGCCTGCTGATAAAGCATTTCCTGGGAATTTACAGGCTCTCCTTCACATTTTACCATAGAATAAGTTCCATTAGAATCCTCAATCCGCGCTTTTTTGTTGTCGCTGAGCATGAGATCAAAGATACCGCGGATCCGTTGTTTCAGTTTTTCCGAATAAACCGGCGCCGCAACTTCCACGCGCTTCACCGTATTTCTTGTCATGAAATCAGCGGAGGCGATATAATATCTCGTCCGCTCTCCCACACCGAAGATATAGATTCTGGAGTGTTCCAGGAAACGTCCCACAATGCTGATCACACGGATATTCTCCGTTTCCTTCGGAACCTGCGGGATCAGACAGCAGATACCGCGAACGATCATATCAATGTGAACGCCTGCTTTTGAAGCCTCCACAAGCTTGTCGATAATCTTCTTATCTGTCAGAGAATTGAGCTTCAGACCGATATAGGCGTCCTCACCGTTCTTTTTATGGCGGATCTCCTCCTCGATCATATCGATCACCTTATTCTGCAGACATTTCGGCGCCACGAGAAGATGATCCACATCCTCGATCACCTCGCCTTTTGCCAATGCCTGGAATACCCTCGCTGCCTCCATTCCGATCTGCTCATTCGCTGTCATCAGGGAAAGATCTGTGTAGAGACGCGCTGTCTTCTCATTATAATTTCCCGTGCCGATCTGGGTAATGTACTCCACGCCCTTCTCTCCTTTTCTCGTAATCAGGCAGAGTTTCGAATGTACTTTATACCCCTCCAGTCCGTAGATAATCTGGCATCCCGCTTTTTCAAGCATGCGCGACCAACGGATATTGTTCTCCTCGTCGAACCGTGCCCGCAGTTCTACGAGAACCACCACTTCTTTTCCGTTTTCCGCAGCTTCACAGAGCGCCTCCACGACTTTGCTCTGCTTTGCCAGGCGGTACAGTGTCATCTTGATGGAGATCACATTGTCATCCTCCGCCGCTTCTGTGAGCATCTTCAGGAACGGGCGGATAGATTCATAAGGATAGGACAGCAGCTTGTCCTCCTCTTTGATCTGCTCCAGAATACTTGCACCATCCCGGAAATCCGGCGATTTCTGCGGAACCCTTTTCTCATAGAACAGCTCCGGATTCATGCGCAGCATGTCCTGGATCTTGAAGAGGAAAGAAACATCCAGAGGTGCCTCACTGCGGAAAGTCCTCTCCGGAGAAACGTCCAGATACCGGCAGAGTGCTTCCACCACATCCCCGTCCATTTCCCTGGAAAGATCCAGGCGCACCGGGGAGAGCTTCTTTCTCTCCTTCATCAGATCCGCCATGAATTCACGGTAGTCCAGATCCTCGTCATAGAGGGCGTCCGCATCGATATCGGCATTTCTCACCACGCGGATCAGGGATTTTCCTTTCACCTTATATCCCTTGAAAATCTTTCCGATGTAGTGGAGGATCAGGTCTTCAAGAAGCATATAACGCCCTTTGCCTCCCGGCAGTTCAATCAGGCGGCTTAACATGCTGATACTGTTGGAACAGGGGATCAGACCGATCCGCTCCTTTTTGTTTCTTGTCTCGAGAACCACTACCGCGTAGATCTCCTCATTTCTCAGGAACGGGAAGGGCTGGCGTTTTCCCACCACCGTCGGGGAACTCAGAGGCATAATCTCATGATTGAAATACTGCTCCAGATACTTTTTCTCATCCGCCTTTGCCATGGAGAAATCAATCAGCTTGATCCCGTATCCCTCGATCTGGCTCATCAGATCCTTATAAATCTCGTCTTTTTTCCTGTTCAGCCTTCTGACTTCCTTTAAGATCGCGCGGATCTGCTCCTCGGAAGTCATGTTTGTCTTGCTGTCACGGATCTTGGTATTCAGGAGCATCTGATCCTGGAGAGATCCCACCCTCACCATGAAAAACTCATCCAGATTGCTCTGATAAATCGATACAAATGTGGTCCGCTCGCAGAGCGGCACTTCCGGATTCGCCGCCTCCTCAAGCACTCTCTCGTTAAATTTCAGCCATGACAGCTCTCTGTTCATATAAATTTGTCCCATACTCTTCCTCCTTGGTAATTCAGCACAGTTTATTTCCGTTTGCCACCAGTTTAAATTTACATCCGAGACATTCCGCAGCACGCCTGCACATTATCATGCGGTTTAAGAAAATCTCGAAATAATCCATTACGGTACAGATGGAGTCATCAAGCTCCAGGTCCATCTGTATCATACACTTTTCTTTGTGAATAATCAACTTTGACGAAAGCGCCGCATAATTTACCCTGTCATGAATATCGAAGCTGGACGGAACCGGATTCTGCACCCGGTTTCTCCGCACATCCGTCTTATCCGCCAGGATCAGCGCCGCCGAAACCTCATCCACTGCTGTCCCCGTCTCCTCGTCGTGATGCCCGATCGCCGCCGTAACAGTAAGAATGTCTTTTAAGGGCATATCCGTCTCCCGTAAGATCTGGTATGCCAGGATCGCCCCGCTGTGGGCATGGTCGCTGCGGTTGATACTGTTTCCAATATCATGCATGTATCCGGCGGTCATCGCCAGTTCAATCTTCCGTTTTCCATATCCCAGTTCTTTTAAAATTCTGCCTGCGGTCTCAGCCACTTTGGCTGCGTGTTTTTTCGAGTGCTCGGTGTAGCCCAGCACATTGAGAATATCATTTCCCTTTTCGATCAGGAGATTAATCTCCTCATTCTTTCTGATTTGTTTAAAATTCGTCCTGTATTCCATTGTATTCATTCCCCGCGCATCTTTATCCGGGTCCAAAGCCGCCCCGGTCTGTTTCTTCCATCCGGACTGTTACAGCCTCCCCGCCGCTTCCATGGCAAGGGCCGACCGCTCGCATTCCTGGGCGGTCATGGTGATCTGCCAGCACAGAGGACTTCCCTTCATATGTTCGGAAGCATAGCTTAACCCGTTGGTGCGCTCATCCAGGAAAGGACGGTCGATCTGATTGGGGTCGCCCAGAAGGATGATCTTCGTATCTTTCCCTGCTCTGGTAATAATGCCCTTGATCTGGTTCGGCGTAGTATTCTGCGCCTCGTCGATGATCAGATATGTCTTGACAATGGAGCGGCCTCTGATATAGTTGAGGGCTTCCGTCTGAATCAGGCCTCTGGCAAAAATCTCCTCGATTTTCCCCTGCAGTTCTTCTTCGTCAGCATAGCGGTCTTCCTCACTGGAATCGATGAGCTGCTCCAGATTGTCCATAATCGGACGCATCAGCGGGGAAATCTTCTCCTGCTCATCCCCGGGAAGAAAACCGATGTCATCGTCAAACTGGGCGTTAGGGCGGCAGACAAGGATTCTCCGGTACTCGCCTGTGGGATGGTTGAGCAGTTTTTCCAGTCCCACTGCCAGTGAATAAAATGTCTTGCTCGTACCCGCCATTCCCTTAACGATGACCAGTGGTGCTTTTTCCGCGGGCTGCATCAGGGCCTCCTGAAGAAAATACTGGCCTGCACTGCGTGGGGAGATGCCGTAGGGTGAACTCTTGCGGTACTCCAGTTTGCGGATCACGCCGTTTTCCACTCTTCCAAGATGGGTCTTTTTCGTGGACTGATCCGCCCTGAGAATCACAAACTGATTCTCCTCCAGCTCTGGAACATAGTTTTCCCCCTGCGCATTGATCGCATACACTTTATCGACAGGCACTCCTTTTTTCTTGAATTCTTTGAAAATCTCTTCCGGGACGAACAGCTCGCACCTGCCGGTGTACTGTTTCTCATGATCCAGCACCTGATCTGTGGTGAAATCCTCCGCATCAATCCCGAGTATCTGCGCTTTGATGCGCAGGAGCAGATCTTTCGTCACAAGGATCACCTGTTCCTCTTTCTCCCGGGACAGCCCGAGACAGACTTTCAGAATCCGGTTGTCCATCACCTTTTCCGAGAGATCCTCCGGGAGCTCTACATCCACATAGTTTTTTTCCACCCGGAGTGTACCACCGTTTTCCAGTTCCACTCCGCGGATGAGATTGCCTTTGAAACGGAGCTGTTCCAGATAGCGGATAACTCTGCGGGCATTCGCCCCTGCTTCGCCTTCCGATTTTTTCAAATGATCCAGTTCTTCCAGAACCACCATCGGGAGCACGACCTGATTGTCTTCAAAACTCTCGATGGCATACGGGGCCTGGATCAGAACACTGGTGTCTGCCACATAAATTTTTACCATAGAATATTCCTCTTCATCCTTCATTAAAATATCAGACCCTGCACTCTTTTCGCACAGACGCCCCACCGGATATCCGGACAAAAGAAAAACCCTGTCCGTCCCCGGTTCTGTCATACATTGTATAACATACCGGTAAACAGCAGGGTAAGAGAATTGTTAAATCTGTGTAAAAACAATGCGCTCGGGCCGTGAACCCAGACGGCTTAAAATTTCATTGGAAATAGTACCGGCGGCCTGTGCCATCTCCGCCGCGCTGATTTCCCGGCTGCCGGATCTGCCGATCAGAACCGCCTCATCTCCGGGAAACACATTTCTGACCTCCGTCACGTCCAGGGTGAACTGATCCATGCAGATCCGTCCCACGATGGGGACTTTCTGCCCTTTCACAAGGGCATGCCCGCAGTTGGACAGATTCCTTGGCACACCGTCCGCGTAGCCCGCGGATACAACGGCTATTTTCCGATCCGATGGAGCCGTATAAGTGAGTCCGTAGCCGGCGGACTCTCCGGCGCGGAGCATTTTCACCGTTTCCACCCGGGCTTTCAGTGAGAGCACCGGGCGGAGGTCAGCCGGGAAGACAGTGTTTTTCTCATCTTCCGGCAGGCTGTAAGCCCCGTACAGTGCGATTCCCGGGCGTGCGAAGTCAAATCCCGCACCGGGATAGTTCAGTAGCCCGTAGCTTCCCTGAAGATGTGTCTTAAAACCGCTTTTTCCCGCACTGTGAATCTTCTCCACAACCTCCCGGAACTTCCGGATCTGTTCCATGGTAAATGCGCGCTCCCTCTCCGTAATCCCGTCCGATACACAGAGATGGGAAAATACCCCGTCGATACGGATCCCGTCCACCTCCCACAGAGGCAGAATCCGCTCCAGATCACTGCTGCGCTCTCCAAGCCGGTGCATCCCGGTGTCAATCCCCACATGGACCGGGATTCTCTGTCCCAGTTTTCTCCCGCACCGGTCCAGATCGTCTGCGCAGGCTGCATCCACAACCGTCTGGGTAAGATTATAATTCAGCAGTTCCGGGAAATCGGCAGGAGAAGTATATCCCAGGATCAGGATCATTCCCCGGATGCCCGCCTCCCGAAGTTCAATCCCCTCTCCCAGGGAGGCCACACAGAAGCTTGTAATTCCGTCCCCGGCAAGAGCCCGGGAGACCGGTACTGCACCGTGTCCATAGGCGTTTGCCTTCACCGCGGGCATCAGCTCGCAGCCCGCTCCGGCAGCCTTGCGGAGTTCCTCCACATTATGATGCAGGTTGTGCAGGTCAAGTTCGATCCATGCGCGTCCTTTCTGATTCATTGTCTGTCACCTTCTTTCTATACACCCATCCTGCAGCCATGGCCGCTGCAAAGGATATTACACTTACGCAGAGAAACAGTACCAGCGGGTTTTCCACCAGGACTGTCTCCAGTCCCGCTGCCCCTGCCGCACACCGCAGCGCCACGATCACAGCCGGGTGGATCACATAGACAAGCATGGAGCAGGAGCGGGTCCAGACCGGCGCATTTCCTTTCATGCTCAGAAGCAGGCGGTAGAGGAAATACATGACCGGAAGCAGAAAGAGATACATGCTGTTATGCCGCTGCAGGCCGAAATGAAAGGACAGATAACCTTCTGTCATCATCAACACAGACGATATCATCAGAAGCACTGTATTCCGCCGCTGTTCTCCCCTGCGGTCCGCCATCCTCTCCGGTCCCCTCATTTTCTCGGATCTGCGGAGCATCACACCCATCATCAGGAATACCGGGGCGTAGAAGATTCCGTTTCTCGTATAACTGCAGATGGAAAAGATCCCGCCGTAAAACGCCCGCAGCACCGGAACCGCCTGTGCCGCTCCATAGAGACTGTCCCCCAGCAGCCCGACAAGATACGCACATACCGCAAAGACTCCTGCTGCCCTGAAACTGCATACACGGAGCAGGACAGATACAATCACACTCCCCAGGATCGCTGCAGGAAAATACCACAGATGATAGAATGTCCCATCCAGCATAAGATCTCTCACAGCTCCCGCTAAACTTTCCGGCAGATTTCCCGCATAGACCGTAAGCGGCAGATACAGAAGCGTTACTGCCAGATAGAGCAGAACGTTCTTTTTCAGAAAGCGGCGCAGCCCGCCGGAACATGCCGGTGCCAGGACAAAGTACCCTGTAGTCATCAGAAAAAAGGGCACCGCCACCCTGCCCAGGCAATACGTCAGCAGAAAATCCAGGCTTTCACTGATTTTTGAGAACGGCGCCGTATGAATGGCGATCACCATCAGCGCGGCAGGCAGACGGAACCAGTCGATTCCCGCATACTCTTTTCCCCGTCTCATTTTACTCCTCCTCCGAAAGCATTCCTCTCCTCTGCATACTCTTCCAGAACCAGCCCGCCGGCTTTCATCACCGCTGCATGGGGAACCCCTACATACCGGAAATGCCAGGGCTCCGCGCCGATCCCGGTCACAGCTTCTTTTCCCTTCGGATAGCGCTCGATAAAGCCGAAGTCAGCCGCCTTCTCCCGAAACTTTCCGAAGATCCCCGTATCCGGGAATTCCGGGCAGATAAAATCAATCTCCGGGAGATTGGCGCCCAGATCGATGGCAAGTCCGGTCTGATGTTCACTGCAGCCCGGGTATGCAACAAACTTCCGGGTAAACTCCTCGCCCCGTTCCAGGAGCGTGTCATCCCAGATCTTCTGCTGTTCCGCCTGAGTACGGAAGCCGCTGACCGGGATGATCTCTCCCCGGTTTCCGATTGCTTCGAGCAAAGCCCGAAGGGCGCGCGCTGCCCTGTGTTCCATAAGGACGTCCGGGTATTCTTCCAGAACCGGCTCCAGCATATCCGCATCCGGAAATCTCCTCAGCGGGTTCTCCCTGTTTACAAGGATCAGATAATTCCAGTCACTTCTCTCCATCACTTACCGCACACCCTCCAGAATCCGGTCCACAATCTCCTCAAAACTGATTCCGGCAGCTTTCAGCATACCCGGATATCTGCTGTGGGTAGTGAATCCCGGTATCGTATTCACCTCATTGAAACAGATCTCCCCCTCCGGGGTCAGGAACATGTCGATCCGCGCAAAATCCGTACACTTCAGGACACGATAGATCGTAACTGCCGCCTCTTTGATCTCCTCTGCCTTTTCCGGAGAGATCCGGGCAGGTACGTGTATCTTCGATGTCTTCAGCGTATACTTTTCCTCAAAGTTGAAGAATCCATCCGACAGTTCGATCTCATCCACCTCTCCCACGGTAAGCTCCTGATTTCCCAGTATGGCGCATCCCACCTCAAAGCCGTCGATCATCTCTTCCATGACAATCAGCGAATCGTGCTCAAACGCACGCTCCACTGCGGGGATCAGTTCTGTCCTGCGGCATACTTTCGTGATGCCAAAGGATGAGCCCGCCCGGAGCGGCTTTACGAACAGCGGATATCCCAGTTCTTCCGCCCGGGACATAAGCTCCGTCTCACGGTACGGCTTTTCCGCCATAAACGACCGTGCCGTACGGATTCCTGCCGCAGATACGATCTGGTGCGCCATCTCCTTGTCCATACATACGGCAGAACACAGGAGACCGCATCCGACTACACGGATTCCTGCCAGTTCGAATACTCCCTGAACGGTCCCGTCCTCCCCGTTTCTGCCGTGAAGCACAGGGAGAGCCGCATCCAGAGCGATCTTCTTTACCGTTCCCTCTTCCATATAGCAGAGGCTGTGTTCCCGCCGGTCCATGCTGACTGTCACCGGTGTGCACAGGCGCTCATCCATCCATTGATCCTCGGGGATCCGGTCCACATCTCCCCGGTAGAGATACCATTGCCCGCTGTCACCATCGATTCCGATCAGAACCGTATCGTATTTCTCCGGATTCATATGTGTAATAACTGCATATGCAGACTGCAGGGATACACTGTACTCCGGAGAACAGCCTCCGAACAATACTGCCACTGTCTGCTTTTTCTTCTCTTTTTTCATCCTTCTCACCTCGTCAGACTTTCTTATACCGCACGGAGTTCATGCCATATCAAAACCCCCGTACGGTTTCATTCTACCGTCCGGGGGTCCCCTGTATTTTAATATTCAGTTGTTTATTTCCTAAGAAAAGCCTAAGAGGATTTTAGAAATTTCTTACGCTGTCAGGATCTCGGCAGAGTGATGAGAAAAATCGTTGTCTCATTCTCACTCTCCGCCTGAATCGTCCCTCCATGAAGTGTGACGATCTCTTTTGCTATTGCCAGGCCCAGTCCGGCACCGCCGGTGTTCGCCGTCCGCGCTTCATCCAGACGGAAAAATTTTTCAAAAAGGGCGTCCAGCTTCTGCGGAGGAATCGTTTTTCCCCTGTTCCGGAAACAGATCCGTGTCTCCGTCTTTGTGGCACGGGCACAGATCTCGATCTCTGTATCCCGGTAACTGTAGGACACTGCATTTTTCAGAATATTGTTGAACACTCTGGCAAGCTTTTCCGCGTCACCGTAGATCATCAGATCTTCATCAATATCAAGCCGGACTGTATTTCCGTGGGCGCTTAAGACCGGATAAAACTCATCCGTAAGCTGTACCATCATATAATACAGATCTATGCTCTCCATCTCCAACGCGATCTGCTGCAGATTGTAACGGGTGATCTCAAAGAACTCATTGGTCAGATCTTCCAGACGGCTGGCTTTATCCAGGGCAATATTGATGTAACGGGCTCTCTGCTTTTCCGGCATATCCGGGGTCTCCTTCAGGAGAGTCAGATAGCCGATCACCGAGGTGAGCGGCGTCTTGAGATCATGGGCGAGATAGGTGATCAGATCGTTTTTGCGGGACACTTCCTCCTTGCGCATCTGCTCATGATGACGCACCATTGCCTTGAAATCTGCCATCTGAACATAGATTTCCGCATATTTTTCCGGAAACATTTCCGAGAGTTCTCCTCCTTCCTGCTGCATGCAGATCCGGATCATCTGGCTGATCTCTCCCACCGTCTTTGTCACCCGTCTGCGCGCGTAACGATCCGCCGCACAGACGGCAATGCATAGGCAGATGATCACTCCCACAATCAGCAGTTCAAGAAGAAGCAGCTTGAACCGTGACCAGTTGATACTGTATGTCAGGATATAACCCTTCAGCTCCGGGATATACTCTTTTTCCCGGATCACAAAGCGGGACTCGAACCAGTCTACAAAAGAACCGTTCCACACCGTATCCATCAGATAATAGGTGATACAGCAGAGGTTGAACCCAAACGAACAGGCTGTCAGCACTTTGAATGTGACAGAAAATCTACTTTTCAATTTTATACCCGCACCCCCAGACTGTCTTGATATACTTTGGATTTTCGAACGAATCCCCCATCTTCTCGCGCAGATGACGGATATGGACGGTGATGGTATTATTGCTCTTGCTGTAATACTCATCTCCCCAGATTTCATGGAACAGCTCTTCAGCACTCACCACCTCCCCTTTCTGCCTGCAGAGAATATAGAGGATGGAAAATTCCGTGGGTGTCAGATCAAGTTGTTTCTCGTTCAACGTACATTCGTGGGTGCGTATATTCAGCACAAGCCCCGAATGTACAAGAATTTCCTCTTCTTTTGCCGTTCCCGAATTGTATTTTTTATATCGGCGCAGCTGCGCCTTCACCCGCGCCACAAGCTCCAGAGGCAGGAACGGTTTTGTAATATAATCATCCGCTCCCAGAGTCAGACCGGTAATCTTATCGATCTCTTCCCCTTTTGCCGTCAGCATGATCACCGGATAGCAGTAGTGTTCCCGGATCTTCCGGCAGAGCTGAAATCCGCTCATATCCGGAAGCATTACATCCAGAATCGCCAGATCCACTTCCCCGCGGGAGATATGCTCCATGGCGTCTCCGGCGCTGTAGCATTTGATTACAGTAAAATTTTCGTTGGAAAGATAAAGATCAACCAGATCCGCTATCTCTTTTTCATCATCTACAACAAGTATCTTCTCATTCATGGAACAGTCCTCCTGAATATAAATGATACCAAAAAGAGATTAAGCGTTTCTGATTTTTTTAATGATAAATTATTAAGATTTAACTAAGCAGAGCGTCGGCAGTCCTGGTAGAAATGGACGCCATCTCCTCAACGCTCTCATTCATCCCGCTTTCCAGCCATTCCCTGGTGAGCAGAAGGATTCCCCCGACAAAGAAGCTCACCCTGTACCGGTCTTCCCCTTCCGGATTCTTTCCCTCTTTACGGTACATATAGAAATCGTCCGCATAGTCCTTCATGATTCTCCAGACCTGTTCCATGAGTCCTGCTTTCACGACATTTTTCAGAAATACTGTATTCTTTTGCACCTCACGGTAATAGCAGATAAAGAATTCTTTTTCCGTTGTGATCTTCTGTTCCTTTACCTGGTCGGCAATCCGGTCGAAAACCCACCGCATATGATCCGTCAGAATGTCGTCCTTGGAGCGGTACATCCTGTAATACGCCATACGCGATACTCCGGCTCTTTTTGCAATGTCTGTTATGGTAATCCTGTCGTAGTCCTCTTTCTCCATCAGAAGCATCAGCGCGGTGAAAATACACTCCCGCATCAGTTCCTGTTTAGCCGTCTTTCTCTGCATTTCTGAACACTTCCCCGTCTTTTGTAACAAAACCTCAACTGAAACTTGCAAGAATTTTTATGTTATAATATACTACTTTTTATCGTTCGTTGCAAATGCTGACAGGTCAGGAGGGGATTATTTTGGCTGATTCAAACATTACAAAGCATGCTCTGGGACAGGCTTTCAGGAAGCTTGCCGCATCCCTTCCCGTCGAAAAAATCAGTGTCGGAAACATCTGTGAAAAATGCGGAATGAACCGCAAAAGCTTTTATTACCATTTTAAAGACAAGTATGATCTAATCAACTGGGTCTTTTACACGGAATTTTTCACCCTGGTCAGCGAGAGCGGGCATCAGGGCTCCTGGGAACTTCTGGAAGATCTCTGCCGCTATTTTTATACAAACCGCGAGATGTACCAGAAGATTTTCAGCGTCAATGGTCAGAACTCCTTTACCGAATATTTTGAGAGCATCGTCAGCGATCTGATTCAGGAAGACCTGATCCGGGCACGTTTTAAAGGCACCGGCTTTCCTCTCAGCTCATACGCCGAGTTCTATGCCGATGCCTTTGTCTGTGCCATTAAAAAATGGATTCTGAAAAAGGACTGTATGCCGCCGGAAGATTTCAGTCTGTTTCTCAAATCCTGTCTCCTCGGCATTTCCGAACATCTTGCCCGGAAATATGATACCTGACACCTGTCCCGGCTCACGTCAGGCTTATCCCGTATCTGGGTACAACTGTCACGCCGCATACCTCCAGGATTGATGCCTGTTTGTCCGCCAGAGTGATAATCCATGCCAGGCGGTTCCTCGGCAACGGTCCGATAGGGAACATATGAGTAAGGATCGCACTTTCTTCCTCTTCGCTGATATGAAAGTATTCCCTGCTGTACCACGCTGCCGCTTTCGGATGGTAAAACGCCTGATGCTCTCCCGTAGGCGTCCTGTCCTCAAAATCATAAGGACAGAAGTCGTGCAGCAGACCGATCCTTGCTGCAGCCCGTTCATCATATCCCCGGCGTTTCGCCATCTTCCACGCCAGATAAGACACATTCATGCTGTGTACCAGGCGGCTGGCGCCCGGATGATGGCTGTAGGAATCCAGAGTGAGGAACTCCGGATTGGAAAGGATGTCGCTGATCAGATCGAGAAATTCCGCCGGAATCTCCTGCTCCTGACGTACCGAAAATGGATTCTGCAATTTCATATATGTTCACTTCCGCTTTCTGTAAATTCTAGACATATTATACTCATTTTTCTTTCTCTTTACAAGTCCGCCTCGATATCCAACTTTCGCATCTTCGCCCGGTTTCCTGTCCTTTCACTTCATCGGATTCAATAAGCGGTGTGCCGGAACCTTTTTCTGTAAAGTGCAGACTGATATCCCTTGTTCTGTCCATTTTCAGAGCCCTCTCTCAGTACAGTTTGACCGCAGGACTCTGCGCTCCGGAATACATTCTCCCCGGCGAAGAGTCCTGCGGTCTTCTTTTTGAAACAACTTTATCTTTTTTCTGTCCTCCCGGGAGGACTTCCCGATTCTATTCGCCTATATTGTCGCAATATCAATAAGCGTCAGTTTCTTAATATCTGTATTCTCCAGACTGGTGATCAGCGCACGAGCCGTATCAATGGCAGTCAGCACATTGACACCTGTCTCGATGGCGTTCCGGCGGATGACGAATCCATCCCTGGAATGCTCCACTCCCTGAGCCGGGATATCGATGACAAGATCGATCTTGTGACCCAGTATCAGGTCCAGGAGGTTCGGGGACTCCTGCTCGATCTTACGCACCGGAGTGGCCTTAACTCCCGCCGCGTTGAGTGCCCGGGCGGTTCCGCTTGTAGCGAAAATATGGTATCCGATATCGGCAAACCTGCGTCCGATCTCCACAGCCTCCTGCTGATCCTCATCACGGACAGTCATGATCATGTTCTTGAACTTCGGCAGTTTGATTCCTGCGCCGAGGAATGCCTTATAGAGCGCTTCATCGAAGGTCTTCGCAATTCCAAGGCACTCTCCTGTGGATTTCATCTCAGGTCCGAGGCTGATATCAGCGCCGCGGATCTTCTCGAAGGAGAATACCGGCATCTTCACAGCCACATAGTCTGCCTCCGGCTGAAGTCCCGGAGTATAGCCGAGCTCGCGGATCTTCTTTCCGATGATCACCTGAGTCGCCAGGGGAACGATCGGAATTCCCGTCACCTTGCTGATATACGGCACGGTACGGCTGGAACGCGGATTGACTTCGATGACATATACATCCTCGTCACCGCAGACAATGAACTGGATATTGATCATTCCGATGACATGCAGGGACTTCGCCAGTCTTCTCGTATACTCGGCAATCTTTGCCTTTGCCCCTTCGGTCAGGCTCTGGGCCGGATAGACGGAAATACTGTCTCCCGAGTGGATTCCCGCACGCTCAATATGCTCCATGATACCCGGAATCAGAATATCCGTTCCGTCACACACCGCATCCACCTCGATCTCCTTACCCTGCAGGTACTTGTCCACAAGGATCGGGTGATCCTGAGCGATCCGGTTAATGATTCCGATAAACTGATCCACATCGTTGTCGTTGATGGCAATCTGCATTCCCTGTCCGCCCAGCACGTAGGAAGGACGCACAAGCACCGGATACCCCAGACGGTTGGCAACCTCTTTCGCCTCTTCTGCAGTAAATACGGTTCCTCCGGTCGGACGCGGGATCTCACACTCTTCCAGAATCTCATCGAAAAGTTCGCGGTCCTCCGCCTTGTCTACGTTTTCCGCGGAAGTTCCGAGAATCGGCACACCCATCTTCATGAGCGCCTCGGTCAGCTTGATAGCTGTCTGGCCGCCGAACTGCACTACAGCGCCGTCCGGCTTCTCAATATCTACAATGCTCTCCACATCTTCCGGTGTGAGAGGCTCAAAATACAGCTTGTCTGCAATATCAAAGTCCGTACTTACCGTTTCCGGGTTGTTGTTGACGATAATCGTCTCGTATCCCTCTTTGGAGAATGCCCATGTACAGTGCACGGAGCAGAAGTCGAACTCGATTCCCTGTCCGATCCGGATCGGTCCGGAACCAAGGACAAGGACTTTCTTCTTCCCTTCTGTCTTCTCTACTTCGTTTTCGCTTCCGTATACGGAATAGTAATACGGAGTTTCCGCCGCAAACTCTGCCGCACAGGTATCAACGATCTTGTACGCCGCAACGATCCCGTTTTCATGGCGCATATCATGAATCTCGCGCTCGCTCTTTCCTGTCAGCCGGGCGATCACGTTATCCGGGAACTCGATGCGTTTCGCCTCTTTTAAGAGTTCCGGAGTCAGCTCCTGTGTTTTCAGGGCGTTTTCCATCTCCACGATAATGGCGATCTTGTCGATAAACCAGCGGTCGATCTTCGTGATATTATAAATGGTATCGTAATCGATTCCTCTGCGGACCGCCTCCGCGATTCTCCAGATTCTCATGTCGTCCACGATTCCAAGTTCCTCGAGGAGCTCGTCCTTGGAAAGTGCGGTGAAATCATAGGACATCAGGCAGTCCACATGCTGCTCCAGGGAACGGATGGCTTTCATCAGCGCGCCCTCGAAATTGTTGCAGATGCTCATGACCTCTCCGGTCGCCTTCATCTGCGTAGTCAGCGTCCTCTTGGCGCTGATGAATTTATCAAAGGGAAGACGTGGCATCTTCACAACCACATAGTCAAGCATGGGTTCAAAGCTTGCATATGTCTTCTTCGTGATGGCATTCTTGATCTCATCCAGGGTATATCCCAGGGCGATCTTCGCCGCCACCTTGGCAATCGGATATCCCGTTGCCTTGGACGCCAGCGCGGAAGAACGGCTCACACGCGGATTTACCTCGATGACACAGTACTCAAAGGAATCCGGATTCAGGGCATACTGTACGTTACACCCTCCGGTGATGTTCAGCTCGCTGATAATATTGAGGGCGGAAGTACGAAGCATCTGGTACTCCTTGTCGCCCAGAGTCTGGGACGGAGCCACAACGATACTGTCTCCGGTGTGAACGCCCACCGGGTCGATATTTTCCATATTACATACGGTAATGCAGTTTCCTGCGCTGTCCCGCATCACCTCGTACTCGATCTCCTTCCATCCCGCGATGCAGCGCTCCACAAGCACCTGACCCACACGGGAAAGACGGAGTCCGTTTTCCAGGATCTCCACGAGCTGGTGGGAATCATGGGCGATACCGCCGCCGCTTCCTCCCAGCGTGTAAGCCGGACGGAGCACCACCGGGTAACCGATCTTGTTGGCAAATGCCAGGCCATCGTCCACATTTTCCACAACCAGAGACGCGGCAACAGGCTCGCCGATCTTCTCCATGGTCGCCTTGAACTCCAGACGGTCTTCCGCCTTCTTGATCGTCTCGGAAGTGGTTCCGATAAGACGCACATTGTTTTCCTTCAGGAAACCGGCTTCCTCCAGTTCCATGGCAAGGTTCAGTCCCGCCTGTCCTCCCAGGGTCGGAAGCACACTGTCCGGTTTTTCCTTGAGGATCAGCTGTTCAACCACTTCTACGGTCAGCGGCTCGATGTAAACGCGGTCCGCGATATCTTTATCTGTCATGATCGTCGCCGGATTCGAGTTGAGAAGAACGACCTCAAGCCCCTCTTCCTTCAGGGAACGGCACGCCTGTGTTCCTGCATAGTCGAACTCCGCCGCCTGTCCGATGACGATCGGACCGGAACCGATAACCAATACTTTTTTAATACTTAAATCTCTGGGCATTATTTCGCTCCTCCCATCATCTCTATAAATCTGTCAAACAGGTAACCGGAATCCTGTGGCCCGGGACACGCCTCCGGGTGGAACTGAACAGTAAAGATGTTCTTGCCCACATAGGAAAGTCCCTCGTTCGTCCCGTCATTTACATTGCGGAATGCCGGAACTGCCACCTTCGGATCCACACTCTCCTCATCCACAACGTAGCCGTGGTTCTGAGATGAGATGTACACTCTTCCGGTCTGAAGGTCTTTCACCGGATGGTTTCCGCCCCTGTGGCCGTATTTCAGCTTATGTGTAGACGCACCCGTAGCAAGCGCCATAAGCTGGTGTCCGAGACAGATGGCAAAAATCGGAATATCTGTATTGTACAATTTTCTGATTTCTTCGATAACAGAAGTGCAGTCAGCCGGATCTCCAGGTCCGTTTGAGAGCATGATACCGTCGGGATTTGATGAAATGATTTCCTCCGCGGTTGTGTGGGCCGGATAAACAGTCACTTCGCAGCCACGCTGGTTTAAAGATCTTGCAATATTATTCTTTGCTCCAAGGTCAAGAAGAGCAACTTTCTTCCCGTTTCCTTCCAGAACATATTTTTCAGAACAGGTTACTCTGGAGACAACGTCTCCCACTGTATATTTCTTTAACTGCGGGATGATCTCGTCCAGATTGTAGTTCTCATTTGTCGTGATCATGCCGTTCATCGTACCCTTCTCCCGGAGGATCTTGGTAAGGGCACGGGTGTCGATTCCTGCGATACCGGGAATATCCTGCTCTTTAAGGAAATCCTGGATCGTTCCCTCGCACCTGAAATTGCTCGGCATCCTGGAAAGTTCTCTTACTATATATCCATCCGGCCATGCCTTCTTTGATTCCATATCCGGTGTGATTCCGTAATTTCCAATCAGCGGATAGGTCATTACCACCGCCTGTCCTGCATAGGAAGGATCTGTCAGCACCTCCAGATACCCCGTCATAGAAGTATTAAATACGATTTCACTGATACAGTCTCTTGTCGAGCCGATGCTTGTGCCTGTAAAAACAGTGCCGTCTTCCAAAATCAGAAACGCCTTCATGTGTCCACCCTTTCCTTTTGTATATTTCAATCTGCATAGGAAAGGCACTCTTGGAGTCTTTTGATCCAGAGCGCCCTCGTTCTCATATTCTAATGAATTATACTACAACTGTTCTTATATTTCAACAGTTAGTTTTTCAGGACAGGTTCGCTTTAAACCGGTCGATCAGCTCCTGCTGATACTCACCGGCATATGTACCCTCAGTCAGGTGTTTTGCCGCCTCTTCGATTCTCTCCCAGCTCTCTGCCTCATGGCGCACAAGAATCGGATAATAGAATACACCGTTCTTCTCCGCTGCATCCAGGTCTCCCGGAGCATCTCCTGTCATCATGACTTTGTCTTTATCGTAGCCGAAGGTTAACAGCTTCTCAATACAGCTCTTCTTCGATCCCGCGTTCTGGGCAAGTACAATATCCACATGGTCAATCAGGCCGAAGCGGGTCCATTCTTCTTTCACCGCCTCATAGTTGGCAGATGAGACAATCGCAATGTCACAGTATTCATGCAGTGCGGTAATCTTCTCCTTCACACCGTCAAACGGCTTTACATCTTCCTCCGGAAGCGCCTTAATCGCGCGGTTTACTGCCTCGGACCAGCGCAGCGCCTTCTCCAGGCAGACACTGTTTTTCTCCTTTGCCGCTTTCTCCACAGCACTGTTGGAGAGCTCGTCCGCCTCCTCAGCCCACTGCACAAGAGAATCAACATCTTCTATTGGGGTAATCTTCTCGTTTACCTCCTTCAGCATGGCTGCCAGACCCTTGAAACGGTTAATCCCCCTTGTCATGGAATAAAGATTAATCTCATTCCATCTCTTCAGGATTTCCTCCTGATATTTTTCGAGTCCCCACTCGGTAATCATGCAGGGACCGAAGCATCTGATATGTTTAATGTCCATGGAATCAATGGCGCATCCGTCGGAATCAATGCAGACCAGATACTCATTCTTCTTTTTGTAGCCTTCAAAAGGACTTCCCATCTGATCACTTCCTTTCATTTATTTTTATTATTATCATATCTCTTTTTCGTCCGAATAACAATAAAAATATATTTTACTGCTGTTCACTGTAGTCCCAGAAAACCGTCAGTCTGCAGTGCTGCGCATCTTCCACATACGTGTACCTTACCCGGCTGAGACCGTAATAAGACGCAAGATTTCCTGCCGCTTTCGGAAGAAGGTCATCGATTATCCCTTCCCTGGCACTGCCGTAAGCTGCGCTGTCAGAAAATTTGCATGTAAAGGAAGCTTCTCCCGCATAGATACTGTCGTTCATGGCATTCAGTATCTCCTGGGCATCATACCCCTCATAGTACATTCCGTTTATTCTGTAATAATTCAGATCATCCGCCGTACAGGCAGGATAAGGTACAAAATCATCCTGGATATGCGTGGTAAAAAGTTCCCCGTCCGTGCAGCAGAGATAATCATAGTTAATGCTTCCCTCCGGCTGATTTACCCCTTCTTCCATCTCCAGGAACACCGGATCTCCAAAAGTAACATCCATCTGATAATAGTTTTCCCCGCATTTTACGATATTCCAGGCATGGGCTCCCTGTCCTTCCACCCTGCCGGTCACATAGATACAGGGTATCCCGAGTTTTCCCAGGAGATACTGGGCTGCCCGCGAATATCCCGCGCAGACAGACTCTCTTCCCACCAGAGCACTGTAAATATTCTGGTTATCCGGCGCGCCTGCATTATAGTCTACAGTCCCGACCAGATATTCATAGATATAACGGATCCTGTCATATGCGGAAGCCTCTTCTCCGATCCCGTCCAGACAAGTCTCTGACGCCTTGTCAATCTGCGCCTGCCTCTCTTCTTTCTCCGCCGCTGTGCAGGTATAACCGGGATAGAATTCCGTATACTCTCCATAAACTGTCATCCGTGAACTCCCGTCACACCAGAACAGCTCCGGCCGGTCATACAGAAGATATTCGTACACCTTTGCCGTATCATCTTCCTGTCCCGCGTGCAGACGGATACATTCTTCCATATTGCCCGCTCCCTGGAGCAGCTCCCTGTAAACAGTCTGTTCCTTTTCGGAAAGCTGCTGGTAGTAGAAATCCCCTGCCACTTCCTCCACTGTCACCGTAAGTTCCGGAAACTCCACCTGCTGCCGGGAGACCATATTTACGGTCTCCTCTGCAGTCATCAGAATTTCCGGCAGGCCGCGCAGCGCCATTCCGGCCGCTGCGATGATCCCCAGCATGCAGACAATGCCTGCTACCCTGATTAATCTTCTTTTCTTTTTTCTTCTTCTCCGTCCCGCCATGCTGCTCCTCTCTGAATGATACTCCCCTTCTATGTGAGCTCTGCGATTCTTGACACACCCACATAGATCTCGGAAATCTTATACCAGGTGGCATAATCCACGTCCCCCGTCACCGGCAGTCCGAACACCGACTGGAACTTGCGCACCGCATTCTCCGTAGCCGGTCCGTAAATGCCGTCCGCACTGATCTTCGGAAGCGCCGGATATGCTCCTGCAATCACGTTCAGCTCCTCCTGCATCTGCCGGACTTTGGCGCCGCTTGCGCCCTGCTGCAGCGTGTAGCCCGGCCAGGAGGACGGGATGCCGGATATCTCCTGTGCCGTATTGATATACATGTCATCCCCGTAGAAATACCGCAGGATCTCAATGGCGCTCAACCCCTGATCTCCCAGTTCCTTGGCCCCCCACTGGGTCATCCAGTTGGGACAGCTCACCCGTTTTCCGTCGCAGTACTGAGTCAGGATGGGCTGACGCACATTGGGTCTGGACAGATAATTTCCAAACAGCTCATCCACGATAACGGAGATAGATTCGTATATATTCCTCTCCGGGATCCACTTCTGATCGAATGCAGTGGAAGAGGTGATCGTAAAGTCGTATCCACGGTTCCTGTACCACTCCGTATAAACCCTGTTCAGCGTAAAGGACATAATCGCCAGGACATTCGCCCGGATGGTATTCGCCGGCCAGGTGGCATAGATTTCACTGGACGCCACATTTTTGATGTAATCTTTGTATTTCACATAGTAGTCTGTCGCTGTGCTGTCCCTTGGGGAACCGTCGTGAACCACGATGTACTCCGGGACCACCACCCGGCTTAAAACAATCTCTCCCGTCTCGTTGGTCGGCTTGATTTCATCCTCTGCGATCTTCGGCGGATACTGGCCGTATAAAGTATGGGCAGGGATGACGAATACTTCTTCCTCTTCCCTGCCCGTATCGCTCGGTCTCATCCTCACGTTCTGTATAGCTTTTGTGTTTGCAAGAATCTCCGCCCCCGAGATACTCACCGGCTCGAACCCGGGAGCGCTGATATCCAGAGTGTACTCCGAATACGGCTGGCGTTCATTGTCCGGATTCAGGCTCCACTCCTCCGGCGGAGCGCCCAGTTCGATGGTCTCGGTCTGTCCGGAAGAATCCGTCGTCAGCATCTCCAGCGTATTCTCCGGCACCCCGGTATAAGAGATGGCGATCTGGGCGTCCGCCACCGGATAGGAATTCGCCGACGATGTTACATTTATCTGAAGTCTTCCCGTCTCTGTAGTCTCGTTCTGCATTGCACTCAAATGCTTCATAATGCCTCCGCATTTTTACGTTTCTCTAATATATATTCAGAAAAGCTTCACAATATCATTGAACATTACAAAGATCATGAGAACCATCAGAGCGGCAAATCCTGCAAAGTGAACCATTCCTTCCTTCTCCGGAGGAATCCGCTTTCTGCGGATGGCCTCTATGATCAGGAACACCAGACGCCCGCCGTCAAGAGCCGGAATCGGCAGGAGGTTCAGAACCCCCAGGTTGGCGGTCAGCAGAACACCGAAATTCAGGACATTCAGGAAAATCGCACCGATTCCTGCCGGCGCGGAGGCTTCATAGACCTCCCCCACCATGCTGACGATCCCCACCGGTCCGGAAAGATCCTGCACACCTACCTGCCCGGTGACCAGCATGCGCACGCTCTCTATGGTGTATGTGATCCAGTACCGCACCGTGTAGACACTGTACTGCATCGCGCCCAGGAATCCTGTCTTCTCCTTGCCGCCGCTTGTCACGCCAAGACGCGGGGAGGCATCCCCGTCCAGCTGGCGAAGCTCCAGGTCAGCCGTGTACTCTTTTCCGTCCCGCTCGTAGACGATCTCATAAGTCTTCTCATCCGGATGCGCCAGAGTATAGAGACTTAAATCATCCCAGATATACACATTTCTGCCGTTGATCTCTTTGATCACGTCTCCCGCCTGCATTCCCTGTTCTTCCGCAGAGTATCCGGGACTGACTTCCGTGACCTCCGGCGAGCGGTATCCCACACACAGGATAATAACAATACAGAAGATCCATGCCAGAATCAGGTTGAACAGCGGTCCCGCCACGATGACGGAAATCCGCGCCCACACGGACTTGCTGTTGAAGCTTCCTTCCGACATGTCGTCCGCATCGTCCTCCCCCATCATGCACGCTCCGCCGAAGGGAAGAAGCTTCAGGGAAAATTTGGTCCCGCCGATCTCTTTTCCGATCAGCGTAGGTCCCAGTCCCAGTGAAAATTCATCGACACGGATTCCGTTTAGTTTTGCCAGTGTAAAATGACCCAGCTCATGGAATATGATAATAAAACTGAAGAGCAGGATCGCTATGATAATGCCCATAAATCACCACCTGTTTTTAATAAATTCATATGTTTCCTGTTCCGTCTTTAGTATCTCTTCCACTGTCGGATTTTCAATCACCCGGTGCTGTTCCATACAGGTGCCGATGATCTCCGGTATCTCAAGGAACCGGATCTTCCGGTCCAGGAACATCGCTACAGCCCGCTCGTTTGCCGCATTGAGTACAGTGGGGAGCGATCCCCCTCTCCTTGCAGCCTCGAAGGCAAGCTTCAGTCCGGTAAATGTCTCAAGGTCCGGTTTCTCAAATGTGATCTCCGTCAGCGTGGAAAAATCCAGTCTCTCTCCCGGCAGATATCTCCGCTCCGGATAGTAGAGCGCATACTGGATCGGAAGCTTCATATCCGGAGTTCCCAGCTGTGCGATCACGGCGCCGTCCTCATATTCCACCATGGAATGAATGATACTCTTCGGCTGCACCACCACCTGAATCTGGTCCGGCGTAACGCCGAAGAGCCATTTTGCCTCGATCACTTCCAGGCCTTTGTTTACCATTGTAGAGGAGTCGATTGTGATCTTCTTTCCCATTGCCCAATTGGGATGCTTTAAGGCGTCCTCCACCTGAATATTCTCCAGCTCGCTTTTCTTCTTTCCCCGGAAAGGCCCTCCGGAAGCGGTCAGAAGAATCTTGTGAAGTGCTTTTCGCTGTCCGCCCTGGAGACACTGGAAGATAGCGCTGTGTTCGCTGTCCACCGGAAGGATGGACACGCCTTTTTCCGCCGCCAGCGGCATGATAATATGTCCTGCCGTAACCAGCGTCTCCTTGTTGGCCAGGGCAATGTCTTTTCCCGCCTTAATCGCCTCGATAGTAGGAAGGATCCCGATCATTCCCACAATGGCTGTCACCAGGATCTCTGCTTCCGGCTCGGAAGAGACGGCAAGCAGTCCGTCCATGCCGCAGAGCACCTTTACGTCCAGGTCGCGGATGCGCTCCCTCAGCTCCCGCGCCCTCTCTTCACTCCATACTGCCGCAAGCTTCGGGGAGAATTCCCGGATCTGCTGCTCCAGAAGATCGATGTTATTCCCCGCTGCCAGCGCAGTCACTCTGATATCTCCGTTGTTCCTTACGATTTCCAAAGTCTGGGTTCCGATGGAACCGGTGGAACCCAGTACTGCAATCTTCTTCATATGTCTGTTTCCTCTTTGATTATTCTTTGCCTTTTTCAGAGCAGGATCGCCAGATAGTATATGATCGGCGCAGTGAAAATGACACTGTCGAACCGGTCCAGGATCCCGCCGTGTCCGGGAATCAGTTTCCCGTAATCCTTAATGTTATGGTAGCGTTTGATGGCAGACGCCGCCAGATCACCGACCTGTGAGATTGCGCCTCCCACAGCGCCAATCAGCGCAAACTCCGCAATATTAGCCCCTGCCGAGCCCCAGTGGTTAATTGCAAGCGCATAGAGCAGGCCGATCAATGCAGCTCCAACAATGCCGCCGATACCGCCCTCCACCGACTTCTTCGGGCTTAACACCGGCGCCATCTTATGCTTTCCGATGAGCATCCCCACACAGTAGGCGCAGGTATCGCAGCCCCAGGAGCAGACAAATACCAGCCACACGGTAAATACGCCCCCCGGCAGAATCCGCGTCTGATAAATATAGGAAATCATGACCGCCACATAAAACATCCCGAAAAATGCCGCCATGATCTGCTGCGTGTTATATTTCGGATAAGCAAACACCAATACCGCCATCTGACAGATCAGATATGCCATAAAAAGCATCATGAACCAGTTCAGCTTCTCTCCGGGGAGAAGCGGCTCAAAATACAGGATCAGATAATAACCCACCGCAAAAATATACCCCAGTATTCCCGGAGGTTTTTTCTCGATGCCGAACACTTTATAGAGCTCTGTCATTCCGATCAGGCTGATGGCAAGCAGCACGGCAAACAGAAGGTTTCCTCCCGCGATCAGCGTTACCAGGGCGATGATCATTAACAGTATTCCACTAAGCAACCGTGTTTTAAACATGATCTCTAAGCCTCCTCAACCGCTCCGAAACGTCTGTGTCTGTGATTATATTCCTCCACAGCTTTCTCAAGCTCCTTTTTCGTAAAATCCGGCCACGGAACATCCGTAAAGTAAAATTCCGAATAGGCAAGCTGCCAGAGCAGATAGTTGGACAGCCGCTGTTCGCCGCTTGTGCGGATCATCAGGTCCGGATCCGGGATTCCCGCAGTATCAAGATAGGAGGCAAATACATCTTCTGTGATCTCTGCCGGATTCAGCTTTCCGTCTGCGCAGTCCTGTGCCATCTTTTTCGCCGCCCGGGTCAGCTCGTCCCGGCTTCCGTAATTGAGGGCGATGGTAAAATTCAGCCCGCCGTTGTTCACCGTCGCCTCCTCCAGCTCCCGGATTCTCGTGCGGATATCCTCATCCAGCGGCTCGATATCACCGATCACCCGGACTTTCATATCGTTTTTCGCCGCCGTCTTCAGGCAGGTCTTCATATAATTGCGGAGCAGCTTCATCAGAGCGTCCACCTCGTCTTTCGGGCGGCTCCAGTTCTCCGTGGAAAAGGCATACACAGTCAGGTACTTGATCCCCATGCGCCAGGCTTCCTCACAGATTCTCTCCACATTTTTGCTTCCCTGGGCATGGCCGTAATTGCGGGGCATTCCTTTCGCCTTTGCCCAGCGGCCGTTCCCGTCTAATATGATCGCAATATGCTGTGGTACTTTCATCTTCGTTCTCCTTACCGAATTATAAATCTGGTCATACAAAAGACTAAATCTGCTCATGCAAAAGAGGGCTCTGGTAATAAAAGCCCCCTTTTTCTTCTCTCACAAAGCAGTTTATACTGTCATGATCTCCTTTGATTTTGCCTCAATCATCCGGTCTACCTTCTCCACGTACTTGTCCGTCAGCTTCTGAAGGCCGTCCTCAAGATCCTTGATGCCGTCCTCGGAGATCTCTGTTCCTTTCAGTTTCTTAAACGCCACGTTACCGTCCCGGCGGATATTCCTGAGTGCAACTTTGGCAGCCTCGCCTTTCTTCTTTACGTCCTTGGCCAGTTCCTTTCTGCGCTCCTCCGTAAGTTCCGGGAAAATCAGACGGATGGATGTACCGTCATTGGTCGGATTGATGCCGATATCCGATGTCAGAATCGCCTTTTCAATCGCCTTGAGCATACTCTTCTCCCAGGGCTGGATCTGAATCATACGCGCCTCCGGAACAGACACGTTCGCCACCTGCTGAATCGGTGTCGGCGCTCCGTAGTAATCTACTACCAGCTTGTCCAGCACATGTGGATTCGCCCGTCCCGCACGGATCGTAAGGAGTTCTCCGTCGAGGTTGTTGATCGTCTTTGTCATCTTGCTGTCATATGCCTGTAATTTTTCATCCATATTTCAAATCCTCCTATACTGTTACTTTTGTCCCTGTGAAATTACCCTTCATGGTCTCCACGATACTGTTCTCTTCATTCAGCCCGAACACAAGCATGGGCATTTTATTCTCCAGACAGAGTATGGACGCTGTCAGATCGACTGCCGCAAGCTTCTTATCTATGACTTCCTGGATAGAAACCTGATCGTATTTTACCGCCGCAGGATTTACCTTCGGATCGCTGTCATAGATACCGTCGATTGCCTTGGCAAGCAGCATGGCGTCCGCCTCGATCTCAATGGCACGGAGCACCGCTCCTGTATCGGTGGAGAAATACGGATGTCCCGTTCCTCCTGCAAAGAAGATTACCTTACCTTCCTCCAGGGCAGCCACAGCCGCATCCTTGGAAAACAGGCTGGTAAATGCTCCGCACACAAACGGGGTAAACACTTCCGTCTTCATCCCCACATGACGGAAGATCTCGGAGACATAAATACAGTTCATGACTGTCGCAAGCATCCCGATCTGATCCGCCTTCGTCCGATCAATGGTTTCGCTTGTCCTTCCTCTCCAGAAGTTGCCGCCGCCTGTCACAATAGCGACCTGAATCCCGTCATCGACAAGCTGCTTTACCTGTTCTGCGACGCCGATGCAGGTAGCCTCGTCAAATCCTGTCTTTTTCTCACCCGCAAGCGCCTCGCCGCTGAGCTTCAATAATACTCTTTTCATACTGTATGGCTCCTTTGTCTCTCTGCTTTGCGCAGCGCCGCCTCTTCCGCCGGCGCTGTCCTAAAATGAAGTATAACATAAGTTTTCTAATTTGTCATGTACATATCCGGCATCTCTCACATCTGTGATGACCGTCAGCTTATCCCCCGCCATGAGCCCCGTTCTGCCCCGGGGGATCAGCTCCTTTCCGTCACGCTCCACTGCCACCAGAAGGCAGTTCTTCGGCCAGGTAATATCGCTGACCTTCTTCCCCTCCAGAACTGATCCGCTCATGATGACAAACTCGCTGAGCACCTTTTCCCGTCCGGTAACATTTTCCCGTCTGGCGCCTTCTTCGTCCCCGGAACCGTCCGCCGCGCCGCCGTCTCTTCCATCCTCCTTTTTTCCGCTTAGGATTCTTCCAAGAAGGCTCTCATAGATGGGCTCCGA
The DNA here is from genome assembly GCF_002160525.1 of Lachnoclostridium sp. An169. Lineage (GTDB taxonomy): Bacteria > Bacillota > Clostridia > Lachnospirales > Lachnospiraceae > Mediterraneibacter > Mediterraneibacter cottocaccae. The sequence goes on from NZ_NFKT01000017.1 coordinate 29,480, forward strand.
TTTCAGGAGATGGGCCGTGATGTAGGCCGCCACGGAGACGATCGCCAGGGAGAGCATCTGGCTGACGGAACCGGACATCTCAAAAAGAAGGATAATCCCGGTAATCGGAGCGCGCACAATCGCCGTGAAGAATCCCGCCATGGAGAGAAGGACAAAATTGTTCATATACACCGGGTCCAGACCGAAGAGAGCTGTCCCCGTCATGGAGAAGATGCCTCCGATCAGCGCACCGAGGATCAGAAGCGGGAAGAAAATGCCTCCCGGTGCCCCGGAACCGAAACTGACTGCGGAGAAAAGAAATTTTACAACAAACGTGACGATCAGCCCTCCAAGCAGCATCTCCCCTCCGGTCAGTGAGACGATCAGATCATTTCCGCTGCCGAGGACAGAGGGCATGACCAGTCCCAGCCCCCCTGCTGTCATGAACGCGATGACCAGACGTCCGGTCCCGGTTAGGAATTTCGGTTTTTTATAGAGATCCTGTGCTGCCAGCATTCCTTTATTATAGAGAGCTCCCATTACGCCCAGGATAATCCCGAGAATCACGAGGAGCCAGTAATAATTCTGGGGCAGCACATGTTCCAGGCGGAACTGAAACACCGGATCAAGTCCGATGATGTGGGAACAGATATAATCTGCTGTCACCGAAGCAGTCATAACCGAGATCAGAATGCTTGTGGAAAATCCCTTGTGAATCTCCTCCAGAGAAAACATCATGCCCGCAAGGGGCGCATGGAAAGCCGCCGCAAGCCCTGCGCTTGCCCCGCATGTCATCAGATGGTTCTCTTCCGTCTTTCCCCGGTCGAGGAGGCGGGAAATTCCCTGTCCCGTCATGGCGCCCAGCTGGATAGACGGACCCTCCCTTCCCAGGGAAAGTCCTCCCAGAATACACAGAAAACCTCCCAGGAATTTCGCCGGGAGGACTTTCTTCCAGTTCTCTGAGAGCTTTCCCATGATCTCCCCTTCGATCTGGGGGATTCCGCTTCCCGAGATCATCGGCTCCCACTTCACAAGCCTTCCGACGATCAGAGCAAGCACGAACAGCACCAGGAACCAGCCCGCAATCCGCAGAGGATGTCCGCTGATAAATGCGAGCACTGACTTCAGCCACTGCCCTGCGAACGTGAGCGCCACACGGTACAGCAGGACCACAAGACCGGCAGCCGCGCCCACCAGAAGCCCTTCCCCGATCAGCAGAACAGGAAGGCGCCGGACTCTGTCCAGGGTATGTGAAGTATCTTTCTTCATAATTCTCTCTCCATTTCTTTTCAGCCAACACTTCCGTACTCTGCTCAGCAGAGGATTCCCGACAGGAGCACAGTGATCAGTCCGCAGATTCCGATCGCCAGACCGCTCATGGCGCCCTCCACCTCGCCGATCTCTACCGCTTTTGACGTACCCACCGCATGGCTTGACGCACCGATTGCCAGACCTGCCGCCACCGGATCACTCACACGGAAGACACGGATCAGAAGCGGTGCAAATATGCTTCCCAGAATACCGGTAAAGATCACTGCTGCCACGGTAATTGAAGGCGTACCGCCGGAAGTCCCGGCAATGCTGACAGCGATGGGTGTGGTAACGGATTTCGGGAGAAGGGATGCCGTCAGGTTCTCATTCAGCCCGAAAAGGCGGCACATCAGATACACGCTTCCCATAGATGCAGCCGAACCGGCCGCGCACCCCGCCAGAACCGGCAGCCAGTATTCCTTCAATATCTGTTTCTTTGCATAGACTGCCACAGCAAGACAGGCTGTCGCAGGGGCGAGGAACATGTCGATTACCGTTCCTCCCACATCATAAGAATCATAGGGAATATGAAAGATCAGAAGCACCCCTGCCACCAGGACAACAGCGATGACAAGCGGATTGCACAGCGGGGTTCTGAGCTTACGGTTCAGCTTCACTCCCACCCAGAACGCTGCCGCACTGATGCCTGCTCCGAAATAGGGAGAGGACGTCAGTTCATTTATTACACTGCTTATCCCGCTCATGACTTTCTCCTCCTTTCTTCTGCCGCATTTCTTCCGGCAGTCATTCTACCGGCCGTCAGTCTCACCACCGCTTTCACCACATATGCAGTCACCGCAAATGTGACAACCGTGGAGATGACACAGACCGCAAGGATCTGAAGCACATTGTTTTTCAGAATGTCAAAATAATTGATGATGCTCACACCTGCCGGCACAAAGAAAAACGCCATGTTTTCCAGGAGGAAATCCGCCTTTTCCTGAACGTGCTCCACTTTCAGTATTCCTGTCACCAGACAGAAAAAGAGAAGAAGCATTCCGATCACGCTTGCCGGGAATGAAAAGGGCAGGAATCTCTCCACCACCTCGCTGATCCAGCATACTGCAAATATAATTCCTACCTGTCTGATAATCTTCATAATCCCATCACACTCTCTTCCTTACTTTATCTTTGGCTGTAACTTTGCTGTCTCTTTTATCCACCGATGTATAAAGATACCACCCGGCATATGGCATGTCAACGACATTCTGTCGATTTCTTCCAAAATGCGTAACAGTTCAGCTTGACATTCCCCTTACAATATTTTATGATACATATGTTTTCGTACTTTAAACAACTAAAATTTTACAGTGCGAAGTTATAAGTGATAATTTTTATCAGCTTTCAATTTTGAATAACAAATGTAAATACCGGAGGATTACAGCTATGATTATTGTATTAAAGCCACACACAAGTGAAGAAAACATTACACGTGTGGAGAACCTGGTTAAAAACCGCGGTCTCGACACACATGTTGTACGCGGTACGGAGATGACCATCATCGGATGTATTGGAGACACCACGCTGATCGACCCGAGACTGTTCGAGGTGGACAGCAGCGTTGATAAGGTCATGCACGTCCAGGAGCCTTACAAACTTGCCAACCGTGCATTCCACCCGGAAGACTCCGTCATCGACGTATCCGGAGTCAAAATCGGCGGCGGTCATGTAGGGCTGATCGCAGGTCCCTGTTCCGTGGAATCTTTCGAACAGGTTCTGGAAGTTGCAAAGGCAGTCAAGGCATCCGGAGCGAATCTGCTCCGGGGCGGCGCGTTCAAGCCGAGAACCAGCCCCTACTCCTTCCAGGGTCTGGGTCTGGAAGGTCTGGACATTCTCTGCGCAGTAAAAGAAGAGACCGGTCTTCCCATCGTGACAGAGCTAATGTCCCCCCAGTATCTGGATATCTTCAATGAGAAAGTAGACCTGATCCAGATCGGCGCCCGCAACATGCAGAACTTCGATCTTCTGAAACAGCTCGGACAGGTTGACCGCCCGATTCTCCTCAAACGCGGACTCAACGCAACCTATGAAGAGTGGATCATGTCCGCAGAATACATTATGGCGTCCGGCAACGAAAACGTCATTCTCTGCGAGCGCGGTATCCGTACATTCGAGACCTATACAAGAAACACCCTGGATCTCCAGAGCATCCCGGTTCTCCGCAAGAAAACCCACCTTCCGGTGGTCGTTGACCCTAGCCACGCAGGTGGAAAATGGTGGCTTGTGGAGCCTATGGCAAAAGCTGCCATCGCAGCAGGGGCGGACGGCCTTATGATCGAGGTACACAATAATCCGGAGTGTGCGCTGTGCGACGGCGCCCAGTCGCTGAAACCCGAGAAATACGACTCCCTGCTCAAACAGGTAAAACAGATTGCAGAAGTTGTAGGAAAAATCCTGTAAAAAGTTTTTTGCATACAAGGAGTATCTCATTATGAAACTGACAGTAAATTTAGGAGATAACAGTTATCCGATCTATATTGACCGGGGCATTCTTCCCAGAGCCGGGGAGTATGTATCACAGTTTTTCCACGGGAAGCGGATCATGATCATCTCTGATGACAACGTATTTCCTCTTTACGGGCAGACACTCACCGATTCCCTGGCGGAGTCTGGCTATGAGTGCCACAGCCTGGTACTCCCCCACGGGGAGCCTACAAAAAGCTTTGATTCCCTGCCCGGTATCTATGCCGCGCTGCTTCAGGCAAAAATGACAAGAAGCGACCTGGTGGTTGCCCTGGGCGGCGGGGTCATCGGCGACCTGGCAGGCTTTGCTGCGGCGAGCTTCCTGCGCGGCGTAAAGCTTCTTCAGATCCCCACCTCCCTGCTGGCACAGGTGGATTCCTCTGTGGGCGGGAAAGTGGCGGTTGATCTTCCCCAGGGAAAAAATCTTGTGGGAGCATTCTTCCATCCGAAGATGGTGCTCATTGACCCGGACGTGCTTGATACACTGCCCGCTCATTTCATCAGCGATGGAATGGGCGAAGTCATCAAATACGGGTGCATCAAAGATGCGGAACTGTTCCGGACGCTCTGCGCCCATACCTCTTTTGAGGACCTGAAGAGCGATCTCGTCTCCATCATCGCCCGGTGCGTGGATATCAAGCGTGTCGTTGTGGAGGCGGATCAGTTCGACACAGGGGAACGGATGCTTCTGAACTTCGGTCATACCCTGGCCCACACACTCGAGCAGTATTATCACTATGAGCGGGAAAGCCACGGGGAAGCGGTAGGCATCGGCATGTACCACATCACAAAGATTTCCGAGGGAATGGGCCTTACAGCGCCGGGCTGCGCGGAGCAGATCCGGCATGCCCTTGAGATCTACGGTCTTCCCGTATCCTGCGGTCTTCCCGTAGAATCGCTGATCGAAGCCATCACCCTGGACAAGAAAAACCTGAACGGGAAACTGAACGTTGTGCTGCTCCGCGAAATCGGTGACAGCTATGTATATCCCACAGATGTTTCTTTCTTCAAAGACGCAGGGGTTATCTGAAAAAATCAGCAAGATATAACAAAGTGAGGCAATCTGAGAACTGTGATTTATATGCGAATATATTATAACAGCCTATTGGTTCGTAAGAACAGCGGCAGGAGTTGATTTTCCTGCCGCTGTTTCACTTAAGCCAAAAATATATTGACATTTTTCTATATGTTACATATAATAACACATAGACATTTATCTATGGGCGGTGGTTGAGAAAGATGGATGAAAAAAGAATTGCGGCAATTTTCAAAGCGTTTTGTGATGAAAACCGCATTAGAATTATAAAACTGCTGCGTTCAGGTGAAAAATGCGCCTGCAAGCTGTTGGAAGAAATTAATGTCTCGCAGCCTACGCTTTCCCACCATATGAAAATTCTTTGTGACTCTGAAATAGTTGTCGGGCGCAAAGAGGGGAAATGGACACACTATTCTATTTCAGAAAAAGGTGTGGAGCAGGCAAAAGAATGTTTGCGGCAGTTGACAACACCTGATGTCGAAAGCGAAAACAAGTCGTGCTGTGAAAAGTGAGGAAGTTTACTGATTACTTTTCCGCACGGCTTATATTCGGGACAACAAATCGATATATTTCAATACAACTATATGAAAGAGGCTTTTTATGGAGACATTAAAAACAATTTGGGACTTTTTTCAAAATGAAATCCTCGGTATGAACTGGCTGAATCATCTCATTGAAACATTTTTGAACGCTTGCGGGTTAGATACCACAGGCAAAACAGGAGGAAGTATTCAGTTTTTCATCTATGATACTGTAAAAATTATGGTCCTGCTCGGTGTTTTGATTTTGATTATCTCGTATATTCAAAGTTATTTCCCGCCCGAAAGGACAAAAAGAATACTAGGCAGATTTCACGGAATATGGGCTAATATCATCGCAGCCCTGCTCGGTACGGTAACACCGTTTTGCTCGTGTTCCTCTATCCCGTTGTTTATCGGGTTTACAACCGCAGGCTTGCCGCTTGGCGTTACATTCTCCTTTTTGATTTCTTCGCCAATGGTTGACCTCGGAAGTCTTGTCTTACTGATGAGTATTTTCGGCTGGAAAGTTGCTGTTTTATATGTAATATTCGGTTTAGTTATCGCTGTAACAGGCGGAATTCTAATCGAAAAATTGCACCTCGATAATCAAGTGGAAGAATATATCCGAAACGGCCACTCGATTGACATTCCACAAGAAGAACTGCATTTCAAAGACCGTATGAAATTTGCGTGGGAACAGGTCGTTGAAACTGCCAAAAAGGTTGCGCCATATGTTTTGATCGGCGTGGGCATTGGTGCTATCATTCACAACTGGATTCCTGAAAAATTTATTGTCAAAGCACTTGGCGAAAATAATCCCTTCGGTGTAATTATTGCTACGATAGTCGGTATTCCGATGTATGCGGATATTTTCGGTACGATCCCGATTGCGGAGGCTCTGCTGGCAAAGGGGGCGCTGCTCGGCGTTGTCCTTTCCTTTATGATGGGCGTTACAACGCTCTCGCTCCCTTCAATAATTATGCTTCGCAAGGCAGTCAAGCCGAAGCTGCTCGGCATTTTCATTGGAATCTGTGCGGCTGGTATTATTATTGTAGGCTATCTTTTCAACGCAATACAATATTTAATTGTTTAATTTAGGAGGTTGTCATTATGGCATTATTTAACTTTGGAAAGAAAAAGGAAGAAGATTGCTGTCCTGATTTGAAAGAGGGCGAAATCTGCTGTATCAAAGTGTTAGGGACAGGTTGCAAATCCTGTCACGAACAATTTGAATACACAAAGCAGGCGATAAAGGGTATGGGACTTGACCTGGAGGTCAAATACATTACCGATATGCAGAAAATAATGAAATACGGGGTTATGAGTATGCCTGCCCTTGTTGTCAATGAAAAGGTTGTCGCTATGGGCAAGGTTCTGAAAGCCGCTGATGTAGTTGCTCTGCTGCACAAGCTGGGGTTTTAACGATGGGTAAGAAAAAGTCTGCCAGAACAGAAACGAAATCACAAATCAATCAGGACACTATCGGCTTTTGGTATGGCGGCTCCCTCACATTTTATCCTGTCATGATTTCTGCTCTGTCAGCATTTTTATTCTGTCAGCATTTCCTACAGTACTTCCCAGGGATCTTCTTTTCCCTCCGCCCGGAACATGCAGCTCTCGATGGAATGTTTCACCATATCGCTCACTGCCTGATCCGTGTAAAACGCCATATGAGGCGTCACAACCACATTCGGGAATCCTCTCAGTATATAGAGATCTCTCTTGCTCAGCATATCGGATTTCAGATCATAATAATACATTCCGAACTCATCCTCAATCACATCCAGTCCCGCAGCCCCTACTTTTCCGGATTCCAGGGCACTGATCAGCGCCTTCGTGTCAATCAGCCCGCCCCGGGCGGTATTGATAATCACCACTCCATCCTTCATCTTTGCAAAGGCATTCTCATCGAGCAGATGAAAATTCTCCTCTCCCAGAGGCATGTGAAGCGTGATCATATCACACTCCCGGAAAATGGTATCCAGATCCGCATACTGCGCATGTTCTTTCACAGACTCATTCTCGTATTTGTCATAAGCATAGATCCGGCATCCGAACCCGGAGAGATCACGGATCACCGACCTGCCGATCTTCCCGGTCCCAAGCACTCCCACCGTGAAGTTCGGCATCTCCCGTCCCTGGATTCCCGGGAGAGAGAAGTCATTGATCTCTGCCCGCTGCATGATTCTCTTCATCTTACGGATGGACATGAGCATGAGCATCACCGTGTAATCCGCCACACATTCCGGGGAGTAGGACACATTGCTCACATGGATTCCGTACTTTCTCGCCGCATCCAGATCCACATGGTCGTACCCGATAGTACGGGTGGAGATCATCTTTACTCCCAGTTCGTGAAACCGCTTCATCAGATCTGCATCAATCCTGGAAGTGATAATACTGACATACTCGTATCCTTCCGCCAGATGCGCATTTTCCAGTGTGGGCGCATCCGTGCAGATTCCCAGTTCCACTCCGTATTCTTTTGCAAACTTCTGAAAATACTCCGCCTCGTCAAATTCTCTGTAATTGTATACAAAAATCTTCATCTTGTTCTCACCTCATAAAATCCTGATGTCTTATCATTGTCCGGCTGCCCTTTTCGATTCTTTTTTCTTCAGATCAGGCCGTAATGCACAAGCGCATGCTCGATTCCGTCCTTCTCCACTGTTCTGGTCACAAACTCCGTATAAGGATCCAGAGCCGGAGAATGTTTTCCCATCGCCACCGCATGGATGGCGAACTCAAACATGGGCAGGTCATTGCTGCTGTCTCCGAACACATAGGCTCTCTCCAGAGGAATCCCGAACCTGTCCAGCACGTATCCGCAGGCAGTTCCTTTGGAATATCCTTTCTGGACAATCTCGAACGTACCGTCTCCCCGGTCGATAATATCCATATCCGCTGCCACAAAATCCAGGAAACGCTTCACATCGCTTTCGGAATCACTGTAGACGAAAAACTTGTCCGCGGCAAATCCGCCACGCTCAAGAGGCTGGTCCATTCCCATGCCCCGTCTCCGGAAATACCTCCGGGACATCTCCAGACTGTCGAACCGGGTCATACGCTCCGGAAAATAGACATCTTCCATGCCTTCCGCCACACAGCCGATCCCGCACGCAGCGGCCTCCCGGATAATCTCGTTTCCACGGTCTTCGGGTATGGAACTGGAAAATACAATCTCATCCCCGTACACCATGCAGGTTCCGCACCCGCACATATATCCGTCGAACCCGATCCTTCTGATCTCCGAAGGAATACTGCACACGGTTCTCCCGGTATTGATAAACAGCAGATGTCCGTTCTTCTGCGCTTTCTTCAGCGCCCGCACTGCACTTTCGGGCACCTCGTGAGTCACCTCGCTTAAGAGGGTTCCGTCAATATCAAAAAATAAAACTGATCGTTCCATTGGTCTGGTTTCCTCTCCTGAAAAAAATCCTTTCTTACTTTAGCACTCTTTTCCGGAAATGTCTATGTTTTCCACGGCAATTGTCCGGCAGTTATGTACGAATTGCCACGGCGGCCACGCTTTCGCTTGGGAGTGAAACGCGAGGGGTTAGTTTCTGCAGACCGTTTCGGTGGCGATTCCCAGAATAATGCAGTCGATCAGGATAATAGCTGTAAATATGCAGATGGATTCTTCCGGGAGGACATCACAGAAGAGTCCTATGATAAGGAGTACCAGGGCGATTACCGACATTCCGATTCCATAGGCTCGGAAGAGTTTTTTTCTGTTGTATTTTTCTCGTTCCTGTTTTGTTGCCACGTTATATCCGGAGATGAACCAGCTGCCGTGTCCGGACAACAGCATCGCGGACAGTGCTGCGAACAGAAGAAAAAGCAGCCAGATTATCCACATTGGTGCATTCATTGCGTCAGATATGCTCATTTTTGTACCCTCCTACCTGTCTGATTGGATAACTTTATGGCACGCATAATGATAGCCTGCCGGCTTATTTTTGATTATAGCACAGGCCTCCCGGTATGGTATACTAAAACAGGTCTTCAGTCCTCTCACAGAAACATGCTCTCTCTTAAAGCACCTTGACTGAATTTTGACTTTTACAGGAGATAATAAAAAATAAACAGCGAAAGGATGGTCCTGCTCATGCAATACAAAATTTTAATCGTAGATGACGAACCGATGCTGACCGGGCTTCTGGCCGACTATCTGGGTGAAATGGGATATCTGCCTCTTACAGCTGCCGATAGTGTACAGGCCATGGAAAAACTGAAAGAATCTCCGGACCTGATCCTGCTGGATATCAATATGCCGGGTATGAATGGTCTGGAACTTTGCAGAACCATACGGGATGAAGTCACCTGCCCCATCCTCTTCCTTACTGCACGGGATGCAGAACAGGATAAAATTAACGGTTTGCTCATCGGCGGCGATGATTATATTACCAAACCGTTCAGTCTTCCGGAAGTTGCAGCCAGAATTTCTGCTCACCTGCGGAGAGAAGCACGTACACATGATTCTTCACGATTGCTGGCCTCCCGGGAACTTCTGGTAAATCTTTCCCGCCGCACAGTGCATTTTAAGGGGACAGAAATCGAATTTTCAAAGAGGGAATTTGATATTCTGGAGCTTCTTCTGACCCATGCCGGGCAGGTCTTTGACCGGGAACGGATCTATGAAGCCGTGTGGGGTCTGGATGCTTCCGGGGACAGCGGCGTAGTGAAAGAACATATCCGTAAAATCCGTCAGAAACTGCAAAGTGTGACCGGAAAGGACTATATTGAAACTGTCTGGGGGGTTGGCTATCGATGGAAACAATAAAATTCCGCGGACTTCGCAGTTCCTTTATCCTGTATGTACTGACTACACTGGTAATTGCAGCAGTCCTGTCCGTTCTGACAATCTGGGGCTGTGTAACGCTGCAGAAAACTTTATTGCCGGACTCCGATCTGGTCTATCTCACAATCCAGCGAAGCGATTCCGAAGGAAACGAGACAACAACTACGGTCCCGATGCCCCTGAATGATGTGTTGAAGGAAATTCCTTCTATGATTTCCATGAAAGATGAGGAAAGCAGTATTTCGTCTGACGGGCAGAATGTAAAATACTCTGTAACAAAAATAGAAAACAGTTTTACCGCCCTTTCCCCCAGACGGCAGCTTGTTTATCAGGCCAGCCGGATCGGCATGATTGCCTTACCGGTACTTTTTTCCCTGGAAGGAATCCTTCTCTGCGGCCTTTTATTTTACCGGAGAAAGCTGAAAACACCTATCCTGCTGTTGTCCTCGGCCACAAAACAGATTGCGGATCAAAACCTGGATTTTCAGATTTCTTATCCCTGCGCAGATGAGATGGGCGCGCTGTGCGCTTCTTTTGAGCAAATGAGGCAGATCCTGAAAGAAAACAATCAAAAGCTGTGGGATATGCTGGAAGAACGCAGGCGTCTCCAGGACTCTGTAGCTCATGATCTGAGAAATCCCATCGCCATTATTCAGGGATACGCCCAGTATCTTCAGCTCAGTCTCTCCGGCGATAAGCTCAGCAGAGAAAAAATGTCTTCTGTGGCTGCGAATATTCTTCATACTTCGCAGCGGCTGGAACGATATACAGATTCTCTCCGAGCCATCAGCCGTCTGGAGGAACTGGAAGTGCAGGTTCAGCCAGTGGATTTCGCTTTGCTTTCGTCCGATATGTGCGAAGATTTAAGTTTATTGACAGAAGAAAAGCATTTAGAATTGGATTGGGGAAATACGGTTGATGAGAAAGAATTAAATCTGGACGCCAAGATCCTGTACCGCATTTTAGAAAACCTCATCAGCAATGCCGTTCGATTTGCCAACCGAAAAATAAAGGTTCAATTTTCTTATTGCCAGGGGCTTTTAACAGTCACAGTATCCGATGACGGACCGGGATTTCCCCAAAAGGTTTTAGACAGCAGGGACAGTTATGCCTATATGGGAAGCGATGACAAAAATCATCTTGGCATGGGACTGTCCATCTGCCGGGTTCTCTGCCGGAAACACGGCGGGCAGCTGACCTTGTCAAACTCCGACCGGGGCGGCGCTGTCATAAAATTTGTCCTCTTATCTTGACCAAAATCTGACCTTTTCCCATTAAGATCTCCTTGTATTCAAAAAGCTGTGTTTACGGCAATCATACAAGGAGGTCTTTTTTATGCACAAAAAATGGATTGCATTATTGCTGGCCGGCCTGGTCATCTGTAACCTTTCTGCCTGCGGTAGCGGTAACTCTGATCAGAACATCAGCCAAGGAAACGAGTACAGCAGTACAGGAGATCAGGATAATCAAAATACGCAGGCATCGGATGGAACTGCTCCGGAAGGCGGTCTGACGTCGCTCATTCACCGGACGGGGCTGTTCAATCGTTATTGCAGTACAAAGGACGGTTTTTATTACCTGACGGAAGAAGATTCGCCCCTTGCGGATGGCAGTTATGCCCCTCATCTGATGTATATGGATTATGCCACCTGTCAGGAGGTATACCTTTGCAGCGACAGCAGCTGTCGGCACGACACAGAAGACTGTACTTCCGTCCTGGCCGGAGCGTCTTCGGATGGCCGGATTTTTATCTGGGATGGATACCTGTATTTCCTTGACCGTTCTCCGGATACCAGTGGCTCTACCATCCTCAATATTCTTGGAGATTCCGGATCTGCCAGTATTGAAGCAGATCCGGCTGAGTTATATCGTATGAATCTGGACGGTTCCGGACGGGAGCGTATTTACAGTTTTGACGCCGATGCCACAGTGGAGGATGCAGCTCTGGGGAGTGACAGCGGCTTATATTTTGTTACAAAGAAACTGGGCGCAAGTGATTCTGGTTCTGGTACCTATACCACAACATCTGACCGGCAGCTTATCTGTCTGGATCCGGACAGTGGCGAGGCCAGATCCGTCTGCTCTCTGGATTTTGGCGATGGTCTGAACTGGGAAATCATCGGTTCATCAGATGATAAAGTTATATTGAAAGCATATCAGTACCCCGATGGTATGACGGAGGAAGAAGCTGCCGCTCTGGATGAAAACAGCTATCTGGATCTCCTGAAAAACAGCCAGATTGTCTATGCTTCTCTGGAACTTTCTACCGGGGAAAAAACGCAGGTGTATTCTCAGTCGGCCGGAGGAAATTCCTCCTCTGAAGCTGTCTTGAGTGGATGTCTGTATGCCTCTAATGAGTCAAGCCAGGACATTGTGAAAATTGATCTTGCCACAGGAGAAAAAAGCACTTTGTGCAGTCTGGAAAACAATTATCTGTATGGCACGCTGGGAAATTATCTGTGCTGTACCAGCCATGATCTGACAGCAGATTACGGATATTACCTGGTAAATGTGGACAACGGAGAAATCACACACTGTAGTCTGACCAACCAGGCCCTGGGATGGCGGCTGGATCTGATGGCTATGACAGGAGACCGTGCATTGGTGGTATACGACTATGAATATACCCCTTTGGGAGACGACTCCTATGATATTACCCGGTATCAATACGGCTTGATTTCTATGGATGATCTTCTGAACAGTGTGCCGGACTACACACCGATCCAAATGGTTGGGGAGGGAATTTAGAGATGCTGGAATTGCAGAACATTACAAAGTATTATGGCGCCAGACAGGCACTGGATCATGTATCTCTGACATTGGAGAACGGCATTTACGGTCTGCTCGGACCAAACGGAGCAGGAAAGTCAACATTGATGAATATCATCATTGGCAATTTGAAACCCACTTCCGGTACGGTACTTTGGAATGGGGAAAATGCCCGTGAAATGGGCGCAGCCTATCGAAGTCTGCTGGGATATGCTCCCCAGCAGCAGGGACTTTATGATACTTTTACCGGAATTCGTTTTCTCTCTTACATGGCTGCCTTGAAAGGCATCCCGAAGAAAGAACAGAGAGGTGAAATCCGGAGGGTTCTTGACTATGTGAATCTGACAGAAAAAGCCTGCCGGCCCATTGGCACCTGGTCGGGCGGAATGAAACAGCGCATCCTGGTTGCCCAGGCTATTTTAGGCGATCCGCATCTGGTCGTTCTGGATGAGCCTACTGCCGGATTAGATCCAAAAGAGCGGGTGAGAATCCGGGAAAATATCCGCAGCATTTCCGGGGACAAAATCATCCTGGTATCAACCCATGTGGTTTCCGATATTGAATCGATTGCGAAAGAGATTATCCTTCTCCGGGAGGGAAAGATTGTGGGCCACGATACCGTATCAGGTCTCTGTAAAAAGCACGGAGATGTGAAGAACCTGGAACAGGTCTGTCTGCAGGTATTTGGAGAGGAGGAAGAAAATGACGGCACTCATACGGTTTGAACTGCAAAAGATCTGGCGGAAAGGGAGTTTTCTAAGCCTCATGGTGTTGCTGCTCTTTCTGAATGTCTTCCTCCTCTGGTATTTAAACCGGCCCGCAGAGGACGAGCCGACGCTTTCCGCCTACAAAGCTGTCTGCCGGGATATCTCCGGCATGACAGAACAAGAAAAGCTTGACTTTATCCGTGATCGAAAAGAATGTCAGGAGTCCGCTCTGCCTGACGAACTGTATGAAGAAATTTCTGCTGTGTCCGGCTATGACGACTATCTGGCTTCTGTACAAAAAAACAGCAGTCAACTTGGGGAAATATCCATTTTTCAATCATCTGCATCGGAAGAAAATTTCGGAAGCCGTAATATTGCAAAAAGTGCCGCAGACCATGCAGGGCTGTCCTCAGAAAATATCTGCTGGTTTCCATCGAAAGGGATTACAATGGCAGTGGACAGTCAGGCAACCGACCTGTTGCTGCTTCTTTCTGTCTTTCTATTCGTCGGCCAGCTCATAACAGACGAAAAGGAGAAGGGGTTATTTACTGTTACCCGTTCCACCAGACGGGGAATATGGGCGGATATGGCGGCGAAAATGATTGCCGTACTGATCCATGACGCAGCAGTTTGCCTGCTGCTTTATGGTTCCAATTTGATTTATGCCGGCAGAATGGCCGGGATAGGAAATTTATCTGCATCCCTTCAATCCCTGGCTCCCTATATGGAAAGCAGTTTCCCGATTTCTTTAGCGGCATTTCTGGTCCTATGTCTGATCACAAAGATCGGCGTGGTATTTCTCCTGGGATTACTGCTGACTGCCTGTGCAGTTTACAGCGCCCACAGTTTTACGCCAACGCTTGTGGGAATTGCCTTTTTAGGCCTGAACTGGATTTTATATACTTTCATTCCGTCCTATTCGCATCTGAATCTGCTGAAACATCTTTCCTACTTCAGCATGCTTCGGACGGATGCCTTATTCGGGACTTATCTCAACCTGAATATCATGGGATTCCCATTCAGCCGCACAAGCTGTGTTCTGGTATTACTGGTCCTTTTGCTTTCCGCAGGCTTTGCAGCCGTTCTGCTGCTGTTCCGATATGGAAACCGGCTGAGTATCAAACAGACATCGGGACATTTCCGTTTGCCGTTTCATCCGCATAACAGCTTGTTTCGACATGAAGGATATAAAATTCTCATTGCCAGCCGCGGGCTTCTGATTCTGCTGGCCTTTGCCGTCCTTCTGGGATGGGACGCGCTTGGGAAGAACTACACCCCTTCAGCCGGCGAGCAGTACTATCAGAGTATGATGCTCTCTTTAGAGGGTGAGCTTACCGGGGAAAAGGAAGCCCGCATAAAGGCAGAACAGTCCCGCTATGATGAGGCATTTGCCCAGATTGAGCGAATTGATCAAATGGCAGCGGACGGAAATATCAGTGAAAGTACCGGTGACAGCATGAAAGAACCATGGTACAGCGAATTAGCTTTCTATCCATGGTTTCAGCGGGTTCAGACGCAGTATGAACGGATTCTGTCAGATGGCGGTGTATTTATCTACGATACAGGATACCTCTATCTCCTGGGTCGGATGGACGACGATCTGCTGACAAATCTTCTTCTGCTTTCGTTATGCTTCTGTTTCGCTTTTGCAAATGTTATGGCAATGGAAGACAGCAAAGGACTCTGGGGCCTTCTTTCTGCGACGAAGCTGGGACAAAAACAGGTCGTCAGGCATAAATGGATGGTGTGCAGCGTTACTTGCGCAGGGATTACGCTGCTTCCCTGGTTCTTCCGCGGTCTGGCGATTTCATCTGTCTATCCCATGGGTGAGATCCGGGCAGGAATACAGAGCATTCCGCAATACCAGAACTTTCCTGTCAATCTGCCGATTTTACTGTTTTTAACACTGACAGTCTTCAGCCAGCTTATATCGACGGGGCTGATCTGTGCTGTGGTGCTGTTCATATCCAAATGGAGAAAAAATTATTTTCAAACACTGTTTTTAGCGCTGCTATTATTGGCTGTTCCGCTGGTTCTGGCGCAAATGGGGCTGAGCATTATGAGATGGTTTTCAGTCTGGCCATTGTACGGGTGGACGGGAATAACCGGAAAATAACATTTTCCCTCTTCCTCCCGCATATACTGTTTACAAACGTTCTTCCGGTGACAACATCATGAAACATTTTCTCAAACAAGTCCTGCTGCCCAGAACCCTCTCCCTTCTGAAAAATCATATTCTGACTGCCAGGGCCGCCCATCTCCTGCTCTTTTTCATCGCCGTGTACGCCCTGGGCGCCACTGCCGGATTTACGGTGAAACACTTTTATCTGGACGGGGAAGGTTCTGACGACGCCCTTCCCGTCTCCGCTGAAGGAAACTGGGGTCTGAGCTTTCAGGAGGAGGGGCAGCCCCCGGTGGGGAACGCCACCTCCACCGAACTGGCGCAGTACAATGCATATTATGCGGCAGATACCGATGAGAAAGTGATCTATCTTACTTTTGATGCGGGATATGAAAACGGAAATACAGCCCCCATTCTGGATGCACTGAAGAAGCACAATGTATCCGCCACCTTTTTTGTGGTAGGAACCTACATAGATTCGGAACCGGAACTGATCCGGAGAATGGCGGAAGAAGGACACACTGTCGGGAACCACACCTGGCATCACCCGGACATGTCGCAGATCTCAACCATGGAATCCTTCAAAAAAGAGCTGGAATATGTAGAAAACGCCTACAGAGAGGCCACCGGTCAGGAAATGACGAAATTCTACCGCCCGCCCCAGGGAAAATACAGTGAAGAAAACCTGAAAATGGCACAGGAACTGGGTTACACAACCTTTTTCTGGAGTCTTGCCTATGTGGACTGGTACCAGGATGACCAGCCTTCAAAGGAGGAAGCTTTCGACAAACTGCTCGGCAGGATCCATCCCGGCGCCATCGTCCTGCTCCACAGCACATCTTCCACCAACGCGGAAATCCTGGATGAACTGCTGACGAAATGGGAAGAAATGGGATATCAGATCCGGCCCCTTGGAGAACTGTGTGAATAAAAGATGACATGAAAAGGGCATGCTGCATGGGAATTTATTTTTCTCATGCAGTATGCCCTTTATTTTTATATTCCGCTCTCCACTGCTGCTCTCTCCACAGCCAGCCCTTTCTTATATCTCTCCATAAATGCCTCGTATCCCTTTACATCTGCTTCCACAGGATCCATCTCCTCTCCTGCGGTGCCTGCGAATACTTTATTGGCGAGGAAATCCGTAAGAGATTCG
This sequence comes from Lachnoclostridium sp. An169, assembly GCF_002160525.1. Classification (GTDB taxonomy): domain Bacteria; phylum Bacillota; class Clostridia; order Lachnospirales; family Lachnospiraceae; genus Mediterraneibacter; species Mediterraneibacter cottocaccae. The sequence continues at coordinate 46,345 of NZ_NFKT01000017.1, forward strand.
CCCTCATCCCGGCTGACCATGTAATCTGCCAGAAGCGCGATTCCCCAGGCGCCGCCCTCTCCTGCCGTCTCCATGACGCAGACCGGCGTGTTGATGGCTCCGGCGAGGATCCGCTGGCCCACGCCTTTCGTCTTGAAGAGACCGCCGTGTCCCATCATTTTGTCCAGTTTGATATTCTCCTTTTTCAGAAGGATATCCATACCCGAAGTCAGCGCTCCCAGGGAGGTATACAGGTGAACCCTCATGAAATTCGCCAGGTTAAACCGGCTCTCCGCAGAGCGGACAAAGAGCGGTCTGCCCTCGTCGAATCCGGTTACCGGCTCTCCGGAGAAATAGTTGTATGCCAGAAGCCCGCCGCAGTCGGCATCGCCTTCCAGCGCCTTGTTGTAGAGAGTTCCGAAGATCCTGTTCATATCTGCGTCCATTCCCATGCAGTCGGCAAACTCTTTGAACAGGCCGACCCAGGCATTCAGATCGGATGTACAGTTGTTGCAGTGGACCATGGCCACAGGATCTCCTGCAGGAGTAGTCACAAGATCAATTTCCTCATACGGTTTCGTCAGTTCCTTTTCCAGTACCGCCATGGCAAATACACTGGTTCCCGCAGACACGTTTCCTGTGCGGACCGCCACACTGTTTGTCGCTGCCATTCCTGTTCCGGCGTCACCTTCGGGCGGACACATGGGGATTCCCGCTTCCAGATTCCCGCTGGGGTCAAGAAGTTTTGCCCCCTCCTCTGTCAGCGTTCCTACGTCTTCTCCTGCCAGAAGCGACTTCGGCAGAATGTCCCTGAGTTTCCAGGAAAATCCTTTTTCTGCAACCAGCTCTTCGAACTGTCCGATCATCCTGGCGTTGTAGTCTTTTGTTGCAGGATCGATGGGGAACATTCCGGAAGCGTCTCCGTTTCCGATTACTTTCTGCCCGGTCAGCTTCCAGTGTACATACCCGGCAAGCGTTGTGATAAAGCGGACTCTGTCCACATGTTCCTCTCCGTTTAAAATGGCCTGATACAGGTGCGCAATACTCCAGCGCTGAGGAATATTGTAGTTGAACAGGGCAGAAAGTTTTGCCGCAGCCTCGCCGGTGATCGTGTTCCTCCATGTGCGGAACGGAACAAGCAGGGTATCGTTTTCGTCAAACGCCAGATAGCCGTGCATCATGGCGCTTATTCCGGCTGCCGCAAGCCGGGTCAGTTTCACGCCGTACTCCTTTTCCACATTTTCCGCAAGATCCCGGTAGCAGCCCTGAAGGCCTTTCCATACATCCTCCAGGGAATAGGTCCAGATATGATCCACATACTGGTTTTCCCACTCAAAACTGCCCGCCGCAACCGGGGATCTGTCCTCGTCGATCAGCACGGCCTTGATTCTCGTGGAGCCAAGTTCGATTCCCAGAATCGTCTTACCGCTTTGGATTGCTTCTCTGATCTGATTTTTTTCACGCATTCCATTAACCTCCTTCTCGATTCACAGTTTTCTGTGTGAAATGTCATTCCTTCTCGGTTCACTATTTTCTGTATGCAACATCATTCCATCTCAGCTCATTTTTCAGGTTCCGGATCGTCGTATCCTTGTCAATATAAACAGCCTCGATTCCCATCATTGCCGCCCAGTCTCCCATCTGCTCTGCAGTCAGGTCATAGGAAAACGCGGTATGGTGTGCGCCTCCGCAGAGAATCCACGCCTCCGCGCCGGTCTGCAGGTTCGGTTCCGGCGTCCAGAATGCAGTTGCTACCGGAAGTTTCGGCATCGGTTTTTCTGTCTTTTTGCAGTTTACATTATTGATAATCAGGCGGAACCGGTCTCCCAGGTCGATCAGGGATGTGGCGATGGCAGGGCCTTCTTTCGATGTAAATACCAGTCTCGCCGGATCTTCCCTGTCACCCATGGACAGCGGCTGAACCTTGATGCTGACAGGGCCGTCCGCGATCGTCGGACACACCTCAAGCATATGCGCCTCAAGAATTCCTTCCCTGCCCGGCACAAGGTTGTATGTATAATCCTCCATGAAAGAGGTACCCTTTGCATCCTTCATTCCTTCTGTCATAATCTTCATAATGCGCACCATGGCTGCCGTCTTCCAGTCTCCTTCCGCGCCGAATCCGTAGCCCTTCTGCATCAGTCTCTGCATGGCAAGTCCCGGGAGCTGCTTTAAGCTTCCCAGATCCCCGAAATGAGTGACAATCGCCTGGTAGTTTTTCTCTTCCAGGAACCGCTCAAATCCGATCTCGATCTGTGCCTGGACAGCAACATGTCTCTTAAACTCTTCCGGATCCCTGCCCTCCAGAAGGATCTGGTACGTATCATAGTACTCGTCCACAAGCGCATTTACCTCTCCCGCGCTGACATCATTTACAGCCTCGGCGATCTCATTTACCGGATAGGCGTCTACTTCCCAGCCGAACTTAATCTGTGCTTCCACCTTGTCGCCGTCCGTGACAGCTACATTTCTCATGTTGTCCGCCACTCTCATGACACGGACATGACTGCTCTCGATCACGCCCACTGCAGTGCGCATCCAGGAAGCGATCTTCTTCTGCACATTTTCGTCCGACCAGTGTCCCACAACCACCTTGCGCTCGATTCCCATGCGGGTGAAAATGTGGCCGAACTCGCGGCCGCCGTGGGCAGACTGGTTCTCATTCATGAAATCCATATCTATTGTATCATAAGGGATCTCCATATTAAACTGTGTGTGCAGATGCAGAAGCGGTTTTCTGTATTCCTGCAGTCCGAGGATCCAGGATTTCGCCGGAGAAAATGTATGCATCCATGTAATCACGCCCGCGCAGTTCTCATCCATATTCGCCTCGTTGAACGTCCTGCGGATCAGCTCGTTTGTGATCAGCGTCGGTTTCCACACCACTTCATAAGGCAGAACCCCCGACTCATTTAATTTCTCCACAATGATCTTCGCATGCTCCGCCACATGCGCCAGACACTCATCCCCGTAAAGATCCTGCGATCCCGTACAAAACCAGAATTTGTAATCTTTTCTTTTCAGCATCTCTAAAATCCTCCTTATTTCTGTCCGTAGTATGCGTTTGCTCCGTGTTTCCTGTAGTAATGCTTATCCTGCAGTTCCTGCGGTGCGGGCTTCACCTCCGGATTGATCATCTCGCAGCGCGCCGCCATCTTTGCCACTTCCTCTGCCACCACCGCGTTGTGAACAGCTTCGTGGGCGTCCTTGCCCCAGGTAAATACGCCGTGGTTCTTGCACAGGACGGCAGGAACTGCAATGTAGTCCTTCTTCCTCGCCTCGAATTCATCAGCGATCAGAACGCCTGTGTTTTTCTCATAGGCTTCCTCGATCTCTTCCTTTGTAAGGTTGCGTACACAGGGAATCTCCCCGTAAATGTAATCCGCATGGGTTGTCCCGTAGCAGGGGATGTCTCTTCCCGCCTGTGCCCAGCTTGTCGCCCAGGGTGAGTGGGTGTGTACGATTCCCCCGATGTTCGGGAAACGGTTGTACAGCACCACATGGGTCGGCGTGTCAGAAGAAGGATTATATCTTCCCTCCACTTTGTTTCCTTCCAGATCTACCACAACCATGTCGTCGGGAGTAAGCAGATCGTACTCTACTCCGCTCGGCTTGATGACAAAGAGACCGCTCTCCCGGTCGATTCCGCTGACATTTCCCCATGTAAATGTCACAAGATTATATTTGGGAAGCAGCATATTTGCCTCGTAAACTTCTTTTTTCAGTGCTTCTAACATTGTGATCTTCTCCTCTCTTTTCTGCTTTATTCTGTAATTTCTTCTACAACAGCTCACTCCATACTCTGACGGAATTTCTCATGACAAGCCGGGGCTGGAATTCCCGTGTTGCAAGCACTCCTTCTCCCCGTATCTTCTGCACCATCAGCTCCGCGGCAGTCCTTCCCAGCTCTTCCGCCGGATTTTCGATGGAAGTAAGGGGTACCGGACCGAACTGTGCCAGACTGGAATTGTCAATTCCCACCACGGAAATATCCCCCGGGACTGCAATCCCCGCACTCTGCAGAATTCCCACCAGCCGGTAGGCGATCTCGTCATTATAGCAGACACAGGCTGTACATTCCTTCAGTCTTTTTATAATGCGGGCGCTCTCCTCTTCCATCTCCCGGATCTCATCAGAATCGATCCAGATGATCTTTCCGCCTCTCACCCGGATATCCTGTTCCATCAGCGCCCGGGTATATCCCGCGTACCGCAGATGCCCCTGCCCGTCATCGGATTTAAAGATCCCGCCGATCTTTCTGTGCCCGCAGTCCAGCAGATGCTTTGCCGCCGCATATCCTGCTGCCCTGTCGTCCAGGCTGACGTGGGGGATGTCAATGTCCCGGTAAAAACTGTTGATAAACAGAACCGGAATTCCCGCGTTTTCCAACTCTTTGTAGAGCTCAAGATTGGGATTCGGAAGACCGCTTTTTACCGGCTCGGCGATGAGCCCGTCCACCGTCTGCCCGCGGATGAAATCTTTCAGAAGCATGCGTTCCTTCTCCACTGCATTGTCCGTCATGGAGATCTGAAGCATACACCCTTTTCCCGAGAGCACAGACTCAATCCCCTTTACGATCGCAGGGAAAATGTAGGTATCCACATGGGTCAGCATCACCGCGATACGAACGGTATCTCCCGGCTTCTTCCGGCGGTTCACGGCAATATATGTGCCGCTTCCCCGGCGGCTCTCCGTAATTCCGGCAGATGCAAGCTCTTCCAGAGCACGCCGGACCGTCTGCCTGCTCACCTGAAACTGTTCCATCAGATCCTTTTCCGAGGGGAGCCTGCTGCCGCAGACAAGACTTCCGCTGTCAAGCTGTGCATGGACCCAGGATACGATTGTCTCATATTTTTTCTGTGATCTGCCGGCTCTCTCTGCCGGTCCGCCAGAGTCTTTCTTCATGAGCTTCTGCCTCCTTTCCCGGTACAGGTTCTTCCCTAACATACTAAATTACAGACAGATATTTCTGCCTGTTATAACTATACAACAATACAACTTTAATAACAATTCGCAGTATTGATAAATACCAAAGTCACATTTTATAAAAAAATAAGAAGTTGTATTGTTTTTAGAACTTTAAAGCAATACAACTTCTCTCTTTCACACCATTATTTTTTCATGACCCATTTATAATTTTTCTATTCTGCAGTGATGAGTCTTATCATTGTATTCCAGAAACGGGATCTCTCTGTCGTGCACTTCTTCGAGAAAAGATGCAACTTTTCCTTCATCCCCGGATAATGTCGCCTGCAGCATATTTCTGGAAGATTCCACGATTTCCCGTATTTCACCCATGCTCGACCGTGTAAGAACCTGCTGAAATTTCTCCATCAGTTCCAGATTCGGTATTTGCAGATATCCGTTATGATAAGAAAGAAATCCATAGACAACCATCGCTGAAAGTATTTCATCCCTTGTCTTCATGCTTGGCTGTAATGCACTGTATCCGGTCAGCTCAACCCGGACCGGTATCCCTGATACCATCTTTACAACATCTTCCCTGACCTCTGCAGCATTATTTTCTACACATTCTGCCACCTCATTCATCGGTCCCGTCTCAGTCCAGTAATTCAGGCATACCCCCTTTACTTCACTTTCACTGAAACCAAAATATCTGTCAAATATATTATCATTGATAAAATTGTATTCGGCAAACATATTCAGTTCAGAGCCGCTCGAATATTTTGCAATCGGAAGCACGCCTGTCATATATGCCAGATCCACATAAGGCTGATCTTTCAGCAGATTCTTCAGAAATCCGAGATAAGCATTTTTGTCCCTTTCCGACATATATTCCTCATAAAAAATCGAATCCCATTCATCCATAATAAAAATGAAAGATTCTTTTGTATCCCACAACATTCTGCTGATACTGTCATATTTCTTTTCTTTCAGAAACGGATAGCACTCTGTCAGGTCTTCAATAAAACATTCCCTGATACTTGAAATATAAGTGTGGTAATCCTCGCACAGATCCGGTCTTCGACTGAAATCAATATATATGACGTTATGTCGGTTCAGGTGGTCAGCAAACGACGGCGCAGCGGCAATCTGTCTGTTCTGAAACAGTTCCGCTGTATCATAGCCCTTCGTATAGTACGCTCCGAGCATATTGGCATTCACCGTCTTCCCGAATCTGCGGGGACGGGTCACACAGACATAACAGTCATTGATTCCTATTTTCTGGTTCAGCAGTTCAATCATGCCGCTTTTATCCACATAAGGGATCTGTGTACAGGTTTTCTGATATCGTACGATGGGGATTCCGGTATTCAGATAATTCACACACGCCACCGCCTTTCTTTTCTTTCAGATTTAATTCCATTCTACCACACCCGCCATTTATCTTCCATACCGGCTTTTGCACAAGATACAACGGTATCGTTGCCGCGGAATAGACAAGATCATACGCATCTTTCTGTCAGTTCATGAAATAATTCATCGCAGTATCTCGGTCTGTATTTCTCGAATCTTTCCGGGATCCTGTCAAATGTTTTCCTGAAATCCATTACTGTCACCTCCGTAAATTCTGAATTTCCTGTCAGATTTACTCCCCGACCACTCTTCTGCAGCACAGGTACGACAGCAGGAAATATCCGCCGTACACCGCCACGATCAGCAGCGCCGTGACTACCAGAGATACCGAGATGCTTCCGGAATCACTGATGGTCATCATGTTGTTGCAGACCTGGATGCCGAATACAGAGTGGATTACAGCCAGGATCAGCGGAAGTCCGAAAAACACGCCCATCTGGATAAACAGCGCCCGGTTCCGCTCCCGGTCTCCCACGCCCAGCTCCCGGAGTATTCTGTATTTTTCCCGGCTGTCAATGGCATCCGACATTTCTTTTAATGCCAGGATTGCGGCGCCGCTGATAATGAACACGAATCCCAGGTAAAGGGCAAGGAATACCACCAGGCCGCTGGAGCCGATATTGTCGTCTGCAATATATGACCGGGTACTGGAAATCACCCTTTTTCCATCCTCCGCATCACTGTTTACCTGTCTGTTAAACGCCCCGTCATCCATATAGGAACGGAATTCTTTCGTATCATAACCTCCGGAATAATCTGCCAGAAGATAGCTCTTTGCCGCATCATTTTCCTCAAAGGGAATGTCATCCGGCACAACGATAATTCCCATGTTGGACTCGGAATAGTTCATCATGAGGAATCCGTCCAGACAGGTATCCTTCGCTGCGGTCAGGGTCCGTCCTTTCACTTCTATCGTATCATTTACAGCCAGGCCGTACTGGAAGAATTTCACCATGTTGGGGTAATCACAGCTTATGGCATATTCATTTTCGCCCAGGCTGACCGGATCGAACCCGTAGATCTGCGCCGCCCGGTTATAATCGCCGACCCGGATCATCTCAATCTCTTCCGCCGCCATATACCGGAAGGAAGAATCCGCTTCCAGAAGGCTTTCCATATAGCTTCCCATGACAGTCTGGTTTGTCACGGTCTCTGTCTTATAAGCGACAAACTCTTCAAGAATGTCCAAAGAGTTCATATCAAATTCCTTCTCTGCAAGCACATCTGCCACCGTTTTCCCGTCCGGCTGGTTTTTCACATCTGCCGTACTTTCCCCGGCGCTTTCATCATCGCTTTCCCCGGTCATATTCCGGCTCATGGACACATCAATGGGGGCCAGCCGGTCGATCCTGCCCTCCCGGTATGACTTCAGCGTAAATGCGGACGAGAGCAGGCAGATCGTGACGAACAGAAGCAGGCAGATGATCGAGGCAGCCGCCACAAATGTATTGATCTGGCTTCCCGTCTCGCTGATAATGAAGGAGTTCAGCCGCCGGTGATAGATGCCGGGGATCTTTTTCAGTACATTGATGGCAAATCCCGACACCGACCAGAACACCAGGAACGTCCCGATGATTCCCAGGACGATCTGCACCATCACAAGCGCCTCGCTCGTCATGTTCGCCTCGTTTGCAGTCACATTATAGTAAGCTATGCCCAGTATCACGCAGGCAAAGAGAAATACCGCCAGGCAGACCCAGGGATTCTTCAGATGCATTTTCTCTTTTTTCCTCGCTCCCACATACAGGTCGATGATCTGGGAACGCATGACCACAATGGTGTTCATCACGATCACCACCACGTAAATAATAGCGAAATATCCCACTGTTTTCAGCAGGGTGGGAACCGATAAAGTAAAGACGAAACCGGTCATGTCAGCCTGGAAGAGATTTGCCACAAAAAGGGACATAAACTGGGACAGCCCCACACCCGCCAGCAGACCGACAGCAAGGGAGATCAGCCCGATCACCGCCGTCTCTGTGAGAAGGATCCTGGCAATGTCCGACTTTTTCATACCCAGAGTCAGATACAGGCCGAACTCCTTCTTTCTCTTCCGCAGCAGGAAACGGCTGGCGTACACGATGAGGAATCCCAGGATACAGGAGACGACCACACTCATGGCAGACAGAACTGTCACAAGAATATCTACCATATCCGAACGCTTTTTCGAGAGATCCATCAGCGCTGTCTGGGAATCTACTGCATTAAACACATAGAAAATGCAGACGCCCAGAATCAGGGTAAAGAAATAGATGGAGTAATCCCGGATGCTCTTCTTCAGATTTTTCATGGAAATCCTAAACAGCATAATTCAGGTCACCTCCCATCAGAGAGACAACATCCATAATGCTGTCGAAGAAGGCTCTCCGCTCCTCTTTGCCCCGGCGCAGTTCATTGAAGATTTCCCCATCTTTCATGAACAGCACTCTTGACGCGTAGCTCGCCGCAAAACTGTCGTGGGTCACCATAAGGATGGTGGCGTGCTCCTCCTCGTTCAGCGCCCGCAGGCTCTCAAGAAGTGTACGGGAATTGCGGGAATCCAGCGCCCCGGTCGGCTCATCCGCAAGAATAATGGAAGGACCGGTAATGACTGCCCTCGCCGCCGCGGTGCGCTGCTTCTGCCCGCCGGACATCTGGTAGGGGTATTTGTCCAGCACTTCCCGGATGCCGAGCCTGTCGGCCGCCTGTTCCACCTTTCCCCGGATCTTTTTGGGATCACATTTCTGGATCTGCAGTGCCAGGGCGATGTTGTCAAATGCTGTCAGCGTATCCAGCAGGTTAAAGTCCTGGAAAATAAATCCCAGCCGGTCCCTTCTGAAATCCGCCAGTGCATTGCGCTTTAAGTCCGACGTACAGATTCCGTCAATATAGATCTGCCCGGCTGTCGGCCGGTCGATCGTGGAGATGCAGTTTAACAGAGTCGTCTTGCCGGATCCGGAAGCCCCCATTATTGCAGTAAATTCTCCTTTCTCCACGGAAAACGAAATATCGTTCAGCGCTTTGGTCAGGCTGGACCGGTTTCCGTAATACTTGACAAGGTGTTCAATCTTTAACAGTTCACTCATTATAATATCCGTCCTTTCATGACAGTAGTATTTTCACCTTAAGTATACGGAATCCTGTAAGCGCGCAACATCGATCCTCCTGACTTAAACTTACAATCCTGTAAGTTTTCTCACAGACGCACGGTTCCGAACTCTACGATAATCCGTGTCCCTGCGCCCGGTTCAGACTCTGCGCCGATGCAGTGTCCCATCTCTGTGCAGAGTTTCCGGCAGATGTAGAGCCCCATGCCTGTGGAGGCAGCGGTTTTTCTGCCGTTTTCTCCGGTAAATGACTTGTCAAAGATCCGGGGCAGGTCCCCGGTGCTGATCCCGATGCCGTTGTCCTCCACAAAAAGCCGGATGCGGTCCGCTTTTGTTTCCGCACGGAAGCGGATTACCCTGCCCGTATCCGATTTTCCGCTTCCCGGAAAATCACCATGCTTCTCTTCCCGGGCATATTTCACGGAATTGCTGATCATCTGTCCGAGCATGAAAACCAGCCATTTCCGGTCTGTGTACACTTTCTCCTCCCCGATCTCCATCTGCACGGAAAAACGGTTGAGAATCAGGCTGTCCTTGTTCTCTCTTACCGCCTCCCGGACGATCTCCCGCAGAGTATGTTCCCCGATCCGGTAATCGTTTCGCGGGACTTCGCTCCGGATATAATAGAGCACCTTCTCCACATCGCTCTCGATCCTCCCGATCTGTTCTTTGAGCCTCCGGCTGTTCTCCCCGGATTCGTCACTGACGCGGCTCTCACCACGGCTGTTATGGAGGATCAGTTTGGCGCTGGCTATGGGGATCTTGATCTCATGGATCCACCGCTCCGTATATTCCTTAAATTCCGAACTCACCCGTTCATGCCGCGCAATCTCATCGTTCATGGACTTGGATATATCCTCCAGGTTCCTGTGCCAGATCTTCCCCTCCAGGAAACGGGGCTCCTCCTGCATCTCCGCAAAAAGGTATTTTTCTTTCAGGTGTTCCATTTTCTCCGCCATATCATTATAAAATGCCGCTTTCCGCAGAAAATCATACGCCAGTATCCCGGCGCCCCCGCACAGAAGAATCCCCAGAACAAAAACAGACAGAGCCGGGATGCTGCCGAAAAGCAGCAGCACCCCCTCCGTCACCGCAGTCATGAGAAGCCAGATCAGAATATGGTACACATGATCTCTCAAGTATTCTCCGAATGTCATACCAGCATATACCCCTGCTTTCTCCTTGTCTCAATCACATCCTCCAGACCGATGGAAGCCAGGCGCTTCCTCAGCCGGTTGATATTCACCGTGAGCGTATTGTCGTCCACAAATTCACTGAAATCCCACAGATAATCCATCAGCTCATCCCTGGATACGATCCGTCCCCTGTTCTTCAGAAGGCAGTGCAGAATCGTCATTTCATTGTGGGAGAGAACGATCTCGTCCCCATCCCGTATGATTGAACTCCGGGGCAGACTGATCTTCAGCCCCCGGTATGTCAGTTCTTCCTCTTTGGGCTGACCGGATGCACGGCGAAGCACCGACTCGATCCGAAGGAGCAGAAGCGTCGGATTATAGGGCTTTGTAATATAATCATCCGCCCCGGCGCTGCGGCTTAAGATCTCCTCCACATCCCCGTCCCTGCTGGTGAGCATGATCACCGGAACATCCGATTTCTCCCGGAGCTCCCGGAGGATCGCCTGCCCGTTGGCTCCGGGAAGAATGATGTCCAGAAGGATCAGATCCGGCTTAAGCTCCTCCGCCTCTTCCGGCACCCGGTCGAACTGCTCCAGGACCGCCGTCTCATAACCGCTCCCTTCCAGAAGCGTTTTCACCTCATTTCGCAGCACTCTGTCATCTTCTACAATCAGTATTTTCTTCATCCGCACTGTACCTCTGCCGGTCTTGCCGGAATATCCGCACTGTTGTACAGATTCACCAGATACCATCCCGTCCGGGCAAGCCTCACTTCCGTGGGAACGCCGCCCCGGATCTCATCGCCTGAAATGATCATCTGCCTTCCTGCGGCAGACGCCTCCATTTTCTCCGGATCAAGCGCTCTTCCATCCTGAAATACCTGCAGGCCGCCCGCTTTTTTCTTCCCCACAGTCTGTCCGTAGGGAACCTTCTCCGTCAGGTGCAGCCCTTCCCCTGCATTTTCAAAAGTAAGAGTGAGCTTTCCGTCCTCCGTCTCCGCCTTTACCAGTGTGGGCGCTTCACAGAGAACATTCTCCCCATACACTCTGTTTTCCGCCAGAAGGGCAAGCCTGTGCCCCACCGGCTGCTTTTTCTTCGGGTGGATATCCCACTCCATCCCCACGTCCGTGATCACTGCCATACCGGTATTCTCAACGGTGTCCGCCGTGTACTGCTGCGCCTCACGGATTTTCGCATAAGGCTCGCCGATACACTGCATCCACTGGTTCAGCGGTGCAATCTGGACAAACAGGAAGGGAAGATTCTCATTCCAGAGTCGCCTCCAGGAACGGATCATCTCCGGGAACAGCGTATGGTAGACTTCCGGATGGGTATCCCCGTCCGTCTCCCCCTGATACCAGATCACGCCGCGCACCGTATAAGGCGCCACCTGGCAGAGCATGGACTCATACAGTCCTCCCGGGCGCCGCTCATACTTCGGTCCGATCTGGGGCGCCATAGCCTCCGGATCAATTTTCGTAAGGTCAATCCCCTGCTCCATCATCTTCGCAGCGAACTCCTCCTGTGTACAGCCCCGCATCATCATGTCGCTGATAGGATTTCCAAGCAGATCCGTCTGATAGGACGCCGGATTATTCCGGAAGTTTTCCTCATATTTTTCCAGATCCAGCCGGCTCACTGCCTCGTCATACTCATCCAGAAAAACCTGTCCGCCGCCTTCCGCCACGGCCTCCCGGGGCATCCATGCACATGCCGGAGTGCCGCCCCAGTTGCAGCCCACGATTCCAACCGGAACCTGATATTTCTTCTGAAGTTCTTTTGCAAAATAGTAACCCACTGCAGAGAAGCGCTCCAACTGCTCCGGCTCTGCCTTCCGCCAGAATCCGTAATGTTTCCCGTAATCCGCCTCGTCGATCTGCCCCACGTAAGACACTTCCGGATAGTCAAAAAACCGGACAGCGTCATTGGCACACTGCCTTTTTTCCGTCTCCATGTCCGCATCATAGCGCATGTGAAACTCCATATTGGACTGTCCCCCGGCAAGCCACACCTCGCCCACCTGAACGTCCTTTAACGAAATTCTCTCTTCTCCGGATACGATCTCCATCTCTTCTCCGAAAGATGTGTCAAACGGTCCGCACACTGCAGTCCATTTTCCCTCTGCATCGGCTGTGGCCGCTGACGTTTTCCCCTGCATCGTCACTGTGACTTCTGCCCCCGGGGCAGCTTCTCCCCACACGGAGACCTTCTTCTCCCGCTGAATGATCATATGATCCTGAAATAGCAACGCTGTCTTCAACATGATCCTTCCCTCTTTTCCGCAATCAGTTCTTTCCAGTCGGTAAACGCTTCCGGCCGCTCACAGGTCGACTCCACATGTTCCATCCTGTCCGTCCCGCCGCTCTTCATGATCTGGCAGATGGTGTCAAGCACATGGTAAGCCATAGTCACGTCCACCCGGATCCTCGGCATTTCCGGAGATTTTCCGGCTGTTTTCCCGGTTTCTCCGCCCTGCGCTTTTCCGGCTCTGAGGATCGCCCGCGCCATCTCCGCCGGTCCGATGCCCCGGCAGTTGTCAGACAGATCAGACACCGGCTCCAGTGTTCTTCTGTTATCCCTGTCCATATCCTCCATACCGGTTATCTCCGGGATATACTGCACCTCGCCGCCGAACTGGTTGGCGTCGCCAAGGAAGAGAACCCCTTTCGTGCCGTATATGGTAAATACACCCAGATCTTTCATCAGGGACTCCCCGTTGAGGGTAAGCGTTCCGGCAACACCGCTCTCCATCTTCAGGATTGCCGTCACCTGGCTCTCATTGTCATAAGTATATTCTTTGCCGAATTCCGGACTCTGCGGGAATATATTCGTCCGCACCTTTTTCCGGTTCTCCACCACAGCCGATACCCGGTCCACCGGTCCTAACAGGCTGACCAGTGCGGTCAGGTAATAGACGCCGTAATCATAACAGATCCCGCCTCCCGGCATCCGCAGGAACGTAAAGATGCTCGCCAGAAGATCAATATTCCGGTTGGCGCAGACCGTAAAGGAAGTCACCTCGCCGATCAGCCCGTCATCGATCGCCTTTCGCGCCGTCTGAAAGCAGGAGCCAAGAAATGTCTCCGGCGCAGCTCCCAGCAGAAGCCCTTTCTCCCGCGCCAGATCAAGGAGCACTTTTCCGTCCTCCAGCCTGTCGGTGAGAGTTTTCTCCGTGTAGACATGTTTTCCTGCCTCCAGCGCCTGCCGGATCAGTTCAAAATGAGTGGGGGCAGGCGTCAGCACCACCACAAGTTCGATGCTGTCATCTGCAAGAATCTCATCATAGGTACACGCCCGGATTCCGTACTCTTTCGCTTTCTTCTGTGCGCTCTCCAGATGAGCTGCGGCGCAGGATACAACTTCCAGAGTGGAATATTTCTTCATCATGTTGGTGAGATAGATGTCGCTGATTGCTCCGCATCCCACCACGGCTGTCCTTACTTTTCTGTCCATAATATAATGCCTCCTTCGTTTTTTGATGGGCCCGGGATGTTATGCCGGGAACATATCAGCTACTATTATAACATTGATTTTCGGGAAATGGATGAGAAATCTTATAAAAGACATTCCTGTGAAGTTGAAGTTCTTCGGGAGAAAATAAAACCGCAGCGAAACGGATGATACATCTGTAAAAAGATGCTCCCGCTGTTTCGCTGCGGATACTTTTTATATTTTCAGATCATTGCAGTCTCTTTATCTATCAAAGCCCTGCTCGCAGAATCTGACCGCTCTTTCCGGTATTACTTCTCCCTTTTTCCTTCTCTGCAGCCAGGTGTCTTACCATCTGCACTCCTGCCGCAACCGCCGGAATCACGACAAACCAGGCATCATGGACATGGAACATCTGCCAGAGCAGGAAGGATACAGCCACGCCTGCATGGAAAGAAACAAGTGTACCACCGAAAAATCTTGCCTTGTCCTTCTGCTCCTCATTTTGATTAAGAACCACTTCCGTAAGAGCTGCAGTAAACTGCCGGAAGTTATTTGTCGAAAAAATCGTCGAGCTGGAAAATCCTCTTGCCCCCTTAAAGCTGCACCATTGAAATGCCGTGGCAAAAAAAATCGGGTACAGACCGAGGATCGGGTTCATGTCCAGAGGCAGGAACCCCAGAATAACTGCCGCCACAGCTGTGACACATATACTCATGACCTGAATATTGATCTTAGTATGTTTCGGCAGATAAACAGTCAGCGCAACGGCTGCCATGTAGAGAAGCATCGCTCCCACCCTTAAGAGAACTTCGTAGAAATTCCGCCCCAGGATGCCAGTCACAAGATAGATCATATTCGATGTCTGGGCCGACCCGAGGAAATCACATCTTGCAAGGATTGCGTAGACCCCCAGGAATCCTCCGATAAATGATAATGTATAATGAAGCCTTGTCTCATACTGTGCCGTCTCGTCCATACAGCGATTCGTCTCCTCTCACATTTTTCTTTTTCGCGTACCGACGTTATTATAGCACTCAGGCAAAAAGTGTCAAGAAGGGAACCGTTTTTTCCGGTTACAAATCATGATCATCGTCCATCACAAACTCCCGGAAACGCTGTGCAGCAGGCGGGAGAAATGCCCGTCCGTCGCTGATCATATAAAAATATCTGTCGTTCTCCGGAAATTCAATCTCCAGTATCTTCACACTCAGTCTTTTCAGCAGATCCATAAAGGGAACCACGGAGACGCCAAATCCCTGTGCCGTCAGTCCCGCCACAACCTGATCCTCCTCCGTTTCTGCAACAGTCAGGGGATGTCCTCCCGCCTTTTCAAACATCTGATCAACAACACTTCGCAGTCCTGAAGATCTGGAAAAACCGATGAAAGGATAGGGCAGCAGTTCCTCAAGACTGACTTTTTCTTTCTCTGCCAGCGGATGGTCCTGCGGTGTGATCACTACCATCTTCTGCTTTCTGACCGGCACGGCATTCAGCCCCGTCTCTTCTAATGGTCTGGAGCAGAACACCAGGTCATATTTCTTTTCTTTCAGACCTTCGATCAGTTCTGAAGTGATTCCGGTATGAAAGGTAAAGCGGATGTCCCGCCCTTCGTTCTCCTTCAAAAAACGTGCAGCCATATCCGGGATATATTCCACTCCCAAAGTCCTCAGGAATCCAAGCCGGATCAGTCCTTCCCCTTTCGCGCTCTTCTGAAGCGAAGCGATCCCTTCATCCAGAGTCGCCAGTGTTTTTTCGGCGCACACAAGAAATTCCTTCCCAAAGCGTGTCAGTTCTGTGTTTCTCCCGCTTTTTTCAAAGAGGGGAACTCCCAGTTCACTCTCAAGCTGCATAATCGCATGGCTCAGACTTGGCTGTGTGATAAAAAGCTCTTCGGCGGCCTTCCTGTAATGCTTTACATGAGCTAATTTTACAAAATAACGAAGATAAAACAGATTCAATTTTTCCCATCCCTTCTGCACAAGATTATTTTATACAATAGAATACTATCACACCGTACTCTGATAGAAAATATCTATCATTCCATGAAAATTATTTATTTGCCAAAGCTGTACAGAATCGCTAGACTGTAATTCGGCGTAATTCTTTATTATTCAATGCCAGAAGGAGTGAAAATGAACATGAACAAAGATGAACGGCACATATGGCGGGGTGAACTGGCCCTTATCGTCGCCGTGGTCATCAACAGTTTCGGCGTTGTACTGATGTTGTACTCCAACGCAGGGATCTCTGCCATCTCCAGTGTGCCATATGCCTTTACCGATGTATTTCCCCAGCTTACACTCGGGACATGGACTTATCTTTTTCAGGGTCTTCTGATCTTAAGCCTGATGATTCTGAGGAAACATTTTGTCCCGGTCTATCTGTTCAGTTTTGCAGTTGGATTTGTGTTCAGTGAACTGCTTGATGTGCATGAATCATGGATACAGGTACTGCCGGATACTCTGCCATGCCGGATCCTGTATTTTCTGATCAGTTACATTCTGATCAGTCTGGGGATCGCTCTTTCCAACCGCTGCGGGCTCCCCATCATACCTACCGATCTCTTTCCCCGGGAGCTTTCCCAGATCACAGGTATCGGATACCCGGTAATCAAAATCAGCTTTGACGTGATCTGCCTTGCCATTACAGCGGTCATGACCTTTGTTTTCCTGGGGCATCTGGACGGGCTCGGAATCGGCACGGTTCTGGCGGCTTTTACAACCGGAAAAGCAGTGGGACTGGCAGGCTCACTTTTAGATCGGAAATTCCGCTTTGTCTCATTTCTTACAGAAAAAGCAGATGCAGATCTTCCCGCCTGAAGACCGCATCTGCCATCACTTCTTTTTTATCTATAAGTTTTCTTTTACCCAGCTCTTGATATCGATACCATTCAGAAGCTTTCCCTCTCTCCATTCTGCTGCCGGGCAGTGTTCTTCCAGGCTTTTTTGTCCATCCAGTTAAGATCCTTCCGGGTGTAAGGTTCCTTTCACATGACGCCCCGACAGTACCGGCTTATGTACCGTCAGCAGCACGACCGCGCTCCCGGTCAGTAGATCAGATTCGCCAGAAGTACCAGGATCGGAATCGCTATCAGCGTCCTCTCCAGGAAAATCAGGAGCAGCTTCCAGAAGCCCAGAGGCACTTCGCTCTTGATCACAACCGTTCCCACCTCGGTCAGATAGATGATCTGTACAAGGGACAGGGCCCCGATAATAAACGTGGTCTTAACTGCCACATCTGAACCTGCCAGCAGCAGCGCCGGGATAAACATATCGGTAAATCCGACCAGGGTCGCCGGTGCCACAACAAAAGCATCCTCCACGCCGAAGAGCTGAAGGTAGAGTCCCATGGGGTAGGAGATCCAGTCAAAGAAGGGCGTATAAGTGGCGATAGCCAGGGCTATAACTCCCCAGGATGCCACGATGGGGATCAGGTCAAAGAGGGTTCCCATCATAACCTCCAGCCCGCTGACCAGCACGGTATCCACATGGAATTCACTGGCACGCTTACAGCTCGACTCCAGGGCAAAGGAAAGCACGCCTTTCTCTTCCGGCCGGTCCTCTGCCACCCGTCTTCCCGTCGCTTCCCGGTAAGTATTGGGGATCGTGCGGATCGGAGGAATTCTGGCAATGATCACCGCCAGTATCACTCCCACCACACAGACGCAGAGATAAAAGATGGGGAAACTGGAATCCAGTCCGATAGTCTCCGCCACCATCAGACAGAAGGGCACGGATACGAGAGAAAAATTCGTCATAATATACCCGGCCTCCCGCTTGGTGTAGAATCCCTTCATATACTGCTCTCTTGTCAGGATCACTGCCGCATTGGCAGCGCCGAACCAGGATGCAATCAGGTCCACGGACGCCCGCCCCGGCACATGGAACAGCGGACGCACCACCGGGCGGGTGATCACACCCAGGAATTCCATGATTCCGCAGTCTGTAAGGAACGGCAGGACAAAGCTGAAGGCGATCAGGATGCAGAACAGAGTCCCGCACAGGTCGATGATCGTTCCGCCTGTATCCGCGGAGATCACAAATTCCGGTCCCACAC
Source organism: Lachnoclostridium sp. An169 (assembly GCF_002160525.1). Classification (GTDB taxonomy): domain Bacteria; phylum Bacillota; class Clostridia; order Lachnospirales; family Lachnospiraceae; genus Mediterraneibacter; species Mediterraneibacter cottocaccae. The sequence goes on from NZ_NFKT01000017.1 coordinate 64,352, forward strand.
CAAACAGCACCATCACGCCCACAACCGCGCCGATAATCTTGGAGATAAGGTACAGCGGCGTGGTGCAGAACGCCTTGCTCAAGTAGCGGTTCTTCCGGATCAGGTCCGGTTTGAAAATGAAATCAGCCAGGCTTACCGCCGCCGACACCACCAGAAGCAGGGTCACAATGTAGATCAGACTTCCGCCCAGAAGCGCCTGAATCCACATCTTCACAAAATCAAGCAGTGTGGTAAATGACGACTCATAGGGAATCGGCACAAGGAACATCAGCACGCCGAAAGCCGAGCCCACAAGAAATTTGATCATGTTTTTCCTGTTCACATACGATCCGGCAGCCTTAATTCCGGTCTGTTCTTTCCCCGCTTCACTGGCCTGGGGTTTTTTTTCTTCTGTTTTCATTCTTCTTTTTTCCCTTCTTCTTTTCTATGCCAGTTCTTCCACCACTTTCATGGCTTCAAAGATCATATCTTCTGTTACGGGATACGGAATATGCTCCATATCCGGGCCGCTGACGGTCTCCTTCAATACGTCCTTCAGGTAATCCCGGTCAAGAGGTACCTGCATCTCTTTCAGGGTGGAAGGAATGCCCAGCTCCTTTAAGAATCCCTTTGCCTCTTTCAGGCGCTCTGTGTCTTTATCCACTGCAAGCTGCACGAGCACACCATATGCCACCACATCCCCGTGAAGATATCTCTCCTCAAATCCCGGGAGCAGCACCAGACCGTAGTATACGGAGTGGGCAATGGCACAGTTGTAGTCGTCGAGCACCATCAGGGATACCATTCCCGTGCTGACAATATTTGCCAGTACCGCCTGTTCCAGATCATAGGATGCTATGTTTTCTCTGCAGTCTTTCAATGCCTGGACGCCATGTTCCAGGAGCGGTCCGTAGCAGAGATTGCTGATCTCCCGTCCCAGAGATGAGCTGTGATCCAGGCGGTCTCCTCTGGCTGCAAAATGACACTCGAAAAATTTACCCATAGTGTCACCCATGCCTGCCCGCAGGTATTTCCAGGGCGCATCCGCGATCACCCGGGTGTTGATAAAGCAGTGTCTCGCCGGCTTCTCAAAGAAATAGAAGCTGTCAAAGTTGCCGTCCTCTTTATAGACCACGGACAGAGCTGTTGTCGCCGCACAGGTTGCCGCGATCGTAGGGAAGGTAAATACAGGAAGCCCCGCCCTGTCCGCAGCGCCTTTTGCGGTATCCAGAGCCTTGCCTCCGCCCATGCCGAAGATCATATCCGCCTTCAGCTCTTTTGCCTCAGAAGCCCATCTCTCAATGTTTCCCGGTGTGCAGTCCTCGCCGAACACACCTCTCCCGACAATATGAAGCCCGGAACCTTCCAGAGCCTTCCCAAGCAGATCTTCCGCCGCTTCAAACGCCTTCTTCCCGCCGATCAGCAGGATCCGCTCTCCATAAGGGGCACACACTTCCGGCACAAGGTCATATGCGTCTTCCCCGATCGTATAATTTGCAAAATAAACCGTATATGATTTCATGATACAAGCTCCTTTAACTTTGCCAGGCGGCGCAGTGCTTCGTCAATTGTTTCCTTCTCGCGGGCAAAATGCAGACGGATCAGATTATTCACTTCTTCCTTGAAGAAACTGGATCCCGGCACTGCAGCCACCTTGATATTTTTAATCATCCACTCGCAGAACTCCAGATCCGTATATCCCGCAAACATGGGAAGATCGAGAAATTCCTGAATGTCGATGAGCACGAAATAAGTTCCCTGGGGCACGTTGTGTTTCAGCCCGATCTCATCCAGTCCCTTGAGGAAATAATTCCTCTTTTCCGTGTAGGTCCGTAAAAGTTCCTCATAGTAGGAGGGCGGGAACTTCAGCCCGGTCACCGCCGCCTCCTGCAGGGGTGCCGCAGCTCCCACAGTCAGGAAATCATGGACCTTTTTTGCAGCCTCAATCACTTCTTCCGGTCCGATCAGATATCCAAGCCGCCATCCTGTGATCGAGTAGGTCTTGGACAGTGAATTGCAGGTGATGGTGTGTTCATACATGCCCGGCAGGGATGCCATACACGTATGATGATACGGCGCATACACCATATGCTCATATACCTCGTCCGTCACCACAAAGGCGTCATATTTTACAGCCAGCTCCCCGATCTGCATCAGTTCTTCCCGGGAGAACACCTTCCCGCATGGGTTGGAGGGATTGCAGACGATGATTGCCTTCGCTCCTGCCCGGAATCCATCTTCCACAAGACGGATATCAAAACCGTACTCCGGCGGTACAAGAGGGATGTAAATGGGCTCTGCTCCGGAGAGGATGGCATCCGCCCCGTAATTCTCATAAAAAGGCGAGAACACCATAACCTTATCGCCGGGGTTGCAGATCGTCATCATGGCGCACATCATCGCCTCCGTGCCCCCGCACGTCACCACGATCTCCGTTTCCGGATCAATGGTCCTCCCGATCGCCCTCCCCTGTTTCTCCGCCAGGGCCTCACGGAAATTCTCGGCTCCAAACGTGACGGAATACTGGTGCGGTCCCGCATATGCGGCTTTCGCCAGGGCGTCCATGATCTCTTTTGGCGGGTCAAAATCCGGAAATCCCTGAGACAGGTTGATGGCCCCGTACTCGTCACTGATCCTTGTCATCCTGCGGATCACGGAATCTGTAAACGTCCCGACCCGCTCGCTCAATTTCGGCATAATACACTCTTCCTTTCTTTTTTCTGATTTACTTTTTCCAACCGGCTTTTCTCTCCAATGAATTGACTCGTTGTATCAGCCTGTATATAATAAAGTATAACGTTACGGTATAGTCAAGAAGAAAATGTATAAATATGCAGAAAAGAGGGCAAATAATATGCAAAAATTCAATAATCCATGCATAAAGACAGGAGACTTTGCCAGATTATGCGGCACAAACAAGAGAACTCTTTTCCACTATGATGAGATCGGACTCTTTTCACCCGCTTATACAGATGAAAAAGGATACCGCTATTACAGCGAGAACCAGTGCGATGTATTTTTCACCATCACCTGTCTGAAAGAACTGGGCATGCCGCTCAAAGAGATCCGGGAGTATATCAGCCACCGGGATCCCGCAGACATCCGCCGTCTCCTTGAAGAACAGCAGAAAAAAGTAGCGGCTGAACTCGAACAGCTCAGCCGCATTCAGACGGTCATTGACACAAAGCTCTCTCTTCTGGCCCGGGCAGAAGAACTTGAAGACGTCACAGATCTCTCAGAAGTTTTTCTGGAGACCTGTGAGGAAGAGGAATTCCTGGTTTTAAGCGATCCTCTCTACAGTAACGATCACGACCGGATCTTTTCCGTGCTCTGCAGTCACATCGCCTCCTGCAGCCAGGCACACCTCAATTCCGGACATCCTTACGGGGCTATGATGCCCGTCTCCTCCCTGAGAGAGGGGGACTGCGAGACATATGCATATTTCTTCACAAAAACGAAGCTGCCCCCTGAAAAAATCCCCCGCCACATAGACGTTCACCGGAAGGAAGCCGGAACCTATGCGGCGGTCTATCTGCGGGGAGACTATTACGCCTCGGAAGAAGCCTTCCGCACCCTGTTGGAATATGTGGACCGGCAGGGACTCCTTACCGGAGAATTCGTATATAAGGAAGCAGTCCTGGATGAACTCTCCGCCCGGGAGGAAGATTATCTGACACGGATATCCGTCCGGTGCCGGAATTAATAAACATTCTGTCTCAGTTTCTCCGCCGTGCTCCTCTCCCTGTCCGCCCGGTAAACATTCCATACACATACAAAGCAGACCGCCACCATCCCGGCTGCCAGGGCGAGCATGGTCTGCCAGGGATAGAAGAACCGGAAATACGCCAGTTTCATCCGCACCGCCTCTCCCAGGAGCCAGGCGCTCACGCTTCCGACCGTCAGCAGGACGCACATGACAATCCCCCAGTAATACGCGCCTTCCATGAGGAGCATCCTGCGCATCTGCCCTCTCGTCATGCCGATACTCTCCATGACCGCAAGTTCTCTTCTCCGGAAAGCGAATCCTGCTGCAAGGGTATTGGCGAAATTCATAATACCGATGGCAGTGAGCAGAAGGCTTAAACCTCCGAGCAGTGTATTTGCCGTGCGAATCCGGTTCTGTTCCGCCTCAAGAAGTTCATACCCTGGCGTCAGGTAGAAGGTATCCATAATTCCGCTCTCCCGGTTTGCCTTCTGTATCACCTGTGTGAGGCTTTGGTTCACCCGGGTCCGCTCCCTTTCAGAAACATCAAAAGACAGATCAAAATATTTTTCCGGAAAACCCAGACTGGCGAAAGCCTTCTCCGTCATGATGAAATAGCTGATATTATTTCCCACACTGGTAGTCTGCAGTACCGGAAAATGCTTCGCCGTCATATCCAGGTAACCGGAGCAGAGCAGGCTTCCCTTTTCCTCTTTTTCTCCAGAAGCGGCACTCCCTGCAGATTCCGAAGTTTTGCCTTGACCGTATGCCTCCAGAGAATAGAAATGAACCGGCATGTCCACGGTTTTCCCCGCCTGAATCTCCAGCTCCCGGGACAGTTCCCGGTGATGCAGAAGGATGCATCCCCTTCCGTCAAGAAATGTCTCTGTGTCCACGGAAAGCCCGTATTCTTTCCCATATTCGGATATATATTGTGCCAGGCTTTCCGCCTCCTCCTTCCCGACAACCTGCAGTGTGGCAAAGTCCAGTGTCTTTTCCGGATTCTCCAGAGATTTTCTCTTCGGGGCGAGGGCCTCGTCTGCGGAAAGGTCGATGAGCGCATAACTGCCCGCCGTCACTTTCACACTCTCCGGCACAACGCCATCCATCTGCAGGACATCGTCCAGGATCTCCGGGGGCAGTACCGGAGTATCATCGTTGATCTTCTCCGGCACCAGCTCGGGAAATCTGGCGATGCCGGAGAGGATCCCGAGCTGAAAATCCGGATCCTGCTCTAACCGGTTCGTAATATCCACACCCCTTGTGATCACCGCGGCTCCAAGCGCCGTAACGCCTCCCACAGCCAGGGACAGGATGCTCACAGCAAGCCGTTTTCTCGACCTTGTCACATTCCTCCAGGCAAGCCCAGTCATTCCGGTTCCTTCTTCCGAAGATACCGTCTGCTTCTTCCGCGGAACGTCCGCCTCCACATACCGGATAGAATCCACAGGCTCCCAACGTATCACCCGCCGGACAGCCAGACTTCCCGCCAGCCAGGATACCGCCAGAACAGATCCGGCAGCCAGGAAAAGAAACACCGGATAAAATCCGTCCACGTCGCTAGGGCCCAGTCCTTCCAGGAACAGCCCGGCAAGCACCCGGGAGAGGAAAAGTTTCACAGCCGCAGCTGCAAAGACAGCCCCGATGGCACTCCCCTGCAGAGCATTTTTCATATTCTGGCGGTATACAACCTGTTTTAACTGGCGGTTCGTCGCCCCGAGCACTTTGAGCATCCCATACTGGCGGATATCCCGCCCCAGGGATACGGCGATGACATTGAAGATCAGCAGAAACATACACAGGACCACAACGATCCCGCACCCGCCTGCGATCGTAACACTTCCGAACACACCTTCCACGCTCTGTCTGGCCATGGGATTCTCACCGAAAGCCTGCTGTGATTCATATTCCATGGGGACATCGGTATACACCCGGCTCTCAACGCTCCTGCCATCCTCAGAGACTCCCGACGACGCCATGATACGGTCCGCGGGGAATATCGCAATTCCTTCCCTTTCCAGAAAGGCTTCTGAAATATAAGCTTCCGGCTCGGAGACGGAGGCATCGATATAATCCGTATAGTATCCGGACAGAGTGAATTCCATATGTATATCGCATGCAGTATCACCCTGCTCCCCTCCGGGGATGCTCACGCCCTCCGTCTCCACCTGCAGTGTAATCTCCATTCCTGTCTCCGGTTCTGTGATCCCCATCTGTTCCAGAATCCGCACAGGGAACATGATCTCATCCGCCTGCCTGGGATAATGCCCTGCTACATCCGTATATGCCGGGAGCATCAGCTTTTCATAGGCTGTCTCATCCAGAAAGACCAGATTGCCTTCCCAGGCGCCGCCCGGCGTTCCGCTGTTTTCTCCATCCCCGGCAGTCGTCTCCGTCCCCTCATATCTTCCGGTACCTGCGTTCTTCTTCACGCCTACATCCTCCAGATAGGAAAGTTTTCTCATGGCCTCGTACTGCCGCCTGCTGCCATTTTCCAGAGAAACGGATGCTACGGTTCCCATCCCCCTCACGTCGATCAGATAATCGGCACGGATCTTCCCATATGCAATGGAAAATGCCGCATAGAGCAGGAACACCGCCATGGCAGCCGCTGCGGTCAGGATACGGTTCTTCCTTTTATTTCCAAGGTAATACGCCCGGGCAAGTTCTTTTATGACTGTCCGGTTATTATTTCTCACCTTCATGCGCACTCCTCCCCGTTCCCGCAGATCCTGCCGTCCTCGATACGGATGATCCGGTCCGCTATCTGGGCGATCTCTTCGTTATGAGTCACCACTGCCAGAGTCTGAAAATATTTCTCTGCCATTCCTTTCATGAGAGCAATCACTTCCATCCCTGTATGGGAATCCAGATTTCCTGTAGGTTCATCTGCCAACACAATCGCAGGGCGTGTAATTAATGCTCTTGCCACGGCAACTCTCTGCTGCTGTCCCCCTGAAAGCGTATTCGGCATCTGATACCGCTTCTCCTTCAGTCCCAGGGACTCGATCATCTGGTCTGTAAATTCCCGGTCAGTCTTCCTGCCGTCCAGTTTCAGGGGCAGAACAATATTCTCATAGACGCTGAGCACGGGAATCAGGTTATAATTCTGAAAAACAAATCCGATGTTCCTCCTCCGGAAGATGGTCCTCTCCTCCTGGTTCAGCTCTGCCAGGGAACACCCCCGGATCTGTACTTCTCCCTCAGTCGGCGTGTCCAGGGCGCCCAGGAGATTCAAAAGTGTCGATTTCCCGCTTCCGGAGGCGCCCACGATAGCGGCAAATGTTCCTTCTTCTATGGACAGATCCACGCCCCGCAGGGCATATACACTGGTGCTCCCCGTCCGGTACGTCTTTTTCAGATTTCTTGTCTCTGCGATAATCATGCCTTTCTGCTCCTCCTGTCTTCCTTCTGATTTCCGAGAGCAAATATCCACTCTCTGCTTTCTCCCCTGCATCATAACAGATAAATCTCTCAAAAGAGTAACAAAAAAAGCATGTCCGTTCATTTTTCAGACATGCCCTTCGTTCCCTCCGGCAGATAGACAGACATGGAAAGTCCCCTCTCCCTGCGCCTTACTTTCATGAATCCGTCATGCTTCTTCACGATCTCCCGGGTGATAAAAAGTCCCATTCCGTAGCCTTCTTCGCCATTTACATTTTCTCCCCGGCAGAACATCTGGAAAATCCTGTTCTCTTCTCCTTCCCGGATACCACATCCCTCATCGTCCACACGGATCTCGGTAAACATCTCATTTTTCCGCAGAAGTACCGTGATCCGTGAATCTCTGGGAGAATACTTTATGCTGTTGTCCAGAAGATTGTAAATGCCCTCGCAGATCCAGTTTCTGTCGTGCGGCACGAGAACAGGCCGTTTTCCCTCCTGGCAGATCTCGATAAAAATATGTTTTTCCTCCGCCTTTTTATATACCTGAAACACCGCCCGGGCGACCGTTTCTTTCAGATCCGTATCCGCTTTTCTTATCTGGATAACGCGGTTTTCCAGTCTTGCGGCGGTGATGAATTTTTCAATCAGGAAGCGGATCTTCTTTTCCGAATCCGCCACGGCGTCCAGACATTGCCGCGGCTCCGCAGAATCCTCCTGATCCCTGAGAAGTTCCAGCCAGGCTTCCATATTGGCGAGAGGATTTTTGACCTGGTGGGCAACTTCCGCGATCATTTCCCGGATCCCGTCCCTCTCCTGTTCCAGTGCTGTCTGTACTCCCCGGTTCATCTCATCCAGCCGCACGAGCTGGTTTATAATTTTCCCTTCCATAGTCTCAGCACTGCGCTTTCTGACGTCTTCCGTTCCCATATGCAGCGTTTTTTTCTCCAGAATCTGTTCTGCCAGATCCGAGAGCGTCTCCAGTTCCCGGGCATACTCTCTCCTGCTGTGCCGGAATAGGAATCCCGCGCCCGCCAGCGCAGCCAGGAAAAGCAGCAGCGGCCCCCACTGTCCCTGCAGGATCAGAAGAACAGCACAGAAAGCCCCGGATGCTGAAGTGAGCACCGGGACCATCCATTCTGTAACAATATGTGATATCCGCTTTTCTTTCTCCATCTTTCCACCTCATCTCACTCCCCGAACGTGTAACCCACACCGAAAATGTTCCGTATATATACCGGCTTTCCCGGATCAGGCTCCAGTTTCTTCCGCAGGCGGTTGATCACCACTGTCACCGCATGGTCATCCACAAAGTTTCCTTCCGCATCCCACACTTTTTCAAGCAGGGTTTCCTTCGTTATGATCCGTCCCCGGTTCTCTGCAAGAAGCATAAGCACCTTCCACTCTCTGGCCGTCAGACAGATCTCCTCCCGGTTTCTCCATACTCTGCGTCCGTCCTTATCGATACTAAGCTCCCGATACGTCAGGAGCTCCGGATTTCTCCGGAGCACAGCTCCGATCTTTTTGACCAGCACTTTCGGAGAAACCGGTTTGGTTACATATTCTTCGCATCCTGCCTCATAGCCTTCCAGGATATCCCTCTCCTCGTCCCGCGCAGTCAGAAAGATAACCGGGACCGGGTATTTCTGCCGTATCCTACGGCAGAAAGAGATACCGGATTCTCCCGGAAGGTTCACATCAGCCAGAAGAAGAGCGGGCAGCCTGCGTGAAGAGCAGTCCTGCAGGATTTTCTCCGCCTGATAACTGTCAAACGCCTGCACTGCATCATAGCCGGCTTTCCCCAGACTGAGTCTGAGCGCCTCATTCATCTGTACATCATCCTCAAGGATAAGAATCGTCGTTGTCTCCTTCATGTTTTTTCCTCTCCAGACAGATACAGCCCTAGAATTTTCCCCCTCTTCCGCCGTGGCTTACTCCGGATGAGGACCGGTGCGTACTGGAACCGGACCCCGTATCCTTCGGTCTCGCCCGCCTGCTCACAGACGCATGCAGGAAACAGTCTTCCTGTCTTACCAGAACCATGCTCCCCGGCCTCACATAATCTGCGGCAGACCCCCGGGGCCGGACGGTTTTCAGCCGGCTCCGCATCGTTTCCACTGCAACAGCCGACGCGATTCCTCCAATCACAAGAGAAATCAGCAGCGCCACCGCCCAGTTAAAAGAACCTCTCGGCATATGATCCCCCTTATAAGGATGGCCTGATCTCGCCTCTGTGACAAACTCATCACACAGCCTGGCATAAGTCTCAAACGCCTCTTTATATTCCCCATCACTCAGATACGGCACAATCTCGTCTGAAATATATTCCAGACCGTCATCTGTCAGCGCAGTGATGCCGTATCCTGCTGTGGTGATATACCAGTCCCGCGCCTCCATGCTGATCAGCAGAAGGGCTCCGTCATTGCCGGGTCCCATGCCGTATCCGTTATAATCATAAAAATCATCCGCATACTCCCGGGGTGTCCTCCCTTCCAGACTGTCCACAGTGACAACCGCCACATCAAACGCCTGGCGCTCGCTGATCTCATCAAGTTCGGCAAGCAGTTCCGACTCTTCTTCCTCTGTCAGCAGGTCCGCATTGTCCACCAGACGGGGAAGCTGCCTTTCTTCCGGCATCTCCCCCTCCAGAGAATATTCCCCCACTGTCTCCGCATATGCCGTCAGGACAGTATTTTCGGGAAAAGTTCCATCCGTAAGGATCAGGGCGGCAGATATTGCTGCCAGGGCAAAAGCGGCAGCTGCCAGGCGCCTTCCGGGATATGTAAGTGATCTTTCTTTCATCTTCTGTGCCCTCCCTATATGAACCAGAGCAGCCAGTTTACTGCAAATGCCGCTGCTGCAAATATTCCTCCAAGACCCAAAAACCATTTCATATAAGCCGTCTTATCCAACGGCAGGTTTCCCACGAATTTCCCCGTCTGCCCGTTCATGGCAAAGACGTACTTCTCCCCTTTCCAGGTCGTATTTAAAATCCATACCGGGTAGAGCGCGTATTTTGCCGCGCTGTTGTCCAGACGGACGGATGTATGTTCCGGCACAACCGTGGCATACCCCTTCACCGTAGAAGCAAAAGCCTGCTCTGTACTCTTTCTGATCCGCTGATTTGCCCGGTCCACGCTCTGTTCTTCCGTCACATCGTACCGGTCCGCCAGATAACCCGCCAGATAAGCGGTCTGAAAGTCAACCGCATCCCGGAAATCATAGGGTTCCACCGACTCCATCAGTTCATCTGCCATCTTGGAGGATCCATCCACCGGCACCCGCTGAAAACCGATCCTGCCGCTTCTGTATACTGCATAGTAACTGGTTTTCGTATAGGTATAGTCACTGTCGCTCCAGCTTTTCACCCTGGTTGCCTTATAGCGGATATCCGCATCTGCATCTGCGTCAAAAAGCCAGAAAGGCACATAGATCCCTTTAATCTCATCGATATGACTCTCATCCCGGAACACTTTCGGCAGGAGCTTCTTTCCTTTCAGATGATTTAAAAATCCCTGTTTTGCCGCATTCTTATCCAATTTGAACGGGATCACATAATCCGGTTTCAGCTCATCTGCAAACTGTCCTTTCATCACCACCGGATTGTCGCAGTACGGACATCTGGCCGCGGCTGTCGTATCGTCACAGACAATCTCCCCTCCGCAGGACTGGCAGACATACACATGTATCCCCTCTGCCTCTCCTTCCTGCCACCGGCTTCCCGGCTTTTCTTTCCACTCCATCCCGCCGTCGTCGTCGGTTTCCTTCTGAAGCTCTTCGTCATATTTTTTCAGCGCCTCCGCGTCGAACTCGGTATCGCAGTACGGGCATTTCATTTTCTGCGCCGTACTGTCAAAGGAAATCGCCCCTCCACAGCACGGGCACTTGTATTCAAATAATTCAGACATCTGTGTTATTCCTCCTCATAAAGAAGCCGCTTTCCGGCTGCCGGAGCCTCCGTTTTCTTTCACGCAGATCCGTGTTCCCTGTCATACGGGACGCGGTTTTCCGCACTCCGTGCAGAATTTCCCCGTATTCCGGGCGCCGCATGTACAGATCCATCCCTGCGCCGGTCTGGGGCTTCCGCAGTTGGTGCAGAACTTCCACGCAAGCTCGTTTACTGCACCGCAGTTACAGCGCCAGGTGCCCTGCTGTCCGTCTGGCTGTCCGGCGCCGTTTCCCGGCGTCTGTGCAGATCCGCCGTACTGTGTCTGCCCGGCTGCCTGCTGCTGCGCTCCCATCTGATAGAGCTGCTGCACATCTACGCCGCCCGCCTTGGACGCCATTCCCATTCCCATGAATCCGGACATTGCCCCGGCGCTGTTGGACGCCGCAGCTTTCATTGCGTCCGCCTGGGCGCCGGTCATGGCTGCCGCCGCCATGGACGGGTTTCGCAGAATTGACATGCGCTGTGCCTGCTTGATCATCTCTGCATCCTCATCCGGCAGGGTCAGTGAACTGATGGCTACCGACACCACGGCAAGCCCCCGGATCTTCCGCCATTTTTCCGTAAGCGCCTCGTTCATGGCGTCGGAAAGCTCCTGGACATGTCCCGGGATCGCGCTGGGACGGATTCCCATGGCCGAAATCCTGGCAAAAGCAGGCTGCAGTGCGCTGATAAATTCCGCCTTCAGCTGCGTGGCAATCTCTTCTCTCCGGTAATCCTGCTCCACATTTCCGCACACATTTTCATAGAAAAGGAGCGGATTGGCGATCCGGTAGGAATAGACGCCGCTGCAGCGGATGGACACATCGATATCCAGTCCGATATTCTGGTCCACCACACGGAAAGGCACCGGATTGGGCGTTCCAAACTTGTTGTCCACCAGTTCCTTGGTGTTAATATAGTAGACTCTCTGGTCGCGTCCTGTGCTTCCGCCATAGGAAAATCTCTTCCGGATCGTGTCAAGCACCGCATCCAGCGAGTCTCCCAGATTTCCCGAAAACACCGTGGGCTCGGCAGACGCGTCATAAGTGAACTCTCCCGGCTCGGCGCAGGCCTCCACGACTTTCCCCTGATCCACGATGATCATGCACTGTCCGTCCGCCACCGCGATACCGGAACCGCTTGTGATAATGTTGTCATCCCCTTTTGTGTTGGAGGAGCGTCCTCCGGTCCTCTTTCTTCCTTTCGTGACCATAACGTCACTGTCCAGGGCCTCACAGTAGAAGAATTCTTTCCACTGATCTGCCAGAGTTCCCCCGACTGCTCCTGCCGCTGCTTTGATCAATCCCATTGCTGCTCTCCTTTCTCTTCCTTTACCATGCACTCTTTTCTGTAAAATGTAACTCCGTATTTTAATATATTCTGATAGCCCTCCTGCCGGAGTTCTGCTTCGTAATCCTGCGTGCGGATCTGTTCCAGAGCTTCTTCACACTTCTGCCCCATTTCCTGATATGTCTTCGCGACCTTGATTTCCAGGATCACAGCCTTGCCTCTGACGCTCGGATACTTCAGCAGAATATCCGGTCTGCCCTTTCCGGACTCCCGGTTCGACAATACAATATAACTGCCGATATTTTTCAGCATACCGGCAAGAAAACCGTGATAATAACTCTCCTGATAATCATAAAAACTGATCGTCTCCATCAGATTTTCAGAGAGAATTTCTTCCATTTTCCCGGTATCTCCATTGAGAATACTCTCAAAGAGCGGCGTCAGATCTTTTTCCTTCGTCTTATCCTCAAACCATCTGAGCACTGTAGTCTTATAAATATACCGGACTTCCCGGTTCGGGATTGCCAGCTCAAGATACAGAATCTCCTCTTCCTGATGTTCACTGACCTTTTTCAGATATCCGGTGAAAAACAGAAAATTCCAGAGATTGTCCTGGGTGGATTCAATATCCTCATAGGTGATATCTTCATGAACCGGTTTCCTGATCGTCTCTCCCGCGATCAGAGCCTCGATCTCCTGCTTTGCAGAAAGATCTGCACGTTCAATAAGCAGGCGGACAATACTGTTTGAACTGGTATTAGACCAGTATGGCTTTGGCAGAATGTTTTTGCTTTCATAAGTGGATGCCACATAATTGATCACGCTCCATGGATTATACACTTCCGTACTGCCGAACTGATATCCGTCATACCATGCCTGTACATCCCCCATTTTATCCTCCAGGCCATACTCTTTCAGAATCTGCCTTACTTCTTCCGGAGTAAAGCCAAACTGTTCTGAATAAAGCTCCGTTATGACCGAATTAATGGCAAGATTATTTAACCCGGTAAAAACCGATTCCTTACTGATCCGCAGACATCCCGTCACGACTGCAAACTCAAGATTTCCGTTGGTCTTAAGGGCTGACTCGAAAAGGGATCGGATCACATCGATCATCTCATCATAAAATCCACAGAAAAAGGCGTTTTCCAGAGGGACATCGTATTCGTCGATCAGAATAACCGCCTTTTGTCCCATACATTTATACAGGCACTCTGACAGGAATTTCAGTGCATCTGCATAGTCAGCATCTTCACCCCCAAGATCACGTATCCGTAAATACCGGGCTGTCTCGGCCTCTGTCAGTTTCCCGCTGATTTCCACATCTTCCCAGTGACGCGAATACTCTTCTCCCAACGCCCGTTTCATCATCTCAAAAGAAAGATGGAAAGAGGGCTGCTTCATAGATTTAAACGAAAGCATGATCACCGGATACCGGTTCATATACGCAAGATACCGGTCGCCTGCATCCATAATTTTTAATCCCCGGAAAAGAGCTCCATAATCGCTTTTGCTCTTTTCAAAAAAATACCGGAGCATGCTCATATTCAGACTCTTTCCGAATCGGCGGGGACGGGTAAAGAGATTTACCTCGCCTTTCATATCCAGAAGCTGTTTGATAAACAGCGTCTTATCTGCGAAATAATATCCGCCTTCTATCAGTTTTCTGAAATCATCTACCCCTATCGGCAACGGCTTCCAAGGCATAAAAAGACCTCCCTTCCAGACATGGTTACACAACCGCCTCAATCAGCACTTTACCATATCTTCAGTGTCACGCCCGGACCTGATTTATTACAATTCTAACATGCGGCGTATAAATTTTCCATCAAAATAAACTACGTCCGCTGATTTTTACAAAAGATAGATCCTCCCAGCTTCTTCTGTGATATTATATTGTTGCAGTCATTTTCTGTTTTTTTGTAATTGATGAATGAAACCTTCCCTGTGAATCGTATTCATAGTGAAACAGGAAAAACAAATGTACCGTTATCACTCAGGAGGGATTCATTATGAAGAAAATTGTTGCAGGAATCGCTGTGACAGCATGTGTCGCAGTACTTGGAGGCGCCACCGTGCTGGCTGCCGGGTTCGGCCAGCAGTACCGTCAGAACAGTTCCCCGGCTGCGGGGAGCCCGGGAAACACTTCCTCCCAGGTCTGTGAATACTGTCTGAATGCAGGGCACTGCTTTGCAGACAGCAACGGGGACGGCGTCTGTGACTACGCGGGCACCCACGCTCAGACTCATCACTACAATTACTGCGGCTCGGGGACAGAAAGCAGTCTTCAGAACGGAATGCATCATGGCGGACAGGGGCATCACAGTTACGGTCACAGATAAACCACACGGCAGGTGGAGCGGAACTGTCCCTTTCCTCAGACAGCCGCAAAAATCAGAGGGGGTTGCGAAAAGGGTTATGCGAAGCGAGGCGGAAGCAAAAAGAGCAATGGATCTGTATGCGGATACGGTCCGCCGTATCTGCATGGTCCATCTGAAAAATTATGCTGACACAGAGGACATATTTCAGACTGTGTTCCTGAATCGACATCAATCCGTCTCTTGAACTTGGGGTGAACCGCTTTGACCGCATTATTTCCGTGGAGGGATATAATGATGACGGGACTGCTCTCGCCGCTTCCCTGAATATCCGTTTTCTGGATTACCAGGACGCCATCGAACAGCTTCTTGAAGACGAGACGGTTGAAAGCTATCTCTCCGGTGACGCCGTCATGTCTCTGACCGTTGCCGGGAAATCCGAATCTCAGAGCAGCACGATTCTGGAAAATGTGGAGTCCTGCGTCTCTGATCAGGAAAATGTCCGGTGCCATTCCGGGGATGTGACAGAAATGCACGACGCCCACGAATGCGGCATGTCTTTTGGCAAATATCAGGCATTTCTCAGACTCCAGGAGCTGGATCCGGCCGTCACAGCCGATGATGTCCGGGATCTGTCCATGAGGGAAATCCTGGATCTCATTGAAGAGTACTCCAAACCTTCTGACAGTGCCGGGGATCCCGACAATGCCGGGGATATTCCCGGTTCCTGCAGCAATGATGGTTCTGTAGAAACTTCCGGGAATTCCAGCAGAGGACATGAAAACGGACACGGCAGTCATCATTGACTCCGTGTCCCGATTCTTTCTATTCTCACTTTTTCTCAGTCCCAGAGATATGGTTTCAACGCATCATAAATAATCTGGTACGCTGCTGCATACATATGCATTCCCTCTTTGGAAAGATCACTCCGCAGCTTTCCTTCCTCATCCTTTATTCCGTCATTTACGTCAATATACTCAAACCCATGTTTCTCCGCCAGTTTCCTGACTTCTCCATTAACCCGGTTCACAGCTTCATTGGTGCGTGTGCGCAGCATATAGGCTGCCATCTGCGGATTCACCTCCGGATTGACCGGATAGTATGCCATGACATAGACTTTCGTCTCCGGCAGGCGCTCATTTATGATAGTCATGATCTTGTCATAATTATCCAGAAGATGTTCCTCCCAGTCTTTTCCGTCCTGGCGCTCATTCATGTCGTTTGTCCCGATATTGATGAAAAGCTTCGACGGCTTAAGATCCAGCAGCACCGTGTCGATCTCCTCCAGGAAATCATCCGTATTCGTCCCGCCGATTCCCCTGTTGTAAATAATTTCGCTGTGGCCGTCGCTCATGGCGATCTCATTGACCGGGAACTGCTCCATCAGGGAAGAACCGGTAAACAGAATCTGTCCCTTCACGGCTCTCTGGTTCAGATCCCGGTAGGAACGGACTTTCTCCTTCTGCTCCATTCTGCTCCGTTCCAACATAGACTGTCCCATGCCGGAAATCATCTGCAGAAGTTCCTCACGTGTGACTTTTTCCAGTTTCTCCGGATCGTTTAATTCCATAAGATTCATTTCTTCCGTCTCCTCCCGCTTTTGGAATTCTCTTTATATCCCATGTCTCTATCTTCTCATTGACACGGTTCTTATAAAAAGAATATAATAATTTTATCATTCTGTAAAATTATATTTTTTTATATATTTATATTCACATAGTTATATATTTGACCCATTCATGAGGTCTGCCCGCACAATACGGTCAGCAAGGAGGACGCCATGGAATTATATCAGCTGGAACAGTTTAAAGCCGCCGCAGAACTTTCGCACATCACAAAGGCCGCGCAGATGCTCTCCATCTCGCAGCCCGCTTTGAGCAAGAATATCCACGCTCTTGAGAAAGAACTGGGATATCCGCTTTTTGACCATATCGGTAAAAATATCCGTCTGAACCGAAACGGAGAAATTCTCCTCCGGCATGTCCGGGAAATATTCTGCAGCCTGGACAATGCCCGCCGTGAGCTTGAAGAGGCCAATACAAACAAGGCACCTTCCATCTCCCTCTGCGTCAAAGCCGCCTCGAAACTTCTTCCGGAGATTCTGCAGACATACAGCCAGTCCCATCCCGGAGTACGCTTTTCCGTGAGTCAGTCCGGTACTGCTTCCGTGTCTTCCGCCGAGCACGACTTTACCATTGAGTCCTCCTTAAGTCCGGCATCCGGTACAGACTGCTGTTCCCTGCTCCGGGAAAATATCCTCATCGCCCTGCCCTCTACCCACAGACTTGCAGGGGAAACCTCCGTAGATCTGTCTGAATTAAAAGAAGAACCGTTTATCAGTCTGCAGAAAGGAATGGGGCTTTCCAACATTACAGACTACTACTGCCATCTGTGCGGATTTGTTCCCAACGTAGTCTTTGAAAGCGACAGTCCCTCCACCCTTCGCAGCCTGCTCCACCTGAATCTGGGGATCGCATTTATTCCGGAACTGACCTGGTCCGGTCTGGAAGATGATTCCATCCGTCTCCTCCCGGTCCGGAATCTGGAATGTATCCGCCACATCATCCTGAAATGGGACAGCCGCCGCTATCTCTCCCCGTCAACTCTGGAATTTAAAGAATTTCTGATCCGCTATTTCTCCGGTCTGGGGAAACGGAACTGATCCGCTTTTCTGGTCCGGCAGCCGGAACTAATCAGCAAAGCAGGTCCGGATACTGTCTTCCACGGCGTCCGCAAGTCCTGCAAGATCCCGCTCATCCGGATGCGACAAAGCCTGGTCAAAATTCGTAATCATGGCTTTCATCCGCTCATTTTCCGGATCGCTCTCCAGCATTTTTTCATACCGCGCTTTCACGGACACGGGCATCTTTCCCTGGCACATATATGTTCCGATCACTTTATTGTCTCCGGCTATATGGCCTCTGACCTGACCGAGAATCCGTGAAAAATACTCTTCGGAGCCGCCGAATCCCGCGGTGCCGAAAAGAAAGAGCTTTTTCCCATGGAGACTTTCCAGGAATGTCCCCATCTCCTCACTGCAGTTTCCCTTGTCCGTCCAGAAACCGGCGAACAGAATGTCTGCCTCCGGAAGACCGGCTGCTGAATCCCTGCCGGGGAGCCCCGTCGCGGATACTGCGTCCGCAGCTTTTCCGAACCACACACATTCCCCGTTTCTTTTCTCCATATATGTCTGAATTTCATGTGCAAGCATCCCGGTATTTCCCGTGGAACTTGCATAGACAACTGCATATTTCATTGCATCAATCTTCTCCTTCCATCATTCACTCCGCTATACCAGATACTTTTTAAGCTCGGGATATTCCGACAAATGATCTCTGACATAGCACCTCTTAAAAGCTGCAAACTGGGACTCTCTTCGCAGCAAAGCCTTCAATTTTCGCAAAACAACTTTTGAATCCGGCTGATCTCTCAGTGCCTCCAGATTATCCAGAAGCATGTTCATTTCCATCTGCAGTCCCTGAAATCTCCTGGCGCTTTTATAACTGCGCATCGCCGGGCTTCTCAGATTAAAAACCTCCCTGATCAGCATAATCGTCAGCTCCACTTCCCTGTTTTCTTCAGACACCTTACTTGTCAGCTCCACATTTTTGCTGTTGCATCGAAAATTAATATACTGCTCCGGATCTTCCCTGCAGCAGTCTATTATGCCTTCATCATATTTCTTTTGTGCTTTTACACCATTACAATGTCCACAGGCCAAAAACAGATTCTCCCAGTCAAACATTCTGTCACGGTATTTTCCACCTTTGTGCGGCAGACGGTGTTCGATCTGAGGGTCCTGGAGATTTCCAAGACCACAGATATAACATTTCCCATGAAAATCCTGTACAAGACGTTTAAAAACGTCTTCCTGATTATAGGTTCCACTCTTTTTCAGGGCTTCTCTGGACAGCGATTCCGGTGCGGGAAATGACCGTTCAATCTTTACCATCAAATATCCTCCCGCCTTGAAAACTCCAGTTTCAACTTCTGATACTCTGTTGTAATTCCTAACGCAAGATAATCCGGGATCTCATCGAGATACATCTCCAGCCCGGCGATTTCCTCAAAATCATCATCCGACAGTTCTTTTTTCTTTACCAGTTCTTTGTATCTTGCAAACTTTTCCTTCAACTTATCTGATAGCAGGTCTGCCTTGAAATACCCCTCTACAATCCCGTCATACGGAATATCCGACAGCCCATCCTGTACAAGGATTTTCTGCTCCAGATCGTAGATCACCGCATCCTCCAGACTGTTCAGCACAAACGGCGAATGTGTAGATACGATAAACTGGATATTCGGAAATACTGTCGTCAGCAGCTTCATCACTGTCTTCTGCAGCTCGAGATGAAGGTGTGCTTCGATCTCATCAATCAGCACAATTCCCTGAAGATTATATTGAAACTTCCTGCCGGTATACCTTTCCATTCGGATCATAATGTCCACAACTACATCCATTATTGCTGCATATCCACTGGAAAGTGTATTAAAATCATAGGGATCTTTCCCCGGCTCATTTATGCTGAATCGAAATGTATCTTCATCAAACGCCAGTTTAAGCTGATCATTTTCAAAAATCGTCCGGAGCAGATGTTCAAGACCGTCAAACCATCTCTGAATTTCCTGTGCCTTTTCCTCTTTACCTCCGGAAGCTGCAAGTGCCTGGGTCATCTTCAAATCCAGAAGATATTTCACGAAATCTTTCCTTGGATTCTCCTGTATCGTGTACACCGGTTGAAGTTCAATCTTTGCTACATGCTTGGGAACCTCTGCCGCAAATTTACGGTCTGCCTTATAGTACGCGATAATAAACTCTCCCGATGCAAAAGCCTTATCTAAATCCTCTTCTTTCTGCGAATCATTCAGATATATTTCAACCGCAGGCTTTATCATCTTTAACTGCTCTGCATAAGCTTTCAGACGCTTATTCCTCTGTTCTTCACGATTCCGGCTATATTCGACCGTTATCCCGTTGACGAGAAAATCTATCGAATCAGACACTTCTCCGCTTTTCTGATTTTCCGGCTCTCCTATTTCGTCCGCCCTGAAAACTTTACTTAATGTGAATGCAAGTTCCTCCAGAACTGTCGTTTTCCCGCTGCCGTTTTTTCCTGTAAGTATCAGATGTTTCCTTTTCTCTTCCGAAAGGGGAATTTCTATATGCGGAAGATTCCTCACCCGCTCCAAACTCAGTTTTCTGATAAATATTTCCTTCATATATCCTCCTGACCGCGATGTATCTCCGAAAAAAATATCCGGAACAATAACAGGGACACCCGTTGGGGTAATCCCGCCTGGCGTCCCTATTATATCACGATTTCCTGACTCCTGAAAGTCCCGAACAGTCAGGCTGCTCCATTTTTGAACTTCCCGCCGGACTGTCATTCTGCAAATCTCTATAAATCCGCACCGTTATTTGCTATAACTTCCGCATACCAGTAAGAAGAATCCTTTCTCGTACGCTTCTGTGTCCGGTAATCCACATAGACCAGCCCGAACCGCTTGTCATATCCTTCCGCCCACTCGAAATTATCGAGAATGGACCAGTACATGTATCCGATCACCGGCACCCCCTCGCCGACTGCCTTTTTCAGTCCTGCCAGATAGACTTTAAGGAACTCCACTCTCTGAGGATCATGCACCTTCCCGTCGCTCATGACAAAGTCAAGATTCGCCATGCCGTTTTCCGTGATCAGCACCGGAAGCCCGTAGCGCCCGTAAATAAACTTCACCGCCCAGTAAAGCGCATCCGGCGTGATGGGCCAGTCCATGGCCGTGCGCGGCATTCCCGGCCATGCACGCTCATTCCTGCCCTCATACTCATCATAATCATTTGTATTGTAATTATTAAATCCGAAGAAATCCAGGGGCTGACAGATAATCTCCCGCTCTTCCCCGCTGATGACATCCTTCATCGCCCGGGGAATCTCTCCCTTCACCATGGGATCCGCCCACCAGTTCAGATTCCAGAAAGCGCCCTGTTCGCTGAACGTCGCCGCTCTTGCCGCCTCAACGCTCTCCTCCGACGTATTCTCCGGCGTAAACAGGGATGCGTTCAGCGCCATACCGATCTTCGGTGCTTTTTTCGCACATCTGCGGATCGCCTGTACTGCCTTCCCGTGGGATAAAAGCACATTTTTACTCAGGAGTGCAATTTTCTGCGCCATTTCTTCGGGATGTTCCATATCCATACATTTTTCAAAGGGCGCATGATTCCCCATCACATAGCCGCAGCCGATAAAGCAAGCAGGCTCGTTAAATGTCATCCAGTAACTCACCTTGTCGGAGAGAGCCTCCACGACCGTCTCTGTATATTTTTCAAAATAGTCACTGATCTTCGTGCAGTACCATCCGCCCTTTTCATGAAGCCACATGGGGAGATTCCAGTGGAACAGCGTACACATGGGCTCGATCCCCGCATCGGTCAGTTCCTTTACCAGATTCCGGTAAAACTCCAGGCCTTTTTCGTTTATCACGCCCTCAGAAGGCATGATCCTGGGCCAGCTCACGGAGAACCGATAGGCCTTCAGCCCCATCTCCTTCATCAGCGCCACGTCCTCTTTGTATCTGTGGTAGTGGTCGCACGCCACGTTTCCATTCTCCCTGTGCTTTACATGTCCTTCGGAAAGCGCATCCCAGATCCCCGGGCCTTTTCCGTCCTCATTGTACGCTCCCTCCACCTGATATGCGGCACTTGCCGCTCCCCAGTAAAAATTATCCGGAAATGTCATACTGTGAATCCTCTCTTTCTGTAAAATAATCTACTGTAATAAGGATAGCACAACTGTTCCGTTCTGTAACGTTAAATTTTCTTACGCTCTGTCCTCTCTGCCGATCCACCGGAACCGGAACTCATATTCGTAGCATCCCGGTGTAATCCGGTACTCCGGATGAATATTTTTCGTCCAGCCGGTATCTCCGCCAAGGCCCGCATGAACGCCGTCCAACGTCAGTACAGTCCCGCAGCTTTCTCCGAGCTGATCCTGGTAATCCGCCTGCGCATACTGGCGGATGGTCCAGGGAAGTGCGGAGAAATGGAAATACCTGCTGCCGGAAATACGGATTCCTTCTCCGCTGTCACTGCAGATTTCCAGCCAGCGCACGTCCTCTCTTCCGCCGCACTCGCTGCATCTGACGTATGGCACATGCATATCCGAAACCATTGAATCATATATTCCGACAAAAGCCGCCTCTTTTCTGTCTCTGTAGTTCTCCCAGGGACCTCTTCCATAGTACCTGACCGCATGAAATTCCTCCGGGAGAATCACGGTCTGTCCGATTCTCGGAAGTGTCTCAAGACAGGTAGCGTTCACAGCACTGACTTTCAGGGAGATTCCGCTTCCGCTGATCTCGTACATCTTTTCCAGAGAAATCTTTCCGTCCAGATGGGAAAGCTCTGTTTTCACGAATACCGCATCCTCCGCCTGATATACGTGGAAGGACTCCACTTTCCCCTTCGGGTCGTCCAGCCCCTCGCGGATCCAGTCCTCATTATAACAGTTTGTCCCCTGCCCTTCATCGATTCCGGTAGGCGCACGGTAGAACACATCCTGCTCTCCTCCCATCATCACCTTCCCGTCTTTTCTTACTTCCTTCAGAGCACCTCTTTCTCTGTCAAAACGGATCTCGAGACTATTCTCATCCCCGATCCGCAGGATTCCATCTTCTTCGCCGCGGACAGTAAGCCTTTCCGGTCCCCTGTACTCGGGCAGCCGCTCCGGACGATACGTCCGGCTTCCCTCTGCCGGAATCTGCTTCCGGTAGATGATATGTCCGGCTTCCGCATACTGGCATGCCTCTTTCTGGCGTACAGTCAGATTGAAAAATGCTTCTCCCTCTACCAGGTTCCTGTCATACGGAAGTTCCACACGCCGGCTTTCTCCCGGCTTCACAGGCGGAAGATCCAGGATGCCGCTCTCTGCCGGAAACCCGTCGCAGACCAGTTCCCACTCAAAGACATATGCGGACGTATCCATGGAAAGGTTCTCATTTACAACATAGTAAGAACCGATTATCCCATGCCAGTCCCTGTAGACAAGCTGAATCGGAGACTGCAGAGACTGAAGCTCCCAGGCTGCCGGCTTGGGAGTGAGATCTGCAAAGACAATGCCGTTCAGACACATATCCGGCACCGGATCTTTCACGGATTCCCCAAAGGCTCCCGCATAGCGGAGCTGCTTTTTCCCGTCCGCCGACTTCACGTATACTCCCTTGTCATGGTAATCCCAGAGGAAACCGCCCTGGCATCTCGGATATTTCCGGATCATATCCCAGTACAGATCCATGTTTCCGTTACTGTTCCCCTTTGCATAAATATATTCGCACATAATAAACGGACGGTTATCCCCGTTTGACATGCATGTCTCGATCCAGTCACGGTCCGGATACATAGGGCAGATGATATCGCTCATCTCCGGTCTGGATCCGCCTGACTCATACTGAACAGGACGATTGTCAAAGGCCTTCAGCCAGCCGTACATGGCCGCATGATTTGCCCCTGCTCCCGACTCATTCCCCAGGCTCCAGATAATTACACAGGGATGATTCTTATCCCGCAGGCACATCCTCTTTGCCCGCTCCATGTAGGCAGACAGCCAGAGCGGCGAATCGCTCAGTCCCCCGCCATATCCATGGGTCTCGATATTTGTCTCATCCACCACATAAATTCCCAGTTCATCGCACAGGTCATAGAACGCACTGTCTTTCGGATAATGACAGGTGCGCACGGCGTTAAAATTCAGTGCCTTCATGGAACAGATCGTCTTTCTCAATTCATCTTCCGGGACAGTCCTTCCCGTATCCGAACTCCACTCATGCAGATCGGTTCCCCGGATAACAAGCCGTTTCCGGTTCAGTTCCAGAATTCCGTTCTGAATCCTTACTTCACGGAATCCTACACGGCAGCTCTCGATATCCGTGACATTCCCCTCCCCGTCCCGCATTTCCAGGACAAGGGTATACAGATATGGCTCTTCACTGTTCCAGAGACAGGGTGAAGGCACCGGGAACTTCTCTTCTGCAATCTTATCCGGTCCCAGATAGGAACGGTATTCCGCGAACGGCTTCGTCTCCTTCTCTGCCACAGGTTTTCCCTCTGCATCATACAGCGTCATGAATACACGGCCGGTTCCGAAAAGCGGCGTGTCATGATCCGGCCAGATCCGCACTCTGACAAAGGCATCCTCCATAGAACTTCCAAACAGGGTCTGCACCTGGTAATCCACCATTCTCACAGGCGACTTGCTGTATAGGGATACATTTCTTGTAATACCGTGTACATGCCAGTAATCCTGATCTTCCAGATAGCTCTGCGGGCTGAAACTCATCACCTTTACAGCCAGGAAATTCTCCCCTTCCCGGATCAGATCCGTAATTTCAAATTCCGCGTCCAGCTTGCTGTCCTCGGAGAATCCAAACTTCACACCGTTTAATGCCGCTTCAAAAGCCGTCTCCACACCACCGAAATTCAGGAACACTTTCCTTCCCGCAAAGCTCTCCGGCAGTTCAAAATGCCGGTAATAGCATACCGTCAGATTCTCCTTTGGTATGTAAGGGGCGTTCAACTCATAGTTTCCCGGGGTCACTTCCGTCTCGAAACTGTGGTCTCCACGGGTTCTGTCAAAGGGGTAGGGAATATTCGTGTACACCGGTTTTCCGATCCCCTCAAACTCCCAGCAGGCCGGCACCTTTATTTCCCGGCACTGCGGCATATTTTCATACCAGTCCTCCGGCACCTGCTCAAGTGTTTCATAAACGCCGCACTGCCAGGTTCCGTTCAGGCTGACCATGTATTTCGACGCTGTCCGGTCCAGCGTGAGTGCCTGCTCCGCCGTCTCATATGCGCCGAAAGGTGTATGCATAGGAGCACGGTTTACGGACGAAATAATCTCTGATCTGTTCATGGTAATGTTCATATCTGTCTCGTTCCTTTCTTAAAAAAATACTGTCAAAACAGCACAAGAAAAGTATAACGCAGCCGGGTACACACTTCTATACCCGGCTGCGAAACGAGTGCATTTCGTCCCTCCGAAAGTCAAAAACCGGTGCTTTTTGTTCCTTTCGCTCAGGCTTCTGTAAACAGTGGCGTAGAATAATAGCGGTCCCCGGAATCCGGCAGCAGCGCTACAATAACCTTTCCACGGTTCTCCTGACGCTTCGCCAGCTCTATCGCCGCATGAAGTGCAGCCCCCGAGGAGATTCCCGCCAGAACTCCCTCCCTGGCCGCCAGATATTTTGCAGCGGCAAAGGCGTCTGCATTTTCTACGCAGAAGATCTCATCGTAAATCTCTGTATTAAGAACCTCAGGTACAAATCCCGCACCGATTCCCTGAATCTTATGGCTCCCGGGTCTACCTTCAGAGAGTACCGGGGAATCTGCCGGTTCCACCACAACCGCCCGCACAGCCGGATTCTGCTTCTTCAGATACTCACTCACACCGGTAATTGTCCCGCCTGTCCCGGCTCCCGCCACGAAAATGTCCACATTTCCGTCGGTGTCTTGCCAGATTTCCGGACCTGTCGTTTTTCTGTGTATCTCCGGATTGGCAGGGTTGGTAAACTGTCCGGGCATAAAGCTGTCCGGAATCTCACGCGCCAGCTCCTCCGCCTTCTCAATCGCTCCCTTCATTCCTTTCGCTCCCTCCGTCAGAACCAGTTCCGCTCCATATGCCTTCAAAATATTCCTTCTCTCTACGCTCATTGTCTCCGGCATGGTCAGGATAATCCGGTATCCTTTCACCGCTGCGATTGCCGCCAGCCCGATCCCCGTATTTCCGGATGTGGGTTCAATGATAACAGAACCTTTCTTCAGCTTCCCTCTCTCCTCAGCATCCTCAATCATAGCTTTTGCTATCCTGTCCTTCACGCTCCCCGCAGGGTTAAGATATTCAAGTTTCACCAGAATCTTCGCCGGAAGTCCCAGATCCCGTTCGATACCGGACACTTCCATCAGGGGTGTTCTCCCGATCAGTTCTGCTGCGCTTTTATAAATGTTTGCCATAATAATCTCCTTCTTTCTCTTTTTACGGAATAGTACCACCATAAACCTACTAAGTCAATAGGTTTATATGTTTTTATTGAAATATCCTCTTCAGGCGTTTATAATAAACAACATATATTTCAGATAAAATACGGTAAAAAGGAGTGATTATCCATGATTTCAACCAGAGCACGCTATGCACTCCGGGTCATGGCCGACCTGGCGCAGCATCGCCAGGAGGGCTATATTCCTCTGAAGGACATCGCCATGCGGCAGGAAATATCAGAAAAATATCTGGAGAGTATCCTGAAAATACTCGTAAAAGAAAGGATCGTCAAAGGACTGCGGGGAAAAGGAGGCGGCTATATGCTCACCCGCGCTCCCGGGGAATATCCCCTGGGAGAGATCATCGAGATGACGGAGGGAACGCTCGCCCCCGTGGCTTGCCTGATGCCGGAAGCAGAATCTTGTCCGCGAAAAGACAAGTGCGTCACGCTTCCCATGTGGAAGAAATTTGACGCACTTGTCCATGATTTCTTTTATCATATTACGCTGGAAGATCTGGTAGAGGGACGGATCTGAATTCGAAATTTCAAATATGAATTTTGTTATTTTTCCACGCTTACTGCTTCGCGGACAGCGGGCTGTCGGACAGTGCCCAGCCTTCCACAACGCGAACGCCCACCGGCTCCGGATTCTCCTTAAAATGATATTTTCCTATAATATTTTCCTGCAGTACTGTATACCTTTCCGGTATTACGCCTCATCCGGCTGCTGACCGTCATGTGCTTTCCACTGGCACTCCGACATCTCCATATCTGTAAACACCGCCGTAAATGACGAATCTTCCGGCGAGCAGGCATAGATACCGAACCGTATCTTTCCCGCGCCCTGGAACATATGGCAGATTCTCATCTGTTTAAATCTCTTTCCGTCAGACGAACACTCGACACAGTAATCATCTTCTCTCCGGCTGAACCGGTACCACATGGTTTTCACCGAAGCATCGATCTCCGTAGTTGCCCAGTCCGAATATCCGTGATTCGTCACCACACTGCCCAGATGCTGAAATTCGCTGTTCTCATACTCAACCGAAGCCTTCAGCCAGTTTTCGCTGTCCAGATACATGACGATTCCGCACTGGTCAAATCTGTGATGGCTTCCTGTAAAATCTGTTTTCACGGTAAAACTGAAATATTTTTCTTCCGTTTCCATCTGAAATACAGGAGCATTATCATTCCGGAAATGATAGTATGTTCTCTGCCACAAATCCGTGTGCGGCTTCGTCGTAATTTCAACTTTCCCGCCACTTATTTCACATTTCTCCGGTTCCCGCAACCACTCAAAATTTCTGATCAGTTCCATTTTTTATCTCCCTTCTTTTCTGCTCTCTTTCAAAACTCAGATTACCTGATGGTTCAGCCATTTCCGGCTTCTGAAACGAACTGTAAAGATCATACACCTCACGGTCCAGTCCGTAAACATACCGATCCATACCGCCATCGGTCCCATACCGAATACTCTCGCCAGAATGATCGTCAGTGTCACACGGCAGAACCACATGGAAATCACGGATACGGTCATGGTAAACCTCACATCTCCTGCCGCCCGGAATCCATATGCCGGTATGAAGGACATCACCCATACAACCGGCTTTACGACAGTAATCCAGGTCACCATATAAACACAGAGGTCTGCGCTCTCCGGCTCCATGCCGCCGAAATATGTAACCGGCCGGACAAGCGCGTACATGACAAGACAGGATGCAATCAGAACGATTTCCGACACAACACAAAGTTTCTTTATGTAATAGACTGCCTCCTCCTTTCGTCCTGCCCCCAGCGTCTCTCCCACCACAGTCATCAGCCCCACGCCGATTCCTATGGCAAGAATGCCGTTCAGATTCTCGAACGTGCTCGCCATTCCCTGAGCGGCAATGGCAGCCGTCCCCATCATCGATACGGTGGACTGGATCGCCAGCTTTCCGAACTGGAACATTCCGTTTTCCACACCGGAGGGGATACCGATATTCAGAATTCTCCTGATCTCCTTCCAGTCCGGACGGATAGACAGATAATTCTGCAGGGTGATCGCCAGATCGTTCTTTCTGAGCCGGATCATTACCACAACCATAGAGAACATCCGCGCCAGAAGCGTTGCAAACGCAGAACCCGCCACACCGAAGTGCAGCCCCCACACAAAGAGGAGATTCAGCAGAAGATTCAGAATGTTCGCCGCCACGGAAATCATCATGGGGAACCGGCTGTTTTCCTGTGCCCTCAGAATGGATGAGCCATCGTCATACAGCGCAATAAACGGATACGAGATCGCGGAGATAAAGAAATACTGCCGCGCATTTTCCATCACCGCCGCCTCCACATCTCCGAAAATAAGCCCAAGTATCTGGCCGTTAAAAATCAGGCAGAGCACCGCTATGATAACCGACATAAAAGAGGTGATAAACACCAGCTGTCCAGCCGCCTCATTGGCCAGTTTCCGGTTCCCGCACCCCAGATAGTGGGAACACACAACAGTACCTCCGGAAGCCAGGGCAAAAAAAGCCTGCACAATCAGCATATTGATGGAATCCACCAGCGACACCGCAGAAATCGCCGCGGAGCCGAGATTACTGACCACAAAAGTGTCCACGCTTCCCATAAACGAATTGAGAAGCTGGTCCAGTGCCAGAGGAATCAGCAGCGCGGCCAGCTTCCGGTTGTCAAAAAGACGGTTTTGATTTTTTTCTTTTATTTCTCCATTCATAACAGAGTGCCTTCTTACTTTATTTTCTCAATGTAACAATATCATTCTCTCAATCCACGCAGAGCCGCCATGGAAAATGTATAAACTCTGCTGCTCAGCTCCCGGATATCCTCATCCCCCCGGATGTCGGACACTCCCAGAAGCTCGCCGGTCAGATTCCGGGACAGATAGAAATACACGGTCTGTCCCACAATACATGCCGTATAAGCTCTCAGAGCGACCGGATCATGAATATCTGAGATTTCTTCCACGGCTGTTGTCAATGCTTTTACATGAGATCACCAGCCTTGTCTGGAATGAATAAAGTATACCACAAAGCAGGGACCATGTTCAACACATGGTCCCCTGTGTATAATAGAGAATCCTCAGTTGTTCTTTACCGCTTTCTTTTTGATAAGCTCTTTTCCTGAGGTAAAGACAATGGTCACACCCAGGATCATCAGCAGGATGGCTACAATCAGCTGAAGACCTTCCACCATGAATACACCGGTCCCTGCCGTAAAAGCTTTCACCAGGGCGATGGTACGCTGTACCAGAGCCGTAAATGTCACGCAAAGCATTATCACAAAAGGCGGAACCAGCGTTTTCATTTCCCTGCCGGTCACTTTCAGGAATACACACAGAGTAATCAGCACCAAAGCGCTCAGCAATTGGTTGGCGCTTCCGAACAGCGGCCAGATATTGGAATATCCAACCTGTGTCAGGATGTAGCCGAAGGCCAGGGTAATCAGGGTTGCAAAGTATTTGTTACAAAGAAGTTTTCTCCACCCCTCCGCGTGCTCCATATCATCCACACTGAACAGCTCCTGGAAAGACATTCGTCCGATCCGTGCCACGGAATCCAGCGTCGTAAAGGCCAGGGCAGACACGCACATGGTCATAAAGCTCTGGGCCACATAAACCGGAATTCCGAACATCTCCAGAAATCCTGCAACGCCCGAGGAAAAGATCTGGAACGGTGTTCCGACAGCAGCGGTTCCGTCTGGGCTTGCTGCGGCGCCTGCCACACACAGCGCAATGACTGCCAGCAGACTTTCCAGAACCATGGCGCCATATCCTACCTTCAGCATGTCCTTTTCATTGGAAATGGTTTTGGAGGAAGTACCCGAAGATACCAGACTGTGGAATCCTGAAACAGCTCCGCAGGCAACTGTCACAAACAAAATCGGGAACAGCGTTCCAAGATTTTCATTGTCGAATCCAGTATATGCAGGCAGATTCATGGTGGGATGCGCAAAGATCAGTCCCAGTACTGCTCCCGCGATCATCCCGATAAACATAAAGGTTGACATATAATCTCTTGGCTGCATCAGGAACCACATAGGCAGAACCGCCGCCAGGAAAATATAGATGAAAGCGATATAGATCCAGGCCTCTTTGCCCAGAGTCACCGGCAGATTCATTCCGAAAACGAAAGCTAGCACCGTGCAGACCAGACCGATTACCACTTCTTTCCAGCCCGTAAATTTCATCTTCCTCTGAATCAGACCAAACACTGCCGCAAACAGAATGAAGAAAAGAGAAATACTGCCTGCCGCCCCATTCACTCTTGCATTTTCCGACAGACTTCTCACGCCGTCGGTCACCACGTATGCATTAAAGGTATCTGCCACCATATCTGCAAAAGCCGCCAGAACGATCAGCGTAAACAGCCAGCAGAATCCCAGAAACAATTTTCGCCCGGCCTTTCCGATATATTTTTCGATCAGCAGACCCATGGACTTTCCATCATTTTTCACGCTTGCGTACAGGGCTCCAAAATCAGTAACCGCCCCGAAAAAGATACCTCCCAGAAGAATCCACAGAAACACCGGCACCCATCCGAATGCCGCCGCCTGGATTGCTCCGGTGACAGGGCCCGCGCCGGCGATGGAGGAAAACTGATGGGCAAATACCGTCCATCCGTCTGTGGGGACGTAATCCTGTCCGTCATTATACTTCACCGCTGGAGTTTTCGCCCTGGGATCGATTCCCCATTTCTTTGCCAGCCAGCGTCCGTACAATACATATGCGGCGAACAGACAGACGGCGGCAATCAGAACAATTATTAACGTGTTCATGTTTTTCACTCTCCTTCGTTTTTTACGGCATAATAGTCCGAGGCTGACCGTCCTGCCTCATTGGCCGCGTTATCTTGTAAAAAGCAGCAAAGTCTTTATTTCTCAAGGAAAAATCTCCTGTGAAATAAAAAAAGCCTTCTTACAGATTACTCTGTAAGAAGACGAAGGATTTCTCTCCGCGATACCACTTCCATTACCGGCATACACATACGGTCTCTTAGTCCTGTCTGATTTCATCCGGTGCACTGCACGTCAGACTGCTGTCCCAACAGGCTTCCCTTTAACGGTGGAACTCCGTTCAGAATTACCGATCATCGATTTTCATCCTGACTGCTTGCAGGTGATGATTCTCCTGGTGTGCTGCTTTCTCGCATCAACCGAAAGCTCTCTGAAAACACATTTCCCGGAAATCTTGTCCTGTTCCTTGCATTTACTTTTTACAATACCCATATTATATTCCGATTTTTCTATTTGTCAAGAGGAAGCTTCTATCTTTTTTTAAGTCCGTACCGACTATATCCTCTGAATATAAAAGGCAGCAAAACAATAAATAATACACTGTACAGAAACATCAGGAATGAAATCTGACGGAATACAAACGGCCCGATCTGGAAAAGGTTCGGTGTCCTTACAGCATTAAAAATATTGGTCAATACAGTCGGCAGCAAATTGAAAAATGCATCAAATGCGGGTAATGCCCTTGCGATAAACGGCATCATACAAAGCAGGAAAAACGGAATGCATATCGCCAGATTAGGCGTGTGCATTTTTACAGTTACCAGCATAGTCAGTGCCGCGCAGAACATTGTTGCGATGTAACCGCCTGCAAGAATCAGTAAATAATATTCTCCATACGTCATAACATAAATGCTGTAGGGATCTCCTAACTGATACGGCGTGAAAAATCCGCTCGTTCCCATTACTGCAAAGGAAATGAAAGATAATATTCCCACTCCGATCCAATAGACAACAGTTGACACGAGGATTCCCGCGATAATCTTGTTTTTTATTGCCTTCGATCTCCCATACTTAGCGGCCAAAAAGACATCCTCTGTTCCCGGACGGAACTCTCCGGAAAAAATACCGGCTGCCAGAAATCCTATGATCACTGCCATCAACAGTACATAGGTTTGTACATACATTGTCATCGTATCCCAGGAATCTTTCGCTTCGAACATAAGAGGTATTTCTATCTTTTCATAAATACTTTCCAGATAACTTCTCTTTTCAGGTGTAGTCCCATACTCTTCCGCCATTTTTTTCATGTTGTCTTGGTAGATCGTATAGATATCCTGTAGTTGTTCATCTGAAAGCTGATACACTACACTTTCATTCCATTCCGAATCCGGAGTCATTACATCAATTACAAAGCTATAGATATCGTAATATGACTGTACCTGCTTTCCCCATTCCTCCTCCGGTAATCCATCGGGATACTTAGCTGATAATTCTTTGTAATCTTTTATCACCTGAGCAATTACCTCTGGTGTCAGATCTCCTTTCCACTGATTTTTATCTTCAGCCAGAAGCCGTCCCGCTTCAATCCCCGTGTGACTCTGCCCCTCTTCATCCGTATAACTCATGCTCCCGATCGCCATACCGGAATAAATAATCGTCACCACAAGCACTGCCGCAAGCAAGACCTGATTAATCCGCTTTGAAAAAATCTTTTTCAGCTCAAATTTCAACATCAACTTTATCACCTGCTTTCTCTCCAAAATACAGAAGAAATGCATCCTCCAGTGTTGCCGCTGTCTGTACTGCGTTCCCGGTCGGCGGAGTCTTCGAAAGGACTCTCAGCTCCACTCCGTCAGATACTGTCCTTATTGACGGACGTTATAACGGAGAAATCGTACGTTTTATACGATGCTGAGCTCGAACTGCTCCAGCCAGTCCACTCCGTCACATAGTAGCCCGATAGATTGTCCGGGTCGCCGGTGCCGGAGACGCCCTCTCTCGCTCTTACCTCTACCTCGTAGGTAGGATTGATAACGCCTTCTGCATTTCCTGTGTTTGTAAAGGTGCAGGTGGTCTCCCGCTGAACCGTCTTTGTCTCTACCTTTGTCTTTTCTCCGGCAGTGCCGTCAAAGTGTCCGTAAAGGGTCACTTCATACTCAAAGATATCCAGCCCGCCGGTGGTTTCCGGCTTATCCCAGCTGGCTTTTAAGCCGGTTTCTGTCAGTTCCAGCTTCAGATTTGTTGGCGCAGCCGGTACACCCGCCGCAAAAGCGGTCATTGGCAGCATCCCCAGCAGCATACACAGGGAAAGCAGCAGCGCCGTCAGTTTCCTTTTTGCTTGCATTTGGTTTCTCCTTGTCAAATAAGATTGCTTATCCTTTGGTATGTACCAAAGGATAGAAGGGATATTCCTTCTTGAAAAGGATACCGGCTGCGCCGGAGCGGGCTGTGGATTTTGCACGAAGCCCGCCCGCAGGCGCTTTTGCCGGTTTTGTTTATTACTCAGCCTTATTTCCCGGCCGCCGCCTTTTTCCGCCTGTAGAACAGCATTCCCAGCACGCCGCCGCAGGAGGCCAGCATCAGGCTGATCCACAGCGCCATATCGCTGCTGTCCCCAGTCTGGGGGCTGCCGGTTCCCGCTGCAGGGATGGCTTCAGTCTGCACATATTCACAGACCGCACAGCCGCGCTCTCTGGAACCTTCTTTGGTCTCGGTGGCCTCTTTGGTTACTTTCCAATCGCCGTAGATATGGTTTGCCACATTCAGCCTTTCGCCGCAGGAGCATTCCTGCCAGTGCTCGGTATCGTCATATTTCCATGCTTCATCATGGATGCTGTGTTC
>NZ_NFKT01000018.1 GCF_002160525.1 Lachnoclostridium sp. An169
CGCTGAAGGCATCTAAGCGTGAAGCCCCCCTCAAGATGAGATATCCCATGACGTCAAGTCAGTAAGACCCCTTGAAGACGACGAGGTAGATAGGGCAGAGGTGGAAGTGTCGTAAGGCATGGAGCTGACTGTTACTAATAGGTCGAGGGCATAACCAGGAAGGGAACAGACGGATGATTGATTCTTTGTATGTAGTTTTCAGGGTACATAAAATCCTGAATAGAGTGGCCCAGTGGCTCAGTTGGTTAGAGCGCCGCCCTGTCACGGCGGAGGTCGAGAGTTCGAGTCTCTTCTGGGTCGTCTGTGGGGTCTTAGCTCAGCTGGGAGAGCATCTGCCTTACAAGCAGAGGGTCATAGGTTCGAGCCCTATAGGCCCCACTTAAAAATCTGGATGGGTTCCCGAGTGGCCAAAGGGGGCAGACTGTAAATCTGTTGGCAACGCCTTCGAAGGTTCGAATCCTTCCCCATCCATTTTAAGCCGATGTGGCTCAATTGGCAGAGCAGCTGATTTGTAATCAGCAGGTTATCGGTTCGAGTCCGATCATCGGCTTTTGTCTCAGGAAGAGATAGTTAATTTAATAGCGCGGGGTGGAGCAGTCTGGAAGCTCGTCGGGCTCATAACCCGAAGGTCGCAGGTTCAAATCCTGCTCCCGCAACTCGGACTGTATAAGTCCAATGCCCAGATAGCTCAGTTGGTAGAGCAGAGGACTGAAAATCCTCGTGTCGCTGGTTCGATTCCGGCTCTGGGCATTTTCTCTGTAAAAATTTAATTGCTGATAAGGGCGTGTAGCTCAGGTGGTAGAGCACTTGACTTTTAATCAAGTTGTCCGGGGTTCGAATCCCCGCACGCTCACTTTTTAAAAAGCCGGGATGTGGTATTCCGGAAATGTAATTAAGTCACAAAATGAGCCGGGGATTTTTCCCTGGCTTTTTTGCTATCAAAAAAGCCGGGATGAAAATCGCCGGCTGAGAAAAGAGGAAAATATATGTAAAAAAGCTCTCTGGCTTTGTATGTCTATAATATAGCGGCTAATTGTGAGGAGAGTGTGAAGGATGTATAAAAAGCAGGTTAAGAATTATAAAGATATTTGGTATCAGAGATAAAAAAAGAGAAAACGAAAGGAACGGGTGTAAACCGGAAAGGAGAGGGAAATGGAACGTTTATACAAAATGCTGGAAGCATATGCACAATCAGATTACTATCCCTTTCATATGCCGGGACATAAGAGGAATTCTCTTCTGACCGGGGCTGCTCTTCCATATAGTCTTGATATTACGGAAATAGATGGGTTTGACGATCTGCACCATGCGGAAGGGGTATTGATGGAAGCAGAGGAGAGAGCCGCTGAATTATACCGGGCGGAGGAAACCCATTATCTGATCAACGGAAGTACAGCAGGAATATTAAGCGCTGTACTGGGATGTACCGAGCGGGGCGGGAAGATTCTGATGGCCCGTAATTGTCACAAATCTGTTTATAATGCAGTATTTATGAATGAGCTTCATCCGGTTTATGTATATCCCGAATATTTCAGTAAAACGGAACTTTGCGGGGAGATCCGTGTGTCGGATGTGGAACGGATACTGGCGTCAGACAGTGAAATTAAGGCAGTGGTGATTACGTCCCCCACCTACGACGGTGTGGTGTCGGATGTCCGGGGAATTGCAGGAGCAGCGCACAGAAAAGGAATTCCCCTGATCGTGGATGAGGCTCACGGAGCTCATTTTGGTTTTCACCCATATTTCCCGGAGAACTCGAACACGAAAGATGCCGATGTTGTGATTCACAGTTTGCACAAAACGCTTCCATCGCTTACTCAGACCGCTTTGATTCATATAAACGGAAATCTGGTTGACAGAGGGAAGATCAGAAGATATCTGCATATCCTGCAGTCGAGCAGTCCATCTTATGTTCTGATGGCAGGGATGGACGAATGTATCCGGATGCTGTCTGAGAGGGGCAGGGAAATATTTGAAAGTTACGCAGGCCTTCTTGAGAAAACCAGAGTGGAGCTGCAGAATCTCCGGAATATCGAGCTGCTTTCAACGGAAAATTATGACCGGTCAAAGCTGGTAATATCGGTAAAAAATGCTTCATCCGCCGAAAGCGGAATGACTATGGGAAACAGAGAGTGTGGGAACAGAAAACCTTTTACCGGGAGAATGCTCTATCAGATACTTCTGGGAACTTATCATCTGCAGATGGAAATGGCAGCCGGATCCTATGTGCTGGCTATGACTTCGCCGGCTGACACGGAAACCGGAATGGCACGTCTTGTCACTGCACTGCGTGAGATTGATGCAAGACTGGAAAAAGACCCGGAAAAGGATAGCGCGGGAGAAAAGCCTCAGGGGGAACGGCAGCGGTTCCCCGGCCAAGAGATTATCTTTATTCCTTCTGAAGTAGAAAGGCAGGGAGAGAGCATCGCAGTCTCCTGGGAGCAGGCACAGGGGAGAGTAGCGGTGGAATATGCGTACCTTTATCCTCCGGGGATCCCGCTGGTCGTACCCGGGGAGAGAATCGGCAGACTTACATCGGAAAAGGTACGGGAGTATATCAGGATGGGATTTACAATAGAAGGTACGGAAATGAAAGGAAAGATCAGGGTACTGGCAGATGGGTAAGATATTTTATATAATGGGAAAAAGTTCATCAGGCAAGGATACGATTTATAAAGAAATGAAAAAGCGCCATCCTCAGCTCCGCACGATTGTGCCTTATACAACCCGCCCGATTCGAGAAGGGGAAAAGGATGGAGTGGAGTACTTTTTTACAGATGACGCCACACTGGAGAAAATGCAGAAGGAAGGCAGAGTAATAGAAGTGCGCTCCTATCATACCAGATGCGGTATCTGGACGTATTTTACTGCGGATGACGGCCAGATCGATCTGGAGCACTGGGACTATATAATGATAGGAACACTGGAGTCTTACCGGGCGCTGAGAAAGTATTTCGGGGAAAGCCGCATGGTGCCGGTCTATATTGAGGTTGAGGACGGGCTGAGGCTGATGCGGGCGCTTGAGAGGGAACGCAGACAGGAACGGCCACAGTATGCGGAAATGTGCAGGCGTTTTCTGGCGGACTGCGAAGATTTTTCGGAAGAGAATCTGAGGCGTGCGGGGATCCGGAAAGTATTTGAAAACAACAGCCTCGAGGAATGTATTGGAGAAATTGAGAAATATATAGGGGTATAACTTGACCGGAATATGTGTTATACTTTATAGGTAGTAAAAATGCACGGCAGGTGAACAGTTATGAGTGGTTTTAAGGATGTAGTAGGTCACAAAAATATTATAAAATATATAGAGAATGCGGTGATGGCGGATGCGGTTTCCCATGCCTATATTCTGAACGGTGAGCGGGGATCAGGGAAAAAGATGCTCGCCAATCTGTTCGCGATGAGTCTGCAGTGCCAGGACAGGCAGGAAGACGGAGAAGCCTGCGGAAAGTGTCAGTCCTGCCGTCAGGCTCTGAGCGGAAACCAGCCGGATATTATCCGTGTGACGCATGAAAAGCCGAATACCATCAGTGTGGATGATATCCGGGAACAGGTAAACAATGACATTGTGATCCGGCCTTACAGCAGCCGGTATAAGATTTACATTATTCCGGATGCGGATCTGATGAGTGTACAGGCTCAGAACGCGCTTCTGAAGACGATCGAAGAGCCGCCGGAATATGCTGTGATTATGCTGCTGACGGAGAATGCAGATACGCTCCTTCCGACGATCCGTTCCAGATGCGTTATGATGAAGCTTCGCAATATCAAGGATCAGCTTGTGAGAAAGTATCTGATGGAACAGATGCATATCCCGGATTACAAGGCGGATGTCTGCGTTGCATTTGCCCAGGGGAATATGGGAAAGGCAATCATGCTTGCCACCTCGGACTATTTCAATGAGATCAAAGAGGAAGCGGTCCACCTGCTCAGGAATATCGATGAGATGAGTGTCTCTGAACTGATGGAAGCAGTGAAGCGGTGTATGTCTTATAAGCTGGAGATTAATGACTATCTGGATATTATTGCCATATGGTACAGGGACGTGCTGATTTACAAGGCTACGAAGAACGTGGACAGGGTTGTGTTCTCGGACCAGCTCAGATACATTAAAATACGCGCAAGCAAGAGTTCCTATGAGGGAATTGAGAATATCCTGGATGCCCTGGAAAAGGCGAAGGCAAGGATAAAGGCGAACGTGAATTTTGAGCTGACAATGGAACTGCTGCTGCTGACAATAAAGGAGAACTGACAGAAAATGACAAAAGTGATTGGTGTGAGATTCCGGACGGCAGGGAAGATATATTTCTTT
Organism: Lachnoclostridium sp. An169; assembly: GCF_002160525.1. Taxonomy (GTDB): domain Bacteria; phylum Bacillota; class Clostridia; order Lachnospirales; family Lachnospiraceae; genus Mediterraneibacter; species Mediterraneibacter cottocaccae. The sequence goes on from NZ_NFKT01000018.1 coordinate 4,313, forward strand.
GCGCCGGGAAAATTCAATATAAAACAGGGAGACCATGTAATTGTTGAGACGGCCAGAGGAATTGAGTATGGGCGGGTTGTGAGCGGACCGAAGGAAGTGAAGGACGAGGAAGTCGTGCAGCCGCTCAAATCGGTAATACGTATTGCGAATGAACAGGACAGGAAGACTGTGGAGAAGAATCATCAGAAGGAGAAGGAAGCGTTTAAGATCTGCCAGGAAAAGATACGCAAGCACGGGCTGGAGATGAAGCTGATCGACGTGGAATACACCTTTGACAACAACAAGGTACTGTTCTATTTCACTGCAGACGGAAGGATTGATTTCCGGGAACTTGTCAAAGATCTGGCGGCAGTGTTCCGGACGAGGATTGAGCTCAGGCAGATCGGGGTACGTGATGAGACAAAGATACGGGGCGGAATCGGTATCTGCGGGCGTCCGCTCTGCTGCAGCACATATCTGACCGAGTTCGCTGCGGTCTCCATAAAAATGGCGAAGGAACAGAATCTTTCGCTGAATCCCACGAAGATATCAGGGGTGTGCGGAAGACTGATGTGCTGTCTTACGAATGAGGAAGAGACGTATGAGATACTCAACAGCCAGCTCCCGTCGGTCGGCGATACCGTGACCACGAAAGAAGGACTGACTGGTGTGGTCCACTCCCTGAGTGTGCTCCGCAAACAGGTGAAGGTTGTTGTAAATCTGGAAAATGATGAGAAAGAGATCCGTGAATATAAGGCGGAGGATCTGAAATTTAAACCGCGCAGAAAGAAGCAGAAAGTTTCAAAAGATGAAATGAAGAAGCTTGCGGCTCTTGAAAAGGGAGAAGGAGCGTCGAAATTAGATGACAAGTGATGTGAGACCGGGGGAAAGGCTGGATGACCTGCAGCTTGGCGGGCTTGAGCTGATTCAGAACCCGGAGAAGTTCTGTTTTGGTGTAGACGCTGTGCTGCTGTCGGATTTTGTCAGGGTAAAACCGGGAGAGTCGGTGCTTGACCTGGGAACCGGAAACGGGATTATCCCGGTGCTTCTCTCGGCTAAGACGAAGGGAAAGCATTTTACGGGTCTGGAAATTCAGGCTGACACGGCAGAGATGGCAAGGCGGAGTGTGAGACATAATCATCTGGAAGAGCGGATCGATATCGTCACGGGAGATATCAAAGAGGCGGCAGAGATATTTAAGCCTGCCTTTTTTGATGTTATTACGACGAATCCCCCGTATATGCTTTCCGAACACGGGCTGCGCAATCCGGATGATGCAAAGGCGATCGCCCGGCATGAAGTGCTCTGCTCCCTGGATGATATTCTCAGGGAGAGTATGAAACTGATGCAGGACAAGTGCCGCTTTTACATGATACACAGGCCGTTCCGCCTGACAGAGATACTGACCAAGATGAGTTACTACAAGATCGAGCCGAAGCGGCTGCGCTTTGTGCATCCTTATATTGACAAGGAACCTTCCATGGTTCTTGTCGAAGGGGTAAAAGGAGCAAGACCGCGGGTTACGGTGGAACCGCCGCTGATAATGTACCCGAAGTGACAGGAGGTGTGTGATGTCAGGAACATTATATCTGTGTGCAACGCCGATCGGGAATCTGGAGGATATGACCTTCCGCGCGGTGCGAATTCTGCGGGAGGCGGATGTGATTGCCGCTGAGGATACCAGAAACAGCATAAAACTGCTGAATCATTTTGAGATCCGGACGCCGATGACAAGTTACCATGAGCACAACAAGTATGAAAAAGGGGAAAAACTGGTGGACCGGATGCTTGAAGGAGAGACGGTTGCCCTGATTACCGATGCAGGTACACCGGGAATATCTGATCCGGGAGAAGTGCTTGTACAGATGTGTGTGGAAGCGGGAATCCAGGTGATATCCGTACCGGGGGCTTCTGCGTGCATTACGGCGCTTACGGTTTCCGGCCTGGGGACGAGAAGGTTTGCCTTTGAGGCATTTCTTCCCTCTGACAGGAAAGAACGGGAAGAGATTCTCAGAGAGCTTCAGAATGAGACGAGGACGATTATAATCTACGAAGCGCCGCACAGACTGCTGCGGACGCTTAAGATCCTTTTTGAATGGCTTGGAGACAGGAAAGTTTCAGTCTGCAGGGAGCTTACGAAAAAGCACGAGACCGTTTACCGGAGCACGCTGTCGGAGGCGTGTGCATATTACGGAGAAAATGAGGCAAGAGGAGAGTGCGTGATTGTCATCGAAGGGAAAAGCCGGGCAGATATAGAGCTTGAAAAAAGAGAGAAATGGTCGGAGATGAGTATTCCGGACCATGTGAAGCACTATATGGATCTGGGCCTGGACAAAAAAGAGGCGATGAAGTGTGCGGCAAAGGACCGGGGTGTGACAAAACGGGAGATCTACAATTATTTTGTTAATGCAGGTCTGTAAAAATGAGGTTATAGAATTTAATACATTAATGAAAAAGCATCTGACGACACAGAAAAAATTCGATTCGCCAGATGCTCTTTTTATATCTTTTCAGACTGTATCTTTTCAGTCTGCCCGGGGTTATCCCGGACTTCAACAATCTTTCCCTCTTTCATAAAAACTGTCTTTTTATTCAGGGCACATACTTCATCATAATCATTGGTTACATAGAGAACCGTGATTCCCAGACGTTCATTGATCTTAAGAATATCCGAGATCATTTCGTGTCTGCGGTCGTCATTCTGCCGTGCAAAATCCTCGTCCACGAGAAGCACCTTAGGCTGGCAGACGATAGCGCGTCCAAGCGCCACACGCTGTTTTTCCGCATCGGAGATCGCCCGGAGCTTTTTGTCAAGGACACCGGTGATGCCGAGAAGGGAGGCGGCTGATTTTACACGGGAATCGATCACGTTGCGGGGAAGATCCCTCAGCCGCAGTCCAAGTGCCATATTGTCATACACATTAAAATGTTTATACAGTGTGTAGTTCTGAAAGGCCATTGCAAGCCGTCTGTCCCGGGGAAGGATGTCGTTTAACAGTTCTTTTCCAAGCCAGATTTTTCCGGAAGTAATATCCTCGAGCCCTCCGACCATGCGGAGAATGGTTGATTTCCCGCATCCGCTGGGCCCATGGAATACAACGAATTCCCCGTCCTCGACTGTGAGATTTACGTCGTTTACGGAGACGAAACCGTTGGGATAAGTTTTTGTTAAGTGTTCAAATGTCACGCTGGCCATGAGTACACCTCCATCTTTGTCTCTTTCCTATTTTAACACAAAGAAATGAGAGGTACAATCAAAAAGATACAGTCGGAGCTGACTTAAAATACTGTGCGGGCGAATACAACGCTGGCGGCAAGACCGGCAAAAGTGGCGATCATCGCGCCGGCGAGTGTATAGCGGGATCGGCGGATGCCGGCAGTCATGAAATAGACGCTCATGGTATAGAAGATCGTCTCGGTACAGCACATGGAAATAGAGGCAATCAGTCCAAGTTCGGAGTCGGTGCCATACTCCTTGTAGATATCGAGAAGGAGCCCGGTCGCTGCGGAGGAGGAGAACATCTTGACCACGGAGAGGGGCACCAGTTCTCCGGGAAATCCGATCTGTGCGGTAAACTGCCCGATGAGGGCAGCAAGAAAGTCGAGAAAACCGGATGCACGCAGAATGCCTACGGCAGCCATCAGTCCGATCAGTGTGGGCATGATGCGGATCACTGTGAGAAAACCGCTTTTGGCTCCGCGGATAAATGTATCGTAGACATTGACGCCCCGCAGAAGCCCGTAGACAACGACAGCGAGAATGATAAAAGGTACAATAAAATTAGAAATGTAGAGGAAAACCTGCATAAAAAACTCCTGTTTCTGTAGAATGCCCGGATATCCTATGGCAGCTTTTTCAGACCCGGCTGATTTATGTATATGCAGAATGGGGGATATGAAGAACGTGATATATGCGTCGCAGTGCGGAAGGAATATCACTGAATTGTGGCACATAATATACAGTAAAGCCTTTCCGGGAGCAGTTATGTTTAACAGAAATATCAGAGAGCGTACTGCGGCAGCAGGAATCGCCGTACTGGCTGCAGTATACATATGTGCGGGATGCGCAGGGGGACAAAGCGGGGGAGGAACCGACGAAGCCTTTGAAAATTATACGATGGCACTGTTCCGAAATGAGGCGGCATCCGATACCGTGAATCTGCATTACACTCTGAAAAATCCGGAAAAATACGGGATTGTGCAGCAGGATGTGACGTTCGGGAGCTTTCAGGCGGATGAGGAGGCGGTTATGGCGTCCTCTGAAAACATGAGGAAGGCCCTGGAACAATTCGACTATGAAGGATTGAGTATACAGAACCGGATTACCTACGATATTCTGGAATATTATCTGAAGATGGCCGACCGGAGCGCGGAGTATCTGCTGTATGATGAACCCCTCGGGCTTGTGAGCGGCGTGCAGACACAGTTGCCGGTAGTGCTCTCAGAGTACCGTTTCTATGACAGGGAAGACGTTGATACATATCTGGAACTGCTTTCCACGACCGGAGAATATTTTGACAGTTTGATCGAGTTTGAGCGGGATAAATCGGCAGCAGGACTTTTTATGGCAGACTATGCTGCTGACACGGTAATAGAGCAGTGCAGGGCATTTCTGGATATGGGAGATGGAAACTATCTTTATTCTACATTTGCTGACCGCATAAAAGATGTAAATGAGTTGACAGAGCAGGAAAAAAGTGACTACGTTCAGGAGAACGCGCGCTGCATAGGAGATTATGTCTATCCGGCGTATGAGAAACTGATTTCGGCGGTGGAGAGTCTGAAAGGCAGCGGCAAGAATGAGAAGGGACTGAAATATCTGCCGGGCGGACGGGAATACTACGAGCTTGTGGTGGAACAGTCTGCCGGTGTGGATCAGACGGTACGGGAACTGGAGGATCTTACAAGAAGGCAGATCACGGACGATCTGGAGGCGATGGAAGAAGTCCTGGGAATTACAGCGGATGAAGCAAAGGAAGCAGCGGCTTCCATGGCGAACGGGAATGCGGAAATGATCCTGGGCAGCCTGAAAGAGGGAATTGCCGGGGCGTTTCCGGAGGCACCGGAGACAGCTCTGGAGGTGAAGTATGTGCCGGAGGAGATGGAGGAACATTTAAGTCCGGCATTTTACATGATTCCGGCAATAGATAATACACAGGAGAATGTGATCTATATTAATCAGGCGCATATGGGCGACAGCCTGACTTTGTTTACAACACTGGCACATGAAGGTTATCCGGGACATCTCTACCAGACCCTGTACTATGAAGGGACAGATCCGGATCCCCTCAGAAATATGTTCAATTTCGGCGGCTATGTGGAAGGATGGGCTACCTATGCGGAAATGTGCAGCTACTACCTGACACCGCTTTCCAAAGAGCAGGCGACGCTTCTGCAGAAGAACAGTTCGATTATCCTGGGGCTGTATGCGCTTGCGGATATGGGGATTCATTATGAGGGATGGAGCCGTATGGATACGGTGGAGTTCTTCAGTAATTACGGCATAACGGACGGGGAAACGATTGACCGTATCTATGAGCTGATCATCGGATCTCCGGGAAATTATCTCAAATATTATATCGGTTATGTACAGTTCCTGGAGATGAAAAAAGACTGGGTGAAGGAAAAGGGGACGGCGTTTTCACAGAAAGAGTTTCATGAAGCTGTGCTCACTGTGGGACCTGCGCCTTTTGAGATTGTGGAGAAATATATGTGGAACATCTGTGAGGAGAAGTAGATGCTGAATTATCTGTGGGCGGGGATGATCCTGGCGGGCATCCTCTTTGGGGCATTTAACGGAAAAATGGCGGACATAACGAATGCCGCGCTGGATTCTGCCAAAGATGCCGTGACACTGTGCATTACAATGATCGGGGTGATGGCGTTCTGGACGGGAATCATGGAGATCGCTTCGAAAGCGGGCGTTATCGGGATGGCGTCAAAGAAGTTGGGACCGGTGATCCGGTTCCTCTTTCCGGAACTGCCGAAAGAGCACAAGGCAAACGAGCATATTGCCACGAATTTTATTGCAAATTTTCTGGGGCTTGGCTGGGCGGCAACTCCGGCAGGGCTGAAAGCCATGGAGGAACTGGAAAAACTGGAGGACGAAAGACGGGCGGGACGCTCGTCCGGTCCTGTCCGGAAAAGAGGAATCGCCAACAATGAGATGTGTACATTTCTGATTATTAACATATCGTCGCTGCAGCTTATACCCGTGAATGTGATTGCTTACCGGAGCCAGTACGGAAGTGCAAATCCGGCAGCAATCGTGGGAGCGGGAATACTGGCGACAGCGGTGAGCACGGGGGCAGCGGTGATCTTCTGCAGGATAATGGACCGGGGACGGGGAAAGTGATTGTCTACGGTCCGTTCCTGTCTATTCAATCTGCAGTATAAGATCTGTATATTCTTCGATCAGTTCATCTGTGGTGAAATACAGTTCATTGCCATAGACCATCCACTCACCGGAATGGTCAGAGAGAAATACCAGTACATTCTGCTCCTTTGTGATAAGATCGAGCACATCACTGATATCCTTTGTAAGTCTGTCGATATCGCTGCCGGAGGGCATGTTTTCCCCGACAATCTCCCGGTAGAAGTCTCTGTAATAGGAATCAATCTCCGTATCCCGGTTAATGTAGGACATGAGGGCATCTTCTGTCTGAAGCCGGGCAAGCGTTTCGATGGATTCGGACAGAGAAGCCTGAACCTGGGAGAGGGAGGCGCGTGTCTGGAGAAAATAGGGTCCATCTGTACGGTATGTATCGGTTGTCAGCGCATTTGTGATGACAGATGCATACAGATTTTCGTCGATCGTACTGTAGCACTCCAATGTATCGGAAAGATAGCTTTTTATTGCTTTTTCAACTTTTGCATAGTCGCCTGTAGTTACAGTGCGCCTCAGCATATCTGCAATTTCCGAACTGTCTTCGCTGCCAGGAACCAGCAGTTCACTGATTTGTGAAATTTCTTCGCGCAGGTCATCTTCCTGCTGAAAATCTTTGACTACCTGAATCACGACAACTACGGCAAATACAGCAAGAAGTGCCGCGATTATACCGACTGCAGTAAGGATGATTTTTTTCACAGTTATTTCCCCCTCTTCTGTTTTCCGTTTCCCCCGGTTCCGTTTTTCCCCGGTTCCGTTTCCCCCGGTTCCGTTTTTCCCGGCTCCGCTTTCCCTGTAGATAATTTATTATACCACACTTGACGTATTATAAGAAGAGTGATAATATATGTGTAACTATAAATATTAAAAGGCACCGGGAGGAAGAAGCATATGCTGTTGAAAACATATGAGCGGATTCTGGAAATGTTTCGCGGAAGCCATGGGTACATGAGCTTTGAAGAGCTGAAAGAAGAGGGAATAACAGTAACGCAGATTCAGGAACTTACAGAAAAGGGAGTGCTGGAGAAGTTCGCGAGAGGATGGTACTGGTGCGGTCAGTGCGGGATAGAGAAACCGGAGCATCACAGATATATTGAGATCGGGAAGGTGAATCAGAATGCGGTGATCTGTATGGACAGCGCCTGTTATCTTCAGGGGCTTCTGTCGGAGGAGCCGGAAGTGATATCTGTGGCAACGGAGCGGACAGACAGGAGAAAAATGGAGTTTTCCTTCCCGGTGAAGCGGTATTATCTGCAGAATACGGGCCTGGAGGATGAGGTGGAAACAGTTGCCACGGAATTCGGATCGTTTAAGGTCTATTCTGTGGACAGAACTGCGTGCGACTGTATCCGTATGAAGGACAGGCTGGATGAAGCGGTTCTGGCGGAAGTGTGCCGGAACTACAGAGCTCGGAATAAAGATATGGAGAGGCTTCTGGAATACGGAAAGGAACTTCGGGCACTGAAGTGTATAAAAGAGCAGGCCGGACAGTGGTATGATGTGGAAGAATGAGTGTTTGCTGAGTAACCGAGGAGAATGAAATGCAGCTTAGACAGGAGATACCGGATCAATTCTGGGGATTGTTCCGATCTGTAAACAGAGAAGTTTATATAGAATCTTTATTATGCATAAACAGAGAATATGAATACAGCAATTATTTCCTGACCAGAGAGGTCTGCCTTCAGATACTGAATGATATGAACGCGGAAAAGCGGCTCCGTCTGGAGCGGGAAGAGACAGAATCGGACTTTGATATGCTTGAGACGCCTTCCCTCAGGATCCTGAACTGGCTTGTCCGGACGGGCTGGCTTAAGAAAATTGAAGATTACGTTTCCATGACGACGAATATTGTGATTCCCGATTATGCGGCAGTGTTCATTGAAGCTTTCGAGAAGCTTTCATCGGAGGATCTGGAGGAGACGGAAGTCTATATACAGAATGTATACGCTACACTGTATTCTTTCCGGAATGACCCGAGAGTGAATCTGAATATGCTGCGGACCGCACTGGTGAATACGAGGAAGCTGAATAAGGCGCTTCAGGACATGCTCCACAATATGGACAAGTTTTTTGCACGGCTCCTAGATAAAAGGACCTATGGCGAGCTGCTCCGCGAACATCTGGAAGGGTATGTGGAGGAGGTGGTCAGAAAGAAGTACCACATTCTGAAGACCTCCGACAACTTCTACATATATAAGAACGACATCAAGGAATGTCTTCGCGAGATGCGGGAAGACGAGGAGTGGATTGAGAAAGTGCGCGCCCGCTCAAAGGCGTCGGGTGACGGCGGCGAGGACGTTCTGGAACTGATTGACCTGATCGACAGGGGATTTGACGATATTGAGCACCGCATCGCCAACATGGACAGGGAACATTCCAAATATGTGCGGGCGACGGTGACGCGGCTCAATTATCTCCTGAGCGGAGAGACGGATACGAAAGGCCTGGTAATCAAGCTGCTTGGCCGTATGGAAGACAGCACGAAGCGCGAGGAGATCATTGCGGCGGCGGGAAGCAGGATGAATCTCTCCCTTCTGGAGATTCTGTCGGAAAAATCTCTGTATAAGAGACGGCGTGCCAGAACGGACTTCATCAGCAGGATGGAACCGGACGAGGAGATCGAGGATCTGGACCGGGATGAAGTGCTGAAGATGAACCGCATACAGACCCGTTACAGCCGGGCAGACATCGAATCTTTCATTGAGTCCAATATGAAAGAGGACGTTATGGATGCGGGAGAGCTGAAGGATATGTCGGAAGAGGATTTTGAAAAGCTGATACTCGCATATGACTACAGTACGAGGAGAAACAGCCCATATATGGTTGAGGAGGAGACTTCCGAGATGGTGGAGAGCGGAAGATACCGCTACCCGAAACTGAAATTTATACGGAGGAGACCCGGATGATAGAATATTACGATAAGCTGATGGAGGAAGAGCAGGATGCGGTCAGGGATATTATACAGATCCTGTTCCGGCAGACATTTCTTCTTGAGAGAAAATATGACCGGCGTTCCGGAAGAATGACGCCGGTGAGGGAATACAGGACGGCAGATAAGCATCTGGATTTCCTGAAAGAATACTTCCGGATTGCAGGGATTGAGCTGCGGCAGAACGTACATATGGGAGTGATCTATATCCAGGGGGAAGGCCTGTGGGGAGAGAAGCTTCCCAGACTCGCCACAATCTATCTGCTGGTCCTGAAGATCCTGTATGACGAGCAGATGGCGGAGGTCTCGTCGAGCAGCCATGTGGTGGTGACGATGGGGATGCTAAACGGCAAGGCAGGAGAGTTCCATGTGCTCGGATCGCTGCCGTCTCCCACGGAGATAAGGAGAACCGTGGCGCTGCTGAAAAAATATCAGATTATCGAGCCGGCAGATGTGCTGGAAGAGCTGAACGAGAACACCCGCCTGGTGATTTATCCGTGTATCAACGCGGTGCTTGCAGGGGATGACATCAGGGAACTTTTAAATACATTCAGTGAGGAGGACTACAGTGGAGACGAAGCAGCCGTTCAAGGCACTCTCGAAGATATGCCTGAATAACTGGCATTACATAGACAGGAAAATACTTTCGTTCAACGAAGGGGTCAACTTCTTTACCGGACATTCGGGGAGCGGAAAGTCTACCGTGATTGACGCCCTTCAGATCGTCCTGTATGCGAATACGGACGGCAGGGGATTCTTTAATAAGGCAGCTGCAGACGATTCGGACCGTTCTCTGATCGAGTATCTGAGAGGAATGGTGAATATCGGGGAGAACAATGAAGCGCAGTATCTGCGCAATCGGAATTTTTCCAGCACCATCGTTCTGGAGTTCGAACAGACTGATACCCGGGAGAAGCAGTGCGTAGGTGTCGTATTCGACGTGGAGACAGCTACCAATGAGATCGGAAGACTGTTCTTCTGGCATAAGAGCGGCCTGCTTGAGAACCATTACCGGGCGGACAGACGGTGCCTTACGACGGTTGAGGTGAGAGAGTATCTGCAGCGGTCGTTTGAGCGGACGGATTATTACTGCGGTCCGAGCAATGAAAGGTTCCGGAAGCAGTTGTATGACATTTATCTGGGCGGTCTGGACATGGAAAAGTTTCCAAGGTTATTTAAACGTGCCATACCCTTCCGGATGAATATTAAACTGGAAGATTTTGTGAAAGAGTATATCTGTATGGAGCAGGATATCCATATCGAAGATCTTCAGGAAAGTGTCATGCAGTACGGCCGGATGCGCAGCAAGATCGAGGAGACGATGAAGGAGATATGCGCACTTGAGGACATCCGCAGGAGCTATGAAGAATATGAGAACAGGAGCCGTGATGTGGCGGCGTGCGACTATCAGATCCGGAAGCTGGAGATCCTGCAGATGCAGGCGAAAGTTAAGGAAATACAGACCCGTCTGGAGACAAATACAGGAGAAGTGAAGCGTCTGGAAACGGTAAAACAGTGTCTGGAAGGGCAGCAGGAGGAACTGAGGAAAGAGTATGAGGAGGTCCTGCTGCGAATTGCGGACAGCGGCTATTCTGCTTTGGAGAAAGAGCTTGAAAATCTCAATGAAACACTGGAGCGGCTGTTGGGAAGCAGGGCAAAGTGGCAGCGGACAGCCCAGGGACTGGAAGCGTGGAAGAAAAAGGACGTTACCCCCAATCAGATGATCTGGGATATCGAAAGCTTTGAGAGGATGACCATTGATGAGAGCACCCTGGGAAGGCTCAAAGAAGAGATATCGCAGCTTCGGACCAGCCTGGAAGAAGACCAGAAGGATACGGAAAGCCGGCTGCGGGCAGTGAAGAAAGAAGAAAAGGATGCCCGGGAAGAATTAAAAGAGCTGAAGCAGGGGAAAAAGGCATATCCCAGAGAACTGGAAGAGGCGAGATATGAACTGCGGAACCGGCTTCATGAGAGATGCGGAAAGTTCGTACCCGTGCAGATTCTTGCCGATCTGATCGATGTGAAAGACGAAAAGTGGCACAATGCCGTGGAAGGCTATATGGGAAACAACAAGCTGCTTCTTGTGGTGGAACCGGATTACGTGAAGGATGCCATGGAGATCTACCGGTCCATGGACAGAAAGAAGTATTTCCGCGCGGCTGTGCTCGATACGGAAAAGGTTATGGAACAGCAGAAAGGAAAGGAACAGCCTCCCCGGGAATCCCTTGCGTCTGAGGTGACTGCGAAGGAGCCTTATGTAAGAGCCTATGTGGATTTCTTCCTGGGAAATGTGATCAAATGCGGCAGCGTGGACGAGCTGCGTCAGCAGAAGATCGGAATTACTGCGGACTGTATGCTGTATCACGGCTTCCGACTCCAGCATATTAATCCGGATAATTACACCCGGCGTGCCTATATCGGCGAGACGAGCATGCGCCAGCGTATCCGGCGCCTGGAGGCGCGCTGCACAGAACTGCAGGAGGAGCGGATACCGCTTCAGGAGATGAAGGAGGAGATCAGGAAAATACTGGAATTTGAAAGCCTTTCTCTTCCGGAAGAGGATTATCTTGGCTGGAAAAAGGAAATTTCTGAGATATCAAAAAAAGAAAAGAGAAAAAATCAAGTTATTGAAGAAATGAAAAAGTTGCGAGAAGAATCTGTCTCAGTATGGGAGGAAAAGAAGAACAGGCTGTTTGTGCAGCAGGAAGAAATGAAGGAAAACCTGCAGAATATTCAGCAGGAGATCTGGAAGAACCGGGATAATGCCGAGAGGTGGAAAAAATCATATATTGAAACAACTGCGGAATTGACTGAGAAAGAAAAAGATTTTCAAAGAAATGAAGATAAGGAAAAAGAGTTTGAAGAATATCTGTCTGGAAAGCGGTCCTCCAACTTTGATTACCTGCGTCAACAGAGAATGGCGGAGAGGACTCCTATGGAAAATGCAAGAAACCATGCGTTCTCGGACCTTGTGGACAGGCGTACCATGTATCTGAGAAATTACCCAAACCGGACATTCTCTGCAACGATCCGGGAGAATGCCCCCTATGACAGGCTTCTGGAGAGTCTGAGCTGTGATGAGCTGGAAGAGTACCGGCAGGCAGCAAAAGAGCAGGCCCGTTCTGCGGTAGAGCATTTTAAGGATGATTTCATTTACAAGATCCGCAGTGCCATTCGGGAGGCATACCAGAAGAAAGATGAACTGAACCGTATTATCAGCAGGCTGGATTTCGGAAAGGACAAGTATCAGTTCGTCATCACGAAAAACAAAGGTCCGGATGGAAAGTACTATAAGATGTTTATGGACGATTCCCTCAGCATTAATCCCGCGCAGCTGACGGGAAGCATGGAAAACCAGCTCAATCTTTTCACCATGGAGCATGAAGAAGAGTACGGGGATATGATGAATGAGCTGATCCAGATCTTTATCCCGCCGGAGGATGCTACCAGGGAAGAACTCGACCAGGCAAAGAAGAACATGGAAAAATATGCGGACTACCGTACCTATCTTTCTTTTGACATGCAGCAGATTGTGCGGGGAGACCATGAGATGAAGATCGGTCTGAGCAAGATGATCCGGAAGAACTCCGGAGGAGAGGGGCAGAACCCTCTGTACATTGCTCTGCTGGCAAGTTTCGCCCAGATCTACCGGATCAATCTTTCTCCGAAGATACGGCGGCCTGCGACAATACGCTTGGTAGTTCTGGACGAGGCGTTCTCGAAGATGGATGCGGAGAAGGTGGCAAGCTGTATTTCGCTGATCCGGGGGCTTGGGTTCCAGGCGATCATCAGCGCGACAAACGACAAGATCCAGAACTATCTGGAGAATGTAGACAAGACATTTGTGTTTGCAAACCCGAACAAGAAGCATATTTCCATCCAGGAGTTCGAGAGGACGGAATACGGGCAGCTTAAGGGAGAGGATGAACAGACGACAGAAGGAGGAATAATAATATGAAACTTATGATTGCGTCGGATATTCACGGCTCGGCATTGTACTGTGAAAAGATGCTGAACGCCTGTGACAGAGAGGGGGCGGAAAGACTGCTGCTGCTCGGAGATATTCTCTACCACGGACCGCGCAATGATCTGCCCGAGGGCTATGCGCCGAAACAGGTGATCAGCATGCTCAATCCGCGGAAAGGGGAGATCCTCTGTGTGCGGGGCAACTGTGACACCGAGGTAGATCAGATGGTTCTGGAATTCCCGATTATGGCGGACTATTGCTTTCTGGAACTGATGGCGGAAAGCACGACCGGACAAGGCAGGGCTGCCGGCGTGGAAGATGCACAGACAGGGCAGTGCATGCAGATGCTTCATGTATTTGCCACCCACGGGCACATTTATCATCCGCATCATATGCCGCCCATGAAGAACGGGGATATCCTGCTTAACGGGCATACCCATATTCCCGCCTGTGAGGAGATACTGGATATGGACGGAAACCGGTACTGGTACCTGAACCCGGGCTCGGTGTCTATTCCAAAAGAAGGATCTGCCCACAGTTATATGATCTATGAGAACGGGGAATTTATCTGGAAGAATCTTGAAGGGGAGGAGTACATGACATGGAAGACAGAATCGCGCTTCTGATCGACGCGGATAATGTGTCCGCAAAATATATCAAGCCCATACTGGACGAGCTTTCCAAGTATGGCAATGTAACTTACAAGAGAATCTACGGGGACTGGACAAAGACGAACAATGCGGGATGGAAGGAGGAACTTCTGCAGAATTCCATCACGCCGATTCAGCAGTTCAGCTACACCCACGGGAAAAATGCCACCGATTCCGCCATGATTATTGACGCCATGGATATGCTCTATCAGAGTGAACTGGAAGGATTCTGCCTCGTCTCCAGTGACAGTGACTTTACAAAACTTGCAAGCCGCCTGAGAGAGAGCGGAAAGACGGTGATCGGAATGGGGGAGGACAAAACGCCGATCCCCTTCCGCAAAGCCTGTGACATCTTCACCGTCCTGGAGCTTCTTCTGGAGGACAATATGGAGAAGGAAGACCGGGAGGAAAAGCCTGCCCAGCATCACGCGCAGGGCAAAGAACAGAAGAAAACTTCCGTGGCGGCCCCGACCAAGGATCAGATCGAGGAAGCGGTGGTCAAGATTATCACAGAGAATCAGAATGATGACAGGGAGACCGGACTGGGAGAGGTGGGAAGCCGCCTGGTGAAACTGTATCCGGACTTCGACGTAAGACGCTACGGGTACAGCCTGCTGTCCAAATTTCTGGAGACGCTGCCGAAGCTCAAGCTGATGCAGGAGGGCACCAAGGTAACGGTAACGCTTTACGAAGACAAGAGTAAAAAGGAAATGCTGGAAGAGTATATCCTGCAGCAGATCATGAGCGCAGGAAGATACGGGATCTCCCTGGGCTCTCTGGGAAACCGGATCCGCACGAAGGACAGGAATTTCAAGGTGCGGGACTATGGTTATTCCCAGTTCAAGCAGTATATCCAGAGCTTTGACCAGGTAGAGCTGGTGGATGACGGGGAGCGGACGAGAGCCGTGTATGTGCCGGAGTGAGAGTGGCATAGGAAAAAGAGTGAGGCAGAGAGAAGGCGCGTGGGATGTATCTGCCAGGGAATATGTGATACGGGCATGAAAGAAAGGAACGGGAAATATGCTTCGGGTTGCTGTAGTAGAGGATGATGAGAAGAGCAGAAATCTTCTGCGGGATATGATCGGACGTTATGCCGGAGAGCATCAGATGGAGATTAGGACCGATGAATTTGCTGACGGCAGAGAGATTGTGGAAAACTATACGCCGGATTATGATATCCTTCTGTTTGATATCGAGATGCCGGGGCTGAGCGGAATGGAAGCGGCGGAGAAGATCCGGGAGACGGACCGGGATGTGGTCATGGTTTTTATCACGAACATGGCGCAGTACGCCATAAAAGGATATGAAGTGGATGCCCTTGACTTCATCCTGAAACCGGTCAGTTATGAGACTTTTTCCATGCGCTTTACCAGAGCGGCGGGACGGGTAAAGAACCGGGAAGGAAAACGGCTCACCATCAGTCTGCCGGACGGGACGAAATGGATTGACAGCCGGAAGATCTTCTATGTAGAAACGCAGAACCGGATGCTGGTCTACCATACGGAGGACGGGGTCTTTTCCGTGCGCGGCGCTCTGAAAGACGTTCAGCGGGAACTGGAAGAGTGCCATTTTGTCAAATGCAACCAGTGCTATCTGGTAAACCTGAGATATGTAACTGAGATCCGCAAGAATGTGGCTGTGGTTGCCGGGGATGAACTGGAAATCAGTCGGAGAAACCGCAATGCCTTTCTTGCGGCGGTGACAGATTTCCTGGGAAGCTGATTCTGTGGAAGTGACATTTATAAATAAATGTCGGACGCGAAAAGGAAGAGCAGATACGGGAAATATCTGATGCGGAAAGAATACCTGACACGGGAAATATCGGAGAAAAGAGGTGGAGTCATGGAAAATCCGGCAGAGATTCAGCAATGTATTCTTTATGGGGCAGGACTGTGGGGAGCCTGCCTGGTTTTTCTGCTGCCTCTGGAGCGAAAACAGCATTTTGCGCTGCGGGTCTGTGCTTCGGCAGTGCTGATCCCGGTCATGTCTCTCCTGTATTTTGTTTCAGACGGAATTCTTCAGGAGGAAATCCGGGCGGAAATTCTTCTGATTCTTGTCAGCTATGCGTCTGCTTCAGCAGTGTTCCGGGTATGCGTGAAGGTGCGGGGATTCGAGATGTGGTACTGTGGTGTATGGGGATTTGTCACGAATCTGCTGTTCCTGGAGTTCGGATGGATGGTGGGCGGAAAAGCGGGATTTGTGCTGCAGGGGATTGTCTTCGTCCTGGGATACACGGTCATTGGATTTACGGGCGCCCGCTGGATGCCGGAAAAGGGACATTATACCATCGGACCGAGACAGATGATCTCTGCATGGGTGCTGTGCGCGATGGCGGCAACCGTGGGATTGCTTGCAAATCTGGGGATGACAATTCCGCCGGTGAGTGTGATGCTGCAGATTTACTGCGTGACGATTCTGTATCTGCAGAATACTCTGTTTAAGAAGAGCAGTATGAGGAAGGAACTGGATATGATTCATCTGCTCTGGCATCAGCAGAAAGAACAGTACCGGATATCCAGGGAGACGATTGATCTGATCAATCACAAATGCCACGATCTGAAGCACCAGGTCAGCGCCATGCGAACGATAAAGGATGCTGATGAGCGGGAGAAATACCTGCAGGAAGTTGAAAATTCCGTACAGATCTACAATGCAATTGTGAGGACGGGAAATGAAATACTGGATACGATTCTTACCGAAAAGAGCCTGCTCTGTGAGAACAGCGGAATTCACATTAACTGCGTTGCTGACGGAGCGCTGCTGTCTTTTATGAATCCGGTAGATCTGTATACGCTTTTCGGAAATGCGATTGACAATGCCATCGAAGCGGTGAGGAAGATCGGTCGGAAGGAAAAGCGGGTGATTGACATTATGATTTATGAGAGACAGAAGCTGATTGCGGTGCAGATTGTGAACCCTGTGGAAAACGAGATGAAATTCGAGGACGGGCTTCCGCTGACGACAAAGGCAAAAAACGGATACCACGGATTCGGGATGAAGAGTATGAGGCATACGGTGGAGAAGTACGGCGGATATCTCAGATCGGAAGTGAAAGACGGATGTTTTTATCTGAAGATTATGGTGCCGCAGAAGGAGGAAAGTACGGCGCTGTGATGAAGCGGTTTGATTTTGAATGATAAATATAAACGGGAAAATGGCAGATCCCGCAGAGATGCTCATGTTGGAAAGCGTGGCATTCTGCGGGATTTTGCTGTTGGAGAGGCATTCTGCGGAACCACTTATTCAACAGGAACGACCACTTATTCAAAGTATATTGTATTTGTGCAAAACAGACGATATAATGAGCTTTACGAATATGAAAAACAGAAGATTAAACAAAAAATATTACTGGTACAGATATAAAAAATATATATGGAGCGGCTGTTATGGAGAAAAAAGAATTGAGAAAAAGCATCAAACTGAATCAGGGGTGGAGGTTTACCGGACCGTCAGGACGGGAGGAAGCGGTTAATCTGCCGCACACCTGGAATGCGAAAGACGGTCAGGACGGCGGAAACGACTATTACAGGGGAACCTGTCATTACCGGACAGAGTTTGCAGAGCCGGAGTTTGACCGGGAGAGGGAAGTGGTCTATCTGGAGTTCCGCGGAGTCAATGCAACGGCGGACGTGGAGCTTAACGGACAGAAGGTTATGCACCATGACGGTGGTTACTCAACATTCCGAAAAGATATTACAGAGTTTCTTGAGAAAGAAAATGAAATACGCGTAGCTGTGGATAACAGTGTGAATGACCGGGTTTATCCGCAGAAAGCAGATTTTACTTTTTATGGGGGAATCTACCGCGATGTTTATCTGCGGATTGTGCCGAAAGATCATTTCGACCTGGACTACTACGGCGGTGAAGGCGTCAGGATTACTCCCCGGGTAAAAGGGAAGGACGCGGTTGTACGGGTGGAGAGCTGCTGTAAAGTTCCGGACGCCCGCATAAAAGTGACGATACTCGATGCCTGTGGGAGAACGGCTGCTGAGTCGGAAGGAGCAGATGCAGAAGCGGTAATCACGAATGTACATCTCTGGGACGGCGTGAAAGATCCTTATATGTATACGGCACTTGTGCGGCTTCTCAAAGACGGGGCGGCAGTGGATGAAGTCAGCGTGCCCTTTGGCGTGAGAACCTTTTCCGTGGATCCGAAGAAAGGCTTCTTCCTGAACGGACGCCCGTATCCGCTTCACGGAGTTTCCAGACATCAGGACAGAAAAGGAATAGGAAATGCCCTGACTGAGAGACAGCACGAGGAAGACATGGAGATGATCCGGGAGATCGGGGCGAATACAATCCGGTTGGCGCATTATCAGCATGATCAGTATTTTTACGACCTGTGCGACCGGTACGGTATGATTGTGTGGGCTGAGATCCCGTATATTTCCGAGCATATGCCGAACGGAAGAGAGAACACGATAAGCCAGATGAAAGAGCTGATCGTGCAGAATTACAATCACCCGAGCATCGTTACATGGGGAATCTCCAACGAGATCACGATCTCCACAAAGGATAAAAAGGACATGATGGAGAACCACAGAGAGTTGAACGATCTGTGCCACAGTATGGATCCCGGAAGACCGACCACCCTGGCATGTTATGCAATGTGCGGACCGTTTAACCCGGTCGCGCATGTGACCGACCTGGTCAGCTGGAATCTGTATCTGGGATGGTATGTACCGGGCCTTTTCCTGAACGACTGGTGGATCAGTTTCTTCCATAAAGTATATCCGAACCGGTGCCTGGGCTTCTCCGAATATGGATGTGAGGGAATGCCGAACCTGCATTCTTCCACTCCGCACCGTGGGGACCACACAGAGGAATACCAGTGCATTTACCACGAATTTATGCTGAAATGCTTTGAGAGACATCCCTATATGTGGAGCACGCATGTGTGGAATATGTTCGATTTCGCGGCGGATGCCCGGGACCAGGGCGGCGAGCCGGGAATGAACCACAAAGGACTTGTGACATTTGACAGAAAGATAAAAAAGGACAGCTTCTATATTTATAAGGCATACTGGAGCGATGAGCCTTTCGTGCATCTGTGCGGAAAACGTTATGTGAACAGAGCAGAAAGTGAAACTACAATAAAAGTTTACAGCAACTGCAGGGAGATCGAGCTGTATCAGAACGGCAGACTGCTGGAGAAAAAGACAGGAGAAAAAGTATTTGAGTTCCGGGTAAAGCTGGAAGCAGAGAACGAGATCCGTGTGGTGTCGGGAGAGTACAGCGATACCATGACAGTCAGAAAAGTGGCTGCACCGGATCCGGCATATCAGCTGCCGAAAAAGAAGGGGAAGAGCGCAAACTGGGTGTAAACCAGGGGGCAGCTCCTCCTGTTTTTAGAGGAGCAGAGGGCAGACTTAATAAGATGCTATCCTGCTGTCCATACGGCGGGATGCTATAAAAAGTCCGTTCTGACATTTATGGGAATGGCAGGAGCGGCAAAGTATCAAATACCAGGAGGATAACTGTATGGAGAAAAAGAAAAAGCCCGGTGTTGGAAAATGGGGGATTCTGACAGGAATATCGGCTGTTCTGCTGATTGCCGTAATCATCGGTACAACCATAGCCTTTCAGTATGCGACAACCATTAACGTGGCACTGAATGTATCTACCTACCGGATCGTAGAAGGAGAATCCGATACAGATACAGAGTATTTCAAGAGTGATTTTTCTTCAGATGAAGAAAGACAGGCTTACGAGGAGGAACTGTGCGCCACTCTGGAAGAGGAAGGCGCAGCGCTGCTGAAAAATGATAACGAAGCGCTGCCTCTGGCGGAAGGGGCAAAGGTCAGCCTTTTCGCACACGGTTCCGTTGATCTTATGTACGGCGGCACAGGTTCGGGATCTGTTGATACGGCAAATGCCCCGTCTCTGCAGGATGCGCTTACAGATAACGGAATCGAAGTAAACGGGACGCTCTGGGACTTCTATTCATCCGATGAGATTATGGAGAATTACAGCAGAGTTACCCCGGATGCGATTTCCGATACACTGGAAGCAAACACACAGTATGCGGTGAACGAGGTGCCGTGGAGTGAAGTGGAAACGGCAGCATCCGACAGCTTTGCAGAGTACGGTGATGCGGCAATCGTTGTCCTGTCCCGTTCCGGCGGCGAGGGAGCTGATCTCCCGAGCGGAAATAACGGTACGGATGCGGATTATATTTCAGGATCCGAGGGAAGCGGAAACTATCTTGAGCTTTCCCAGGAAGAACTGGATATGATGGCAGGACTCAAAGAACTGAAGGATGAAGGTGTTTTTGACAGTATTATTGTACTGCTGAATTCTTCCAATGCGATTGAACTTGATTTTCTCAGCCGGGAGATCTGCGGAGTGGACTATGGCGTTGACGCCTGTATGTGGATCGGCGATGTGGGACAGACCGGAATTAACGGCGTCGCAAGCCTGCTGGCAGGCGAGGTCAGCCCGTCCGGAAGTATTGTGGACACGTTCTGTTATGACAATATGACGAATCCTGCAATGTATAATTTCTATTCCCAGGCTTACGCGAATGCGGAAGATTATGAGCTTCTTACGGACGGCCCGGATGTTCAGGGAATGTATTCCACATATCAGGAAGGCATCTATCTCGGATACCGTTATTATGAGACACGCTATGAAGATGCTGTTATGGGAACCGGAAATGCGGGGGACTACGACTATAACACAACTGTCGCGTACCCGTTCGGTTACGGAATAAGCTACACAGACTTTTCTTACAGCGATTTCCAGGTGACAGAGTCCGAAGATGGCTTCGATGTTACTGTGACAGTGACAAATACCGGAGATACATATTCGGGAAAGAAAACGGTTCAGGTATATTTCCAGTCTCCTTACACAGACTATGACAGGGCGAACGGAATCGAAAAGGCATCTGTCGAGCTGTGCGGTTTTGACAAGACGGAGAGTCTTGCGCCGGGAGCATCAGAGACGGTTACGATTCATGTGGATCTGACAGAGCTTCGTACATATGATTCCAACAATGCGCAGACCTACATTCTGGATGCAGGCGACTACTATTTCACAGTTGCCGACGGAGCGCATGAAGCTGTAAATAACATTCTTGCGGCGAAAGGTTATTCACCGGAGAATTCATCCGCTATGGATGCGGAAGGCAGCGCGGATATGACCTACAGATGGAACAATCCGGAACTTGATACGACTGTTTTCTCGACTTCCGAAGCTACCGGAGCCGAGATTACAAATCTTTTTGACGAGGCGGACCCGAACAAGAGCAGCGATGCTCCGGGCGAAGTTACATGGCTGTCACGTACAGACTGGGAGGGAACTTTCCCGACATCGCCGGCAGTTCTGACTGCAAACGAGACGATGGCGGAGTCCCTTGAGTTTACACAGTACAGTCCGGAAGACTATGAGGCGCCGGAGATGCCGACTCTTGAGGCAGACAACGGACTGACCCTGGCTTCTCTGATCGGAGCGGACTATGATGACGAGATGTGGGATGAACTTCTGGATCAGCTTACCTTTGAGGAAATGGTTCAGACAATCACCCTCGGCTTCCATAATACAGCGGCAATTCCGTCAATCGGAAAGGCAGCTACCAAGGATGAGAACGGTCCGCAGGGACTGACAGCGGCGCTGACAGGCGGTGAGTCTGCAATGTGCTATACTTCGGAAGATATTATGGCAGCTACATTTAATACAGATCTGCTGAACGACGTGGGAAGATGCATCGGTGAAGACTGTCTTGCAATGGGATATTCGGGACTGTACGGACCGGGTGTCAATATGCATCGTACTGCTTATTCAGGAAGAAACTTTGAATATTATTCAGAGGATCCGTTTATCTCCGGTACAATCTGCGCAGCAGAGGTACAGGGAATCCAGTCAAAGGGCGTATATGTATATCTGAAGCATGTGGCGCTGAATGATTCGGAATCAAGCCGGAGAGGTGTGAATACATGGCTGAACGAGCAGACAGCCCGTGAGATTTATCTGGAAGTGGCGGACAAAGCTGTTATCGACGGTGGCGCATGGTGTACAATGAGCGGATTTAACCGCTGGGGAACCAAGTGGTGCGGCGAATACACAGCGCTTCAGACAGATTATCTGCGCGGAGAGCTCGGTATGCGTGGAATGAGCATTACCGATTATTCGGGATCCAGCAAGTATATGGATCTTGCGGACGGCCTGATTGCAGGAACAGATATCTGGGACAGCCCGGACGCGACCATTCACACGGCAAATGCATATGAGTATGAAGATGACGCCTTCATTGTATCTGAAATGAGAGAGGCAATGCACAACATTCTTTATACAGTAGTGAACAGCAATGCAATGAACGGCCTGTCTGAGGCAGACCGGCTTGAGTCTGTGACGCCGTGGTGGCAGACTGCACTGTATGCGGCAATCGCAGTATTCGCAGTTCTGACAGTGTTAAGCGGTGTGATGCTTGTACGTGCGGTACGGCGTAAGAAAGCCGGAACAGAGGTGAAATAGGAATGAAACAGGATGCAGCAAAAGCTGCGCCGCAGAATGCGGTAAACAGGGCTAAGATTTATCAGCTTGTTCTTTTCCCCATGAATAACGGGGCGACGAACGTATATTATATCCTGACCATGAACTTTATCGCTTACTATGCAAACGGTGTTCTGGGACTCCTGCTCGCGTTTGCCACAACGATGGTTACGCTGATGCGGGTGCTGGATGCGTTTATCGATCCGGTGATCGGGGCGATTATGGACCGGACATCTACCCGGTGGGGAAAATTCCGTCCGTTTATGGTTCTGGGAAACGGGATTATGATCGTGGCATCGCTGATTATGTTTTTCGGTCTGCGTCTGATTCCGGAAAATGTAATGTGGCTGCGGTACATATGTTATACACTCTTTTACATTCTGTATATGGTGGGCTACACGTTCCAGACATCCGTCACCCGTTCCGGGCAGACCTGTCTTACCAATGATCCGAAGCAGCGCCCGCTGTTTACGATCTTCAATACAGTGGCGAGCCTGATCGGAATGGGACTTGTACAGTTTTTGGCACCGCTGATCACAGGGGGAGATTATACGAGCGAAACGTTCTTCAACATTATGATCCCTCTGGCGATCGTAGTATCAGCAGTTATGACGATCCTTGCAGTGATCGGTATTGCAGAGAAAGATCAGCCGAAGTATTTCGGCATCGGCGGAGGAAGCGGAAAAGAGAAAGTCAAGGTAAAAGAATATGTCGCTATCCTCAGGGCAAACAAAGAACTTCAGCGCCTTATGGTAGCGGGAGCAGGGTGCAAGCTGGCGTTTTCCATTGCCACGAATATGACGGTCTTAAGTATGCTCTACGGGGCAATGATGGGGGATTACGGCGGACTGTATCTGCCTATGATGATCGTGGGATATGTATTTTCTGTGCCGTTTTTCCTGCTGACTGTGCGCACTTCGCAGAAGAAAGGACAGAAAGCGTCTCTTGTATTTTATACGAAGATCGCTCTTGTCATGTATGTGGGAGTTCTCGTGCTTCTGCTGTTCTGGCAGCAGGGCGCGGCGTCTGTGAATCTGAGCCTGCGCCATATCAATATCTATACGGTGCTTTACATATTATTCTTTGGCATCGGATACGGCGCGTATTACGCCACGGCGGATATGCCGATCCCCATGGTTGCGGACTGTTCAGATTACGAGACATTCCGGTCCGGACGGTATATCCCGGGAATCATCGGAACATTGTTTTCTCTGGTTGACAAACTGGTGAGCTCCCTTGGCTCCACGGTGGTCGGTCTGGCAGTTACCGCAATCGGCCTGTCTAAACTGCCGGATGGTACGACGCCCTATACGGACGGCATGCACATGCTTGTCGTGATTCTGTTCTGCGTCGTTCCTATGATTGCGTGGATTGCCACTTTGATTGCAATGCACGGCTATAAGCTGACTGGTGCGAAGATGAAAGAGATCCAGGCCATCAATGCGGTGAGAAAGGATGCAATCAATAAGGGAATGGGTGTCAGCGAGGCACTTGAGAAGTGGAAGACGATTGAGGATGTGCCCGAGGAATTCAGACAAGGGTGAGAAAATAGAATAACGAAGAAAACGCGGAGGCGCATGAGAGGTTGATCTTTCATGCGCCTCCGTCTTTTTCAAATACATCATAATACATGAAAATCCCGGACGCTGACCTTGCCGGACCCGTATCCCCATGATAAAATAAACCTATATCAGATGACGGGACTCGATTTCATGCTTTGAGCAGAAGCAGAGCCACAAAGGAGGTCAGATCCGGATGAACAGAATAAGTCTGCCGTATGGTATTGATAATTTTGAGACAGTGCGAACAAGCAACTGCTATTATATTGATAAAACAGGATTCATCAAGGAATTGTTGGGCGAAGCCTTTTCTGTAAATCTGCTTACCAGACCAAGAAGGTTTGGCAAGACACTGACTATGAGTATGCTCGCAGAGTTCTTTGATATCAGAAAAGACAGCAGGGCGCTTTTTGATGGGCTTGAGATATCGGAAGATCAGGAACTTTGCCGACAGTGGATGAACCAGTATCCGGTGCTTTTTCTTACGCTTAAGGATGTGGAAGGAAATCGGTTTGAAGATGCCTATGGGCTGTTGAAATTTGTTATCTCGTCTTTATGCATTGAACATTCCTATCTGGGAGAAAGTGACAAAACGGATGAAGATGATAAAATCTGTTTTTCCAGATTGAAAAGCAGGACAGGGGATGTAACGGATGTTCAGAGTTCATTGTTTTTGCTGACACGTATGATGAACACACATTATGGGAAAAAGGTAATTATTCTTGTGGATGAGTACGACGTTCCTCTTGCCAAGGCGGGAGACTACAATTACTATGAAGAAATGCTCAATATTGTCAAAAGATTTCTGGGAATGGTATGGAAGTCAAATCCGTATTTGCAATTTGCAGTAGTAAGCGGATGTCTGCGGATTGCAAAGGAGAGCATTTTTACTGGAGCCAATAATTTTATCTCCAATTCAATATCAGACACTCATTATCAGAATTACTTCGGCTTCACGGAAGAGGAAGTGAGGATGCTTTTGGAAGATTCCGGTTTCCCGGAGGCATTGCCGAAAATAAAGAGATGGTATGACGGTTACCGCTTTGGGGAAAAAGAAATTTACTGCCCATGGGATGTGATCAATCATGTACGCGCGCTGATGCAGAATCCAGGTGCGGAACCGGAAAACTACTGGATTGATACCAGTCATAATAATATTATCCGCAGATTTATTGAATTGCCGGATATCAATGTAAATGACAAATTCGAGATACTTCTTTCCGGCGGTGTTATTCAGGTGAGAATCCGGGAAGATCTGACATATGATATCGCTGATACTTCTGAAGAAAATCTGTGGAGCATCCTTTATCTGACAGGATATCTGACTCAGGTCCTTCCGGAAGACCTGCCGGATGGTATGAAGATGGAAAGAGACAAAAAGGTTCTGCGGATTCCGAACGAGGAAATTAAATCGGTATTCAGCGATACTGTCAAGGCGTGGTTTGAAGATAAAATAGAAGCGGAGGACCGCCGGGAATTTTTCCGGGAAGGAATGCATGATACGGTTGGGAGAGAGCGAGTGAGGGCTGTATAGCGAAAACAAAATGGAGAGCGTAGGACTGATTTAAAGCCACAGCAAGAAGCAGGGAGGTGTGAAAATGGCGCGTACGGTTGGAATTGGCGTCCAGGAGTTTGCGGATATAAGAGAAAAAAATTATTTTTATATAGATAAAACTGATTTTATACGGGAGTGGTGGGAAAATGGGGCGAGCGTTACCCTGATCACCCGTCCCCGCCGGTTTGGGAAAACCCTGACCATGAGCATGGTGGAGGAGTTCTTCTCTGTGGAATATGCAGGAAGAGACGATTTGTTTGATGGTTTATCCATCTGGCGAAAAGATGAATTCCGCGCGCTGCAGGGGACGTATCCGGTAATCAGTCTGTCATTTGCCAATGTGAAGGAGAAGAACTATCCGGATATGAAAACGAGAATATGTCAGTTGATCACAGATTTATATAGCAAAAATTATTTCCTGCTTGACAGCGGGCTGTTGACGGTGGAGGAAAGAAGATTTTTTCAGGAGGTCACAGCTGATATGCCGGAGGTGGTGGCGACGATCGCACTCTACAAAATGTCGGATTTCCTCTTCAGGTATTATGGGAAAAAGGTGATAATCCTGCTGGATGAATATGATACCCCCATGCAGGAGGCTTATGTGGATGGATACTGGGATGAGATGACGGCATTTACCAGAAATCTGTTTAATTCTACTTTTAAGACGAATCCCTGGCTGGAACGTGCTATTATGACTGGAATTACCCGGGTCAGTAAAGAATCTATTTTTTCGGATCTGAATAATCTGAAAGTAGTTGAAACAACATCGGATGAATACGCAGTCGCGTTTGGATTCACGGAGGAGGAAGTATTCGATGCCATGGATGAATACGGATATTCAAACAAACAGGAGGTAAAAGACTGGTATGACGGATTTGTATTCGGGAATCACAGGGATATTTATAATCCATGGTCCGTTTTAAACTATCTGGACACAGGAAAACTTACAACTTACTGGGCAAATACAAGCTCCAACAGTATGGTCGGGAAACTGATCCGTGAGGGAAGTCCGGAAGTAAAGACGATCATGGAAGACCTGCTGAACGGAAAGGTACTGCGGACTCAGTTGGATGAACAGATTGTTTTCAGTCAGTTGGAATATAAACGCAATGCAATCTGGAGCCTGTTGTTAGCCAGTGGCTATCTGAAAGTGGAAAATTATAAGCTCGATCCGGATAAAGGAAAAGCGGAGTACGGATTAGCTTTGACAAATAAAGAGGTACGTCTCATGTTTGAGGATATGATAGAGGACTGGTTTGCGGGATACACACCTGCATACAATGAATTTATCAAAGCACTGCTTGTGGGAGATCTGGATGCAATGAATGAATATATGAATCAGGTTGCATCTGAGACTTTCAGCTTTTTCGACACTGGAAAGCGGACTTCCGGCAAAACAGAGCCGGAACGTTTCTATCACGGTTTTGTTCTGGGGATGATGGTAGACCTGCGGGGTAGATACAGTATCTCATCCAACCGGGAGAGCGGATTCGGGAGATATGATGTGGTTCTGGAACCGGCGTCCCGGGCAGGTGACGCAATTATCATAGAATTTAAGGTTCATAACCCAAGGAAAGAGAAAACGATAGAAGAGACGGTGGAGAATGCACTGCAGCAGATTGAGGAGAAGAAATACGAAACAAGCCTGACAGCCAGAGGTATTCCGGCAGAAAAAATACGGAAATATGGCTTTGCATTTGAAGGGAAAACGGTGCTGATAGGCTGAGATTTAAGAGAGGATCCCCGGGGTAAAGTTTGCATTTGTCTGAAAAATGACAAAAAAATAACAATCCCGGGGCAAATTTTTGTCAATTCATCTGTCTTGTCACATGTAAACAACAGTGGTATACTGGGAACACTTGGAAGCAAAGGATGATTACGGGAGAGGTGTAAAGATGACAGTCAGAGAAGAGATCAAACAGTTGAAAAGGGAGAAGAACGCCATAATCCTGGCCCACTATTACGTGAGTCCCGAGGTGCAGGAACTGGCGGATTACATAGGAGACTCCTTCTATCTGAGCAAAATCGCGGCGGAGACAGACGCAGAGGTGATCGTGTTCTGCGGCGTTTCCTTTATGGGGGAGAGCGCGAAGGTGCTGAGTCCGGGAAAAACCGTGCTGATGCCGGACGCCGGTGCGGACTGCGCCATGGCCCACATGGCGGACCCGGAAACGATAGAAAAGATGCGGGATGAGTACGATGACCTGGCGGTTGTCTGCTACATCAACTCGACGGCAGAGCTGAAGCGGTATTCCGACGTGTGTGTAACTTCGGCAAATGCCGTGAAAATCGTGCGGGCTCTGCCGAACAGAAACATTTTCTTTATCCCGGACCGGAATCTGGCACGGTTTGCAGCGTCCCAGGTGCCGGAGAAACATTTCATATTTAATGAAGGTTTCTGCCCGGTTCACGAGAAGATGAAAGCGGAGGAAGTGCGCAGGGCGAAAGAAATGCATCCGGCAGCGGAGGTGCTTGCACATCCGGAATGTACCCGTGAGCTTCTGGAACTGACGGATTATATCGGCAGTACATCCGGGATTATCAGCTACGCGGAAAAGAGCGGCGCAAAGGAATTTATTGTCTGTACGGAAAACGGAGTCAGATACGAGTTGGAGAAGCGCTGTCCGGATAAGAAGTTCTATTTCCCGGAGACAGAGCCGGTATGCCGGGACATGAAGCTGATCACGCCGGAGAAAATCCTTCATGTGCTGAAAACCGGGGAGAATGCAGTGCGCATGGAAGCGGAGATCTGCGAGGCATCGAGGAAACCTCTTGAGAGAATGCTGGAACTGGCGAGGTAAGCTATGCCGCGGATCTGTGGCAGAATGGAGAGTACGATGAAAAAGGAAAAGGTATTAAAAAAGAAGGTATTAAATAAAGATCTGGCCACCGATGTTGTGATCGTGGGAACCGGAGTGGGAGGGCTGTTCAGTGCGCTGAATCTGCCCGGAGACAGGAAGATCATCATGATTACAAAGTCGGATCTGGAGAGCAGTGATTCGTTTCTGGCTCAGGGAGGAATCTGTGTGTTAAGAGGCGAGGACGATTACGACAGCTATTTTGAGGACACCATGAGAGCAGGTCATTATGAGAACCGTAAGGAATCTGTAGACATCATGATCCGCAGTTCCAGGGAGATTATCCATGACCTGATCGGATATGGCGTGGAATTTGAAAAACGGGAGAATGCGGCGGGAGAAAATGATGAGAAAGACAGAAAAACGGGAGACCCGCTTCTGGGAGAGTATGCGTTTACCCGGGAGGGAGCCCATTCAAAGCCCAGAATTCTTTTCCACGAGGACATTACGGGAAAAGAGATTACAAGCAAGCTTCTGGCACAGGTAAAAAAGCTTGAAAATGTGTCCATTTACGAATATACTACTATGACGGACATTATAGAAGAGAACGGCCGGTGCTGCGGAATCGTGGCGGAGAATCCGGAGGGAAAAACGATCCGGATCAGGGCGGATTACACGATCCTGGCAAGTGGCGGAATCGGCGGGTGCTACCGCCATTCCACAAATTTCCCGCATCTGACAGGGGACGCTCTGGATATCTCGAAGAGACACGGCATCCGTC
Source organism: Lachnoclostridium sp. An169 (assembly GCF_002160525.1). Lineage (GTDB taxonomy): Bacteria > Bacillota > Clostridia > Lachnospirales > Lachnospiraceae > Mediterraneibacter > Mediterraneibacter cottocaccae. The sequence continues at coordinate 33,409 of NZ_NFKT01000018.1, forward strand.
TGGAGCACCTGGACTATGTGCAGATCCACCCTACGACACTGTACTCGAAGAAGCCGGGACGCCGTTTCCTGATCTCGGAGTCTGTGCGCGGTGAGGGGGCGGTCCTTCTGGATAAAAACGGAAACCGTTTTGTTAACGAGCTTCTTCCCCGGGATGTAGTGACGAAAGCCATTCAGGAGCAGATGGAAAAGGACGGCACAGACCATGTGTGGCTGTCCATGAAGAATATTGACAAAGAGACCATATTAAAGCATTTTCCGAATATTTACCATCACTGTCTGGAAGAAGGCTATGATGTGACAAAAGAGCCAATTCCCGTTGTCCCGGCGCAGCACTATTTCATGGGCGGGATCTGGGTGGACTCGGACAGCAGGACAAGTATGGAGCAGCTTTTTGCCGTAGGGGAGACGAGCTGTAACGGTGTACACGGCGCCAACCGGCTCGCGAGCAATTCGCTTCTTGAGAGTCTTGTGTTCGCAAAGCGGGCGGCGAAGAAAATCGCGGCGGAATATGAGGAGCGGGATCAGAAAAACGATTATGGAATCGGTCGGGAATCAGACCGGGAAATGAAACAGGAGAGGAAAAGGGCATGAACGAGATAACAATGAAGCTTCAGGCGGACCATCTGATTATGGAGGCGCTGAAAGAGGACATTTCCAGTGAAGATGTGAGCACCAATGCGGTGATGAAAGAGGCGGTAAAAGGTGAAGTGGAGCTGATCTGCAAGCAGGACGGCATTATCGCGGGACTTGAGGTGTACCGCAGAGTTTTTGAACTTCTGGATCCGAAGACGGAGGCGGAGTTCTGCTGCAAGGACGGCGACGAGGTGAAAAAAGGACAGCTCATGGGAAAAGTGACCGGGGATATCCGGGTGCTTCTCTCCGGCGAACGGGTGGCGCTGAACTATCTGCAGAGAATGAGCGGAATCGCAACTTACACCCACTCTGTAGCGCAGCTCCTGGCAGGAACAAAGACGAAGCTGCTCGACACGAGAAAGACAACGCCGAATATGCGGATTTTTGAAAAATATGCGGTCCGTGTAGGCGGAGGATACAACCACCGTTATAATCTGTCTGACGGTGTGCTGCTCAAGGACAACCATATCGGGGCGGCAGGCAGCGTAACGAAAGCTGTGAAGATGGCGAAGGAATATGCGCCGTTTGTGCGGAAGATTGAGATTGAAGTGGAGAATCTCGATATGGTGAAAGAGGCGGTGGAAGCCGGGGCGGATATCATTATGCTGGACAATATGTCAACAGATGAAATGCGCGAGGCTATCCGCATCATTGACGGAAGGGCGCAGACCGAGTGCTCGGGCAATGTGACGAAGGAGAACATCGGGCGGCTTACAGAGCTTGGAGTGGACTATATTTCCAGCGGGGCGCTGACGCATTCTGCTCCGATACTTGACATTTCCATGAAAAACCTTCATGCTGTAGAGTAAGCTGAGAACTGTATTATCAGTCCGGCCGGGGATTCCGTATGCAGATAGGCGGGGATTATTCGCGGGTGCGGGAGGCAGTTCCGGGCACGGGACTATGTATATGGATGAGTATGCAGAACACAGAACAGGGAAAGGAAGAGAATTGATGACAGGAACGGACAGAAGAAAGGCAATTGTAGAACAGATCCGGCACAGCGCAGCCCCGGTGCCGGGAAAGGCACTGGCAGCCGAGTATGATGTCAGCCGTCAGGTGATCGTACAGGACATCGCTCTGATCCGGGCCTCCGGGTACAATGTTCTGTCTACGAACCGGGGGTATGTGCTCAACGAGCCATCTGTTGTGAGCCGGGTTTTCAAAGTGAAGCACACGGATGAGCAGCTCGAAGATGAACTGAACTCCATCGTGGATCTGGGCGGCATTGTCAGAAACGTGATGGTTAATCACAAAGTTTACGGGCATCTGGAAGCAGAACTTAACGTCACGTCAAGGAGAAAGGCTGCAGAATTTATGGAGGAGATCCGCAGCGGAAAGTCCAGCCCTCTGAAAAACATTACTTCCGGATATCATTATCATACTGTGGAGGCTGACAGTGAGGAGACCCTGAATCTGATTGAAAATATGCTTAAGGAAAAAGGGTATCTGGTGGAGAGACCGGTTTCATCCCGCCCGTAATACGGGGCGGGATTTTTTCGTTGCATCCATACTTGTTTTGATTTACAATGAAACAATAGTGGAAAAAGCAATTTTTATCAGGTAGAGGCAATATATTATGGAAGAGATTCGTACATTATTTGAACATATACTGAACCGGGAGTTCATCCGTGCGGTGATCAGCGGACCGAGAGCAAAGGACGGTGTGATCCGGGTAAAGGTGCGCCCGGTGGAAATGAAGGGAAAGCTTCTGTTTCAACTGGAGTCTTTCACGTCAACCCAGGCGTTTCATGAGAATCTGGATGCGGAAGCGGCGAAGGAGAGACTGGCGGAATATCTGGGGAACTTCCGGCAGATGCAGGCAGAGACCGTACATGAGGAATGGAACGTACTTGTCAGCAAAAAGGGGAAAGCTACAATTCGCAGCAAAAAGAAAAAGAATGCGTCTGCGGCGGCTGATCTTTCCCACAACAGAAGCAAGAGATATATTCTGGAGGAGGGGACTCCGGTCCCGTTTCTGCAGGATCTGGGTGTGATGACGCAGGACGGAAAGATCGTGCGGACGAAGATGGACAAATTCCGGCAGATCAACCGTTTCCTTGAGTTTATTGAGGATGTCCTGCCGCAGCTTGACCGGGACCGGGAACTGACGATCCTGGATTTCGGGTGTGGAAAGTCTTATCTTACTTTTGCAATGTATTATTTTCTGCACGAGTTAAGAAAATATGATATAAGGATTATCGGGCTGGATCTGAAAAAAGATGTGATCCGGCACTGCAGCGAGCTGGGAAAGAAGTACGGCTATGAGAAACTGACATTTCTGGAAGGGGATATTGCCGATTATGAGGGTGTGAACCAGGTGGATATGGTTGTCACGCTCCACGCCTGTGACACGGCCACCGATTACGCGCTGGCAAAGGCAATCGGATGGAATGCGAAGGTGATCCTGTCCGTGCCCTGCTGTCAGCATGAACTGAATGGTCAGTTCGGACAGACGGGGAGTGAATCGGACAAATCGTGCAGGTCAGATGAAAAATGCAGAACAGGTGAAACGTGCAGGACAGGCATAGCCGGGACGCAGCGGAATCAGGTCCTGGCGCCGGTTATGGACTACGGCCTTCTGCGGGAGCGTTTCGCGGCGCTTATGACGGACGGACTGCGGGCAAAGTATCTGGAGCGCGAAGGGTATGAGACACAGGTGCTTGAGTTTATTGATATGGAGCATACGCCGAAAAATATTCTGCTCCGTGCGGTGAAGAGGGGAAGGAGAAACGAAACCGCGGCCGGAGAAATACGAAGATGCGAGGAATTCCTGCAGGTGCAGCCGACGCTCGGGAGGCTGCTGGATGCTGTGGGAGAGGAGAATACCGGCACACAGAAACAGGAGATATAGAATCAGCAATAAAGGGGAGATCAGATTATAATGAAGAAATGGATCATTAAGATCGGGGTTCTGGCGGCTGTTTTCATAGCCGCGCTTGTGATCAGCAGCTTTGTGATAAACAGCGGAACAGATGATGAGATCGTTGATATGGGGGCGCCGTCTCTTCCGCGTATTTCCTTTCAGGTAAACGGGAAAAAGGTGAATACGCTGTTCGGATATGTGGACGAGATGGAGATCACCGCCATGCGTGATACGATCACACCGTTGGAGAGTACAGGCGTCCTGACCATGGAAATCGAGGAGGATGGGAATACCATCGATGCGGTAAATTATGCGGTGTATTCCCTGGATGGAAAGGAAACCGTAAGTGAGGATCAGGCGGATGTCCCGGGGCCCGATGAGACGGTTCTGCTGGAACTGAATAATTCACTTACCGAGTCGGGACAGGAAGCGGTACTGAAAGTGACGCTGACTGTGGACGGCAAAGAGATCCGGTATTATACGAGGATAGTAAGGTCCGATGATATCCCGGCAGCGCAGGCTCTTGCGTTTACACAGGATTTTCATACCAAAGCCCTCGAACAGAGTGCCACGGATGAGCTGGAACGCTATCTGGAACCGGGAGACGAGAGCGACAATACAACCTATCAGACGGTGAATATTCATTCGGACATCACTCATGTCCAGTGGGGCAGCCTGGAACCGCAGGTGATCGGAGATGTGGAGTGGAGCATCAAGGAATGCAATAATGTGTATACGTCAATCCTCGCAAAATACCAGGTGGTCTGTACAGACGATGACGGAGTGGCGAGAACCTATGATATCAGGGAATTTTTCCGTGTGCGGGTAGGTACGGACCGGGTCTATCTGCTGAACTACAACCGGGATATGGAGCAGGTATTTGACGGAAATGAAGCCGTTTCCAATGGAAGTATCCATCTGGGGATTGCTTCGGCGGATGTCCCCTTTGACACAAATAAAGATGAAACGATCGTCGCATTTGTGCAGAACCGGGATCTCTGGATGTTTAACAGTGAGACCGGTGTGCTCTCCCAGGTTTTCAGTTTCGGCAGCAGTGAGGGAAGAGATGCGCGCAGCAGATACGACCAGCACGATGTTCGGATCATCAGTGTCGGAGACAGCGGCGATCTGGCGTTTGCGGTGTATGGATATATGAACCGGGGCGTTCATGAGGGGCAGGTCGGCGTCGGCATCTACTATTTTGATGCGGAGAAAAATGCGATTCAGGAGAAGGCGTTTATTCCGAGTACGAAATCCTTTGCTATTGCGGAAGATGAGCTCGGCAGGATGGTGTTCTATAACCAGAGCCATGAAATGCTCTATGTTCTGGCAGCTGGCACGCTGTACCAGGTGAACCTGGAGTCCGGAGAACAGACAGTTCTGGCGGAAAATCTGGAGGAAGGGCAGTATGCGGTATCCGATGACGGACACCTGATGGCTTATCAGACGAACGGAGGACTGTATACCGCGACCCAGATACAGGTGATGGATTTAAGGAGCGGCGACAGTTACGAGGTAAATGCTTCCGACGGTCAGGCGGTACGGCCTCTCGGTTTTGTGAACAGCGATTTCATTTACGGGAAAATCAATCCGGCCGATGCCGGTACGACTGCGGCGGGCGGCGAGATTACACCCATGTATGAAATGGAAATCCGCAGCTCGGACAATAAGGCGGTGGCATCCTACTCGTTTTCAGACAGCGGGATATATATTACGGATATTCTGATCAATGAAAACATGGTGACAGTCAACCGGGCTGTGAAAAACGGAAGTGTATATAATTCCACCTCCCAGGAGTATGTGACAAACAATGTGGAGCGTCAGACAGTTACCGTCACATCGGGAACCTATACGACGGAGCGGATGCAGAGGCAGGTACGGATTACATTTGGCAGCGGAATTAAGAGTGAGGATGTGAGTATTCTCCGCCCGAATCAGCTGGTATCGGGAGAACCGCTTACGATTACGCTGAGCGGTACAAGCGAGACGGAGAAATATTACGTTTACGGCATGGGCGAGCTGGATGGAATCTATGACCGGGCAGCTTATGCAATTCAGCGTGCAGATGAGATCTCCGGTGTAGTGATCTCATCAAACCAGGCATATGTGTGGGAGAGAGGCAACCGGAACCTGGTGTACTCCATCGATGTGGAGCCCTTCCAGAGAACGGCGGATGAAACTTCTCTGGCGGCATGCCAGAGATTCATGGAGCAGTACGATGCACAGAAGGTGGATCTGACCGGATGTACCCTGGAACAGGTGCTCTATGTGATCAACAAAGGATGCCCGGTGATTGCCCTGACCAGTGCGGACCACGCGATTCTGCTGACCGGCTACACCAGGACGGATATCACCTATATCGACCCGGATACCGGGACAAAGACAACCGTCAGCCAGAGCGAGATGGAGGGAATGGTCAGCGGAAGCGGGAATACCTTCATAGGATATATCAGATAAATGAATCTTTGATACAGGAATAAGCTCCCGCCAGAAAGAGAATGACTACGATGCGGGCCCGGGTATCCGACAGCAGGATATTGCTCACTGCTCAGGACGCTGCGCTCTAATTCGCTGTTCGCAACACCTGCTGTCGGATACCCGGGCTTCCCGCCGGCAGGTTCTCTTTCTGCCGGGAGATTATACCGTATAAAAAACACAATTTTTCCGGAAAGAAGTTTTGAAAAGAGGGGTGAGTCTCCTCCCTCCTGCGTTATACTTCTCTCTGAAAAATTGTGTTTTTTACATTGTAAAACTGCCCCTCGGAGAAAAAATCCTTCCGACTGGTTTTCCCGGTTCAAGCGGACAGGTGTTGCGAACAGCGCATGCAAGCGCAGCGCAGCCCTAAGCGGTGAGCAATATCCTGTCCGCTTGGACCGGGACCCTCCCATAGTCGAAAAATCTCATCTGACACAGCAGTTTTCTAATGTCAAAGATTAACTTTTCAGCAGCCCGTCGATGAGGCGCGATGCTTCGCTCCGGGTGATGGTCTCGGGATCCCACTGGATCTCGACTCCTTTTTTGCGGATCAGGTTGGTGAGGAAGGAGATCTGCTTCGGCGTGGCGGGCTGAGGTCTCTTCACCCGGTAGACAAGCTGTTTCGGGGAGAAGAGCTCCGGGGCTTCTGCCTCAAAGTAGTGGGCGAGTGTCTGATAGAGCTTGGCGGTGGCAAGGGCGTCATGGTAGGCGCGGTGGGCGGATTTGTTTTCGATATGATAGTATTCGCACAGGCTTCCCAGGCTTTTGGAGTCCAGGGAACTGTGAACTTTCTGGGCGATCTTCAGGGTATCAATTCCCAGTTTCTCAAATGCCATGCCGTCCCTGGCGGCGCTGCATTTCATAAAACTGTAGTCAAAGGAGACGTTGTGGCCGATGAGTACGTCATCCTCGCAGAAATCAATGAAATCCGAGACCACCTGTTTCCTGGGGCGGGCGTCAGCGACCATGTCGTTGGTGATTCCGGTAAGACCGGTGATGTACGTGGAAATGGGACTTAGGGGATGGATAAATTCCATGAAGCGGTCCGCCACTTTCCCATCCCTTACTTTCAGGGCGCCGATCTCGATGATTTCGTTTTCCTGGGGATCGAGCCCGGTTGTTTCAACGTCAAAGGCGATATATGATTTCAGCATGTCGGTATCCTTTCTTTTGTATCGTTTCTTTTTATAGTTTTATCTGTATAACCTCGTCTGTACGGTTTCTGGAGCCGTGAAAAATCCTCTCGGGTTGCTATTTACCCCGTGAAAAATCCTTTATTGCAAATTTGCGGATATTATGCAAATTCTGCATGTCATTATAGTACATTTTACAGAAAAAATGTAGTGATTTTAACATCCAATTATAATTAAAATATAAAGAAAATAAAAAAAGTATAAAAATAGATCATTTACAATCAAATGCTTTATTGTTATACTAATTTACTGTGTTAAAGTATTTCCTCAGAAAGGAAAAGGAGGGTAAATCAAATGATAACATTTATTATCGGTCTCGTCATCCTTATTGGCGGAGCGGCGCTCTACGGAAAATTCTGTGAGCATGTCTTTGGCCCTGACGACAGGAAAACCCCCGCCTACACAAAACAGGACGGCGTAGATTATGTACCTATGAAGAAATGGAAAAACAGCCTGATCAACCTGCTGAATATCGCAGGAACAGGCCCGATCCTCGGACCGATCCAGGGTATCCTTTTCGGACCGATCGCGTTTATCACGATCCCCATCGGAAACATTATCGGCGGCGCTATGCACGATTATTTTTCAGGAATGATCTGCCTGCGCGACGGCGGTACGCAGATGCCGGATATGATCCGCAAGTACAGCAACAGAGGTATTTACACATTCTACCAGATTTTCTGCAGTGTTCTGCTTCTCCTTGTAGGTGCGGTGTTCATCTACACACCGGGAGACATTGCAGCGACACAGGTATTTGGTTTTGACGGCAAGGCTACATCCGTATCCACATGGGTGATCTACGGCGTGATCTTTGTATACTATCTGATCGCGACTGTATTCCCTATCGATAAGATCATCGGACGGATCTACCCGATCTTCGGAGCAATCCTTCTGTTCTCCGCAGTCGGCGTGTTCATCGGACTCTTTGTTCACGGTTATCCGCTGACAGAGCTCTGGGATGACTGGAACGGCGGACTGGTTGCATACGGTGATTATTTCAGCGCAAACCACTTTGTCCCGATCTTCTTCATCACGGTGGCATGCGGTATCCTTTCCGGATTCCACTCCACACAGACGGCGATTATCTCCCGTACGATGAAGAGCGAGAAGGAAGGACGCACGACATTCTATAACATGATGGTTCTGGAAGGATTCATCGCCATGGTATGGGCAGCAGGCGCCATGGGTGTTTACAACCTGGGACTTCAGGCTGCAGATGCCAACCTCGCAACAGCGACGATCGGTGTTGTCTGCAAGAACATCCTCGGACCGGTGGGCGGTATTATTGCCATCGCAGGAGTTATCGTACTTCCGATTACATCCGGAGATACAGCGCTCCGTGCGCTTCGTATGACCATTGCCGATGCATTCCATCTGGATCAGACAAAGATAAGGAAACGTCTTGCCCTTGCGGCGGTTATCTTTGCACTTGTCATTGTGATCCTTGTATTTGCGAAACTCAACAGTGACGGATTCAACGTTCTCTGGAGATATTTCGCATGGTCAAACCAGACCCTGTCCCTGTTCGCATTCCTTGCAATCTCCGTATGGATGTTTGAGACGGGACGCGGAAAATATGTGTGGATGCCGCTGATTCCGGGCGCATGGTACACATTTGTGACCATGACATACATCATCAACGCAAAGATCGGCTTTAACGTACCGTGGCCGGTGGCTTATGTGCTCGGTGCGGTTCTCGCTGTCGCTTACGTGGCTGCAATTCTCTGGTATGGAAGAATGCGCGCGAAAATGAAAGCGAACAAAAAGGACAAAAAGTAAAAACCAGAAATTCTGTCATAAAATATCATGGAGCGGGCAACTCTTTTCTGTGAGAGCTGCCCGCAGTTTTTTTGAAGATTGATTTTTCCGGGAATTTGCCATATAATGAAGCGGAAACGGAGCAATCCTGTAAAGTTTTGCGCGCTGCGCGATCCGGATGCGGGATGTTCACGAAAAATAAGGAAAGGGGGCATTATATGCTGAAAGGAAAGACCGTTCTTCTGGCGGTGTCAGGCAGTATCGCCGCATACAAGATCGCGTATCTGGCGAGCGCACTGAAAAAGCTGGAGGCGGACGTTCATGTGCTGATGACGCAGAACGCCACGAACTTTATCAATCCGATTACCTTTGAGACGCTCACGGGAAACAAATGTCTGGTAGACACGTTTGACCGGAATTTTGAGTTCAGTGTGGAGCATGTTTCTCTGGCGAAGAAAGCGGATGTGGTGATGATCGCTCCTGCCAGCGCCAATGTGATCGGCAAGATCGCCCATGGGATTGCGGACGATATGCTGACGACCACGGTTATGGCGTGCAGGTGCAAAAAGTTCGTATCGCCGGCCATGAACACAAACATGTTTGAGAATCCCATTGTACAGGATAACCTGAAGACACTGGAACATTATGGGTATGAGGTGATCAGCCCTGCATCGGGGTATCTGGCGTGCGGGGACACCGGGAAGGGAAAGATGCCGGAGCCGGAGCTCCTGATGGAGTATATCCTGCGGGAAGTCGGATGCGAAAAAGACATGGAGGGCATGAAAGTGCTTGTGACCGCGGGACCGACCCGGGAGCCTGTGGATCCGGTGCGCTACATTACAAATCATTCGACCGGGAAGATGGGATACGCGATTGCAAAGATCTGTATGCGCAGAGGAGCGCAGGTGACGCTTGTGAGCGGTCCGTCTGCGGTGAAGCCGCCGGAGTTTGTGGAGTTGGTTCCCGTTACGACGGCGAAGGAAATGTTCGATGCGGTGACGGAGCGTGCAGGGCGGCAGGACGTTATCATCAAGGCAGCCGCAGTGGCGGATTACCGCCCGAAATATGTGAGCGGAGAGAAGATGAAGAAAAAAGACGGAGGTCTGTCCCTGGAGATGGAACGCACGGACGACATCCTGGCTTATCTGGGAGAACACAAAAGACCCGGACAGTTTTTATGCGGATTCGCCATGGAGACCGAGAATCTCCTGGAGAACTCCAGAAGAAAACTGGAGAAGAAAAATCTGGATATGATCGTAGCCAACAGTCTCAGAGTAGAGGGCGCCGGATTCGGCGGCGACACGAATGTTGTGACGATCATCACGGAAAAAGAAGAGATTCCGCTTGAGAAGATGACAAAGGAAGAGACGGCGGGGAAGATCCTTGACCAGATCCTTAAAATGCAGAATCACTAATTCTGTACCGTAAGTATTGTATCTCGATAAGAGAATGATAACCTAAGGAGGCAGTTATGAAAAATAATTATAATACAGGCAGCAGGACACAGGCAGGAAGCAGAATCAGTACCATGAGTATGGTCCAGGTGGCGATTTTCGGTGCAATTATATGCATCATGGCATTTACCCCCTTTCTCGGTTATATACCGCTTGGATTCACTCGCGCGACGATCATACACGTCCCGGTTATAGTCGCTTCACTGCTGATGGGACCAAAGAAAGGCGGAGCGCTCGGATTTCTGTTCGGGCTGACAAGCTTTATCAACAACACCATGAACCCTACGCCCACATCGTTTGTATTCACCCCGTTTTACAGCGTGGGGGATGTGAGCGGCGGAATCGGAAGCATAATCATCTGCTTTATTCCAAGGATTCTGGTGGGAGTCGTTCCGTTTTATGTGTACAGACTGGCGATGAAGGTCCGGAAGAAGCCGGGGGTATCCCCAACCGGTCTGATACTTGCCGGTGTGGCAGGCGCGCTGACGAACACGCTGCTTGTGATGAATCTGATCTTTGTGTTTTTCCGGGAGGCTTATGCCGCGGCAAATGACGTTGCAGTGACGGCGGTCTACACTTTCATCCTGTCGGTGATCGGGATAAACGGTGTGCCCGAGGCGATTATCGCCGGTATACTTACCCTCTGCATCGGGAAAGCACTTCTGAAGAAAAGTGTCAGGGAAAGACTGGGATTTCGAAATGATTTTGGCTATTGATATTGGAAATACAAATATTGTGATCGGGTGTATCGATGATCCGGAGAAGTATTCTTCCGGCTGTGTGTTTGTGGAGAGACTTTCCACTGTGCGTACCAAGACGGAACTGGAATATGCCATTGACATTAAAAATGTACTGGATATCTATCATATCAAGAAAACAGAGCTGGAGGGCGGAATCATCTCGTCCGTTGTGCCGCAGATCACTACCATTGTGAAACTGGCTGTGGAGAAAATCCTGAAAAAAGAGGTGCTGGTGGTGGGCGCGGGGATTAAGACCGGCTTAAATATCCGGATCGACAATCCGGCGCAGCTCGGCAGCGATCTCGTGGTTGACTCCGTGGCGGGAATCGCGGAATATCCCGTGCCGCTGCTGATTTTTGACATGGGAACTGCGAATACGGTGTGTGTGATTGACAAAAACAAGAACTACATCGGCGGAATGATCTATCCCGGGGTGGGCGTATCCCTGGATTCGCTGACCGCGCATGCCTCACAGCTTGGAGGAATCAGCCTGGAGGCGCCGGAGCACATCATCGGGAAAAATACCGTGGACTGCATGAAGAGCGGGACAATCTACAGCGCCGCTGCTGCCATCGACGGTCTGATTGACAGGCTTACGGATGAGCTGGGCGGAAAGGCAACGGTGATCGCCACCGGAGGGCTGGCAAAGAAGATTATTCCGCACTGCAGGCGGAAGATTATACTGGATGACAATCTGCTGTTGAAAGGCCTGGCAGTCATATACAGGAAAAACAGGAGGGAGCGGTAGTACCGTTCCCTCCTGTTTTTCCGTGGTGCGCCTGGCGGCGCACCGTTATGTATTGAAAAATTATATGTTTTTGCTTACATTTGCCAGATATACAAACTGACATTTCAGGAAGACATTTTATCTAAAAATCCTGCTGCAGTGAGTACGCTCAGCTCCATATCATTTTTCATATATTCGTAAACCGGTTGTTTGTCTGACTCTCCATGAACTCCGTAATCACTGTCTTCCGTAATAATTACTTTGTCTGCATGTACTGCTGTGCCGACAAAGACGTGGTCCTCTTCCTCGTGAAAACCCAGTTTTTGTAAAGTATTTTTATCTTTTGGTGATAACTTTGAGTCACCCCAGACCTTTCGCTGCTCACGACTTAATTGCTTCATGCGCAGCTCAAATTTCCTGCTGTTTTTTATATTATCCCGATATTCTCTTTCTATTTCATTATTGTAATCCAGTGCCAGATAAAGAGAATTACATTGAAAAAATGCACTCAGGGCATCGTCACAGGCAAGGTCATATTCACTGTCGACGATGGCCTTTATCCAGATATTAGTGTCTATTACTATGTTCTGCTGCATGTTTCTCCTTCTTCCTTCTTACCTCATCAAGTTTCTCAAGATCATTATAATCTGACGAGAAAAAATGTATAAATGCAGGGGGTGTGTTTTGAAAGTTTCCGTTTTCATCAATCGGTATTGTGTATATAACCGTTCCCTGTTCTGTATTATCCTCTAAAAAGTAAACGGTGATTTCTTCCGGGGACAGGATTTCCTCAGCAATTCGCCTTTGCATACGAAGCAGCAGATATTCGCTGCCTGTTTCCAGAAGAATCCGCCCCTGTCTGGAACCTTCAATCAACAGATCTCCAAGCTCACTTTGCATATTGGTCTGAAGAAAGGCTTCCGGAGAATCGACCAAAAGTGTCCGGTTTTGAAGCGTATCCAAAGCAGCTGCAAGAGGCAGACTTTGCGAGATACCGAATCCATTATCAACCAGATTAGATTCAATGCCGGTTTTGATATCTTTTAATATAAATTCGCCCCGGTTCATACCGGACATTTTCCAATGATAGGTATAACCGAATTTTTCCAACCATTTTCTGACAAGAGAAAATTCTTTGCCCTGAATTTCCGAAAGTGCATACAGCATTTCGTACACATCGTGTCCGGACAGATCTATATGGCGGGGGCTGGTACCTGCCAACTGCATTGTGCGTTCGGGCAGACTGCGGTGAGCTGAAATTATTTGAAAAGTTTTTGCAAATTCACCGAGCGAAAGAAGGCAGCATCCGGCTTTCTTTTCTATATCTTCCGGAATATTAAAGCCGGCTTTCCTTTCCAGGAAAAAAATATTGACAGAATTATAATATTGAAGAAAATCAATATGTTGTGTTCCTTCTTTTGCAAATACATCTGTTACCTGCCCGTATTCGTCGGGGCTGTTGCCAAAATAAATGTGATATTCCAATGTTTTGCTATCGGAGACAAAGCGAAAAGCAAACTTTACAGTGTAATTTTCTGAAGTTTTGCTGCATATATCACTGAAAGAGCCAAAGACTTCGCTTAATCCAGAGAGGCTGCTGAATTTTTCTTCACGGATCAGGCGGCTGTATGCAGCAGAAAGCATCTGAAGGGCCTGAAAAAGGGCACTCTTCCCGGAAGAATTATTCCCCAGTAAAAGTGTGAGGCGGTTCAGCTTTATCCAACCGGTGTTTCGAAAGACTTTAAAGTCCTGTAGCTGGAAGGCTTCGAGCCTGTAAATTTCAGGAGGATTCTCTGAAGACAGGGAGCACGTATCGAACAGGGATGTGCCTACAGTATCAATGTTCAGCGTCTTATTTTTTTCAAATCCGGTTTCGAGCATAGTTTATTTCTCCTTATACAGAGTATATTCAACTTTCCTGACCGAACGGTTCCCAAGAAAGTATGACCAGAGATGAAGTTTCAGCTTCTTTCCAGAGATACTTCCTATTTCAAAAGGAACGCTTGTTCCTGTGCCCAGAGCATTGTTGAAATTAATACAAGTTAAAGTGAGGCTGCCGTTCAGAAAGTCAGCTTTGATTTCATCTTTTTGATCGGGGATGTCGGTAAAATGTACCGTAATATCTCCAAAATGGCTGCCTTCATCTGTTATGTGAAGCAGCAGTTCTGATTGAGGATTTTCCATCAGGAATGCTGCGGAAGCTATGATCTCATAGCCAGCATTTTCTACTGTGATTTCCATAATAAACATCACGCCTTTCCAAATAGAGTTTCGGGTAATCAGTTTCGAAATATATCTCTATTATAGAGGCTGGAGCGCTGTTTGTCACAGGAAATTTTCGGATTGGTGAAGATATGGAAGAATTCTATAAAAAGGACAGGACTTCTATCCAGAAGTCCCATCCCATATGAAGAAAAATAACATGTCACCTTACAGTGTATCGCCTCTTCTGATATATCCCGGCTTGTCCGGTGAAGCGATGACACGTTTGCCGCGGATCAGCTTCGCGTGCTTGTCTACGACCAGGTTCTCTGCGTGTACACCCTTGCCGATGATAACGTCTGCAGAGATGACGCAGTTTTTGACGACAGCGCCTGCCTTGATCGTACAGCCTCTTCCGATAATACTGTTCTCGATGGTGCCCTCGATGGTGCAGCCGTTGGAGATTACGGAAGATTTCACATTGCTGCCCTCAAAATACTGGGTCGGGCAGGAATCGTTCGTGCGGGTGTAGATCGGCCAGTCATCGCTGAAAAGCCCGTCAGCGGTCTGGAAGTCGATCAGGGACATATTTGCCTCATAATAGCTGTTGAAATCCGTGATCGCTGCAAAGTATCCCCGGTGCGGAACGGCACGGATGTCAAGTTCCTCGCACTCCTCGTTGATGATATCAGCGAAGGTGTACATAGCGGACAGCTTGTGTGCTTTGTTTACCAGTTCAATGAACAGCTCTTTGGACATTACATATGTATCCATGAAGATGTTGCGGTTCTTCGCATTACCACGGTTCGGCTCGAAGGAGAGGACCCCTTTCTGTTTGTTGATGTTGAGCGTCTGGCAGTTGAGGAATGCTTCCTTCGCATTGTCAACTGCGTGGTACATCAGAGTGATGTCGGCGCCGGAATCAATGTGTGTCTGCAGGAATGAGCTGTAGTCTGCCGTGTAGACCATGTAACTCGGGGCAATCACGACATACGGGAATTTGATTCTTTCAATAATATCCATGTTCTCCATGTATGCGGCGATGTCGATGTTGTACAGATCGTTTGCCACAGCGCTCTCTGCAAAGAGAATGTTGAGGTTGCCGCGCTTGGAGTTGATGTTGTAGTGACGTCCGGTGCCGAGGTGCTCGGTCAGCGAACGGGGTTTTCTGCGGACATAAACCTGAATGTTGTCGATGCCGCTGTTGCTCATATTGGAGATCGGGAAATCGATCACACGGTATCTGCCAAGGAACGAGAAAGCTGCCACCGGGCGGTAATCCTGAAGCCCTTCTACTTTGATATGATTTCCGGCGAAGTTAATAATTCCAAAAGCCTGACTCATACTATTCATCCCCCTTTACACGTTTTGCTACCAGTTCGATATTCTGGCTGTCAGCGCTGCCGACAACGGCATTCCTGCCGATCTTGACGTTGTCCGCCACAAGCGCGCGGGTTACAACTGCGCCCTCTGCCACTTCAACGCCGGGCATCAGGACGCTGTCGATGACTTTTGCGCCCTCTGCCACCTTCGCTCCGGTGAAGAGAACGGAGTTCTTAACCGATCCGTCTACCACACAGCCCTGGGTGATAAATGCCCTGTCGATGGTGGCGTCCGGTCCGATGTACTGCGGAAGTGCGGTTACGTCTTCTGTATAGATCTTCCATGTGGAATCGTTGAGATCCAGCTCGTTGTTCTTGTCGAGCAGATCCATGTTCGCCTCCCAGAGAGAGTCGATCGTTCCCACATCTTTCCAGTATCCTTTGTATTTGTAAGCATATAATTTCTTGCCGTCTGCGAGAAGAGCCGGGATAATATCCTTTCCGAAATCATGATTGGAATCTGCGCTCTTCATATCAGCCAGAAGCATCTTGCGAAGAAGTTTCCAGTCAAAGATGTAGATACCCATGGAAGCCAGGTTGCTCTTCGGCTTCTCCGGTTTCTCCTCAAATTCAACGATGCGTCCGTCCTCATCTGTATTCATGATTCCGAAACGGCTTGCCTCTTTCATCGGCACCTCAATAACGGCGATAGTTGCGTCAGCACCGCATTCCTTGTGATATGCAAGCATCTTTGCATAATTCATCTTGTAGATGTGGTCACCGGAGAGAATCAGAAGATATTCCGGTGAAAATGTATCGATGAAATCGATATTCTGCGAAATGGCGTCTGCAGTTCCTCTGTATACGTCAAGATTTGCGTCTGCCTTCTCACGCGGCGGGAGTACATATACACCGCTGTTCTTTGCGTCAAGTCCCCAGCGGCGTCCCACTGCGACATAACTGTTGAGCTGGATGGATTCATACTGCGTCAGAACACCGACAACATCGATTCCACTGTTTGCACAGTTACTGAGTGGAAAATCGATGATACGGTATTTTCCACCATATGAAACGGCAGGTTTTGCCATTTTTTTGGTCAATTCATGCAGACGAGTTCCTCGACCACCAGCCAAAATCATAGCTAACATGTTATTTTGCTTCATAGTGAGCCCTCTCTTTCATTTTTCTGTTCTATATTATACATTTTTTTTGAATGATTTGCTATATTTTTGTGTAAAAAAACGGAACTTTACATAAAATATTTTGGTGTTTTTTTATATAAAATAGCAGCGCGTGCTTCGGACGGGACTCCAACCGAAAATCCGTGCTATTTTACCGTAATATCATATGTTTTTGCCCGGGCTGCCCTTCCGTGGCCGGAAGGCAGAGAGCTGGCGGCAGCTGAAAAATCTGTATAGAAAGAGGAGAATAAATGGAAACAGAATTCGTAATGCAGGAAATGATGATCGGTAAATTTGAAGAGTATCTGGTCGAGAGGGAAAACTCGGCTTCGACGGTGGAAAAATATGTAAGGGATGTAAAAACTTTTTTCCGGTTTCTCGGAGATGTTCCGGCAGTCAGCAGGAAGAGGCTTCTGGAATATAAGGACTGGCTGTTGGAAAATTATGCAGTGCGCAGCGCCAATTCCATGCTCGTGGCGCTTAACCAGTTCCTGGTATTTATAGAAAAGGGGAAAATGCGGATAAAGCAGATCAGGGTCCAGACGCAGATGTTCCGGGAAGCAGAGCGGGAAATGGACAGGGAGGAATTCATCCGGCTTGTGAAGACCGCACGGGCCCACGGCAGGGAACAGCTGGCACTGCTCATGGAAACGGTCTGCTCTACAGGCATCCGCATCAGCGAACTGAGATTCTTCCGGGTGGAGAATGTCCGCAGAGGGATGGTGAAAGTGTGGAATAAAGGAAAATACCGCCTTGTGCTCCTGCCGGAGAGCATCCGGAAGAAACTTCTTATATATATAAGTAAGAACAAAATACGTTCCGGCGCGGTATTCTGTACGAGGAACGGCAAGGAGAAGGACCGCTCGAATATATGGAAAGAGATGAAGAGTGTTGCGGAAAAAGCAGACATTGACCCTGAGAAGGTATTCCCCCATAATCTGAGACATCTTTTCGCGAGGACCTTTTATAAAAAGACGAAAAATCTCATCAATCTTGCCGATATACTGGGACACAGCAGCCTGGAGGTCACGAGGATATATACGTCGGAGGGGATCGAGGAGTGGAAGCGGAATCTGGAGATGCTGGATCTGGTGGATGAGGGGGACTGGAAGGAGAAGAAAAAATAACCACATAATATTAATTATGTGGTAAAGATACTGCAAAAAATTTCAGTAAGAGAACATTTATTCTCTAAAATTCTATACCACAAGTATTTGAAAGTCAATAGTGAAAAAATAACTTTCTATAAGAACCATTTAATATATAGATAACTATAATTTCTGAAAATTGATACAGACGATTCTAAATATTACATAAAATCAAAATGCTGCTGCCGGATAAAAATTTCTCGGGAAATATCTCTGCCAATTACAGAACAGAGAAAATATACGGATCTGTTTGAGTTAATAATGACTGACAGGACTGCGGAATAAGCTGTCTTTTCAGTAAACTTCTTTACAAACTATTTCCATTCACCCCAGTGAAGCCAGATTTACCACATAATTAATATTATGTGGTGAAAATATACAGAGCATTTTCTGCAGCTGCTTTCGTACAGAGAGGACGCTGCAAATTCTTACAGACAGTTAAAAAATAGCCGACGGTCAGAAGTTGAATTCGGAAAAGTGTGATTAGTTGGCAAATATTTTAGCTGGTTTAACGTATAAAGTTAGTGTGAAAGAAGGAACGGAGGGCTATGAATAAGGGTGTAGGAAAAAAACAGGGGAATGTGGGAAGACGATTGGCCGGAATTGTGATCACTCTGGTAATGGTGCTTGGAATGTGTACAGGACTGACACCTCAGGGGACAGGAGAAGTACAGGCGGTAACGACGACAGGAACCAGCGGGCATGTGGCGGATGATGATACGCGGACAACATATACAAATTATTTAAATGACGGAACCAGCGGGGAGTTGACCACGGAATTTTCCGGGCGAGTGTGGGCGGACAAGACGGTCACTACCGATGATCAGACATTCAGCGGTGATGCCGGACCTGATATCAAAGTAACAAATGACTCGGATTTTCTGGTGACGTATTCCGCCTTGGCGACGACACAGAGTATTACCGGAGAGGCTCAGAGTCCGCTTGATGTTGTGTTTGTAGTGGACTTTTCGGGATCGATGATAAATTATGCAATGGATAACGTAGAAAGCCGACTGGCAAATTTGCTGGATGCGCTGAACAGCTCGATTAAGACTCTGATGGAGGCCAATGAGTATAACAGAGTGGCGGTGGTATGCTATTCAGGAAAGCCGGATGAAAGTGTATCCGCATCAGAAGTTTTGTTGCCTTTAAACCACTATTCTTCGAGCCAGAATTACTTTTCTATTAGTGACCGCACGGCGACTACATCAGAAAGAACAGTTAGTTGGAATATAGATGGGGTATCAGGGAATCACACTGTTCAGCAGGCACATGCTACGAATACTCAGATGGGCCTGTATACTGGTATGAATTTATTGACTGTTTCGGATACAACAGTGGAAATCAATGGTCAAACAGTTCAGCGCGTACCAGCGGTGATTCACTTATCTGACGGTAATCCCACAGTTTCGTCAGACAGTCAAAATTGGTGGGAACCGGCAAACAATTCGGGAAACGGCAATGGTGTTGTCCGTATCAGCTCAGTAGGAAACGGCCTGAAAGCAATGATGACGGCAACCTATATGAAGCAAGAAATTAATCGGCATTATAATGCTGATTCAAACTCCGATTATGCGGTGCATGTATATAACATTGGGATGGGGCTGAATGGTATTTTCAATGAGGTAAAAGCCTCTTCTAATTGGAATACGGATATAGATGCCAATAAATCGCAAAATCTCGCGTATGTATCACTGAATCCAGGTAGCCACTGGAATGACAGTAATAATATTGCTCAAAATTTTCGGGATACATGGAATCAATATAAGAACGGCACTAACGTAATCATACCGGTTTCAGAGCCAGCGGCAAGTGCTGGACCAGGAGATTGGACATCTTGGTGGGAGAGTACCTTTCCATCAGAGAATTATACAGTTACTCATCCTTCTCAGAATGATATTACTGAAGTCAATGATTTGAACTATGTGGATCAATATTTTTCTGCTGATAGTGCAGATCAAGTTACAGAAGTTTTTGAAAATATTGTCAGCGACATCACAATGTCCACCCCTCAGGTGCCGACAAATGTCAGCCCTGATGCTATCGACCAGAGCGGCTACATTACATATACTGATGAAATCGGCGATTATATGGAGGTCAAGGATGTAAAAAACCTGATCTTCTCCGGTACGAATTTTACAAATCCTACTGGAAGTACAAACGGCAATACCACTACCTACGCCTTCAGCGGTGAGATTGACAGCCCGGTTTACGGGAAGCAGAACGCCAATGATATTGTTATTACGGTTACATCGAACACGGATAGCAGCACGGGCAAAATGACTCAGACTCTTACGGTAAAAATACCTGCTTCAGCGATTCCCCTGCGTGTGAATACAGTAGAGTTGGATTCATCCGGGAATGTGAAAAGTCACACAACTAATAATGCCTATCCTGTGCGTCTTTGTTATACCGTAGGAGTGCAGGATGGCGTAAAGAATGCTGACGGAACTGTGGATCTTTCAAAGATTGACGATGCATACAAGCAGGCAAATACCGGAACGGACGGCCTGTATTTTTACAGCAACAAATATACGGGTGATATAAAGTGCGAGGATCAGGAGACAGCGGGCAACGCATACGTCGAGTTTACACCTGCGAAGAACAACCCATATTTCTATGTTCAGGAGAGTATTCCGCTGTATACAAACGAATTGTGTACGGAGCCGGTAACAGAAATGCCGACTCCTAATGACGGCAAGACTTACTATTATCAGGTACAGTATTACAGCGGCACGCAAAGCGTAACCGAAAGCCGCTCAGTCACCGGAATCAAGGGGACGACCGAACTAATAAACAATCAGTATTGCGTGAAAGCAGGCGAAATGAATGCGCCTCATGCTGATTCCAAACATGCAGAAAAGCAAACTAATAATACTGCTACTGCGGAGCTGTATTATTACGCGCATATGGACGGAGAAAATGCGAAAATACATCTGGGCAATAACGGACGGCTTGCGGTAAAAACGGCTTCACTTGCCGTAGAAAAGGACATAGAAGTTCCAGAAGGAATGGACGCCGGACAATTCGCAGATCAGGAATTCTCTTTTACCGTGACGCTCAAGGATACTGACAGTAACTTGGTTTCAGGTACATTTTCCACAAGGCATGTAGCTGATGACGGGAATGGAAATGAAGTGTCTGTAGAAAGCGGAATAACTTCATTGAATTTCACTGACGGAACCGCCACGTTTAACCTCAAACCCGGTGAGAAACTCTATATCGACGGGCTCGTCAAAGGATGGAGTTATACGGTAAGTGAGACGGATGATCCAGACGATGGTTTTGATCAGACTACTCCGGCAGACGGAGACGCATCAGGTATACTCGGAGATGCAACGACAACAGCTTTGTTTGCTAATACATATTATCCCGGTTCTATTGCCGTGACCAAGCGGGACGGTGCGGGAGATCCGCTGAAAGGCGCGGCGTTCCAGCTCTATAAGGATGATGGAACAGGCGGCAAAACGAAAGTCGGAAGTCCGGTTTCCACAGTGCCGAGAATACGGCAGAGGATAGCGAACGGAGATTCTCGATTTGACCTTGAGCATATGATTTTTACGGATACGGATGGCAAGAGCTATCCGGTCCATACTGACGGCTCCGGCACGCAGAGATATTTCTATTACCGCAGCCTGACCACTGAAGAACAGCAGAAATATGAGCAGGGCACCCTTACGGGGTATGAGGAAGTCGCCGAGTTTACAAATCTTCTTGTAAATGAAGCGTACTATCTCAAGGAAACTGTAGTACCAGACGGGTACAATGCGCCTCAAACCGATGATGACGGATACCTGATCGTGGGACAAAACGAACAGACGAAAATTTCAGTACCAACCTCAGATGGCGGAACTTCGGTATATCATCTTCTGTTTACGGTGACTAACCATAAGAAGATGGTCCTGCCAACTACCGGCCTTTCAGGCATAGGATGGTATCTGGCAGCGGGAGTATTGTTTCTGACCGGGTCAGTCGTCTTATGGAAGCTGAAAGGTGCAAAGAAAAGAACTGTAAGAATACATGCCCGCCGCCGCAGACGGCGTAAATAAGTGATATAAAAGTGCAAAAATGCTTTTATATAAATAAACTCTCATAAAACAAGAAAAGGAAGGAGAAAATCTTATGAGAAAGAGTAACAGATTATTATCTCGTTTCACAGGAACGTTTGCTGCTCTGGCGCTCGTAATCGGTCTGGCGCCGGCAACGGCGTTTGCCGCAGATGGAGAAGCGAGTATCACGATTAAAGAACCGACATGGTCGGATGGCAGTAAAGACTGGGCGGGTACACAGGCAAACGCGTATCTGGTGCTGGATCAGGTAGATGATTCAGAGACAGATCCTGCTAAGAAACTTTATTCCGTAACTACTGACTTCGATGCATTTTTCAACATCGATACGGATGCCGGAAGCGGTTCAATCGATGAAGTATTTGGAACTGCCGGAACTGGCGGCATTGTGTACCTGTGGTTTGACGACACTGACCTTTCTGCCGGTAGGACCCAGCCTGCTTCCGGTGAGTATATCACCTTCTCCGGTGATGACGCCAAGGCGCTTGATAAGACATACGGTGAAGCTGACCTGGTGAGCCGTATCGTTGGAGATGGTGGTGAAGGTGGAAGCAATGCGGGTGTGTTCTATTCCTGGATTGAGAAGTATATTGAAAAGAATAGGAATAGTATAACTGAGCCACTTACAGCCATAGCTGGATCAGATGCAACTATGACTATCAGTAACCTTAAGGAGGGATACTACGCCATCGACTTCAAGAACATTCCCTCTGGCTTAAGTCTCAAGCAGGGGGTGATGATTGCGACGACAGGGAGTACCTCAGCTGAGATGAACCTCAAGGCGGAGGATCTGCCTTTTGACAAGAAAATAAGCGAGAAGGACGCGAACGAGTGGTTTGATGAGCTTACTGCCGAGACAGGGGATGTGCTTGACTATCAGCTGACAGCGCAGGTTCCCACGCTGACCGACTATGACAATCTCACCAAGTTTACTATGAGTGATACGCTGGAAAAGCAGGAGTTTGATCCTGCCAGTGTTGAAATTGCTATCAATGGTGCCGCTATTACACGGGGAACGGGTGCTGACAGTAATAAGTTTTATATTGGACAGACTCTCCTTGCGACACTGACTCCGGTCGGCTATGCCAATGGCGAGAGTTCCTTCACCCTCACTTTTGTACCATCTGCTCTCGAGGCATATGAGGGCGAGACAGTCGCTGTTACCTACAGTGCAAGGCTTACCACTGACGCGGTGAAGGTAAACGTCAATGACGCCGAACTGGTATGGAGCAATAACGGATCTGACAGCAGCCTGACTGATTCCACCGAGGTGTATACCTACGGCATCGAGCTGACAAAGACCTTCAGTGACGCTACTGTTTCAGCTGATGAGATTGGTGAGGTGACATTCCAGCTGTACAGGGTAAATGGGCAGAATGAGGAGCCCCTCTATTTTACCGGCTCTGCCGGAAGTTACATCCTTGTGTCCGATTCCGATGGAACTGGCAGTGTAACGATGGACCTCAAACTTGACACGTCCAGCAGGAAACTGACTGTTGTGGGGCTGGATGATGATGAGACCTACATCCTGAAGGAGACCAATACTGCAGACGGCTATAACCTGATTGACGAGAATGTCACCATTGATCTTGAAGCACAGGCTGACCCAAAGGCAATGCTGCTTGACGAAAAAGCAACAAGCGTCAAACTGGGAAGTAATCGTCTTACGGTGTCCTTTGTAAACAATACGAACACTACAGATACGGCAATTGCAAGCGTTGCCTTCGAGCTGTACAACCAGAAAGGCTTCAGCCTGCCGCAAACAGGCGGCGCAGGCACATGGGCGCTGACAATGGGAGGGATTCTTCTGATCGCAGCGGCGGGAGGACTGTTTGTGATCTCCAGAAGAAAAAAATCTTCTAAATAACTGCAAGGAACACAATGATTTATATAGATGTGGGCGGAAATTTCCGCCCATCCTTCTTTCTGATGCTTTTCCCCGTGCTTTGCCGGAGCCTTGGGAAAAGCATCTGAACTTTTATCATGAGGTGTGGAAACGGGGGCAAGGTATGTGAAGCAAAGGATTCTGACGATAATGACGGTACTGGTCTTTCTGGCCGGGATATCACTTTTGGCATACCCGGCTGTCAGCAACCTGCTTTATGAAAAAGAACAGGAAGAGAGCATGAAGCATTACAACAGTGTCGTTGAGGAGAAGATGACGACGGATGAACATGCGGCAGAACTGCGGGAGTGCAGGGATTACAATCAGGGGCTTCTGCAGGGGGGAGTCCTGCTTACGGACCCCTTTGATACGAGTCAGCTGGATCCTTCTGCCATGCCTTATGCCGGGCTGTTGAACGTGGACGGAGAGGGAGGGATGGCATATCTGCGGATTCCGGCTATCAATGTGGAACTGATGATCTATCATGGGACAGAAGAGGAAGTGCTGCAAAAGGGAGTGGGGCATTTACAGGGGAGTTCTCTTCCTGTGGGAGGAACAGGAAGTCATTGTGTCCTGTCTGCGCATACGGGACTTAATGACAAAAAGCTGTTTACAGATCTGAACCAGTTGAGAAAAGGCGACGTCTTCTATATCCATGTACTGGGAGAGGTGCTGGCCTATCAGGTTGATCAGATTCAGGTAGTGCTCCCGGAGGAGACGGAAGATCTGAAGATTAATGCACAGCAGGATTATGTCACACTGGTAACCTGTACACCATACGGAATCAATACCCACCGTTTGCTGGTACGGGGAACCCGTGTGCCCTATATAGAGGAAGCAGAGCAGACTGACGTGATGCCAAGACAGAGTACATGGCTGGAACAGTACCTGCTGGCGGCTGCTGTAGGAAGTACAGTAGTGCTGGCGGCTGTGGCAGGAACTATCCTGCGGAGACGAAAGAGATCAAAGACAGCGAGACGCAGGAGAAGGCGCAGAGGAGGATGAAGAGTGTGAGAAGGATATGTTTCAGACTGCTGATCCTGGCGTTTTTTATTTCCGGGGCTCTCATGCTTATGTATCCTCATTTACACAGCCTGTACGCAGAGTTCTGCAACAGGAAAGAAATAGACATGATAGAACGTAGGAAAAAGAGAATTGAGGAACAAGAGCCTGAAGACAGTGCAGAAAAGAGATATCTCCAACTTTATGAGGATATGAAGACGTATAACGAGGAAATATTTCGAAGCGGTCAGAGCGGACTGGCAGATGCGTGGAGCCTTACTCAGCCGCCTTTTCAGCTGTCGGATTATGACGCCCCGGAGGAAGCTGTCGGATATTTGTTCATTGAGACCATGGATGTAGAACTGCCTCTGTATTTGGGGGCGTCAGAGGAAAATTTAAGCAGGGGAGCAGCAGTTCTGGGACAGACCAGTATGCCCATAGGCGGGGAGAACAGTAACTGTGTGATCGCCGCACACCGGGGATGGAAAGGAATTCCCATGTTTCGGGATATTGAGCTTTTATGCCCGGGAGACAAGGTGACGCTGGCTAATTTATGGGAAACTCTGGAGTATAGAGTGGTGAAGTGTATTGTTATCACCCCGGATGACATGGACGCTGTAAAAATTGTAGAGGGAGCGGATATGGTGACGCTCGTGACCTGTCATCCGTATACGCAGAACTATCAGCGGTACGTGGTCTACTGCCGGAGGGAACAGGCAGAACAGGACAGCGGAGACGAAAAGAGCGGCGGAAATGATGCGGATGATCTGCTGATCCCATATGAGGGCGTGGAATATGAACCCTCGGGAGATGAGATCCGGCGGGAGCAGCTGATAAATTATGCGGGGATCGCATTGTTTGCGGGCGTGTGTGCTGTGCTCGCTGCGGCTCTTATGAAGAAGATCTTTTCAAAGGGCGGAAAAGATGGAGAAAAACGTAAGAACAGACAAAGGAAAAAACGGAGAAAGCGAAGAAAGCACAGAGATGGAATAAAGAAAAGTTAAGAACGGAGGATGCACAGTGAGCCACGGAAGAGATCTGACGGGAAAACGTTTCGGACATTTGACCGTGACCGAAAAAACAGAGAAACGGGAGGAGCATTACACAGTCTGGCGCTGCCGGTGCGACTGCGGAAAGGAGATCTATGTAAATACGAAGCGGCTGACCAGGGGGACAGTGAGGGACTGCGGGTGTGTTCCAAGGACGGACGCGCGCCGGGGAAGCATTGCAGAGGATCTGAGGGGAAGGCGGTTCGGAGAACTTACAGTGCTTGAGCGCGCGGAAAACAGAAACGGACGTACATGCTGGCTGTGCCGGTGCTCCTGCGGCAGAGAAAAGATCGTGCCGGCGCATGATCTGAAAGCCGGAAAGACACGGAGCTGCGGAGCACCGGAACACAAAGCGCAGCACCGGAGCATCGACTTAAGAGGAAGAACATTCGGACGTCTGACTGCGCTTTATCCGACAACGCGGAGAGACCGGAGAGGTTCGGTATACTGGCACTGTGTCTGTACATGCGGGAATGAGAAAGAGTTTTCGGAGGCGTCGCTGATGCATGGAAACTGCCGCAGCTGCGGGTGTCTGAAGGCTGAAAACCAGAAGAAGATCTCAAGCCAGCTCCATATGGTCGACGGCACCTGTATTGAGATGCTTGAAAAGCGGAAATACCGGAATGACAATACTAGCGGTTTTCGGGGCGTATACAGGATGAAAAACGGAAAATTCCGTGTAAATATCGGATTTAAGGGGAGACGGTTTTATCTCGGAAGCTTTGAACGTTATGATGAGGCTGTGAGGATGAGAGAGGAAGCTGAGGAGATGATACACGGCGGGTTCGTACAGGCTTACCGGAGATGGCAGAAGAAGGCGGAGGCAGATCCGGTATGGAAAGAGGCAAACCCACTGATCTTTGAAGTTGAGATGGAGAAAGGAACCCTGCAGATCCGGAAAAATATCTGAAACGGTATAGCGGAGAAAGCCTATGGAAAAGTGTGCGGAAATATATGAGAAAAACTTCCTGATTTTTTGAAAACAGGAAGTTTTTCTTTTGTGCATTTTATGGATTGACAATATTTTTTATTCTTTATACTATATTGTTAGTTACCGAACAAATTTTTCTTTTTGACATTTCACAGGAGAGATCAGCGGTCATGGAAGATCATAAGAAGTTAAGAACTGCGGACGACGTGGGCCGGATGATCCACATGGTTTCCCATCAGCTAAAAAGACAGATGTGTGAGCGCGAGGAGGAGGACAGCCTGACGAACATGCAGAGGAGAGTCCTGCATTATATTATGTTCGAGTCCCTGCGGCGCGACATTTATCAGAAGGATGTGGAGAAGGAATTCCAGATCCGTCGGTCAACAGCGACCGGGATCCTGCAGCTGCTTGAGAAAAACGGGTTCGTAAGCCGGGAGTCTGTGGTGTGGGACGCAAGGCTTAAGAAGGTGGTTCCGACTCAGAAAGCAGAGGCGCACAGGGAACAGATCCTGAACAACATCCGCTATGTGGAAGGACTGCTGACGAAGGGGATACCCAAGAAAGATGTGGAGGTCTGCGTCCGGGTATTGGGGCAGATGTCGGAAAATTTGCTGGGTGATGAGAAGAAAAGAGGAGAGGAGACAACAGACCATGAATAGGAAATTACTTCGTTCTGTCCGGGAATACAAGCGCGAGACGATCCTGACGCCTGTGCTTGTCATGCTCGAGGTACTGATGGAAGTACTGATCCCGCTTCTGATGGCGAATATTATCGATATCGGGATCACAGAAGGCGATATGGATTACATCATCAGAATCGGGCTTCTGCTCATTGTAATGGCGATGATCGCCCTGTTTCTGGGGGCGAAAGCCGGGCAGACCGCAGCGATTGCATCAGCGGGTTATGCCAAGAACCTGCGGCATGATATTTTTTACAAGGTGCAGGATTTCTCATTTGGAAACATCGACCATTTTTCGACTTCCGGGCTTGTGACCAGGCTGACGACAGATATCACAAACGTGCAGATGGCATATATGTTTTCAATCCGTCTGCTTGCCAGGGCGCCGTTCATGATCATTCTTTCACTGATCATGACTATGACGATCAGCGTGCCGATCGCACTGATCCTTCTTGTTACGATCCCGATTCTGGGAGGCGTGCTGATCTGGATCGCAAAGAAAGCGCACCCGCATTTTATTGAAGTGTTTGATGAGTACGATGTGCTGAACAATACGGTGCAGGAGAATGTTAATGCCGCCCGCGTTGTGAAAGCATATGTACGCGAAGATTATGAGAATAAAAAGTTCGGGAAGATCTCCCGGAAAATTTTTGTGCTGTTTACGAAAGCAGAGAAGATCGTGGCGTGGAACTCGCCGATCATGCAGTTTACCGTATACGCGGTCGTGCTGATCATGGTGCTGATCGGGGGCAGGAATATCATCGGCGGGAGCATGCAGACCGGAGAACTTACAAGCGTGATCGTGTATGCGATCCAGATCCTGTCATCCCTGATGATGGTGACATTTGTATTTGTACAGATCATGATCGCTGAGGCATCTACGGACCGTATCAGCGAAGTTCTCGATGAGGTGCCGGAGATGGAGGATTCCGAGGATGCCATCAAAGAGGTGCCCAACGGTGACATTGATTTTGAGCATGTGGATTTCAGCTATTCCGGAAAGGGCGGAAATCTTTCCCTCAAGGATGCGAACCTTCACATTAAGAGCGGTCAGATCGTGGGAATCATCGGCGGAACCGGTAGTGCCAAGAGTACGCTGGTGCAGCTGATCCCGAGACTGTACGATGTGACGGGCGGAAGCGTGAAGGTAGGCGGAATCGACGTCAGAAAGTACAATCTGAAAGCACTCCGCGACCAGGTATCCGTGGTTCTTCAGAAGAACGTCCTGTTCACGGGAAGCATTTATGAAAATGTGCGTTGGGGCGATGAGAACGCGAGCGATGAGGAAGTGCAGCGTGTCTGTAAACTGGCTCAGGCTGACAGCTTTATCCAGGAGTTCCCGGGCAAGTATGACACGATGATCGTGGAAGGCGGAAACAACGTGTCCGGCGGTCAGAAGCAGAGACTCTGTATCGCGCGTGCCCTCCTGAAAAAGCCGAAGATCCTGATTCTTGACGACTCTACCAGTGCGGTGGATACCAAGACAGATGCCCTGATCCGTCAGGCATTCCGCGAGGAGATCCCGGACACGACAAAGATCATCATTGCCCAGAGGATTTCTTCTGTGGAGGATGCGGATATGATCATCGTGATGGAGAACGGAGAGATCAACGGTATTGGAACTTCCGAAGAACTGCTTCGCACGAATGCGATCTACCGGGAAGTTTATGAATCACAGATGAAAGGAGGCGCTGACAATGAGTAGACAGGAAAGACCCCGGGTAAATGCCGGAACGATCAAGACAGCAAAGCGCCTGCTGGGATATGTGACCGGAACTTATAAAATACAGTTTATCGTTGTGCTTTTTTGTATCCTGGTCAGTTCTGTGGCATCGATCTCAGTGTCGCTGTCCCTGCGTTATCTGCTGGATGATTATATCATTCCTCTGATCGGCCAGAAGGATCCGGATTACAGTGAACTTTATATGGCGCTGACCGTACTGGGGACGATCTTCCTGTGCGGAGTTATCGCGACATTTGTCTACAGCAGGCTGATGGTCACGATCGGACAGGGCGTGCTTAAGCGTGTCCGCGATGAGATGTTTGAACATATGCAGACTCTGCCGATCCGCTATTTTGATCAGAATACGAACGGTTCGATCATGAGCCTTTACACAAACGATACGGATACCCTCAGACAGATGATCAACCAGTCCATTCCGCAGGTGCTGATGTCGTCGCTGACGATCATTGTGACATTTGTTGCAATGCTGGTGTTAAGCCCGCTGCTGACACTTCTTGCGGTGCTTGTAATTGTTGTGATGATTCTCGTATCAAAAGTGGTTACGGGGAACAGCGGAAAGTACTTTATCCGGCAGCAGCTTGACCTGGCGAATGTGACCGGATTCGTGGAAGAGCGGATGAATGGACAGAGAGTGGTCAAGGTGTTCAACCATGAGAAAATTTCTGAGGAGGAGTTCGACAAGCTGAATGAGCAGCTCTTTGAGAGCTCTTCAAAGGCCCATACATTTGCCAGTATCATGGGACCGGTGATCGGAAACATCGGAAACGTACAGTTTGTGCTGACCGCAGTGTTCGGCGGCTTTTTGTCGGTAGCGGGAATCGGAAACATTACACTTGGCGTTATGGCTTCCTATCTGCAGTTTACAAAGAGCTTTACCCAGCCTTTCATGCAGATCGCCCAGCAGTTCAACTCTATCATCATGGCGCTTGCCGGAGCGGAAAGAATCTTCCGTATGATGGATGAAGAGCCGGAAGTGGACGAGGGATACGTTACCCTGGTCAATGCGAAGAAGGATGCGGACGGCAATATTACAGAATGCAAGGAGCGCACCGGACTGTGGGCGTGGAAACATCCCCATCAGGCGGACGGAACGGTTACTTATACCGAGCTCAAAGGTGATGTGCGTTTCTATGACATGACATTCGGCTACACGCCGGACCATATGGTGCTCCATAATCTGACACTGTATGCAAAGCCGGGACAGAAGCTGGCGTTCGTCGGTTCCACCGGGGCCGGAAAGACCACTATCACGAACCTGATCAACCGGTTCTACGATGTGGCTGACGGAAAGATCCGTTATGACGATATCAATATCAACAAGATTAAGAAAGCCGATCTGAGACGGTCTCTGGGAATCGTGCTCCAGGATACTCATCTGTTTACCGGAACCATTATGGAGAATATCCGGTACGGTAAACTGGACGCCACCGACGAGGAAGTCTACAAGGCGGCAAAACTGGCTCATGCAGACGGATTTATCCGCATGCTGCCGAAAGGATATGACACTCACTTAAGCGGAGACGGCGAGGAACTCTCCCAGGGACAGCGGCAGCTGCTGGCGATCGCAAGAGCTGCTATTGCAGATCCGCCGGTACTGATTCTGGATGAGGCGACGTCCTCCATCGATACCAGAACCGAGAGTATCGTGCAGAAGGGTATGGATAACCTGATGAAGGGGCGTACCGTATTCGTAATCGCACACCGGCTGTCCACGATCCGGAACAGTGATGCGATCATGGTGCTTGAGCACGGCAGGATCATCGAGAGAGGAACCCATGAGGAGCTGCTGAAGCTGAAAGGGACGTATTATCAGTTGTATACTGGAAAGCTGGAGCTTTCGTAATTTTCGGGGACGTAGTAAAGTTAAGTTTTACTACGTCCCGTTTTATTGTTCACTCTGTCCCGAATTGCAAAACCACCCGTCCCTTTTTGAGCAATTTATTCCTCAATTTATCGGGGAAAATATCGGAAATAAGCGCAATTATGTTTTCTGTGTTAAGCGAATACAGCAGAAGATGAAAAAGGGGAGAAAGAACGAAAAACATTTCGAAAAGTGAAAAACACCACAAATTCGTTGATTTTAGGGGAATACGGCCAGATGCCTATTAGAATCGTGCGGATTAGGGACAGGGGATGCCTAAAAAAGGGACGGGGGGTGCGTCAAAAAGGGACAGGGTAAAAGTGAATTGGGGACGTAGCAAAGTTGAACTTCACTACGTCCCCGATACAATTTACATTTTACTACATTCAAAAAATATGGTAAAATATTATCGGTTCTGCCGTGCAGGAAGGAAAACAGTAGTGGTTTCGGATGAGCGGCAGACAAAGTAACGGAGCAAGAGCAGACCGACAGCAGAAAAACTCCTGCACCATGGAGTATGTACGGAGCGGCAGAGCGGTCTGACAGCAGTAGGAGGTTTTCAGATGATCAAATTATATGATAACGGTGTCTATCTTATGAACGGCACCCAGATCGTGGAAGATACGGGAAATGCAGAGGTCCCGGTATCGAAGGAAGAAGCGGCGCAGAATACGATGGCGTACAGCATCCTGAAAGAGCACAATACATCACCGGACATGAAGAATCTGCAGATCCGGTTTGACAAGCTGACGTCCCACGACATTACATTTGTCGGGATTATTCAGACGGCGCGTGCGTCAGGACTGAAGAAGTTCCCGATGCCGTACGTGCTGACCAACTGCCACAACAGTCTCTGTGCGGTAGGAGGTACGATCAATGAGGATGACCACATGTTCGGTCTGACCTGTGCGAAGAAATACGGCGGCGTCTATGTTCCGCCTCATCAGGCAGTTATCCACCAGTTTGCCCGCGAGATGCTGGCAGGCGGCGGCAGGATGATCCTCGGATCAGACAGCCATACCCGTTACGGCGCACTTGGAACCATGGCTATGGGCGAGGGCGGTCCGGAGCTTGTAAAACAGCTTCTCAACAAGACATATGATATCAAGATGCCTGGTGTGATCGCCATCTATCTGGACGGCGAACCGATGAAAGGCGTGGGCCCGCAGGATGTGGCGCTGGCAATTATCGGCGCAGTATTTAAAAACGGCTATGTAAATAATAAAGTGATGGAGTTCGTCGGACCGGGCGTGAAGGGATTAAGCGCGGATTTCCGTATCGGCATTGACGTTATGACAACGGAGACAACCTGCCTGTCCTCCATCTGGACAACGGATGAGAAGATCGAGGAATTCTACGAGATCCACGGCAGAAGAGAGGATTACAAAGAACTGAATCCGGGAGCATGTGCTTACTATGACGGATGTGTTTACGTCAACTTAAGCGAGATCAAGCCGATGATCGCCATGCCGTTCCATCCGAGCAACGTATACACCATTGACGAGCTGAACGAGAACCTGGCGGACATCCTCCACGAGGTGGAGAAGAAAGCTCTTGTCAGCCTGGACGGTGCGGTAGAGTACTCTCTGCAGGACAAGATCAGAGACGGAAAATTCTATGTAGAGCAGGGAATCATCGCCGGATGTGCGGGCGGCGGATTTGAAAATATCTGTGCGGCAGCAGACATCATTAAAGGAAGAAATATCGGTGCGGATGAATTTACATTCAGCGTTTATCCGGCAAGTATGCCGATCTATATGGAACTGGTGAAGAACGGCGCGGTAGCGGATCTTCTCGAGGCCGGAACGGTTGTGAAGACGGCGTTCTGCGGTCCCTGCTTCGGTGCAGGCGACACCCCGGCGAACAACGCGTTCTCCATCCGCCACACCACGAGAAACTTCCCGAACCGTGAGGGAAGCAAGCTCCAGAGCGGCCAGATCTCTTCCGTTGCGCTTATGGACGCACGTTCGATTGCGGCGACAGCGGCGAACAAGGGATACCTGACCCCGGCGACTGCGATGGATGTGGAGTACAAGGGACAGAAATATTACTTTGACAGCAATATTTATGCAAACAGAGTATTTGACAGCCACGGCGTGGCTGACCCCAGCGTGGAGATCAAATTCGGCCCGAACATCAAGGACTGGCCGGAGATGTCACCCCTTCCGGAGAACCTGATTGTGAAGATCGTCTCCGAGATCCACGACCCGGTTACGACAACGGACGAGCTGATTCCGTCCGGAGAGACTTCCTCTTACCGTTCCAATCCGCTTGGACTGGCAGAGTTCGCGCTCTCAAGAAAGGATCCGGCATATGTGGGCCGTGCGAAGGAAGTGCAGAAAGCGCAGAAGGCCATCGAGGCAGGGACATGTCCTCTGGACGCTCTGGAGGAACTGAAACCGGTGATGGCTGCGATCCAGGAGAAGTATCCGGAGGTCGGAAAAGGAAATATCGGCGTGGGAAGTACGATCTTCGCCGTGAAACCGGGCGACGGATCTGCACGTGAGCAGGCGGCTTCCTGCCAGAAGGTGCTCGGCGGATGGGCGAATATCGCTATCGAGTATGCGACGAAGCGCTACCGCTCCAACCTCATCAACTGGGGTATGCTGCCGCTCCTGACGGATGCGGATCATGAGGCGCTTCCGTTTAAGAACGGAGATTATATCTTCATTCCGGATGTGAGAAAAGCAGTGGAAGACAAGGCGGATGTAATCAAGGCGTATGTGGTGAAAGACGGACTTCAGGAAGTTGATTTCCGCATGGGAGATCTGACAGATACTGAGAGACAGATCATTCTGGACGGCTGCCTGATCAACTACTACAGAGCAACGCTGGAGTAAATAAGGGAATAACTTACAGGGACCGGCTCCCCAGGGCATGAAGCCCGGCGGGATGCACGGTCCCTGTTTTGTCCGGGAGAAAATTTTTCTGATTTTTCTGCAACAAAATACAGACAGGGAGACTCTAATCTACAGATACCGAAAAAGCAGTACTGCGGGAGGAGGGGAGCAATGCGCGATTATGAAAACAGTACCGAGCCGGAGCTGATCCGGTGGGCAAAACAGGGAGATGTGGATGCATTTTCACGGCTGTACGCAGGAATTTATAAAGATCTGTATCGGTTCGCCCTGTATACGGTGCGCCACAGGCAGGATGCAGAAGATGCGGTAAGCGAGGCTGTGGCGGCAGCCTGGGAGAATATCGGGCAGCTCAGAAAAGAAGAATCTTTCCGCGCATGGATATTTACGATTCTGAATAACTGCTGCAGAAAGATTCTGCGCAGACAGCGGAAAGATGTGGGAAGCCTGACCGACAGCATACAGCAGGGCAGCGCTCAGGGAAATGGAAGCGGAGTGCAGGAACTTGCAGGCAGTGTCCGGAAACATGCGGACGGCGCCCGGGGGTATGCAGACCAGGATTATGCGGAAAAGCTTGATGTGCGCGAGGCATTCGGAGCACTGGAGGAAGAGGAACGCATGATTCTGGCATTTTCGGTGTTCGGAGGCTACCGGAGTGAGGAGATCGGGGCGATTATGGAGAAAAATGCCGCTACAGTCCGATCCAGAAAGAGCAGAGCCCTGGAGAAAATGCGCAGGATGCTGACGTGACAGGAAAGCTTGTATAGGCGAGAGGAGGCGCAGAAAATGTCAGAAAAAAGAGAAAGAAACCCGGAGGAGATTCTTGACCGGATCCGGAAGGCGGCGGAGAGCGAACCGGTGCCGGAATCCCTGGAGCCGGATCAGATCAGGAAGAGACTGAAAACCATACAGAAAGAAAAACGGCTTCAGAGGCTGAAGAAATATGTCCCCGCCTTTGCCGCTGCAGCATGCATCTGTCTGGTGGCAGGAATCGGGGCTGCCGGAGGGCTGCCCGGTCTGATGAGAGGTATGGAGAACGGCTCGGGAGGGAATGTGGAAAGCAGCGTGGAAAGCGGTTCGGGCTCCGGCATGGAAAGCAGTGCGGAGAGCGGCTCCGGCTCCGGTGCGGAGAGCAGCTCGGAAGCCGGCATGGAAAGCAGTGCGGAGGCAGGAAAGTCCGCATCTCTTCCGGAAGAGAACAGGCTCATGTACGCCCGGGATTACGATGAGATCTATGAATATCTGCAGCGGGCACCCTCCTGGAATTCTGCGGGAAGCGTCCATTCCAGCGGCGCGGCCCAGAACGGCGCGATCTCAAACGGCGCGATCCCGGAGTCGGGAGACGCCACAGATTCCGGAAGCCAGATGCAGTCGGGACAGGCATCATCGGATTCGTATGCGGGACCGTCCGGGGGAGAGGAAGGTCTCTCCTATACCGACACCAATATCCGTCAGGAGGGTGTGGAGGAAGGCGATATCGTCAAGACTGACGGGAAGAACCTTTATATTATGAATAACATGACCGTGGAGATCGTGGGGATCGATTCCGGTATTCTGGAAGAAAAGTCGGAGATCGTACTGGATGAGGATGCATATCTGGCGGAGCTCTATGTCCGGGACGACCGACTGCTTGTTGTGTATACGAAAAGTATTTACGAGGAGAATACAGCCTTTTTCGGAGGATACCGGAACAACACGTATTCTGTCGTGTATGACGTCAGCGATCCGTCTTCGCCCCGGCCGGTGGGCAGCATTTCTCAGAGCGGTATCTATCATACCATGCGGGTGAGCGGAGATTATGTATATGTTCTGACGGATTATTCGGTGGATTCATCAGTATACAGGGGCAGTACCAGGTCTTATGTGCCGGAGGTGCAGGGAGAACTCATGGATGCGGGGAGCATTATCATGCCGCCGGAAAACAGCGGCAGCCAGTATACAGTGATCACGGCATTTTCCCTGAAAGACCCCGGGGAGAAGACAGACAGCAAGGCTGTATTCGGAAACACGGGACTCTGCTATGTGAGCGCGGACAGCATTTACGTGACAGAGCAGTACTACAGCGGCGGCGCAGGAGAGACTGACAAGACGAGTATCCGCAGGATTGCCTACAAGGACGGAGAACTGGAAGGAATCGCCCAGACGAAGATCGACGGAGTTCTGAACGATTCATTTTGTATTGATGAGTATGAGGGCAGTCTGCGCCTGGTCGCGACAGTGACACAGATCGGCACTGCAGAGGCACGGGAAGACAGCGGCAGTTCGAAAGAATGGCCGGAAGAAGCCTCCGCATCAACGGAAGAGGCTGCGGATGAGTGGAAGCAGAGCAACAGCCTGTATATTCTGGACGAAAAGCTTCAGGAGGTAAGCAGGATTAAAGATATCGCTCCGGATGAGCAGATTTATTCGGCCAGATTCATGGGGGATACCGGTTACTTTGTCACCTTCCGCCAGGTGGACCCGCTCTTTTCTGTGGACCTGTCCGATCCGGAACATCCGGAGATCATCGGAGCGCTGAAGATCCCTGGATTCTCGGAATATCTGCACCCTTACGGCGACGGACTGCTGCTGGGACTCGGCATGGCGACGGACGAGGAGGGAATCACCACGACGGGAGTCAAGCTGTCCATGTTCGACATTTCAGATCCCTCCGACGTAAAGGAAACCGACAGCCTCATCCTGGAAGATATGTATTATACGGATGCTGCATATGACTACAAGGCAGTGTATGCCGACGCGGAAAACGGTCTGTTCGGATTCGCGGCTTACGGCGATGACCAGATCTACTATATCTTCACCTGGGAGGAAGGTCAGGGCTTCCGGGAAGTATTTCAGCGGAAGATAAGCGGCGGCGGAGCGAGAGGAATCCGCGTTGGAGATATTTTCTATCTGGTATCCGCAAATACGGTGGAGTCCTACCGGATGGACGGATATGTGAAGATCGACGATATTGTTCTGTGAGGACGGTCTGTGAGAACGGCTGTCCGGAAGAACAATTCAGACTTTACTTTATGTGAAAAGCAGGATAAAATGAAATTGGCGTATACATCCGGGCGAACCGGATCCCCAGGGCCTGTTATGCTGTTATGCGGCCCGGGCGGGACCCGGATTGCCCGGATGTATTGGAATCCGGATGGATTCAGATAAGGAAAGGACCGGAAATATGATATTTGACACACATGCACATTATGATGATGAACAGTTTGATATTGACAGGGCGGAGCTGCTCGGACAGATGGAAGCAGGGGGAATCGGCACCATTGTAAATGCCGGCTCATCCGTGGCGTCCTGGGATAAAATCATCCGGCTCACAGAGGAGTACCCGTTTATATACGGCGCTGTCGGTGTCCATCCGGACGAGGTCGGAGAGCTGGATGAGGGGAAAATTACGCGCATGGCAGAACTGCTTGAGCGGGATAAAATCGTGGCAGTGGGGGAGATCGGCCTGGACTATTACTGGGATAAGGAAAAGCACGACCTGCAGAAGAAGTGGTTTATCCGTCAGATTGACCTTGCCCGGGAGAAACACATGCCGGTAATCATACACAGCCGGGAAGCTGCCGCAGATACGATGGAGATCATGAAGGACCATGCCGCGGGGATGAATGCGGTTATTCACTGTTATTCCTATTCGCCGGAAATGGCAAGAGAGTATGTGAAGATGGGATACTTCATCGGAATCGGAGGCGTCGTCACTTTTAAGAATTCAAAGAAACTCAAAGAGGTCGTGCGGGAGATACCCCTGGAGTCTATCGTGCTGGAGACGGACTGTCCCTATCTGTCGCCGGAGCCCTTCCGGGGAAAGAGAAATTCATCGCTGAACCTGCCTTATGTGGTGCAGGTAATCGCAGACCTCAAAGAGACAACATGCGAAAATGTGATTCAGACGACAGATGAGAATGCGCGCAGACTATATCATCTGGAGAAAGGTACAATGACAGCAGGAGGAGAGTTATGAAGCAGCCGACGCTTGGAAATCCGCAGAATACGATAGCTGTACTGCAGAAATACAATTTTGTTTTTCAGAAAAAGTTCGGGCAGAATTTTCTGATTGATACCCATGTACTGGACAAAATCATCCGTTCCGCCCAGATCGGACCGGATGATTTCGTTCTGGAGATCGGTCCCGGGATCGGCACGATGACCCAGTATCTGGCGTGCGCCGCGGGAAAAGTAGTGGCAGTGGAGATCGACCGCGCCCTGATTCCGATTCTTGAAGACACACTGGACGGATATGACAACGTGAGAGTAATCAACGATGATGTACTGAAGGTGGATATTGCAAAACTGGCGGAGGAGGAAAATGGCGGGCGCCCCATCAAGGTGGTGGCGAATCTGCCGTATTATATTACCACGCCCATTATTATGGGGCTGTTTGAGAATTACGTCCCGATCCAGAGCATAACCGTTATGGTGCAGAAAGAGGTGGCGGACCGGATGCAGGTGGGACCCGGGACAAAAGACTACGGCGCTCTGTCTCTTGCCGTACAGTATTACGCGAAGCCTTATATTGTGGCGATTGTCCCGCCGAACTGCTTTATGCCGCGGCCGAAAGTTGGATCTGCGGTGATCCGGCTTGAGAAATATGAGAAGCCGCCGGTGGACGTAAAAGATGAAAAGCTGATGTTCCGGATTATCCGGGCCTCCTTCAACCAGCGCAGAAAAACACTGGCAAACGGACTGAAAAATTCAGCGGAGCTCGAATTTACAAAAGAGGAGATCGAGGCGGCCATTGCATCTCTCGGCAAAGGACCGTCGGTCCGCGGGGAGGCTCTGACTCTGGAAGAATTTGCCCGATTGTCAAATAAGCTGTGTTCATAAATATTTAATAGACAGTTTATTGTATAATTTTCACATTTTTAGTATAATAAAAAGGTCATACAGAAAAAAGAGAGAAGGAGGAAAGTCACATGGCAAAAGATATTAACAGCATTTTTTTCGATATCACTCCCGAGATAGAAGAACTGGCTCTCAAATGTGAACAGAATAATGCGATCGATAAGGAACTTTACACGAAGTATGAGGTGAAGCGGGGCTTAAGGGATATCAACGGAAAAGGCGTTCTTGCAGGACTTACGAATGTTTCTGATGTCTGTGCGACAAAGATCGTCGATGGAAAGAGTGTTCCGTGTGAAGGCAATCTCTACTATAGAGGTTACAACATCAAGGATCTGGTAAAAGGGTTCCTGGATGCGAAGCATTCCGGATTTGAGGAGACTGCTTACCTGCTTCTTTTCGGAGAACTTCCCGATAAGGACGAACTGAGACATTTTCAGGATATGCTTGCCGAGCGGCGCGCGCTGCCGCCGAACTTTGTGCGGGATATTATCATGAAAGCGCCCAGCCGCGATATGATGAACAGCATAACAAGGAGTATTCTCCAACTGTATTCCTACGATGACAAGGCGGATGACACGAGTATTCCGAACGTACTCCGCCAGTGCCTGAACCTGATCGCACAGTTCCCGATGCTTATGGTTTACGGCTATCACGCATATAATTACAAACTGGGTGAAGACCTGTATATCTACTCGCCAAAGCCGGAGCTTTCCGCGGCGGAGAACATTCTGATGATGCTGCGCGAGGACAGGAAATATACGAAGCTCGAGGCGAAGATCCTGGATATGGCGCTTGTGCTCCATATGGATCACGGCGGCGGAAACAACTCTACTTTTACAACCCACGTTGTCACCTCCTCCGGAACAGACACCTATTCCACGATGGCAGCTGCGATGGCTTCCCTGAAGGGACCGAAGCACGGCGGGGCAAATGTAAAGGTGACACAGATGTTCGAAGATATGAAACAGCATCTGACAGACTGGAACGATGATGATCAGATCAGGGCATATCTGGAAGCACTTCTCGATAAGAAAGCGTTCGATAAAAAAGGACTTATCTATGGAATGGGGCATGCGGTTTATTCGATTTCTGACCCCCGTGCAGATATTTTCAAACGTTTTGTAAAACAGCTTGCAAAAGAGAAAAAGCATGAAGCAGAGTACGCGCTCTATGAGAAGGTGGAACATATGGCTCCGCAGATCATAGGGGAAAAGAGAAAGATGTATAAAGGCGTTAATGCCAATGTAGATTTCTACAGCGGTCTTGTGTACAGTATGCTGGATCTGCCCCCGGCACTTTACACTCCGATTTTTGCCGCCGCGCGTATCGTCGGCTGGAGCGCACACAGACTGGAAGAGCTTAAGAATGTTGACAAGATTATCCGTCCGGCTTACAAGGCGCTTGCACCGCACCGTGAATACATAAAATTAGATGACAGGTAAGTGAGTAACATGAGAGACGAGTTTTATTTCCCATCAAAAGACGGCAACACTGAGATCCATACGATTGAGTGGAAACCGGAGGGTAAAGTGAGGGCTGTCCTGCAGATCTGCCACGGAATGGTGGAGTATATCGGACGCTACGATGAATTTGCGCAGTTCCTGTGCGGCAAAGGATTTTATGTTGTGGGAAATGACCATCTCGGTCATGGAAAATCCGTACAGTCAAAGTCGGAATACGGATTTTTTAATGAAAAATATGGAAATGCATGTGTGCTCGGCGATATGCATACGCTGCGTCAGCGCACGGAGAAAA
The DNA here is from genome assembly GCF_002160525.1 of Lachnoclostridium sp. An169. GTDB lineage: Bacteria > Bacillota > Clostridia > Lachnospirales > Lachnospiraceae > Mediterraneibacter > Mediterraneibacter cottocaccae. The sequence goes on from NZ_NFKT01000018.1 coordinate 73,781, forward strand.
AATACCCGGATGTCCCCTATTTTATGCTGGGACACAGTATGGGATCGACGCTGCTGCGCCAGTATATCCAGATGTATGGCAACGGCTTAAGCGGCGCGGTTCTGATGGGAGTGGTTTCGGATCAGAACAAGCTGCTGCTCGAATTCGGAAAGCGGCTGTGCCGTGTGATGGCGGCGTTCCGGGGCTGGCACTACAGGAGCAGGATGATCGATTCCATGGCAATCGGCTCCTATAATAAAAAATTTAAACCTGCCCGGACAAGAGCCGACTGGATTACAAGCGACCAGGAACATCTGGACGCCTATGTTGAGGATCCCCTGTGTTCTTTCATGTTCACGGTGAACGCTTACTACAGTATGTTCGGCGGTATGCTGCTGATGAACAGGAAGGAAAGCGTCTACATGATTCCCAAGACGCTCCCTGTGCTCTTCGTCTCAGGGGCGGAGGATCCGGTGGGAGATTTCGGAAAAGGTGTCCGGAAGGTCTATGAAAAATATAAAAATGCCGGTATCCAGGATGTATCGCTGAGGCTCTATGCGGGAGACCGCCATGAGATCCTCAATGAGACGGACCGGAAGCAGGTGTATGAGGATCTGCTGGAGTGGTTCGAGGAGCGGACCCCGGGAGAGGGCAGAGAACAAAGTTAAAAATGAAAATGAAAGCGGCGCTGCTGCAGGAAGTATCCTTTAAGAGAGAACTTTCTGCGGCGGCGCTTTTTTCATTGTATTCCGTTTGTTAGGGAGTGCATTTCGGGCAGATACGTGCTACAATCATTAGGACGCAGTGAAATTGCAGTCGGAAAAATTATAAGGAAAGAGGAGGGCATTATGTTCAATCCAAACAGTACGTTTCTGTTTCTTCTGGCAGGACTGGTTATTCTTTTTGTCATCGCCCAGTCTGTATTCTTTCTCGTGCGCTCATACCGCAGAGGAAAAGAACTGGGAATGGATATGGGCCAGATCAGAAAAACCATCATTTCTACAGCAATATTTACCTTTGCACCGGCAGTATCGATTCTGCTCGGAGTGATTACGCTGTCCCAGTTTCTGGGGCTTCCGCTTCCATGGCTCCGCCTGAGCGTGATCGGAGCGATCACTTACGAATTACCGGCGGCCACGACAACAGCCAATGCGTTGGGAATCACCTCGCTGTCGGAGACGATCACGGATCCACAGGCGTATACGGCGATCGCGTGGGTTATGACTCTGGGTATCTTCCCGGGGCTGATCTGGGTGCCGCTGTTCATCAAGAAGATCCAGGGTGGTCTGATGAAGATCAAGAGCAAGGACAGCAAATGGGGAGACATTGTTATGACAGCGCTTTTCCTGGGGATGATCTCTGCATTTCTGGGAATGGTATTTGCAGATATCAGGGAAGGCCTCCACGGCTGGATTCCGATCTTTGTCCTGCTGTTCTCCGCATTCGTCATGGGAATCTGCGGAATCCTTGTGAAGAAATGCAATATGAAATGGATGGAGAACTATGCGCTGCCCATCAGTATGCTGGCGGCAATGGTATTTGCGGCGGTGATCACGCCGATAATCGGATGATAAACGGTCGCATCGTGAGCGGATGAAAAACAACAGGAGGTTTTATAAGATATGAAGAATAATGGAAGATCCTACGAAGAAAAAACGCATATTTACGGGCGTATCTGGATTCTGCTTGCACTGGGAATGATTTTCTCTTTCCCGACGGCAGCGTGTATCTATTATGATGCGTGGCCGGGGCTCAAACCGGTATTCCAGGGGCTTCTGGGCGTTGCCCCCATTTTCTGGACGGTAGGGCTGATCGAGGTGCTTACATTTGTTCCCATGCTTGGTACGGCAGGTTCCTATCTGGCATTCGTGACCGGAAATCTGACGAACCTGAAAGTGCCGGCAGCGCTTACCGCCATGGAAAACGCGAAAGTGAAACCGGGAACCGAGGAGGGGGAAGTGATCTCCACGATCGCAGTGGCGACTTCCTCTATTGTGACGACGCTGATCATTGCCCTGGGTGTGGCGCTTCTCGTGCCGCTTACCCCGATCCTGAATTCTCCGGTGCTCAAGCCGGCATTTGACAATATTCTGCCGTCTCTGTTCGGCGGGCTGGCAGTTGTATATGTGAGCAAGAACTGGAAGATATCCATCGCGCCGCTTGTGTTTATGGTTGTGCTTTTCCTTCTGGTTCCGTCTCTGTCCGGATCGGTGGGCGTGCTTGTGCCTGTGGGAGCGCTGATCGCTATCGGTGCAGCGCGGATTCTCTATAAGAAGGGGAAGCTGTAGGAGCAGGGAAACTGCGGAAAGAAAACGAAAGTATTTTGTCCGCCGCCGTGGGAACAAAACAGGTTTGCGGCGGGAAAAGATAGAAAAATGGTAGAAAAATGATAGAAAAGAGGTCGTAGGACAATGATAATCGTATACATTATACTGGCGGTGATTGTGATATTTCTCGCGGTTCTGCTCATCCGCGCGGCGATGTTCAAGCCCCTTCCGGAGCCGGTGCCGTCGCAGGAGAAGGTGAATCTGGAACGTGACAGGATTGTGAAGGATATGGTCGAGATGATCCGCTGTAAAACCGTTTCCTATAACGATGAAAGCCTGATCGATACGGAGGAGTTTCGGAAATTCCAGGATCTGCTCCCGCAGCTCTATCCGCTGGTACACGGCAAATGTTCCCGGGAGTTCGTGGGCGTGAACGGAATGCTCTACCACTGGAAAGGGAAAACGCCGGATGAGCCGGTGGTGCTTATGTCTCATTATGATGTGGTCCCGGTGGAGGAGTCCCTCTGGGAGAAGCCGGCTTTTGAAGGAATCGTCGAGGACGGCTGTATCTGGGGACGGGGTACCCTGGATACGAAAGGAACTTTCTGCGGCATCATGGAGGCGGCGGAAAAACTGATCGCAGAAGGCTTTGTACCGGAGCATGATATTTACTTTGCCTTTTCCGGCCAGGAGGAGATCAACGGACCGTCCTGCCCGGCGATCGTGGATCTGTTTGAGGAGCGGGGCATCCGTCCTGCCCTGGTTGTGGATGAAGGCGGAGCCGTGGTCGAGAGCGTATTCCCGGGCGTGGACCGTGACTGCGCGCTGATCGGTATCGCGGAGAAGGGGCTGACCAACATCGAATTCAGGGCAAAGAGCGGCGGCGGACATGCATCCATGCCTCCGGTACACACGATCGTCGGGGAGCTTGCCCAGGCGGTGGTGGATGTGGAGAACCATCCGTTCCCGCGCCAGTTTACGAAACCGGTAAGAGAGATGCTGAACGTACTGGGACGCCACTCCGGTTTTGCATACAGGATCATCTTTGCAAATATGTGGTGCATGGCGCCGCTTTTCGATATGGTATGCAAACTGTCAGGCGGGGAGCTCAACGCCATACTGCGGACGACATGCGCGGTGACAAAGATGCAGGGCGGCAAAGCATTCAATGTGATCCCGCCGGCGGCTTCCGTGGGAATGAACTTAAGACTGATGGGGAAAGATACGGTGGATTCGGCGAAGGCATATCTGGAGAAGACGATCCACAATCCGAATATCGAAGTGTCGGTATACGAGGGCAGAAATCCTTCCACAGAGTCGGATACGGACTGCAAAGAGTATAAGAGGCTCTGCCAGGCTGTAAAAGATACATGGACGGACGCGATCATTTCCCCGTATCTGATGATGGCATGCAGCGACTCCTGGCATTACTGCCGGATCACGGACCATGTGTATAAATTCTCTGCCATGAAGCTGTCCAAAGAAGAGCGGGGGATGATCCACGGAAATAATGAGAGAGTGCCGGTGGACACACTGGTGAAGACCGTGGAGTTCTATGTGCGGCTGATGAAGATGTGCTGATCGCTGCCTCTGCCAAAGAATTTTGACACGTAAAATCCGCCCTGAAAAAGATTCTGGATAGACATTACTCCTCCGGGAAGGCAGAATGGTCTGGAAAGGAGTAAAAGACAGCATGGAAATTGGAAAGAAGTTAAAAGAAGCGAGACTGCAGTCCGGACTGACGCAGGAAAAGGCGGCAGAGAAGATCGGGGTTTCCCGCCAGACCATTTCAAACTGGGAAAATGAAAAATCTTATCCGGACATCGTCAGTGTGATCAGGCTAAGCGATATTTATTCCATCAGTCTTGACAGCCTTTTGAAAGGGGACGATAAAATGATGGAGCACCTGGAGGAAAGCACAGATATTGTAAGGAGCAACCGGAAGCTTGCCGCGGCGGCAGGCGCCAACGTGGTTCTGGTGGCGGTGATGGTAATTCTGAGCATGTTCCTGCCGGAGAATGAATATTTCCTTGCAGCCGTATTCTGCCTGATGATTATAGCTGCTTCGGTTCTGTTTTACCAGATTATAAAACGGTTTTAAGGAGGCGGTTTTTATGACAGGAATTGAGATTATTCCGGCAGTTGGCGGCGCATTTCTGCTTGTCGGAGTGATATCTGTCGTGTATCAGATTTTCCAGATGGTAGTGATCGACGCGCGGGCACGCAATCTGAAGCATCCCGGATTCTGGGGAGTTTTCACCCTGGGAAGTGATAACCTGATTCTCTATCTGATCGGAAGGAGAAGGTATCCGGTGGTCCGCATGACAGACGCGGACAGGAAAGAAATGGCAAGGCGCAAAAAGGTGATTGGCGTAAGCCTGGCCTTTATGGCGGCGGGAGCTATCGGAATCGTGCTGTACGGGATGCTTACTTCATCATTGTGATCTGATAAAATTTTGAGGGCGGGAAGCCCGTATATTTCTTAAACGCAGTTGAAAAGTGATGCACAGAGTTAAAGCCGAGCAGTGAGGCGATCTCTGTGTATGACTTTTCATTTTTTATGATCAGAGTCTGGGCGGCTTCCATTTTCAGGACATGGAAATAGTGAATGATGCTCTGCCCGGTCTCTTTCTTGAAAATTCTCTTCAGATTGGCGGATCCGACCAGAAATTCCGAGGCAATATCATCGATGGACAGGCTGGCGCCAAGGTTGTCGTTCATATATTTGATGACCTGGTTGACCAGCTGGTTTTTATAAATGTGTTTCTGCTGCGTGCGGACGGCAGGCGCGGCGGCCGGGGAGGAGAATGTCCCGTAGGTGATGCCGCGGCGTGCCCGGGAGAGGTAGTCAAAGCGGATATCTTCGGGCAGGGCGGCAGAAAAATGCCTCTCGATGAGCAGCAGAAGAAGGCTGTTAAATGCGGCATAGAGAATGGAAGAGGTGACGTTGAAATAGTTCCCGATCTCTTTGTCGTACAGGATGGAAGGCTTGCTGCTCTTGATCGTCTGTATGATATTCATGTGATATTCGATGGAGGCAAGTGTGGACAGAACCGTGCTGTCGGCATCTGTCGGCTGGTTCATGATGGAAAGCAGGTTCCCGGAAGGCTCTCCGAAATGAAATACCATGACGTCTGCCTGTGAGAAGGAGACGAACAGATGGACGATGTCCGCACAGTAGACGAGAAGGAGCTGCTGTTTCTGTACGAGAAATTCGTTTTTCATGGAAACGATCTGAATCTGTCCGGTTTTGACATAAAACAGATAGTAATGCCCCTGTTCCTTGAAGGAGTAGGGGGTATTCGGTTCGTATTTCTGTATGTGTGAATCTGCCAAATTCTCGATTTGAATACTCAGATTATTATACACTTTACCCATATCGTCCTCTTTTCTGATTTACACAAAATGATACATATTTTTATAATATGCTATTATATGATCAAAATCAATGCTTTTTTTATAAAAAAAGTACCGTTTTATGTAAATCTATTTATATATGAGAATTGTAAGATATAGTCATGTCAGGAACATAGTAAGGCAGAAAGAGGAAAAAGTAAACAAAATCTATGGAGGTGCGAAATGCAAATGAAAAAATGGATGAAAAAGGGAATCGCAGTTGCAGTTGCCGGAACGACAGTATTCAGCCTGGCAGCCTGCTCAGGCGGCGGAGAGAAAAAATCAGAGGACGAGATGAAGATCGGCAGTGACATCATCAAAGATGAGGTGACTCTTCAGGTGTCCGCATCCAAAGGAAAAATGCAGGATTTCATCACAGCAGTGACAGATATCTACAATGAGAAAAATGATGCGAATGTAAGCGTTGAATTTGTTACAGTCGCTTCCGGAACCGCGACAGTACAGATGATCACACCGAAGCTGGTATCCGGAGAGGAGATGCCGGACATTGTCTCTATTTCTGATGACAAGGCGGCAGGTGTTATGGAGAAATTCGAGGATTCCTTCTACAGTGCGGAAGACTATGGATTCTTTGACCAGTACGGTTCGGATTTCTTCGAGCAGAAACTTAACATCTTAAGAGCACAGTCCGCGAATGACAAGATCATCGCATTCCCGAATGACTTTACGGCAGCGTTCAGCTACTATCAGCCGGAAGCATTCGAGGCAGTCGGCGTAAACTTCGAGGACATCAAGTCCTGGGATGAGTACATTGAAGTGGCGAAAAAGGTAAAAGATGCCACAGGTCTTTACGGAATCGCCCTTCCGGAGGCAGGAGAGTTCGAGTTTTTTGTAGACCTGATGTCACAGCAGGGTATGCCGCTGGTTGACAAGGATGGAAATATCAACCTTGGAACACAGGAAGCAAAGAATGCGGCAGAGATCGTTAAGAAGATGAAAGATGCGGGAATCGTGAATTTCTACGGTTCTCAGGACGGAGAGAAAGCGTTCCAGGAATGTGCAATGTTCGTGGCAGGCGGATGGTATGCGAAGAACATGGAGCTGAACTTCCCGGATGCAGCAGGAAAATGGAGAATGTCCGCACTTGTTCCGTTCTCTGAGGCTGACGCAGGAAAATCTCCGGTATCCGGAGGCTCCAGCTGGTATGTTCCGAAGGATGGCAAGAATCCGGAAGTCGCTCTGCAGTTCCTTACATTCATCAGCACAGATGAGGACTGCCTGAAGGCGGCACTGGAAGGCGGCGTTGCAGTTTCCAATACAAAGGCTTATGAGACGGACGCTGCACAGACAGAGTTTGAGTATTACGGAAATCAGAAATACTACGATGTAATCAGCAGCACAGGTGCAAATACAGCAGATGTATACTATACCCCGTCCTATTCAGACGCGACAGCCTATGTATCCACAGCATCCTACGCATACTGGGAATCCGGAGACTATGACGGATCCTACATGAAGGAAGCAGACAATTACGCACAGAAATACGGCGTGAAAGTAAACAACTGAAGTTAAAACAGAAAGCTGGAAATAACAGACAGCCAGAATAATTCAAAAAAGGCAGGACAGACGCAGTTCTGCCTTTCTCTTGAGATGAGGTTAATAATGAAAAAAGTAAAAAGAAAACCAGGTTTAAAGACATATGCAAAAAGTGCATACGGATTTGCAGCTCCGTTTTTCGTCTTTTTCGTAGTGACAATTCTGATCCCGGTCATTGTTTCTTTTGTGTTCAGTTTTATGCAGATCGGGAGCACGTTTAAGTTTGTAGGGCTGCAGAATTACATTGATATTTTCAAGGACCCGCTGTTCCTGCAGTCTTATATTAACATTTTTATCATCATGATCGGTTATATTCCGATTACCATGCTGCTCTCCCTTTTCTTCGCGGTACTTCTGAACAGTCCGCACATTCACGGAAAGGGATTCTTCCGGACGATTTATTATATTCCGACTGTAACTTCTACGGTTGCGGTAGCGTCTGTATTTATGACGTTCTTTAATCCTACCGGACTGTTCAACGGCGTCCTGGAAATGCTCGGGCTGCCTGAAGTGCAGTGGCTGACAGATCCGGTCTGGCTCAGAGTGTCCATGATCATTACAGAGATCTGGATCAATATCGGTTACAATGCAGTACTGTTTCTCGCCGGACTGCAGAGTATACCGAGAATGGTATATGAGAGCGCGGAAATCGACGGGGCCGGCAAGATCAAACAGTTCTTTACGATCACCATCCCGCTGATGAAACCGGTTATCCTGATGGCGACAGTGCTTGCCACCATCAATGGTCTTGGAAGTTTCAATATCCCAAACATTTTCTTCGGCACATCCAACGGTCCGGAGAATGCGGCAATTGTAGTCGGGGTAAACCTGTACAAGACAAGTTTTGAACTGGTAGATTTCGGTAAGGCATCGGCAATTGCATGGACGATGGTATTCGTTGCGGCAGTGCTGTCCTTCGTGCAGTTTAAATTCGGAGGTAATGACGATGAAGCGGAATAACAGGGGAAGACAGATATTCAGTTACTTTTTACTGGCAGTAGGTGCGTTTATCTTTATCCTGCCTTATTTCTATATGATTGTTGCGTCTACCCAGGACAACGCACAGATCATCGGAGGCGGCGTAAACTTCAAATTCGGGGACTCCTTTATGGACAACCTGCACTGGCTTCTGGAGCGGTACGACTATGTGCGCGTAATCATCAACTCCATCATCATCGCTGTTGTCAGCACGATTCTGGCAACCGTCAGCTCCACGATGGTGGGATACGCTCTGGCAAAATATAAATTCAAAGGAGACAAGCTCCTGTTCAACACAATCATGGTGTCCAGGATGGTTCCGTTTTTCACAACGCTGATCCCTCTTTTCTATATCATGAGCAGAATGGGGCTGACCAATACATATACGGGTATTATCATTCCATCCATTGCCAGCACAACGTCGGCATTCATGATGAAACAGTATGCGACACAGTTCCCTACATCGCTGATGGAAGCGGCGAGGATTGACGGGGCAAGCGAGTGGATGATCTTCCGGAAGATCGCTGTGCCGATTCTGATGCCGTCCATTGTCACAACCGGGCTTCTCGTGTTCATGGGAAGCTGGAACCAGTATCTGTATCCTCTCGTTATGCTGACCAGAGGCGATATGTATACGGTGCCGCTTGTAATCAAGAATATCACGACTTCCAGTACGGGCGATCCGATCAATTACGGCGGAATTATGTTTGTACTGGCAACATCGGTTATCCCGATGGTACTGATCTACATGGTCGGCCAGGCAAAATTCAAGGCAACCGATCTGGATGCGGCAGATAAGTAGAGGCGAAAAAATAGAGATAAGTTGAGGGCAACAGGATGAAAGAGACAGATGTACAGTGGGCAGGCGAAATGCTTGCAAAACTGGAAGAAAAAGTAAAGGCGGAACTGGGACGGCTTGGGGATGCCATCCCCTATATGCCTCATGACGGAAAATATACGGATGTGGCGCAGGAACGGGGGATCGACTGGTGGACCAACGGTTTCTGGGGCGGACTTCTCTGGCAGCTGTACAGCGTGACCGGGGAAGATGTGTACAGAGATGCTGCGGTCGTGCAGGAAAAGAGACTTGACGAAGCGCTTTACCGTTTCCGGGATATCCATCACGATGTGGGATTCATGTGGCTGCATACGGCGGTGGCGCACTATAAGGCGACCGGGGATGAGCAGGCATACTATACGGGTCTCCATGCGGCGACACTGCTTGCCGGACGTTTTAACACAGTAGGTAATTATATCGTTGCCTGGAATGACAACAAACCGGGCTGGGTGATTATTGACAGCATGATGAATATCGTCCTGCTGTACTGGGCTTCCGAGCAGACGAAGGACCCGCGTTTTAAGACGATTGCAAAGAAACATGCAGATACGGTGGCGCGCTATCTCGTGAGGGAAGACGGTTCGGTAGGCCATATCGCCAGCTTTGATCCGGATACAGGAGAGTTCCTGGAGCAGATCGGCGGCCAGGGATACAGCGCATCCTCTGCGTGGAGCCGCGGAAATGCATGGGCGGTATACGGATTTGCGTTAAGCTATAAATATACAAGAAATTCCTACTATCTGATGCTTGCGAAACGGGTGGCTAATTATTTCATCGCATCCGTGAGCAGGACGGGATATATTCCCCGCGTGGATTTCCAGGCGCCGGAGGAGCCGAAGATTTACGATACGAGCGCAGGACTGTGCGCGGCCTGCGGCATGATGGAGATCGCAAAATGGGTTTCCCGGGAGGAGCGCCAGTTCTATGAGGCGTCCGCTGTCAATATTATCCGGGCAACGGAAGAGAAATATGCCAACTGGAATATGGATGAGGACGGGATTATCGGGGGAGCTACCGAGGCATACCACAGACCGTCAACCTACGAGGTGCCGCTGATTTATTCGGATTACTTTTTCACGGAAGGGCTGCTGCGGATTCTCGGAAAGGAATTCCCGATCTGGTAGGGAGAAAGGATATTGAGGATGAATCCGCACAATAATGATAGAATCAGACTGGACAGCAAGGACGACTACCTGGCGCTGTTCCATGGCATCAACGATCCGCTGAAGAAATATTACAGCAGCAGTTCCGCGCGGATCGATTATGCGGTGAACGGCGTGGGATACGGAAACAGGATGGCCGGAATTGAGGGCTTTGCCCGGGTGCTGTGGGGGGCAGGTCCGGCCGTGGACCGGCTGGATCCGGAATGGCTGAATCTGATCCGCACCGGGATCTGCAACGGAACGGATCCGGCACACCCGGATTACTGGGGAGAGATCGGAGACTTTGACCAGCGGATGGTGGAAATTCCTGCCATTGCGCTGGCACTGTACCACAGAGACTGTTCCCTGTGGAAACAGCTTACGGAGCCGGAGCAGTACCGGGTGATCCAGTGGCTCGGACAGATCCTGCGCCACAGGTGCGCGGATGGCAACTGGCAGTTCTTTAAAGTGCTGACAGGAAAAGTGATACAGAAGCTGGGGCATGAGGCGGACCAGGATGCGATCGATGAGGCGATGCAGAAGATCCATGCCTGCTATATCGGCGGCGGCTGGTACAGGGACAGCAGCAGGGGACGGCAGGATTATTACAATCCTTTCGCTTTCCATTACTACGGACTGGTGTACAGCGTGCTGGAACCGGAAGATCCGAACAGCCGGATTTTCCGGGAGCGCGCTGCTCTGCACGCAAGAGATTTCCTCCATTTTTTCGCAGAGGACGGAGCAAATGTACCGTTTGGAAGAAGCATGATCTACCGCCATGCGGCAGCGGCATTCTGGGCGGCGCTTCTCTATGCGGGAGTATGCCCCTTCGAAGAGGGAGAACTGAAAGGACTGCTGAACCGGAATCTGCGCTGGTGGCTGCAGCAGGATATCTTTGACCCGAACGGCGTGCTTTCCGTCGGGTATGCCTATCCACAGCTGCTTATGTCGGAACCCTATAACAGCAGCCTGTCTCCTTACTGGTCCAACAAAGTATTCCTGATCCTGGCGCTGGATGATGACCATGATCTCTGGAGGACGCCGGAGAAAGCCATGCCGGTGCGCGGGGAGCAGCACGCTGTCGGAAAAGCAGGTCTGTGTGCAGTTCATGACAACGGGCACACATTTTTCCTGAATGCCGGACAGCCGGGGGCAAACTACCATACGCTGACCAATGAGAAATATCTGAAATTCGCCTACTCCAGCCAGTTCGGTTTCTCGGTTCCGAGAAGCGGGAGCTTAAAGGAAGAGGCGGCAATGGACTCCATGCTGGGCGTACAGTTCAGCGATATCCGGATGATTGTCAGCAGGCAGAGAAAGCCGGTGGAGGAGACAGGGCCGTTTTTCGTCAGAAACCGGGTGGAGGATGTATGCGTCACAGAAAGCTGCGCGGCGTCAACCTGGAAGATCGGGGACAGAGTGGAGCTCCGGACATATCTGACGTCGGTAAAAGGCTGGCAGATCCGGATTCACCGGATCCGTACAAGTGAGGAAATCGTTGTCTATGAGACCGGATTCGCTGTGGGCAATCCGCCGGAGAATCCGGGAGAAGTCAGAACAGACGGCACAGGCTGCTGCTTTGAGGGCGGGAGAGGATTCACCGGAATATGCAGCCTGATTGACGGAATCACGCGGAATGACTGCATGGTAGAGTGCAACCCGAATACAAACCTTATGGACTGGGAAAAGACCTGCCTTCCGGGGCTGATTTCCACGCTCGGGAAGGGAGAACATCTGCTTGTGACAGGAGTGTATGCACACCGCGATACGGAATATGGCAGGAGACAGTGGAAGAACTGTCCGGCGGTGGAAATCCTGCCGGAGCGGGTGGAGATCCGCTGCGGGAATGAGCGGAAGATGGTGGAGCTGTAATAAGAAGGTACCAGATGCCGCCGTATGGAATAATTCCATACGGCGGTTTTTCTGTACAAAGGAAATATTAATAAAGTTTATATAAGGATTGAAATATCCTCTTTTTTATATACTATTTCCACCGTCCTGTGCGCTTCCCTTCTCAATGCAGCGAGTACGCCGCGAAGAAGCCTCCTCTTACCGCCTCGGCAACCTGACCTACTTTCACGCAGTCGCCGATGACAAGTGTGGTCGGATATTTCTCGCAGAGAGCATCCACATATTCGGAGTTCGGTTTCGTTCCGAATGCAGCGATAATGCAGTCTGCGCTGACCTCAACTTCACCATCCGGTCCTTCTGCGACAACGCCGTCCGGGCGGATCTCTTTGATTGTGGTGGATACCATGGATTTCACATGGTTGTCACGCAGCCGGAACATAAGCGGATTCCGGTTGTCCAGAAGTGCGGTCGGACAGAGCTGATCCTGCATCTCGATGATCGTTACGTCTTTGCCGTCCATCGCCAGTTCCAGAGCTTCGTCACATCCGGATATACCGCCGCCGCATACAACGAACTTCTGTCCGGAGATCTTCTCCGGGTGAAGATGTGCGTCGCAGACTTCTACGGCATTTTCGATGCCCGGGATATTCGGCAGGAACGGGGATGCGCCCATGGCTGCGATAATCCGGTCCTTATCCTCCAGTTCCGGAGAATCCGGGGTGATCGTAGTGTTCAACTTGAATACAACGCCTGCTTTTTCGCACTGAAGGATTTCCCAGTCGATGAATTCACGCAGCCTGTGTTTGAATTTCGGGGCGCTGGCAGCATTGAACTGTCCGCCGAGAACATTGTTTTTCTCATACAGAGTAACATGGTGACCCTGCAGAGCGGCAACTCTTGCAGCCTCCAGACCGCCGGGGCCTCCGCCGATGACAGCGACTTTCTTCGGGGAATCTGTCTTCTTAAATGTGTAATCCTGCTCCGCTACGGCAACAGTGTTTACTGCGCAGCCGATCTTGCGGTTCTCGTACAGTCTTCCCACGCAGATCTGGTTGCAGAGCAGACACGGGCGGATGTCTTCTCTTCTGCCTTCCAGAAGTTTGTTGGGAAGATCCGGGTCTGCGATCAGCGGGCGGCCCATCATGATATAATCCACTTTGCCCTCTTCCAGAGCTTTTTCCGCACTTTCCGGGGAATGATTTCCTGCACAGAGAACGATGACGTCGCAGGCTTCCTTGATCTTTGCGGCGTAGTCAACCATACAGGAATCGCCCTGATAGATGGAAGGACAGATCCACTGTTTGTCCTCATAGCATCCCATATCGATGTCAAATGCATCAACGCCGAGCTCTTTCATGTAATTGACGATCTGGATGGATTCCTCCAGGGTACGTCCGCCGTCGAAATCGTGGTCTGCAGCCATGCGCATCAGGATCGGGAAGTCCGGTCCGACCGCTGCTCTCATTGCCTCGTAGATTTCTTTTACAATACGCATACGGTTCTCAAACGATCCCCCATACTCGTCGGTTCTCTTGTTCCACGCCGGAGTCATGAACTGGTCAAGAATGTATCCGCTGTGTGCATGGATCTCGATGGCGTCTGCCTCTGCGACGACTGCTCTCTGAGCGGCGCGGCCAAAAGCCCCTACCAGATCATGGATCTCGTCAATGGTGAATGCACGGCAGAGTTTATCCGGGAAATAGAAAGAAGGAACTTCGCTGGCGCTTACCATCTGGGCGTCTGAAAACGGGAACGCATTCCGTCCCAGTCCGCAGCCGATCTGAAGACAGGCTTTACACCCCTCGCTGTGGATTGCCTCAATGATATAGGACCATCCCTTCATCTGCTGGTCCGTGTCGGCGGTGGTTATGTAATCGATCCAGGGATCGGTCTTGTTGGTGCAGTACTGAGCCTCAATGATCAGCATGCCGATGCCGCCTCTTGCCCTGCGGCGGTAATATTCGATCTGGGCGCCCGACGGGAATCCGTCGTGGTTCTCTGAAAATGTGCCCATCGGGGACATGACAATCCTGTTTTTCAGGGACATGTTTTTGATCTTTCCGCGTTCAAACAATTTTTCGTAGTTCTTTACCATTTTAAGCATCCTCCTTTTTCAAAAATGTACTATAATTTAAAGTATAACTGTACATAAAAGACAATGCATCGGTCAAAAATATAATTTTTGCGAGAAAATATGTGCGCAATGCACAATAAAGGAAAATCACAATAAAAACTGCGCGAGAGGACAGGAGAGGAGGCGAGTGGCGGTTGGGTCTGCAGAAAAGAGACCGGAAAAAGCCGTCACATATTTACATGAAACTGACAGAGATCTTAAAACAGCTCGGCATAGAAGTCGTATCACAACGGATTACACATGAGAAGGAATACTATGGCGTGGATTTTTACAAGAAGGGCGTGGCGCATTATGAGAATGTTATTTACCTGAGCGAAGAAAAGACAGAGGACCCCCATCTTACGGTTATTTTTTCGGAAGAGTCGCAAGCAGCAGAGATACAAGCAGGTGAGACACAAGCGGAAGAGGCAGAGCAGGATGACTATGTCATAACGAAGACTCCGCTTGCGCTGTGTTTTGAGCGGCTTCACAGGTATTTTCTGGAAATGGATGAAAAATGGTTCCTCGTACAGCCGTTTATCTCCTATTTTCTGGGAGAAAACGGACACGATATCAAAAAGATCGCGGAAAAGGCGGCAGAGGTTCTGGAAAATCCGGTCATTATCACAAATGCGGCCTATAAAGTCCTGGCTATTAATGATGCCGGCGGGAAGGTGGAGGACCCGGTGTTTGACAGCGCCCTGCAGAGCGGCTACTGCTCCGCAGAGTCCATCCGTACTTTTGAATATGAAGGCATTACCGAAAAAGTGCTGCAGACGGAACATGCATTTCTGCTCTCCACAGGGCTGGCGGAAAAGATTCCCAGAGTTCTTGCAAAAGTTATGGTAAACGGGAAAGTCGCCGCTTATGTAGGCGTACTGCAGGTAAAGAGGAAGATCACCAGGCAGGACCTGAATATGACGGAGCTTCTGTGCCAGATCCTTCAGAAAGAGATTGAGCGGGACGCCGCGCTTCTTGATCCCACGAACATTATCTATGAATCGATCATCCGGGATGTCCTGTCAGGGCAGATTACCACTCCGTTCGTGCTCCAGGAAAGGCTGAAAGCCTCCCGGTGGATGACGAAGAAATATTTCCGCTGCACGCTGATCGCCACCTATAACCAGTACAAACAGATCGACAATATTTCTTATCTGGTCAACAAGATTTCCGCTACACTTGCCGTTAAGGTGATCCGCTATCACAACAATATTCTGATTCTGAATAATTATGACAGCAGGGAACAGTGGCACAGACAGATCAATATGATTGAGAGAGAGGCGAAGATCCTTTCCCTGAAACTGGGGGTATCCAACGAATTTGAGTCGCTGCTTGATCTGGGGCAGTATTACCGGGAAGCGCTCAATGCAGCGGAGATCGCCATGATCCTGAAAGCGCGGGATACCGTATTTTACTTTGCCGCTTTCCTGCCCTACTATCTGATATCCTGCGTGGACAAGGATGTGCTGAAAGCCTGCCGGAACACATATTACAGCAGATTAAAGAAGTATGACGAAAAACATCATACTTCTTATATCGAGACACTTTATTATTTTATTCTCTATAACTGCAGCATTCAGGATGCGGCAAAGAAGATGTGTGTACACCGCAACACGATGGCGCATCGGATTGAGAAGATCATCGAGATTACCAACATTCCCATACAGAACGGCATAGTGCTGCAGAATTTTGTGCTGTTCCACCAGATACAGATGTATCTGATGAGGGTGGAGGAATGAAGCAGGCGCTGAAGACATCGGTTATGTCGGTCATTCCACCGCTTTATGCATTGGCAGTACAGCAGGCAGGTTATTTATCCACCTTATACACCGGCAGCACAGCATCCCGGATACATTCTGCGAAAGCCTGCGCGCCGGTACTGTTTACGTGTGTCTCATCGCTCTCGAAATACTCGCTGTGTCCCTCGCTTGCGGCATACCAGTCGATCAGGTATGTGTTGTCATGGGCTTCGACAAATTCGCGCATTTCCTGATTGTTAGACTCTTCCCAGGTGGTATATGGTGCTCTTGCCGTCATGATGAACAGAGGAGTATCCGGCCCCATACGTTCCCTCAGTGTGGGAAGAGAATCATACATAAGACCGTTTGCACCAAGTGCAAAGATTACGCCGTCTCCGTTCCAACCCTGATTATTCACATAGGAGTCATAGATATCGTAACTCTCGGTGGTGTACCGGCTGATTGCGGCATCGCAGATGCTGTTTGGGAAAATCGCGTAAAAATCATCGGCAGCGCCCAGGGCAATAGAGTCTCCGATCAGGAGAAGATGGAGGTCTGCCAGGATTTCTTCGTCCGTTTTCGGTGCGGAAGAATCATCAGATCCCTGCTGTGCATCGTCTGCGGCACTGCTGTCGTCTCCGGTTTGCTGCGCCTTTTCCTTTGCAGTCTCGCCGGCAGCCTGCGCCTGTGCTTCCAGGTCTTCAATGTTGCTCAGCGCCTGTTCTTTTGGAACAAAAATTACGCACAGAACAGCAGAGAGAGTGACAGCGAAAGTGACCAGACATGCTTTCATGGCTTTTTTCAGTACATGGACGGCATGCCTGCGTTCCCGTCTGGATCTGGGGCGTGAGGTGATGGTTGTAATGCTTTTTCCGATGATACCATGCCGGACAGGTGTCTCAATAAACCGGTAGGAAAGAGCGGAAAAGATCAGAGTGAGCATGATCTCAATGAGGATCATCCACCAGGTGGATTTTTTTCCGCCGCTGACCAGAAGAATGATGGGATAATGCCACAGATAAATCCCGTATGAGCGGTCGCCGATCCATTTCAGAGGCGGCAGTCCGAGAACTGCTCCCAGCAGGCTTCTTCTGTTCAGAACGGCATAGATCACCACCACAGAGAGCAGAGAGACGAGCACCTGCCCTCCTTTGTAGAGAAAACTGCTGTAACCATCCACGAATCCCGCGATGCACAGAATCCCGATCAGGGCGGCAAGTCCGAGCCCGTCTCTTACCGTGGAGGGAAGAATATTCAGTTCCTTCTCATGCTCGGATGCCATGGCGAGAAGCGCTCCGAAAAGGAGTGAGAAAGCCCGGGTATCCGTTCCGTAATAGACCCGGCTTGGATCCTGGGCCGGATCGAACAGGATCCACATAAGAGCGGCAGATATAAGAGCAAGCAGCGCTGTCACGCCGGGAATCAGTTTCCTGTGCTCTTTAAGCCGGGAAAGCGCCATCAGGATCAGAGGATAGACCAGATAAAACTGTGCTTCGATCGCCAGTGACCAGCAGTGGGTCAGAGGAGAAGGCGCTCCCGCATTTTCAAAATACGAGACATTATTGAATATCTGCCACCAGTTGTTATAGCAGAAAATGGCAGACAATAAATCAGAGCAGGCTTTTGTAAAAAGCACCCGGTTAAAAACAGCGCTCGCAAATATCAGCGCTGCGAGCATTGTCAGGATCGCCGGGAGCAGCCTGCGGATCCGCCGGATCCAGAAGTTCTTCAGATCAATGGTGCCCGTGGTATCTGATTCTGTCAGCAGAATCCGTGTGATCAGAAAACCGGATATGACGAAAAATACGGTGACGCCGATGAGGCCTCCCTTTGCAAAAGGAAGCTGCAGATGATATGCAAGTACGGCAAGTACCGCTATTGCTCTCAGCCCGTCTATTCCGTTTATATATCTTTGCTGCTTTCGGAAACCGGCAGTGTGTTCCTCACCCATTTGTATCCCCCCAGATAAATTATTGTAAACATATTTTGAGAAGGAAAGAAATCCCCTCCTGACTATTCTAGCATATATAGTAGAGAAGGGGATAGAAAATTCATAATATTTGACAAAAAGCAGGAGAATCGGAGACAACCGGATCAGCAGTCCCCGCTGACCATCAGCTTGATAATCTCTTCATTCGTCTCTTTCATGCCGTCCTTTCCGAGGCGTCCGATGCCGCGGATGGTGGATTCCACATCTTTCATGACGATGCCGTCTCCGCCTTTGAACTCCTGATTGTTCTTGTACATGTTGTAGCCCAGGATTCCCGCGTCCACGGAAAATGCGATTTTCGCCGCGCAGGATGCCTTCGCTCCGTCGCAGACGATGCCGGAGACAATTGCAAGGGCGTTGACGACGGTGTGGATTACTGCCTGGTAGTCGCCGCCGCAGAGGTAAACGATTCCCGCTCCGGCTCCTGCCCCGGCGCTGACAGCGCCGCAATATGCGGAGAGAGTCCCGATTCCTGTTTTCTCGTGGATGGCAACGAGATTGGAGAGAACAAGCGCCCGGTAGAGTTCCTCCTTGCTGGAGTTCAGTTCTTTCGCATATTCGATCAGGGGAACCGAGCAGGTGATTCCCTGATTTCCGCTTCCGGAATTGATAATTACGGGGAGTTCGCAGCCATTCATCCGGGCGTCTGATCCGGCGGCTGCCTTTGCCTTCGCCCGCACGGTAATGTCGTTCCCGTAGGAATGAAGGAGAACACTTCCGATATTTGCTCCGTAATCACCGAGCAGCCCCTCCTCGGCAATGGCGTTATTATAGCGGATCTGGCGGTCCAGAAGTTTTGCCACGTCAGAGGTGTCCACGGTACAGGCAAAATTCCAGATGTCTTCCATGTTCAGAAGACTGCGGTCTGCCCGGTTTGCTCCCTCATCTTCATCGTTCTCTTCTGCCTTCAGCTCTTTTTCCAGAAGAATATCTCCGTCCTTTTCGATCAGAACGATATTTGTATGGTAATCAGCGATTCTTACTTTCACATAAGAGTCCCCTTTATATTCCGTGACAATGATGTCGAATACATGGCCGTAGTCGATATGCTCCACCTCAATCGGTGCGTGATCCAGAAAGTCCCGGATCTTGTCTACCTGGTCTTCCGGCACATGGGAAATGACTTCGAGCTCTTTGTCGGGATCTCCAGCTATGATTCCGGCAGCCGCTGCTGCGGGAATGCCCTTGAGGTGGTTGGTGTTCGGCACGATCACGCTTTTTACATTCTTAATAATGCTTCCGCTGACCTGCAGAACGACCCGGTCCGGTATGTCCCCCAGAACTTCACGGGCTTTGGCGGCAGCATATGCGAGGGCGATAGGTTCCGTGCACCCGAAGGCGGGGACAAGCTCCTCCTCGAGAATCCGGATGTAGGTCTGATAGCGGATATCGTCTTTTTTCATTTTTTATGTCAGCTCCTTTATCTTTCTTATTGTAAATGTGTAAATATGGTAAATGATATTAAATAAAACAGATGCAGCCGCGCATTGCCTTGCTTTTTATTAACAGATCCAGCAGATACAGCGGCGCAATGCTTTGCTTCTATAATAATAAAGGAAGCCGGAGAGAATTTCAATTACTATGATCAATAAAGTAACTGAAAGATGGCAGACCCGGTATCAGAGCAGAAAGTCCTGACATTATGGGTAAGCTTGACATTATGGGAATGTTTGAAATTATTATAGGAAAGCTTGAAATTACAGGAAGGGAAGATTGCTATGGAATTTGCTTTACAGAAGTCACTATCTGCCGGTGAAGTAAAGATAATCCGGCAGAAACTGCACTTAAAACAAAAAGAACTGGCAGAATTACTTAATGTGTCTGTCAAAACTGTGGAGCACTGGGAGAGCAGCGGCGGCAGTGCAAAAGGGGCGGCGGCAGCATTGCTGTGCATTTTCCGGGAGAGGACATGGCTTCTGGAGGAACTGGAGGTTCCGGAACTGAAAATGCCGCTGCGGCTCAGGTATATGTATGAGAATCAGCTGTGTACAGTGATCGATGTGGATGATCGCGAACAGCGGATCCGGATTAAAAATTTTGTTACAGATCCATTATTCTGTGCCTTTGGGCGCAATGAGCATCCTTCTTATGAAGACTATGAGAATTTTCTGGAATCCAGGTGCTTCCCGCGGACACGGGATAAGATGAAGATTATTCTCCGCGAACTGGATCTCCCGTTTTACGACCCATTTATGATTATACAGAAGACAGAGGGGCGGATGGCGGAGGATAATTTCTGGATAAAGATAGAGAGGAGCGGTGTATAACCGCTCACTTCATCCGCTCCTCCAGCTCTCTGCACAGCCAGGGAATCTGCGACTCGAACTCAGCGGCGTACCATCTGGCGTCACTGGCATCTGCAGTCGCTTCGATACACATTACCACGAAATCCGCAGCCAGCGCCAGTGCGTCGCCCAGTTCCAGTCCCCGCATCAGCCCGCCGAAAGCGGCGGAGGAGTAGAGATCTCCCGTACCGTGATAGCTCTGAGGGCATTTCTTTGTAAAATAGGAAAATTCATTTCCATCCCGGTCCAGGCTGGCAACTCCGAGCCTGCCCGGTTCAAAGCTCACGCCGGTGAGGACTGCGGTTCTGCAGCCAAGCTCCAAAAGCCGCTGTAAAAGCTCGTGAATATAGGTTTCATCATACTTGCCTTCCTGCCGATATGGCATACCGGTGAGCAGGCAGGCTTCCGTGATATTCGGCAGGATTACATCGGCTTTGGCGCATACTTTCGCCATGGCAGAAGGAAAACTCTCGTCGAAAGCCGGGTAGAGCTGGCCATTGTCCGCCATGGCAGGATCCACCAGGATCAGATTTTCACCGGTGCGGAAGCGGTCGAAGAAATCCGCAGTCTGTCCGCACTGTTCCCGGGAGGCAAGATATCCGGTGTAGATCCCGTCAAACGTGATCCCTTCTTTTTCCCAGGTGTCGGCGATCGGTTCGATCTGGTCCGAAAGATCTTTGCAGGTAAAGCTCCGGAACATGGTATGATTGGAAAGGACAGCTGTCGGAAGGATGCCGCACTCCACGCCCATTGCGGAAATAACCGGGAGCGCCACGGTGATCGAACAGCGTCCGATACAGGAAATGTCCTGGACAGTAACAATTCTTTTCATAATAAAGTAGTCTCCTTTTGTTGGTATTGATTTGTGAAACGTATGCTGTAAATGCATGTTGTATATGCGCGCTGTATAGGAAAATATAGCAGAAACTGGATTGAATAAAAATAGCCAAAATAATATAATTTAACCAGTCCAGTTCATACGGTGGATCGGGAGCAAACTTCGGGAGGGGACTGCTGGCCGCAGAATAAAGAAAATGCCCGGGAGGTGTCCAGAATTTGTCCTGCGTGGATTACATAGTGTGTTATAAACAACGAAAACCCGCTAACCACAAGGGCTAACGGGCTTCGTCGTTTTTATAGTTATCTAAAGGAATGAGAGTAAAGTGCGACACCATCTGGTGTCTTTACTTTATGAGGGGGGAGATAGTTGTTTATCAACTATCTGTCATTTATTATAGACAGCAAATGTGACGAAAGTATGAGTGAATTATAAAAGAAAATGAAAATTTCTAAATTGAAAATAAAAAAACTTTAAAGTACCGATAATCCGGAGTTTATCGAAGTATTTTGGAGAATACATCTGAATAAAAAATACGGATATGATAATATGAGAAGCTGAGAAACATAAAAACGTGTAAATACACAAAAAACAGGAGCAAATCGATGGAGATAAAAGGAGATGCTTATCTGCAGCAACTGATTGAGCGAAAGACGAACGGATCGATTAAGGTGATTGCCGGCATCCGCAGATGCGGAAAGTCTTATTTATTTTTTAATATTTTTAACGAATGTTAAGCAAGAATTCCCCCAACCTCTGCAGGTGGCGGGATAAATTGCCATTATTATCTGAATATTTTGATTTTTTCTCACTTGTAAAAGAACACTTGTTCTCCATCCGGGGATGTGATATAATATGATCAGTCGAAATGTGAAAGGATCTGATTATATTGAGAAATATGGATCATAATGCACATTCAGTTTTTCTTCTTTATTATCATCTCATAATGGTCGTAAAGTATCGTCGAAAAGTGATTGATGACCAGATTTCTGACCGGGCAAAGGATATCTTTGAGTATATTTCACCAAAGTACGGGATTGCTTTAGAAGAATGGAATCATGATCAGGATCATG
>NZ_NFKT01000019.1 GCF_002160525.1 Lachnoclostridium sp. An169
TTGAAACAGAAATCCACCATGGGAAGCATGATAAAGTTTTCATTGTTACTGCTGTTTTTGTCAATTAATTTTACTGCGCCATTTGTCTCATTTTTTCCGCGATATTTAATGTTCGCTTTCCTTTTTCTCTTTTTTTGTCTCATATTTTCCACTTCCATCATACCATGTTCTTCCCGAAAACACCACCCCAACAGGTTCCTGTTCAAACTCTGGATTTCCCGGCAGATCCGCCTGCTGAATTTTAATTTCTCTTCAGATTGCTCTTGTTCAGATATCTTTTTTCAGATTTCTCAGAATGTTTGAATGCACCCGGAAGATCGTCATTCCAAAAGGCATTTTGATCTCCGGGTGCATTCACCATATCATGACATTATTTTAATTTCAATAAGAAGAACACAAAAAAGAGGGTTATCAACAAACTTACAGAAGTTATAAAAAGTTATCCACTTCATGTGCAGGATTTTTCTCAATATCCCCGCCAGACAACCGCTTTGATCCGCCGAATGAATCTCATCTGTCTCAGTACCGAAGGGACCAGTTCCCGGTAATACTTTCTGGCGCGGATCAGGTCTTTTTCCTGCAAGTCAGTGTTTCCATACACAGCCTCCAGAACAAGTGCATAGAACTCCCGTATCTCTCTGCATCCTGCAGGGTTTTCTGCCCCGCTACAGTACTCCGCCGCAATCTCCGTAAACCGGGGATCATCCGACGCGACAGCCGTATCCATCCCTGCATACAGGAGCACTTCATAGAAGGCCCGGAAGATCTCGCGGATATTTTCATTTACGGATAACCGCTTTCTTTTTCCGAGATGGCACCGGCGTTTCCAGATCAGATGACCTGACACAGCGCCGGTCACTGCCACAAGGGAAACGATCTCCATACAGAAGATCACCGAATCGAGACTTCCGTCAAGCAGGCGGGACACGAAGTCTGAAAACGGATTATTCCCATCTTCCTCCGTCCCATTCTCCTGACTGCCGTCCTCATCAGCGCCATTTTGCTCTGTTCCCTCCGGCATCTCCACCTGGGCTTTTGTCCCCAGGGCTCCCGGGGTCGTCTCCACCGGGACCCAGCCGACGCCGGACTGGTAGACTTCCACCCAGGCATGGGAATTATCCGCCTGAGCTACCGCCGTATATGTGCCTTCCGGCTGTACTGCGAAAAGATCTGCCGGCACTGCATACCCTGCCACATACCGGGCAGGCAGACCGCACATCCGGAACATAACAACAGCCGCGGTGGCAAAATGGGTACTATATCCGGTCTTCGACTCTTCCAGAAAATACGTGAGGAAATCCTCACCTTCGGGGACCGCCTCAGCATTCATATCATAAGTATAATTTTCCGTCAGATAAGGGATCACAAACTCCGCAACATCGTCCACGCCGTCCGCCGGGACGTCGCCGGTCTCCTCCACATGAAATTCCTGCTCCTCGCAGAGTTCCTTTAACTCGTCGAGGCCTTCCGGGACGTCCATATACCACTGCCTGGCATAAGCTTCGTATGAAGCTTCCACACGGTCGAGCACGCTGGCATTTTCCTCATCGCTGTTCCACGCCTCCAGGACGGAACTGCTTGTCTCCTCCGGAAACCAGGAAAAAATATCATCCTGGACCGACTGGCCTGCCACCGCCCCATCTCCGTCCGGGATATCATAATATTCATTCAGATAAGCATTGTAAGGAACATATGTATACGAAGACACCGCATTCAGCCTTTCCACCGTCAGTTCCGCAGGAGCCGCTGCCGTCCCGCCTGACGAACCATCCGACAAAGCACCTACTCCGCTGTTTTCTCCGCCGTCAGCACTGCCCGCAGATGCATCTTCCCCGTTCTCCCCGTCTGCCGTCATATTCAGAGCATACATCGTCCTCAAAAAAGGCAGATTCTGTATATAAAGAGCCGGATCATCCTCGGTCTGCCAGTTCGACGCCGCACTGAAAAATGTCTCCCCGGAAGGCGCAAGCCATCTGTTCTCCCCGTAAGTGCTCCCGATAAATCCTTTGAGATAGACGGTTTCTGACGGTTTCACTGAACTGGTGAGGCGCAGATCTTCAAGGGAACCTACAGCAAACCCATCCGTCTCTCCGAGCATGCCGTCCTGCACGCCTCCCCCGTCCGTCTCCGCAGTCAGGCTTAACCCGCCGTTTTCCGACTGGGGCAGGAGAGCGATCAGGCTTTCCATGATCCGGTTCTCCACTCTGGCCGTCACGCTTTCCGCGCGTTCAAGCTGTACATTCAGCCCCGGGCGCACCAGATAGAACGCAAAGATCGAGAGCACGACACCGGCTGTCCCGACAGCGATCAGAATCTTTTTCTGCACATTTTCAAAACATTCCAGATTCCGTTTCCGCTGTTCACTCCCCGGCGTCCCCCAGAGAGCCTTTCTCCGGAACGAACGGGAAGACGCATAGGTCCCCACCGCGCCGAACAGCAGGAAAAACAGCGCCGGCATGGAAGGTTCTCCGGCGCACAGGAACATCACGGCAAGAATCGGGAACTCCGCCAGAGCGAGGATCAGCGCGTCCGGACGCCATAGCACGACCGACGCCAGAAATCCTGTGAGGACAAGCATGATCTCCAGAAGGAAAACGGTCATCTCCCCAGCATCTACAGTCTGGGAAAACACCGCGATCGAACTGTTATACTCCCGATTCACCGCCGAGACCACCGCATTGACAAACTGCTTTCCTCCGCTCAGAAAGGTATCCTGCGTCACAAACAAAAGCCCGGCGTAAAGCAGGACAAAGAGGAACACCATATATCTCCGCTTTCCCTCCAGGCGCCCTTCATAAAAAAACAGCGACGCCAGGACAGCGGATACCGCGGTCCCCAGATAAACTGCAGGCGCATTGACCGGCAGATCCCATCCGGTGACTGTTGCCATGAGGATCCCTTCCGCCTCCAGCAGCAGCAGGATCACGCCCGCCAAAAACCAGACCCGGGGATGGCTCTTTCCTGTCTCCACCTGGACCAGTTCTTTGCCCGTCACCCGGATCCCCGCATTTTTATTTTCCCGTTTTCGTTTTCTCCCTTTTCCGGCTTCCACCTGCTTCGAGTGAAAGCCTTCCAACTTCCCTGAATGTCTCATCAGAAAACCGCTCCTTATAAAGTAGATCCAGATCTGCCCTCCGGCTGGAAAGAGGCGTGTGGACCAGCGCTGTCAGCATCCCCCGGAAAGAAGATTCATCCCGCACCTCATAACGCACGATCCCGTTTCCTGATCCGGCCCTTTTCTCCTGTTCTTCCAGATCCGCCCACACAACATAGTGGCGCACGCCGTCCGTGAGAAGTCTGTGGGATGCCGCTGCCGCCCGCTCGTAGAACCGGTCCAGTTCAGACCGTGCCTGATCCGACCGTGCCAGCGCATCTTTGTCCGCCGTATACAGATCCAGGAAGATCAGCACCGCCGTGTCGGCCGTATCGGAAGGCTCGCGCACCATCAGATCCTCCATCTTCGCCGAAAGTTTCCAGTGGATACTGTGCCTGGCGTCTCCTCTCCGGTAAGGACGGATGTCGCGGATCTCCGAATAATCATCCCCCGAACGGTCCCCATCCGCCTCCTCACTGCCCCCGGTCCTCTGCCGTTTCTCCGCGCTCCCCGCTTCCGCCTCCGTCCAGTCCGGGAGCACGGCATATTCCGGATTGCCCGGCGCCGGAGCTGTTTTCCTGCGAAAGAGGGCAAGGTAGTCTTTCACCCAGACTTCCCCGGGGAGGACGCGGATGACTCCGCAGTGTCCTGCCCTCAGCCGGAAACGCGCGACCGATCTTCCCCGGCTGTCTGCCATGGCAGGCATCTGTACAGTCCCTCTCTCCCCGGAGATCACATCTTCCCAGATAAACCCGGCTGTCAACGCAGGAACGGGAAGGATACTGTGGTTCACGATCTCTGCCTCCACCACGATCTCCTTTGACCGGCTGTCCGCGAGGACCGGAAGCCGGAAATGGACTTCGATCTTCCCCGCAAGGACCTTAAGTGAAAAAAAGAGTGCAGCCGCCAGCACGACCTCGAATCCCAGAAGAAATCTGGGAAATTCGCCCTCATGGGTCAAAGCGATGATCAGCGTGAGTACGACCACCGCGCCGTACCCCGCCTTACTCTTCATCCTCTCCATACCTCACACTCCTCGCATCATGATCCGTTTCTCTTCACCCTGCTGGCCGTTCCATCCTGCTGACCGTTTTCCCCTGCTACCGCTTCTCCGGTCTGGGCTTTTTCACCGTCTCCAGGATCTCGTCCAGCACATCGTCCGCAGTCATATTTCCCGCCTTCGCCTGGGCGCTCAGGAGGATCCTGTGTCTGGCGGTATCATGGAACACTCCCGCCACATCGTCCGGCACTACAAAGCCTCTCCCCGCCATGTAAGCGCCCGCCTTCGCCATCTGCACTGCCGCGAGAGAACCTCTGGGGCTTAATCCCAGAGAGATCAGGGGATGTTCCCTCGTAGCCTCGGCCAGAGATACGATATAGTCATAGACAGCCCTGTGGACAAATACCTCCTGCGTCTCTTTCTGCATCCTCCGCAGTTCTTCCTTCGTGATCACCGCCTCTGTCCGGGCGAGTGGACCTGCGCCCGCTTCTCCCATGAGGATGCGGATCTCTTCCTCTCTCTCCGGATATCCCATGACCACGCAGATCATGAAACGGTCCAGTTGGGACTCCGGGAGCATCTGGGTTCCCGCAGAGCCCAGAGGGTTCTCCGTGGCAAATACAAGAAACGGCTTCGGCACGGAATGGGTCTCCCCGTCCACAGTCACGTTGCCTTCCTCCATCACTTCCAGGAGCGCGGACTGCGTTTTCGCGGAAGTTCGGTTGATCTCGTCCGCCAGGAACAGGTTGCACATCACCGCTCCCGGATAGTAGACAAACGCGTCCTGAGACTTCTCATACATCGTGAATCCCGTGATATCCGAGGGCATGACATCCGGTGTAAACTGCACACGCCTCTGGCTTAAGTCCATGGCTCTGGCAAATGCAACGGCAAGGGTCGTCTTCCCCACTCCCGGGATATCCTCGATCAGCACGTGTCCCCCCGCCAGGACTGCCATCATGATTTTCTCCACACAACCGTCCTTTCCGGCGATGACTTTCTCCACTTCCTCCACCACCAGTCTGGCTTTCTCTGCGTATTTTGATGCACTCATCTTTTCTTCTTCCTCCTGCCTTTCTTCTTCCCGCGCCCTGCACACATCACCGCGATGGAAACGATGATGACTGCAGCGGCAAATACGATCCATATCCCGTAAGTCTCCATCCAGATCTGCAGATTCGAGTATCCGGCTCCTGCTGCCTCCGTGCCTTCCAGGAAAGATGGGCTGATGTCAGAGGGATCCACAAGTATGGTATTTCCATCCACATCTTCCACTTCCCGTGCACTGGAGTCGTAACTGCCTTCCGCCTCGGCCAGATCTTCCTCCTTCGTCCGGGGCTCCTCGTCCGAGCGTTCGGCGATCACGAGATACCTCTGATAATTCTGCGTATATGGATGACAGGTGAGCAGGGTCACAAGATCCCGCCCTTCCCGGATCAGCACTTCTTCTGTATCGTCCGGGGAAATGATCTTCAGCTCACATACCCGGTAAATGAGAGTCTCCCACGGCGTCGTGATCTGGATCTTATCCCCGATCTGGATCGACTGGATATTGCGGAACATGGGGATTCCGCTCCATCCCCGGTGCGCCGCGATGACCGCGTTCGTGTTCACACCGCCCAGAGGCATGGAAGTCTGACCCATCAGAGCCGCTCCCTTTGCCATGTTTGACGCGTTCGCGCCGAGATAGACCGGAAGCTCCTCATTCAGACGGGGGATCCAGAGCACGCCGATCACGTTCTGGCTGAATCCGTACTCCGTCAGGTCAAAGGAGGAAGTTTCATAGGAAAACGGATCCCTCAGCCCGGACTGCCCGGTCTCGTACAGTTCCTCATTATAGGCTTCCAGCGCCTCCCTTAGATCTGCCAGACCGGAGGCAGACGCCTCCCCGGAATATGCACCGATCCCATCCTCGTCCGCATCCGTTCCAGTTCCCGCATCCGCTCCGGTTCCTGCACCCGCTTCTGCTCCTGTCTCCGCACCTGTCCCTGTACTTCCTGCGCCTTCCGCCACGGTCCCGTCTGCGCCTCCGCCTGTGCCGTCAGCATCCGCGCCTTCACTGCCGGAAATGGAAGCCGCCTCTTCCTGAAATACAGCGATCACTTCAGAACTGTCACGCCCGGCGATCCAGCGGTTTACCATGGGACCGAAGAAAATGACCACCCCTGCAGTAAATGCGATCACAGCCAGTATCTGTACCGCCTTTCTCAAGATCTCTTTTTTCATAACATCTCTTCCCTGTCACGTTTCTTCTTCCTGCGCACCAGGAGGATAAACAGCACTGCTTCCGTACCGATGGCGGTCACGCCCGCCATCAGGAGCCAGGGCCACACATCAAGAAGCCTTTTCGCGATGGTCCCCGACTGTAATTCCTGATACTGCACATCACTTTCCAATTCACCATTATACGCTGTCCTTACGCCCCGCACAAGCAGTCTGTGGGTATTGACCGCATAAGGCGTACAGGTGACGAGCGTACAGTAATCTTCCCCCTCGATGATATCCAGATCACCGGTCTCATTGGGCTCTACGACCTTGATCTGATCCACCTGATAGGCAAGGATCTCATCCAGCACATGGAGGTAAAACCGGTCCCCCACTTCCAGATCGTCCAGATTCGTAAAAAGCTCCGCGTCCGGAAGTCCCCGGTGCCCGGTGAGAACACTGTGGGTGCTCTCTCCGCCGATGGGATAAGAAGACTGCTCCATGTGTCCGATCCCCTTCTGCAGGACCTCTTCACTGCTCCCGTTGTAGATCGGCAGTTCCACGTCAATCTTCGGGATCGTTATGTATCCGATGCTCTCGCCTACATTGACCAGATCCACGTAACTCTCCCCGGCCTGCTCGCCTTCCCCGTTCTCGTCACGGACGACGACTGACTGGAGCTGTTCATTGTACTTGCGCGCTGCTTCCTTCGCCGCGTCGATCTCCTCCTGCTCCATGTCGTCCACCGTCTCACTGTAAGTCTCCACGACTTTCGTGGCGTTGCGCTCATAGAGCATGTTGCTGATAACCGGATAGGCCGCGATGCCAAGTCCCGTGGCAAACATAAGAAGCGCAAAAATCGTCTTTATCTTCTTCATTTTCCTGATCCGTCCTTTGCTTCCTCTTCTCTTAAGTCCCCTGAGGCTCTCAGCCGGTTTCCAGAATCCCGCGTCCTCTGGATCCCGGCTGAAAGTCTCATAGGAGGGACATGCAGTGCACATCTCTCCTATGAAACAGTAAAATGAAAGAGTTTATCTAAAATTTGTAATCAGGCATTTTTTCTCTTTCTGGAGGAAAGGAATACAAACGCTCCGCCTGCCATCAGCAGGATACCTGCGAAGGAAGCGAGGAGGGTTCCCATGCCACCGGTAACGGGGAGCTCGAAGCCTTCACTATTATCCACAGTAAATGTATAAACAGGTGCTTCAGTAGTCGGATCTGCTTCCGTATATGTTGTTTCTGAAGTGGTGGTAGTAGCAGTACGAATAACATTGCCATACTGATCTTTCTCCGTAGTAGTTTCTGTTGTCGTTATCGTTGTGGTATAGGGCACTGTAATTTCTATTTTTATAGAATCTTTAAGGAGATTAAATCCTTCAACCGTCGCAGTCTCCACAAAATAGTATGTTCCCTGAGCAAAGCCTTTATCCTGGTTTCCTGTTTGTGAAGTATTATATGTTATCTTACCTTGTTCATCTGTTGTATAAGTTCCAATCGGACTAACTTTTACATCTTGATTCTCATGTTTAATAGTTGTACTTCCATTGGCATCCTCTCTATACAAATCAAATGTTGCAGTATATCCTTCTGCTGGTGTCGCTCCATTAAATGTTTTTGTAAGTTCCATACCAAATGTATAGATAACTACTTTATCGGTTAATTTGCTTGTAGTCGGAGTTCCCGGCTCATTTGGATTTCCCTCATCATCACTTTCTGGCAGAATTTTATTGGAATATTCCAGCTCAATATCGTTATCGTTACCTGTCCCGCCAGTTACTGCATCTCCATTTAATGTAGCCTTAAACTCAATAAAAATTGTATCCGCATTTGCCAATTTGGTCATATCACCCTCAGCAAAACTATATTCTAACGTCCAACCATTATTGGTAGAAACTGGAGTTCTGCTAAGTCCAATATCGGTAACTGATCCATCTTTGTAATATGTAACACTAAATTCTTTTGCGCTTTCCAATCCACTTTCCATTGTATCAGTAAGTTTAAAGGTTTTCAGTTTTGCAATATTGGATGGAATATCAACCTCTATCTTAAATGGAACATCATCTCCAACACTGTAATCTACATCATCGCCATAATTTCCCTCTGCATCTCCCACTGTCTTGTCAACTTCTGGTTTTTCATTGGGGACTGTAATGACTGCAGTTTTGTCTCCCGTCGTCGTAATGCCATATGCATCATCCTTAGCTGTAATGCTTCCATCCTCATTTATCACAAACCCATAACGCTTGCTTCCATCCATAATATATCCGCCAGGAGCAGAAACCTCGATAAATCTATATTCCCCTACTTTCAGTCCACTGAAAGTCGTACCACCTGCAGGAATAGTATAAATCACATCTTGATTATAGGTTGTTCCGCTGTAATTATACCCATCTGTTCCATTTCCGGTGACATATTTCCAAGTAGTACCGTCCTTAATCTGAAGTACAAAGCGTGAATCTGGAAGATCCTTTCCTGCGTCGTCTGTCTTTTTCAGTGTAACACCTGCATATACCGTCTGGTTTTTAGGATTTACTGTTATATCATACAGCCAACCATCACCATCTACATTTGTCATCGGGACAGAAATGAGCGTCTCTACAGCTGTACTTATAGTATTTGCAGAAGGCTTTGTCTCCTTTAAATAGTAGATACCAAACTCAAGATTATTATATGGAATTTCTCCATTTTCATCTGTCAGCTTTTCTCCACCATCAATAGGTGTTAGGCTCTCTTCTTGAACTTTATTTTTTGCCTCCTCAAGTGTCGGAAGGGCAATACCAGCACTTGTATAATAGTTATCCAAATCTGCTACCTTCCAGAGAGTAAAACCAACTCCCTCCATTTTTGTTGCTCCGGTTGGAATTTCCTGATTAGCTTCTCCTGTTCCTGCCGGATCATCTGGAATATTTCCTTGCATTTCATATTTAACCACTTTAAGAGAACAATTCCCGTCTCTACTTTGGTCAATCAAAGTATCATTTTCCCCCGCTGCGAATGCTGTCACCGCCATGGTAGACATCACCATAGCCGCGCTAAGTATACCGGCTACGAGTTTTTTGAGTTTCTTCATCTTCATACCTTATTTCCCTCTCTTTCACTCAAAAATATAGGTTTTCATTTTTTACTACGTTGATTGCTCCACTACTTCTTTCCAGGAGTCTTGACCTCCTTTCTTCGTTTCTGCAATCTATAGATGAAAAGTGCTGTGCCCGCAAGGGCAAGACCTCCAGCTATCATATAGAATCGGAGATAACCTCCGGTCACCGGGAGCTCGAACTGCAGACGGTTGGAAATGGTGATCTTGATCGTATTGTTTTCAAGTGTAACGTTCTGCGGTTTTCCATCTGTCCCATCTTGGATCTTCATACTGCCTTTTCCATCCACGTTCAGGAACAGCGGTGATTTCAGCAGACTGTATTTTTCCTGTGTCTTTGTCTCAATGATCCGATAAATCCCCGGCGAAAGATTTTGAACAGTTGCGATTCCCCCGTTTTGGGTTGTCAACGTCTGTTTAGCAAATGAACTGTCTACTATAAATCCTTCATCTGATAAAGTACCTTTTTCCAGAGTAAACTCTACATTATCCAATGTTTTATCTGTCTCGGAGGCATCTACCTTTTTGATCTGGAGATCAAATACTCTGGTATTGGTTATAGCAGCCAAGTGTTCTTCGCTATGCATATCACTGTCTCCGGTAACACCTTCGTTCGTCGCTGTGCCGTACTGAGCATCGGAATCTTCTGCCTGAATTTCCTTATATTCATAATCAACGCCGTATTCGATTTCTGACACTGTGATTTTCCCATTTTCAGCTTCTACAAAATTGCCATCGCCGTCCAATGTTCCTTCAACAACACGATACGTATATTTTACTAATTGCGCCGGATCTCCCGTCAGATCCGAACTTCGGTATTTCTCCAGACCGGTAAATGTATACCGCCATCCTTCATATCCTTTTTCAATGGTAACGTAATTCTTTCCATTGATCATGACCGGCTCAAATTGATCAGCATTTCCATTCACGTAATTCCGTTGCAGCTGTACATAGATCGGTGCACTAATACTGTCACTGATGTCTTCCCCTGATGCGTCCTGCCATTTCTTCTCTACAGTAATATCAAGAAGCGGGCGGTTTGTATTTTTAAATACAAACGAACAATCCACAGTGTTGTCTTTCATAATGCCATGTACCGTCTCGCCTTCAACGCGTACCCACTTAAGAGCCTCCTCTTTTTCCTCGTCAGATAAGCTGCCCGTGTTTATCTCGATACTTTCCAGTCGGGAACCATCTGCCGGTTCCACCTCTTCTATAACATAATCGGTTCCAATCGGAATACCTTCTATCGTTACAGACTCTCCTGCTTTCACTTTAACCGTATGTTCAATCGGCGTTCCATCCCCCAGGGATGATCCTGCAACATTGGTAAAAGTAATCTTAAACTCATATTCAGTATTCGAACCCAAGTCTCCCGATGTATCCGACTTGTCCTTCTTAATAACAAGGCTTCTGGTCTTCACTGTATTCGTAAAGACTGCTTTCAGCTTGGTCTGGTTTGCTCTATTATCCGGATTCGTGTAAGAGCGGAAAACGATCGAATTTTCCTCTGTATCATTTACTTCTTCACCTTTTCCATAATTCGCAGCCGGAGAATTTTCATCAGTTTTCTCAATCCGACCGTCTTCCAGAGCAGTCCCTTTCACATCTACCAGATTTTTACTTTCATCACCGACATTAATTGTATCTCCAGAAGACATACTGGTAACGGGCACTCCATTGTCATAGATCGTCCATGTTGTATCAAACGCTTCCGAATTTACTCCGGTCTCCTCAAGATAGATGTAACTTCCTAATCGGAACTGATTACTGAATGTAGCCGTCTCACCATCCCGCAAAGTAAACATCCCATCTGTACCGATCCGCCCGTAAGATTTGGTGTTATCTGATCCAGTCAACGTATATACAGCACCAGTAGCATTTTGCAGAGAAGGATTATTTTCATTGGCTCCGTTTGCCTCAACAGATCCATAGTCTGGTATGTCTGCCTGCTGTAATGTAAACCCTGTCATAACATCCATAGATGTCTCTGGAACGAAAGTGAAATTATCAAAATAAATATCACGGCTTTTCGTAAAAGCAAGTTTGATATTCTTCACCTTTTCCCAGTCAAATCCCGCTGTGTTTCCGTCATTTTGCGTTGTCAGTTTGTCCAGCCTTACCTTAATGTTCTGCCACGTTTTCTGCTTCAGATTCCCTGAACCAAACGTATTACTTGCCGATAGTCTTGCTCCTATCTTCGTTCCATCCGCATCTTCCAGCTCGATCCAGGCGTTACTCAACGATGGAACTGCATCGTAATCAAAGTAAAAGTCAAAGCTCAGATATGCAGCTGCACCCAAAGCATCAAAAACCGCTCCTTTTCCAGAAGAAGGATACACAATTCCCCAACGCTTTTCTTTATAGGTTCCCGACGCATCGTCTTCATGCAGAGCCTTCCAATGGACAACATCTGTTTTTCCTTGATAACTAGTTACCAATTCAAATGTATTGTCTGTCTCACTTGGCTCGACTGTATCCTCTTGAAAGCTTTCATTAAATACTTTGTCCTCTACAGCGTTATTATCGGACACTTTCGTTTCTCCCCAGTGTGTCACTGCATTTTTGATCGTGAATCCAAAATCTGCTGTCGTGAACAGTTCCTCGGGGAAGATTTCTGTATTTACATTGGTTGTATCAACTTCCTTTTTGACTTCCAGCTGGTTCTCATCCGGGAAGTTGAAGGTGATCTTCATGTTCGATTCCCACATACCACGCTCCATGTAGTACATGGTCAGAGTGTGGATTTCTCCGGGTTTGGAATCTAATGTAGTTGTTTTTACCGTATTTGTTGTACTACCCGGTGTAAATCCGGCACTGCTTTTGACATTGCTGACAGTTGCCTTTATCTGTGTTGTATCGCTGTCATTGTTCCCTTCCTGACTAAAGTTAAGTGTACCTGTAACCTTTCCATGAGCTCCACCTACATCAAGTGCAAGTTGATCATCAATAAACACCCATACATCGTCATCTCCGGAAAACTCAAAAGTAATATCAACGGGATTACCTTTAGAATCCAATACTTTCCCATCTTCTGTCAGTCGGAAATTGAACTCAATCTTCGTACCAAACCCATAATTATATGTACCAGCTTGTCCGTTTGTACTACCACTGTTAAATGGGAAAAATCCATATTTATTCTCTGTATTAATACCATATCCATTAGAACCCGAATTTAAGTTTTGATATTGATCTTCCTGAGCGATCTTCTTCAAATAATATTCGTCCGTATCTGGATCCTGCTTCATCTCCAAAGTTGTCTTGTTACTGTCAAACACCCAGTACTCGACTCCATTGTCATGTAAATCTTCTTTCGTAAACGGAAAAGAAACATTCTTATATACTTCACCCAGTACGGCATTTTTACTGTTCTCTCCCAAAAGGAAGTCTTCATCAAAATGTGGTTCAAATGTTTCTCTATTACTGGTCTGCAGTTTTCCTTCTTCTGTCAAACTTTGGGCAACAAGCCCTTGTGCTGCATAATCATAAAAAGGATTTTCGTTACTGTCAGTTGTATTTCCGTTATTATCAATAACTGAGTTATTCGTTGAAAAAAACAGATTATACTTATCTCCCCCGAACAGTTTTAACGTATTCGCAATCTGACTAAACGGATATGCAACATTTGTCCCATCTGTCTGGAAATGTCCGGTATAAATTGGGATCGCAACCTTATTCTCTTCATAGTAGTCGCTCAGAGCCTGATTAAACTGTCTGAAAGTAACCCAGTTTCTCTGCGAATTAAAGTCATTATCTTTCGTTGAAAAATCATTCTTATATGTATCTCGATTATTTCCATTCAATTCATAGTCTGTGTAGTAATCATAAAATGTTGTATTGACATACATCGTATCCTGTTCTTTCACAAATCTCTCCGAATTGTCAATATCAACTACGTCTGCCTCTTTCCCGCATTCAGCATTTCTGATACTATACACTTCATCCCAGTATCCACTTCTGGCTTTGCCCCCATCATATGCGATATCGTCACTGCTGTCCGCATAGAAGCAGGGCTTCGCCAGACTCCAGTCAATCGTCAGATTTTCTGTCCGTCTTGGCGAATTTTCACCAGGCCATGTTCCCAAATTATTGCTAGTATAAAAAATAATATGTGTATATTCTTGCTTTAACTCAGCACTGTAAACGTCCTGCCACTTATTTTCTCCTTCTGAATAAGACGAGTTTTTTTGTAATTCACCATCTTCTGTTGCAGTACTATCATCGTTATAGGCATGGTAAAAAATCTTTTCTCCACTGTCAGGTATCCCTACATTACCGCCTTCAACCGCTCCTGCATCTCCACTATAAGAAAGTTTCGACAATGACGCGTCAAAATACACGGTATATGACGACCTGTAAATATCTGATACAGTTGCCACATCTTCATTAAGCACTACCTGATTCTTTGCTGTATTCCCCCACAGAAAGCGATAGGTATTTCCTTTCGCTGTTACTGTAATGATACTCTGCTGTGTTGCATTAGAATCTTCTAGGAACGTGTATGCCAACATATTGGAGCCTTCTACAAATCCTGCATTTTCTTCTGATTCATTACACGACACTTTAACATCACTGCCAAAAGCATCCGAATTAAAATACAATATCTTTCCAACAAGACTTTCATTATCGCTGACCGGCTCTCCCCATGCACTGATAATGTTTTCTCCCGAAATCGTAGTGCTTCCATAATAGAATGTTGTATTTCCTGCATCGATAAGATTAGAAAGGCTATACGCGACGGTATAACTTTCACCAATCTTAAATCGTATCTGAGTATATGCTCCGCTCTCCACATCATCAGGTACAATTATTTCATCCGAAACTTCAACGCTCGTTGTACTCTCTCCATTTTTCGTCTGGAATTCCGCTGATATATAAGAGAGATCCAGTTCAGAAGTAAGATCAACAAAATTTAACTTTTCTCCTGCATAGCTTATAATATCCGGGGTGTATTCTTTCCAGCCTCCTCCATCAATATACAGCTTATTTTGAAAGGCAGATTCCTCATTCCATCCACTAAATACTTCTATCAACCCTCCCGAGTGTTGATTTCCGGTATCCGATGGACTGCAAAGCCAAAATTGCAGTGCTCCGGCTCCGCTGTGCTTAATCACATTTTTGTCAAACTCAGCCCGGTACACCTTCCTGCTTTCAACAGTAGTACCTGTATCAACCAGCGTAACCAGATTCCAAGATATTGTGCCTTGGGTACCACTACTCATATTTCCCTTTAGCACATACTTTTCATTTACTACTCGGAATTCCCAAGCTTGACTCGGAATAAAATAAACTGTATAAACATTTTCATCTGCCAGCGTCGCACCCCCATTCGCCGCTCTCATCACTCTCTTCGCCGTCACACCCTCAGTTTCCGTCGTCTCCTCTACATTCTCCTCTCCCGCCTCATCTTCAGCTTCACTCTCCCCGCCGGCCTCTGCCGCGGCTTCCCAGGTGAATTCCGCCTCATTATCTTCATCTTCCTCATCGGAAGCTTCTGTCACTTCCTGTCCGTCCACGAATGCTTTGGCGCGGACAAGTGTCGTCCTCGTATATATCTCTTCATCTGTCCTGTAGAGCAACTGCATATCGAACCGGGTGGAAGCTCCGGCCGGAAGCGCTGCCTCAAGGAAGTGCTCCGTAACCGTATTGTTATCATCTCTCGTCTCTTTCCACTCTGCTGTCAGATCTGCAGTACTGCCGTCTGCCAGGATGAGAGCCCCCTTCATGGTCTCTGCGATCGTACTCCTTGTTATATCCTCTTCGGTGATATCATCTCCCTCACTTTGTAAGTTCACATCCTCTGTACACAGGTTCGGCACTTCAATCTCCATATCCGGCGCAGTGCCGTCCGCATTTGTCAGATACACACGGAGTACAGCGTCGCTGTCCCCGATATTCTTTGCTGCGACATGCGCACTCTGAGTTTTTCCCGCCGTTATCTTTTCTGCATCATCCTGTATCACAGCTACTGTCACCCTATTTTCCGCCGGCGTCTCCGGTATTTTCCCCGTCTCCTCCACGGTTCCGGCATATTCCTCTGCCGCACCGTTCTCCTCTGCTGCCCCCGCCAGCATGGGGAAATCTGCGGCAGTAAACAGGACTGCTATTGCCAGTAAAATACTGCATACCTTCTTTTTCATAACTCCCTGTTACCTCTTTCCTTTCCCGGATAGAATCCGCCAGCCAGGAATATTCCCGACCGGCGGATTGCTTCTAAGTTTTTCTGTATTGAATTTTACCTCTTCACCTGTTCTTTCATAAATGACAAATTTTTCAGAAACATGTCACTATTTCAATATTCTGAACTTACGCACCTCTGTCGTCTTGTATAAATATGCAGGAAATTTTCACACATCCTGGTCTTTTTTCTCCTGTTTCCGGTAGGCGTCCGGCGTCACTCCATACTGTCTCCGGAAACATTTGCTGAAATATGACATATTTGCGAATCCTACTCTACTGCAGATCTCACCGACTGTCAGATCGGTGCCGGTGAGTTGTTCCGCCGCCTTTTCAAGCCGCACATTCTTGATAAACTGATTTAAGTTCTCCCCCGTCTCTTTCTTGAAGATCATGCTCAGATACCCGGCTGACAGAAAGAGCCGCTTTGCCAGAACGTCGAGATTGATGTCTTCTCCATAATGGTGAAGTACATAATCTTTTGTAACCTCCGCCTTAAAACGATAGCTCCCCTTATCCTGCCCGATAAACTGAAGATACTCGTCCACCTGTTTTCTTGTCACCTGAACAACTGCCTCGATTGTATGGCAGCCGTAGATCTGATCCACAACCTCATTGAGATTGTCGCCTTTCATAATAGCAGATGCCTCCCACAGGAGTTTTACGATATTGGAAAAGACAAATTTTACATACATGCTCGGGAATTCTGTACTCTCACTGTATTTTCTGATCACCCGCTCAAAGTGCTCCTCCAGATGATACATATCTCTGTTTCGGATGTCCTTCTCAAGCATGCCCATAAGCTGTCCTTCTTCAACAGCCGCTTTTCCCGGATTCTCCGGATCCTCACAGAAAATATGTCTTCCGGTCCGGTAGAACTTTTCTTCCATCAGGCTGTCCAGTTTCCGGTATACATCCGGGATATCCCGCCATGCCCCAATCCTGCTGCTGACCGCCATGTAGAATTCCTGACTGAATTGTCTGCGCAGACATGCCAGAAGGCTTTCTGCCGTCTTCACCGGATCCTCCGGCTCCATGCAAATCAGAAGGAGCGACTGGGTCATATTCAGGTTCAGGCAGTAAATCCGTTCCCCCAGCTCTTCCGTCACAGCCCGCTCGAATTCTTCCTCATATTTTTCAAAGAACCGGTTCTCACATTCGATAAATACGGCATACCGGATATTCTCCCATCCCGTCAGATCCACATGAGCGCCGGCTTCCTCTGCCACAGCCGTTTTTCCCTCCGTAATAAACCGGGTCAGAAAATACTGGTTTAAAAACTTCGACATCTGATCCCGGTTTCTGTGCTCTTCTTCTCTCCGGTGCAGATTCCGGCGCACCCGCCCGTAAGCCCGGCTGAATTCTGCCGGATCCACGGGTTTCAGGATATAATCTTTGACGCCATACTCGATGGCTGTCCGGGCATACTCAAAATCCTGGAGTCCGCTGAAAATGATCGTCTGAGTCGCTCCGGAGCATCCCGCTGCCCGTTCAGCCAGTTCCATCCCTGACATATGGGGCATCCGAATATCAGTGAGCAGGATATCAACGTTTTCCTCTTCCAGAAGTTCTGCGGCTTCCCGTCCGTTTGCAGCTTCCACAATCCGGCACTCGCTGTCCTCCCGCTCCACAAGACGGCGGATTCCCTTTCTTTCGATCTTTTCATCATCTACGATAAGCACTGTATGCATCTTTTCTCACCCCTCCTTTTCTTTCCGGGACTGTGCCGGGTAATAGATTCCATGCTATCCTTTTACCGCCCCGGACAGGCCGTCCGCATAGAATCGCTGTACATAGATAAACAGTATTGCAATCGGAATGGAGACGCATACCGCACCGGCGGCAAAAGGCGTATACCACTGATAGATATTCTCCTTTGTCAGCATGTTCCAGAGACCGACTGACACAGTATAATATTTTGCATCGGATCCGATGATAACCTTCGCAAAGATAAAATCTGTCCAAGGTGCGATAAAACTTGTCAGCAGTGTATACACAAGGATCGGCTTTGCCAGAGGAAGTGTGATCTTTGTAAATACATTCCACCTTGTTGCCCCGTCGATATAGGCAGCCTCATCGATCCCCTTTGGAATCGTGTCAAAGAATCCTTTCGCCACATAGAAGCTCAGGAGGTTTGAGCCGCCCGAATATACAAGAATCAGCGCCAGAAGCTTCAGGCCGCCGTCTGTAAGTCCGACTCCTTTTAAGATATAATAGACCGCGATCATGGACATGAATCCAGGAAACATTCCCAGGATCAGTGCAATGTTCAGGTACGGTTTTCTCATCTTGAAACGCATTCTCGACATAGTGTATGCGATGGAGATCAGGAAAAACGTAGCAAGCAGACAAGTTGCCACCGCAACGATAAAGGTATTCATAAACATTCTCGGGAAATCAAAAACTCCCGTATCGGTAAAAAGCTTCACATAGTTTCCCACCGTAAATTCATCGGGTATGAACTTTGTCGAATATGATCCCTTTCCTGCGCGGAAGGAGGTCATGATCACCCAGAAGATCGGGAATACCCAGATCACTGCCATCACCGAAAGGAATGCATGCACGATGGTGATCAGAATTCTCTTCTTTGTTTTCATGGATTTTACTTTCATTACTGGAATCCCTCCTCATCTTTGTAGGAACCTGTCCTTCTGTATGTCACCAATGCCAGAACCGCACAGATGATAAATACAAGGATACCGATCACCGCGCCGTAGTTGTAATCGTTAAAATCTATCGTCAGCTTATAGAGCCAGGTGACAAGAAGGTCTGTCTTTCCGGCTGTTCCGTTGAAGTAATCCATGGTTGCAGGTTTCCCTTCTGTCAGCAGATAGATGACATTGAAGTTATTGATATTTCCGATAAACTGTGTGATCAGGTACGGTGTCGTCACGAACAGCATATAGGGCAGCGTAATCTTGAAGAAGATGGTCACAGGTCCCGCCCCGTCTATTTTTGCCGACTCATACAGTTCTGCCGGAATATTCTGAAGGATTCCGGTAACCTGAAGAATCGTAAACGGAATGCCGATCCAGAGGTTTACAACGATGATCGTTACTCTCGCCCATGTCGTGTTTGTCCAGAACGGAAGCGGGGAGTCGATCAGCCCCAGATTCTGAAGGAGCACATTGATCGCGCCCTGTTCCTGAAGCATGGTTCTCATAACGAGGAGTGACACGAACTGCGGCACCGCGATAGAGAGAACAAACACGAAGCGCCAGAAGCTTTTCAGTCTGGTCTCTTTCCAGTTGATAATCATCGCCATGATCATTCCCAGAAGATAGTTCAGGAATGTGGCCGCAACCGCCCACACGAATGTCCATCCGAGAATGTGCCAGAAAGCATAGCCAAGCCCGCTTCCCGTATCCAGGATCTTTTCAAAGTTCACAAGCCCCACCCAGTCAAAGAGCTGTCCGGGCGGCTGATGGTTTCTGTCATAGTTGGTGAACGCCATACAGATCATGAACACAAGAGGCAGGATCGTAAAGATCACGATGCACATGACCGGCAGGAAGAGCAGTGTGGTGTTGAGCCTCTTGTCGAACAGGCTCTTGATATCTTCCTTCAGAGTTGCCGCCGGTCTGTTCTCTTCCGCCTTTTTCTGCTGGGCATACGCGGACTTGATATTGACTCTCCACAGAATGAAGAAACCGATCGTCACAAAGATCGTCGCGATACCATACAGCAGGAACAGCATCGAGTTGTCTCCCTGCACATATTCGTACAGCTGTTTTGATTCGTTGAATACTTCCTGAGTCGTCTGGGTTCCCAGTGTCACGAGTCCTGCGAGAGCGCCGCTCCCGATCACGATCATAAATAATATGTAGATGATTTCCGCTGCGAGAAACAGAAGTCCTTTTACGACCTGTCCCCGGCGGATATTTCCGGCTCCCATGATCACACAGGAGAGGCGTGTCGCCAGGTCTCCTTTTTTCAGTGATTCACGCACCGTTATAACGTCAGGAAATTCTTTCACTTTTAATTTCTTCGCTCTCATTGTATCCTCCTTCTGGAAATCCGGGTGAAAATGCCCCACCAGTAATCTGACGGGGCATTTTCATTCATTTATTCCGCTAATCCGCTGGAAAGAATTCCTTCTACCATAGTCTTTGTCTTCTCTGCAGCATTGTCAAGAGTAACATCCCCCTGAATGATCTCGTTGCCCATTGTCTCTGCAGGTGTCCAGTAGCTGTCCATCTCAGAGAGTACCGGCTGAAGGAATGATGCCTCGCTGATCTCGTCCATCTGTGCCTGTGCCACTACATCGTCGCCGATCTCTACGCTGTCAAGTGTCGGGATGATGCCTCTGGTCTCGTATCTGATCTGCTGGCACTCTTCGCTTCCAAGGTACAGTGCGAGCGCAACTGCCACTTCTGTATCCTCACAGTTCGGGTTTACACCGATCGCCTTGCTTCCTGCGAAGGATCTCATCTGTCCCTCTGTTCCGTTGATGTTGACTGTCGGGAGTTTTACAGCGCCGAAGTTCTCGCCGAGTGCTTCTCTGATCGCTGATGCATCCCAGGAACCGCTGCAGTATGCTCCCAGTTTTCCTTCTTTGAACAGTGCGATACTGCTTCCGTCAAGTTCGTTGGAGAATTTCGGGCTGGACGCCAGATTTACCATGTACTCTGTCGCCGCGATACCTGCTTCGCTGTCGAAGTCGCATCCTGCGGAAGCGTCTGTTCCGTCACCGAAGAGTGTACAACCTGCTCCGAAGTAGAATGCCTCGATATACCAGCTGTTTGTCATCGGGAATGCGAAGTTGTAAACGCCTTCTCCCAGATCTTTTGCCATCATTGTGTCAAGGGATTTCACTTCATCCTCTGTGTATTTGCTCTTGTCATAGTACATAAACCATGTATTGGATGTAAACGGGACGCCGTAAACACCGTCATTATATGTAACGGACTGTACCATGCTCTCATCATTATTCTCTTTCACCCAGGTCTCTGTATCGCCGCCCAGCCTTGCAAGTGCTCCGGCCTCTACCAGTTTCGGGATCTGGTCGTTCGCAAACATGTAAACATCTGCGGCTTCTTCCACATCCTTTGTCACCTGGTCTCTTGCATCGCCTTCACCGCATACGCCGTACTCGAATGTGATATTCCACTCCGGATGAGCCTCGTCAAAAGCCTCGCACATCGCTTTGAGGATTCCCTCCTCATATTCACCGAGC
Organism: Lachnoclostridium sp. An169; assembly: GCF_002160525.1. Classification (GTDB taxonomy): domain Bacteria; phylum Bacillota; class Clostridia; order Lachnospirales; family Lachnospiraceae; genus Mediterraneibacter; species Mediterraneibacter cottocaccae. The sequence continues at coordinate 20,747 of NZ_NFKT01000019.1, forward strand.
GGAGCCTGGTCTTCCTGCGGTCCCCAGACGGTCAGCGTAACGTCTTTTACCTCATCCGAGCCTCCCTGTTCAGAATTGTCTCCTGTGCTGCTGTCTCCGCCTGAGCTCCCGCATCCTGCCAGGAGTCCTCCCGCCATAACCGCTGCCATAACAAGCGCCAAGTATCTTTTCCTTTTCATCTTCACTTATCCTCCTGAAAAAATGATTTATTTTGTATGATGTTATTCTAGCCAAAGAATAGAAAATGGTATATGAAACAAATCCCGGAAACATATCACTTTTTCAAGATGTTTCCTCTTCTTTTGCTTCTTACAGCGGCATATCCTGTCCCCGCTGCCAGAGCCATCACCAGTACGGTCATAAAGAGCGGAGTACTGTCACCGGTCTGCACGCTTCCCTTCTCTGCGTCATCCTTCTGAACGCTGCTGTCCGCCGCATTCTGCGGTTTCTGAGTATCTTCCCCGCCCTGCGCGGAATCCCGGGTTCCTGTTCCCGGAGTTTCTTCACCCGGTGTCTCTTCTCCCGACGTTTCTTCGCCCGGGGTCTCTTCTCCCGGAGCCTCTTCTCCCGGAGTTTCTTCTCCCGGCGTCTCTTCTCCCGGAGCCTCTTCTCCCGGAGTTTCTTCTCCCGGCGTCTCTTCGCCGGTATAGATATAGGATTCATCATAAGCCGGCGCCAGCGCTTCGCTGTCGATCTCCATCTCCTTTACCGTATCTGTCAGGATCACGCCTGAGAGAGCCGGTACTTCTGCCGTGAGATTTCCATCTTTATCTGCTGTATATATATTTCCGCTGATCAGATCCGTATACGTCACGCCTGCCTCTGCGGTAAATACCACCTGCTGAGCATTCTCTGTATCATTATTTGACGCAACGTAAAGAACCGCTTCCTCATCGCTTCTCACATACGCCATGATCTTCTCCGCATCCCCTGCTTCAACAGGTTTGATCTCTCCTGTGCGGAGTGCGGAATAAGTATTGCGGATCTCTGCCATGGATGCATACCACTCAACCAGTTCCCGGTTTCCTCTGCCCCACTCCATGGCGCGTCTGTCATCCGGATCGTCAGCTCCGGCCATTCCCAGCTCATCGCCATAGTAGATCGTCGGTGCTCCCGGATATGTCATCTGGATGAACGCCACCAGGTACTGGCGCTCTTTCGCTGTGTCCGAGGTAGTCTCGTATGTCGGGAATGCGCTCGCCGTATCTGTCTGAGCCCGGTCGTCATTGATGCCGTCCAGGAAGGAAAGCACTCTCGTGGTATCATGGGATCCGACCAGGTTCATCATGGCATAGAATGCCTCCTGCGGATAGCGCTCTCTGAGTTTCTCAAGTTCATTTACGCAGTCCTGTGCACTGCCGCCCTTTGCATATGCAAGGACCGCATCGCGAAACACGTAGTTCATGACAGAGTCGTACATATCTCCCATCAGGTATTCGGAAGCGTCGTCCCAGATCTCGCCGATGATCACATTGTCGCTGTCAAGTGCTTTCACAGACTCGCGGAATCTCTGCCATGTCTCGTCGGACACCTCATTTGCCACGTCAAGCCTCCATCCGTCTGAGCCCTGCTCAAGCCAGTACTGAGCCACACTGCCCTCGCCGTCAATGATCTCTTCTGCCCATCCCGGTGTCTGGTATTCAGAACCGTCTGTGGCAATAATAACCGGCATGGAGTCATAGCCCCACCAACAGTCGTAAGCATAGACATTTTTCCCTGCACGCCCGCCGATGGTATCCTGCACGTACTCACCACTGTCGTCTGTCATAAAGCCGCCAGTGAAGTCAAACCACTGTGTATAAGTGAAGTCTGTCACACCCCGGCCCTCAAAATATTTTCTTGCCTCTGTCTCGGCCTCATCCTGAGAAGCCTCTTCATTTTCTGCCATGTAGTCATACACATATGCCCAGTACGGATAAGCTCCTACTTTCCCGTCCTGCCCTACATATTTATAATAGCGGTCAAAATAAACAGAATCATCCGCCACATGATTAAACACACCGTCAAGAACCACATGCATCCCATTCTCCTCTGCTGTTTTTACAAGCTCAGTAAAATCTCCGAGGGTACCCAGGATCGGATCGATCTGTGTATAATCCGTGGCATCATATCTGTGGCTTGAAATAGAATGGAATACCGGATTGAGATAGATCACGTTTACCCCAAGAGCTTTCAGGTACTCGATCCGCTCGGTGACGCCGCTGAGGTCGCCGCCGTAGATCTCGTTGCTCCACTCTCCGTCTCCGCTCCATGCATTTTCCGGATAGGTATCGGGATTGAGTGTCTCCTGTTCCGGATTTTCAGGCCAGGTATACCAGTCTGTGTTATACTCGTAGTCTGTCGCTCCCCTGGAACTTATCTGGGCTGTATCGTTGGACGTATCCCCGTTGAAGAAACGGTCCGGGAATATCTGATAGATCACCGCGTTCTTCATCCAGTCCGGAGTCTCGTACCCGTCGATATACACATTCATCTCATAAGGCTGCACCTGTGTCAGGTCCACCGTCTTTCCGGTCCCATAGTAACCGTCATCGTCGCAGTAGATCTTCACGCTGGACTCTCCGCCGATGACAAAATAATACTCATATTCGCCATACTCGGAAAATTCCGTTGTCACTGACCACCTCGACTTACCTTCCTCTGTCAGTCCATCTTCCTTCTCCAGAGAGAGGATCTTGTTCTCTTTCCCTTTCAGTACGAGCGTTACCTGCTGTGCATCATCCCCTGTGTCAATGGAAAATGCCACTTCTTTTCCCGTCGGCACCGCGCCGTAGATGCTCTTGTATGTCTCATCCTTGCTGTCAAAATAAATGCTCTCTTCATCCAGCACTTCATCGGACGCATTGTTGTAATAGATCTTTGTCACCGGATCAAAACAGAACGTCACTGTCTTGTCATTTTCCAGGGTAAACTCTTTCACCGCAAAAGTTTCCCCTTCATATGTGAGCGTCAGATCACTGTAGGTTCCTGCCGCAAGCGGAACAGACACGCTGTAGATCCCTGTAAGACCGTCGTCTGTCAGGCGGGTTCCCTCCGGGATCCCCTCTCCCGCCAGAGTGATCTCTGCAAAGATATAATCCAGATCCGTCACCGCCAGATGGCTGAGGTCGCTGTAATATACGGTCACATCTTTTGTCTCTGTGACAGAGAGGCTGTAGTTGGATCCATCCTGCAGTCCGCCCACACCGTAGTTCTCCGTCCAGGATCCCATGGAGATCTTGTACTGATAATTCGCCGCCGGCACTGCCTCAAACGTATAGGAATAGATGCCGTTCCCCTCGTATGTCATCACATTGGATGCCGCGTCCCAGCTTGGTCCCGGGAATGTTCCCGGCACGCACACCAGCCTTCCGGTAAACGCTTCCCTTGTAAAAGCGGACCATGTCTGTCCGCCGGCTTCCGCCTCCTCTGCCGAGGGATCGAGCACCCGGGTTCCATTTACCGTGTAGTAATAGATCATGTCCAGAGCGTCATCTCCGAACGAGAGGGCCTCTGTCTCAAAAGCCCCGTTGAAGTTCCCGTTGCTGTCCGTGCCTTTGCCAAGGACAGCTTCTGTCACATTGTCCGGCGTATCTGCGTCTGCATAGTAAAGTCTGACTTCGTCATCTTCCTCTGCAGTCATGACAAATGTGACGGTCCCGTTTGCATTGTTCCTCACTTCCGCTTCCACGGGAACCGCAGCGAAACCAAGTGCCTGTGCCACGATATTGTAGTCGTTGCATGTATCGTAGAGCATGTCTGCCTCCACATCGTAGAGGAAGATCACATTCGTCCCGTCACTGCTGATGTTGAGCGCCTTGTTTCCTCCGCCGTTGGATTCATACCAGTTCGCGTAATTGAACACGGCCTTGTATTCATAACTTCCCGCGTCAAACGCCTGCTGATACAGGTACAGGCCGTCAGAGATCTGCGTAAACTCATAGCCCTGTGCGCCTGCATTCCAGTTGTCCGCCTCATTCTGCCTTACCGTCCCGATCAGGGAGACCGTAGTGGCAAATGCCGGAGAGGAGACATTCCCGCTGTTCTGATAGATATCGAGAGCTTCCGTCCGCACAGAGTCATATACCTGCCCGCTGATCTCGTCCACAAACACGGTCAGGCTGTCCTCGCCCGCCGGGATGGTCAGCTCGATGTTGGAATCACCGTTTCCAAGAGAATAGTCCCATCCGTCGTCGAACGCCACCTTATATCCGCCGTCCTGCAGTGTCACATTCTCCGTAAGTTCCTTGAATTCAAAAGTCCGCGTATACAGACCACCTCCTGCATAATCCAGTTCCGCATTCGCATCCGCCGGATCCCAGCTGGCGATCGAATAATCTGCGCCATCACTGTCCACAAATTCCAGCCCCCAGAAATTCCCGGTAAATGCTGCCGTGTGATAGCGGTCGGCATTGTCCACGGAATTGATCAGTTCCCCGTTCTGGTAACGGACATACACCGTGCTGTCTCCTTCCACAGCCACCTCATCCGTGAGGCCTCCTGCCTCCCCGTTTCTGTACAGCGACAGGGTGTGTGCCCCTGCTGTCAGGCCGATCTCGGCCTCATACACTCCATTGGCATACAGCTGCATGTCCACACAGATGCCGTCCTCGGTCCTGATCTCGAGCAGATCATCCACACTGCCGTTTCCGGATGCTTCCACAGCAGCAGCTCCTGTCTGAGGCAGAAGTCCTGCTGCCAGGGTCAGTGCAAGAAACCCTGCGCCGATGCGTACACTCTTTTTCCTCAATTTCCTTTCCTCCTCTTTTTTGATTTTTATGTACAACGCCGGGCGCCGGCACACCGCAGGCATAAGTCCATGCTCTGCCACACTCTGTACGCCGGCATCCCTTCGCATTGACACCAGAGTTAAAAGAAATATACGATTTATCCCGCCGGGCATCAATAAAACATTTCGCTAAAATATGTCACAATTTCAAGGATCTGGTTATTTTTTATACTCCTGCCGGTTATCCGGCTGTACTGCCTGGAATCTGTCGGGGGTGGGAAAAGTGACAAAAGTTGAAAAAATTTGAAAATTTAAAAAAATCGTACAAAAACTATAAAAAAGTTATTGACATTCCTTCAAAACCCGGCTATAATATATTTTGCTGTGAACGAAACAGCGAAATGTGCGATTAGCTCAGCTGGATAGAGCGTCTGACTACGGATCAGAAGGCCGGGAGTTCGAATCTTCTATCGCACGTAACAAAAAACGTAAAGCATCTTTAAAGGCTGCTTTACGTTTTTTCTTTTTACCTGTATATGAAACTGTATTATCCCTGCGCGAAACCGCATCGTTTCAGCCGTTTCTGAAACATGTAACCGGAAAGCGGCAAAAAAGGGAAGCGCCTGCTCCGTTTCCGGCTGACGCTTCCCTGTGTTTCTTTTATTCCGTTTTCTCAGAATTCAAATATTCCCTGCCGCGTTTTCTACTCTCCGAACCGCTCCGCCTGCTCCTGGATCAGTTCAGCATCATCAAAGTAGTTGATCTTCATGGCGGCCTTAACCTCTTTTAATGTCTGTGCAGCAACAGCCTCCGCTTTGATGCTTCCCTTTCTCAGGATCTCATAGACTGCCGGGATATCTTTCTGGAACTCTTTCCTCCGGTTGCGGATGGGCTCCAGTTCCGCCTGAAGTACATTGTTCAGGAATCTCTTGACCTTCATATCCCCAAGTCCGCCTCTCTGATAATGCTCTTTGAGCTCGTCCAGATTCTTGTACTCCGGCAGGAATTCCGGGAAATACTCCGGTCTGCAGAATGCATCCAGATAAGTAAATACGGTATTGCCCTCCAGACTGCCCGGATCTTCGATCCGGATATGGTTCGGGTCCGTAAACATGCTGAATACTTTCTTCTGGATCTCCTCCGGCTCCTCGGACAGATAGATGCAGTTGTTCAGCGACTTGCTCATCTTCGCCTTTCCGTCGATTCCCGGAAGTCTTAAGCACGCCTCATTTTCCGGGAGAAGGATCTTCGGATCCACCAGGGTCTCCCCGTAAACAGAGTTAAACTTGTGCACAATCTCTCTTGTCTGCTCGAGCATCGGCATCTGGTCCTCTCCAACCGGGACTGTCGTCGCCTTAAACGCTGTGATATCCGCCGCCTGGCTGATCGGATACGTGAAGAATCCCACCGGGATGCTGGCCTCGAAATTACGCATCTGGATTTCCGCCTTGACGGTAGGATTCCTCTGCAGTCTGGAAACCGTAACCAGATTCATATAATAAAAGGACAACTCGCACAGTTCCGGCACCTGTGACTGAATAAAGAGCGTTGATTTCTCCGGATCCAGCCCGCACGCCAGATAGTCCAGCGCCACCTCGATAATATTCTGGCGAACTTTCTCCGGGTTGTCCGCATTGTCCGTCAGCGCCTGGGCGTCTGCGATCATAATAAATATATCGTCAAAGTCTCCTGTATTCTGGAGCTCCACACGCCTTCTCAGCGATCCTACATAGTGTCCCACATGCAGTTTCCCTGTCGGGCGGTCTCCGGTAAGCATGATCTTTTTCATGTAATTATTCCTCCTACTACTGATTCTCGCATCTTTTCCCATTATATCACCATCGGCGTGAATTGGCTACTATAGAAACAGAAAATAAGCCGCCGCACACTATAATCTGATATGTGTGCAGCAGCTCGTTTTATTTCCTCTTTATATGTCTTCTATATTCTTGCATCTACAGCGCCGGCCGTTTCTGCCGCTTCTGCCGCGCATATCCCGGCACCTTCTTCTTCTCCGGCGCATATACAAACTGGTACAGCACATACGCCATCAGGAACGCTCCGATCACATCCAGTATGGAATGCTGCTTTAAGAACATGGTTGCAAGAATAATCAGGGCGGCAAGCAGATAGACGCCGCAGCTTATATATTTGTGTTTCTTCAGTTCGCTGCTCTCGTAAACCGCCACGCACACGCTCAGTGAATTGAACACATGCAGGCTCGGGAATACATTTGTGCTTGTATCCGCCCGGTACAGCATCCGTACCATATCGACAAAAATATTATCCCGCTCAAATACAACCGGTCTTAAATCCTGTCCGTTCGGGAACAGGGTGGATATGATCAGAAAGATCGTCATCCCGGTAAACATGAATTTTGTCAGTTTATAGTATCCCGGCACATCTGTAAAGAAAAAATACAGAACCGCACCGGCAATAAATACAAACCAGAGCAGATACGGCACGATAAAATATTCAATAAACGGAATATACTGATCCAACCGCGTCTGTATCACATGGTAGTCTGTCGTCACATGTTTTTCCAGGTACAGGAACCAGGGCATATAAATAAAAATATAAAGAAGAACCCATGCATGTTTATACTTTTTCATCCATTCTGTGAATCTGGCTTTTAATTTCCTCATAATCTGATGCTCCCTTGCGTGATTTGAAGTCTTCCGCTCAATTCGCCTCGATTATAGCACGATTCAAAACCAACAACAACCACCTTCATAAAAGGTTAACAAATCTTTTGAAATTCTTTTGATTTCCGGCTTTTTTCCGGTCAGTTCAGCTCAAAAATCATCATATCCACTTTCCGTCCTGCTTCTTTCACCGCGCGCTCCCCGTGAAGCGTCCACGCCGCCGTAGGCGCCCGGAACACCACCCGGTTCAGCCAGAATCCCGGATTTTTCCTGTCCGCCCATTTGTAGGAAATGAAATCCGGCCGGCAGATCCAGTTGCTCAGTAAATATTTTACGCAGAACCGCAGCAGATAATGCGGCGTCTTCTCACTTTCCGTCAGGTTGGAGGAGAGCTGTCCCCTGGGGATCTCGCCCCGGTGCTTTTTCAGCCACCGCAGGACCAGGCAGTTAAAGGACTGGATCATATAGCGTCCTTTATAATGCTCCAGTTCCTGCACCAGATACCGGCAGATCTCTGTATCGGCATTAGGCAGTTTCACCTCGATGAGAAGGGGAACCTTCCCGTCCACTGCCCGGAGCACCTCAGAGAAAAGCGGAATTCTCTCCTCTGTCCCGCACAGGCGGTAAGACTTCATCTCACTGTAATCCGTTTCCTCCACATTGCCCGTTTTTCCGCATACCCGCTCAAAGGTATCGTCGTGAAATACGACAAGCTGCTTATCCTTCGTCAGATGGACGTCAAGCTCGATGCCGTATCCTGCATCCACAGCCGCGTCAAAAGCCGCCATGGAATTCTCCGGAATTCCTTTCGTCATATCGTGGAGCCCTCTGTGCGCCCACTTCGTCCCCACAAAAGGAGACACTCTGCGGCGGCCCGACAGCCTCGGGGCAGTCATAAAACCGCCAAGAATCACTACCGCCGCTATAACAAGCAGCAAAATCAGTAACATATTGCTCACCTCTTGTTTTACCTTCCGGTAAATTTATCTTTCATCTAACAATAACCCGCAGCTTTTCCGGCAGAATACTTACTTCCGCCCTCCGCCGCAGGAAGCACGGTTCACCGTCCGTGTGGATGGGCAGCGCCCTGTCTGTCTCCACAGTCAGCTTCCGGCACCGCACAATGTCAACGCCTTTAAAACCCACATGTTTCCCGGAAAAAGCCGTGGGAAGCAGGCAGAGAATCTTAAGCCTGCTGATGCCCGATACGACCATCACATCAAGCATCCCGTCCTCCGGCGAAGCCTCCGGGCAGAACCTGAATCCGCCCCCTTCATAGGGCAGATTCATAAATGCTGCAAAGTAAGTCTTCTCAAAGATCTGCCGTTTTCCATCATCCCACAGGATCTCCGCGCGCACCGGACGGTCCTTGATCAGCCGGTCCAGGGCCACAGCCGCATAGCTCAATTTTCCCAGTCCCAGCCGGTTCAGGATCACTTTCCACCGGGACACGCACACCTCGTGGCACACTGCCGCGTCAAAACCGATTCCCGCGCTTACAGCAAACCTTCTCGTCTTACCGTTTCTCGCGAGAACTCCCACGTCCATGGAGATCACTTTCTCCGGGCTAAGTATCCGTTCCAGCGCCGTCAGCGGATCTTTCGATATTCCCAGTCCACGGGCAAAATCATTGCTGGAACCGATGGGGATATATCCCAGAGTCACTTTTCCGGGAAAACAGATGCCATTGACCGCCTCATTTACGGTCCCGTCTCCACCCAGGATCACAATACTGTGCTCTTCTTTATCCGACGTAATGCCTTCTGCAATCTCTCTGGCGTGCCCCCGGCGTTCTGTCAGAAACAGACTGTAGGGAATGTGTCTCTTCTTCAGCTCAGGCTCCAGCATCTTCCACGTCTCCGCCCCCATTCCGGAGCGCGCCTTCGGATTTACGATAAATTCATATTCCACTGCCATCCCCCTCCGTACCGATCTCATTGAGCCACGGAAAAACTGTTGCTCCCCGCAGATCAATGCATCCGGATAAACCGTTACACTTCACAGAGTGTTGCATCCAGATATTTTCCCAGAGAGCGGCTCATATTTCCCTCAAAATCCGTATCGCCGCCCCGCAGGCACCACTCAAACACATTTCCGATCACAATCATCCGGATATCCGTGGTAAATTCATCAATCTCCTCATTCAGCTTTACCACGCCCGCTGCAATCGCCTTCTCCACATAAGTCTGTACCGTCACAATGGGGTAAGGCCGCTCCGTACGGATCGCCGCATTCAGCGCCTGGTTTTTCGTGTCATAGTAGCCGGACATGAATTCCACGCCCAGTTCCCGGCAGTACTTCACATAATTCATGTACACCTCGATGATCCCCTTTTTCACCCCTGCCACATCCTCCGGCAGTTCGAGAAGATCCGGATTGATCGTCGGCTGATCCTCTATATAGTAGGAAAGCAGGTCATCCTTCGTCTTAAAATGATGGTAGAAGCTCCCATTGGACACGCCCGCCTCCTCACAGATATTTTTAATTGAAAGTTCCTCATATCCCTTTTTCTGCAAAATCCGTTTCGCCGCCTGAAAGATCTTCTCCCGGGTTTCCCTGGATTTCTGCTGCTGTCTGGATAGTTCTGTTTTTCCGTTCATCTGTATACTCTCCTGTCTCTTCTGTCGTGAAAAGTATAGCATAAATCAGAGCCGGTTTCAAGAAAACCGAGCGGACTCGGTGTTTGTTCCTTTTCACATCCCCGCCGCTTCCTTAAAGTGCTCGAAAGCGGAGGGCATGGGATATTTTTCTTTCAGTTCATCCCGTCCGGCAAAGATCACGTCCCCGGTATCAATCTTCTCCAGCTCATCCACGAGGATTTGATAACCGGTCATATGCCACTCGATATGGCTGAAAATGTGTTTTGCATCAGACAGCTTCTTCACACGGACAGGCGCAAGCCCCAGTGATTTTCCGTATTCAATCACTTCGCTGCGCTTTAAATGTCCCTCTACATTGGGGAACTCATACATTCCCGCCAGGAGCCCGCTGTTCCCCCGTTTACGGATTGCCACAGAATTGCTGTCACAGAAGACAAACACCGTTCTCTCCTCAATTCTGCGCGCTTTTGCTTTCTGCTTTACAGGATACTCCCGCTGCGTTCCCTCCTCTTTTGCACGGCAGATGCCCCTCACCGGGCAAATCTCGCATTTCGGCTCTCCGTTCGGCAGACAGACCACCGCGCCCAGTTCGATCAGGCTCTGGTTGAAATCTCCCGCCGCATCCCGGGGGATCACTTCCTCTACCATTTTCTCGATCTCTTTCTTTACCGAGGCTTTCATAATGTCACCGCTGTATGCAAGAAGCCTTGTCACCACCCGGAGTACGTTTCCGTCCACCGCCGGTTTTGGTATGCCATATACGAAAGAACTGATTGCGCCTGCGGTATAGCTGCCGATCCCCTTGAGGGTACAGATTTCCTCATAAGTCTCCGGAAACTTTCCTCCGTACTCTTCCATAATCTGTTCCGCTGCCTTTTTCAGGTTCCGGGCACGGCTGTAATACCCCAGCCCCTCCCACAGCTTCAGAAGCCGGTCCTCCGGTACTTCAGCAAGTGCCTTTATATCCGGCAGTTCCGCCAGGAATCTCTCATAGTAGGGCTTCACAGCCTCCACCCGTGTCTGCTGCAGCATGATCTCCGAGATCCAGACCCGGTAGGCATTCATCCGTTTCCGCCAGGGCAGGTCTCTCCTGTTTGTTCGATACCACTCTATCAGCGGATTCACTGCTTCTTTGAGCCTGGGGCTTAGAAGCACTACATCCACGGGATCTTTGATGCAGATGCTGTCCGGCGTCACATCGCAGTCATATGCCAGAATGCGGACTCCCGCTGCAGCCGCCCTTTTCAGCGCCTCCGCAAATGCCGGATGAGTATCGGTATTTGGTGTAAAATACCGGACTCCTTTCATCTGAATCACGAAAAAGACGTAAGTCTCGTATCCCTCTTTCTTCGCCTTTATCAGTTCTTCCAGGTGCTTTACCGCCCGCTCACTGGGCGCATCCGGGAAACGGCACACGCCGTCCTCCTCGAGGGTCACGCCCTTTACCTCGATAAAAATCCGCCTGCCTTCCGACTCCACATAAAGATCAAACCGGGAATTTCTGTAAGTCGTCTCCGGTTTCACCAGGGACGGCTTTCCGAAATATCCGCTCTCACGGACCCACTCCTCTGCCACACGGTTCGGTATCTGAGAATCCATATTGATCATGCGCTCTCCTTTTTCCACCGCGATCAGGTCCCATCTTGTCTTTCTCGCCGGATTATCGCTCTCCTGAATATATACCGCAGCCCCCGGCACCAGAAGCTCCGCGCAGCGCCCGGTATTCTTCACATGCACCGTCTCCCTCTTCCCGTCCAAATCCACATAGGCGATAAAACGGTTCGGGCGCTCGACAAAGAATGCCCTGTGTATTCTCTCATATCTCATAGCTCTGACCTCATTGAATCTTTTGATAATATTGAAAAATCAGCCTGCTGGAGACTGATTTTTCAAAAAAATATTATTCATTTCTCATGTTTATCCACATACTTCCTGTTCCGGAGGCATTATGCTTTTTCGCCATCTCCCGGCAGATCAGAGAATCTTCGACAGGAATTCCTTCAGCCTCGGATCTTTCGGATGTTCAAAGAACTCCTCCGGCGGAGCCTCCTCAAGGATCTGCCCGTCGTCCATAAAGATAACACGGGAAGCCACCTCCCTGGCAAAGCCCATCTCATGAGTGACAACCACCATTGTCATCCCCTCGTCTGCCAGACGCTTCATAAGCTCAAGCACTTCCCCGACCATCTCCGGGTCAAGCGCTGACGTAGGCTCGTCAAAAAGGATCACATCCGGATTCATAGCCATGGAACGGATAATGGCAACTCTCTGCTTCTGACCGCCGGACAGGGTGGACGGGTAAACGTTCGCCTTGTCGTCCAGTCCGATCCGCTTTAAGAGATCCATCGCCTGCTGTCTGGCCTCCTCCTGAATCTGCTTCTTCGTCTGGGTAATCGGAATCAGTTCCTCTTTCTTGCTGCGGAATACATTTTTTATCCTCGTGATCCGGTTCTTCCGCTTCGCCTTCTTCAGATCCTGGCAGCGCAGGTAAGAGGGCGCCATCATGACGTTTTCCAGAACCGTTTTGTTGTTAAACAGATTAAAATGCTGGAACACCATCCCCATATGGCGGCGGTGCACATTGATATCCACATGCATGTCTGCAATGTCCACACCGTTGAAAATAATACTTCCGCCAGTCGGGTCCTCCATGCAGTTTAAACACCGCAGGAAGGTACTTTTACCGGAACCGGAGGGACCGAGCACTGCGACGATATCACCCTTGTTGATGGTGATATTAATCCCTGTCAGGACGTCCAGAGCCCCAAAGCTTTTTCTAAGATTAATTACGTCTATCACTCTTCCTCAGGCTCCTTTCCATAATTCTGATCAGCAGGGTAATGAGAAGTACCAGGGCAATGTAAATAAGAGCCATCACCAGATACGGTACCATGAATTCATAGCTGTTGCTTCCGATGTAGCTGAATGCCACATAGAGGTCAGCAGCGCCGACAAAACTTACCACCGACGTCTCCTTGATCAGGGTAATAAACTCATTTCCCAGCGTGGGGAGGATATTTTTCACCGCCTGGGGAATTACAATCATCCGCATACTCGCCCCGAAACTCAAGCCTACTGCACGTCCTGCTTCCATCTGCCCCGGATCAACGGACTGAATACCGCTTCGCATGATCTCGGAGATATATGCACCGCTGTTCATTCCGAACACAATCATACATTCCTGCACCGATGTAAGTCCTCCGCCGATGGAAGGCATCAGCACATAATGGAACAGAAGCAGCTGAACAACCATCGGAGCCCCGCGGAACAGTGTCACATAAACGCCGCATACCCCGTTTAAAATCCTCGGAAGCCTCTTATACTTCGGGATCACCCTGACCGTTGCAATCAGTGTTCCTATGATGATACCGATGATCAGACCGCTGACTGCGATAAGCGCAGTATTCTGAAGACCTTCAAGTACTCTTACGTAGCCGTTCTGTCCCACGAAAATCTCTATAAACCTGTCTATTTTCTGTCCAAAATTCCCCATTTTCTTTCCTTCCTACTGGAGCGCGTTGATCGCCTCTGTGATCGCCTCTGCCGGAGCTGCATCGATGATCACGTACTGAACATTATTGTTCAGCATATCCTGCACTGCAAGAGATCCGCTCTTATAAGTCTGGCATGTCGCGTTAAGTCCCGGGAAGCCAAAGCTTTCATCTCCCTCTACATAGGAGTTTCCTGTTGTTCCCTGCTGAACGCCGATCTTTGTGTCAGACGTCAGCTCAGCAAGTTTTGCTTCTACATCCTCTTTCGTCTTGCAGTCGTCAAAAGTAGTGTCATCGCTTGGCACGATCAGACGCTGGGATGCCTGATAGTATGTATCGGAAAATGTTACATACTCTTCTCTTTCCGGATTTACTGTCAGACCTGCCATGGCGATATCGCACATCTGCTGTCCTACAGAAAGGCATACTGCATCGAAATCCATGTTCTGGATAACAAGTTCCTGTCCAAGCTCCTCAGCCAGCAGCGCTGCGATCTCCATATCGATTCCCACATAGTTCTCGCCTTCCATGTACTCAAAAGGCTCAAACGCTGCGTTTGTTGCAACTACAAGCTGATCCTTGGAAGTATCCAGTGCTGCGGACTCTACCGGCTGCGGCTCTCCGTCGCCGAAGTAGCGGTCAAAGATCTCGTCCAGTGTTCCGTCTTCCTGAATCTTTGCGATAAATGAATTTACCTGCTCAAGGAGTTCCGGCTGTGATTTGTCTACGCCGAATGCATATTCTTCATCTGTCAGGTCGATATCGATTACCTTCGCGGTTCTTTTCGCACTTCCGGAGTTTCCGCCTGATGCGCCTCCGTCATTGCTTCCACATGCTGCCAGTGTTCCTGCTGCCAGTGCAGCGCACAGGCATACTGCCAAAAACTTCTTCATGTTCCATTCCTCCATTTTTTCTTTGAATTGCATAATCATTCAGATTATCCCAATCATTTTAGCACATTTTCTGCAAAAAACAAGCCCTTTATTCACAGTTTATGCAATCAGCCCTGTATTCACAGTTTATAGAGTCATTGTTTATGCAGTCAGCGCTGTAATCCCGAAATAGAGGAATACAATAATGCCCAGCACGATCCTGTAATAGCCGAAAAACTTGAAATCATGGCTGCGGATGTATTTCATCAGGAACTTGATGGAAACAATGGAAACCCCAAAGGATACCACCATTCCCAGAATCAGAAGGAACACCTGCATTCCCGTAAAATTCAATCCGAAGTGGAACAGCTTCACGGCGCTCGCCCCCAGCATCGCCGGAATCGCCAGGAAAAATGTAAACTCTGCCGCCAGCCCCCGGGAGACGCCGAGCATCAGTGCTCCCACAATGGTGGCGCCAGACCGGGAAGTGCCGGGGATCAGGGCAAGCATCTGGAACACGCCGATAATCAGAACCATCGGTACCGTAAGCCCGGACAGTTTCCTCACCCGTGGTTCTTTGCCCTTCTGATAATTCTCCACCACGATAAACAGGATTCCGTATATAATCAGAGTAGCCGCCACAACATAGGCGTTGTTAAACTTTTCTTCTATAAAATCATTCAGCGAGAGCCCCACGACAGCTGCGGGGATAGAGCCGATGACGACTTTGATCCAGAGCTGTATGGTGAGTTTTTTCTGCTTTTCCGTCTTTCTCGGTGAGAACGGATTCAGCCGGTGGAAATAGAGCACAACCACTGCCATGATAGCGCCGAGCTGGATTACTACATTAAACATATCGATAAATGCCTGTTCCTGGTCAAGCGACAGCAGTTCATTCATGAGAATCAGATGTCCCGTACTGCTGATCGGGAGCCACTCTGTAATTCCCTCCACAATGCCGAGTATAATAACCTTCAATGCATCCAACATAGCTTTTCCCTCCTCAAAGAGCAAATTTTTCGATTGCTTTGGCAGGGCCCTCCTCATTGTTGCTTTCGGCAATATAATCCGCTACTTCTTTTACTGCAGCATCTGCATTCGCCGGAGCCACGCCGAATCCTGCTTCCCTGAGCATGGCAACATCATTATCTCCATCTCCGCACGCCATGATTTCTTCCCTCCTGATTCCCAGGAGCCTCCCCAGGCTGATCAGCCCGGTGCCTTTGTTGACGCCCGCTGCATTGATCTCTATATTATAATGAAGAGATCCCACCAGATCCAGACCTTCCACCTGTTCAAGCTCATGCCAGGCCTGTGTCCGCTCGTCCATGCTGGCAAACAGCGCCTGGACCTTGTCAAGAGGCCGGTTTTCTTTCTCCAGCAGTTCCATGATATCTTTCGTCGGTATCCTCGTCTTTCTCATATATTCCCACATGTTCGGATTGTGGTGATACCGCTCAACATGGTCCATTTTCTCTTTTTCCGCGTATCCCTGCCCGTCAAAGTATACCTCTTGTAGCGTATCATATTTCCCGCAGATTTCCAATGCTTTTTTTGCCAGTTCCGGAGAAAGGAGATGTTCCTCAAGTATCCGTCCTTCCAGAGTATCGATGATCCGCGCTCCATTGGCTGTCAGGGCATACCGCATGCCCGGAAAATTCCTCAGTTCTTCCGGTATGCCGGTCCACGGACGACCGGTTGCCACGAGCACAATAATCCCTTTTTCCACAGCCCGTTTCAGTATGTCCTTTGTATACGGGAGCAGTTCCTTCCTGTCATTGAGCAGCGTTCCGTCCAGATCCAGCCCTATCATCTTTATTTTTCTTTTTTCCATGTTGATTTTCCCTCTCTGTACATTTTTCACAAAAATTTACTTTTCTCTTTAAATTCTGAAACAATTATGTAAACTTTTTATAACTTAATTGTAACAGGGTTTGCTATCTTACGCAATTTATAGTATAATATTATTCCGTAATAGAGCAATAGAAAAGTGAACGGAGAAAGGAATCGGGATTATGAACATCAATAAAAAGCGCTGGATGCATGCAGGAGCTGCTCTGGTGTGCTCTTTTGCAATGGTTCTTTCGGTACTCCCCGCAAAAGCGGATGACGAGATCGAGAACCTGGAGAATCAGACTTCTGCCCTCGAAAGCCAGCTTGCGGGGATCAATCAGGAGATACTTTCCCTGAGCGAACAGATCTCATCCACAGAGATGCAGGTAGAGATGTTAAACGGCGAGATCGAGCGGACGACAGACGCACTGGCAGAAGCAGAGGCCAACGAAGAGAAACAGTACGAGGATATGAAAGCCCGTATCAAGTTTATGTACGAGAACGGGAATGCGACACTGTTAGAGATGCTTTTTTCCGCGGAAGATATGACAGATTTCCTGAACAAGGCGGATTTTATCGAGAACCTCAGCGAGTATGACAGGAATGCCCTGGACCAGCTCACCGAAGTCCATGATGAGATCGAGTTCCAGAAGACTTCTCTGGAATCCCAGCAGGCTTCTCTCACCGAACTGCAGGGCAGTCTTGAGACACAGCAGGCGGAGCTTCAGGCAAAGGCCCAGGAGACTTCCACAAATCTTCAGGAGGTAAATGCCCGTCTTGAAGAAGCGCGCAGGTTGGAAGCGGAAAGGATTGCCGCAGAGCAGGCAGCGGCCGGGAACAGCAGTTCCGGAAGCGGATCGGGCGGAAGTTCCGGAGGCGGCAGTTATGACAGTTCGGTTACAACAGGCGGCAGCGTCAGCGCCTCGACGGATGAAGTGACACTCCTCGCTGCACTGCTCGACTGCGAGGCAGTACAGGATTATAACAGTATGCTTGCTGTTGCTACCGTAATTATGAACCGTGTGTCCAGTCCTCTTTTTGGAAACAGCATCAGTTCCGTTATTTATGCAAGAGGCCAGTTCTCTCCCGTGTGGACAGGCAAGCTTGATGCGGTACTGAACCGTGGCCCCAGCAGTCTTGCAAGACAGGTTGCCCAGGATGCGGTAAACGGAGCGCGTCTTGCGGCAGTTTCTAACTGTTATTATTTCCTCTATGCTCCTTCCACGAACAGGAACGGAGTGGTGATCGGAGATAACCTTTTCTTCCCTTACTGGTAAAATCTGAAAATACAGTACAAAGAGCATAACGAACCTTCGTGCAGCAGACCGCCGCACGAAGGGAAACAGGGGACATGCCGGTGCGGCATGTCCCCTGTTCTTTGCATTTTCTCACTCCGGAACGTCTGTAATCCATCCGGAATTCTCTCATCGCAATTCTACTGGTAATCAATGACGTCGATCCATTTCATCAGGAAATCTTTCTCCAGTTCATTGTTCTTTGTCATCTGTGCCGCCGCAACAATCGGAAGCCACTGCTGTACGTACTGTCTTGCAGTGTCACTCTTTCTGCAGAACAGATTCATATACATATCCGCTGTCTCCTGATCCTTCAGTGCAAAAAGCAGATATGTCATAGCTGCGTCTGCGCTTGCATTTCCCTGTGTTGCATGAGCCCAGTCAACAACCGTCATCTTGCCGTTCTTTCCTACAATCACATTGCTCGGGTTGAAATCGCCGTGGCATACCTTGTTGTGCTTTGGCATACTCTCGAGACGTGTCAGAAGTTCGTATCTCGTCGTGGCATCGATCTCTTTCAGGCTGTTGATCTGACGGGAAAGTTTATCCTTCATCCCTTTGAGGAGCGGTGAAGTCTTGCTCATGACCTCAAGCTGAAGATCAACGAAATCCTCCATGTATTTCTCCATATTCTTTCTGTCGGACTCCATCATCTCTTCCAGCGTCTTTCCATCCTTATATTCGATGACCAGGGCCCATTTTCCATCAATCTGCGTAACTTCTTTTACCTTCGGAATATCCAGTCCGGTCTCCTCGATCCGTGCCGTAAGAAGCGCCTCGTTGAAAACATCTGACTTCGGATGAGTCTCGCTGAACACTTTCACAATGTTGTCATCACATCTGTATACTTCTTTGTAGGGTCTTCTGACAATAAGGTTTTTTTCTTCCAGTTTCATAGATGTTGTCCTCCTTATGAGCATTACTTTTTTTCGATAGCCACATTATACAACAGAAAAAAACGTAATGAAACCCCTTCAAAGCAATTTTGTGCATTTTTTAACCATCTTTTTTTATCTCATATTATTGTTAATATTTTAACCATTAATCGTAACACCCTACATCAGGCAAAAAAAAGCAGGTACTTTCTTCCGCCTTCAGTATTTTCTGAATCTGCGGTCAAAAGTACCTGCCATGATTATCCGTATTTATCGGATCACTATCTGTCTGATCCGTATTTGACGGAATGCTCTATTATTTTCCGTAGTAGCACTTCAGGTAGATCTCTTTGATCTCCTTGATGAGCGGATATCTCGGGTTAGCGCCTGTACACTGGTCATTGAATGCCTGCTCGCACATGTCATCCAGAGTATCCAGGAAGTATTTCTCATCGATGCCGTAATCCTTGATCGTCTTCTTGATGCCGATCTTCTCTTTCAGATCTTCCAGTTTTGCGATGAAGTTCTCGAATACTTCCTCATCTGTATTTCCTGTGCATCCTGCGAAACGTCCAAGTTCTGCGTATCTCTGCAGTGCATGCGGATACTGGTACTGGGAGAATGTTCCCATCTTTGTCGGAACCTCTGCTGCGTTGTATCTCATAACCTCTGTCAGGATGACAGCGTTAGCGACACCATGCGGCAGATGGTGGAATGCACCAAGCTTGTGAGCCATGGAGTGGTTTACACCCAGGAACGCGTTGGCAAATGCCATACCTGCCATACAGGAAGCGTTGTGCATCTCTTCACGTGCCTTCGGATCATTTGCTCCGTTCTCATATGCTGACGGAAGGTTGTCAAATACCATCTTAACTGCCTTCATTGCAAGACCATCTGTAAAGTCTGTAGCCATGATGGATACATATGCTTCGATTGCATGTGTCATAACATCGATACCGGATGCGCTTGTCAGTCCCTTCGGAGCTGTCATAGCGTTATCCACGTCTACGATTGCCATGTTCGGCATCAGTTCGTAGTCTGTGATCGGCCATTTGATTCCTGTCTCAGCGTCTGTGATGATGGCGAACGGTGTTACCTCGGAACCTGTTCCTGAAGATGTCGGGATAGCTACGAAGTATGCCTTCTCTCCCATCTTCGGGAATGTGAATACTCTCTTACGGATATCCATGAAGTCCATAGCCATGTCTTCGAAGTTTGCTTCCGGATGCTCATACATCAGCCACATGATCTTACCGGCATCCATAGCGGAACCGCCGCCAAGAGCGATGATTGTATCCGGCTCGAAGTCTCTCATCTGCTCTACACCCTTCTGAGCGCACTGCAGTGTCGGATCCGGAGCTACATCGTAGAAGCATGTATGCTGGATTCCCATCTCGTCCAGTTTCTCCTCGATCGGTTTTGCGTAGCCGTTCTTGTAAAGGAATGTATCTGTAACAATGAATGCTTTCTTCTTGTGCATAACTGTTCCGAGCTCGTCCAGAGCAACCGGCATACAGCCTTTCTTAAAGTATACTTTCTCAGGTGTTCTGAACCACAGCATATTCTCTCTCCTCTCGGCAACTGTCTTCACATTCAGAAGATGTTTTACTCCAACGTTCTCTGATACAGAGTTTCCGCCCCATGAACCGCATCCAAGTGTCAGTGAAGGAGCGAGTTTGAAGTTGTAAAGGTCACCGATACCACCCTGGGATGACGGTGTGTTGATCAGGACACGGCAGGTCTTCATAGCCTCGTAGTGTTTCTGAATCTTCTCTGTCTCTGCCGGATGGATATACAGAGATGATGTATGTCCATATCCTCCGTCTGCTACAAGACGCTCTGCTTTTTCGAGAGCCTCGTCAAATGTTTTTGCTCTATACATAGCAAGTACAGGAGAAAGTTTCTCATGAGCAAATTCCTCGGAAATATCAACAGACTCAACCTCACCGATAAGGATCTTTGTGTTCTCCGGAACATCAACGCCTGCAAGCTTTGCGATCTCATAAGCAGATTTTCCGGGGATCTTGTTGTTCAGCGCGCCGTTGATGATGATTGTCTTACGGACTTTGTCAAGCTCCTCGCCCGGTTTCAGGAAGTAGCATCCTCTGTACTGGAACTCTTTCTTCACCTCATCATAGATGCTGTCCAGAACAGTAACAGACTGCTCAGATGCGCAGATCATACCATTGTCAAATGTCTTGGAATGGATGATGGAGTTAACTGCCAGTTTGATGTCGGCTGTCTCGTCGATGATAACCGGTGTATTTCCAGGTCCTACACCAAGAGCCGGCTTTCCTGAAGAATAAGCGGATTTTACCATTCCCGGGCCGCCTGTAGCAAGGATCAGGTCAGAATCTCTCATAACCGTTGTCGTCAGTTCCAGTGACGGAGCATCGATCCATCCGATAATTCCTTCCGGAGCACCTGCCTTCACTGCCGCATCAAGAACAACCTTTGCTGCCTCGATTGTACATTTCTTTGCAGCTGGATGTGGGCTGATGATGATCGCGTTTCTTGTCTTCAGACAGATCAGAGTCTTGAAGATTGCTGTGGAAGTCGGGTTTGTTGTCGGGATAACTGCTGCGATCAGACCGATCGGCTCAGCGACCTTCTTGATTCCGTAAGCTTTGTCTTCCTCGATGACTCCGCATGTCTTTGTATTCTTATATGCATTATAAATGTACTCTGCTGCGTAATGGTTCTTGATGACCTTATCTTCCATGACACCTCTCTGTGTCTCCTCTACAGCCATCTTTGCAAGCGGGATACGAGCTTTGTTCGCCGCCATAGCTGCTTCGTAGAAGATCTTGTCAACCTGCTCCTGCGTAAATGTAGCAAATACTTTCTGCGCTTCACGCATTGCTTTCATCTTCGCCTCGAGCGCTTCGACATTGTCAATGAACTCCGGAACTGCTGTTGTCTTTTCCTCAACTGCAACATTCTGTTCTTGCTTTGCCATTTTGATAATTCCTCCTGTAATTGAATTACTCTGTTTGTTTCTCACCTCCATAAGTATAAGCCATTTGTTAAATATTTGTCAACATGGCATTTGTTAATATTTTAACGTTATGTTTTTAACGTTCGTTGTGAAATTTACACAATAAATGTTTCTTCAAAAAAAATAAGCGTCGAATCTGTATCTTCAATAGCTTAACGATACAGTCTCAACGCTTACTTATCCGGCAGTAAATATTTACTGCACTATTTAATTACAAATCTTAAACGAGCTCGATCAGCACCATCATCGCTGCATCACCTTTACGCTGGCCGATCTTTACGATTCTTGTGTAACCACCGTTGCGGTCTGCATACTTCGGAGCGATCTCTGTGAACATCTTGTCAACCAGGTCAACCTGCTTTGTGTTCTTCTTCTGTCCGGCTCCCTTTGCAGGAACTTCCTTAACCGGGCAGAGAACTTTGAGCATCTGACGTCTTGCATGAAGTCTGCTCGGCTGATCTTTCTTGATCTTCTTCTCTACTTCGTCATAAACAGTTACTTTCTTTCCGTCAACGACTTCTTTCACTCTCTTGCCGTCTTTATCTTTGCGCGGAACCTTCGCTGTAACTGTAACCTCATCGAAGTTCTCTCTCTCTCTTACAGCCATGGCAATCAGTCCTTCAGCGATCTTGCGGATCTCTTTTGCCTTTGCCTCAGTTGTGATGATCTTGCCGTTGTTCAGCAGGGCTGTTACCTGATTTCTGAGCAGAGCTTTTCTCTGTCCAGATGTTCTGCCAAGTTTTCTATACTTTGCCATTTTATATTTCCTCCATTTTTACATTTGGTTATGCGTCTTCGGGCTTACTAATCAAATGCTCCCGCCGTGCTCTTCGGGCTTACCGGCGGAATAATCATTTTTCAGATTCTATTCTTCACCCTGATTTAGCTCAAGGTTCAGTTCTTTCAGCTTAGCAAGCACTTCCTCCAGAGATTTGCGTCCCAGGTTACGGACTTTCATCATATCCTCCGGAGTCTTGTTTGTAAGTTCTTCAACTGTGTTAATTCCAGCTCTCTTCAGGCAGTTATATGAACGCACGGAAAGCTCAAGCTCATCGATACTCATCTCAAGGACTTTCTCTTTCTCATCATCCTCTTTCTCAATCATAACCTCAGCTGCCTGGGCAACCTCGGAAAGATCGATGAAGAGTTTCAGATGCTCGCTCAAAACCTTCGCTGCGAGACTGACTGCCTCATCGGGAAGCATTGTTCCCTTTGTCCAAACGTCAAGTGTAAGCTTGTCGTAATCTGTAATCTGTCCGACACGGGTATTTTCAACAGTAAGGTTTACTCTGTCCACAGGTGTGTAGATGGAGTCAATCGGAATCACACCGATCGGCATGTCCTCCGTCTTGTTCTTATCGGAGCTGACATATCCTCTACCCTTTGTGATCGTAAGCTCCATGTAGAGCTTACTGTCCTTACCGCCGCTGAGTGTAGCGATAACCTGTTCGGGATTAACGATCTCGATATCGGAATCTGCCTGGATGTCGGCACCTGTTACAATACCTTCTCCCTCAAATTCGATGTATGCAGTCTTCACTTCATCAGACTCAGATGTATTTTTGATCGCCAGAGACTTCAGATTCATGATAATCTCTGTAACGTCTTCCTTAACACCCGGAATGGAACTGAACTCATGCAGTACGCCGTCGATCTTTACGGAACTTACAGCCGCTCCCGGAAGAGAAGAAAGCATGATTCTTCTCAGGGAGTTGCCAAGAGTTGTCCCGTATCCTCTCTCAAGCGGTTCCACGACAAATCTTCCATACTTTTTATCATCTGAAATATCTGTAATTTCAATATTCGGTTTATTAAAATCAAACACTACACAGACCCTCCTTGTGGGTTTAAATATGTTGAGGGGATACTTTGTTACAGCCGATATTACTTGGAATATAACTCGACGATAAGCATTTCATCTACAGGAACATCGATAGCTTCTCTTGTCGGAAGCTCTTTCACTGTACCTTTGAGATTCTCGGAGTCAACGTCAAGCCAGTCAGGGATCATGTTTCCTGCTGTCACTTCGAGAATATCTTTGTATCTCTGTGAGCCTTTCTTGTTCTCTTTGATTTCAACTGTGTCGCCGGCTTTGAGCAGGTAGGACGGAATGTTCACCTGTTTGCCGTTTACAAGCACGTGCTTGTGGTCAACGATCTGTCTTGCCTCTTTTCTTGTTCTGGCGAATCCCATACGGAACATAACATTGTCCAGTCTGGACTCAAGAAGGATCATCAGGTTGTCACCTGTCATACCTTCCATCTGTTTTGCCTTTGCATAGTAGTTTCTGAACGGTTTTTCCAGAACACCGTAGATGAATTTTGCTTTCTGCTTCTCGCGGAGCTGCAGTCCGTACTCACTCATCTTTCTGTTTGATCTTTTTAACTGTCTGTTAGATTTTTTGCTGATTCCCAGGTAAATCGGATCCATACCTAAGGAACGGCATCTTTTAAGAACAGGAACTCTGTTTACTGCCATGTCTATCCTCCTAATATTATATACAACGACAGCACCTTCTGCTGTCTGATCACTTCTGGTACAGATAACAAATTGATAAATTCAAAAAGCGCAGCTTCTCTGCCGATTACACTCTTCTGCGTTTCGGCGGACGGCATCCGTTGTGCGGTACCGGAGTAACGTCCTTGATGCTGACCACATCGATTCCGCATGCCTGAAGCGCACGGATCGCTGCTTCTCTTCCTGATCCCGGTCCTTTTACGAATACATCTACAGATTTAAGACCATGTACTAATGCTGCCTTTGCTGCTGTCTCAGCTGCCATCTGTGCTGCATATGGAGTAGATTTCCTTGAACCTCTAAATCCCAGACCGCCTGCACTTGCCCATGAAAGAGCATTTCCCTGTGTATCTGTTAATGTTACGATTGTATTATTAAAAGATGACTGGATGTGTGCCTGTCCGCGTTCAACGTTTTTCTTGACACGTTTTTTTGTTACTTTTTTTGCAACTTTCTTTGCCATTTAAACTAACCTACTTTCTTTATTCTCACTTATTTCTTTTTGTTCGCTACAGTTCTCTTCGGACCCTTGCAAGTTCTTGCATTAGTCTTGGTCTTCTGACCACGTACCGGAAGTCCTTTCCTGTGGCGGATTCCACGGTAGCATCCGATTTCTTTCAGTCTCTTGATGTTCAGCTGGATCTCTCTTCTGAGATCACCTTCTACCATCTGTGTCTCATCGATCACAGCACTGATTCTCTTTACTTCGTCACTTGTAAGATCTCTTACACGTGTGTCAGGATTTACTCCTGCCTCTGCTAAGATACGGTTTGAGGTTGTTCTTCCGATTCCGTAAATATAAGTCAAACCGATTTCTACACGTTTGTCTCTTGGTAAGTCTACACCTGCAATACGAGCCATGTGTCTTTCCTCCATTTTCTTCTTAACATATTGTCTCTAACTGAGGCTGCGGATGCCTGATGCGAAATCATTCGCTTCGGTGTTAAAGCGGCATCCTACCAGGACTATCTCCCGATATCCCAGCCCAGGCATGCATGACGCACACCCTTTCCCGGCACGGATTCGAATCAAACCCGCCAATGCAAGCGCCGGGTATTATAAGCAATATACAACCGCATTTGTGACCGGAAATTCCCTCTGTAAAAAAATACGGGAAATCATCCTTCCGCAAAATGCGCAGAACACAGACTCTGCCGGTACCTGCGGGCAGTTGCTGTGTATCCTTACTGTATATTAAACAGCTCTACACGCAGCCTTGTGTGTCGAGCCGTCAGCCGCCTAATTTAGTGCACAAATCACCCCTGACGCTGTTTGTGCTTCGGATTCTCACAGATTACTCTGATACTTCCTTTTCTTTTAATAATCTTGCATTTTTCACAAATTGGTTTTACTGATGATCTAACCTTCATGTCAAATCCTCCTTCCCTGCTTTGCTCTGCCTACAAATTACCCATTTTTGAGCACACCACCCCAAAAATGACCATTTCATAGTATATCACCAAGTCCAGCTCAAAGTCAACACTTTTTTTATTTATCTCTCCAGACAATTCTTCCTTTGCTCAGGTCGTACGGTGACATTTCCAGAGTCACTTTGTCTCCCGGCAGAATCTTAATGAAATTCATACGCAGCTTTCCGCTGATATGAGCCAGTACAATGTGTCCGTTTTCCAGTTCTACTTTGAACATCGCATTCGGGAGTTTCTCAACTACAACTCCTTCAATTTCGATCACGTCAGCTTTTGACATCTTTCAAATCCTCCTGAATCTCAGGGACTATGCCCTGTCACAAACTTTCTGTTTCAGCCGCATGTCAACTGCTGCGGCTTACCCCTTTTTGATATAATCCCTGATCACCTTTCTCAGTGCCGCATCGTCTGTCAGGCAGTCTGCCTGAACAGAACAGATCGGCTGAAGGTGTTTTCTGTTCTTACGCTTCATGCGGGCAAGAGGCCGAAGCCCCCCGTCCGCCACATATACATATTCATTTTTGACATCAATTATGACATATATACAGTCCTTGTCGTGCCCTGCTTTTGATTTCGCAAGCATTCCCGGTTTCAGATCCATAAGATATTACTCTCCCAGGATCTTGACGATGGCCGCGAACACATCGTCAATGTCAACCGTACCGTCTACCTCTCTGAGGATCCCTTCCTGTGTATAGTAGTCGATCAGCGGCTGTGTCTGCTCATGATAAACGCCAAGTCTTTTCTGAACCGTCTCCGGCTTGTCATCATCCCTGAGGATCAGGCTGCCGCCGCATTTGTCACAGATGCCTTCTTTTTCCGTTGGAGCATATACAATATGATAGGTTGCTCCACAGTCAACGCAGGCTCTTCTTCCTGACATACGATTTACAATGTTTTCATCCGGCACTTCGACGTTGATAGCATAATCAACCTTCTGTCCCATCTCGGAAAGCGCCTTGTCCAGAGCCTCTGCCTGTGGAATCGTGCGCGGGAAGCCATCGAGAACGTATCCGTTTGCACAGTCATCCTGATTCACTCTGTCAACAACAAGGTCAACGACCAGCTCATCCGGCACGAGAAGTCCCTGGTCCATGTATGTCTTTGCCTTTTTCCCGAGCTCTGTACCGTTTTTGATATTTGCCCGGAAAATGTCCCCTGTGGAAATATGCGGAATCGCATACTTTTCTGCAATCTTTTTCGCCTGTGTACCTTTTCCTGCTCCCGGTGCTCCCAACATAATAATCTTCATAATTCTATCCTCCATTCCTGTTTATTGTACGTTTTTTTCAGAAACACATTTAACCCGCTGCGTTTTATCCCATAAACGGGATAAAACAGGGCGAGCTAAATAAGATCTTAATATCCGAGGAAACTGTTTTTCATGTTGCTTCCTTTATTGTTCAAAAATCCTGTGTAGTTTCTCACAAGCATCTGCGACTCAATCTTCTTGATCGTCTCAAGAACAACACCGACGATAATGATCAGTGAAGTTCCTCCAAAGGAAACGTTCGCTCCGAACACTCCGTTGAAGAAATAGGGGATCACCTGTACGATGATCAGACCGCATGCGCCGATAAAGATGATGTAGTTCAAAATCTTCTGAAGATACTCAACCGTCGGTTTTCCGGGACGGATACCCGGGATAAATCCGCCGCTCTTCTTCATGTTGTTGGCTATCTCAATCGGATTAAAGGTAATAGATGTGTAGAAATACGCGAAAAATACAGTAAGTATTATATACACAACCAAACCGATCGAGTAAATCGGATGCTGCGGATCACACCAGTTATTGGAGTTCAGACCTGCAAGGATCTGGCTTCCGATTCCTGTTCCGTTTCCGGCACCCACAAAACTTGCGATAACAATCGGTGTCTGCATAAGAGACGAGGAGAAGATAACAGGAATAACTCCGGCGGTATTAACACGGAGGGGAATATGTGTAGACTGTCCGCCGTACATTTTTCTTCCCTGTACCTTCTTGGAATACTGTACCGCAATTCTTCTTTCCCCGCTCTGAAGAATTACAACAAAAACAACCACAACAAGAAGGATGACTAGAATAACCAGTACTGCAAGACCACCCTTCGCCAGTGACTTTCCGCTCACGAACTGCTCGTAAAGACGCACAAAATCCTGCGGCACACGAGAAAGGATATTGATAAGAAGTACGATAGAGATACCGTTTCCGACACCCTTCTCCGTAATCCGCTCACCGATCCACATAAGGAATGCACTTCCTGCAGTCAGTGTACAAACAACGATCGCGCAGTTAACAAAATTATACTCCTCCAGGAGTCCCTGACGTCCGAATCCGACCGACATTGCAATGGATTCAATCAGCGCAAGCGCAACAGTCACATATCTTGTGATTGCCGCAATCTTCTTTCTGCCGTCCTCGCCTTCCTTCTGCATCTCCTCAAGCTTCGGTATTGCAATAGTGAGGAGCTGCATAATGATCGACGATGTAATGTACGGTGTGATACTCAGGGCGAAAATGGAAAAGTTCGTAAAGGAACCGCCGGTGAACGCTTCAAAAAAATTGAATACGTCACCGGTCTGGCTTTCAAAGAACTCCTGAATGAAGGAAGGATCAACGCCCGGTGTGGGCAGCTGTGATCCAAGTCTCACAACGACAAGCATTGCCAGCGTATAAAGAATTCTTTTTCTGATATCCTCAATCTGGAATGCTCTACGTACTGTCTTCAGCATTAGATCACCTCTGCTTTTCCACCAAGTGCTTCAATCTTCTCAGCAGCCTTTGCACTGAATGCATTTGCCTGAACTGTAAGCTTCTTAGTTAACTCTCCATTTCCAAGAATTTTTACTCCATCTCTCGGGTTCTTCACGATCCCGTTCTCGATCAGTGTTTCAACGGATACTGTAGCTCCGTCTTCGAATACTTCGAGAGCGCTCAGGTTAATTCCAACGATATGCTTGGAATTTCTGCATGTAAAGCCTCTCTTCGGTATTCTTCTGTACAAAGGCATCTGACCGCCTTCGAATCCCGGTCTTGTCGCACCGGAACGGGCCTTCTGTCCCTTATGTCCCTTACCGGCTGTCTTGCCGTTTCCGGAACCGTGTCCACGGCCTCTTCTGAAATTATCACTCTGTCTTGAACCGTCTGCCGGTCTTAAGTTTGATAAGTCCATGACGTTACCTCCTTATCTTTTTTATGCCTCTTCTTCAACCTTCACTAAATGTCTAACCTGCTGTACCATACCTCTGGTAGCTGCATTATCCGGCAATACAACTGTTTTGTTGAGCTTCTTAAGGCCAAGAGCCTCAACTGTTTTCTTATGCTTTGGTATAGCACCGATTGTAGACTTTACTAACGTAACTTTTAAATTTGCCATTTGAATTTACCTCCTTAGCCTACGATCTCCTCAATTGATTTGCCGCGAAGTCTTGCAACATCTTCCGGAGACTTAACGTCTTTGAGTCCTTCGATTGTAGCAAGAACAACATTCTGCTTATTGTTGGATCCAAGTGATTTTGTACGGATGTTCTTGATTCCCGCCATCTCGATTACGGCACGTGCCGGACCTCCGGCGATAACACCAGTACCATCCGGAGCTGTCTTAAGGAGTACGGATGCGCTTCCGAATTTTCCGGTTACATCATGAGTAATACTGTCGTTTTCGTTCAGTGTTACCTTGATCATTTTCTTCATCGCATCTTCTTTTCCTTTACGGATTGCCTCCGGAATTTCAGCAGCTTTTCCCAAACCTGCACCAACATGGCCTTTTCCATCGCCGACAACAACTAAAGCTGTAAATCTGAAGTTACGACCACCTTTAACAACTTTGGTAACACGTTTGATTGATACCACTTTTTCTAATAATTCCATCTGACTAGCATCAATACGTTCCTGTCTCATCTGTGTTCTCCCTTCCTAGAAATTCAGCCCGGCTTCTCTTGCTGCGTCTGCCAGTGCCTTGATTTTTCCCTGATATATAAAGCCGCCTCTGTCAAAGACAACCTCAGTGATACCTTTTTCTTTCGCTCTCTCAGCGATCACTTTTCCAAGATATGCTGCTGCTTCAACGTTGTTGGTCTTCTCAAGTTCTGCTTTCACGTCTTTCTGAAGAGTGGAAGCGGAAACGAGAGTATTTCCAACAGTGTCGTCGATAATCTGAGCATACATATGATTATTGCTTCTGAACACAGCTAAACGCGGTCTCTCAGCTGTACCGCTGAAACGGTTGCGTAATTTCATGTGTTTTTTTCTACGAATTTCGCTTCTTGATTTCTTACTAACCATTTTCACACTCTCCTTATTTATTTCTTACCAGTCTTACCAACTTTACGTCTGATTGTCTCATCAGCATACTTGATACCTTTGCCCTTATATGGCTCCGGTCTTCTCTTGTCTCTGATTTCAGCCGCATACTGTCCGACTTTCTCTTTATCGATACCTTTAACCGTGATCTTGTTCTGTCCATCCAGAACTGTCTCAAGGCCTTCCGGATCGATCATTTCAACTGGATGAGAGTATCCAAGGTTCAGTGTCAGCTTATTTCCTGATTTGGCTGCTCTGTAACCTACACCGTTTACTTCAAGAACTTTCTCATATCCCTGGCTGACACCGATCACCATGTTGTTGATCAGAGTTCTTGTCAGACCGTGAAGAGATTTCATTTTCTTTAAGTCGTTCGGTCTTGATACGATTACTTCTTCGCCTTCAACTTTGATTTCCATTTCTGTCGGAAGCTCTTTTACAAGAGTTCCCTTCGGACCTTTTACAGTCACTACATTGTGTTCTGCAACTTCTACAGTTACTCCTGCAGGAATTGCTACGGGCAGTCTTCCTATACGTGACATACTCGTTATCCTCCTTAACTTAGATTTTCGGAGAAGCTGCGGTGGCTCCTCTGTTTTCAGTTACTTTATAGAGCTTTGATGGCTCCGGTACACGTCCGTGCGCCTAAGCTCACCTTTCGCCTCCGGCTCGGGTTCGCTAACGCTTGGGACGGGCTTTCTCACTAAGTTCATCCTTCGCCTTTGGCTCGGATTCACTAAGTGATCAATGCCTACCAAACGAAGCAGAGTACTTCTCCGCCTACGCCGAGTTTTCTTGCTTCTTTGTCTGTGATTACACCTTTGTTTGTAGAGATGATGGCTGTTCCCAGTCCTCCGAGAACCTTCGGAATATCCTCTGTGCCAGCGTATACACGCAGACCCGGTTTGGAGATTCTCTTCAGTCCGGAGATGACTTTCTCATTCTTGTCAGCGCCGTATTTCAGCGTGATGTGAATTGTCTGGAAGTGTCCGTCTTCTACAAGGTCATATTTTGCAATATATCCCTCATCCAGCAGGATGTTTGCGATAGCAATTTTCATCTTGGATGCAGGTACATCTACTGTATCATGTTTTGCAGTATTCGCATTACGAATTCTTGTAAGCATATCTGCAATCGGATCGCTCATAGTCATTGATAGTTTTCCTCCTTACCAACTTGCTTTCTTAACACCCGGGATCTGTCCTTTATATGCCAATTCACGGAAGCAGATACGGCAGATTCCATATTTTCTCAGATACGCATGCGGACGTCCGCAAATTCTGCAGCGGCTGTATTCTCTTGTGGAGAATTTCGGTTTGCGCTGCTGTTTGATCTTCATTGATGTCTTTGCCATGAATTTCCCTCCTTTACTTAGCGAATGGCATGTTGAACAGTCTTAATAACTCACGCGCTTCCTCGTCAGTCTTTGCTGTTGTAACAAAGATTACATCCATACCTCTTACCTTGTCGATCTTGTCGTACTCGATCTCAGGGAAAATCAGCTGCTCTTTGATTCCGAGTGCGTAGTTTCCTCTTCCGTCAAAAGCGTTCGGATTTACGCCTCTGAAGTCACGCACACGCGGAAGGGCAAGGTTGATCAGACGGTCAGCGAACTCATACATTCTCTCGCCTCTAAGTGTAACCTTGCATCCGATCGGCATTCCTTCTCTGATCTTGAAGTTAGCCACAGAGTTCTTTGCTCTTGTGACAACTGCTTTCTGACCGGAGATCTTCTCCATATCAGCAATCGCAGACTCCAATACCTTTGCATTGTCTTTTGCCTCGCCGACACCCATGTTGATCACGATCTTGTCGAGCTTCGGCACTTCCATAATGTTCTTATATCCAAATTTTTTGATCATTGCGTCAATGATCTCATTCTGATACTGATCTTTCAGTCTACTCAAAGTCCTGGACCTCCTTCCTCGAATTAATCAATCACTTCGCCGGTTTTCTTGGCAATGCGGACTTTCTTGTCCCCGTCCATCTTGAAGCCGACTCTCGTTGCCTGTCCTTTGTGTACATACATAACATTGGATGCATCGATGTAGCCTTCCTGGTGAACGATACCGCCATTCTGGTTAGCAGCACTCGGTTTCGTGTGCTTTGTCAGCATATTTACGCCCTCAACCAGGACTTTACCGTCTTTTTTATTTACAGCAATAACTTTGCCTTCTTTGTCTTTGTCTTTTCCGGCGATAACCTTAACAGTGTCGCCCTTTTTAATTTTCATAGTTGACATCTTTAGGCACCTCCCTACAGTACTTCCGGAGCCAGGGAAACAATCTTCATGAAATGTTTCTCTCTGAGCTCGCGGGCTACTGGTCCAAAAATACGTGTTCCACGCGGATTCAAATCATCTCTTATAATAACAGCAGCATTTTCATCGAATCTGATATAGGAACCGTCTTTACGACGTGCGCCCCTTACAGAACGGACAACTACAGCCTTAACAACATCACCTTTTTTAACAACGCCGCCTGGTGTTGCATCTTTAACACTGGCAACGATCACATCACCGATGCTTGCATATCTTCTTGTTGAGCCGCCAAGCACACGGATGCAGAGTAACTCTTTCGCACCTGTATTGTCTGCTACTTTCAGTCTGCTTTCTTGCTGTATCATGCAGGTAAACCTCCTTCAGAATATTATTTTGCTTTCTCCATGATTTCCACAAGTCTCCATCTCTTGTCCTTGGACAGCGGCCTTGTTTCCATAACTTTTACTGTATCTCCAACTTTGCACTCATTGTTTTCATCGTGAGCTTTCAGTTTGTACGTTCTCTTTACGATCTTCTTGTAAAGCGGATGTTTTACGTGGTCCTCAACGGCAACAACGATTGTTTTGTCCATCTTGTCGCTGACAACCTTACCCGTACGGGTTTTTCTCAGATTTCTCTCTTCCACGGTGTTTCTCCTTTCAATTAATATAACAAGGAAGGGCTTTCAGCCTACCGTCCTGCCTCTGTGATCAGAGTCTGGATACGTGCGATATTCTTTCTTACTTCCTTGATCCTGCTTGTATTATCCAGTTGGTTTGTCGCATTCTGGAATCTCAGGTTGAAGAGCTCCTTTTTAGCAGCTACTAATTCTTCATTTAATTCTTCTACGGATTTTCCTCTTAAATCTTTTACAAATGTATTAATTTTCACTGTTATCACCGCCTTCTAAGTCTGCGCGAGAAACAATTTTGCATTTGCAAGGTAACTTATGCATTGCAAGTCGAAGTGCCTCTCTAGCTGTTTCCTCTGGTACTCCTGCAATCTCAAACATTACACGGCCCGGTTTTACTACTGCTGCCCAGTACTCAACAGTACCTTTTCCGCTACCCATACGGGTCTCAGCCGGCTTTGCCGTGATCGGTTTGTCCGGGAAGATCTTGATCCATACTTTACCGCCACGTTTGATGTAACGTGTCATGGCAACACGGGCTGCCTCGATCTGGTTGGAACGGATCCAGCACGGCTCTGTTGCTACGATACCGTACTCACCATATGCGATCGTGTTACCTCTGAGAGCTTTACCTTTCATGGTACCACGGAACTGTTTACGACGTTTTACTCTTTTTGGCATTAACATTATTTATCGCTCCCTTCCTTATCTGCTTTAGTCGGAAGAACCTCGCCTTTGTAAATCCAAACCTTTACACCGACTTTTCCGTAAGTTGTGTCAGCTTCTGCGAATCCATAATCAATGTCAGCACGAAGTGTCTGCAGCGGAATTGTTCCCTCGCTGTAGAACTCTGTACGAGCCATATCTGCACCGCCGAGACGTCCGGATACGGAAGTCTTGACTCCGAGTGCGCCTGCCTTCATTGTTCTTGACATGCAGGACTTCATCGCACGTCTGAAGGAGATACGGTTCTCGAGCTGCTGAGCGATGTTCTCAGCTACGAGCTGGGCATCTTTGTCAGGTCTCTTGATCTCTTTGATGTCAACGATCAGCTTCTTGTCTGTATATTTAGCAAGTTCGCCTTTCACTTTCTCGATCTCAGAGCCGCCTTTACCGATAACAACGCCCGGTTTAGCTGTATAAATAATGATCTTTACGCGGTCAGATGCTCTTTCGATCTCGATTCTTGAAACACCTGCGCTGTATAATCTCTTCTTAAGAAATGTTCTGATCTCGTGGTCTTCAACGAGGTTGTCAGCGAAATCTTTCTCTGCGTACCACTTGGAATCCCAGTCTTTGATAACGCCGACTCTCAAGCCATGTGGATTTACCTTCTGTCCCATAATGCCCTCCTATCTTTCATTCAGCACGATTGTGATGTGGCTCATTCTCTTCTCGATCCTGTAAGCCCTGCCCTGTGCTCTCGGTCTGATTCTCTTCATTGTCGGTCCTTTGTTTGCATAGCACTCCTCGATATAGAGGTTTGCCGCGCTCATACCGTTGTTGTTCTCAGCGTTCGCGATCGCTGATTTCAGCAGTTTCTCTATCACTGTAGAAGCATATCTCGGATTGTAAGCTAAAATACCGAGTGCTGTCTGTACATCCTTTCCTCTGATGGCATCCAGAACGTAGCATGCCTTCTGCACGGAAACCCTAGCATAGGAAATCTTAGCTGAAGGTCTTGTATCTCTCTGCTCGTTTCTTTCTCTTTTGATCTGGGATCTATGTCCTTTTGCCATGGAAGAACCCTCCTTTCAATCTATATAAATTATCTGACTTTGGACTTCTTCTCGTCTTTTCCGTGACCTCTGTAAGTTCTTGTTGCAACGAACTCACCGAGTTTATGTCCGACCATATCCTCTGTGATATATACCGGCACATGTCTTCTTCCGTCGTGTACGGCGATCGTATGGCCTACGAATGACGGGAAGATTGTGGAGCGGCGTGACCATGTCTTAATTACGGATTTATCACCAGAAGCATTCATAGCGTCTACTTTTTTCAGTAAGCTTTCGTCTGCAAATGGTCCTTTTTTAAGTGAGCGAGCCATAGGTTCTAACCTCCTTGTGAATCTAATTATTTAATCGCTTTACCGTCTCTTCTTCTTACAATCAGCTTGTTGGAAGCTTTTTTCTTCTTACGAGTCTTAAGACCCAGTGCAGGTTTGCCCCAAGGTGTGCTCGGACCCGGACGGCCGATACCTGTCTTACCTTCACCACCACCATGCGGATGGTCATTCGGGTTCATAACAGAACCGCGGACTGTAGGTCTGATGCCCATGTGGCGCTTACGTCCAGCCTTACCGATGTTGATCAGGTTGTGCTCTCCGTTTCCTACAACTCCGACAGATGCTCTGCACTCGATCGGAACCATTCTCATCTCACCGGACGGGAGTCTCAGTGTTGCATACTTTCCTTCTTTTGCCATCAGCTGTGCGCTGTTTCCTGCAGAACGAACCATCTGTCCGCCTTTTCCAGGATGAAGCTCAATATTGTGTACCTGTGTACCAACCGGGATCTCGGAAAGCGGCAGGCAGTTTCCTACTCTCACCTCTGCCTCCGGTCCGTTCATAACGGTCATGCCGTCTTTCAGACCTTCCGGAGCAAGGATGTATGCCTTCTCGCCGTCTGCGTAGCAGATCAGTGCGATGTTGGCACTTCTGTTCGGATCATACTCGATACCAACTACTTTTGCCGGAATTCCGTCTTTTCTTCTCTTAAAATCAACAATTCTGTATTTCTTCTTTGCTCCGCCCCCGCGGTGTCTTACAGTGATTTTACCCTGGGCGTTGCGTCCTGCTGTTTTCTTCTTGGAATCAAGGAGGGATTTCTCAGGAGTTGTCTTTGTAATCTCGGAGAAATCAGATCCTGTCATCTGTCTTCTGGAAGGTGTATATGGGTTATATGTTTTGATTCCCATTACTTTCTCTCCTTTCGTTTGCTCTAATTCTTGGTTTCACGGATTTGCACCGTATAAAATGATTGATGAAGTTCCATCAATGGATTTCAAAGCTCCGTGCGCCTAAGCTCACCCTTCGCCTCCGGCTCGGGTATCGCTAACGCTTGGGAGCGGCCTTCTCACCAGACTCGACCGGCGCTGACGCTTGGCCTCGCCAAGTGTTCAGTGCCTACAGACCCTCGAAAATCTCGATATCTGCGCTGTCTTCTGTCAGCTGCACGATTGCTTTCTTTGTCTTTGCTGTCTTTCCGTATGTCATTCCACGTCTCTTTGTCTTTCCGTCAAGGTTCATGGTGTTGACACTCTTTACCTTTGTTCCTGCGAACATTTTCTCAACAGCTTCTTTGATCTGATTCTTTGTAGCTTCTGTGTGTACAAGGAACGTATACTTCTTGTCAGCCATCAGATCCATGCTCTTCTCTGTGATAACCGGCTTAAGGATTACATCATAATACTGAATGTTTGCCATTATGCGTACACCTCCTCGATTGTTGCAACAGCAGCTTTCGTAGCGATTACTGTGTTGTATTTCAGGATGTCAAATACATTGATTGTGTTTGTATGCGCTGTTTTAACATCCGGGATGTTTCTTGCAGAGATCTCTACGTTCGTGTTTCCGTCTTCCAGAACAACAAGTGCTTTGTTCACATTCAGGTTGTTCAGAACCTCGCGGAATTTCTTTGTCTTGATCTCGTCAAAGTTCAGCTCGTCGATAACGATGAACTTGTTCTCTTCTACTCTGGAAGTAAGGGCAGATTTCAGAGCTGCTCTCTTCTCTTTCCTGTTCATCTTGAAGGAGTAGTCTCTCGGAACCGGAGCGAATACCACTCCACCGCCTGTCCACTGCGGAGCTCTTGTTGAACCCTGTCTTGCGTGGCCTGTTCCTTTCTGTCTCCACGGTTTTCTTCCGCCGCCGGAAACTTCAGAACGTGTCTTAGCCTTCTGTGTTCCCTGACGATTGTTTGCAAGCTGATTTACGACTGCCATGTGTACCAGGTGCTCGTTTACTTCAACACCGAATACAGCATCGTTCAGTTCGATGGTATCAACTTCTTTACCTTCGATATTGTAAACAGATACTTTTGCCATCTGTGTGTTCCTCCTTTCTTAACTGTCAGACTAGTTACCCTTTACGGTCTCTTTGATCGTTACCAGGCATTTCTTCGGTCCCGGTACAGAACCTTTTACAAGGAGAAGGTTGTTCTCAGCGTCAACTCTTACGACCTCAAGATTCTGAACTGTGATCTGCTTGTTACCCATCTGACCAGGCATCTTCTTGCCCTTGAATACTTTACTCGGATCAGATGCCGCACCGTTGGAACCAGCATGACGATGGAACTTGGAACCATGTGTCATAGGTCCTCTGCTCTGGCCGTGACGCTTGATCGCGCCCTGGAAGCCTTTACCTTTGGAAATAGCAGTTGCATCAACATGATCTCCTGCCGCAAAGATATCAGCCTTGATTTCCTGAGCAAGTGTATATTCCTCAGCATTGTCAAATCTGAACTCTTTTACATATCTCTTTCCGGATACGCCTGCTTTGTCGAAATGGCCTTTCTCAGCTTTTGTCACACCGTTTCTGTGTGCAATTGCCTTCTTGCCGCTGTTGTCTTTTGTGACAATCTTCTCTTTCTTGTCAACAAATCCAACCTGAACTGCGCTGTACCCGTCGTTCTCAACAGTCTTAACCTGTGTTACCACGCACGGTCCTGCCTGCAGAACGGTTACCGGAATCAGTACTCCGTCTTCTTCGTTGAAGATCTGAGTCATTCCAACTTTTGTAGCCAAAATAGCTTTCTTCATTATAAATACCTCCTGTGATTTACAGCGGAGCGCTCACGCGCTCATCCTAAATGTTAGGACGTTACTGCCTATTTGTTCTTCATTTTGATATCGATGTACACACCTGCCGGCATTTCCAGTCTGGAAAGTGCATCAACCGTCTTCTGGGTCGGTGTGATGATATCAATCAGTCTTTTATGAGTTCTCTGCTCGAACTGCTCTCTGGAGTCTTTGTACTTGTGTACTGCTCTCAGGATTGTCACTACCTCTTTCTTTGTCGGCAGCGGCACCGGTCCGCTCACCTGTGAACCGTTCTTTTTTACAGTTTCGATGATTTTCTTCGCAGATGCATCAACCAGCTGATGATCATACGCTTTCAGTGTGATTCTCATTACTTGACTTGCCATAAAAAAAGTCGCCTCCTTTTCGTACTTGTAACTCAGTACGACAAGCGGTGACTGTACACTCTCCCGTGTGTGTCGTGAGAAACATACACGGCGCTCTCGCTTTTCAACTCTGCGCACTCATCTTCCGGGCGCGCAAAAACGAGATACTGTTGTGATTCGTACAGTGACTTGTCGCCAGTTTCCTAACTTGACATTCGCTCCACGGAAAACCTGTCCAGGCTTATGTTTTTGCCTGGCAGCAACCTCACGCTTCACAGCTATCATGTCACAGCCCTCTTAGTATAGCGGATGATGGAAGTTATTTCAAGAGGTTTTTTACAAAAATTGTATTTTTTTCAAAACAATTATTTCAATGCTTTTGTAAACGCCACCACCCCGCACTCATACGGATGGTCATAATACACCACATCCCCGTCCTCCGGTCTGTAGCGGAGCATCTTAATAATAATGAAGAGATCGCCTCCGCCGCCGAAGATCATGACCTCATTCAGAAGCATGATCATAAAATTGCCGGTCACTGCCGACAGGGCAGTCATCCCGACTCCCAGGACAATCGTCGGCATGGCGCCGCCGAGAATGTACTGCCATTTTTTCAAAGGCTCGGCGCATGTGCAGTAGGGCGTAAGCATTTCCCAGATAACGCCGAAACTGATGGACCGGAAATGATTCTTCGCAAAGATCCCCCAGGTGATTCCGTGGATTGCTTCATGCAAAATAAACAGAATAATCAGGGACACCGCATAAACGGCAACCAGAAGGACGTCCAGTCCCCCGTCATTTTCTATGCCCACGCTGAAGCTGTCCGCCAGATTCCCGAAAGGATTTACCGCAAAGAAGATCACGCCTGCCAGTATGACAAAGGGAAGCGGGAATACGAGAGCCGCGACATTTGCCTCCACGACTCCCGCAGTCAGGTCTTTCCTTTCATAACCGTCCGCTTCCATTTTTTCACAGATCTTCTGAAAATGTTCTTTTCTCTCCAGTTCTTTCCCGGTAAGTTTCCGCTCTTTTTCCTTCATTTCTTCCTCCCTCATTTTTGACCCGTTCTACAGATTCGCTTTAATCTTCTCAATCATCTCCTGATATTCCTCATCCGAAAGGTATGTCTTTCCCGGATTCATCTCAAAGACGCCGCCCCACTCAAATCCGTCCTTATACTTGGGAACCAGGTGCATATGCAGGTGGCAGCCCGTATCACCGTAAGCGCCATAGTTCACCTTGTCCGGATGGAATGCCGCATGGATCGCATTCGCCGCTTTTGCCACATCCGCGAAAAACGCATTTCTCTCCTCGTCGCTGATGTTCACAATCTCGCTGACATGATCCTTATACGCCACGATGCAGCGGCCCGGATGGCTCTGTTCCTTAAAAAGGATCAGCGAACTGACACTTAAATCACAGATATAGATTCCAAACTGCTCCAGAAGCTCTCCTCTCATACAATAACCGCAATTCTGATCTTTCATTTCTTTACCTCCTTCATCTGTTACCCGAGCAGCTCCGCTATCTCGGGAAATACCTGTACACTTCTCTTTAAAATGCCTTTCACGTAAGCAATCAGAATCCCATAGTTCGTCATAGGCACTCCCTGATCCCGGGCGCAGCTTAAGCGGTACTTCATCTCCCGCTCGTTCAGCATGCATCCGCCGCAGTGTACGATCAGCTTATATTTTTCCAGATCATCCGGGAACTCCGTACCGGAAGTGGTCTCAATCCGGATCTCTTTCCCCGTATATTTCCGGATCCAGCGGGGAAGCTTGACCGTTCCGATATCATCGCACTGTCTGTGGTGGGTACATCCCTCACTGATCAGGATCGTATCGCCGTCCTCCAGTGTCTCCAGAGCTGTCACTCCCTCCACCGCCTGCCTGAGATTCCCCTTATACCTGGCAAACAGTATGGAAAACGAGGTCAGCAGGATATCTTCCGGGGTGTCCCGCGCCACTTTGGCGAACGCCTGGCTGTCGGTAATGACCATCTTCGGCTTCTTTCCCAGATGTTCCAGTGTCTCTTTTAATTCCGTCTCCTTCACCACAATGGAAACTGCACCGGAATCCAGAATATCCCGGATCGTCTGCTGTTGGGGAAGAATCAGCCTCCCCTTCGGCGCCGCCTTGTCAATGGGTACCACAAGGACGATAAAATCAGACGGTGAAATCATATCTCCGACGATCCGTTTCTCCGTCTCCTCAGCCATGGCGATCTGCGCGATCTTCTCCTTCAGCTCATGGATCCCCTCCCCGGAGGAGGCGCTCACGGAAATAACCTTCTCTCCTTCCAGCCCGAGCGTCTGACAGACTTTGCCTTCCGCATCGCCTGAAGCAAGATCGCTTTTATTTACCGCAACCACATAGGGAATATTTTTCTTCCGAATTCTGTCGATCAGCGCCGCATCTTCCGGGGATGCCCCTTCTGTTCCGTCCACAACAAGTACGGCTGCATCCGTCTTATTCAATACCTGATAGCTCTTCTTTACGCGGAGGCTTCCCAGCTCTCCTTCATCGTCAATCCCCGGTGTATCCATCATGACAACCGGTCCCAGTGGAAGAAGCTCCATGGACTTATATACAGGGTCTGTGGTCGTTCCCCTTACTTCCGATACAACGGCGAGATCCTGTCCCGTCACCGCGTTCATCACACTGGACTTTCCTGCATTGCGTCTGCCAAAAAAACCGATATGTACCCGCTCGGACATTGGTGTCTGATTCATGCTCATCGTATGTCGTCCTCCTTCCGGTCAGCTTACCCGCATGTCTCTTCTCTGTCATTGTGTTTCTCTCTGCAGTCTTCCTGCTTTTTCTCTGGCGGGGACATGTGGGAATCGAACCCACCCGGGACGCTTTCCGCGCCCCACACAGGTTTTGAAGACCCGGAAGCACACCAGTTGCTTTTCTGCCCCCATATATGAACCCGGGCGCAGGGTGCACCGGACACCGACCTTTCGATGTTGCGTCCCGCGCTCCTGCGCCCTTATGTATTCTATAGTACCAGACTGCCGGATCGATTTCAAGAAAAATCCCCGTTACACCAGGCACTCGTGCAGATCCTCTTCCTCGATTCCTCTCTCCTTCATCACGCCCAGCAGACGCTCCCTTTCACTGAGCGGCGCGCACCATGCCATCCCGCACCCGGCGGAAATCGAGCGGGGAACCGGGATCAGCCTTCCCGGAGCGCCATGCTCCTGACAGGCCTTCTCCATAGCCATGGCATCTGCCGTCGTGTGAAATGTGATGACCAGCTTCATTTCCTTTTTTCTCATACCCACCGCTCCGTTCAAATGTTCTGTCTGCCTGCTCCTCTTTCTGTTCGCTCTGTCTATTCGATGACCACGGCAAAACCGTCCTCGATCTCCGTCACGGAAGTTTTCCTTCCATGGTCTTTCGCGAATTTCTCCACGTTCATCTTCTGGTGGGGCTCCGTCACCAGTACTCTCACCGGGTCATTTCCGCTCTTTAATGCCTCCGCCGTGAGCATCAGAGGCTCCGGACAGGACAGCCCTCTTGCATCTACTTCTCTCATATCTGAATCCCTTCCCTTTCTCCGCCTTTTTCTTTCTGTTTTTGCCGAAACGCCGGCATTTTATTTGCCCTCGCTCCGCTTATTCCCGAACGCAATGATAAAGCATGCGATAATGCAGATGATAACCGCCACTTTTCCGTTCAGCGGCACTGTTCCTGCAACCACTTCCTGTGTCTCCGCGTTCAGAGCGGTTCCGCTTGCCGCCAGTCCGAAATTGTGCGCCAGCGCTGCACCGACGAACATGCCCAGTACCGTCACCGCCGAATCGGACGAGCCCTGACCGGCAAGGATCAGCTGTCTTAAGGGGCATCCTCCCGCGAGAACTGCGGCAAATCCAACCGCGTACATTCCCAGGATGTTCCACAGATGCTCGGAGTGTGCAATCACTCCCGGCGTGTCAAATCCAAAGACAAAGCGCCCGGTGGCAATGTTAAAGATCAACATGACCGCAAAGAATCCTCCGATGCTCGTCAGCAGATCGAAGTTTCTCATCAGGATCACATCGCGGATACTTCCGGCGAAGCACATTCTCGACTTCTGGGCGAAAGCTCCGAAGATCAGGCCGCCCGCCAGAGACAGCAGAACCGGCGCGTGCATGCTCCCCGGACCGCTCTCACTGGCATTCAAAAGATTCGTGGCAAGGGCGAGCACCAGGATGCCGAGCATCAGCACCGGGAGCACGCCGCCGCTCATCCGGTTCGTCACATGGGCTCTCCCCAGGCTGAACCCTTTCTTCAGTGCGAACACCCCCGTCGCAACGCCCAGGATAAATCCGATCAGAGCCACCCAGGCGTTCAGATCTCCCGCAGACATACGGATGACCATGCGGAGCGGACAGCCCAGGAATACAAGGGAGCCGATCACCAGGACCATTCCCAGGACGAAGCGCGCCATGGGAGATGATCCCGCTGTGGAACGGTATTCTTTCGTGGCTGCCGAGATGATAAACGCTCCCAGTACAAGTCCGATGATCTCCGGTCTTGCATACTGCACCGTGGCAGTGGAGTGCATTCCCAGCGCTCCCGCCGTGTCTCGGATAAAGCAGGCGATACAGAACGCCATGTTGGCAGGATTGCCGAAATACGCAAGGCACGCCGCCACAAGCCCGCACACAACGCCTGCGAGAGCAAGTTTCTTTTTTGAGTCTGATAAATTCATTTTCATTCCCCCTGTTCTGCAAGTTCCTTCACCGCATTCACTGCGAATGCGACTTCTTCTTCCGTATTATAGTGGGAAAAACTGAATCTTACCGCCCCCTGCTCCACAGTCCCCAGCGCCCTGTGCATCAGCGGTGCGCAGTGCGCTCCGGGCCGGGTGACGATACCGTATGTCATATTCAGCTCATCGCTGACTTCCGAGGAATCATATTCTCCGATATTCAGGGACACGATGGGACACCGCTTCCGGACAGTGAAATCTCCGTAGACCTTTACTTCGGGAATCCGGACTACACCCTCGTAAAACTGCCGCATCAGCGCCAGTTCCCGCTCCCGCAGCGCGTCGATCCCCTTCTCTTCGATCCATGCCACCGCTGCCGCAAGCCCGGCGATCCCGTGACCGTTCAGCGTCCCTGCCTCAAGGGCAGTGGGCATCTGTGCCGGATGGTGCCGGTTGTAGGTATCCACGCCGCTGCCTCCGCTTAAGAGCGGACGGATGTGAAGCCCCGGTTTTACATACATGCCCCCGGTTCCCTGGGGTCCCATCAGGCTCTTATGTCCGGTAAAACAGAGCACGCTGATCCCCGTCTTCTGTACATCGATGGGATATACCCCTGCGCTCTGGGACGCGTCCACCACCAGAAGGATTCCATTCTTCCGGGCAATCT
Organism: Lachnoclostridium sp. An169; assembly: GCF_002160525.1. Taxonomy (GTDB): domain Bacteria; phylum Bacillota; class Clostridia; order Lachnospirales; family Lachnospiraceae; genus Mediterraneibacter; species Mediterraneibacter cottocaccae. The sequence continues at coordinate 63,672 of NZ_NFKT01000019.1, forward strand.
TCCCGACTGCTTCTATATCAATCATATTACCGGTCAGATTGGAAGCATGGGTACACACGATGGCTCTCGTGTTCTCCCGGACGGCATTCTCCATCTCCGCCGGGGAAATGTTTCCCTTTTCGTCACAGCCCAGAATAGTAAGTTCCACGCCATTCTCCTCACATTCATAGAGGGGACGGAGCACGGAATTGTGTTCCATTACTGTGGTGATCACATGATCGCCGGGACAGAACAGCCCTTTCAGGGCGATATTCAGGCTTTCTGTGGAGTTCGCCGTAAATGCAATGCACGACGCCTGCTCTGCATGGAAAAACCGTGCCAGCTCTTCTCTCGCCGCATAGATTCCACGTGCGGCGTGAAGGGCCGCCTCCGAAGTCCCCCGCCCGGCATTTCCAAAGGTATCAAGAGCCTCCAGTACCGCCCGCTTTACCACGTCAGGCTTACATATTGTAGTCGCAGCATTATCCATATAGATCATAACAAACGTTCTTCCTTCCCACTAACCTAAGTATAGGCTTTCTCTCCCGGTCCGTCTAATTGAAAACCGCCATATCCATCTCATACTTATAGATAGTTTCTATAAGTCCTTCAGCTTCTTTTCTGCTGCGGGATACAGTTCTTTTACTGTGCGGATAAATTTTTCCGCCGCCGGCGGCAGGGGGATATCCCTGTCATACACAATATTGATGTTGCGCCTGCCCCCGCCTTCTTCCAGAGGAAATGCCAGAAGCCGGCCGGAGCGGATCTCCTCCTCCGCCGCAAGCCGGGACAGGATGGAGATCCCCATGCCGTTTTCCACCGAACGCTTGATGGTTTCCTGATTCTCCATACTTGCGGCAACATTCAGTTCCTCCATGGAGATTCCGCTTTCTTTTAATATTCTCCCGGCTTCTTTCCTCGTTCCCGATCCTTCCTCCCGGAGAATCACCGGCTCCTTCCGGATCCATTCTGTCAGACTTTTCCCCTGTCTTTTGCGGAAAACATCTGACACCGGAGCAATCACCACCAGTTCGTCCTGATAAAACGGCAGATAGACGCAGTTCCCTTTTTCCAGAACCGTTCCCGTAAAACCGATATCCGCCCGGCGGGAAAGGATCTTCCCTACCACTCCCGCGCTGTCTGTCTCCAGTACTTTCATCTGCGCTCCCGGATATTCCTGCCTGAACCGGGTCATAATCCGGGGGAGAAGATACTGGGAGGGGACGGTGGACGCCGCGATGCAAAGCGGCTTCTGCTGCGCCCTCGGCTTTTTGCCGAACCGTTCCCTGATCTTTCCCTCCAGAGCCAGCATCTGTTCCGCATAGACATAGAGCTCCTCCCCCTCCGCCGTCAGGGAGACCTCCTTTGTTGTCCGCTTCAGCAGACAGATCCCCAGTTCCTTCTCCAGAGCGGCAATATGGGCGCTCACTGTGGGCTGTGTAAGATAGAGCTCTCTGGCAGCCCCGGAAAAGCTCCCCTCCCGGGCAACCCACACAAATGCCTCAAGCTGTTTCAGATTCATTGATTTTTCACCCTCTCACTCTCTCCCCCGTCTTTTCTCGTAAGCCCCGTCCGGTCTGTATATTCCAGAATCCGGCGGGCGTTCTTCCTGCCTGTCCCGAGCATGTCCCTCACCCCGGAGATAGTGATCCTTCCTTCTGTATCAAGCACATGATTCAACTTTTGCAGTATATCCTGCATAATTTCCGGTGTAGTCCAGACATCCTCCACGACTTCCACGATCTTCCCCTGTTCTTTCAGAAGGGTGCAGATTTCCGTAACCTTTTCTTCCGGCACGCCGCCGAAATCAACCGCCGTCTTTTCGGCGAATGCATATCCTGCCCTCTCCGCCCCGGTGCATATTGCCCGGCGCACCCTCTCATAATTTTCGTCCTCCAAAGGAGTCCATCCCGGTATACCGAGCAGACTGCCTTTTCTTTCCAGAATACCGGACTCTGTCAGCGATCCGATCCAGGCAAGGGCAGGGGCACGGTCCGCTTTCCCGAAACCGTCGCTTAAGAGCAGAAAGGAGAGCAGCATGGCAGACGGCATTCCCTGCCGGTAAGGGTGCTCTTCCATATAATTCTGCACCGCCTGCAGCGCACACTCCTGCATCTGCGCTCTTTTCTCCCGGCTCCAGATCCATGTCCCATCCCCTGCGTAAATCAGCTCCGCCTCTCCCCGCTTCTCAAGCTGCCCGCCAAGCTCCAGCGCTCTCGGCTCCGTCACCCCCAGCTTTCCCGCCAGGTCGCGGATGGATATCAGAGTTTCTCTTTCATTTTCCAGACAGAAGGCCGCACGCTCCACCGGAGAAGCATTTTCTGTTTTCCCGAGTCTTTCCAGAAGTCCCGGGGAGAACCTTTTTTCTTTCCGCACATCTGTCTCCAGAATCACGCCGCCGCCGATGGTCTCCACCGGGGAATAGAACCGGACCACAAACCGGTCCCCCGGACACAGCACGGCGTCCGACTCCATAACAAGCCGCACATAGCCGCTCTCTCCCGGTCCCAGTTTCTCCGCATCAAGGAGCACTGCCCGGCAGAGCAGTTCCGAAGTCTGACTGTAGAAATGGAGACGGGTCTGATTTTTCACCGTTCTTCCGGACCGTTTCAGAACCCTCAGACGGGCATGGCATGTTCTCCACACTTTCAGGCTGCCGGGCAGGGCGAGTACAGATCCTCTGCGGACGGCTTCCCGGTCCGTCCCTGCCAGGTTCAGGGCAGTCCGCTGCCCCTGTATGCACGTTTCCACTTCTTCGCCGTACACCTGGATTCCCCGTACCCGGCAACAGATGCCGGAAGGATAAACAGCAAGGCTGTCGTCTTTGCGGATTCTTCCGCCGAGCATGGTTCCCGTCACCACCGTGCCGAAACCGGACATGGTAAAAGCCCGGTCCACAGGGAGACGGAGCAAGCCCGGTTCTGTTTCCGATTCTTCCACTTTCCACATTTCTTCCGCGATGCAGGATCTCAGTACATCGATCCCCGCCCCGGTTTTTGCCGAAACCCGGACAAAGGGGACATCTTCCGGCAGAAGATCCGCAAGTTCTTCCCGGATCTGTTCCTCCACCATGTCCGTCCACTCTTCGTCTGTCAGATCACACTTGTTCAGCACTACAATGAAGTGCTCCACGCCGAGCAGTCTCAGGATCGCAAGATGCTCTTCCGTCTGGGGCATGACTCCCTCGTCAGCGGCAATCACAAGAAGCACAAGATCCATGCCGCCCACGCCTGCAGCCATGTTGCGGATAAATTTTTCGTGACCGGGCACGTCGATGACGCCGGCTTTTCTTCCGTCCGGCAGTTCCATCCAGGTAAAGCCCAGATCAATGGTAATACCCCGGCGCTTCTCCTCTGCAAGCCGGTCCGTATCCCGCCCGGTAAGGGCTTTGATCAGCGCGGTTTTTCCATGGTCAATATGGCCTGCAGTGCCAAGAATAATCGGTCTCATCCGGCATCGCCTCCCTGAACATTCAGAATATCACTGTTCCGGAACACTTCCGCCAGATACTCTGCGCCGCTTTTCTCGAACGTGCGCATGTCCAGCAGCACCTGACCGCCGGAGATTCTGCCGACCACCGGTGTATCCAGATGCCGGAGCCTGCGCTCCAGTTCCGGGGCGGAGATCTCTTTCGGCAGGATTGCCACGGCATAGCTTTGGATCTCTTCCTCCGGAAGGGAACCGCCTCCCGCAGCCGAGACACAGGGCGTCACGGTAATGTCCGCCGCAGACGCCCCGACCGCATTCTGAAGCATTTCTGCCGCTTTCTGTGCTTCCCCGCGGACAGACTCAGCCGGGCGGGTAAGCATCCGCAGGACAGGAATATTCCGCACCGCCTGTTCCGGATGCAGATATTCCAGCATTACCGCCTCCAGCGCCGCAGCCGTAAATTTATCGATACGCAGCGCTCTGGCAAGGGGATGCCGGCGCATCCGCTCAATATATTCCTTTTTTCCGGCAATCACACCCGCCTGAGGGCCTCCCAGAAGCTTGTCCCCGCTGAAGCAGACCACATCCGCCCCCTGCCGGATCAGCTCCTGTACTGTCGGCTCCCTTTTCAGACCGTATTTTTCCAGATTGACGAGCACACCGCTTCCCAGATCGGCGATCAGGGGAATCCCTTTCTCCCTGCACAGGGCTGACAATTCCGCCGTCCCCACCGACTCTGTAAAGCCGACGATCCGGTAATTGCTCGTGTGAACCTTCATGACCGCTCCCGTATCTTCGCACAGCGCCCGCTCGTAATCTGCAAGCCTTGTGCGGTTGGTGGTCCCCACTTCCCGAAGAACTGCGCCGCTCTGTTCCATCACGTCCGGAATGCGGAACTGTCCCCCGATCTCTACCAGTTCTCCCCGGGATACCGGCACTTCCTTTCCCCGCGCCAGGGCGGTCAGGGCAAGCAGAACCGCGGCGGCATTGTTGTTCACCGCCATGGCAGCCCGGGCTCCGGTGATCCTGCACAGCACGCGCTCAAAATGGGAGCTTCTCTCCCCGCGTTTTCCCGTTTCCAGATCATATTCCAGACTGGTATATCCGCCTGCGGCGCGCAATCCCGCCGCCAGCACATGTTCCCCCAGAGGCGCCCTGCCCAGACCGGTGTGCAGGATCACGCCGGTACCGTTCAGTACCTGCCGTATCTCCGGGCGGAACTCTTTTTCAAGCAGCCGGGCAGCGCAGTCAAAGATCCGGCGCTGTTGATCGCCGCATAGGGCGTGTTTTCCGGCAGCCTCCATAACATTCTCCGGAACGTTTCCCGGGGCGCTTTCGTTCTGCAGGATTGCCCCCACACGCTCCCTCTCCTGCTGCAGAGCGCTTCTCACCGCCCCGCGCACTGCAGAATAGCCGTACTCCTGTATCAGCTCTTCCGCTTCCTTTTCTCCGAGAAGCACATCCACTTTCGGGATCTTCCTGTAAAAACTGTTTTTATCCAATCCGCTGTCTCTCCTTCTCCGCCTGCAAGTGCAGGCTTTTTGACAGAAAAAATGGCAGAGAGACTGTTGAAAATCCTCTGCCATTCACATTTTTTATTTTAACCGGATCAGTTTTTCCTGCTTTTCCACAACTCTCCCGATCACGGAAACTTTTGTCTCCAGACCGGCCTTTTCCAGATCTTTCAGCAGACCGGACACTTCCTCCTCCGGAATGGAGAAGAGAAGCCCGCCCGATGTCTGGGGATCGCTGAGCAGGTCAAGGTATACCTCCTCTGTATCTCCCGCATCCAGGTACGGCTGTGCAAACTCCCGGTTCCGGTAGGCTCCTGCCGGGACCAGTCCCATCCGGGCATAGTCGCACGCCTCTTCCATATAGGCCACATCCCGCGGACGAAGTTCCAGCGTTACCTGGCTTGCCTGTGCCATCTCCGTACAGTGTCCCAGAAGTCCGAAACCCGTAATATCCGTACAGGCATGGACCGTATATCCTTCCGCAGCCTCCTTCGCCTTTCTGTTCAGGGAAGACATGACCCTGGCTGCTTCCTGTTCCGCTTTTTCCGAAGCCATGCGCGCTTTCACAGCCGTGTTGACCACTCCGCTTCCGATCTGTTTGGTCAGCACAAGCACGTCTCCCGGCACACACCCGTAATTCCGGTATATCCGCTCCGGATGCACAAAGCCGGTAACCGACAGGCCATATTTGGGTTCATCGTCCTGCACGGAATGTCCGCCCACCAGAACGGCGCCCGCCTCCATCACCTTGTCGGCTCCGCCCCGCAGGATCTCTGAGAGGATCTCCGGGTCCAGGCAGTTCGGGAAACATACGATATTGAGCGCCACCTTCGGCTCCCCGCCCATGGCATACACATCGCTTAAGGCATTGGCAGCGGCGATCTGTCCGAAAGTATAGGGATCGTCCACCACCGGTGTAAAGAAATCCAGAGTCTGGATCATCGCAGTATCATCCGATATTTTATAAATCGCGGCATCATCCGATGTCTCGACTCCAACGAGCAGCCGCTCGTCTGTGAATTTTGGCAGCTTACCCAGAACCTGGGCAAGGGTCTCAGGACCTATTTTCGCCGCTCACCCGGCGGTCTTTGTCATCTGGGTCAGATGGATCTCCTTATACATGCCTGTCACCTCCTCTCTTCATATGTCATATGCATCTACGGACGGATCACACGTCCTGCCTGCTGCATAGTCTCCACGATACTGTACATATTCGTCACAGTCCCCACCGCAAGCTTCTCTTTCAGCCCGTAGTAGTCCAGGCATGTCCCGCATGTCATGATCTCCACGCCCTGTTCCTCCAGGCTTTTCAGGTCTTCCAGAGCCGGCGAGCCTTCCACCGTCAGCTTCGCCCCTCCGTTATAGAATACCATCTTTGCCGGCAGAGTTTCAAGCTGGGTAACGGCAAACAGAAAACTCTTCATAAGAATATGCCCCAGTTCATCCGCGCCCTCTCCCATCTTATCGGAGGAGACGACGACAATGGTGTCCCCGGAGATACTCTCTTTCCCGCAGTCACAGGAAAACTCCTCCTGTGCGTTGTCCGCATTTCCGCCAGACTGCTGCCCGGCGCCGGTTTGGATCAGCACCCGGTACTGCCCCTCGGCAATCTTCTCGCTGCTCACTTCCGCCCCGGTGCTCTGCGCCATCTTCGTCACATTTTTCACCGCAGTCTCGTTGTCCACCAGAACCTCAATCTCCGCATTTTCCCCCGCTTCTCCAAGAGCTTTTTTCGTCTTGATCACCGGGATCGGGCAGGCGTCGCCCATCGCATCTACTGTAAACTTCATTTCAATCATCCTCCTGACTGCTATACTTTCCTGTTTCCCATTCACTTTGCAAACCGTCTCAGTTCTTCAACGGCAGTCCCTGCATACAGCCATCAATACCGGTTGTCAAAGATCCTCGTCGATTTCTTCTCGCTTCTCGGCAGATCCCCGATGGATACAGGCTTCACATGCACGAGGATACCGATCTTTGTCTTGAAAGCTTTCTGGATCGCCTCCTCCGCCTGCTTCTTGTCAACGCCCTTGTTGACCTCAACGAAAAGGGTACACTCATCTTTCCCGAACAGATGATCCAGCATAAACTGGTATTCACTGGACGCCTCAGGCACTGTCTTGAGCATTTCCTCGATCTGGCTCGGGAAAATGTTGACTCCCTTCACTTTCACCATATCGTCTGTACGTCCGATCAGCGTATCGATCCTCGGATATTTTGATCCGCACTTACACTCGCCCGGGATAAATCTTGTCAGGTCGTGGGTGCGGTAGCGGATCAGCGGCGCCCCCTGTTTTCTCAGCGTGGTGATGACAAGCTCTCCCACTTCTCCGTCAGGCACGTTTTCCCCGGTTTTTGGATCCACGATCTCAAAATACAGGTAGTCATCCCAGTAGTGCATTCCGCACTCATAGTCACAGCTCATGGCGATTCCCGGACCGTACACCTCAGTCAGCCCGTAAATGTCGTAGAGCTGCACGCCCAGTTCTGCGGCGATGCGGGCGCGCATCTTGCTGCCCCACCGCTCGGAGCCGATCACGCCTTTTTTCAGATAGATCTTATCCGTCAGTCCGCGTTTTCCTATCTCCTCCGCCAGAAGAAGGGCGTAGGAAGATGTGGCGCAGAGAACCGTGGATTTCATGTCCTGCATCATGCGGAGCTGCTTTTCCGTATTCCCGGGGCCCATGGGGATCGTCATGGCGCCCAGGTATTCCGCCCCTGCCTGGAACCCGATTCCGGCAGTCCAGAGCCCGTATCCCGGGGTGATCTGTATCCGGTCCAGAGCGGTAATCCCCGCCATCTCATAGCAGCGGGCGAACATCTTTGCCCAGTCCTCCACATCTTTTTTCGTGTAGGGGATGATCACCGGAATTCCGGTAGTTCCCGAGGAGGAGTGGATTCTCACGATCTCCTCGTCCGGCACCGCCTGAAGTCCCAGCGGGTAAGCCTCTCTTAAGTCCCCCTTCCAGGTGAAAGGCAGCTTTTCGAAATCCTCCTGTGACCGGATGGATTCGATATCAATACCTTTAAGCTTTTCTTTGTAGAAACACTCTTTTGAAGTGAGCTGACGCAGATTTTCCTTGATCATCTCAAACTGCAGTTCCGTCATTTTCATGTCACATGCCACCTGCCTCTCTGCCAAGCATGAGAGCCCTTTCGTTCAATTCGATATATTTTTCTTTTACATTTTTTCTCACCGCATCCAGCATCTCATCCGGCGTGATGCCAAGCACACCCGTCTGGGACGCCGCACCGAGCAGAACCACGTTGAGCACTTTCGGCGAACCAGCCTTCCGGCAGAGCTCATCGCCGTCAACTACAAGAAGTTTTCCCGTCTTTTTCTCCAGCCAGGAGATCATATCTTCCGCCCGGTATGCGTCTCCGCCCAGGCTGGCGGTTACAGGTTTTACGATCTTCCGGTCCGCGATCACCATGCCGCCCTTTTTCAGATAGGGCAGGCAGCGCACCGCCTCTCCGGGTTCAAATGCCAGAATCACATCCGCCGTTCCCTCCGGAATCTGAGGAGAATAAACTTCATCCCCGATACGCACATGGCTTACCACTGAACCGCCTCTCTGTGCCATTCCTATGGTCTCTGTGGTCCTGACAAAATATCCTTTTTCCATTGCCGCGAAAGCGATCAGACGCGAAGCGAGCACCACGCCCTGGCCTCCCACTCCGCAAAGCAGACAGTTCTTATTCATTTTCCTTCACCTCCCCGATCGCCTGGAACGGGCATACATAAGAACATACGCCGCATCCGTAGCAGAGCGTCTCATCGATCTTCACCGTATCTCCCTCTGTCACGATGGCCGGACATCCCAGTTCCCGCACGCATACCTTGCATTTTCTGCAGGCGTCCTGATTGACCGTATATGTATTCTGCGGCTTTGTCACCGCGATACAGGGCGACTTGAAGATCACGGCGCGCACGCCTGTCCCGGCAGCCGCTTCCTGTACTGCCTTCACCGCATCCGGAAGGATCAGGGGATCCACCTCGTAAATCTGCTCCACGCCGATTCCCTCCAGAATCCTGCGGATACTGATCTTCGCCGCCACTTCTCCCATGATCGTCTTCCCGGTGCCCGGATGGGGCTGATGGCCGGTCATGGCTGTAGTCGAGTTGTCCAGCACTACAAGTACAATGTCATTCTTATTATATACCGCATTTACAACTCCCGTGATTCCGGAAGCAAAGAATGTGGAGTCCCCGATAAAGGCAAAATTGACTGAATCCGGCTCAACCGCCTGAAGTCCCTGGGCAATGGTAACGCCCGCCCCCATGCACAGGCAGGTGTCCACCATATCGAGGGGTTTCGCATTTCCCAGTGTATAGCATCCGATATCACCACAGAATACCGCTTTCTTTCCTTTCATTGCCTTCTTCACCGCGTAGAATGACGCACGGTGAGGACACCCGGCGCAGAGAACCGGCGGACGGACCGGAAGAGCGGGCTGCTCTCCGTTATCTGCAGCTGCATCAGCTTTCTCCGGGGCTGCAGACTGTGCATCTGCTGCTTCCGTCTTCCCGCCTGCAGACTCTGCCGTAAATACATCCGCGCCAAGGAATCCTTCCAGATCTTTGCGGATGCTCTCAGAGCTGTTCTCCCCGGCGTTTTTCGTATGTCCTGTCAGTTTTCCGCAGATCTGCACCGGAAGATGGTATTTCCCCGCCACTCTTAAGAGTTCCCGCTCAATCATCGGGTCCAGCTCCTCGAGGACAAGCACCTCATCCATTTCTTCCATAAATTCCTTTGCCAGCCGCTCCGGGAAAGGATGGGGTGTGGAAATCTTCAGGAGAGGCACTCCCTCCGGCAGGACTTCCCGCGTGTATGCATAACTGATTCCCGCTGTCACAACGCCCTTCTTTCCGCTGCCCGGAAGGACGAAGTTTCTCTCATAATCCGAGAGCGTCTCGGAGAGCTCTGCATTTCTCTTCTCAATCTTTACGTGATTCAGATAGGACGTACGCGGGAAAATAACCCACCGCATGGTATCCTTTATAAAGCCTTCCGGCTCAGCCACTTCCATATCCGGAAGCAGTTCTATGCTCGCACAGGAGTGACAGACTCTCGTGGTCGGGCGGAAGAGCACCGGCGTCTGGTATTTTTCCGAAAACTCAAACGCCTCTCCGATCATGACATACGCCTCCTCCGGGGAGGACGGATCAAAAACCGGAAGCTTTGAAAACTGTCCGAAAGTCCGAGTATCCTGCTCGGTCTGGGAGGAAATCGGGCCCGGATCATCCGCAGACACAATCACCATGCCGCCTTTCACGCCCATATAGGCAAGGCTCATCAGCGGATCGGAAGCCACGTTAAGCCCCACCTGCTTCATCGTCACGATGGTGCGGGCCCCCGCATATGCCGCGCCTGCGCCCACCTCCATGGCAGCCTTTTCATTTACCGACCACTCCACATGGAAATGGCCGTCGTTATGTTTTGCTATTGTCTCCAGGATCTCCGTGGACGGCGTCCCGGGATACCCTGCCGCCATCCGGACACCGGCGCGGACGGCCCCCAGGGCAATCGCCTCGTTTCCCATGGCAAGTATTCTTTTCTCCGACATAATCTGTCTCCTTTATCGTGTTATTGATTTCTTTATTTCCTAAAATTATAAAGCTCACTTTTAAGCCCACTTTTGGTTTCTTTTCAGCCCCCGCCAGGGTAATATGGGGCAGTACAGCCGGAACCTGGCGGACGTGTAAAAAACCACCACTTTTGTATTTTAACACAGGAAAGTATCAATGGGAACATATTTTCCGCTCTTTTTCCTTCCGGGATTCTGTGATATAATCAGATGAAATCTATCGTCACGCCGCAGCAGGCGGCTTTCATTCAGAGAAACGGCTGTTCTGCAGCCAAAGAAAGGATACATATAACATGTGGATTGCAGATAAATGGAAAGATTATGAAGTCATAGACTGTTCAAAAGGTGAAAAACTGGAGAGGTGGGGAGACTATATTCTCGTCCGCCCCGATCCTCAGGTCATCTGGGATACTCCCAGGAAGGCTCGTGGCTGGAAACACAGAAACGGACACTACCACCGCAGCAAGAAAGGCGGCGGAGAATGGGAATTTTTCGATCTGCCCGAGCAGTGGCAGATTCATTACGGGGACCTGACTTTCAACCTGAAGCCGTTCAGCTTCAAGCACACGGGACTTTTCCCGGAGCAGGCCACCAACTGGGACTGGTTTTCCGGGAAGATCCGCCGTGCCGGGCGGCCGGTAAAAGTGCTCAACCTTTTCGCCTACACCGGGGGAGCCACACTTGCCGCTGCCGCTGCAGGGGCGCAGGTCACCCATGTGGATGCCTCGAAAGGAATGGTAGGATGGGCGAAGGAGAACGCCGTCTCCTCCGGTCTGAAGGACGCCCCCATCCGCTGGCTTGTAGATGACTGTGTGAAATTCGTCGAGCGGGAAATCCGCCGGGGGAACACTTACGATGCCATTATCATGGACCCGCCTTCCTACGGAAGAGGGCCCAAAGGCGAGATATGGAAGATCGAGGATATGATCCATCCTCTGATAAAGCTCTGCACGAAGATTCTCTCCAAAGACGCCCTGTTCTTCCTGGTCAACTCCTACACCACCGGCCTTGCGCCCGCGGTGCTGACCTATATGATCGCCACGGAACTGGCGCCCTGGAAAGGTCATGTGGAGTCCCAGGAAATCGGGCTTCCGGTGACGGAGTCCGGACTTGTGCTGCCCTGCGGCGCCTCCGGAAGATGGGAGCGCGACGGGCTCTAATCCGTCAGCTTCAGGTTCGGATACCTGCTCTCGATAAATGAATCCGGGAAATATTCATCCAGCATATCTCCCACCACTGACGGCTGTGCGGTTCCGCCCTGCCGGGCAGAATACCTGGCAAGGGCAAGCCCCGTCACAGCGACATTGACCACCATGAACACAATCAGCACATTGCAGAGGATTTTGCCGGCGCGTGCCGGTATCTTCTCGATCCACCGGGAGAGCACCGGATAGACTCCCTTCATCCAGATCACCGCCGCAATTCCCCAGAAAAAGCAGTACAGCAGATTGATGCGTCCGCCCAGGTTGAAGGGGATCGCACTGTAATCCCAGAACACGGTCCCGAAGGCGAGTTCTGTAAATACGCTGCATATGTACTCATAGGCTCCTCCCAGTACGGTGCCGAACACGAAAATATACCGGTCGCTTCTGTCTCTGTACTGGTAGAGGATCCAGGTGAGGAGCATGCACGCCAGCCCCCAGACGATGCTGAACTGACCAAACACCAGACTGCTCCTGCTCATCAGCTCTCCTGTCGTGATCAGGCAGAACACGGTCTCCACCAGATCTCCCAGAAAGGCGCTGACAAAGAAGATGGCTGTCAGTTTATAAAAACTGCACCCTTCTGCAAAAGGTTTCGCCTGCCGGGACTCCTCTGTTCTTCCAAGGACTGCTCCTGCCTTTTCCCGCACTTCTTCCAGGTTGGGAAACGCATTGACCATACGCCCCTGAATCCGCCGGGTCATCCGGTTCTCCAGAATTACCGATGTTTTCCGCAGCTCATCTGTGATCTGCCCGATCCTGCTGCCCTTTTTCCGCAGTCCCAGGACCGCCAGTCCCGAACCGATAAAATCGACCATCAGCAATCCCATGCCGATACCCAGAATGATATGCCCCACCAGGCCGGGGATCAGGGAAATGACGCGGACGAACAGGGGATTGAAAATGCGGATCATCAGCACCGCACCGACGCCCCATGCGAGTGAACTTTTCAGGCTGACATAGCCGTCCAGATTAAATCGATCCTTCGAATAATCCCACCACTTCCGGTGAAAGATCTTCTCCATGGTTCTTCCGGTCAGATATTCCACAAAACTGGTGACGATCATTCCGCCGATGAAAAGGAAGAAGAGTCTGTCATGCAGCTCCGGCAGGAATACTGCCACCGCCACAGCGCCCGCTCCGTAGACCGGGCAGAGCGGTCCGTTTACAAATCCCCGGTTTACGAATCTGTGTTTCCGGACCGCGGCAGCAGCCACTTCCCCTGCCCATCCGATAAAGGAATATATGAAAAACATCCATATCAGCTTATATATAAAGTCTGTCATCGTAATGTATACCCTTCTGTTATCTTATTGTATATCTGCTCACTTCATCACTTCTTTATAGGAAGCATGTTTTTCCAGGGCTTCCGTCATTTTCGCCATCTCCGAGAGATCGCCCATGAGGATCACGCCGCAGAGCCTGTTGTTGAGGAAATAATATTTCCGGTACTGTCCTTTCCCCATATCCTTGAATTCCACGGTTTTATACAGCAGGTTCGGATTCTTCCCGTTGTCTCCCGCCGCGAAAAGCGCCGTATTCATCCCGTGGAAAGTCAGCGCTGCCGCTACCGGCTCATACTCGAGAGCCTCCCCTGCCGCATTCGCTCCGGCAATCCTGCCCTGTTCCACAGCTTCCGGCCAGATGGCATAGTTGAGGCCCTGGTATTCTGCGCAGTCGCCGCACGCATATACGAACGGAAGGCTTGTCTCCATGCGGCTGTTGACCACAACTCCCCGGTCAGTCTGTGCCCCTGTCTGTGCGGCAAGTCCGGCATTTGCCCTGACTCCCGCGGAGATGATCACCAGATCCGCCGGGCAGACCTCTCCGTCAGAGAGCCGTACTCCGGTCACATGATCCGTGCCCTCGACCGCTGCCACGCTGACGCCGGTCCGGATCTCCACGCCGTTTTTCCGTGCCGTCTCCTTAAGGATCTCCGCCGACTCGCTGTCAAGCTGACGTCCCATCAGAACCGGAGCCACTTCCAACACCTGTACGTCCAGGCCGCCCTTTTTCAGTTCCCAGGCAGCTTCCAGACCCAGCACGCCTCCGCCGATCACTACGGCTTTTTTTGCTTCTTTCATAATATTTTCTACTTTTTCCACATCTGACAGTCTGCGGATAGCCACAACCTCGGGAAGCGTATTCCCTTCCATTGGCGGGATAAAACATTCACTTCCAAGCGCATAGATCAGCCTGGTGAAATGGAGCCTTGCCCCGTCGTCGAGAACGACTTCTCCCGCCTTCATATCTATCGAAGATACGCTCTTTCCAAGAATCTGATATACCTGATTTTTCTCGTACCATTCCTGTCCTTCTATGGCGATCTGCTCCGCACTTAAACCTGCCACAATGGACTTTGTCAGCATGGGACGGTTGTAGGAAGGATAGGGTTCGTTGGAGATCATGGTGACTGCGCCGGTCTTGTCCCTCTCTCTTATGGCTTTCGCCGCGTTGAATCCCGCCGCGCCGTTTCCGAGGATCACATAGTATTCTTCCGTGTTGTTCACAAATCCCGTCTCTTCCACTTCCACCGGAACAAAGTTTTCCTTACCCACGCCGCACACCGGGCAGACCTCCAGGGAAGAATCGAAGATCTCACCGCAGACAAGGCATTTTACAAGAGATCTTGTCCCTTTCTTCTGCGGTTTTACAGGCTCCTTATTCTGCACCAGGCAGCCGAACTGATAGCCGTACTCATAGGCGCTGACAAGATCCGCTTCCGACGGTTTGAAACGGACACGGAACCCTTCGGAGACTTTCATCTTCAGCTGACGAAGTCTCTGGGTGATATTCGGCACGCCCTCGCCGCTCCAGCCGTAGCTTCCGAAAGCTCCTGCATATTTTCCTCCATGGGTAGCCGGGAACATGGCCAGAGTCAGATCCCAAATCGGTTTCAATGCCTCGCCCACAATCGTGGGGGTGCCGAGAAGGATTCCGTCCGCGAACAGAAGCTCCTCATTGACTTTCGCCGGATCCGCTTCCACCATGTCGTAGGAACGCACATCCACATCGCCGCTGTCTTTCACGCCTTCCGCGATTTTCTCTGCCAGCGACTTTGTATAGCCGTAGGCGCTTACATAGGGAATGATCACCGTTTTCCGGGGATTCGGATTCACCACGGTGGACCACTGTCTGTACTGGCTCATCACCTGACGGATCCTGTCGCCCACAAGAACCGGCCCGTGTCCCGTGCATACCATGGAGATGTCCATATTTTCCACACGGTCAAGAGCTTTGAGCATATACGGCTTAAAGGGTCCGATGATACAGTCGTAATAATATTTCAGTGCCTTCTGGTAGTCCTCCTCATTGGTAATCGCAGTGGAGACAACCTCCGGCAGACAGTAATGGGATCCGAAGGAATCACAGGTCACAAGGATCTGTTCCTCTTCAATGAATGTATACATTGTATCCGGCCAGTGCAGGTTCGGCACAAACATGAAGCGGAGCGTCCGGTTTCCGATGGTCATCTTCTGTCCGTCCCGTGCAGCGATGCCGACAAAATCACGGTTGACGATCTCTTTCAGGAATCCCAGGGCACAGCCTGTGGCAACAATCTTCATCTGCGGGCTGTAATCAAGCAGCCTCTCCACGCTTCCCGCATGATCCGGCTCCGTGTGGCTGACAATCAGGTAATCGATCTTTCTGACGTCGATTACTTCCTCCAGCTTTTCCATATATTCGTCAAAGAATTTTACCTTTGCCGTCTCAAAAAGGACAACCTTGTCCCCCGCCTTCATCACATAGGAATTATACGTGGTTCCGAATTCCGTGTACATAATGATGTCGAATACTCTCAGTTTGTCATCGATAATTCCCGTCCAGTAGAAATTGTCCCGCAGTCTGATACTTTTCATGTTTCCTGTCCTCCATTCTTTTCATAATAAAATGCTGTTATCCACAGCACATCCGTGTGCATTTACAGAAAAAGAGACTGCCGCAGCAGCGAGGGCTCTTTCGAAATCCTTGTTGCTGCGGCAGTTCTCTGTGCTGTCATTCAAATACCTGTGCTATCTTGCTCTGCCGGCCATGCGGCTTCTCTCTTTTCTGCTGTCATGCTTTACACCAAACAGGAATGTGGTCTTGTTCTCTTCTTTCAGCTCTTCCTGTCTGCTGTATCTTACATTGCGGAGCGTCTCTGCAAACATTCTCTGCCAGGTCTGTATCCTTGCCGACATGCTTGGTTTTTTCAGCAATTCTTCCATGCTGTGTGTATCAACATAAATCTGATACTGGGTCACAACCCAACAGAGAAGAAGAAAGGTAACCGCAAGTAAAACCGTTGCAATGTAAACTTCCGTCATACTGATCCTCTCCTCTCTGTTTCTGTTTAACTTCATTGTAGAGCTTCGGGGAGGATTAGTCAATATTTTCTGACATTTTCTTCTATTTTATTCGTTTTTTCAGTTATTTTTCCACGCCGACTTTTTTACAGATATCCGCCAGGCAGCATTTATCACAGTGCGGCTTTGTCCTTGCCGTACAGACGTCCCTGCCGTGATAAACGAGACGGTGGCAGAAATCGCTTCCCTCTTCCGGAGGGATGATCTTCCAAAGTGCCATCTCCACCTTTTTCGGCTCTTTGATGCCGTCCACCAACCCGATCCTGTTGACCAGGCGGATGCAGTGGGTATCCGTGACAATGGCAGGCTTTCCGAACACATCTCCCATAATCAGGTTGGCGCTCTTCCTTCCCACGCCCGGAAGCTTCAGCAGCGCGTCGAAATCATCAGGCACCTTTCCCCCGTACTCATCACGGATCATCTTCATGCAGTCGCTGATATCCCTCGCCTTGCTTCTCCCCAGTCCGCAGGGTCTTACAATCTCTTCAATATCATCCACATCCGCATCTGCCAGTGCATTGACATCCGGATATTTTTCATAAAGTCCTTCCACCACCACATTGACGCGGGCGTCCGTACACTGTGCTGCCAGCCTTACACTGACAAGCAGTTTCCACGCCTGATCATAGTCAAGCGTACACCCCGCATCCGGGTATTCCTTTTTCAGGCGCTCTATCACTTCCAGAGCACGCTGCTTCTTTGTCATCTGTATCACTCCTCATGTCATTCTATTCTGTCGTCTGTCAGCCCGTCATCCATTCCCGGCATCTATCTGTCAGTCATCCATTCCCGGCGCATCTTTCAGTCCGTCAATCCTTCCTGTCATCTGCCAGACGGCGCAGTTCCTCCAGGGCCTCTTTAAATTTTACGGAAGCCGCCGTGGGGTTCCTGCGCAGGATTCCCGCTGCACGGAGATAATTCCGGTCCGTACGGCTCCTCATTTTTTCAAATTCGCGGCGGATCGTCTTTTTCATGTTCTCAAGTTCTTCCATCTGCAATTTCCCGGACATTTTTTCCAGCTTTGCCGGAATCTCTTCCTGGACAATCTGCTCTGCCCGCTCATACATCCTGGCAAGCTGTTCCCGCCGCGCTTCACGCAGTGCATGGAGCTTCGCAAGATAAGCCTCTTTTCTAGAACGCTGCTGTTCCTCCCAGGATTCGGAGCGCTTCCTGATATCCTCCCGGATATCCGCACGCATTTCCTCTGTCGTCAGTTTCAGCCGTTCCTGAACCGCGCGGATCTGCTCTTTGCTCTCTTCAAGCTGTACAAGGATCCGCTTCATATCCATGGCCTCGTTGAAAGCCTGGGTGAAATCCACCGCTGCAGCCGCAGTCAGCAAAAACGCAAGGACATCTGCCGCCGTATCCGGGATCCGCAGCACCGCACTTTCTACCGGCAGATGCACCACACGGATGAGAAGCACGGAAAAGCAGCCCCAGCACAGGGAAGCTCCCAGACAGATATAGCCGTTCAGATTGATTTTTGTGTTCGAATAATCCCAGTACCGCACATGAAAAAGTCTTTCCATGACTGCCCCGGTAAAATATTCCAGTATCGTGGCGCCCGCCATTCCCATGATAAATACCAGGACCGGATTCTCCCGAACGCCGATAGTACTGACAAGGATCACCAGTGCGCCGGAACCGTACAGGGGCAGCATCGGTCCGTGCATGAAACCGCGGTTCACCCACCTGCGCTTTTTCACAGACACATAGCAGCTCTCCCAAACCCAGCCGACAAAACTGTAGAAAAAGAAAAACAGGATCCACTGGCTTAACTCATATGTGTGCATGCTAGTCCTCTTTGTCTTCGATAGCCATGATCATATCCACTCTTCTCTGATGCCTTCCGCCTTCGAACTCTGTCTCAAGCCATGTGTCCACAATCATCTTGGCAAGCTCCGCGCCCACCACTCTGGCGCCGAAAGCGAGAATATTGCAGTTGTTGTGGGCTCTTGCCATCTTCGCGGTAAAAGGCTCGCTGCACACCGCGGCGCGGATTCCCTTCACCTTGTTTGCCGCAAGCGAGATTCCAAGGCCTGTGCCGCAGATCAGGATCCCCTGTTCTACCTCCCCGGATACAACCGCACGGGCAACCGCTTCCCCGTACACAGGGTAATCGCAGCTCTCCGGCGAGTTCGTCCCGAAATCAACAACTTCATGCCCTTTCTCCTTCAGATGCTCTATGATTTCCGCTTTCAGTTCCAGTGCGGAATGATCGTTTCCTATACCGATTTTCATAACAGTTATCCCCTTCCTTATCTTTCGGTTTCCCGATAAGACCATAATAACAAATTCGTCCGGTGAAAGCAACCGAGGGATGTGTTAATAAGAAGATATTAAAAAGAAAAACGGTGCGTGAGAGATGCTTCTGAAAAAAATCTCTCACGGCACCGTTCAGGGAGCCTTTTTATTATGCTGTTCTGGCGCGTCCTGCAGACACAGCCTCGAATTCTCTTAATTTCTGTTTTGCCTCGGCGCTTAAATTCCTCGGCACGTCGATCTGCACGGTCACATATTGGTCACCGTGTACCTGTGGATCTTTCATGGAGACAATCCCCTTGCCTCTCAGGCGGATCTTCGTTCCGGACTGGGTGCCCTCACGGATCTTGCAGAGCACGTTGCCGTACAGAGTGTTCACCACAGCCTCGCCGCCGAACACTGCGGTTGTAAACGGTACGGAAACCGTCGTATAGACGTCCATTCCCTTCCGTTCAAATCCCGGTTTTTCAGCGACCTTTACTTTCAGGAAGAGGTCGCCGTTCTCACCGCCGTTGACCCCC
This sequence comes from Lachnoclostridium sp. An169, assembly GCF_002160525.1. Taxonomy (GTDB): domain Bacteria; phylum Bacillota; class Clostridia; order Lachnospirales; family Lachnospiraceae; genus Mediterraneibacter; species Mediterraneibacter cottocaccae. Next base: position 82,514 of record NZ_NFKT01000019.1, read on the forward strand.
GGATTCCCTTTCCCTTTCAGACGGATACTCTTTCCCGTATCGATTCCCGCAGGGATGTGGACTTTAAGCGACTGCGTGCCGCCCTTGCCGTCCGGGCTCTGGATCCGGATTACCTTATCGCATCCGAAAGCCGCCTCGTCAAAGCCTACGGTAACTTCCGCATTCAGATCGGAACCCTTTGAGCGGAAACTGTCCTGACCGAAGCCTCCGTAAAATCCGCTGTTCCCACCGTAGTTTTTCCCGCTGAATCCACTGCCTGAAAATCCGCCAAATCCGGAACTCTGGCGCTTTCCGGTTCCGCCGTGGTTGAAAATATCGCCGAATATATCGTTGAACATATCGTCCATATTGCCGCCTTCAAAGTGATACTCCGTGTATCCGCCTCCCGGGCCGCCATAAGTCTGACGGTATGTTCCGCCGGAAAACGGACCGCCGGAATATGCTCCTCCTGCTCCGCCGTAAGTTCCTGACGTCTGGTCGAAAGCCGCATGGCCGAACTGATCATAAAGTTTCTTCTTTTCGGGGTCGCTTAATACATTATATGCTTCTGTAACTTCCTTAAATTTCTTCTCAGCATCCGCATCTCCTGGGTTAGTATCCGGGTGATACTTTTTCGCCAGTTTACGGTATGCTTTTTTTATCGCTGACGCATCGGCGCTTTTACTGATGCCGAGCACCTCGTAGTAATCTCTCTTTGCTGCCATCCTCATCACCCTCCTGTTATACTGACATTTCTCTGCTGTTTCTATCTGAAATCTGCAGGCTGATTTCTGTCCGGAAATATCCCGTTTCCACCTGCGCAGATTCTTTCACACATAGGAAACCCCCGGGAACACTCCCGGGGATCAGAAATCAACTGAACATGACGCACAGGATCTCCGCCTCTGTGGTTTTTGTTCTATCTGTAATATAGCAAATATTTTTAGCACTGTCAAGCCCGGAGTGCTAATTATGAGAGCAGTTCTCTCAGAAGTTCCTGCACCTTTCCAGGATTTGCCTTGCCTTTCATGGCTCTCATGGTCTGTCCCATCATGGCTCCAAGCGCTTTCTCCTTGCCGCCTTTGAAATCTGCCACAGCCTGGGGATTCTCCGCGATCACACGCTCCACCGTCTCCCGGAGGGCGCCTTCGTCGTTTACCATCTTCAGGCCGTTCTCTTCCACATATTTCTCCGGATCAACATCCTCGAAGAAGATCTTCTCAAACACATCTTTCGCCACGGAACTGTTGATGGTTCCCGCATCGGCGAGATCGATCAGTTTCGCCAGGTTCTCCGGAGAGAATTTCAGATCCTGGGGTTCCATATCCTGTTCTTTCATCAGGCGGAACGTCTCGCCCATAAGCCAGTTCGCCACTTTTTTCGGCTTGCCGCAGATAGCGGTGGTCGCCTCGAAAATGTCTGCCATCCTCTTGGACTCTGTTATGATCTCCGCGTCATACTGGGGGATGTCGAACTCTTTCTTATACCGTTCCAGCTTCTCCGAACGCAGTTCCGGCTGCTGTGCCTTAATCCGCGCAATCCACTCGTCGCTGATCACGATGGGCACAAGGTCCGGCTCCGGGAAATACCGGTAGTCCTGGGCGTCCTCCTTGGAACGCATGGCATAGGAGTGTTCCTTGTTGTCATCCCAGCGGCGGGTCTCCTGAACCACTTCTTTTCCCGCCTCAAGGAGCTCGATCTGACGCTCCCGCTCGCCCTCGATAGCGTGGCTGATCGCTTTAAAAGAGTTCAGGTTCTTCATCTCTGTCCTTGTCCCGAACGTCTCTGTTCCAACTTCCCGCACAGACAGGTTGACATCCGCACGCATGGAGCCCTCCTGCAGCTTGCAGTCCGACGCCCCGAGATACTGCACGATCATGCGCAGTTTTTCCAGATAGGCGATCACTTCGTCAGCGGAGCGCATATCCGGCTCGGAAACAATCTCCACAAGGGGAACGCCGCTTCGGTTGTAATCCACAAGGGAAGTGTCGTCCCACTCATCGTGGATCAGTTTTCCGGCATCCTCCTCCATGTGCATCTCATGGATGCGGACTTTCTTTGTGCCTCTTCCCGTCTCGATCTCCACATATCCGTCCCGCGCAATGGGAAGATAGAGCTGGGAGATCTGGTAGTTCTGCGGGTTGTCCGGATAGAAATAGTTCTTCCGGTCAAACTTGCACACCTGGGTAATCTTACAGTTTGTCGCAAGACCGATTGCCATGGCATATTCCACTACCTGTTTATTCAGAACCGGAAGAGAGCCGGGCATACCCGTGCAGACCGGACAGGTATGGGTGTTCGGCGCCCCGCCGAACTCGGTGCTGCATCCGCAGAAAATCTTCGTCTTTGTCGCCAGTTCGATATGAACTTCCAGACCGATCACTGTCTCATACTGTTTTGCCATCGCTCCTACGCCTCCTTTCCGATCTGTGCCGGGGCTTCATACTGTTTCTTTGTGGCACACTCATAGGTGTACGCCGCCCGGATCAGTGTCTTCTCTTCAAATACATTTCCGATCAGCTGCATTCCCACCGGAAGGCCTTTGCTGTCCTTTCCCACAGGCACGCTGATTCCCGGCAGACCTGCCAGGTTGACGGAAATGGTGTAGATATCGCCCAGATACATTTTCATCGGATCGCTTAAGCTCTCTCCCAGCTTCGGGGCTGTAGTCGGAGCCGCAGGTCCGAGAATGATATCATATTTTTCAAATGCTTTGTCAAATTCTTTCTTGATCAGCGCCTTTGTGCGCAGCGCTTTCAGATAATACGCATCGTAATAGCCGGAGCTTAATACAAAGGAGCCCAGCATGATCCTTCTCTTCACCTCTGCGCCGAATCCCTCGGAGCGCGTCTTCTTGTACATGTTGTGGAGACCTTCGTACTCTTCCGTCCGGTATCCGTACTTCACGCCGTCAAACCGCTCCAGATTGGAGCTCGCCTCCGCCGCCGCAATGGTATAGTAGGCGGGGATGGCATATTTTACCAGACCAAGGTCAAAAAACTCTACAGAAGCGCCGCATGCTTCCAGCACCTTCGCCGCATCCATAACCGCCTTCTTCACTTCTTCGTCGAGGCCCTCCCCCACGTAATCTCTGGGAATGCCGATCTTTAAGCCCTTTACATCCTCCACAAGGGCGGAAGTAAAATCATAATCCTCCCGGGCAACCGATGTGCTGTCTTTTGTGTCGTGGGAAGCGATCACCTCAAGGATGGCCGCGCAGTCTGACACATCTTTGGCGATCGGTCCGATCTGGTCAAGGGAAGAACCGTATGCCACAAGCCCGTAGCGGGATACCGTTCCATAGGTCGGCTTCATTCCGACCACTCCGCAGAAAGAACTGGGCTGACGGATGGAACCGCCGGTATCCGATCCCAGAGCGTAATAGCATTCCTGTGCTGCCACCGCTGCGCAGGAACCGCCGGACGAACCGCCCGGCACATGCTCTGTGTTATGGGGGTTCATGGTCGGTCCGTACCAGGAAGTCTCTGTCGTGCTTCCCATGGCGAACTCATCCATGTTGGTCTTTCCGATGATCACCGCTCCCGCCTTCTTCAGGTTTTCCACTGCTTCCGCCGTATAGGTCGGTTTAAAATTGGAAAGGATCCTGGAACTGCACGTTGTGAGCTGTCCCTTAATACACATATTGTCTTTCACCGCAACGGGAACTCCCGCCAGAGGACCGGTAAGTTCTCCCGCATCAATTTTTTTCTGTATTTCCTCCGCCTGCGCGAAGGCTCCCTCCTCGTCCACCGTCACGTAACTGTGGATAAGGGGTTCTGCTTCTCTGATCTGTTCTATCACAGCGCGGACCGCTTCTTTAACCGAAACTTCTCCGGCCTGTATTTTCCTGCCCAGTTCAAGGGCAGTCAGTTTTAATAATTCCATATTTTCTGCCGCCTTTCTCTGATCTACCCGATTGTCCTCGGCACCTCAAAGCTGTCTTCCTTCCGCTGAGGTGCGTTCGCCAGAGTCTCCTCGTGATTGTCTCCGTTTGTGACCACGTCCTCCCGGAACACGTTGTTCACCGGAAATACGTGGGACATAGGCTCAATCCCCGTGGTGTCCAGTTCATTGAGAGTATCAATATAGTCGAGCATCTTTTCCATATCGGCCTTCGCCGCTTCCTTCTCCTCATCCGAGAGCTCGAGTTTTGCAAGAATGCCTACATATTCAATGGTTTCGTCTGATATTTTATTTGCCATGTCAAACCGCCTTTCTGTCCGTTACTATGGTTCCAGTCTGCTTAAATCTCTCGGGAAAAGGGTTGTCTCGCGGACGTTGTCCTCTCCCACCAGTTTCATGGTGAGACGCTCCATTCCGATGCCCAGTCCCCCGTGAGGCGGCATTCCGTGTTTGAATGCGCTTAAATACTGTTCCATTCCTTCCTCTGTCATGCCACGCTTTTCCATCTTCTCAAGCAGCATGTTGTAGTCGTGGATTCTCTGGCCGCCTGTAGTAATCTCCATTCCCCGGAAGAGCAGATCAAAGCTCAGGGTGTATGTGGGATCCTCCGGATCGTCCATCGCATAGAAGGGGCGCTTCTTTGAGGGATAATGTGTCACAAAGACAAAGTCTGCATCCCATTTTTCCTTTGCATATCTGCTGATCAGCACTTCTTCCTCCGGTTCCAGGTCGTAGGGGCTTCTGATCTTTCTGCCGTATTCCTCGGAGACGAGGCGCTTGATCTCGTCAAATCTCACAGCCGGGATCTCGTCTGTCTTCGGCAGTTCGACGGAGAGAAGCTTCAGCTCTTTTGCGTACTCCTTCTCCAGCAGCTTCATGGTGTACTGGAGAAATCCAGTCTCCATTCCCATCAGATCTTCAAATCCGTCTATATATCCCATCTCGAAATCGAGACTGGTGTACTCGTTCAGATGGCGTTTCGTATTGTGCTTCTCCGCCCGGAATACCGGCGCTGTCTCGAACACCCGGTCAAATACGCCGACCATCATCTGCTTGTAAAACTGCGGGCTCTGCTGAAGGACCGCCGGTCTGTGGAAATAGTCCAGACGGAAAAGGTTCGCTCCTCCTTCGGCGCTCTTCGCCCCGATCTTCGGCGTGTGAATCTCCGTAAATCCTTCCTGATAAAGGAAATCCCGGAATCCTCTGACGATGCCTTCCTGAATTCGGAACTTCGCGCGCTCGCGGACATTTCTCAGGGAAATTGCCCGGTAGTTCAGTTTCGCCTCAAGGGAAGTGTTCATCTTCCACTTGGAGATGGGAAGCGGCATGGGTTCTGCAGGCTCGCTTAAAACTTTCACCGTGTCCAGACGGATCTCGATTCCGTTCGGCGCTTTCTCCGACTCTGTCAGCGTTCCCGTCACTTCTACCGTATCAGCTTCCTTCAGTTCTTTGAGGTCGAACTTCGTCACACCTTCCTCATATACACACTGCAGCAGACCCTCTCTCTTGCGGAGAATTACAAACGCCACATTTCCCATATCGCGGATCGTGTGTACGGCTCCGTTTACCTTTACCTCTTTCCCGCTCATGCCTTCAGCGAGCAGTTCGCCAATTTCCAGTGTTTCCTCTTTTTTTACTCCTTTTACAAGCTCCATGATTGTTTCTCCTTTCAGATGCTCACCCCGGGACTTCTTCTGTTCAGACGCTCTGGAGCGCCGTGCTAACCTCGATTCCGCTTCGCTTCATCTCGGTCGCGGGCTTTCGCCCTATACGAATCATTGCCTGAACGCGAAAAGTCCCGGGATACTTAAGTATCCCGGGACGGAAATTATCAAGATAAAATCCGCGGTACCACCCGCATTGAACCCCTGACTAAGCTCGAAAACACCTCGCCAAGTGATCAGGGTTCCTCTCTTTTGCATGTAACGTATGCTACACGTACTGCCCTACTTAAGTTCAGACAGTCAGCTCCCAAGTGTTCCCGTTATATCCTCCGCTGTCCGGCGCTCTCAGTCGGTGACGCCAACTTCCTGTCAGTTTCTGAATATAAGAGTCTTGTTCACAGCCTTTGCCAATTTTAACACTTTAGTCTGTTAAAACTTGGTTCCAATAATACCACAGGCTTTTTGAAATTGCAAGAGGAATTTTTTTGAAATTTTCCGATATCAGATTTGTTTCCCCCTTCAACTTGATACTTCTTTACTCCATCTCTTCTCTCACTGTGGAAATCGCCGCATCAAGCTGATTATCCCCCTCCGGATTATCTGCGTCGTATACATATTGCACTTCCACATCCGGCTCCACGCCTGTTCCGTTGATACTCCTGCCGCTGGGAGTAAAATATTCCGCAATGGTGAGTTTCAGGCAGGTGCCGTCGCCAAGAGTGATGAGCTGCTGGACAACTCCTTTTCCGTAGGTTGTCACACCCACGATCCTGCCTGTGCCATAGTCCTGGATGGCGGCGCTGAAGATCTCGGACGCGCTTGCGCTGTACTGGTTGACAAGCACGGCAAGGGGTTTCGTAAATTCATTTTCCCCGTCGCATGTAAGCTCTTCTGAATTCCCGTCCTTATCTTTTATCGAAACGATAGTTCCTTCCGGAAGAAGAAGCCTGAGCATATCTGTCACGGTATCCAGGTTTCCGCCCGGATTGTTTCTCAGGTCAATCACAAGACCCTCCATCCCCTGGTTTTCCAGATCATCCAGCGCCTCTTTGAACTGGTCATATGTCACTTCATCGAACTCGCTTACCGCAATATAACCGATCTGATCCTCCTTCATCTCGTACTCAACGGTCTGCATCTCGATAGTATCGCGGACTGCCGTCAGTTCAAGCTGCTCTCCGTCCCGCTCCACATAGAGCGTAACTTCCGTGCCTTTTTCCCCTTTTACCCAGGATACGACTGTTTCAAGACTCTCGCCGTCAACCGGTTTGTCATCCACCTGACAGAGGATATCCCCTGCCTTCATTCCCGCTTTATCCGCCGGGGAGTCCTCATATACGTCGGTCACCGTGATCGTTCCGCCGCCGGCCGCCTGGCTCATGGTCGCACCGATTCCGGAAAACTCTCCGCTGGTGGACTCGAACAGAGCCTTTGTCTCCTCCTCGCCGTAATAAACCGTATAGGGATCTCCAAGGGCCGCCGCATAACCGGAATATATGCCGTCAATCAGCGCATCCTCGTCGATCTCATCCTCATACAGATAATACTTGTCAATCAGCGCGTTAAGCTGATCCAGTTTGTCTGCCACGTCCTTCTCCGTAATCTCACCGGTGGCAAAGCTTCCATGTACTCTGTCCGCAATTGTCCAGACACCCCAGATACAGATAAGGATTACCAGTGCTGCCGCCAGCCCTGCCAGGATCCCGGCTCTGAAACGGTCGTCTGTTTTCTCCCCGCCGGATGCACTACTGCGCACGCCGGAATCGGCATTCACTTCCTTTCCTTCTGTCTCTCTGTTCTCATCTTCATGATTTCTGTTTTCATGATTCATATTTTCTGCTCCTGTCTTTTCTGTTTTCAAAAAAAGGACAAAGCAGAACACTTTCTCTGCTTTGTCCTCCCTCTTTCCTGATACCTGTTACAGATATTTGTCCGGATTCACCGGCGTCCCGTTTTCCTCCACCTGGAAATGGAGATGGGGTCCTGTAGATCTTCCGGTGCTTCCAACCCAGCCTATCTGTTGTCCTTTTTCCACATGCTGTCCTGCACTCACGCAGATATTCACATGATGCATGTACTTTGTCACCAGTCCGTTTCCATGGCTGATCACCACGTAATTTCCGGCTGTGTTACTGTAAGTTGCCGTGATGACGGTTCCTGATGCCGCCGCATATGTAGGCGTCCCCACGGGAGCCGCGTAGTCATTTCCGGCATGGGGCGTGGAACTGAAAGACCGCACCTCCCCAAAATAACTGGACTGCCGGGTCATTCCCGGGCAGGGATGAGTAAAGTACCCGTTTCCGCTTACCACATTGCCGGTATAGGAACCGGAATAGCCTCCGTTCTGTGCCGCCTGTGCTGCCTGTGCCTCTTTTTCCTCCTGACGGCGCTTTGCATCCTCGGCCTCCTGGCGGAGTTCTTCCAGTTTTTCGGCATTGGCGTCGATCTGGCTCTGGATCTCGGCGAGCTGAGCCTCATTGCTTTCCAGAAGAGTCTGCACTTCCTCCTGCTGCGAAACAAGGCTGGTCTGAAGTACATTCAGCTCCTCATACTCTGTCTGAAGGGCTGCTTCCTTCTCCTCCACCTGCTTTACCGTCTCCTGATAGCGGATCAGTTCGTTCCTGTCATACTCGGAAAGCTGTGTCACATACTCCGCGTTGTTCAGGAATTCACCGATGCTCTGGCTCTGCATCAGGACTTCAAGCATCCCGATACCTCCGCTCTCATACATAAATTTTATGCGGATTTTCATACTTTCATACTGTTCATTTTCATCCACACGGGCCTGGATCAGTTCTTCCTCCGCAGCCTCGATCTCAGCCTCTTTTGCCGTAAGTTTTTCCTGAGTCTCGTTCATATCGGCTATAATGCCGTCAAGCCTGGCCGAAAGTGACTCATGGTCCGCCTCCGCTTCCTGTCTCTGCTGTTCCAGAGCCTGAGCTTCATTCTCGGCGTCCTCCACCTTCTCCTGGGCTTCCTGTACTTCATCTGCACTTACGCGCATCACGGAACCTGCACACAGTATAAAAACCATCGCCGCGCATACTGTTCTTCTCATCCGTTTTCTCATAGGGCTTCCTCCTATACCTTGAGGTGCTTGCGTACAGTAAAGAAACTTCCCAGAAATCCGATGCCGATACCCATGGCAAGGCCGATCGGCAGCAGATACCGGTATACCGTTCCAACCGGAAGGAAATCAATAATATTCTGCAGGATACTGAACTTTGTCATAATGTACGTCACCGCCCGCTCATAGAGAACATAAAGAAGTCCGAGCGGTATCGCCGCGCCGACCAGTCCGATGATCAGACCCTCGATCACGAACGGAGACCGGACAACAAAGTCTTTTGCCCCGATGTATTTCATAATGGCGATCTCTTCCTTCCGGACAGTGATACCCATCGTTACGGTATTGCTGATCAGGAAGATGGAAACACCGAAAAGGAGTGCAATGATCGCAATAGACACATACGCCACCAGAAGGTTGATGCTGGAAAGCGTATTTGCCACCACATCCGACTTGTTTACACTGCGGACTCCGTCCAGGCTCTGGGCGAACTGAACCAGTTCTTCCTGGGTCTCCGAGAGGGAACGGCTCTTTGCAATGATACTCTCATCGTCGTCCGTTGTCTCCATATAGACCTCATAGTTATCCGAAGTGGCAAGAGGGTTGTCATCCGCGAACCCTTCGGCAAGTTCCGGGTTGTCCCCGAAATACTGCTCCTGGAATTCCTCCCATGCCTCGTCCGCAGAGACGTAGACAACGTCGGCAACTCCCTCTCTCTTTCTAAGCTGATCCCCGATCTCCTTCTTCTGCTCGTCGGTGGCATCCTCATCGAAAAACACTGTGATGGCAACTCCCTCTTCCGCCATCCTTATGATATACTGAAAGTTTACAAGTATCGAAAAAAACAGTCCGAACAGGAAGATACACGCTGACATCGTGGCAATGGACGCGAGTGAAAACATCTTGTTGCGCCAGATATTCTTGACTCCCTGCTTTCCTACGTATCCTAATGTACTAATCCTCATCTATATACCCACCTTTTTGTTCATCACTGACAATTACGCCCTGTCTCATCGTAATCACACGCTCGTTCATCTCATTGACAATCTCCTGGTTGTGCGTAACGACAAGCACCGTTGTTCCTCTCTCGTTCGCCTCTTTCAGAAGACTCATGATCTCCCATGAATTCGTGGGATCAAGGTTTCCTGTCGGCTCATCAGCCAGCAAAATGGCAGGTTCATTCACGATTGCCCTGGCGATCGCGACGCGCTGCTGCTCTCCTCCGGACAGCTCCCTCGGGAAAGACTTGTACTTCTGCGCCAGACCTACAAGCGAGAGCGCCGCCGGAACTTTCTTCTTGATGATCCTTGTCGGCGTCTCCGTCACCCGCAGGGCAAAAGCGATATTCTCATAGATATTTCTGTCTTTCAGAAGTCTGAAATCCTGAAAGACAACTCCCAGCCCCCTTCGGTACTTCGCAATATTGCGATGTCTCATACGATTCAGATTCTGTCCGTTCACGATGATGGTTCCCTCGGTCGGATTCAGCTCCTTCATAATAAGACGGATCAGAGTAGACTTTCCGGAACCGCTGTCCCCGACTATGAAGACGAATTCCCCACGTTCGATCTTCACAGAGACTCCGTTAAGGGCGGCATTTCCCTTGGAATACTCCTTCTTTACGTTTCTTAATTCAATCATATGTGCCTCCTAATTATTCATACTCCTGGTAATATATATACCGGACCGCAGAGAGCCTCCGCTCCCTCCCGGAGCGGCCCCGTTCTTCCGGAGATCAGTACTCCAGCGATTCCATGTATTTCATATACTTCACGACCATCAGCGCGATCTTGAACGTGATCGCATCCTCAAAGACGCGAAGATCCAGACCGGTGCTCTTCTGGAGCTTGTCCAGTCTGTATACAAGAGTATTTCTGTGAATATAAAGCTGCCTGGACGTCTCTGACACATTAAGGCTGTTCTCAAAGAATTTATTGATCGTCGTCAATGTCTCCTCGTCAAATTCGTCCGGAGATTTCCCCTCGAAAATCTCTTTGATAAACATCTTGCACAGCGGAATCGGAAGCTGATAGATCAGACGTCCGATGCCAAGAGTCGTAAACGCCACGATATCCTTCTCGTCAAAGAAGATCTTGCCGACGTCAAGGGCAAGCTTCGCTTCCTTGTACGATTTGGAAACTTCCTTGATATCGCCCACAATGGTGCCGTATGCTATACGGATATGCTCTTCGCCTCCCTCATTCTTAAGTGTCTCCATCATATCGGCAGCCATCTTCTCGAGTTCTTTGTTGCCATCCTTCTCGGAAAGTTCCTTCACCACGATGATATTCTTCTCATCCACAGCGGTGATAAAATCTTTGGATTTCCCGCCAAGAAGATTCCTCACATTCTCGAGCGCGGCGTTATCCTTCTCGTGCGATGTTTCAATAATAAAGATAACACGTTTTACTTCTGTGTCAATATGTAATTTTTTCGCGCGGTTATAAATATCTACCAGAAGAAGGTTGTCAAGCAGCAGGTTCTTGATGAAATTATCCTTGTCAAACCGCTCTTTATAGGCTACCAGAAGACTCTGGATCTGGAATGCCGCAAGCTTGCCCACCATGTAGACATCCTCGTTCTCGCCGTCTGCCAGGAGCACATACTCCAGGCGCTGCTCGTCAAAGATCTTGAAGAACTGGCACCCCTGAATCACCTGGCTGTCCGCCGGAGACTCCACAAAGGGCAGCACCGCGCTGCTTAACCCCTGCGCCTCAAAAGTAGATGCCAGCTCTTTTCCCTCCGTGTCCAGCACGCAGAAGTCAATTCTGGAAATTCCCTTTAATCCCTCAATCGTGTTTTGTAGTATCTGATTCGAAATCATCCTTTTCCCTCCAGTTCCCGGGCTATTCCATGTACACTTTTCACAAATTTTACACCCGAAAAAATATTCCGTTCTCATATACAAATTCTATACTAAGGCAAAACAGCAAAAAAAGAAAGAGGAAATCCATTTTTTTTATGCATTTCCTCAAATCTTTTACAAAAAATTCACAATTTCACCCTTATACATTCTACACAAAGGCGCTTTTTCCTCATCTCTCTTCGCGCTGCTGGAGTTCCACCGAACGCCGGAACATCCTGCAGAGGAAAAAATGCCGGATCCGCTTTGACAGCTTGCGTTCATCATAGCTCTGCCAGAGAGCACTCCCGCATCCCAGCCAGACCTTTGCGTTGAGCAGCGGCCGGTTCCGGGCGATGAACTCTTCCTGATAGGGAGATGGAAGCACCGAAAGGATACAATCAGTCTCAGTTCCGTTAATGTCATTGATTACATTCTCTTCCAGATTGTCCTGCGGCTGAAGCAGTGCATGTCCGGTGAAACGGATTCCACGGTTGAAATGACGTACCGCATCCTCCACCCGGAGCATCTCTTCTTCCGACTCTGCCAGAAGAAATACTCTCTTATGGCTCTTCTGCAGATATTTCATAAACATTTTCAGAAACGTGCGTTCTCCTGCATCTTTGACTTTTGTTCTGTCACCGACCTGTGCCGCCTCGAGGATCTCCGCCTCTCCCGGCAGAAGCATCTGGAGCCTGCCCGTCATCTCCTGCCACTGCGGATCATCCTGTCCATTCATGAGCATGTTCATGGATATGAGTTCCACCGCATCCAGGGCATCGTTTTCAAAGAACTGCAGCACGTTGATCATGGCTTCTTTCGCAGTCAGGCAGTCCAGCTCTACCCCTAATACTTTGATCTTCTCTTCCATATATATCACCTTTAAGTCTCTTCCCAGTCGTTCAATTGTACCAAAAAAATGCCGATTTGTAAACACTGTTTGTCGGCCGGCAGTTTTAAACGGTGAAATATTTTTGCCTGCCATATGCCAATGAATTTCATAAGAAAAAATAAGTTATCCACAACACTTGCTATTCTTCCGAAGTTATCCACTTTTAA
>NZ_NFKT01000002.1 GCF_002160525.1 Lachnoclostridium sp. An169
TTAAATATCGCGGAAAAAATGAGACAAATGGCGCAGTAAAATTAATTGACAAAAACAGCAGTAACAATGAAAACTTTATCATGCTTCCCATGGTGGATTTCTGTTTCAAGGAACTGATGAACAACGAGAAGGTGCGTCTGGGCTTTATTGCAGCAGTGCTCGGGAAAGAACCGTCCCAGATCCGCAGGACAACGCTGATTCCTACGGAACTGCGCAGGGATGCTCCGGATGACAAACTGGGAATCCTGGATGTGATGGTGGAACTGGAGACCGGTGAAAAGCTCAACATAGAGATGCAGGTGCCTTATTTTGAATACTGGCCCAGCCGGGTGCTGTTCTACGAGTGCAGGATATATGTCGGACAGATCAAAAAAGGTGAGTCTTATGAAGTATTAAAGCCCTGTATCCATGTCAGCATTCTCGATTTCATCCACTTTCCACAGGACAATCGCTGTTACCGGAAGATTGCTCTCTGTGATGTGGAAACCGGTGAACAGTATACGGATCTGTTGGAACTGCATATCCTGGAATTGAAAAAACTGCCGGAGGAAGACCAGAATGAGGAGGGCGTAATCCGATGGATGCGCTTTCTGGGCGGGAAGACCCGGAAGGAGTTTGAAGATATGGCAGAGAAAGACGAGTATATCGAAGAGGCGTATAACGAGTTGAAAAGACTGAGTCTGGATGAGAAGAAGAGGCTGGAGTACGAGGCGAGAGAGCGTGCGCTTCTGGATTATAATACCCAGATGAGGAGCGCGGAGCGGCGTGGAGAAAAACGTGGATTCGAGCGTGGAGAGAAGCGCGGAATTGAGCTAGGAGAGTGGAGTGCTCTGAAAAAACTGGTTGAGAAAAAACTGGAAAAGGGAAATGCCCCGGAAGAGATCGCGGATATCCTCGAGATGGACATAAGCGAGGTCACCAAGATCGCAGAGGAGTGGAAAAAGGAAACCTCCCGGAAGAAATAGCCAGGCTCCCTGATCTGATATCAGCAGGAATATGGCACTTTCTGATATCAGGAGGAAGACCATCTCAGCAGAAATCCGGATTCAGCACCCGGTCCATATCTTCCGGCATCGGCGCGGTAAATTCTATCTGTTCCCCGGTAATGGGATGGCGGAAGCTCAGGCGGTACGAGTGAAGAGCCTGGCGGGTGATATATTCCATGTCCGGATTGTACAGATAATCGCCTATGAGGGGATAACCGATATATTTCATATGGACACGGATCTGATGGGTGCGGCCTGTTTCCAGGATGAGGGAGACAAGGCTGTGCCCGTTTTTTTCTTCGACTTTACGGAAATGAGTGACCGCGGCTTCCCCATTTTCAAAATCGATTTTCCGCTCGATAAGGGAAGTTCCGGCTCTCCCGATCGGTGCGCAGACCGTTCCGGAAGGAGGCTGGATGCTTCCGCGGACGAGAGCCAGGTATTCCCGCTCGATTTCATGACGCACAGCCATGCCGGAGAGAATACTGGAGCTGACCAGATGTTTGGCGATCACGGTCAGACCGGAAGTATCCCGGTCCAGTCGGTTTGTACAGCGGAAGATGAAGGGCTTCTTCTGCTGCTCAAAATAGTACATCAGCGCGTTAGCCAGAGAATTCCGGTAATTGTTGAGAGAGGGATGGGTCGGCATCCCGGTGGGCTTGTTTACGATAATGATATCCTCATCCTCGTAGACGATATCAAGGGGAAGGGAAACTGCCGGTATATTCGGTGAGGACTCATGCTCATTAATGTGTACAGTGAGAAGATCTCCCTCTGCAAGCGGCGTGCGCATATAGGTCCAGACGCCGTTTATGAGAAGACTCTCCGGCATCTTTTTCAGCTGAGTGAGATTCTGATACGAATAACCTTTCCTGCGAAGATACTGCTCGGCGCGAAGCCCTGCATCTTCAGCGGTGATCTGATAGTTGATTTCCCTTTCCATTTTGTATCCTCGATTTCGTATTTATCCGCGGCAGAACAGCAGTACACCGGACAAAGGTACAGCAGGGTGTAACGTCCGCGGACAGGTCTGTCTGCTATTATACAGGAACCGTGCGGGAAATAGAAGATAAATCACGGAAAAAGAACACATTTCTTTATTTTTTAATATGTCCGGTCGGAAAAGAACTTTGTTATAATACAACATAAATCTATTGCAGCGCTGTTACTTTCACATGTCCGTTAAGCGTCCACAGCACCGCCCCTTATTGCCACGGCGGCTATGCCTGCGCCCGGGAGTGACAATAACAGTTTTTTTTGCTTTCTTCTTTTACACGTATTATAATAGCAGAAAGAAGCTTTCCGGGGGAAAGGGATGGGAGGACAAGTCTCCGGGATACAGCAGGGAAAGGGAGAGGATTATGCTTACGATTCTGATAGTGGATGATGAAAGACTGGAGAGAAACGGGATTAAATTCCTGTTGAAAAGGGAAGAGGAGGAGTTCCGTATTCTCGAGGCGGAAAACGGCAAAGATGCTCTGGGAATACTGGCGTCCAACCATGTCGATATTATTTTTTCGGACATTAAGATGCCTTATATGAACGGACTGGAACTTACCCGTCAGGTCAGAGAATCTTATCCCATGATGGAGATTGTGATTTTCAGTGGTTATAATGATTTCACTTATGCAAGGGAAGCGCTTCGTTACGGCGTGGTGGACTATGTCCTGAAACCGGTAGATCCGGAGGAATTCCACAAGACGCTGATGAGGGTATGCGATCATATACGCGGACGAGAAGAGGAAGAAGAGAGAAATAATGCGAAGACGGACTATCTGATGAAATATTTTTTCATCGATTATCTCTATACCGGAAGCGCGGAGAAGGCGGAAAAGGTGGCGCATATTCTGGAACAGGGCAGAGAAAAAAACGGGCTGATCGGCCGGTGTACCAGAATGATCCTGGCAGGGGCTTCGAACGGGCTGTTTGAGACGGAGGAAGAACACTTTATCGAAAATCTGAAGGAACAGCTTCAGAGGGAATTCTATTATGTCAATCTGAATTCTAATGAGTCACTTTTCCTTTTTACGGAAAAGTATACGGACTACAGGGCTCTGGCCGAGATGATTCATCAGTTTTTCCTCAAGCGCTATGAGACAGACTGCTATTTTGCAGTAAGCAAAGACCTTGCGGGGTGGAGACAGATGCCTGATGAGTTCCGGATACTGGAACAGCTCCTGCAGGAACAGTTTTATCAGCCGGGACATCATGTGTTTGTAAACGGAGAGGAAAAAGATGAGGAATCCTGGGACGCAGAGCATGATTCGGAAATTACGGAGCGCATTTCGAAAGATATCGGTTATAAGGATATTACGCAGCTGAAAAAAGATTTCGGCACTCTGGCGCAGAAATACAGGCAGGATAAGCAGTTTTCGGAAATGTATGTGAAATTCGTCTTTTCCGGAATTATGAAAGAACTCTTTGAACAGATCCCTTCAGGGGATGAGAAGAATCTTTCCCGAAAGGTCGAACGGCTTTACCGGTGCAGGAAGATACAGGATGTGCTTGAAATCGTATCTGAGGCAATGAGGGAATATGAAGCGTACATCAGTGAGCAGGAGGAAGGGTTTCGTCGGGAGATTTCAACAGTTAAGAGTTATATCCACTATCACTACGGCGAGAAAAACATCGGACCGGAAACGCTTGCTGCCCAGGTTTATCTGTCACCGGGATATCTGAGCACTATTTTCAAAGATGAGACAGGGGTGACTCTGAACCGGTATATCCGCGAAGTGAGGATGAACAAGGCAAAAGAACTGCTTGAGGGAACAAACATGAAAATCGCGCAGATCGCAAAGAAAGTCGGATTCGCCAACAGTTCATATTTCTGCCGCAGTTTCCGGGAATTCTTTGGTATGTCCCCGGATTCATGCAGGAAAGGAAAGACGGATGAAGAAACTGATCAGGATATTTAAAAATCTGAAGTTCCGGTATAAACTTACGCTGCTGATTGCAGCGGCAGGTCTTATACCGGTGATGATTATTGTCGTGTATATGCAGTATGGAATGATTAACCTGCTCCATGAGACAGAAATTGACAACATGGACAAGACATTGCAACAGTCCGTGAGATCCATAGAAAACCAGGAGAAAATCTATGAAAATCTGGTGAATTATCTTTCCTATTCCAAGAGTCTGCGGTCTATCCTTACCATGGATTCGATGTCGGATTATGAGACTTACAGTGAGTATGTAAATGTGGCGGATCCTTTGCTTCAGATGCCGCAGATTTATCATCAGGAGATTCGAAGTATTTCCCTGTATTCGGACAGCATTGAGGTGGCACACGGAGATACGCTTCTTCCGTTGGAAATGGCGGGAAAGCAGGCGTGGTATTCAAGGCTGGGCGATGATTCCGGGCTTCTGCAGTGGTATGCAGCACAGGGAGATACACAGGAGATTACAGCATTCCGGATATTTTACGGAGATGATGACATTGCAGCGGTTCTTGCAATCAGCCTGGACTATGGGACGGTTCTGGAACCCTTTACGAATCAGATCCGGGATAATACAGGGGGAATCATATTTGACAGCAGCGGCAGCGTGATTTATTCCGGTTACAGCATGGATGAAAAATATCAGCCGGCAGACGGGGAGTCCCTGGAATATCTGCAGGATCATTACACCTGTTCGGTACAGGAGATGGAAGGAACCGGTTGGAAATTCTGTATGTACCGGCCTGCGGAGGTCATAACAGAGTCTGCCTCGGTTCTGACATTAAGGAATATCCCGATTGTTATAATCTGCATTGTACTGATGGTAATAGCGGGCTATTTCTTCGCCAGGAAGACGATTGCCGGTCTGGAAATGCTCACGGAGAATATGAATCAGATCCATTTAGGTTTCCGCAAGGTGACTGTCAGCAGTGATTCCAATGATGAAGTCGGTGTACTGATCCGCTCCTTTCGCAGGATGATGGATCAGATGAACCATCTGATTTCAGAGGTGTACGAAGGCAAGATTAAACTGCAGAACAGTGAGATGAAGGCGCTTCAGGCTCAGATCAATCCTCATTTCCTGTATAATTCTCTCTCTATCATCAACTGGAAGGCAATTGAAGCGGGGGAGGATGAGATCAGCAGGGTTACACTGGCACTGTCTACTTATTACCGTACCAGTCTTAACCGGGGAGAGACGATGACCACAGTTGAGAGTGAAGTCAGCAATATCCGCGCCTATCTGAGAATTCAGCTTATTATGCACGACAATAGTTTCCAGGTCCGGGAAAAGATCGATCAGGAACTCTGCGGGTATGAAATTCCGAAACTTATTCTTCAGCCGCTTGTGGAAAATGCCATTGACCACGGGCTTGATATGTCGGAGAAAGCGGAGAAGATTCTGGAAGTCTCTGTTCAGGGAGACGGAAATGATATTGTGTTCTGCGTAAAGGACAACGGCGTAGGAATGGAACAGCAGAAGACAGAGCAGATTCTTACCTACCAGTCTTCCGGATACGGAGTGAGAAACGTGTCTGAACGGATACAGGTGCTGTACGGGAAAGACGGAAGCATGAAGGTAAAAAGCACCCCGGGTGAGGGGACGGAAGTGATAATCAGAATTCCAAAGAAAGCAGGGAAAAAGACATGAGAAAAGGAAAGGGGATCATTCGTGCGGCAGCAGTAACTCTGACGCTGCTTCTGAGTGCCGGAGCGCTGTCCGGATGCAGTGAGAACAGGACAGAGCCGAAAGGAACGAAGGAGAAGAGCGGAGGCAGCGAAGCTGCATGGGAGAGCGCACAACATACGCCGCTGGGAAAGTATCCGGAGACGGTAGAGTATACCCTGGGCAAGATCTCCGGAGCAAATAGCTCCAATATGCCGGAAGGGGACACCTATGAGGATAATGCATATACGCGTTATCTCAGGGAAATCCTTAATATCCAGAACGTGGATATTTTTGAACTTCAGACCGGAGGCGCCTATGAGGAGGCACTGGAGGTCACTATTGCGGATAAGAGTTTACCGGATGTCCTTGTGGTGAATGGGCGGGAGAATCTGATGCGGCTTGTGGAGGCCGGACTTGTGGAAGATCTGACGCAGGTATATGAGGAGTGCACAACTGAAACCATCAAAGCAATGTATGAGAGTTATGGAGAAGATCTTCTGGGTTCCGCTACATTTGACGGAAAGCTTTATGCTTTTCCGAACTGTGAGATCGACGATGGTCATATGCTGCTCTGGCTGCGGACGGACTGGATTCAGAAGCTTGGGCTTGAGGAACCGGCGTCCATGGATGATGCCATGAAGATTATTAAGGCTTTTGTAGAAAATGATATTGCCGGAAACAAAGAGACAATCGGTCTGGCATGCAGTACGGAACTGATAGCAGGCTCCAGCGGTACTTACGGTGTGGACGGGATTTTCACAAGATTTGGTTCTGTACCGGAACGGTGGATCCTGGATGACGATGACGGTGTGGTGTGGGGATCTCTGACAGACGAGACAAAGGAAGCTCTGGCATTTCTGAATCAGCTGTATGAGGACGGCATTCTTGATTCCCGTTTCCTCCTGCGGCAGACGGAAAATATCGATGATCTCGTGATAAATGGGAAGTGCGGTGCAATATTCGGGCGTTGGTGGGCGCCGAACAATCCGCTGAGCCTGTCTTATGAGGCGGATGATACGGCAGTGTGGAAGCCTTATCTTTTTGCCGAAGATGTGCAGGAACAACCCCAGACATTTGAGGCATATGATAAATGGATGTATGTTGTGGTACGCAAAGGATATGAGCATCCGGAGATTGTAGGAAAATATGTGAGTGCTATTTTTGATTACTCCAGGTATGAAGATGACCGGTATGCCAACGATGTAAACAAATATTTTGCGATCAATGTGGATCCAACGGCGCGGCCGATGAACATAAACGTAGATTACATTGACGCACTGTTTCGGTGTGAAACAAATCTTGAGGCTGCACTGGACGGTGAGATGAGCAGGGATGAACTATCCGGTCTTGAAAAATCCTATTACGATACCTGTGAAGCATACCTGAATGAAGAGCGGGGAAGTGCCAATGAATGGGCGGCATATGCATCGAGAATTCAGGCGGTCCAGGTGCTCAAAGCGGTCGGAAACGCAGAAAAACCGGTTATTTCGATAGGTGATGCAGATGCAGAGATCCCGCAGAATCTCAGAGATATGGAAAGGGAAGCGTTCCTTCAGATTATTGTCGGCGAAAAACCGGTAGATTATTTCGATACTTTTGTGGTAGAATGGTATGATAATGGAGGCGCAGAGCTGACGGAGAGCGTCCGTGCGTCATACCAGGAAACATTGAAGTAGAGAGGAACGAAAAGACAAAGATGGATATTAATCAGAAAATTACGGATGAACTCGCGGTGAAGCGCTGGCAGGTGGATGCAGCGGTAAAACTGATTGACGAGGGGAATACGATTCCGTTTATTTCAAGATACAGGAAGGAGGCGACAGGTTCTCTTAACGATGAACAGCTCAGGAAGCTGTATGAGAGACTGGTCTATCTGCGCAATCTGGAGGAGAAGAAGGAACAGGTGATTTCCAGTATCGAGGAGCAGGGGAAGATGACAGAAGAGCTGCGTGCGCAGATCCTTGCAGCCCAGACACAGGTGGCGGTGGAAGATCTGTACCGTCCTTACCGTCCGAAGAGGCGGACCCGTGCTACCATTGCGAAGGAGAAGGGGCTGGAGCCTCTTGCTGCGCTGATCATGCTGCAGAATGCGAAGGAGCCTCTTGAGAAAACGGCGGAAGCATATGTTTCGGAGGAGAAGGATGTGAAAACCGCGGCGGACGCTGTCGCCGGTGCGAAGGATATTATCGCAGAGTCCATTTCCGACAATGCGGATTATAGAAGCTGGATCCGCCGGACGACCATGAAGAAGGGAAAGGTTGTCTCTGCGGCAAAGGATCCGGAGGCGGAGTCGGTTTATGAGATGTATTATGAATTTGAGGAGCCGGCGGCGAAACTTGCGGGACACCGTGTCCTGGCACTGAACCGCGGAGAGAAGGAGAAATTTCTCACTGTAAAGGTGGAGGCGCCGGATGATGAGATCATCAGTTACCTTGAGCGGAAGACAATCACCAGGGATAATCCCTATACCACACCGGTTCTGAAAGATACCGTGGAGGACAGCTATCACCGGCTGATCGCCCCGGCGATCGAGCGGGAGATCCGCAGCGAACTGACCGAGAAGGCGGAGGACGGAGCCATCGAAGTGTTCGGGAAGAACCTGCACCAGCTTCTGATGCAGCCGCCCATTGCGGGACATGTGGTGCTCGGATGGGATCCCGCTTTCCGTACCGGCTGCAAGCTGGCGGTTGTGGATCCCACAGGAAAGGTGCTGGGGACGACAGTGATCTATCCGACTGCACCGACCACGCCGAAAAAGATCCAGGCAAGCAAGGATCTTTTGAAGAAGATCATACCGAAATATCACATTTCTCTTATCTCTCTCGGAAACGGAACGGCGTCCAGAGAATCGGAACAGTTCATTGTGGAGCTGTTAAAAGAGATCCCGGAGAAGGTGCAGTATGTGATCGTAAACGAGGCAGGGGCGTCTGTCTACTCCGCGAGCAAGCTGGCAAGTGAAGAGTTCCCGAAGTTTGATGTGGGACAGAGGAGCGCGGCGTCCATTGCCAGAAGGCTGCAGGATCCTCTTGCAGAACTGGTGAAGATCGACCCCAAGTCCATCGGCGTGGGGCAGTACCAGCATGATATGAACCAGAAGAAGCTGGGCGAATCGCTGAATGGCGTTGTGGAAGACTGCGTAAATAAAGTCGGCGTGGACTTAAATACCGCGTCGGCGCCGCTTCTCTCCTATATTTCCGGAATCAGCAGCACGATCGCCAAAAATATCGTGGCATACCGTGAGGAGAACGGACGCTTTACAGACCGCAGAGAACTGCTGAAAGTCCCGAAACTGGGACCGAAAGCATTTGAGCAGTGTGCGGGATTTATGCGGATCCTGGAGGGAAAGAATCCGCTGGATTCCACAGGCGTTCACCCTGAGTCCTACGAGGCGGCGGAGAAGCTCCTCAAAAAGCAGGGATATACGCCGGAGGATATCACAGAGCACAATCTGACCGGACTGTCGCTGACCATCCGGGACTATAAGAAGCTGGCGGATGAACTGGGGATCGGCGAGATCACTCTGAGGGATATTGTGAAAGAACTGGAGAAGCCTGCCCGCGATCCCAGGGACGAGATGCCGAAGCCGATTCTGCGCACGGATGTGCTGGAGATGAAGGACCTGAAAGAGGGAATGGTGTTAAAGGGAACTGTGAGAAATGTTATTGATTTCGGGGTATTTGTGGATATCGGCGTCCATCAGGACGGTCTGGTTCATATCTCCCAGATAACAGACAGATATATTAAGCATCCGCTGGAAGCGGTGAGCGTGGGGGACATCGTGGATGTGAAAGTGATGAGCGTGGATCTGAAGAGAAAAAGGATTCAGCTCACGATGCGGGGAATTTCAGCCTGATCCCGGAGAAACCGGAGGAGAGCAGGATGGCGGACGTCCGGAAAGGAGAAACATACCACGATGAGCACGGAGTATGAGAAGAGAGAGAAACAGGAAAACATAAGAGATGTGTCAGCGTCAGAAAAAGTGAGCGGGAAAAACAGGGAGCGCGCCGTCCGGATTCGGGAAAGGGCGGAGAAGATCCGTTCCCGGATCGTGGAAGACAGAAGAGTTCTGCACCAGGATCCGGAGATTGGGATGGATCTGCCCCGGACCAGCGCATATATCTGCAAATGTCTGGATGAGATGGGGATTTCCTGGAAAATGTGCGGAGGACCGCTCCCGCGGAAGATGACGGAAGACTACATGGCGGCGGGATTCCCGCGGATGGAGCGGGCAACCGGAGTAACGGCGGTGATCGGCAGCGGTAGTCCCTGTATCCTGCTGCGGGCGGATATGGATGCCCTGCCGGTGAAGGAAGAGAATGAACTTTCCTTCCGGTCCTGCAGCGGCACCGGCCACATGTGCGGCCACGACAGCCATGCCGCCATGCTGCTCGGTGCGGCGAGAATATTAAAAGATATGGAAGGGGAGCTGAAAGGATCGGTCAAGCTGATGTTCCAGCCCGGTGAGGAGACCGGCGCCGGCGCCAGAGTGATGGTGGAGAACGGAGTCCTGGAGAATCCGAAGGTAGATGCAGCGCTGGGTCTGCATGTGCAGACGGTGGAAGAGACAGGGACAGCCGGGTATGCAGCCGGAGTCAACTCTGCATCCCTGGACAGCTTTATCCTGAAGATTCACGGAAAGGGCGGACACAGCTCCCAGCCTCAGCTCTGTGTGGACCCGCTGATGATCATGAATCAGGTGTACCAGGCGGTGAACCTGCTGGTGACACGGGAGACAGACCCTGCCGCTATGGTGGCACTGACCTGCGGAGTCGCCAAAGGAGGCACGGCGGTGAACATTATCCCGGAGGAGGCCGAACTGCACATCGGAGTGCGGACCCTGGACGTCGCAGCGGCGAATCATCTGAACCGGCGCATCCCCGAGCTGATCGACCACTATGTGAAGGCCTGGGGCGGAACCTATGATCTGACCGTGTTCCACACGCCCTGTACCTATACGGACGAAAAGCTATGCCGGGAACTTGTCCCGTATATCGGGATGATTACCGGGGAGGAGAAGGTTCATCAGATTCCGCCTATGACGGGGACGGAAGACTTCGGCTATGTGACCGAGAACGTGCCGGGAATGTTTGTGTTCATCGGGGCGGGAGAACCCGGGAATGCGCCGCTTCACAGTCCGCACATGGTACTGGACGAAGATGTACTGCCGGTGGGAGCGGCGGTGTACGCCATGGCGTCGGTATCGTGGCTTGAGGAACACGGAACCGGAAAGGAGGATGCGTAAGATGAACTGTACAGAGAAAAAACAGAGAGGATTTCACATGCCTCATGTATTTATCATCCTTCTCGTGATCATGCTGTTTGTCGTTGTGCTCTCGTACCTGATCCCCAGCGGAATCTATGACAGAATTCAGGACGCGGCAGGAATCTCGGTGATTGATCCGGATACTTTCCGCTATGTGGAAAATGAGACGCCTATAACGTTTATGGACTATTTTGAGGCGATTTATACCGGATTTGTCAACGGGGCGACGATCATGGGAACGCTCTTTATCAGTTCCGGCGTAATCTATCTCCTGGAAGTGAGCGGAGCCTTCGGTGCAGGGATCAATGTGATCCTGAAAAAGACGAAGGGACGGGAGTTTTCCGTGGTCTGTATCTTCTATACCATTTTCGTGATCTTCGGTGTCCTGGGATACGGGGAGGCGGCTTATCCCTTCTATCCTCTGGCAGTCACCATCGGCTTTGCACTGGGCTATGACAGGATGGTGGGGACGGCACTGGCCATCGTGGGAAGCACGGTGGGCTTCACGTCAGGGCTGATGAATACGTTTACCACCGGGGTGGCGCAGCAGATCGTGGGTCTGCCGCTGTTCTCGGGAATCGGATTCCGCGCGGTGGGACTGGCAGTGTTCTATGTGATCGGTCTGGTGGGACTTTATACTTACTGCCGGAAGATCAAAAAGGATCCGTCCAGGAGTCTGATGAGTGAGGAGTATCTGAATCAGAACCGGGAGGAACATGCTTCCGGGATGGAAGAGATGACTCTGAGGAGAGTGCTGGGGCTGCTGGCATTTCTATGCATTATTGTCGTGCAGGGATACGGATGCATCCGTCTGGGATGGTCCTTCCCGCAGATCGCAGCGATCTATGTGATCCTGGGGATCCTTCTTGCCCTGATCTTCCGGATCGGACCAAGCGAGGCCTGCCAGCTGTTCTGCAAAGGTGCGGTGAGAGTGTTCGCCGCTGCATTTGCCGTAGGTCTGGCTCAGTCGGTGGTTGTTCTGATGAACCAGGCATGTATCATGGATACGATTGTACACGGAATGTCGCTGCTGCTCCAGAACAGGAGCGCGATCCTGGCGCTGCTGATTATCTTCGTGTTCGTGACACTGTTTAACTTCCTTGTGGTGTCGGGAAGCGGAAAGGCGGTTATTGTCATGCCGATTCTTCAGCCTTTGGGAGAGATCCTGCACATCAATCAGCAGGTGCTTGTGCTTGCCTATCAGTACGGAGACGGGATCACCAACAGTTTCTGGCCGGGAAGTTCTCTTGTCCAGCTGTCCATGTGCGGTGTGGACTACGGAACGTGGATCAGATTCTGCTGGAAGATCTATCTCTCGCTGATTGTGAGTGCATTTATCCTTATCATGATCGCTTACGGAATCGGATACGGACCGTTTTAGGAGCTGTTATTGCAACATAAAAATCGGGATATCCTGCGGGGAGAGTATTTCCCCGGGATATCCCGATTTTTATGCGATTTTTATGCTGTCAGTTCCGCAAACTGCCGAGCGCTGCAGTTTGCCGAGCGCTGTAGTTTGCCGATGCAGTTTGCCGAGCACTGCAGTCTGCCGGAGCACAGGAAAATACGGCGCAGCAGCCGTCCCTGCTTAGAGAATATTCAGCCCTTTGGCCACGATCATGATGAAGTCCTGTACATTCGTGACAATGGTGGTGGCGGCAAGGCTTCCCCGGTCCAGAAGCTTGTTCACCACAAACTCGTCGGCGTCCACGGTGTAGAGAAATACCGGGCGCACGGATCCGTCCTCCAGAACCCGGTAGGAGGGGGTCATGTTTCCTGTGGCGATGGTGTGGAGCATGGTGGCAAGACACACCACGGTGGTAGCTTTCTTTACCATATTCCGCATGGCTGTCTGTCCTTCGTAGGCGTCCCCGATTACCTCCGGAAGCGGACCGTCATCGCGGATGGAGCCGGTGAGGACGAATGGAACATTGTTCTTCACACATCCGTACATGATTCCGTTATCGATCTTATAGTCCTCGATAAACTGCGGAATGGAGCCGCTCTTTCTCACCCGGTTGATCACATCCAGATGGTTGTAATGTCCGTTGGGCTGGGAGCGCTGGGTGTAGATATCCTGTCCCAGCGCGGTGTGGAACATGGCTCCCTCCAGATCGTGGGTGGCAAGGGCGTTTCCCGCCATCAGTCCGTCCACATATCCGTTGTCCACCATTGCCTGCATGGCCCTGCGGGCGTCCGCGTCAAAGGAGAAGGCAGGTCCCATGACCCACAGGATATTTCCGTGTTCCCGCTCATATCTGAGCAGTTCAAAGAGGCGGTCATAATCACGGGCATAGGAAGTCTCACGGCTTCTGCCCTGGCGGAATACGAACTGGTCGCTCTCAGGTTCATCCGGCGACTCAAAGCCGGTACTGTGCAGATAGATCCCTTCCTCTCCGTTCTCAGTGCGACCGAGGATGACCTTGTCCCCGACCTTCAGATTCCGGTTCTCCACAACTTTCAGCTCCCCGTCATCCCCGATGACGACACTGGAATCCATGCGACTCTCTTTGGCGAGCAGCCATTTCCCGTTGATCTTGAAGTATTCCGGATACATGGAAGTGCTGTGATAATTTTCCGGTGCAACACCGGCTGTGCTGACAGCCTCCCATTTCGCGTCCGGCGCGTCGGTGAATTTTGGCTGTGTAAAGTCAGGTTCTCTGTATTCTGGCATTTGAAACATAGTTTTATCTCCCTTTTTGATATTTTCTCTTTTATTGTATCTGAATTTCCGGTGTAATCGGCGGAACCACCGGGATCAGTCTCTGTGGTATACGCATTCTCCGCCGATATAAGTCTCCGCAACCTTCACCTGGTCGATCTCCTCGGAAGGAATGGCGAGAATATCCCGGTCAAGTACGGCAAAATCAGCCCGGTATCCGGGGGCGAGCACTCCCTGTTCCGGGAATCCTGCAGCTTCTGCTGCACCCCGGGTGTAGAGTTTTACTGCTGTCTGTACATCCACTGCCTGGTCCTGCCCGCAGTCTGCACCGCTGTAAGCGCGCCGTGTTACTGCCAGTTTGATCCCTGGGAAGGGATCAGAAGGCACTGCCCAGAAGGTTGCAGGGGCGTCAGTGGAAAATCCCAGCTTTACGCCTTTCTCAAGGATATGTTTTACCGGATAACACTGCTTCATCCACTCGCTGCCCAGATTCTTCAGATAGCTGGCACTTTCCGCATAGAGGAAAATGGGCTGCGTGACAAAGGAAATGCCGTGGGCTGCCGCAGTTGTGATGCTCTCTTCCGTGGGATCGGTGACATGCTCGATGCGCACATAGGGGATACCCGCTTCCGTCCAGCTCTCCTCCTGTGCTGCCCTTCCGACCATCCGAGAGATGGTGCGGCTTCCCATGGCGTGCATGGAGAGCTGACAGTGGTGTTCCCTGCAGAATGAGATGGCAGATTCCACCAGTTTGTCATCACAGACGGAGATGCCGTAATCATCTGTGGAGCCCAGATAAGGACGGTCCATCCAGGCGGTCCGTCCGGAGATACTTCCGTCTCCGATCAGCTTCAGACCTGCCGCGAAAACCTGCCGGTTCCGGTTCAGCAGCTCCTCTGGAATGTCAAATTCCGGGTTGTCCGCAAAGAAGTCCCACATATAATAAACGCCAACCCTCTGGTGAAAGCCTTTCTGTGCGGCTTTCTCGTAGATTGGAATATTGTCCGTGGAGTCCAGGTTTCCCATGTCGCAGATGGCGGTGATACCTTGGGAAGTCAGGAGATTTCCCAGATCCAGGAGATTCTCCACCTGTCTGTCCTGCGCCTCAACCGGCAGATAAGGGGCAAGAAGGTTGCGGGCATTTTCCTTTAATACGCCTGTCGGTTCTCCGTTTTCATCCCGCTCGATCTCTCCGCCCGGGGGATCCGGGGTGTTCCGGTCGATTCCCGCGATCTCGAGAGCTTTGCTGTTGACACAGCGGATGTGGGCGCATGTCCGCATGATGGAGACGGGGGCATCGCTGCATCCCCGGTCCAGATCATAGCGGTTGGGGGACCGCTTTTCAAGTAATCCCTGTTCATCGTATCCCCATCCGAGAACCCACTGATCCGGCCCCTGCTTTTCCCGTACAGTCCGAACAGCTTCGGTAAGTTCTGCGATGGAATTAATAGCAGGAGGCATGATGGTGATCTGCTTCTGAAAATCCGCAAGCATGACAGGGTGCATGTGGGCGTCCACAAACCCCGGGATCACCCTGTGTCCGTCCAGATCAAACGTCTGCGCGTCTTCCGGGATGCTCTCCTGCGGCAGATCTTTTTCCTGCCCGATCCAGACGATACGCCCGTTCTGCACAATCATGGAATCGGCAAAGGGAATCGCGTCATCCGCGGAAAAGATCTTGCCATTGATAAAGAGCTTAATTTTATTTTCGCTCATCGTTCCATTTCTTCCTGAATCATTCATATTTCAAGTTTCACACTCCTCTTTACAATAAGATACTGATGTAATTATGATACCAGATGTGGAGGTACTTTGCAAAAAAATAAAAAATTCGGCATTTTTTTCTATTTTTGCCGTTTTTCTAATAATGCCAAATAAAATATCCCAGAGGCTTATACCCTGGGATATCCACAAAACTATATCCGACTCCCCACATGGGCCGGATATCTTCATTCATATCATATACGAAGCTCTCCGCGCTTCAGCCGGAATATCACATCTGCCTCTTTTGCAAGTGCCTCTGAATGGGTAACGACTGCCACGCATTTGTTTATCCTGTGAGCGCTCTCCTTGAGGATTTCCGTAATGTTCCGTGACGTATCCTCACCTTGCTTTTTTCTATTTCTTTACTCCATTTGTGACAAAATGGCTTTCGGTTTCTGTCTCTTTTCTTATTGGAGTCTAAAAATAAAAAGCAGAACCAGTAACCATAAGGAAGCATCTTATGAATTATCGGCTCTGCATCTGAATTTTTGATAACGGATATATTCGGTTGATGTACTGCAATCAGTGTTTTATTATCGCATACAGGGCATAAAACCCAATTTATTGTACGGTTCACCCCCTTAATTCCATTTCGTTACAATGGGCTTTCCATCTTTGTTAATCAGGGGACAAATCCCAACACCTGCTCCAAACTTTGCGATAAGGTAATTAACTCCGGTTTCTTTATCCACCACAACATAAAAACCTTTCACACTCCCTGTTGTTTCAGCAATTTCAAATCTCTTACTTTCCATGATAGCCTCCTAACTGTAAAAAATCAAAGCTCTTGTTTTTCAAAAATGCGATAACTGAGCTGATACATTACATAGCACCATACCAATGCCAGAAGTGGTGAACAGCAGAGAAGAATAAACGCAATCTGGTCTGTCAGAACAATTCCAAGTAGAGCAAGAAGCTGATATATGCCAAAACAAATTGCCGCCGGAATGAGGAACGATACCAACAGAAGTACACGCCCTTTCTCCGCCCCAAACTTGAACACAAGAGGAATTGACATACTTCCGAAAATCAGGGACATCACCCATGCTGTTAAAGTCAACAACAGAAGTTCTGCGATTCCAGCCAGCTCAAGTGCAATTTTATTAGTGATAAGACCACCAACAGAAGCAATAACTAATCCAAATAAACTGCCAACAGTACAGAAAATCACGAGTACAGCAAATTTCCCAACTACCAATTCTTTCTTGGATATCGGCATGATCATGGCATACCGTGTCCATTTGGAACTGTCATCAAAAGAAAAGGTTGTTACGATCATCATGCTGCATAAAACAGCACACACGAAGATATAGCTTTCCACGTTAGAAAACTGGATAAAGGCAACAGCAAAAACCACTAGAATGAATAACATGGATTTCGCGTTATGGCCGATATTGAATAAATCTTTCAAAACAAGGCTTTTCATTTGGTTTGCTCTCCTTTCACATACAACAGTAGAATGTCATCAATCGTTGCATCATCCACCACGGCTTTTTTATATTTTTTTCTGGCTTTTTCCTTATCAGCTACCAATACATTCCATTGATATTCATCCTTGCGATAAACCAGAATTTCGTCTTTGTCGAGCTGATCGAATAAAGTTGCACCACAACGGATAATACCGTAGTTGTAACGGAGCTCGTCTTTCGTTTTGCAGAAAAGGACTTTCCCCTGATGAATAAAAGTAATATAGTCTGCGATTTTTTCCAAGTCCGTTGTGATATGAGAAGACATTAAAATGGAATGATTTTCGTCCTGCACAAAGTCAAGGAATACATCAAGAATATCGTCCCGCATCACAGGATCAAGACCGCTGGTAGCTTCATCCAGAATCAACAGCTTAGGCTTATGAGAAAGCGCAACGGCAATAGACAGTTTCATTTTCATTCCCTTGGACAGAGATTTGATCTCTTTATCCGCAGGAAGCTGAAAACGTTTCAGATAGTCCTTAAATAACTGTGCATCCCATTGCCTGTATGCAGCACCGGCAATTTTCCCAACTTTGAACGGAGTGAGAGTTTCATAGAAATTGATTCCATCAAATACTACCCCAATTTCCTCTTTAAGTTGTTTGGAAGACGACAATTTCTGTCCCCAGAAAGTGACACTACCTTCATCTTTATGGATCAAATCAAGAATAGCATTGATGGTTGTGCTCTTTCCGGCTCCGTTCTCACCAATCAGGCCCATAATGGTCCCTTTCCGCACTGAAAAAGAAACATGATCTAACGTGAAATCAGTGTATTGCTTGGTCAAGTTATCAACTTGCAAAATAGCGTCCATAGTTAATCCTCCTCTTGATAAAACATAGTCAGTAATTCAACCAGTTTTCCCAACGATATTCCACTTGTCCGCCCAATGTCGGCGGCTTCCTGCAAATGTTCTTCAGCTAATCTTTGCTGTTCTTCCTGATAAAAGTCTTTGTTTTGGGCCGATACAAAACTTCCGCGGCCTACTGTTGTTTCAATAAATCCGTCTCTTTGCAGATCTTCATATGCTTTTTGAACAGTAATGACACTTACATGAATTGATTTTGCCAACGCCCGCATAGAAGGAATGGGATCGCCAGTCTTTAATTCACCACTCATAATCATGGCTTTTATCTGTGAAGTTATCTGTTCATAAATAGGCTTACTCGTATTACTGCTGATAATAATTTCCACAGCGCCCCTCCTTTGTTATATAATGTACTTATCGTATAAGAACATTATATTCATATAAAACATGCTTGTCAATAGAGTAGGGGGGTTTTTCAATGGAAAAATGCCGGGATTTCATCTGATTGCTTCGGCGATATTATGGACGATAGTACAGCTTCTATATTAAAATTGTCTTTGCCATAACAGTACCTCCACTATTTGGACAACAGTGCGTCATACAAAAATGGAGTTTTGGTGGAGTAAAAAATTTTTTAAAAAATTAGCACTCAGATCTTGACTTGGCTAACATCTACGTGCTATATTACAGCTAGAACAAAGGAAGAGGAACAAAAAGGAAGCCGGAAGGCTCCGGAATCCGAATCCCGAGTTGCCATAGATCGCAACACTTGAGACAACTTCAGGAGTGCTGATGGCAGCTGCTTAAAGCAGTTCATAGATAATAATTTCAGAGGTTCAGTATTTGAAAGGAGAAATGACTTATGTTAATGCCGAGTATTTTTGGAGAAAATTTGTTTGATGACTGGATGGATTTCCCGTTTGACAGAGAGTTCTGGGGAAACAGGAACCCGTTGTATGGAAAGAATGCAAAGAATATAATGAAGACAGATATCCGCGAGCATGATACCGGATATGAACTGGATATTGATCTGCCCGGATTTAAGAAAGATGAGATCAATGTTGAGCTTGAGAATGGTTACCTGACGATCTCGGCTGCAAAAGGCCTGGATAAGGATGAGCAGGATAAGAAGGGCAAATATATCAGGAAAGAGCGTTACGCAGGAGCTGCACAGAGAAGCTTCTATGTTGGTGATGCGGTAACCCAGGAAGATATCAAGGCGAAATTCGAGGATGGTATCCTGAGACTGAGCATCCCGAAGAAAGATGCACAGGCTGTGGAGACGAAGAAGTCCATTGCCATTGAGGGATAATCCTTTCAGAGCATGTGATTCCCCGGTAAGGGGAAGCGGGCCGGCACAGGCAGTGTGCCGGCTCAACAAGAGATAAGCTGTGGCAATCGTATAATAAAGAGACGGGCCCGGTACGGACAGAGAACCGTACCGGGTCTGTTTTTTTGAACATTTTTCGGAAATGTGTGCGGAAACCTACAAACAAAATAAGCTGTACGAATTATTTTTTAACTGATAGCATTTTCCGCGGACAGTGCTATAATAGAGCGGAAAGGCACAGAAGAAAGAAGGAACGGGGAACTATGGCAACAGACATGACAGAGGGCAGAATACTGCCTCAGCTGACGGGATTTACAATTCCGCTTATTCTGGGAAATCTTTTTCAGCTTACATATAATGCAGCGGACTCGGTGATCGTGGGAAAATTTGTGGGAGACGACGCTCTGGCAGCAGTTGGAACCGCAGGACCGGTCATGAATATGATAATTCTTTTTATCAGCGGAATGTGTATGGGCGCGGGAATTCTCATGAGCACCCAGTACGGAGCGAAAAAATATGACCAGCTGGAACGGCAGATCAGCACTACGATGCTTGGCGGAATCGGATTTTCCCTTGTGATTACGCTGCTTCTGCTGATTCTGGCGCATCCGCTGCTTTTGCTGCTCCAGGTGCCCTCGGATATCATCGGACCGTCCGCGGTGTATCTGCGCATCGTGTTTGCCGGTCTGATATTTACATTTGTCTATAACTTCTTTTCCAATACACTGCGGGCTCTGGGGGACAGTAAGATTCCCCTTTATTTCCTGATTATCAGCGCCTTCCTCAATGTGGTGCTGGATCTGCTCTTTGTCGTGGCATTTCAGTGGGGCGTGCCGGGAAGTGCGCTGGCTACAGTGCTCAGCGAAGCGCTCTGCTGCCTGTTCTGCCTGGCTTATATCAGAAAAAGAGTGCCGCTGCTCTGTCTGGGGAGAAAGTGGAAGGTGTTTGACCGGTCCGTACTGGGACGTACAGTTTCCTACGGCATCACAAGCGCCCTGCAGCAGATGTGTGTGCAGTTGGGAAAGATCTGTGTTCAGACGGTTGTAAATGTTCAGGGAGTGGAATTTATTGCCGCTTTCACCGCCATCAACCGGGTGGATGATTTCGCCATGACGCCCCAGCAGAATATCGCCCACGCCTCGACCACCTTTATGGCGCAGAACAGAGGCGCGGGAAAAATGGCGAGGATGAAGAGAGGGTATCTCTGCTCCATCCTCCTGGAGGCCGCCTATACGGCAGTCGTGCTTGTGATTGTATTCGTCTTTTCAAGACAGATCATGGAAATGTTTGTGGGAGAAGATTCGGAGGAAGTTGTGACTCTGGGAATCTCCTATCTGCAGCTGATCGCCTTTATGTATGTGATGCCCGCGGCGACGAACATTATCCAGGGCTTTTTCCGCGGTCTGGGCGACCTGAAAGTGACCCTGATCAGTACAGTCCTGAATATGGCGGTCCGTTTCCTGGCCGCCTGGATCATGACCCATATCCTCGGCGGCGGATTCGACCGGCTTGCCTGGGCGAATTTCTGCGGTTGGGTGGCAATGCTGCTGTTCCAGGTGCCCATGATTACAGTCCGGTGGAGGAAGCTGTTTCCGCGATTTTAATCCCGCTTACATTTTATCAGGCATCTCTTCCCGCGGAATGCAGCGCCGTAGCAGAGTATTTTTTCATAGCCCTCAGTGAAATATTTCCGGGCGTATTCTTTCTTTTCAATCTGCTGCAGGGCTTCATCGCACTCTTTATCCAGAAGTTCTTCGCTGTGGGACCATTTCGCTTCGATAATGATGACGCGGCGGTTCTGCCGGTCGGTGACGACAATATCTGCCCGCCCGGTGCCCTGTTCGGAGTTGGATTTTACCTCGTATCCTGCACCGGAGAACAGCCCGGTGAGGAAAGCATGGTAATAGTCTTCTTTATAATCAAAATAGCTGATTGTATCAAAAAGAATATCTGTTACATCCTTTGTCAGGTCAATGTCGTTGCCATTCCACCACTTTTCAAAAAATTCCTGGCGGTCTCTTGACTCAACAGTATCTGTAAACCACTGTTTTACGGTATCTGCAAATATGGTTTTCACTTCCTCGTTTGGAATCCGCAGGTTCATCATTCCGTCCGAAACAGATTCGCCCGCAGAACCGGAATCCGGAGCCTTGGTCAGATAACCGGTGAGATAGAGAATGCTCCAGAGATAATCTTCGGAAGAATTTGCGTTATCATAATTCAGATCCTCGATAATCGGTTCCCGGATAATGCCGCCTGCAAGCAGAGTCTCGAATTTGCCGTTGACGGCATTGCTTTTTACATCTATAAATCTGCGGATAATATTGTTGTGGTTTGTGTCCCGCCAGTAATTACCGGGCTGTGCATCTGGCTTCCTGCCCAATGCGCGGAGATGGTTGATGACATCCCACGGACAATAAACTTCTGTATTTCCGAAAAAGTAACCGTCATACCACCGCTTCATCTCCGACAGCCGATCGGAGAATCCGGCATCCGCAAGCATCCGGCAGACTTCCGGCTCAGTAAAGCCGAAGCAGCTGCTGTAGTGATCATCAGAAATCGAATTGGAGATGAAATTGTTGGCGCCGGTGAAAATGCTCTCTTTGGCAATGCGCAGGCATCCGGTCACTACGGCAAATTTAAGCGCAGGGTTTGATTTCCACGCCATGCCGAGGAACGTTTTGACAATATCGAGCATTTCTTTGTAATATCCGTGATCGCTGGCTTTCGCCAGGGGAACATTGTATTCATCGATAAGAAGGATTACATCCTGCCCATAGTGGGCTTTCATCATACGGGTCAGGACGAAGAGTGAGGTCCGTATGTCCGTTTTTTCTCCGGTCTGTTCCAACAGGCGCAGAAACCGTTTTTTATCTGTATCGGAGACGTTCCGGCTGTTGAGCAGATAGCGGTGCTCTTCGCAGAGGGATGCGATGGTAAAACAGATCATGTTGTATGCATCCTCAAAGGTTTCCCCATCGATATCTTTCAGTGTCAG
Source organism: Lachnoclostridium sp. An169 (assembly GCF_002160525.1). Classification (GTDB taxonomy): domain Bacteria; phylum Bacillota; class Clostridia; order Lachnospirales; family Lachnospiraceae; genus Mediterraneibacter; species Mediterraneibacter cottocaccae. The sequence continues at coordinate 21,886 of NZ_NFKT01000002.1, forward strand.
GAAGAGAACCGGCCACTTATTGAGCCATTTTCCGCAGAGTTCTTCCATCTCGGAGACTGCAAGACCTTTAAATAATTCTGTGGAGTCGAAACGGATGTCAAAAAATTCTGCCAGCATACTCATGGCAAGTGTTTTTCCGAAACGGCGTGGTCTTGTGATCAGATTTACGGAGAATGTTTCACTCAGCAGCTCTGCTACAAAAGGGGTTTTATCGACATAATAGCAGTTGCTTTCCCGTACTTTTCTGAAATCGTCAATTCCATATGGCAGATTAATCATAGTCATAAGCGCGTCCCCTTTTTTGAGAATTCCTTCAAATAGATAAAGTTATTTGTTTATTAATCCAAAATCACTTCTGTATCTGAAATTGTATCCCCATCTTCCCGCACTGTAAAGTTTTTTCACGCCTCTTTCACGCTTCCTCCTTCACATAATAAGGAAAGATCTTCTTCACAAAGATATGCGAAGCTGCCAGCGCTGTCCCGGAGAATCCGACCAGGAGCAGGATGAAGGAGAAGAGGGCGCCCGCGATCCCCGGAAGGAAGAAAAATCCTGCAACAGGGATGGCGTTGATGATCAGGATCAGAACCGTCCAGGGCAGATGGCGGATGGGCAGGAGGACGGCATTTCTGGCAATGGTTTTCACATCGTTGTCGAATCTTGCCTGGAGCGGGAACACGTAGGTCAGGCTCATCACCCATATAAAGAGAACCACACCGATCAGATAGCGGAAGAAGAGAAAGCTCCCTCCCATTTTCCCGGATACGAGGAAGTCCGCGATCAGAAACACGCCGATCAGGGCATAGATGACCCAGAGGATGGTGGCGTTCTTAAAGTTGGACTTGAAACTGCTCCAGTAGCTTTTGAAAACATAGGACTCCTGATTCTTTACCATTTTCAGGGTGACGCTGTACAGGGCGGTCATGTTTGCGCCTATGGTGATGATGGGGATGGACGTGACGAGGAACATCAGGTTCATCGCCACCAGATCGTAAAGTTTTGTCATGGTAACCGCGAATTTCCCTTCCGGGTCAAACAGTCTCATATCGATACCTCTTTTCTTACTTTTTTGTCTCAGTCACTCATTTTTTTGTCTCAGTCATTTTCTGAATATATTCCTTCGGCGTCATTCCGGTAAATTTCTTAAACAGATGGCTGAAATACTGGGGGTTATTCCCGCAACCAACCTGTTCCGCCACGGAGTAGATCTTCTCCGTGTCGCACTGGAGGAGGAGCTGCTTTGCGCGCTCGATCCGCAGCCCGTTTAAGTAGGCCGAGAACTTGGTGCCGGTCTGGAGCATGAACTGGCGGCTTACATAATCCACGTTCATGAAGAGCTGTGTCTCCACGATCCATTTCAGCGTCAGGTTGGGATCCGCGATATGCTTCTTCGTATAGTCCATAATCTCCTGGATAAAAGGCTTGTATTTCCCTTCCTCCCCAGCCGGTTTCCCGAAGAGAGAGTCCAGTTTTTCAAAAAGGAATGAGCAGATCTCTTCTGTAGTGCTTTTACTGCTCACAGACGCCATGAATTCCGTGATATCTGCCGCGGAATAGTTGGAGTTATTCTGCATTGCCTTCATCAGGATGCTTCCGGTGAGCGCCTGCAGAAGATCTTTATTCTTGATGCCGGAGATGATGTTCCGGATCTCGCTTATGTACTGCACCCGTGTCTCTTCATTTTCTGCGTGGGACAGGCTGTCGGCAAGATCGGTGATCTGCCGGAAGAGGGAGGCGTAGTTGTAGATCGTGGTACTCTGATCCTGCGAGTAAAGGGAAATGGTCTCATACCGTTTGACTCTGCCGCAGAGTGTCTCAAGCAGAGAGAGAAGGCTGGAGCACTCCGTTCGGTCGTACACGCACATGCCGGGATGGGCGCCGAAGTCCACAGTTTTGAGAAGGCGGTCCATCAGATCCAGGTCAATTCCGTTATCCGGCGTGAAAAAAGCAAGGGTATTTTTAACATATACATAGGTAAAACTGCAGCCCAACCCGTTGGCGGCAGTCAGTTCCCGGATGTGGTCGATACACTTCTGTACATACTCCTCCTCCAGAAAGTAGAGGTAGCAGAGCTGGTAAGGGGTATGGTAGAAGTCCAGAGCCCTCCCGAAAATTGCGGGAAGATTCTCAAGGCTCTGGCCGGAGGGCAGGGCGCGCAGGAAGATGTGGTAGATCAGGTCCGTGCGGAGCAGGCCGCCTTCTCCGGCGGAATCCGGCAGATCCCCGCGCATTTCCAGATTCCGGTAGTGCTCTTTTACGGCGTCCTGAACTGCATTGATAATCTCCTGTTCGTTGCATGGCTTCAGAATATAGTGTTTGATTCCGTACCGCATTGCCTCCCGGGCATAGTCAAACTCGTCGTACCCGGAGAGGATGATGAACTGGATGTCGTCATGGTTCTGGGTGATCCGGTGGATCAGTTCCAGACCGGAGAGTTTTGGCATGCGGATATCGGTGAGCACGATATCCGGGTACTCGTCCAGAATGGCGTCGTAGGCTTCCAGCCCGTCCTTGCAGACGGCGACAACCTCGATCCCCAGACTTTTCCAGTCAATAATGTTGCAGATGGTTTCGCGGATGATTTTTTCATCATCGGCGATGAGCAGACGTATCATTTGTTTTCCTCCTTTGTGGTGTGCGGAACGGAGATCTTCACCACAGCGAACCCGTCCTCGTTATAGAATTTGAGACGGAAGCGCTGCCCGAAAGTCAGGTTCAGCCTCTGGTACACGTTCAGGATGCCGATCCCGAATCCGTGCGGGGTGATCTCCCCGGTTCTCAGTTTTTCCAGGAGATCAGGGTCGAAGGACGACCCGGTGTTTGCCAGTGTGATTTCCACCCAGTACTCCGTGACAACAGCGGAGATACGGATCAGACAGTCGTCGCTGTCCGCTTCAACCGTGTAGCGGATGGCGTTTTCCGCCAGGGGCTGCAGGGTGAACTTGGGCAGATAGACCTGCCGCAGTTCTTCGGGGACGTTCACCTCAAAGGAGAGTGCGTCTTCATAGCGGATCTGCTGTATGGTCATATAATAGCCGACCAGGTCCAGCTCCTGCCCCAGGTTGGAGTCCTTGTTGCGGCTGCTTAAGGTAATGCGGAGAAGCTTGCCGAGCGCTTCGGTCATACTCGAGATTTCTCCGTCTTTCAGCATCTTTGCCCGCCAGTTGATGGACTGGAGCGTGTTGTACAGAAAATGCGGGTTGATCTGCATCTCCAGGGCTCTTAACTGGGAATCTTTTGCGGCCAGCTTTGTCTCATAGTTCTCGCGGATCAGGGAGCGGATTTCCGTGGCCATGGAATCAAACTGCTGATGGAGCAGACCGATCTCGTCGGTGCGGTGTTCATAGGAATAGGGCACTTCGGCGATCTTGAAATCCTTGTTTCCAAAAGCTTTGATTTTTATCATAAGTGTGTCAAAATGGATCATAATGGGCTTGATAAGCCGCTTGGTCAGCACGATGCACATACATACCGCAATCAGCAGTACCAGGAAGAACATTGACTGGAAAAAGCGCAGGCTGTTGTACATCTCTTCATAGGAGGAGAGGCAGTAGTAATCCCATCCTGTGGCGCTGATCCTGCCGGGGACGATGAAGTACTGCTCACCGCCGACTTTCTGTATGCTGTAAGAGGATCCGGAGGAAGGAAACGCGGAAAGATCATCCGCGGTCAGTCCCTTCATGGAATCAGGGGCATACAGAATCTGCCGGTCATTTCGAAGGAGATACGATGTGGAGCTGTTGCGGCTGTTCCCGGAAGAAATATCCTCCATCATTTCATTCAGGTCGATGTTCACGATCAGGACGCCGATTTCATCCAGACGCATATATTCGATCCGCCGGATGATCCTTACAAGGTAGATACCGTAAGTATCGCTGTAGTCCGTAATCCATGTCACGCCGCCTTTTTGTTCCCGGGCTTTTTCGATGAGTTCGTTTTCCATGTCGCTGGGCATGATATTGGAATCGGAGCTGTAGGAGCTGACGGTATAATTTTTGGAAATTACTTTGATGTAATTGACATAGTGTTCCCGGTATCTCTGATAATAAGTTTCCAGCGTGGAGTGAATATCGGAGTATGCGTCCGGAGGAGTCCTGCCGTCATCGGCGTCCTGGGTAGCTGCAAGGGCATCCTGGATCGTCGAGTCAGCGATCAGAAAATCGGACATGCCGGATGCTGCGTTCAGGGAGTTGGAGATATCCCGGGACGAGTAGGAGAGCAGGTCAGCCGAAGTCTCATAGAGCATCTGGTTGTCCACCCGGACGATAAGCAGGAAACCGGTGAGTATAATGATGGCAAGCAGGAAGATGCCGGGAAGGAGTATGACCAGGATTTTTTTGGAAAGCGGCGCGTTCCGCATTTTGTCTGCTAATGTATGAAACATGGATTTTATCTGCCTTTCACTACGGTTTGCACGAAACAGGGACGCCTCTTTACAGCCGGGAAATTTATCTCCCTGTCTGATGCTACCTTATTTTAATATAAGAAAACTGCAAGAGCAAGCGAACTGAAAAAAAACAAGGTTTCGTGTAAACGGTACTAGGTTTTGTTTATTTAAACCCGGTCTTTTGGAGTGTATAATCTGTTTCAGAAACAAGCTCAGGAAAGGAAAAACACCTGAGAAAAGAAAGGAGAATGTATTTATGAAAAAGAAAGTTCTGGCAGCACTGCTCGCAGGAGCAATGGTAGTTTCCCTGGCAGCATGCGGAAATTCCGGCGGGGGATCCAAAGACGGAGACAGCGGATCTGACAGCAGTAGCAGCATGGTAGTTTCCTGGTGGGGAAACCAGACAAGAAACGACAGGACGACGGAAGTAATCAACATGTATCTGGAGGATCATCCGGGGCTTTCCATCGACGGACAGTTCTCAGAGTGGGATGACTACTGGAACAAGCTGGCAACAAGTTCCGCAGGAAACGCACTTCCGGATGTTATGCAGATGGATTATATGTATCTGGATCAGTATGTGGACAACGGACTTCTCCTCGACCTGACTCCTTACATCGAGGACGGAACTCTGGATATGTCAAACGTACCGGAGAACATTCAGGAGTCACAGAAGGTTGACGGAAAGACATATGCGATTTCCCTTGGAACAAACGCAAATGCAATGTTCTACAACAAGACGGCTCTTGACGAGGCAGGTATCACCGTAAAGGACAACATGACTCTGGACGAGTTCGTAGATCTCTGCAAGGAAGTAAAAGAGAAAACCGGACTTCGCACAAACCTGGGATACAGCGTTGAGTCTCTGCCGGAGTTCTGGTGCAGAGCGGATGACATCGTGCTCTACGGAGACGGCAAACTCGGCGTAGACAGCCCGGATCAGCTTCAGACTATCTTTGACCTTGAGAAACAGGGAATCGAAGAGGGATGGCATCTTGACCCGAGCGTATTTACAGAGATCACACTGAAATCCACCGAGCAGGATCCGCTTGTATACGGAACTGATCCGGACAGAATGTCCTGGTGTGCATTCTCCACTTCCAACCAGCTGACAGCAGTTCAGAACGCAGCTCCGGAAGGAATGGAGATCGGTATCACAACATGGCCGTCACCGGACCCGGCAAAATCCAATTACCTGAAACCGAGTCAGCTCTTCTCCGTAAGTGCAAACTGCGAGGACCCGGATGCTGCCGTTGAGTTCATCAACTGGTTCATTAATGATGAAGCGTGCAACAAAGTTCTCCTTGGAGAGCGTGGCGTTCCGATTTCCACAGCAATTTCCGACGCAATTGCTTCAGAACTTTCCGAGACAGACCAGGCAGTTGTGGCTTACATCAACGATGTTGTAACACCGAATTCAAGCCCGATCAATCCGCCGGCACCGGCAGGGGCAAATGAGTTCTACGATATTCTGACAAATCTTGAGGAGCAGGTACTGTACGGACAGCTTGAGCCGGCAGATGCGGCACAGCAGCTCTTTGATCAGGGAAATGCAGCACTGGCTTCTGCACAGTAAGGTAGGAGTAGGAGAACACTGTTATGAAGAAAAAGTCTTTGACACTGGCACAGAGACTGAACAGAGAAAGTACGGCGGGAGTGGTATGCTCCCTGCCGTTCATCATAGGCTTCCTGTTCTTTATGATTGTGCCCATGGGAATATCCCTGTATTATTCGTTTTGTGATTACAATATTCTGTCACCGCCGGAGTTTGTCGGTCTGAAGAACTACATTCAGATGTTTACCGCTGACGACCGTTTCTGGAAATCTATCGGAGTGACATTTTATTTTGCCCTTGTATCGGTTCCGCTGCGTCTGATCTTCGCCCTGATCGTGGCGATGATCCTGGTAAAAGGAAGCAAGGCGTCTCCTTTCTACCGCGCGGTATACTACCTGCCTTCCATCATCGGAGGTTCGGTTGCGGTATCCATCCTCTGGAAGAGAATGTTCGCGACAGACGGCGTGATCAACCAGATCCTGGGAATGTTTGGGCTGCCGGACAATACGTCCTGGCTGGGACAGACGAGCACGGCTATCTGGACATTGATTATCCTGGCGGTATGGCAGTTCGGATCATCCATGCTGATCTTTCTGTCCGCACTGAAACAGATCCCGGCAGAACTTTACGAGGCGGCAAACGTTGACGGAGCTAACGGAATCCAGAAATTTTTCCGGATCACCCTTCCTCTGCTGACACCGACGATCTTCTTTAACCTTGTTATGCAGATGATCAACGGTTTCCTGGCATTTACCCAGTGTTACATCATCACACAGGGCAAGCCTATGGATTCCACACTGTTCTTTACAGTGTATACGTATCAGCAGTCGTTCGAATTCTATAAGACGGGTTATGCCGCAGGAATGGCATGGGTAATGCTTCTGATTGTCGGACTGGTTACTCTGGTACTGTTTGCCACGAAGAGATTCTGGGTATATGACGAAGGGAACTGACAGATATGAGAAGAAAAAAGATTATTAATAAAACAATTTATCATGTGCTTGTCACCCTGTTCGGCCTGATCATGATCTATCCCCTGGTATGGATGTTCATGAGTTCTTTCAAGGACACGAACACGATATTTACGACAGCAACCCAGCTCATTCCGGAGACATTCAAGTTTGAGAACTATGCAAACGGATGGAAGGGATTCGGAGGAATCAGCTTCGGCACATTCTTCGGCAACTCTCTTTTCATCTCCATCCTGGCGACCATCGGAACGGTGTTCTCGTCGGCGATCGTGGGATACGGACTTCAGCGCTGCAAGTTTAAGGGAAGCAGAATCCTCTTTGTGGCCATGCTCCTCTCCATGATGCTCCCGGCACAGGTCCTCATGATCCCGCAGTATCTGTGGTATCAGCAGCTCGGATGGGTGGGAACCTACCTTCCGCTGATCGTTCCGTACTGCTTTGCGATCCAGGGATTCTTCGTATACCTTGTGATGAACTTTATCGGAGGTATCCCGAAAGAGCTGGATGAATCCGCCAAGATTGACGGATGTACCTATTACGGTATTTTTGCAAGGATTATCTTCCCGCTGTTAAAGCCGGTGCTTGTAACGTCATTCATCTTCTCTTTCATGTGGAGATGGGACGACTTCCTTTCCGCACTGCTTTACATCAATGATTCGGCGAGATATCCGGTCAGCCTTGCGCTGAAACTGTTTGCCGATCCGGGTTCCACTTCGGATTACGGCGCGATGTTTGCCATGGCAAGCCTTTCCCTTCTCCCGATCATTGTGATCTTCATCTTCATGCAGAGATACATTGTGGAAGGAATCAGCACATCAGGTCTGAAAGGCTAAATACATAAAAAACAACAGGGCGGCAGAACCCGAAAAGGTCCTGCTGCCTTTTTTAACAAATCAGGCAGAAAAACAGGAGAAAACAGAAAATGAGCAGAGAAAAAGGCGGCTTCACCCTGCCCGGCGAGGCGGGATATGAAGCCCTGACACTGAAAATGGCGGAAAAATGGGGAGCGGACGTGATCCGCGACAGTGACGGCACGGAGCTCTCCCCGGAGATTACAGGCGCAGGCTACGGCATCTATTCCACTGTGTGCATCATCCGCGATCACAATGAATGGGCGAGAGAAAACATGGACGCCCTGCAGCAGACCTTCCTTTCCACCAGCCCGGTGACGGCGGATTCCGATGCCCTTGAAATCCCGGTGATGAAAGAGTTCTTCCGGGAGCAGTTTGCGGTAAATGATTCGGAGGAATCCCTTGCTTACTGGCAGGTGTGGGACCGGACTTCCGATACCCTGGTTCCCCCGGAAAAGTGGAATTATGATGAAGAAAATGAGACGGTGACTGTCCGGGGGATTACGCCCTTTCACACGTACACGGTGAGCTTTCTCGCCTACCGGATCTGGGAAGAGATCTCCATGTACAACTATGTGACAAATAACTGGGACAAGGAGCATCTGATGCCTATCGATCCCCGGCCAGCGAAAGCGCGCAGGTTCATGCTTGAATGGATGGAACAGTGGTGCCGGGAGCATCCGGCGACAACGGTGGTGCGCTTTACTTCCCTTTTCTACAATTTCGTCTGGATCTGGGGCAGCAGTGAGAGAAACCGGAATCTCTTTACCGACTGGGGTTCCTACGACTTCACGGTAAGTCCTCAGGCACTCCGGGATTTTGAAGAAGAGTTCGGGTACGCACTTACGGCGGAGGATTTTATCAATCAGGGGAAACTCCAGGTGACTCATATGCCGCCCACTGCACACAAGAGAGACTGGATGGAGTTCATCTGCCGTTTTGTGGCGGAACTGGGAAAAGAACTGGTGGATATCGTACACCGGTACGGAAAGCAGGCATATGTGTTCTACGATGACAGCTGGATCGGCGTGGAGCCCTACGGGAAACATTTTCAGGAGATCGGCTTTGACGGGCTGATCAAATGCGTGTTCTCCGGATATGAGGCGAGAATGTGCGCCGGAGCGGACATCCCTGTCCATGAGCTGCGGCTTCATCCTTACCTGTTCCCTGTGGGACTTGGCGGAGCGCCCACATTTATGGAAGGCGGTAATCCGACCCGGGATGCAAAGGAGTACTGGAACCATGTGAGACGGGCGCTCCTCCGGGAGCCTGTGGAGAGGATCGGTCTGGGAGGATACCTGCATCTGACCGAGGATTTTCCGGATTTTCAGGATTATATCGAATCAGTGTCCGATGAGTTCCGCAGGATGCGTGCTTACCACAGCCAGGGGAAACCGTTCTCGTTCCGGGCGAGGACGGCAGTGCTTCACTGCTGGGGCAGTTTCCGGCCGTGGACCCTGTCCGGACATTTCCACGAGACATACATGCACGACCTGATCCACGTCAACGAGGCGCTCTCCGGACTTCCTCTGGACGTTGATTTCATCAGTTTCGAGGATGCAAAGGCAGGGAAGCTTAAAGATTACGATGTGGTGATCAATGCCGGACGCGCGGGAAGCGCCTGGAGCGGCGGCGATGTCTGGAAGGATGAAAATCTTGTTGCAGAACTGACCAGATGGGCGTATGATGGTGGCGTGTTTATCGGAATCGGAGAGCCATCTGCGGTGGAAGGCTATGCCACATACTTCCGTATGGCGCACGTGCTTGGCGTGGATAAGGACACCGGGGCGAGAGTGTGCCATGGAAAGTGGAGTTTTGAAGAAGTGCCGGAGAAGGAAATATCTCCGTCAGGGCTGCTCCCGGCAGGATACAGTATCCCGGAGCGGGAAGGGGCATTCCTCACTGACGGGACTGCACAGGTGCTTGTATCCCATGATGGGACGCCGGATCTGACGGTGCATCAGTTCGGCAGCGGCTGCGGCATCTATCTTGGCGGATTTGCCTATACGCCGGTCAATGCCCGACTGCTGCTGAACCTGATCCTTTTCGGAACTTCGGAAAACTGCGGTCTGTGGCTGACGGACAATCCGTGGACAGAATGCGCTTACTATCCGGCAGCGGGCAGGCTTGTGGTGATCAATAACTCCGATGAAGAACAGAAGACAACAGTGCAGACAGAGCATGGAAGCGTGGTATTTACACTGGAGCCTTACGGGCAGGAAGAAAAGGAAATCTGAAAGGCTGATTTATATATATCTATAAAATGAGGAGGTTCGACAAATGGGAAAACTGAATTTTGACAGAGCGCAGATTGAGGATGCGATTGACCGCGTGGTGGAGCGCACGAAACGGATGGATATGTCCTGGGACTGGCCCTGCGGGGTTGCCTATTACGGGATCGCGGAGGCTTATGAGATTACGGGAAAACAGGAGTATCTTGATTTCCTGAAGGAGAGAGTGGATGAACTGATCAGCCTGGGGCTTCCTGCGTGGACGGTGAACACCTGCGCCATGGGACACTGCCTGATCACCCTCTACCAGGCCACCGGGGATGAGAAATACCTGGATATTATCAGGTCAAAGATCGATTATCTGAGGAATGATGCACTCCGCTTCGGCGATCACGTGCTGCAGCACACCGTTTCCGCAAACAATGATTTCCCGGAGCAGTGCTGGGCGGATACGCTGTTTATGGCGGCGTTCTTCCTGCTCCGTTACGGCGTGATGACAAAGGACGAAGAGATTATCGCGGACGCGCTGAACCAGTATTACTGGCACATCCAGTATCTTCAGAATGAGGAGACGGGGCTGTGGTATCACGGCTACAATAACATTACAAAGGATCATATGTCCGGGTTCTACTGGGGCAGGGCAAACTGCTGGGCAGCCTACACCATGAGCAAGGTGGGACGGATCCTGCCGGAGTGCTATCTGTATCCCCAGTATCTTGAGATCGTGGGAAGTCTGAACGAACAGCTCTCCGCCCTGAAAATGCTGCAGACAGAGAACGGTCTGTGGAGGACGATCCTGGATGATGAAGGTTCCTATGAGGAACTGTCCGCGTCTGCGGGAATCGCAGCGGCTATGACGCTGAAGGCGAATCCTCTCCATATTAAATATGTAGAGAAAGCCATCGACGGCGTGCTCGCCCATATAGCCCCGGACGGAAGAGTGACGGATGTCTCCGGCGGCACGGCAGTGATGAAGGACCGGGACGGCTACCGCAATATTTCCAAAAAGTGGATTCAGGGATGGGGTCAGGGAATGACCCTGGCATTCTTCGCGGCTGTCCTGGATTATGAGAACCTTGCAGGAGACGGGGCGCTGTGACGGCGTATGGATTTCAGCCATTCCTGAGGCAGGAAAACAGCGGGAAAGAATTCGCGATTCCCGAGATCACGGACGGGTTTCTCGCGCCCGGGGAGTCTGATGCCGCCGGGGATGCACCGGAGATAACGGCTGCTGTGGAAGGAATGGTTCCGGTAAGTTTTATGACAGAAGAGCTTCCCCGGGGGACTTACCGGGTTCAGATTACCCTGCGGGCACTTGATGATGTGGAGCAGTTGAGGGTTTTTGCCGGGAGAAAACAGTTAAGGGCAGTCGTGTCACTGAAAAAAGGGGAGGAATACAGAGCTGTTTATTACCAGCATCTCTGCGAGATCATTCCCCGGTGGCACACGGAGGAATGGACGGCAAAACGCCTGTTTGTCTCTTATGCCGCCCGGAATTCGGAGAGCATCTCCATGGAAGAATGCTCTGCGGCTCCTGCGGAAAATGTTCCGGTGGTCTGGCTGTGCGGTGACTCTACGGTGACCGATCAGGCGGGAGAACTGCCGTATAATTCCGGAGCATGCTATGCATCCTGGGGGCAGGCGCTTCCCGCGTTTCTTGACGGAACGGCAGTGGAAAATCAGGCACACTGCGGACTTACCACGGAGTCCTTCCGGGAGGAGGGCCACTTTGATATCGTGATGCGTCATATCAGAAAAGGGGATTTCTGTCTGTTCCAGTTCGGGCATAATGACCAGAAGCTGCCTCATCTGATGGCAGATACCGGATATTACCGCAATCTGGTCCGCTTTGTGGACGAGGTGAGGCAGACCGGGGCACAGCCGGTTCTCGTCACGCCTCTGGGACGCAATATCTGGAAAAAGGACGGTTCCTACAACGATCTGTTAAGTGAGTATGCAAAGACTGTTGTCCGTGTGGCAAAGGAGAAGAAAGTTCCCTGTATTGATCTGCACGGCGCATCGGTCTGCTTCCTCAACAGACTGGGAATGGCAGACGCGCGGGGATATTTCCATCCCGGGGATTACACCCATACCAACGAGTACGGGGCGTACCGGGCGGCAGCATATATCGCGGAAGAACTGGCGCGTCTGTTCCCGGATATCTTCCCACTGGGGATTACCGGGACGCAGAGTGTGGAAAAGTTCATTCCGGAGCCTGGACTGTGGGAAAAACTATCCGGAAAAGGTCCGGACCAGGATACCTCGACCCAGCGGGAACTGTTTGACAAGGAAGAGAAAGATGCACGAGCGCTTCTTGCAGCAATCGAGAGCGCAAAGGAGGCAGCACGGCGGTAAGCCGGGGCTGCCTCCTCTGTTGAACGCAAAATAGTTTGAAAAACTTCTTCCCCGGGCAAGATAGTATGAGAACCCGCCTCCCGCCTGTGCTAAGATCAGTGCTGTAAAGAGCCTGAAATCAGCGGGACTGCGGGCGGGTGAGTCCGGACAGGGTTCTGCGGTACTTCAGCGGGGAGACAGAGAGGTAGGTTTTAAATACTTTTTCAAAATAAGTAATACTCTCGTAACCGACTTCCGATGCGATCTCGGAAACGCTCAGGGAAGTCTCCTCAAGGAGCTGCCGCGCCTTCTTTGTTCTCAATATATTGACATATTCGTTGATGCCGTAACCGGTGACTTCCTTGAAGGAGCGGCTTAAGTAGTATCTGCTCAGGAAGAATTCACCTGCCAGCCGGTCAAGGGAAATGTTTTCTGTATAATGTTCACTTAAATAATCTGCAATCGCATAGATGGTCCGGTACCTTCCGCTGCCGGAAGGGGACGCTTCCATACGGACGGGTGTTTCACTGCGCCTTTCGCGCATGAAGCCCACAAAGTAGCGGATAATCTCCGTGTCCATCATGATCCCGTAGTTTCTGCTCTTCTGATCAGACTCGCGCCTCAGAGCGCGGTACATGGCGAGAAAATCTTCCTGCTGGCTGCCGGTGAGTTCATAGACTCCGTAGTGCTCTCTGAAAAAAGAGGCGAGATTCAGCCGGGGAAAAATCCGGTCAAATTCTTCAGTCTTTGCCTTTTCCAGATAGAGGATGATCCGTTCATAGCCGGTCTGGTCTCCGGGAACCGAATGGGTCATATGGATCTGGTTGCTGTCCACAAGAATCAGGCTCCCCTTTTTGATCAGATAGGAACGGTTGTTGAAGAAGAAAATCCGTTCCCCTTCAAGGAGCAGATAGATCTCATATTCATTGTGGAAATGCTTGGAACTCATGTTGAAGCCGGGCGGGCGTTTCATGTGTTCCAGGGCGATGCCGCCTCCTGAAAAGTAATAAATGGTCTGATCCATAAAAAGGCTCCTTTCCGGGATGATAATGTGTCATTCCCATTATAGAGAAGAAAAAGAAAAAAATCTACAAAATCAGGCAAATGAAAGGATTGTACGTTATTTTTCATACGTCTGCCAGTCATCCGGTTGTACTGCCCCATATTGCCCCGGCGGCCACGCTTTCGCTCGGGAGTGGAACGCAGCGGCACTAAGGCTGCAAAAGACGCAGCCCAAGGGCCGGCGTTCCACTACGGGCCTTCGTGACAACATGGAGCAGTACAACCTGGAATCTGGCGAGGGTGTGAAAAGCAACAAAAGTACAGGTGAAAGAGGATGAAAAACATGAAAAAAGAACAGATCGAACAGAAACTTGCGCTTGTGATTGACAAGCTGATGAATCTGGGAGGACCGGAAAACGAGGAGGAGCTCAAAGAAGGCGGAGAGGCTGTCGGGTTCTTCCGCCGGGATTTCGGCATTGCGGAGTGGGACTGGCCGCAGGGCGTGGGGCTGTACGGGCTGTTAAAAATCATGAAGTACCAGGGAAATGAGGACTACAAAGAGTTCCTATACAACTGGTTTAAGGGAAACATTGCCGACGGGCTGCCGTCGAGAAATATCAATACCACCACGCCCCTTCTCACTCTGGTGGAATTAAATGAGTGGTACAACGACAAAGAATTCGAGGACCTCTGCCTGGACTGGGCGGACTGGCTGATGAACTGCATTCCCCGCACAAAAGAGGGCGGCTTCCAGCATGTCACAAGCGCCAACGGCGACCGTCAGGGGGTGCGGCTCAACGAGAGCGAAATGTGGATCGATACTCTGTTCATGACTGTGCTCTTCCTGAATAAAATGGGACAGAAATATCAGAGACAGGAGTGGATCGACGAGTCCATCCATCAGGTGCTTATGCACATCAAATATCTCTACTGCACGCGCACGGGACTGTTCTATCACGGCTGGTCCTTCAACCGGATGGATAATTTCGGAGGCGTCTTCTGGTGCAGGGGCAACAGCTGGTTTACTCTGGGAATTCTGGACTATGTGGAGATGTTTAAGGGGACCCTCAATGCAGGCGTGAAGACACTGATCATCGATAATTACAGGGCACAGGTGAGAAAGCTCAAAGAACTTCAGAGCAAAAGCGGTCTGTGGCACACGGTTCTGGACGACTCCACGAGCTACGAGGAAGTATCCGGTTCTGCAGCCATTGCAGCGGGTATTATGAAAGGAATCCGCATGGGAATCCTGGATGATTCCTATCTGCCCTGTGCGCAGAATGCGGTTCAGGCAATCCTGAAAAATATCGACAAAGACGGCACCGTGCTGAATGTATCCGGCGGCACCGGTATGGGATACGATGCGGACCACTATAAGAACATCCTTATCGCGCCCATGGCTTACGGCCAGTCGCTGACCATACTGGCTCTGGCGGAGGCACTGAAGCTGGCAGACTGATCCTGCAAAAAAGGACGCTTTTTTTCGCAAACAGCGTCCTTTTTTTGTGCGCTTTTACCAATTATAATGTAAACAGAGTGTAAAAAATACAAAGGAGGTACAAATCGATGGAGAAATATTATCTCGCCATTGATATCGGAGCGTCCAGCGGCCGTCATATGCTTGCCAGCATGAAAGACGGGAAGATTCAGCTCGAGGAAGTGTACCGTTTCCCGAACGGCATGGACGACAGGAACGGAACCCTCTGCTGGGATACGGAGCGTCTCTTTACAGAGATCAAAAACGGTCTGAAGAAATGTAAAGAGATCGGAAAGATTCCGGTATCCATGGGAATTGATACCTGGGGAGTGGACTATGTTCTTCTGGACAAGGATGACAGGATCCTGGGAGATACTGTGGGATACCGTGACAGCCGCACAAACGGAATGGACGACAAGGTTTACGAGATCATCTCACAGAGCGCACTGTATGAGAGAACCGGAATCCAGAAGCAGATCTTCAATACGATCTATCAGCTTATGGCGGTGAAAGAGACCCATCCGGAGTATCTGGAGCAGGCAGAGACATTTCTGATGATTCCGGATTATTTCCATTATCTGCTCACCGGTGTGAAGAAAAACGAGTACACCAACGCCACGACCGGACAGCTCATCAGCCCGAAGACGAACGACTGGGACTATGAACTGATGGAAATGCTCGGATACAATACGAAGATGTTCCAGCCTGTTTCCATGCCGGGAACCGTAGTCGGAAACTTTACGGAAGAAGTGAAAAACGAAGTCGGATTCGACTGTACCGTAGTCCTTCCGGCAACACATGATACGGGAAGCGCTGTCCTTGCCGTTCCGACCAACGATGACAACGCGGTGTACATCAGTTCCGGAACATGGTCGCTGATGGGAATCGAGAGGAAAGAGGCGGATTGCTCCCTGGAGAGTATGAAAGCAAACTTTACGAATGAGGGCGGTTATGACCACCGCTTCCGCTTCCTCAAGAATATCATGGGACTGTGGATGATCCAGTCCGTGAAGAAAGAATTTACCGAGGATCTCTCTTTTGCGCAGATCTGCGAGATGGCGTCCAAAGAGACAATTTCTTCCATCGTGGACTGCAACGATGACTGCTTCCTCGCGCCGAAGAGCATGATCGAGGCAGTACAGAAGTTCTGCCGTGATACAGACCAGCAGGTGCCGGAGACCGTAGGCGAGATCGCTTCCGTGATCTACAACAGTCTGGCAAAATGCTACGGCGATACGGTGAAGGAGATCGAGGATATCACCGGAAATAAATACGATACGATCTATGTCGTAGGCGGCGGTTCCAACGCAGAGTACTTAAATGAACTGACGGCAAAATATACGGGAAGAAAAGTTTCCGCAGGTCCGTCCGAGGCCACAGCCATCGGAAATGTCATCGTGCAGATGCTGTATGACGGCGTGTTCACAAGCCTGCCGGAGGCGAGAACCTGCGTGGGCGAGTCCTTTGACGTGGCGATTTACGAGTAAATACAAATAAAAGAAAAGGAAGGGATAGAAAGATGACAGTAAAAGAAAGATATGAATCTGCAAAAGAAATTTACGCAAAAGCAGGAGTAGACACAGACAAAGCCCTGGAGATCCTCAAAGGGATTCCGGTATCCATGCACTGCTGGCAGGGAGACGATGTAATCGGCTTTGACCAGAAGGAAGCGCTTTCCGGCGGTATCCAGACAACAGGAAACTATCCGGGCAAGGCTACAACTCCGGAAGAGCTTCTTGCTGATATGGATGAAGCAATCAAGATGATCCCGGGGACAAAGAAGATCAATGTTCACGCATCCTATGCAATCTTCGAGGACGGCGAGTGGGCAGACAGAGACGCTCTGGAGCCGAAGCACTTTAAGAAATGGGTGGAGTTCGCAAAAGCACACGGCATGGGACTGGATTTCAACCCCACATTCTTCTCACATCCGAAGGCTGCTGACTACACACTGACAAGCCCGGATGAGGAGATCCGCCAGTTCTGGATCCGCCACGGACAGGCATGTGTGAGAATCTCCCAGTATTTTGCAGAAGAGACGGGAATGCCCTGTGTAATGAACATCTGGATTCCGGATGGATTCAAGGATATCCCGGCTGACAGACTGGGACCGAGAGCAAGATACAAAGACTCCCTGGATCAGATCCTGAGCATTGACTATGACAAGACAAAAGTATATGTGTGCGTAGAGTCCAAGGTATTCGGTATCGGACTTGAGGCATATACGGCAGGATCCGCAGAGTTCACCATGAACTATGTGGCGAACAAGGAAGGAACCATCCCGCTGATGGACAACGGACATTATCATCCGACTGAGATGGTATCCGACAAGATCTCTTCCATGCTTCTGTTCCACGACAAGATCGCTCTTCATGTGACAAGACCGATGAGATGGGACAGCGACCATGTAGTGCTCCTCGACGACGAGACAAAAGAGATCATGAAAGAGATCGTCAGAAATGACGCACTTGACAGAGTGTTCATCGCAACAGACTACTTTGATGCAAGTATCAACCGTATCTCCGCGTGGGTAGTCGGCATGAGAAACATGCAGAAAGCACTCTTAAACGCACTGCTTCTCCCGAATGAGAAGTTAAAAGAGCTTCAGGACAACATGCAGTTCACAGAGCTGATGATGAGACAGGAAGAACTCAAGACATACCCGATGGGAGATGTATGGGATTACTACTGCGAGATCAGCGGTGTTCCGGTGAAAGAAGCATGGTTCGAAGAAGTACAGAGATATGAGAAAGAGGTACTCTCAAAGAGAGCTTAATCCTTTCTATATATAATTGTTTTTGATAACAGATTCTTTTCAGAAAAGAAACAAATCCAAACCCAAACAGGGAAGGGGGGCGTAGCCAGGGTATAATTCCGGATGCGCAGCCCCTTCCCTGATTTTGTGATTATTGGCGGGCAAGTAGAAAGCAGTACCTATGGTATCAGAAGCTGAACTGGGGTGTGAACTGGGGTGAAACCCTGCCTGCCGTTATAATCTTTATTTTCTGCCAGAAATATCTGGCGGAAGGAATCAGTACATCAGGTCTAAAAGGATAAACATAAAATGAAAATAATTGCGGAAAAAGGAAAAATCTGTAAGATAAGTATTTCCTGCAGGGAATCGTCGGCAGTGAAGAGAGCTGCCGATGACCTTTGCAGGGACCTGGAGAAAATATGCGGCTGCAGAGCTGTACTGTCCGGGGAAGAGGAGAACGAAGAATGCCAGATCTGCCTGGGAACGCTGGGGGTTAGCAGCAGAATTACCGAAATGGCAGAACAAGGAAGACTGAATCTGAACGGAATCCGGGACGGACAGGGGCAGATCCGGCGGGAAGGGTTTGTCATCCAGCAGACGGAGGACTGCCTTTTTCTCGTGGGGGCAGACCGCAGAGGAACCATTTACAGCATCTATGATTTTACGGAGGCACAGGGAGTCTCACCCTGGTATTATTTCGCGGACGTCCCGGTAAAGACAAAGGAGAAGATTGCGTACGGGGACGGTTATCTAAAGTCAGATTATCCTTCTGTAGAGTACAGGGGGATTTTTCTGAATGATGAGGAAGAGCTGAACGCATGGGCGAAGCTGCACACACAGGACGACACGATAGGTCCCGAGACTTATGGCCGCATCTTCGAACTGATCCTCCGGCTCAAGGGCAACTATATCTGGCCTGCCATGCATGTGAACTATTTTAATGAGAACCCTGAAAACGGCCGGTTGGCAGACTCTATGGGGATTGTTGTGGGTACTTCCCACTGCGACATGCTTCTGCGCAGCAACCAGAACGAGTGGAAGCCGTGGATTGAAAAGAAAGGATACACAGATGTGTCCTACGATTATTCCATAGAAGGAAGGAACAGGGAGATCCTGAAGGAGTACTGGAGGGAGAGCGTGGAGCAGAATAAGGATTTTGAAGTCTGCTACACCATCGGCATGCGCGGAATCCATGATACCGGATTTGTAACTTCTGCGATTGACGGTGATTCCGGGCTTACAGAGGAAGAGAAAACAGAAGCAAGGGTGAAGCTTCTGGAGAAAGTGATGCTTGATCAGCGGGAAATACTAAAGGAAGTGCTCGGCGAGGAAAAGGGAAAGCGGGCAATGCAGACATTCATCCCTTACAAAGAGGTTCTGTCTCTTTACGACCGGGGACTGAAGGTCCCCGACGATGTGACTGTGATCTGGGCAAATGACAACCATGGCAATATTCGGCGCTATCCCGATAAAAATGAGCGTAAGAGATCCGGGGGACACGGACTGTATTATCATAATTCCTACTGGGCTCCGCCGCCGATGAGCTATCTTTTTATCAATTCCATACCTCTGGCGCATACGGGCAATGAACTGCGCAAGGCGTGGGAATCGGGAATACGGAAATTATGGGTGCTGAATGTGGGAGCACTGAAACCTCTGGAGCAGGATGTGGAATTTTTCCTGCGCTGCGGCTGGGATGCAGGGAAAAAGGACAGTATCACGAAAGATACAGATGCTTTTGTAGAAGACTGGATAAACAGAAATTTCTCCGGTATGCACGGGAAGATGGCGGCGGCACTCTACAATATTTATGCACAGACCACCAATATGCGCAAGGTGGAACATATGGATAATCATGTGTTTTCTCAGACGGCCTGGAACAACGAGGCAGGCAGGAGAGTGCTTCGTCTCAAAGAGATGTTTGACGGGGGAAATGCCATATATGCGGCCCTTCCGGACCAGGAAAAGGATGCTTTCTTTCAGATGTTCCTCATGAAAATGCACGCTTCCTATTTTACGGCGCTGGAGTATTATTATGCCGACAGAAGCCAGCTCTCTTATAACAGGGGAAATATGGCGGGAGCCGATGAATATATCCGCTTCAGCCGGAAAGCTGCGGGATACCGCAGGTGGATGATCCATTACTACAATAAGGTTATGGCAGGCGGGAAATGGGACCGGATACTGACCCCGGAGAGATTCTCACCGCCGCCCACCGCACTCTATCCTGCGGGCACTCCGGCCTTATATCTGGGCAAACCGGAGATGACCCTGTATATGGGAGAGACAGATCTTACCCGGGAAGGAACGATTACCTTTGATTTCTGGGGCAGCCATGTAAAAGCTCTGGAACTGGGCAATAAAGGCGCCGGGAAAATCTCATACCGTGCAGCTGTTACGGAGGGAAGCGAATGGCTGAAACTGTCCGGGGAAACAGGAGCATGTAATTCCGGAGCTTATAATATAGAAGAAATCCTCTATCTGGAAGCGAAAAAAAGCTGGGATGGTGAAAATAAAGAAGGAATTCTGGAGATTTGGGATGATACCGGCGGGAAGGTTTACCGGATTACTGTCCGCGGCAGGAAGAAGGGAGAGCCGGATGCCGGTTTCCGTGGATTTATCGAAGGAGACGGATGCATATCCATAGCAGCGGGAGATTTTACCGCGGAGTTCCCGGCAGGAGACTGCTGTTGGGAGAAGATCCCCCATATGGGAAGAGGACAGGGGGATGCCATGATGGCGCATAATCCGCACCTTGAGCCGCTGGAAGAGAGAAGACCGGACATTGCTGGCAGCCCGCGTCTTGAGTACTCTGTCTTTACCGTAACAGACGGCCCCTGCTGTCTGGAAATCCATCGTGCGCTTACTCTGAACTCTACGGGACGGATCCGTCTGGCTGCAGGGATCGATGATTTGCCTCCGGTGATTCTGGAATCTGAGATTCGGGATGAATGGCTGGGAGACTGGAAAAACTGCGTGATGAACAACGGCGAGAAGATGCGGGCTTTTCTGCCTTTTGTAGAGAAAGGCCCCCATGTCGTCAAAATCTTTATGATAGACAATTATGTGACGTTTTCCAGTCTGGTGCTTTATACCGGTGAGATCACGGAGTCTGATGCGGGACCGGAGGAGAGCTGCAGAATCATATCAGGTCAGAGAGAACGGTCCGGGAAGCAAAAAAGAAGGCTGCCGTTTTATCCTGTGCCGGATGAGACCGGGATGGACCGGTTCCTTCTGGAGATGTACGGGTACAGAGAAGAGAATGTTCCGCTTCTCCCGGTAGTGTATGCGGGGAGGGATTTCTGGAAAAAGGATATTCTCTATATGGAGAACGAACAGTATGAACAGAAGATCCTGGGAAACAGAAAATACACTGCCGAAAAGAAAAAGAATCCCCGCGGCGTATTCGCTTACTTTGGCAGGGGATACTTCCAGGAGCGGGACGGACGGCTTGCCATAGAGGCAGAGTATGCCATGGAAAATTCCTATTTTGCATGGCTTACGCCGGATCCTGACCACGGAAATATTTCCTGGACGCATCTGCAGGCGGAGACGAATGGAGGTACGGGTTTTGCCATGTACGTAAAGAAAAGGGGGATGTTCTGGGAAGAACCATTCCTGGCGCCGGGCATGCATTACCGGATCCGGATTGAGAATCCGGGATGCTACCATATCTGGCTTCTTCTGCGGTTTTTTGACGAGGAGTCGGATTCCTGCTTCTTCGCTCTGGACGGCGAGGTGCAGCCTTTGCAGGAACAGCTGTCGGGAGGCAGTCTGTTTACCTACAGCACGACACAGGTATACTTCTGGAGTCTTGTGACGGATATGTACTTTGAAAAAGGGGTTCATCAGTTCTCGGTCATTGCCAGAAAGTCAGGTCTTCGGATTGACCGGATTTACTGCACGGCAGGCGAGGAGCGCCCGCCTGCGGATGCAGAATGGACAGAGCCCGAAAGAAAAGAATAACCATGCGGGTGCCGTTTACGGCACCCGGAACAGCCCGAGCTCCGGCGGCGCAATCGTAAAGACGAAAAACAGGACCGCCATCAGGGCGCACAGGAGCCATACGCCGGTGCGGTGCCGGTAGAGAAAATCAGACTCGCGGAACTTCCAGGCGGTCCAGAAAGCGATGAGAACACTGATAAAAAATACCGCAATGTCCACGGCGGGAATATTCTTCCCCACAATGCCGGAATACGTGTAGAAGAGTACCGGGATGCAGAGCGTTCCGGTCAGGTTTCCGGCAAGGAGTGCTGCCGGAAGTACGGGAGAAAATCCGGATGCCCTCTTCCGGGTGAGAAGGGTAAACAGCAGCAGGGGGAAAAAGATAAGTTTCATATGTTCCCAGGTAGATTCATTGACCGGGAAAAACAGGGCGGCAAGACTGTTCTGACCGCTCCAGTCATAGAAAAAATGTGCCAGCGTCCCGATTACCCAGGTAAAGAGGATGCCTCCGGCAATGTAATGTCTGATTTTTTTCATAATCATCACCTGCATGTAAAAATGTCACCTGCACATTGTATGTGCAGGTGATAAATATTATACATGATTTCCGCCATCTGCGGCGGAAGTTAATACATCTTTAACTTCTTATTTATCTTTTCTCAAGAACTCCAGAAATCCTTCCGCCGACCGGTTCAGGATCAGCCCCTCCGGGATCTGCGCCCTTCCGGCAAGTTCCTCCGCATAAGCAAAATCTCCTATATGCGCCGTCCCGTGGCTGTCACTGGAGAAGAGCACCGGATAGTGAAAGTGGGCGCTTAAGTTCAGGATCACCAGATCCGCGAAACGGGTGTCGCCCCGGTAACCTTCGGGGCTTAAGGAACTGTTGTTGATCTCCAGCAGAATATGCCTCTTCCTGGCTTCGAAAAACAGCCGGAAGGGATCTGCGGGAAAGTGGGTGTCGCTGCAGTGCCCGATAACGGTCACATACGGATTCGCCATGACGCGCAGATAGGTCTCGGTATTTTCTTCTTTTGATCCCGGTTTCAGAATCGGGCGGTGCATGCTGGCAATGACGAAATCCAGCCGGGACAGAACTTCATCCGGCAGGTCCAGACGCCCCTTCCTGTCGACAATATTCGCTTCCGCGCCATAGAGCATCCGCACGCCCAGACGTTCCTTCTGTGCATTGGCAAGGCTTCGGAAATAGGAGGCTCTGCCCCCGCCGAATGTCCGGGGACCGTGGTCGGAGATGCCGAGCATCTTTATGTTCCGGGCGGCAGCAGCTTTCGCCATATCTGTGATCGTGGCGGTGGAGCCGTGTCCGCTTGCGATTGTATGAGTATGAATATCCAGTTCATATCTGACGGACATGAAACAGACCTTCCTTCTATATTAATAGTACGCAGTGTATCTGCAGGAATAACACTATATTCAGTATGAGGGATTTTGTGGAAGTTGTCAATGGAAAAACGCATAAAACAAACAAAAAACAACAGTGAAATAAGTTGACTATTGTGGGATTGTGTGGTAATATTCAAACAGAAACAACACAAAACAAAATGTTTTGTCAGAAATCCAAGGAGGAGAAGAAATGCAAAACGAATATGAGATCAAAAAAGAAATGTGTGAGATCGGAAAGCGCGTTTACAACCGCGGAATGGTTGCATCCAACGACGGTAACTTTTCCGTAAAGCTTAACGATCACGAATTCCTCTGCACACCGACAGGCGTAAGCAAAGGATTCATGACACCGGAATTTATCTGTAAAGTAGACGAGAACGGAAATGTTCTTCAGGCAAATAAAGGATTCCGTCCTTCCTCAGAGATCAAGATGCACATGCGCGTCTATCAGAAGAGACCGGACGTAAAGGCAGTGGTACATGCGCATCCGCTTTATGCGACAACATTTGCCATCGCAGGTATCCCGCTGACACAGCCGATCATGCCGGAGGCAGTCATCGCCCTGGGATGTGTTCCGATCGCAAAATACGGCACACCGTCCACCATGGAGATCCCGGATGCGGTAGAGCCGTATCTTGAGCATTTCGACGCAGTTCTTCTTGAGAACCACGGAGCGCTGACATTCTCTGACAGCCTTCTGAACGCATACCACAAGATGGAGTCTGTAGAGTTCTACGCACGTCTGCTGTACCAGACCATGCAGATCGGCGGACCGCAGGAGTTCAGCCCGGAGCAGGTTGAGAGACTCTATGAGATCAGAAGACAGATGGGCATGAAGGGCAAACATCCGGCAGATCTGTGCCCGAACGCAAGAGCAGGAAAACCGAGCTGCCACACATGCGGCGGCGGATGCGGCGCGAAGACAGTTGCTTCCTCTTCTTCAGCAGATGCAGCGGATGCTGATCTGGTGGCTTCCATCACAAAGAAGGTTATGGAGCAGCTTGGACTGTAATCCCCGGCGCTGACCGGAAGGATGATCAGATTCCAAATGAAGTGACAGAAAGGATTTGCTATGAATGAACAGGACATTTCCAATGCAGTGAGAGCTGTGCTGGAGCAGATGAAAGGGACAGGAAGCTGCCGGGAAGAAAGCCATCAGGAAAAAGGGCATGTCTGTAAATGCAGAAAGAATGCCATGACTCTGGACAAGGCGAATGCGCTGATTGAAAAGGTCAGGGCAAAAGCGGAGCAGATGGGAATTCAGGTGGTGATCGCTGTCGCAGACAAGGCCGGAAGACCGGTCGCCGTCCAGTGTATGGATGACGCGTACATAGCAAGTTTCGATATTGCAGTGAATAAAGCTTTCACATCCGCAAGCCTGAAGATGTCCACCGAACAGCTTGCAGGCTTAAGCCAGCCGGGACAGTCCCTTTACGGGATCCAGTTCACCAACGGCGGGAAGATCGTGATCTTCGGAGGCGGCGAGGTCCTCGAGGCAGACGGGAAGATCGTCGGAGCGCTCGGCGTAAGCGGCGGTTCCGCCCAGGAGGACACTTCTCTTGCAGCTTACGGAAAGGAAGCTTTTAAGGAGGTATTAGCGTGTCTGTAAATGAACAGATGGTTCAGGACATTGTGCAGGAAGTTCTGGCGAAGATGCAGATCGCATCTGATGTGACCGGCAGCAGAGGCGTGTTCAAGGATATGAACGAAGCCATTGCGGCGGCCCAGAAAGCCCAGAAGACGGTGGCGCGGATGTCTCTGGACCACAGAGAAAAAGTGATCTCCAATATCCGGAAGAAGATCAAGGAGAATGCGGAGATTCTGGCACGCATGGGCGTGCAGGAGACCGGCATGGGAAATGTCGGCCACAAGATCCTGAAACACATTCTTGTCGCTGAGAAGACTCCGGGAACGGAAGATATCACAACGACGGCGTGGTCAGGCGACCGGGGGCTTACCCTGATTGAGATGGGACCTTTCGGAGTTATCGGAGCGATCACTCCGTGTACGAACCCAAGCGAGACGGTTCTGTGCAACACCATCGGAATGTTTGCAGGAGGAAATACCGTGGTATTCAATCCTCATCCGGCTGCGATCAAGACTTCCATCTATGCGATCAATCTGCTGAACGAGGCTTCCGTGGAAGCCGGCGGTCCGGATAACATTGCATGTACGGTGGAACATCCCACACTGGAGACAAGCGGCATCATGATGAAGCACAAAGCCATTCAGCTTATCGCCGCTACAGGAGGTCCGGGAGTGGTTACGGCAGTCCTCTCTTCCGGAAGGAGAGGGATCGGCGCCGGAGCGGGCAATCCGCCGGCACTGGTCGATGAGACTGCAGATCTGCGCAAGGCAGCGGAGGATATCGTAAACGGATGTACCTTTGACAATAACCTTCCGTGCATCGCGGAGAAAGAGATTGTAGCAGTGGATTCCGTTGTGGATGAGCTGATGAGCTACATGATAAATGAACAGGGATGCTACCTGGCTTCAAAGGAAGAGCAGGACGCCCTGACAGCGGTTGTCTTAAAAGACGGCAAGCTGAACCGGAAATGTGTGGGACGGGACGCAAAGACGCTGCTCGGCATGATCGGCGTGACAGTTCCGGACAACATCAGGTGTATTACATTCGAGGGACCGAAGGAGCATCCTCTGATCACCACAGAGCTGATGATGCCGATCCTCGGTGTGGTGAGAGCGAAAGATTTTGACGATGCTGTGGAGCAGGCTGTATGGCTGGAGCACGGCAACCGCCATTCCGCCCACATCCATTCCAAGAATGTGGATAATATTACAAAATATGCAAAGGCGATCGATACAGCGATCCTCGTAAAGAACGGCCCGTCCTATGCGGCGCTGGGATTCGGCGGGGAAGGCTTCTGTACATTTACGATTGCCAGCAGGACAGGCGAGGGCCTTACAAGCGCGAGCACATTTACCAAGAGAAGACGCTGCGTGATGACAGACAGCCTGTGTATTCGATAAGCCATGCACTTATGGCACTGTGCATAGCGAAGAGAGAAACAGAAACAGGAGGTAGACAAGAAAATGGAAATGAATTCCGCTAATGTAGAAGCCGTTGTTAAACAGGTGCTGGAAAGCATGCTGGAGAAGAAGATCCCTTCCCAGGGAACAACACAGCCGGCAGCAAGCCAGGCGATTCCGAAGACAGCACATGTTGCCATGCTGACGGCTCTGGAGCACTATGACATCAAAGAGTTCCCGATCCCGGAAGTGGGAGACGGAGACATCCTCGTAAAAGTAGAGGGATGCGGTATCTGCGGAACAGACGGACATGAGTTCAGAAAAGATCCCTTCGGACTGATCCCGGTAGCACTCGGACATGAGGGAACCGGCGAGATCGTGAAGATGGGTAAGAACGTGAAGACAGACAGCGCAGGAAAGCCGCTGAAAGTGGGAGACAAAGTCGTTACCTGCATGATCTTCAAGGATGACCCGGAGATCGAGATGTTCGACCTGAACAAGAAAAATGTAGGCGATGCTGACGTATACGGACTTCTTCCGGATGACGACATCCATCTGAACGGATGGTTCTCGGATTACATCTTCATCCGCGAGGGATCCACAGTATTCAACGTAAGCGACCTTGACCTGAAATCCCGTATCCTCATCGAGCCATGTGCGGTTCTTGTCCACGCGGTAGAGAGAGCAAAGACGACAGGCATCTTAAGATTCAACAGCAGAGTTGTTGTACAGGGATGCGGACCGATCGGACTGATCTGTATCGCAGTGCTGCGCACCATGGGAATCGAGAACATCGTGGCAGTAGACGGAAACCAGCAGAGACTTGAGTTCGCGAAGAGAATGGGCGCGGACAAATCCGTAGACTTTACACAGTACAAAGAGATTGAGAACCTTGCAGGTGCGGTAAAAGACGCATTCGGCGGACACCTTGCAGACTTCGCATTCCAGTGTACAGGATCACCGGTGGCACATTCCAACATCTACAAATTCATCCGCAACGGCGGCGGACTGTGCGAGCTGGGATTCTTCATCAACGGCGGAGACGCTACGATCAATCCGCACTTTGACCTGTGTTCCAAGGAGATCACACTGGTGGGATCCTGGGTATACACACTGAGAGATTACGCGACGACATTTGACTTCCTCAAGAGAGCGAAAGCGATCGGACTTCCGATGGATGATCTGATCACACACGAGTTCCCGCTGGAGGAGATCAACGAGGCTCATCAGACAAACCTTGCAATGAAGGGACTCAAGATCGCTATTGTAAATAAATAGCAGGTGATATATTATGGGAGAAGCAGTAGGAATGCTGGAAGTATTCGGACTTGCCACAGCGTTTGCCGCGGCGGACGCCGGATGCAAGGCCGGAAATGTCCGGCTTGAGACGTTCGACAAGAACAAACCGGCAAATGCAGACGAACTGCCCGTACCCCTGATCGTTATGGTCAAATTCCGCGGGAGCGTATCCGATGTGGAAGCGGCCATGGAAGCCGCGAAGAGAAGGGCAAACGAACTTGCCGGGATCGTGGCGGAATATGAGATCGCAAGGCCCACGGAAGATACGGAAAAGATGCTTAAGATTACCGGGCTGGATAAAGGAAAACCACATATTGTCAGTGAAAAAGATATAGAAGAGATTTAGGAGGAAAAGAAAAATGGCAATGGCACAGCAGGCATTAGGAATGATTGAGACAAGAGGACTTACTGCAGCGATTGAGGCAGCAGATGCAATGACAAAATCAGCAGAGGTTACTCTGATCGGAACAGAGAAGATCGGAAGCGGACTGGTAACAGTAATGGTACGCGGCGATGTCGGAGCTGTCAAGGCAGCAGTTGAGGCAGGATCAGACGCAGCGGGAAGACTCGGCGAGCTTGTTGCTACACATGTAATCCCGAGACCGCACAACGATGTAGAGAAGATTCTTCCTACAATCTAGTTATCGGTCGGATCTGCAGATTAAAGTAAAGGAGCAGTCTCATGGGAAAAGCGTATGGGTTCTTTGAGATCCCGAGTGTGACGGCGGCGGTGGTTGCCGTAGATATCATGTGCAAGACTGCAGATGTGCAGTTTGTCACATGGGAGAAAAAACTGGGCGGAAGACTTGTCACGATTATTATCCGCGGCGATGTCTCTGCAGTTACGCAGGCCATTGAAGCTGCCGCTGCAAATGGAATTAAGGAACCGGTCTGCCACGTTGTGATCCCGAGTCCTCACGAAGAGGTGCTCAAGATCATCAACAGCAGTGCAAACAGGGTTAGTTAGGAGGCAGTTTACCGATGGCAGATGAGAAGAAAACAACCGCCAAAGCGCCGGCAAAGACAGTGAGAAGAGTAAGAAAGACGGCGCAGCAGGCAGAACAGGTACAGGAACAGCCAGTAACAATTCAGAAGGAGGAAAGAAAAATGGCACAGGAAGCATTAGGAATGGTGGAAACAAGAGGTCTGGTAGCATCAATCGAGGCAGCAGATACAATGTTAAAAGCTGCTAACGTAGTACTGGTAGGAACAGAGAAGATCGGTTCCGGACTGGTAACAGTAATGGTACGCGGAGATGTCGGAGCTGTGAAATCCGCAGTTGAGGCAGGATCCGAGGCAGCAGGAAGACTCGGCGAGCTTGTTGCTACACACGTAATCCCGAGACCGCACAGCGATGTGGAGAAGATTCTTCCGGTTCTGAAATAATTGTCAGACATACCGGATGTTTCAGGGAACTGCCCGGTTATCCGCGGCAGTTCTCTGTGAATACCTGAACAAGGAGAATTAAGATATGGATAACAGCAATGTGGCATTAATTACAAAACTGGTCCTGGAAGCAGTTGAAAAACAGAAAGCTTCCAGGGAGACAGGCTTCCTCGTACCCATCGGGGTGTCCGCACGACATATCCATCTTACACAGGAACATGTTGAGGTTCTGTTCGGAAAAGGTTATCAGCTCACAAAGAAAAAAGAACTTATGGGAGGCCAGTTCGCATCCAACGAGATGGTCACCATAGTGGGGTTAAAACTCCGGGCAATAGAGAATGTCAGGGTGCTCGGCCCGGTGAGAAAACAGACACAGGTTGAGATCTCCGCGACAGACGCCATCCGTCTGGGAGTGAAGGCGCCCATCCGGGAGTCCGGTAATATCGCCGGAAGCGCTGCGATTGCAGTGGTCGGTCCGAAGGGAGCCATTTATCTCGACGAGGGCTGCATTATCGCAAAGCGTCACATTCACATGTCGCCGCAGGATGCGATGGCGGCCGGAGTGCATGACGGCGATATCGTTTCCGTAAAGGCGGACAATGAGAGAGGGACGATCTTCAATAACGTGCAGATCCGTGTGGACGACAGTTTTACACTGGAAATGCATATTGATACAGATGAGGCCAACGCTGCAAAGATTGCGACCGGTGACACAGTGAGGATAATATCATGCTGATAGGTAAGGTTGTTGGAAGCGTTGTTTCGACACGCAAATGTGAAAATTTAATCGGCAATAAATTTATGATCGTAGATGTTTTGGAACATATGCAGTCCGGTGCAAAACAGCTTATAGCAATCGATAAGATCGGTGCGGGAATCGGCGAGTATGTACTCGTGGCGCAGGGAAGTGCCGCGCGTGTCGGAAGCGGCATGCCGGATTCTCCTGTTGATGCGGCGATCGTTGGAATTATTGACGATGGAACAGGACTGGAGTAGTGAGATTATGGATATGAAAGAATTGAGCAGCATCCTGCAGCAAAACGGCGTGGTCGGTGCAGGCGGCGCAGGCTTCCCCACATATGCGAAGCTTGACGAGCGTGCGGAGACGATCATCCTGAACTGCGCGGAATGTGAACCGCTGCTGAGATTACATAGACAGTTGCTTGAAAAACATGCGGAAGAGATCATTGACATGTTCCATGTGATCGGCGAGACAGTCGGCGCAAAAGAACTGATCATCGGCATAAAGAAAGCATATAAGAAGACGATAGATGCGGTTGAAGCCGTGATTGGAAAATACCCGGAGGCAAGACTGGGACTGTTGGATGAGGTCTATCCGGCAGGAGATGAAGTGGTTCTGATCTATGAGGTGACCGGCAAGGTTGTACGGCCGGGAGGACTTCCGATAGAGAGCGGAGTCGCGGTATTCAATGTTGAGACTGTATACAATGCATACCGGGCGCTCCATGAGCAGACGCCGGTTGAGGACAAGCTGGTTTCTGTTGTTGCGGAAGTGGAGCATCCCGTTACCGTTCGTGTACCGATTGGAACTCCGCTGGATGAAGTGGTGGCAATGGCAGGACATGTGACGACACCGAATCCGGTTTACTTTGTGGGCGGTCCCATGATGGGAAGCATCGGAACAGGCGCACAGCCTGTGACGAAGACGACGAATGCGATTCTCGTCCTCCCGGAAGACCACTATATTGTTCAGAAGAAGCTGAAGAAGAATTCGATTGACATGAAGCGCGCCGCAGCGTGCTGCTGCCAGTGCTCCATGTGTACGGATCTGTGTCCGAGACATCTTCTCGGCCATCCCATCGAGCCGAACAAATTCATGCTTGCAGCTACATGCAAGGATATTCAGGAACCGGACATTTTCGTCAATACGATGTTCTGTTCATCCTGCGGCGTCTGTGAGCTGTATTCCTGCTTCCAGGGACTCTCACCGAGAAGCCTTATGGCAGAGTACAAGGCAGGCTTAAGAGCCCACGGCATCCGTGCTCCGAAGGTGGAGGCAAAACCGGTAGGACCTGAGAGAGAGTACAGAAAAGTTCCCATGGAACGGCTGATGGCGAGACTGGATCTGACGAAATATAACAGAGAAGCGCCTCTGGATGAATCCGAGGTGGCAGTGAAGAAAGTCAGAATTCTCTTAAGCCAGCATATCGGCGCACCGGCGTCTGCTGTTGTCAAGGCGGGCGACAAGGTGACAAAGGGACAGATGATTGCTGAGCCGGGCAAAGGGTTAAGCGTGGGAATCCATGCGTCGGTTACCGGAACAGTGACAGAAGTAAACGATAAGTATATTATCATAGAAACCTAAGGAAGGACGTGCAGGCAATGAGTAAGGCAATTGGAATGGTAGAATATAAGACTGTTTCAGCAGGCATTACCGCAGCAGATGCGATGGTAAAGACCTCTGATGTCAGTATAATTGAAGCTCAGACAGTATGTCCGGGCAAGTATATCGCGATCATTACAGGTGACTTAAGTGCCGTGAAGGCAGCAGTTGACAATGCCAGGGAACTGCACGGATTTCACCTGATTGACAGTTTCGTGCTGGGCAACCCCCACGAGTCGATCTTCCCGGCTATCTACGGAGCTGCGAAGATTGAGGACGTGGCTGCTCTGGGAATCCTGGAGACATACGACGCATCCTCCATCATCGTTGCGGCGGATGAGGCTGCCAAGACGGCGATTGTGGATCTGATCGAGCTGCGTATCGCGAGAGGTATGTGCGGCAAATCCTATATGCTGCTGACCGGTGAAGTGGCTGCTGTGGAGGCTGCCATCGAGCGGGCAAAGGAGTCAATCAAAGACAGAGGAATGTTCCTCGATTCTTCAGTTATTGCCCATCCGGATGCTCAGATCCGCGATGCGATTCTGTAAGGCTTCCCGGCGTAAGCCGGAGAATGCCTTTTGTGAAATAACTGTATCGGAAAAACCGTTTTTTCCATAGATGGGAGGCAGTGAATTGCTTGCGATAGAGAGACGTAATGAAATTTTGGAAAAGCTGCAGACGGACAGAAGAGTTGTGGTAAGCGAGCTGAGCCAGATCTATGACGTTTCGGAGGAGACAATCCGCAGGGATCTTGAAAAGCTGGTGAACGACGGATACGCCATCAAAAGTTACGGCGGCGCCGTCATCAACGAAAATATCAATATTGATCTGCCGTTTAACATCAGAAAAAACCGTAATATTGTGGGAAAACAGCACATTGCAGAGCTGATCGCCGACCGGGTCAGGGATGGCGACAGCATTATGATGGACGCCAGCTCGACGGCCGTCTATGTTGCAAAGGCGCTGCAGGAAAAAGGCAAAAAGAACCTGACCGTGATAACCAATTCCATCGAGATTATCATCGAGCTGTTTGATGCCCAGGACTGGACGATCCTCTCCACGGGAGGCGTTTCCCGCGAGGGATCTTTTGCTCTGGTAGGTCCCCAGACCGACCGGATGCTGAAGACCTATCACGTGGATAAGGCGATTATATCCTGTAAGGGAATCGACGTGACAGCGGGCATAACAGACTCGGACGAGCTCCACGCCAACAACAAGCGAACCATGCTGAAGGCGGCAAAGGAACGTATCCTGGCAGTTGACAGGAGCAAATTCGACAGGATCGCCTTTACGGAGATCGGCGCACTGGAAGAGATCTCCACGGTTATCACAGATGAAAAGCCTGAGGCAAAATGGCTCCAGGTCTTTCAGGATGCAGGTGTGGAATGCATTTATCCTGAATAGGAAAGGACGATTATGAAAAGCTTTCAGATTAAAACAAGAGTGAACTTCGGAGATCAGGCGCTTGACCGTCTCGCCGAGGTTCCGTACAAGAGAATACTTATTGTGACAGACCCGTTTATTGCTGAGAGCAAGATGATGGAGCTTGTACTTGATCCGCTCAGACGCGGAAATAAAGAATTCGAGATCTTCAGCGATGTAGTCCCGGATCCGCCGATCGGGAAGATCAGCGTCGGGGTGAAGAAGATGCTGGAGTACAGACCGGATGCAATCGTCGCAGTAGGCGGAGGTTCCGCTATCGACTCATCAAAATCGATCCGCGAGTTTGCACTGCGCGTGGATCACTACGGTGAAGTCGGCCTGATCGCGATTCCGACAACCAGCGGAACCGGATCGGAAGTTACTTCGTTCGCGGTTGTGACCGATCCGGCAGAGCAGAGAAAATATCCGCTCGTGTCCTGGGATCTGACCCCGGATGAGGCAATCCTGGATGCGGAACTCGTAAAGAGTGTTCCTCCTTCAGTCACAGCGGATACCGGAATGGATGTGTTCACCCATGCTCTGGAGGCGTGTGTGAGCATTAACCGGAATGATTTCTCCACCGCTCTTGCGGAAAAGGCAATTGAGATCTGCGGAGTCTTTCTGCTCCGGGCTTACCTGGACGGAAACGATACCCATGCACGCCAGAAGATGCACTCCGCATCCTGTCTGGCAGGTCTTGCATTCAATGTGGCGTCCCTCGGACTGAATCACGGTATGGCGCACCAGCTTGGCGCTACTTTCCATATCCCCCACGGACGCGCGAATGCCATGCTGCTTCCGCATATCATTGAGTTCAACAGTGATATCAACAAGCACAGCAAGAGCAGGACAGAATATCTTCCGGCCGTGAAGCGCTATTCTACAGTAGCGCAGATCCTCGGCTTAAGCAGCTATAACAAGATCATGACTGTCAGATCCCTTGTAAACTGGGTACAGTTCATGTTGAAAGAGATGGATATTCCGCTGTCGATCTCCCAGATGGGGACGATAACGGAGAAAGAGTATTTCGACGCCATTGACAAGATGGCGGAGGCTGCTCTGGAAGACAGCTGTACAGCCACAAACCCGAGGGTGCCGACGAAGGAAGATGTGATAAAGATCTACAAAGATCTGTGGTAAAAAAGATCCCGGAAACGGGATGTCGGGAAACCGCCGGATACTGCGGGAAATGTCAGAAAAAGACATTTCAGGGCGCAGTGGCCAGGCGGTTTTTTCTTGTGAACTTCTTCCGTGTGTGTTAAGATTTCTGTATAAGGAGGATACGCCGATGATAGACGATGCGATTGAGTTTGCTACAAAAGCCCATGACGGGCAGTTCCGCAAGGGGACGAGACGTCCCTATATTGTCCACCCCATTGAGGTGGCGGACATTGTTTCCACGATGACCAGGGACGAGGAGGTGATCTGTGCGGCGGTGCTCCACGACACCATCGAGGACTGCAGCGGGATCACAAAGGATATCCTGAAGCTCCAGTTCGGCGACCGGGTTGCGGATATGGTATCCCAGGAGAGCGAGGACAAGTCCCAGACATGGGAAGAACGGAAGGGAAATACGATTACCCGGCTGAAGGATGCTTCCGTGGAGGTACAGATGATCGGACTGGCGGACAAGCTTTCCAACATGCGAGATATTGACCGGGATTATCCGACCGAGGGAGAAGCGCTCTGGATGCGTTTCCGGATGCAGAGCAAATCCGCCATGGCGTGGTACTACAAGGGAATCCGGGATGTGCTGCGGGAGAATTTCGAGGGAGTGCCTGCATATGAGGAATACTGCAGACTGATCGATAAGAACTTCGGACCGGGACCGGCGGGAGAAGACTGGAGGAAAGGAGACAGTTAGAGATGGCATCGACAAAAGTAATCTGTTTTGCAAACAATAAAGGGGGAAGCGGGAAATCGACGACCTGTTCCAACGTGGGTTACGGACTGACGCAGCTTGGCAGAAAAGTCCTGCTGATCGACGGGGACATGCAGCTCAATCTCTCGCTTTCCCTTTTTGACGAAGACCGGGTTCTGGCATTCGCCCGGGGAGAGAAGAACCTGTATGAGGGGATCAGGCGGCAGGATGATCTGACGGATTATATTGTCCCGACCCCCTATGAGAATCTGGATCTGATCCCATCCTCCACGCTGATGAGCTCCATCGAGTACGAACTGTTCACCAAATGGCAGAGGGAGTATATTCTGAAAAAATGTATTTCGAAAATCCGGGAATCCGGGAGGTATGACTATATTCTGATCGATGCTCCTCCCACACTGGGCGGCTGGGTTATGAACATTCTCTGCGCGTCAGACGAGATCATCATTCCCGTAGAGGCATCCCCCTGGGGGCTTTTCGGGCTGGGGAACATGTTCGAGTTCCTCGAGCAGGTCCGGGAGATTGTGCCGGATCTGAAAATGGGCGGCATCGTGATCACAAAGGTGGATACAAGGAAGAATTACTTCCGCCAGACACTGGATACCTTGAAAGAACTGGATGACGTGAAGGTATTCGACACCTATATCCGGGTGGACAGCGGGATCGAGTGGTCCCAGGACAACAACGCTCCGGTGATGGCGTACAAGAAGAGCAGCAGAAGCGCGAAGGAGTATATGGAGCTGACAAAAGAGATCGACGCGGCAGAATAGAGGAGGTGGAAAGATGCACCGGCAGCTTCTTGAAGAGCTGGCAGTTATTACAGAGGAGGAACAGCGGATCCTGGACGGAAAAGACGAGATCGACCAGCAGATCTATATGGAAAAGAATGACAGGATTGTGGACAGCGGCAAGCTCCTGAAGAAAGGCAAACTGATCCAGGTGCGTCCCCATACCCGTTTCGTCCATTTCCCGGAGCATACCCACAACTATATCGAAGTGATCTACATGTGCCAGGGGACAACCACCCATATCCTCAACGGCAGCCGGGTTGTCCTGGAGGAAGGGGATCTGCTCTTTCTGAATCAGAACGCCGTGCAGGAGATCCTTCCCGCAGGCAGGGAAGATATTGCGGTGAATTTTATCGTCCTGCCTGAATTTTTTGACACGGCTTTTTCCATGATGGGAGAGGAGGATAACCTGCTCAAGGAGTTCCTTGTGGGCGCCCTCTGCGGCAGGGACGGGGAGATTTCCTATCTGTATTTCCACGTGGCGGATATCCTCCCCATCCAGAATCTGGTGGAAAACATGGTGTGGACGATCTTCTATGACACACCAAACAAGAGGAGCTGCAACCAGATCACCATGGGGCTTCTCTTTCTTCAGCTTCTGAATTACATGGACAAGATGGAGACAGGAGGCAGAAAGTTCGACACAGAGATTACAGCAGCGGTGTTCCGCTACATCGATGAGCATTACCGCGAAGCGAGCCTGAAGGAGCTGGCAGCGGAGCTGAAGTTCGATATATACTGGCTGAGCCGCGAGATCAAGCGGCAGACCGGCAGGACATATAAAGAACTGCTCCAGGAAAAACGGATGCAGCAGGCAGCGTATATGCTGACCAACAGCAGAATGTCGGTGTCAGAGATCATCAGTTCTGTGGGGTATGACAATACCAGTTATTTCTACCGGAAGTTCCGGGAACGGTACGGGGTGAGCCCCAAGGAGTACCGGGCAGCGGGGCGGACGGGATGAGGAAGAAAGATTCCGAAATAATAAGAGAAGAAAACGGAAGAAGCCGGAAATATGCGCAGTTCACGAGTTGAACTGCGCATATTTTTTCGGGGAAACTCCCACTGCTTTTGTAAATGCTTTCAGATAATTGCTGTAGTCGTTGAACCCGCATGCCTCACATGCTTCGTTGACGGAGTAACCCTGGCTCAAGAGGGACTTGGACAGGGTGATCCGCTTGGCGGTAACGTATTTATTGATCGTGGTTCCGGTTGTCGCCTTGAAGATCCGGCAGATGTAGGAACTGCTCAGGTAGAAATGAGATGACAGTTCTTCCAGGGAAAGGTTCTCCTGGATATGTGTATTGATATAGGAGAGAATGTCATCTACCTGGGCATGGTAGCTGTTCGGTTCTTCATCCGCTTTAGGGCCGGCACTTTCTTCCGTTTTCCGGCATCGCCTGTCGAAAGCACGGTTCAGAAACACCATCATTTCCAGGAAAACCGCCCGGTCCAGAATATCCTCGCCCAGTCCCGCATTGGACGGGAACTTGTGGATCAGATAGACGAAGCGGTTCTGTTCCTCCGGCGTGAGATGCATCCGGTGGGGCATCTCCGTGTCGCGGAAGTGGAAACAGCGGTCCAGGTCGGTGGATGCCGTGGAAAGACTTTTCAGGTATTCCGGATCAATGGACATGATGATCCGCTCATGCTTCTGACTGTCGATCTGGGACAGATAGTGGCTCTCAAACTGGTTGATCAGGAAGATATCACCGTCCTGGATGTCGTAGAAACAGTTGTCGATGAGAAACTGTTTTCCGCCGGAGATGGAATAGTAGATCTCATAGCAGTCATGGATATGCATATCCATGGCTTTTTCATCATTATATAAATGAGCAAATGCAAAGGAATGGCTCTCCATGCACTGGCGCATGGATTCCTTGCAGGATGGGCATGCTTTCATGTTTCTTCTCCTCCGATATATCTTCTGTGCATGACAGGATTTTCTTCATTATATCTGCTGTGTTCAAAATTTTCAATATTCATATCAAAAAAACACAAGAAATGGAATAAAACGAATGATATACTAGAATCACAGAGAAAGAAATAAGCAGAAAACAAAATTATTTTTATGGAGGTTTTTGCAATGGAAGTAAGGACAGCGGCTTCACCGAGAGACGTGAAGCACTACACAACAGACAGGCTCAGAGAAGAATTTCTGATCCAGAACCTGTTCCAGGCGGACAAGATCAATCTCGTTTACAGCCACATTGACCGTATCATTACGGGCGCAGCGGTTCCGGTAAATGAAAAGCTTGACCTGACTGCAGGGGACGAGCTCCGTGCAGAGTATTTCCTTCAGAGAAGAGAGATGGGACTGATCAATATCGGCGGAGACGGAATCGTGACCGTTGACGGACGTGTCTATGAGATCAATGCCAGAGAGGGAATGTATATCGGAAGAGGTTCGAAGGACATTTCTTTCGAGAGCAAAGATGCATCCAACCCGGCAAAATTCTATCTCAACAGCGCGCCGGCACATGTGGCTTACCCGACTGTACATATCAAACCGGAAGGCGAGCCGGAGGACGGCGTTGTCATCATCAAGGATGAGAACAAAGTAGAGTGCGGTACACTGGAGGATGCAAACCACAGAGTGATCAACAAGTATATCGTGACGGGACAGGTACAGAGCTGCCAGCTTGCAATGGGTATGACAAGACTGATGCCAGGAAGCGTATGGAACACCATGCCGGCACACACTCATGACAGACGTATGGAAGTGTATCTGTACTTTGACATGGCTGACGACGCATTCGTTGTACACTATATGGGCGAGCCGCAGGAGACGAGACATATCATTATGCACAACGAAGAGGCTGTCATCTCACCGAGCTGGTCCATCCATTCCGGATGCGGCAGCAGGGCATACACATTCATCTGGGGAATGTGCGGAGAAAATCAGGACTATGATGATATGGACAATATCGCAAACAAGGATCTCAGATAAGAAGAAAAAAATCTGCTGTATGCAGACGAAAATAAGAAAAAAAGGAGAGAACAATCATGGTAAATTTTTCACTGGAAGGTAAAATTGCACTGGTAACAGGCGCTTCCTACGGTATCGGATTCGCTATCGCATCCGCATACGCGGAGGCAGGAGCAACAGTATGCTTCAACGACATCAACCAGGAGAAGGTTGATATGGGACTTGCTTCCTACAAAGAGAAAGGAATCGAGGCACACGGCTATGTATGCGACGTAACAGATGAGGAACAGGTAAAAGCTCTTGTTGCAAAGATCAAAGAGGAAGTCGGCGTAATCGATATCCTTGTAAACAATGCCGGAATCATCATGAGAAAACCGATGCTTGAGATGGAAGCATCCGAGTTCCGCAAAGTAATCGACGTTGACCTGAACGCTCCGTTCATCGTTTCCAAGGCAGTGATCCCGGGAATGATCGAGAAGGGACACGGAAAGATCATCAACATCTGCTCCATGATGAGCGAGCTCGGCCGTGAGACGGTATCCGCATACGCAGCAGCCAAGGGCGGTCTGAAGATGCTTACAAGAAACATCTGCTCCGAGTACGGCGAGTACAACATCCAGTGCAACGGCATCGGACCCGGATACATCGCTACACCGCAGACAGCACCGCTCCGCGAGCGTCAGGCTGACGGAAGCAGACATCCGTTCGACCAGTTCATCGTTTCCAAGACACCGGCTGCAAGATGGGGCAATCCGGAAGACCTGCAGGGACCGGCAGTATTCCTTGCTTCCGAAGCATCTGACTTCGTAAACGGACATATCCTGTACGTTGACGGCGGTATCCTGGCTTACATTGGAAAACAGCCGCAGTAAAACAGACATTGATACAGATAAAGGGGTGCGTGGTAAGCGCGCCCCTGTGTGATATATGGAGATCTGTACAGAGAGACAGAGCAGGAAGGAGTAAACCAAGATATGATAATCGCAGCGAGAACCCACGATTATGGAAAGCAGCCGATCGAGAAGCTTCCCTCGCTTCTGAAGTCGGAAGGAATCGGCGCGGCACAGCTTGTACTGCCCAAAGGATTTACAGAGATCAGCTCCTATGATGAAGTTACACCTGAGATTGTTGAGCGGATCCGCCGCAGTTTTGAGGATGAAGGGATCCGGATCCATATCCTGGGATGTTATATGGATCTGGGAAATCCGGACGATGAGGTGCGGAAAAATTCGGTCAGCACGTTCAAAAAATGTCTGGCATGGAACAAGATCCTGGGAGCGTCCATCGTCGGCACGGAGACGGCTTATCCCCACCTGACCCCGGAGGAGAAAAAAGTATGGCATCCGTATATGATGGACAGCATCTCCCGGCTTGTGGAGGAGGCGGAGCGCCTGGATACGGATATGGCGATCGAGCCGGTGTACTGGCATCCCCTGGAGAATCTGGAGGTGACGGCGGAAGTATTTGACAGGATGAACAGCCGCCATCTGAAAATGATCTTCGATCCCGCCAATGTCCTGCCGGAGCCGGAGATCGACCAGGATGCATACTGGAAGGAGTGGCTCTCCGTTCTGGGAGATAAGATCGAGGCCATCCACATGAAAGATTTCGTCGAAGGTCCGCAGAAAGAATACTGTCCGGTATGCCTGGGCGAGGGCGTGATTCAATATGCAGAGATTATCAGATGGCTGAAGAAAAACAGGCCGGACATCGTTATTGTCAGGGAAGAGCTGGACCTGAAGACCGCGCAGAAAGATCTGGCGTGGATGCGGGAAGCGTGGGAGAGATATTAAAAAAGAATTAATGGGAATTTTGCATCAGGGTAGTGCAAAATATATGGAACTTATATGAAAGGAGATCCGGAATCACGGTTGTGGTTCGGGATCTTTTTGTGTATACTTAAAGGAAAGCAGGATGTGTCAGAAACGGGAGGGATTGGATGCATTATTTGAATACAGACGCACAGATTATCATGTTTCGGGATATGCTGAACAGCGAGATTTACGTGGACAAGAGCATGCTGATCCGGAAAATTTCACCGCTCATCCGGACAAATGCAAAGTATGTATGTATAACCAGACCGCGGAGATTCGGAAAGACGGTAAATGCCAATATGCTGGGGGCATACTATACAAAAGGGTATGATACACATGATCTGTTTGATAGCCTGAATATCGCACACACAGAGAATTATGAGAGTCAGATAAACCGATATAATGTGATTCACATTGATTTCAGCGTTTTCCCGGATTTTTGTGATGGGTATAATGCTTATCTGAAAAATATTATCAGAAAATTGCAGGAAGATCTGAGGGAAGCATACCCGCTGCTGCAAGACCGGGAATATGAAGGAATCAGTGAAATGCTGTCCGATACAAAAGACTCGTTTATCTTTATCTTAGATGAGTGGGATTCTGTGTTTAGTGAGAAATATGTGACGGAAGCAGATAAAATACATTTTCTGAGATTCCTGAAAACAATGCTTAAAGACAGACCATATGTGGATCTGGCGTATATGACAGGAGTGCTTCCGATTGCAAAATATTCCAGCGGTTCGGAACTGAATATGTTCTGGGAATATAATTTCATGAACGATCAGGTATACGAGGAGTTTTTCGGGCTTACTGAAGATGAAGTAAAAGGCCTTTGTCGGAAATATGATGCGGTCAGCTATGAAGAACTTGAGTGGTGGTATGACGGATATCTCATGAGTGACGGCAGACATCTGTTTAATCCAAGGTCGGTCAACCGTGCGCTGACAGATGGCGTTTGCAGAAATTACTGGACAGAAACCGGTCCTATGAATGAGGTGGCTGACTGTATTGAAAATAATGTGGAGGAAGTGCGCGAGGATATCGTAAAAATGGTTTCCGGTGTGCCGGTGGAAGCGGAGCTAAGCGGATATAGTGCTGCTGAACAGGAGCTGTATACAAGAGATGAGATCCTCTCTGCTATGGTTGTATATGGATTTCTTTCTTACTATGATGGATACCTGAAAATTCCGAATCATGAACTGATGGAGAAATTTCAGCGGGTGCTTTCCCGTGACAGTATGGGGGAAGTAAAAGAAATTACAGACAGATCCAGGGCTATGCTGACAGCTACGCTGGCGTGTGATGCAGATAAAGTGGCGGGCATTCTGGAAGAAGTTCATGACAGAGAAATTCCATTTCTTATGTATAATGATGAAAACTCTCTGTCATGCGTGATAACCCTCTGCTATCTCTATGCCCGGAAAGACTATCGTATAGAGCGCGAAGAAAAGAGCGGGAAGGGATACTGCGACTACCTGTTTGTTCCAAAGAAAAAGGAAATTCCGGCAATAATTTTAGAACTGAAAGTTGATGATTCTGCTGAAAATGCAATTCGTCAGATAAAACAGAAAAATTATATGCAGAAAGTAGAGTCCATCAGAGAGATAATTCTGGTCGGGGTCAGTTATGACAGAAAGCAAAAGAAACATCAGTGTATTATTGAAAAATATGTCACAGAGTGAAGAGGAATGTGATGAAAATAACTTCTTTAGTTGAAAACACATGCAGTACCGGGCTGCCTGTCGAACACGGGTTAAGCCTGTACATAGAGACAGAAGAGCACACGATTCTGTTTGATATGGGACAGTCGGATCTTTTTGTGCGGAACGCGGAAGAACTGGGAGTGGATCTGGGCAGAGCGGACTTTGCGGTGCTCTCCCACGGACATTACGATCACGGGGGCGGGCTTGCAAAGTTCCTGGAGATAAACCGTAGCGCGCCGGTATATTTAAGCTGCCATACCTTTGAACCACACTACAATGGGACAGAGAAATATATCGGATTGGATAGTTCTCTCCTGGATAGTTCCTTTGCGGAGAAT
This sequence comes from Lachnoclostridium sp. An169, assembly GCF_002160525.1. Taxonomy (GTDB): domain Bacteria; phylum Bacillota; class Clostridia; order Lachnospirales; family Lachnospiraceae; genus Mediterraneibacter; species Mediterraneibacter cottocaccae. The sequence goes on from NZ_NFKT01000002.1 coordinate 63,688, forward strand.
GAACGGCTGATTTTTACGGACAAAGCAATAGAGATCGGAAAGGGAATCACGCTTTACCCGGTTTCTGAGACAGGCAGATATCCCATGCAGTATGATATGGGAACCGGCGGGCTGAATATGGTATCAGACGGGAAAATCGTCCCCGAAGATTTCCGCCACGAGCAGTATATGGTGATCGAAGAGAACGGGAAGAGAATCCTTTTCAGTGGATGCTCCCACAAAGGAATCCTGAATATCGTCTCCTGGTTTGAGCCGGATGTGCTGATCGGCGGTTTCCACTTTTCAAAACTGGAGCCGGATGACCGGCTGAAAGAGTATGCTGAGATTCTGGACTCCCATGATACGGAATACTATACATGCCACTGTACGGGCGTGCGACAGTTTGAGTTTATGAAGAGCTATATGAAGAAGTTGAATTACCTGGCGGAGGGGGAGGTCGTTATAATATGAAAAGAAAGCAGAAAATACTTGTCTCAATTATAACGGCTGCAGCGGCAATCTTTGTATTTGCAGGAGTCTGGTATGTACTTCCGAAGACTTTTCTGAGAGGGGCTGCGCCATCTGATGTCAGATCCGTGTCTGTCTTTGACGGAAATACAGGAAAAAGTTTCAACATAGAAGAACCGGAAGAAATTCAGTATATTGTAGAGAATATACAGGGCGCGGAGATGAAAAGAGATACACTCTCTTTGTTTTATACAGGATATGGTTTTCGCCTGGGCTTTTATGATGAAGAGGGAAAGCAGATCGAAAGCTTTATTATAAACAGTGCAGATACAATCCGGGACGATCCGTTTTTCTACCGCTGTGACGGCGGTCTTTGCTTTGATTATCTGAAAGAACTGGAAGAAAGATAGACAGGAAAAGGTGCTCTGCAAGACTTTCAGCTATACAGAGCACCTTTTTTTAATAATTCAGTCCAAAAAGATTCTACATTTTTGATTTTATACCAGTGTCATAAACCACTCTACCGTCGCAGGATCATAGTGGGAGAAGAACAGGCTGTTTCCGGTGTCGAGTGCTTCGATCTCCTTCATCTCCTCATCTGTAAGAGTGAAGTCAAAGATATTGAAGTTCTCTTCCATACGGTTTCTGTGAGTGGACTTCGGAATCAGCACCACGTCGCTCTGAAGAAGGAAACGAAGAGCGGTCTGTGCCACAGATTTTCCGTATTTCTCACCGATTTTTTTCAGAACCGGGTTGTTGAAGTAATCGTTTTTACCTTCTGCGAAGGGACCCCATGACATAATCTGCGTGCCGTTCTTCTTCATATATTCTTTTGCAACTTTCTGCTGCTGGAATACGTGGGTTTCCACCTGGTTTACTGCAGGTTTGATGCGCGAGAAATGGAAGATATCCAGATAGCGGTCCGGATAGAAGTTGGATACGCCGATTGCCCGGACTTTACCCTCGTCGTAAGCCTCTTCCATTGCGCGGTAGGTTCCGTAATAATCGCCGAACGGCTGATGGATCAGAAGCAGGTCAATATAGTCTGTCTGCAGCTTCTTTAAAGATTCCTCAATAGAAGCTTTCGCTTTTTCATAGCCTGCGTTGGAGATCCACACCTTTGTGGTGATAAAGAACTCTTCTCTCGGAAGACCGCTTTTGGCGATGGCATTTCCCACGCCTTCCTCATTTCCGTATGCCTGCGCAGTATCAATGCTGCGGTAGCCGACTTCAATGGCGTCCAGTACGCAGCGCTCTGTCTCTTCCGGGGGAGTCTGATATACTCCGTATCCCAATTTCGGCATCTTAACTCCGTTGTTCAGTGTTACATATTCCATGATAAATTCCTCCGTTTCGTCTTCCTGTTTGCATTTAACAGTTTACATCCGAAAAGAAAAAAAGTACAATAAGAATACAGGAAACCAGATTCCTGAAAATGAATACTGAAACATCATTGAATCAATACCGGGAGGTGGAAGAAGAATGCTGAATCTTCTGGAATTAGAGCAGCTTGCTGCTTTTGCAGACTGTGGAACACTGTCAAAAGCTGCGGAAAAACTGAATATCTCACAGCCGACGATTACGAGGACCATGCAGCATCTTGAAGATGAGTTTGGCGCCCCTCTGTTTGAGAGGACGAAGAATCACATTGCGCTGAATGAAACAGGGTGGAAGGCTGTCGTGCATGCAAAACAGCTCTTAAAGGATGCCCGGGAGGCGGTGGAGGACGTCCGGGCTTTTGACCGGAGCCTGCATACGATCACGGTCAGCTCCTGCGCTCCCGCGCCCCTGTGGCGTCTGCTCCCCGCACTGTCGGATGCGTTTCCGGATATGACGATTTCCTCCGCTATAAAAAATAATGAGGCGGTTATGGAAGACCTGAAAGCCGGGGAGTGTCAGCTGGCTGTTCTTTCAGAAGAGTTCATCACGGGAGTGCATGTTTCAGGAGCACATGTCCCCGAAGCTCATATTTCTGAAGAGTACACCAGTATGCCGTTTATGAAAGAAAATCTGGCGGTATGCGTTCCGCCGACACACGAACTGGCCGGGAAAAAGGAAGTTTCTTTTAAAGAGCTGAACGGGTATAATTTTCTCCTTGGAATAAGACTGGGGTTCTGGGACGATATGTGCAGGCAAAAGATGCCGGCGTCCCGGTTCCTTGTACAGACGGATCAGTTTACCATGCAGGAACTGATTCGGGAGTCCACCCTGCCATGCTTTGTGACGGATGTTGCGACGTATGACAGGGATGTGTACAGGGACAGAATCACCATCCCCATTACGGACAGGGAGGCAAAAGTGACTTTTTACATTGTGTTTGATGGGAAAAACAGGAAATATGCGGAGGCTCTGAAAAGGGTCTGCAATGGGAGGCAGGCTTTGGAGATGTGATAAACGGGCGGGATTTTAAGTTGGGGGCTGCTAGCGGAGGATGAGGAGGGTGCGACTCATCCTACCAATGGTTTTGTTTTCCTCCTGGGAAAAGACTCCTTTCTTTCTTATATTCAATGTGGGATGTTTAAGGGGAAAACCCGTGCTGTATTCGTGGATAAACGGGAGTACGGAGGTGCACTTTGGGAACAGATTGAAAATGCCTTCCAGTTTGTACTTCGCAACATCCATCTGGGAGCCAGACTGGAAGGACTGTACCGGCAGGATATTTATGAGCTGCCGCCGGACAGTATCAGAGAGCTGATTATTAATGCGGTTATGAACTGCAGTTTTCTACAGAATTCCCATATTCAGGTGGCTGTTTACGATGACCGGCTTGAGATTACGTCTCCGGGAGGATTGATGCCGGGCGTAACACTTGAGCGAATGAAAGAAGGATACTCAAAGATCCGGAACCGTGCCCTTGCTCACGCTTTTTCCTATATGAATCTGATTGAAGCGTGGGGCAGCGGTATTCCCAAGCTGATGAAGGCGATGGAGGATTATGGCCTGCGGGAACCGGAATTTGTGGAAATGGGAATTGCATTTCGGGTGAATCTGTATCGTAGTCAAGGAGATACAAAAACGAACCAAGCTACGAACCAAGGTAGCCAAAAAACGAACTGAGATGCAAAAATGACGAACCAAGGTGCGAAACAAGCGAACCAGGCTGTGAAGCGGACAGCAGGAAAATTGAACCAGAAGAATATTTTCCTCAAAAATGAAGAAAAGCAGTTAGTGCAGTTGGTGGCTGATAAACCGGCAATTACACAAATGGAAATGGCAGGGCAGCTTGGGTGGAGTTTGGGAAAAGTGAAGCACTATATTACGAAGCTAAAAAAGAATCAAGTACTGGAACGAGTGGGCACCAGCCAGAAAGGGCATTGGAATATTCTTGTTTAGAACACAAGTAAAAGGAGAATGTTATGGAAGATAGACTTGTTTTGTTGGCATTGGAACAGATCGCAGAAGCGTTGGGACATTCTAATAGCAATCCTATTTCTGCCAGTTTATTATGTCTGGAACATGGAATTAGTTTTGATGAAATGGGAAAGATCATGGTTGCTTTCAACCAGATTTTGAGAAGAAAAGAATTTGATGAATTGGAAGTTTCTGATTTTCGACAGGCTTTGGAGGAAATAACGCCGATGGCAAAAGAGTTTGCAGACCCCGTTGTGGTTGCATTTATCAAAGCTTATGCAAGAAATCGTATTGCTGAATTGGTACCATTTGCAAGGACATTGGATTAAATCCTGCAGGAGATAATCCGGCGAGATTTTGAGTCATCCCTTCCCGCAACTGCATGTTCATATATTTTTTATAAATGAATTAGCACTCACCTCTTGACAGTGCTAACAAGTTTTGCTATATTGCTACTAGAACACGAAAACAAGTCGTGGTTCCATGTCAGCCAGACTGACACCATAAGGAGGGATGACCATGAATATCAATAAATTTACGCAGAATTCACTGCAGGCAGTCCAGAACTGCGAGAAGATAGCAGCGGACAACGGCAACCAGGAGCTTGCCCAGGAGCATCTGCTCTATGCCCTGCTGACGCAGGATGACAGCCTGATTTTAAAACTTCTTGAAAAAATGAGCATACAGGGACAGCTTTTTATTGACCGCGTGGAGCAGGCAATCGGAAAGCGGCCGAAAGTACAGGGCGGCCAGGCGTATGTGGGTCAGGATCTCAACAACGTGCTGATCCATGCCGAGGATGAGGCAAAACAGATGGGAGACGAGTATGTTTCTGTGGAACATCTTTTTCTTGCCCTGCTGAAATACGCGAGCCGTGAGATGAAGCAGATTTTCCGGGAATTCGGCATCAGCCGGGAGGGATTCCTGCAGGCACTCTCCACGGTGAGAGGCAACCAGCGGGTGACCAGCGACAACCCGGAGGCAACTTATGACACACTGAACAAATACGGGCAGGATCTCGTGGAGCGGGCAAGAGACCAGAAGCTGGATCCGGTTATCGGCCGTGATGAGGAGATCCGGAATGTTGTGAGAATCCTTTCCCGTAAGACGAAGAACAACCCGGTTCTGATCGGTGAACCCGGCGTCGGCAAGACGGCGGTTGTCGAGGGACTGGCTCAGAGAATCGTCAGCGGCGATGTGCCGGAAGGACTCAAGGACAAGACGATTTTCTCCCTGGATATGGGAGCCCTCGTTGCCGGTGCGAAGTACCGGGGCGAGTTCGAGGAACGTCTGAAAGCGGTCCTGGAGGAAGTAAAGAACAGCGACGGCAGGATTATCCTGTTTATCGATGAGCTGCACACCATCGTGGGCGCGGGCAAGACTGACGGCGCGATGGATGCGGGAAATATGTTAAAACCCATGCTTGCCAGAGGAGAGCTGCACTGTATCGGTGCGACCACACTGGATGAGTACCGGCAGTATATTGAGAAGGATGCGGCTCTGGAACGCCGTTTCCAGCCGGTTATGGTAGATGAGCCGTCGGTGGAGGATGCCATTTCCATTCTCCGTGGCTTAAAGGAGCGGTATGAAGTATTCCATGGCGTGAAGATTACGGACAGCGCCCTGGTTGCGGCAGCTACACTGTCCAACCGTTACATTTCCGACCGTTTCCTGCCGGATAAGGCCATCGACCTGGTGGATGAAGCCTGTGCTATGATCAAGACGGAACTGGATTCCATGCCAACGGAACTCGATGAACTGAGGCGGCGTGTGATGCAGCTTGAGATCGAGGAGGAAGCCCTGAAAAAAGAGGACGACCGCTTAAGCAAAGAGCGTCTGGAACATCTCCAGGAAGAACTGGCAGGCCTGCGGGAAGAGTACGCGGGCAAGAAAGTTCAGTGGGAGAATGAGAAGACGTCTGTTGAGCGTGTCCAGAAGATCCGGGAAGAGATCGAGCAGGTGAACAAGGACATTCAGAAGGCGCAGAGGGAATATGACCTGAACAAGGCTGCGGAACTGCAGTACGGAAGGCTGCCTCAGCTCCAGAAACAGTTGGAGGAAGAGGAGGAGAAAGTGAAAGAAAAAGACCTTTCTCTTGTCCATGAAGCTGTGACGGATGACGAGATTGCCCGTATTGTGTCCAGATGGACCGGCATACCGGTAGCAAAGCTCAACGAGAGCGAGAGGAACAAGACGCTTCATCTTGCGGATGAGCTGCACAAACGTGTGGTGGGGCAGGATGAGGCTGTAGAGCTTGTGACAGAGGCCATCATCCGGTCCAAAGCCGGGATCAAAGACCCAAGCAAGCCGATTGGTTCCTTCCTGTTCCTCGGACCTACCGGAGTCGGTAAGACAGAGCTTGCCAAGGCGCTTGCCCAGAGCCTGTTTGACGATGAGAACAACATGGTGCGTATCGATATGAGTGAGTACATGGAGAAATACTCCGTGTCCAGACTGATCGGAGCACCGCCGGGATATGTAGGGTACGACGAGGGCGGTCAGCTGACGGAAGCGGTGAGAAGGAAACCGTACTCGGTTGTACTTTTCGATGAAGTGGAGAAAGCCCACCCGGATGTGTTCAACGTCCTGCTTCAGGTGCTTGACGACGGGCGGATTACAGATTCCCAGGGAAGGACTGTGGACTTCAAGAACACGATCCTGATTATGACTTCCAACATCGGTGCCAACTACCTGCTGGAGGGGATCCGGGACGACGGCTCCATCGACGAGCAGTGCCAGGAGATGACCATGAACGACCTGAAGGCCCACTTCAGACCGGAGTTCCTGAACCGTCTGGATGAAATAATTATGTTCAAACCATTGACGAAAGAGAATATCCGTGCCATTATTGATTTGTTGGTGGCAGACGTCAATAAGCGTCTGGAAGAGAAAGAACTGAAGATCGAACTGACGGAAGCGGCGAAAGATTTCGTTGTGGAAGGCGGGTACGATCCGATGTACGGCGCAAGGCCGCTGAAGAGATATCTGCAGAAGAATGTGGAGACCCTGGCGGCAAGGCTGATTCTCGCAGGCAACGTGGGCAGGGAAGATACGATTCTGATCGATGCGAAAGACGGCAGCCTGCTTGCGGAGGTGAAAGGCCAGATTATCGAGAGCGAAAAGCCGGAAGATCTGGCTCTGTAAAAACGAAAGGATGGCTATCCCCGAATGACACCCATCATCTTTCATATTGATGTAAATTCCGCTTATCTCAGCTGGACAGCGGTAGAACAACTGAAAAACGGCGCACAGGTAGATTTGCGCGAGATACCTGCCATTATCGGCGGAGACCAGAAATCCCGCCACGGTGTGGTGCTCGCCAAGTCGCCTGCGGCGAAAAAGTATGGCATCCGCACGGGGGAACCTGTTGCGAATGCCTTTCGTAAGTGTCCGAATCTTGTCATGTATCCCCCGGATCATAAGATGTACCGGGAGAAGAGCCGGATGCTCATGGAGTATCTTCGGACATTTACGAAAGAGATCGAGCAGGTCAGTGTGGACGAGTGCTACATGGACTTTACCTCGATCGCAGGAAGATATCATTCGCCGGTGGATGGCGCCCTGGAGATCAAGGACGGAATCCGTGAGCGCTTCGGATTCACGGTAAATATCGGCATTTCCAACAACAAGCTTTTGGCGAAGATGGCATCGGATTTCGAGAAGCCGGACCGGATCCATACTCTTTTCCCGGAAGAAATTCAGGAGAAGATGTGGCCTCTGCCGGTCAGCGAACTCTACATGGCAGGGCGTTCCAGTGTAGAAGTCCTGAAAAAGTTGGAGATCAACACCATCGGGGATCTGGCACGGTCAGACCCCAGGCTCATAGAGCTCCACCTGAAAAGCCACGGGCGGATGCTCTGGGAGTTCGCTAACGGACGGGGAACTGCAGTCGTCCAGTCGGAGCCGGAACAGGCGAAGGGGATCGGCAACTCCACCACCCTTTCGGAGGATGCCTCCACGGAAGAAGAGGCGGATGCCGTCTTAAAGGAACTGGCGGAGAGCGTGGGACGCCGCCTGAAGAAGGCGGGGCAGAAAGCAGGGATGGTCAGTACGGAGATCAAGTATTACGACTTCCGCACCATTTCCCATCAGACTCAGCTCGAGCGGCCCACCTACGATCCGGAGGTTATATGGCGCACGGCATGTGCTCTGTTCCGGGAGATGTGGAACGGGCAGCCCGTGCGGCTTCTGGGAATCCGCACTTCCAAGCTTTCCGATGAGTCGGAGCCGGAACAGCTTACGATCTTTGATCTGAAGCCGCCGGAAGAACCGGACGAGAAGCATAAAAAGCTGAAAGCCGCCCTGGATGAGCTGAATACCCGCTACGGAAGCGGAGCGGTGATCAGGGCAAGCCTGATGAAACGGAACAGCCAAAGAGAAAAAACAGAGGAAACGGGCGGGAAGAGAAAGCTATGACAGAACATCAGAAAAGCGTCCGGCCGGAAAACAGGCCGGAAAAGAAAAAAAGCAAAAATTACAATCTCGAGCTGATTCGGATGATCTCCTTTGTCATGGTGATCGTCATCCATGTGACTAACTATTACTGCAGGGCTTACGGGGAGGTTACACAGGGAGAATACCTCTTTTCCCTGGCGCTAGACACGGCATCCAGGCTCAGTGTGCCCTGCTTTTTCATGATTACCGGGGCCCTTCTCCTGGGCAGGAGAGAGCCGCTGGGAAAGCATGCCCGCAGGCTTCTGCGGTTTGGGACAGTTCTCATAGTGTGGAGCCTGGTCTACTATCTCTGGAATACATTCTATATGGGTACGCCCTACGATCTCAGCGAGATCCTGTATACGCCGGTGGAGGCGCATCTCTGGTATCTCTATGCCATGATTCCCATCTATCTCGTCATGCCCTTCTTTCAGATTATGTGCGCCGGTATGAATCTGAGGATGGAGCGGGCGTTTCTTGTGGTGATCACGGCGGCTGTCATTTTCAACTATATCCTGACTCTGCAGCACGGGGAAGCGTATTATGATATTCCGCTGATCGGAGATCAGGTATATTCTTATTATGTTTTCATAGGATATTACATATATAAATACCGCAGGCATATCCGCATTGGGCAGGGAACCGCTTTCTTCGGGTGCATTTTCTGCCTGGCTGCAACGTTCGGTATCACCTGGGGCGTGACGGTGCTGCGCGGGGATCACTATGAGACGGCGCTGCAGTACGGAAGTCCGCTCCTTGTTCTGGCGGGCGCCCTGTTTTTCCTGTTCATGGTCCGGCTGAAAAAAGGGGATTATGTTCCGAACGCCGGGGCGAAGAAGGTTATTGATCTGTTCTGCGGATGTTCTTTCGGCATCTATCTGATCCATATTCTGTTTCTCGACAACTACAAGAAATATATGGAGCCCACGGATCTGCCGGCATGGATTGCCGTGCCCCTTCTGACGGCAGGGATCGCGGCGGTATCGCTTCTCTGCGTGTGGCTGCTTGGCAGAACACGGATCGGGAAAAAGATTACCTGACGGCATGATGCGCGGCCCTTCTGATACGGGTCTGCTGCACAGAGGGACTTTGCAAGAAAAGCAGGAGTATGGTATTCTATAGAAGTCGCGGTAGAAAAGATTCCGTTTAAGGAGGAACGGCTTTGGTATTAAAGCAGCTTATGGAACGTCTTGAGTACAGAGTGATACAGGGAAGCGGGGACACGGAAGTGACGGAACCGGTCAGTGTTTCGGATAAGGTGAATACCGGCGCGGTGTTTGTCTGTATCCGGGGACACAGGACCGACGGACACCGGTTTATTCCTGAGGCAGTGCGCAATGGTGCGGCGGCAGTGGTGGTGGAGAAGGCGGTGGCTGTGCCGGAGCATGTGACCGTCATCCGGGTGAAAGACACCAGATATGCCCTGGCGCTGATGTCTGCCGCTTACTATGGCTATCCGGCGGAGAAACTGAAAGTGATCGGCGTTACGGGGACGAAAGGGAAGACGACTACGGCGTATATGATCCGGTCTATTCTGATGAGTACCGGCCACAGAACCGGGCTGATCGGCACTGTGGAGGCGGTTGTGGGTGAAAAGCACTACCCTGCGGAAAATACGACTCCCGAGTCCAGTGAGATTCAGCGGTACTTTGCGGAGATGGTCAGCGCCGGGTGCGACAGCGTGGTGATGGAAGTGTCATCCCAGGGGCTGATGCTCCACCGGACGGCAGGGATCCCCTTTGAGATCGGTATTTTCACCAACCTGGGAAAGGATCATATCGGTCCCGGGGAACACAGGGATTTCGAGGACTACAAGCGCTGCAAGAGCCTGCTCTTTTCCCAGTGCAGGATCGGCATCGGCAACGTGGATGACCCTTATTTCAAAGATATTTTCCGCTCTGCCACATGCAAGGTAGAGACGGTGGGATTTTCGGAGAAGGCGGATCTGAGGGCGGAACAGCCCCGGTTCCTGTCAAGCCCCGGCTATCTGGGAGTGGCTTACCACGTCAGCGGGAAGATGGAGATGGACGTAGAGGTGGATATCCCCGGCAGGTTCAGCATTTACAATTCCCTTATGGCGATTGCGGTGTGCCGTCATTTTCAGGTGCCGGAGGAGAAGATACGGGAAGCTCTGAAGATCGTGCAGGTAAAGGGGCGCATTGAGATGGTGAAGGTGTCGGATCGTTTTACCCTGATGATCGACTATGCGCATAATGCCATGAGCCTTAAGAGTCTCCTGCTGACGCTCAGAGAGTATCAGCCGAAGCGTATTGTATGTCTCTTCGGCTGCGGGGGTAACCGCTCCAGGGACAGAAGATTTGAGATGGGGGAGGTCGCGGGGAAGCTTGCCGACCTGACCATTATCACATCAGATAACCCGCGCTACGAGGAGCCCCTTTCCATCATGGCGGACATCCGCGCCGGGATCGGGAGAACCGCGGGAAAATATGTGGAGATATGCGACCGGAAGGAAGCTATCCGCTACGCCATCACCCACGGACAGCCCGGCGATGTGATCGTTCTGGCGGGGAAAGGGCATGAGGACTACCAGGAAATCAAAGGAAAAAAGTATCCCATGGATGAGCGTGTGCTGATCCGGGAGATCCTGGCGGAATTGTAAGAAGAATGGTGAAAATGTGTTTGCAGATATTATTATAGATATACAGCATGAAAAACTGGATAAAATCTTTCAGTACCGGATTCCGGAGCGTCTGGAGCAGGAACTCCGCCCCGGGATGGAGGTGCTGGTGCCCTTCGGAAAGGGCAATCATCCCCGCAAGGGGTACGTCACCGGGATCGGGGAGACCTGTGATTACGATCTGTCCAAAGTCAAGGAGATCGTGGATATCTCCAGGGACAGCGTGGAGATCGAAGGCAGGCTGATCGCCCTGGCGGCATGGATGAAAGAGTATTACGGCGGAACCATGATCCAGGCATTAAAGACTGTCCTGCCTGTCCGGCAGAAGGAGAATGCCCGGGTGAAGAAGCGCCTGCGCCTTCTCCTTGACAAAGAGACGGGAAAGCGCCAGCTTGACTATTATCTGGAGAAAAACCAGAAGGCAAGGGCAAGGCTGATGGCAGCACTCCTGGATGATCCCATCCTGGAGTATGAACTGGTGACGAAGAAGCTCAATGTGTCCGCCTCCGTGATCCGTGCCCTGGAGGAACAGAATGTTCTGGCTGTGGAGGAGAAACAGGTCTACCGCAATCCGGTGAAGCAGACGGAAAAACAGAGCAGGGATATAACATTTACCGGGGAACAGAAGCATGTGACCGACAGTTTCCGGCAAGACTATACACAGGGGATCCGCAGGACCTATCTGCTCCACGGCGTCACCGGGAGCGGGAAAACGGAAGTATATATGGAGATGATCCGCACTGTGGTGGAACAGGGAAAACAGGCCATTGTCCTGATCCCGGAGATTGCCCTGACCTACCAGACTGTGATGCGGTTCTGCCGGTGTTTCGGGGACCGGGTCTCCATTATGAATTCCCGGCTTTCCCCGGGAGAACGGTATGATCAGCTCATGCGGGCAAAGGCGGGGGAGGTGGACGTGATGATCGGTCCCCGGTCCGCTCTGTTCACCCCGTTCCCGGATCTGGGGCTGATCGTCATCGACGAGGAGCATGAACCGACCTATAAGAGCGAGCAGACGCCCCGCTACCATGCCCGGGAGACGGCGGTAAAGCGGGCGCAGATGGAGAACGCCAGCGTGGTGCTCGGCAGTGCCACCCCGTCCCTGGAAGCCATGTACCGGGCGAGGAACGGGGAATATGTGCTCTTTGAGATGAAGAAACGCTCCCGGATGCAGAGCCTGGCTCATGTGGAGACCGTTGACATGCGGCAGGAGCTGATGAACGGCAACCGTTCGATCTTAAGCGCCAGGCTGCAGGAACTCATGGAGGAGCGTCTGGAGAGAAAGGAACAGATCATGCTGTTCCTGAACCGGCGGGGATATTCGGGATTTATCTCCTGCCGGGAGTGCGGCCATGTGGTGAAATGTCCCCACTGCGATGTGTCCCTGTCCGTTCACCGGGGCGGAAAGATGGTCTGCCACTACTGCGGATACACACAGCCCAGGGTGACGGAGTGTCCGGAGTGCGGCTCACGCCATATCGGGGAATTCCGGGCGGGAACCCAGCAGATCGAGGATATTGTGAAGATGCGTTTCCCGCAGGCACGGGTACTGCGCATGGATATGGACACCACCCGTCAGAAGGATTCCTACGAGAAGATACTCTCCGCTTTTGCAAACGAGGAGGCGGATATCCTGGTTGGAACCCAGATGATTGTAAAGGGGCATGATTTCCCGGGCGTCACCCTGGTGGGTGTCCTGGCTGCGGATATGTCCCTTTATACCGATGATTACCGCTCCGGGGAGCGGACATTCCAGCTCCTCGCCCAGGCGGCGGGAAGAGCAGGAAGAGGGGAGCGCCCCGGCGAGGTGGTGATCCAGACGTACAGTCCGGACCATCCGGTGATCCAGGCGGCGGCAGACCAGGATTATGCCCGGTTTTATGAGGAGGAGATCCGTTACCGGGAACTGATGGGATATCCCCCGGTGGAGAATCTTCTGGCGGTTCTGGCGGCAGGGGAAGATGAGGCGCTTCTTGAAAAAGGATGCCGCTATCTGAAGGAGTATGCCCTGCGCGTCCGGGGCAGGACCCAGGCGGCGGTAATCGGTCCGGCAAGTCCGGGAATCGACCGGATTAAAGATGTATACAGGAGAGTCCTCTATATAAAAGCGCCGGAATATGATACACTTGTAAGGATAAAGGACAGAATGGAACAATATATTGAAATTAATTCAGGGTTTAACCGGATCAGAATCCAGTTTGATTTTAATCCCATGAATATTTCATAAAGAGAGGAAGAGGAAAAGAAAATGGCAATCAGACAGGTAAGAGAAATCGGAGACGAGATACTGACAAAACAGTGCAAGGAAGTGACAAAGATGACCCTTCGCACGAAGATCCTCATCGGGGATATGCTGGAGACAATGTATGACAAGAACGGGGTAGGGCTTGCGGCTCCCCAGGTGGGCGTGCTCAAGAAAATCGTGGTCATCGATGTCGGGGAAGGTCCCATTGTACTGATCAATCCGGAGATTATCGAGACTTCCGGGGAGCAGACCGGAGAGGAAGGGTGCCTGAGTGTCCCGGGAAAATGGGGCTATGTGACCCGCCCGGATCACGTGAAGGTACGCGCGCTTGACAAGGAGATGAACCCGGTGGAGCTGGAGGGCGAGGGACTGCTTGCCCGTGCATTCTGCCACGAGATCGACCATCTTTCCGGACAGCTCTATGTGGATAAGACGGAAGACGGACTTCACGATGTGACTTATGAGGATGAAGAGGAAACGGAGGAATAGAGTATGCGGATTATTTTTATGGGTACGCCGGACTTCTCCGTGGGGACACTGGAAGCCCTCTGCGAGGCGGGACACGATGTGTGTCTGGCTGTGACCCAGCCGGACAAGCCGAAAGGACGGGGCAAAGAGATGCAGCCCACTCCGGTGAAGGAAGCGGCGCAGAAACACGGAATTCCGGTTTTTCAGCCGAAAAGAGTCCGGGAACCGGAGTGTGTGGAAGAACTGAAGAAATACAATGCGGATGTGATCGTGGTAGTGGCGTTCGGACAGATCCTTCCCAAAACGATTCTGGAGCTGACGCCTTACGGGTGTATTAACGTACATGCGTCCCTGCTTCCGAAATACCGCGGCGCGGCGCCCATCCAGTGGTCCATCATCGAGGGCGAGGCTGTGACAGGGGTTACCACCATGCAGATGGATGAGGGACTGGACACGGGAGACATGCTCCTGAAGACAGAAGTTCCCATTGCAGAGGATGAGACAGGCGGGAGCCTTCACGATAAACTCTCGGCAGCAGGCGCGGCGCTCTGCGTGGAGACGCTGGCCGCTCTCGAAAACCATACGGTTTCTCCGCAGAAACAGGGGGATTCACCGACCGCTTATGCAAAGATGCTGGACAAGAAAATGGGAGATATCGACTGGAATGATTCCGCCCGGCGCATCGAGCGTCTGGTGCGCGCTTTAAGTCCCTGGCCCAGCGCCTACACCCGCTGGGGCGACCGGGTTATGAAGATCTGGCGCGCCGGGGCGGAGCCGGGTGAAACTGCTGAAGCGGCTCCCGGGACAGTTGTCGCTGTCGGGAAAGACAGTTTCTCCGTGCAGACGGGGGACGGGATTCTGAAAGTGTATGAACTGCAGATCCCGGGTAAGAAAAGGATGGAAACCGGTGCTTTCCTGAGAGGGTATGCGATGGAGAGGGGAACAATATTTACGCGAGGGTGATATTATGTTCTACTATTATTTTGATCCGACCTATATTCTTGTGGTCATCGGAGTGCTGATCTGTCTGGCGGCCTCCGCCAGGGTGAGAAGTGTTTTTGGCAGATATTCGCAGGTGAGAAGTTATTCCGGCCTGACCGGGCGGGAGGCGGCAGAGCAGATCCTGCGCAGAAACGGGATCTATGATGTGCGGGTGGTCCACATACCGGGAAACCTGACAGATCACTACGATCCCCGCAACAGGACGCTGGGGCTTTCCGACACGGTGTATGGCTCCAGTTCTGTGGCAGCCATCGGAGTTGCGGCCCATGAGTGCGGGCATGCCGTACAGCACGCGGAGGGATATACGCCGCTTGCCATCCGGGGCGCCCTTGTCCCGGTGGCGAATTTCGGCTCCAGCCTGGCCTGGCCGCTGATCCTCATCGGACTGCTGATTAACAGTCAGGTGTCCGTGCTGCTGATCGATCTGGGGATTATTCTTTTCTCGGCGGCAGTGCTTTTTCAGCTGGTGACCCTTCCCGTGGAGTTCAATGCGTCGGGAAGAGCCGTGAAAGTGCTGGAAAGCTCCGGGATGCTCCGGGGCGATGAAGTGGGGGAAGTGAAGAAGGTGCTGGGGGCGGCTGCTCTGACTTACGTGGCGGGCGCAGCCTCTGCGATCCTGCAGCTTCTGCGTCTCCTTATCATAACAGGAGGAAGAAGAAGGAATGATGAATAAGCCGGTAAATGAACGGGAGATTGTCCTGGGAATCCTCATGGAAATCACGGAGAACGGGACGTTCAGCCATGTGATCCTGCGGGAAGTGCTGGGGAAATACCAGTACCTTCCAAGGCGGGAGCGCGCCTTTATCACCCGGGTGACAGAGGGAACCCTGGAACATCTGATCGAGATCGACTATATTCTGGATCATGTCTCGAAAGTGAAGGTGAAGAAGATGAAGGCGGTGATCCGCAATATCCTGCGGATGTCCGTGTATCAGCTTAAATTTATGGACAGTGTGCCGGACCGCGCCGTGTGCAGCGAGGCGGTGAAGCTTGCCGGGCGGAAAGGCTTTATTAATTTAAAAGGCTTCGTAAACGGAGTGCTTAGAAATGTGGCGAGGCAGATGGATGAGATCCCATATCCCGAAGATCCGACGGCGGCCCTCTCTGTCCGGTATTCCTGCCCGGAGTGGATCATCCGTTACTGGCAGAAGACGTGGAGCGGGGATGTGATTGAAAAGATTCTGGAGGATTTCCAGAGGGAAAAGCCTCTTACCGTCCGCTGCTGTCTGGACCGGACCACGCCGGAGCGGCTGAAGGAGCAGTTTGCCCGGGAGGGGGTGCGGGCAGAGACACACCCGTATCTGCCTTACGCCCTGTGCATCAGCGGTTTTGATCATCTTGAGGCACTGGAAAGTTTCCGGGAGGGAATGTTTGCCGTGCAGGATATCAGCTCCATGCTGGCAGGAGAGATCGCAGATCCCCGGAAGGATGATTTTGTCATCGATGTATGTGCCGCACCCGGCGGCAAGGCCCTTCATGTGGCGGAAAAGCTCGCCCTGGCAGGCGGCGGCAGAGTGGAGGCGCGGGACATCAGCGGGCGGAAGGTGGAGCTGATCCGTGAGAATATCCGCCGGTTATCCGGAGCTGCCGGGGCGGGGAATCCGGCGATGTCGGGAAATGTGGCGGTGGATGCGGTGTGCATGGACGCTGCGGTTTTGGATGAGGCGTCCGTGGGAAAAGCGGATCTTGTCATTGCGGATCTGCCCTGTTCCGGTCTGGGCGTCCTGGGAAAGAAACCGGATCTGAAATACCGGGTGACACAGGAGAGTGTTGAGGAGCTGGCACAGCTCCAGAGGAAAATCTTGACCTGCGCCCGGGAGTACGTGAAGCCGGGCGGTGTGCTGCTCTACAGCACATGTACCATCAGCCGGGCGGAAAATATGGACAATGTTCACTGGTTCCTGGAACAGTTCCCTGAGTTCGCGCCGGATCCCATCGGGGAGAGGCTCTGCCCGGAACTCAGGGACAGTGTGCAGGAGGAGGGCTGTATCCAGCTCCTTCCCGGGGTACATAAATGTGACGGATTTTTTATTGCACGGTTAAAGAAGAAAGCGGAAGCGGGGAAAGAAGAGGGAACCTGCTCCGGAAAAACAGAAAAATGAGGAATGCTGCATCATGAAGAAAGATATCCGGTCTATGGACTATGAAGAACTGAATACGGAGATACAGAATCTGGGAGAGAAATCTTTCCGGGCACGGCAGATCTACGAGTGGCTCCATGTAAAGCTTGCAGGAGATTTTGAAGAGATGACGAATCTCTCCAAGGCACTCCGCGCACGCCTGGAAGAGTCGTATGAGATCCTTCCCGTGGAGATGCTGGAAAGGCAGATCTCGAAGATCGACGGGACCAACAAGTTCCTCTTCCGTCTGCACGATGGGAACGTGGTGGAGAGCGTGCTGATGTACTATAAGCACGGCAACTCCGTATGCATTTCCTCCCAGGCGGGATGCCGGATGGGATGCGCCTTCTGCGCCTCCACCATCGGCGGGCTGAAACGGAATCTTACAGCCTCGGAAATGTTGGGGCAGGTCTACCAGATCCAGAAGATCAGCGGGGAGCGGGTATCCAATGTGGTGATTATGGGAACCGGCGAACCTCTGGATAATTACGATAATTTCCTCAGATTCGTCCGCATGCTCACGGATGAGCACGGCCTTCACATCAGCCAGAGAAATGTAACCGTCTCCACCTGCGGCATTGTCCCGAAGATCCGGGCGCTGGCGGACGAGAAGCTTCAGATCACCCTGGCTCTTTCCCTCCACGGCTCCACCCAGGAAAAGCGGAGAAAACTGATGCCGGTGGCAAACAAATACGACCTTGCGGAGGTGCTGGCAGCCTGTGACGAATATTTTGAGAAGACCGGGCGCCGCGTCACTTTCGAGTACAGTCTGGTGCACGGGGTAAACGACACGCCGGAGGATGTCCGCGAGCTGACTGCGATCTTAAAACCCCGGAGCTGCCACCTCAATCTGATCCCGGTGAACCCGGTCCGGGAGAGAAATTTTGTACGCCCGGACAGGAAAAATGCCCTGAATTTCAAAAATAATCTTGAAAAAAGCGGAATAAATGTTACTATAAGAAGGGAAATGGGCTCTGATATCGACGGAGCCTGTGGACAGCTCAGACTCCGCTATGCGGATGCTGAAACGGATCAATGACGGAGATAAGGAGAAGATTATGAGGACATTTTCAATTACAGACGTAGGAATGGTACGACAGGTGAATCAGGATTATGTCTATACGACGGACCGGCCGCTCGGCATTCTCCGGAACCTCTTCGTCGTGGCAGACGGTATGGGCGGACATCAGGCAGGAGACTATGCTTCCAAATATACGGTGGAAGTCTTAAAACGCGAGCTGAAAAAGAGCGAGGGCGAGGACGTGGAGAAGGTGCTTGTGGGCGCCATCAAGACCGCAAACCGGGAGATTATCCGGGAGGCTTCCAAAGATGTGCATCTCAAAGGGATGGGCACCACCGTGGTGGCGGCGACCATCATCAACCAGATGATGTATTTCGCCAATGTGGGGGACAGCCGCCTCTATCTGATCAATCAGGGGATCCAGCAGCTGACGAAGGACCACTCCCTTGTGGAGGAGATGGTGAGGCTGGGAGGAATCAAGCCGGAGGAGGCAAAGCATCATCCGGACAAGAACATCATCACCAGGGCCATCGGCGCAAAGGCGGACGTGGATGTTGACTTTTATGAGCACCGTCTGAAAAGGGGAGACATCATACTGATGTGTACGGACGGACTGAGCAATATGGTGGAGGACGAGGAACTCTTCCACATCGTGCAGGGAGGAAGGGATATTGTAGAATCAGCGCAGGCGCTGGTGGAAGCCGCGAAGGAGAACGGCGGTACGGACAACATCGGTGTTGTTCTGGTGGAACCGTTTGCGGATGAGGAGAGTGTATTATGATCAAGGAAGGCGTATTTTTAGGGAAGAGATATGAGATACTGGGACGGATCGGTTCCGGCGGTATGGCGGATGTCTACAAGGGCAAAGACCATAAGCTGAACCGGTACGTGGCGATAAAAGTGCTGAAAAGTGATTACCGCACGGACAAGGTGTTTATCCAGAAGTTTTTAAGCGAGGCACAGGCTGCGGCAGGCCTGATGCACCCAAACGTGGTAAATGTCTACGATGTGGGCCAGGACCGGGGGCTTTACTATATGGTAATGGAACTGGTCGAGGGAATCACGCTGAAAGATTATATTGAGAAGAAAGGAAAGCTTTCAGCGAAGGAGACGATCAGCATCTCGATTCAGATGGTGACAGGACTCCAGGCAGCTCACAACCAGCATATCATACACCGGGATATCAAACCCCAGAACATTATTATTTCAAAAGAAGGAAAAGTAAAGGTAACAGATTTCGGAATTGCCCGTGCGACAACGTCCACCCAGACGATCAGCACGAGCGTGATGGGATCTGTGCATTATACATCCCCCGAACAGGCAAGGGGCGGAGTCGTGGATCAGAAGAGCGATATCTACTCCGTCGGTATCACCATGTACGAGATGGTGACAGGACATGTTCCCTTTGACGGGGATTCCACGGTGTCCGTGGCGCTCAAGCATCTGCAGGAGGAGATCAAGTCTCCGGCGGAGGAAGTGCCGGATATTCCGTACAGCCTGGAATGTATTATTATGAAATGTACCCAGAAGAACCCGGAGCGCAGATATCACGACTGCGAATCTCTTCTTCTGGATCTGAAGCGGTCCCTGGTGGATCCGGACGGCGATTTCGTTGTCACGGGAGGCGCTGCAGCGGCGTCAGCCGGGAATTCAGACCGCACGGTGGTCATGTCAACGGAGGAACTCTCCGAGCTTCAGAAGCGCAGCCATCTGAATGATGATGACGATTATGATGAGGATGAAGATTCCGACTACGACGAAGAGGAAGACGGCGACGACTATGACGAGGATGAGGACGACAGAAGGGAGAGGGTGAACCGGAGCCGCAGCAGAGGGCGCGGAAGAAATGACGTGAATCCCGACACCAGGAAAGTCATGCGGATTCTGATGATCGTGGCAGGTGTCGTGATCGCCCTTCTCGTGATCTTCCTTGTGGCAAATGCTTTCGGCGCGTTCAGTACACCGGGACTTGCCACCAAGCAGGAAGAAGAACAGGTGGATGTGCCGGATCTCCGCGGCATGACCGTGGAGGAAGCGAACGATTATCTGAAGGAGAACCGCGATACCTATCCGGTCGGTATCCGGCAGAACGGAACGATGCCTTCCAGCGAGTATAAGGAAGGACAGATCATGTCCCAGGATCCCACACCCGGGGAGAAAGTCGATGCAAACACTACGATCTATGTGGTGGTCAGCTCCGGCGAAGAACCCAAGACGGTTAATGTCCCCAACGTGGTCGGAGAGAAAGAAGCGGATGCAGAGCGGATGATCCGGGATGCAAACCTTACGGTGGCGAAAGATTCCGACTACAGCTCAGAGTATGAGGCGGGAACGGTAATGTCCTGCTCGCCGGATCAGGGAACGGAAGTAGAGGAAGGCTCCACAGTTAAGATTGTGGTAAGCCTGGGACAGGAACAGGTGGAAGTGCCGAACCTGAAAAACCAGACGGCGGATGACGCGGCAGGCGCCCTGTCTTCCAGAGGGCTGAACGGAAATCCGTCTTATGAATACAGCGACAGTGTGGCGGAAGGATATGTAATCTCCCAGGATCCGTCCGCAGGAAGCCATGTGAACCCGGGTACGACGGTCAGCTATGTGGTGAGCCGGGGACCGGAAAATGTGACAGTTCCCAATGTGATCGGCGCGGACAGCGAGTCGGCGGAGGAAGACCTTTTAGCTGCGGGACTCAAACCGGTATATGCCGGCTACGAGACAAGTAGCAGACCGGCGGACCAGGTATGCCGGCTGTCCTATGATCCGGGAACTTCCGTGGCACCGGGTACGACGGTGCGCTACTGGATCAGCAGCGGTCCGGAGACAGGCGGCTCAGGCGGTTCCGGGAATACCGGAGACGGCGGTTCCGGAAGTGATTCAGATAATACCGGAGGCTCCGACGGGGAGAACACCGGAAGCGGGAGTCAGCAGGAATGACCGGAGCGGACGATCGTATGATACAGGGGAAAATTGTAAAAGGAATTGCCGGATTCTACTACGTCCACGTAGTGGAATCCGGTGTTTATGAGTGTAAGGCAAAAGGAATCTTCCGCAAAGACGGGATCAAGCCTCTTGTGGGAGACAATGTGGAGATCGAGATCCTGGATGAGAAGGACATGGAAGGAAACATTACGGAGATCCTTCCCAGGAAAAATGAACTGATCCGCCCGGCAGTGGCGAATATCGATCAGGCGCTTGTGGTGTTTGCGGTGAAAGAGCCGGACCCCCATTTCAATCTTCTGGACCGTTTCCTGGTCATGATGGAGAGCAAGGGTATCCCGGCGGTTCTCTGTTTTAACAAGGCGGATGACGGCCGTGAGGAACAGGCGGAGGAACTGCGGCGCATCTATGAAGGCTGCGGCTGCACGGTACTCTTTACCAGTGCAAAGGAAGAGAAAAACATTGAGGAGCTGTCGGCTCTTCTGAAAGGGAAGACAACTGCCATCGCCGGGCCTTCCGGCGTGGGGAAATCATCTCTGATCAATCTGCTTCAGGATGAGGTCAGGATGGAGACGGGAAGCATCAGCCGGAAGATTGCAAGGGGAAAACATACAACCCGCCACGCCGAGCTGATTGTGATCGGCGATGACTCCTATATTATGGATACGCCGGGATTCAGTTCCCTCTATGTCAATGATTTTGAGAAGGAGGAACTGAAATATTACTTCCCGGAGTTTGCCCCCTATGAGGGAAAGTGCCGGTTCCACGGCTGCGATCACATCCATGAGCCGGGATGTGCGGTGAAAGAAGCGGTGGAAGAAGGCAGAATACATAAGATCCGGTATGCGGACTATGAGGAGATGTACCGGGAACTGAAGGAAAGAAAGAGGTA
Source organism: Lachnoclostridium sp. An169 (assembly GCF_002160525.1). Lineage (GTDB taxonomy): Bacteria > Bacillota > Clostridia > Lachnospirales > Lachnospiraceae > Mediterraneibacter > Mediterraneibacter cottocaccae. The sequence goes on from NZ_NFKT01000002.1 coordinate 85,240, forward strand.
TTAGGAATGAAAATGATTTTGGCGCCGTCCATACTGTCGGCGGATTTCAGGATTCTTGGAGAACAGCTCAGAGAGACGGAGCGCGCAGGAGCCGGGTATATCCATTTTGATGTGATGGACGGGATCTTCGTGCCGAGCATTTCTTTCGGAATGCCGGTTCTTTCCTCCATCCGTGGAACGACCGGCCAGACCATGGACGTGCATCTTATGGTGACAGAGCCGGTCCGGTATGTGGAGGAATTCGCCAGGTGCGGCGCGGATATTATTACGGTCCACCTGGAAGCGTGTGAAGATCCGGGGGCTGCTCTCGACCGGATTCACAGCTGCGGCGTCAGGGCGGGGATTTCCATCAAGCCGGGGACTGCCGTGGAGGAGCTGATCCCCTATCTTGACCGGGCGGAGATGTTCCTGATCATGAGCGTTGAGCCGGGCAGAGGCGGTCAGAAGTTTATTCCGGAGTCGCTGGAACGGATCCGGAAACTCAGAAACCTTCTGGATGAGCGGGGGATTGAAGCCGATATTGAGGTGGACGGCGGAATCTACCACTCCAATGTCGGGGAGGTCATAGATGCCGGGGCAAATGTGCTTGTCTCCGGCTCGGGAGTGTTTAACGGGGATGTAGAAAAGAATACAGCAGATTTTATGGAGATATTGAGAAGATATGAGTAAAAGAACTGTAATTGTAAGCGGAGGTATGCTGGAGGAGGATTTTGTCCTCCCGATTTTGAAAAGCGAGGACACAGAGTTTGTCATCGGCGTGGACCGGGGACTTGTTTTCCTTTATGAGCACGGGATCCGCCCGGACTACATCGTAGGGGATTTTGACAGTGTCCCCCGCAAGCTTGTAAACTATTACCGGGAAGAACTGGATGTGCCGATAAGGGAGTTTAATCCGGTCAAAGATGCTTCCGATACGGAGATCGCCCTGCGGCTCTGCATCGGTTTGAGAAGACGTGAAATCTGGATTCTCGGGGGAACCGGCAACCGGATCGACCACCTGTGGGCGAACGTGCAGTGCCTGCAGATCGCACTGGACGCCGGTGTGGAGGCCCGTATCGTGGACAGCCACAATCAGATCCGCCTTCTGGACAGAGGGATCACGCTGAAAAGAGAAGAGGCATTCGGCCCCTTTTTCTCACTGTTTCCCCTGGAACTTCCGGTGGAGGATTTCAATATCAAAGGAGCCAAGTATCCCCTTAAGAACCATATACTCAGACCCTGTGACAGTCTCTGTGTGAGCAATGAGTTCGAAGCGGATGAGGTGGAGATCTCATTCGTGTACGGGCATGTGATCCTCATGGAGACGAGGGACTGAGAAAAATAACGGAGCTGAGGCGCGAAATAATATACAAGGAGAGTTAATTCATATGAAGCTGGGAATCGTCGGATTACCAAATGTAGGAAAAAGTACACTGTTTAATTCACTGACAAAGGCGGGAGCAGAGTCGGCAAACTATCCGTTCTGTACCATCGACCCCAATGTGGGCGTGGTTGCGGTGCCGGACGAGCGGCTCAATGTTCTCGGAGAGATGTACCACACGAAAAAAATCATACCGGCAACCATTGAGTTTGTCGATATTGCAGGTCTGGTGAAAGGGGCTTCCAAAGGGGAAGGCCTGGGGAACCAGTTTCTTGCAAATATCCGCGAGGTGGACGCCATTGTCCATGTTGTGAGATGCTTTGAGAACAGCAATATCGTCCATGTGGACGGAAGCATCGACCCTATGCGTGATATCGAGACCATCAATCTGGAGCTGATTTTCTCCGATCTGGAGATTCTGGAGAGAAGAATCGCCAAGACAGTCAAACTTTCCCGCAATGACAAGACAGCGGCGAAAGAGCTGGATCTGCTCAACCGGATCAAGGCTCATCTGGAGGACAACAAACTGGCGAAGACCTTCACTACAGACGATGAGGACGAGCAGGCGTGGCTTGCAGGCTACAACCTTCTGACCGCAAAACCGGTGATCTTCGCGGCAAATGTCTCCGAGGATGACCTTGCGGATGACGGCGCATCCAATGCGGGCGTTCAGGCAGTGCGCGAGTACGCACAGAAGGAGGACTGCGAAGTATTTGTCGTGTGCGCGGAGATCGAGGAAGAGATTTCCGAACTGGACGATGAGGAGAAGAAGATGTTCCTGGATGATCTGGGATTAAAGGAGTCGGGCCTTGAAAAACTGATCCGCGCAAGCTATCATCTTCTCGGACTGATCAGCTACCTGACCGCAGGAGAGCCGGAAGTCAGGGCGTGGACGATCACGAAAGGCACGAAGGCACCTCAGGCGGCGGGCAAGATCCACTCCGATTTCGAGCGCGGATTTATCCGTGCCGAGGTGGTGAGCTATGACGATCTGATCGCCTGCGGTTCCCACACGGCGGCGAAGGAGAAAGGCCTGATCCGCCTGGAAGGAAAAGACTATGTTGTGCAGGACGGCGATATCATGCTGTTCCGGTTCAATGTGTAGGAAAAGCATGTGGGGGAAAATAACAGAAGGGAGCTTACAGCATGCATTACGATATCAGTTTCCCGAATCTGGGAATCTATCTGAATCATGTTGGGAAAAATATTGATGTTTTCGGCTTTACTATAGCCTATTACGGAATCATTATCGGCTGTGCGATCCTCATCGGATTCTGGATCGCCATATCCGAGGCAAAACGGACCCGGCAGAATCCGGAAGACTATCTGGATATGGGGATTATCGGCGTTATCTGCGGCATTGTGGGGGCAAGGCTGTATTTCGTCATATTTTCCTGGGATCTGTACAAGGACAATCTGCTGGATATCTTCAATCTCCGTGAGGGCGGCCTGGCCATCTACGGCGGTGTGATCGGCGCGGTGATCGCGGTCTTTGTCCTTGCAAGAGTGAAGAAACTTTCCGCCTTTCAGATTCTCGACACAGTGGCTCCGGCGATTCTCAACGGACAGATGCTGGGGCGTTGGGGAAATTTCTTCAACCGGGAAGCTTTCGGCGAGTATACAGACGGGCTTTTCGCCATGCGTCTGCCCCTTGATGCGGTTCGCTCCGGCGACGTGACGGAACTGATGCGGGAGCATATGCAGGTAATCGACGGGGTGAGTTATATTCAGGTGCATCCCACGTTTCTCTATGAATCCATATGGTGCTGTATCCTGCTGATTATTCTTTTCGCTTACAAAAGCCATAAAAAATATCAGGGGGAAGTGTTCCTTCTCTATATCTTCGGATACGCTCTCGGCAGAGTGTGGATTGAAGGGCTGCGCACTGACCAACTCCTGATCCCGGGAATCGGACTTCCGGTGTCACAGGTGCTCGCGGGATGTAGCGTGATCTTTGCCGGCATCGCGCTGCTCTATCTCAGGAAGAACCATAAGCGCCTGCCCATGATGAAGACCGTCAGGCAGTACGAACCAATGCCGGATACGATTGAGGGGAAGAAGCCGCCGAAAAAGAAGGACAGGATCTTCAGGTTTAAAGATAAATAGGATGAATGATGCGTGTGTAAATGCCGCGAAACACAACGGTCTCGCAAAAGTTCTTCGCAAAATGCGCAGGATACGCATGAAAGTCCTTCGCAAAATGTGCGGGATACACACAAAAGTCCTTCGAAAAATGTGATTCGAAGTTGTGGTTTGGTAAAAAAATGCATATAATAAAGACATCAGATGGACAATCAGTCTTTCAGGTGTCTTTTTTATTTCTCCGCTGTTTTTCATACACGCCAGTAACCAGGCAGCACAGAACGTCCCTGCCGGAACCCCGCTGTGTATAAAAACACCCCTCCCTGCACCTCAAAATATACAAAAAACCGACCGCTCTCTATAGACTTTTGACATTTTTGGCGATATAATAAAAACACATGCGAAGATTTTTATTTTCTAATGTAAAACTTAAGGAGGAACAAAAAAATGGCAAGAAAAATGAAGACCATGGATGGCAACCAGGCTGCGGCTCACGTTTCCTACGCGTATACAGAAGTTGCAGCTATCTATCCGATCACACCGTCATCCGTTATGCCGGAGCACGTTGATGAATGGGCTACAGAAGGCAGAGAGAACATTTTCGGACAGACAGTTCACGTAGTTGAGATGCAGTCCGAGGCAGGTGCAGCAGGTGCTGTACACGGATCTCTTGCAGCTGGTGCGCTGACAACAACATTTACGGCTTCTCAGGGACTTCTCCTGATGATCCCGAACTTATACAAAGTAGCAGGTGAGCAGCTTCCGGGCGTGTTCAATGTATCTGCTCGTGCGCTGGCAAGCCATGCACTTTCAATTTTCGGCGATCACTCCGACGTTTACGCCTGTCGTCAGACCGGAGCAGCTATGCTCTGTGAGTCCAGCGTTCAGGAAGTTATGGACCTGACACCGGTAGCACACTGTGCAGCTCTGGAAGGAAAGCTTCCTTTCATCAACTTCTTCGACGGATTCCGTACATCCCACGAGATCCAGAAGATCGAGACATGGGACTACGAAGATCTGAAAGATCTGGTAAATATGGATGCAGTTGACGCTTTCCGTGCACACGCACTGAACCCGAACCATCCGTGCCAGAGAGGTTCCGCACAGAACCCGGATATCTTCTTCCAGGCAAGAGAGGCATGCAACCCGTACTATGATGCTCTTCCGGGAATCGTTCAGGAGTACATGGACAAGGTTAATGCAAAAATCGGAACAGACTACAAACTGTTCAACTACTATGGAGCAGAGGATGCAGAGCACGTTATCGTAGCTATGGGATCTGTCTGCGACACAATCGAAGAGACAATCGACTACCTCACAAAGGCAGGAGAGAAAGTCGGCGTTGTAAAGGTTCGTCTGTACAGACCGTTCTGCGCACAGGCTCTCATCGATGCAATTCCGGATACTGTTAAGAAGATCTCTGTTCTTGACAGAACAAAAGAGCCGGGATCTCTCGGCGAGCCGCTGTACCTGGATGTTGTTGCAGCACTCAAAGGTACAAAATTCGATGCAGTTCCGATCTACACAGGACGTTACGGACTTGGTTCCAAGGATACGACTCCGGCTCAGATCGTTGCTGTATACCACAATGATGAGAAACAGAAATTCACGATCGGTATCGAGGATGATGTAACACATCTGTCACTGAAAGCTGACGAGCCGCTTGTTACAACACCGGAAGGAACGATCAACTGTAAATTCTGGGGACTTGGCGCTGACGGTACAGTCGGAGCAAACAAGAACTCCATCAAGATCATCGGTGACAACACAGACATGTATGCCCAGGCATATTTCGACTACGACTCCAAGAAGTCAGGCGGTGTTACAATGTCCCACCTGCGTTTTGGTAAATCACCGATCAAATCCACATACCTGATCCATCAGGCAAACTTTGTGGCATGCCACAATCCGTCCTATGTGGACAAGTACAACATGGTTCAGGAACTTGTTGACGGCGGTACATTCCTTCTGAACTGCCCGTGGGATATGGAAGGACTTGAGAAACATCTGCCGGGACAGGTGAAATCATACATTGCAAACCACAACATCAAGTTCTACACGATCGACGGTATCAAGATCGGTAAGGAGATCGGACTTGGCGGACGTATCAACACAGTCCTTCAGTCTGCATTCTTCAAACTTGCTGCAATCATTCCGGAGGAAGAGGCAATCGACCTGATGAAGGCTGCTGCAAAGGCTACTTACGGAAGAAAAGGCGACAAGATCGTTCAGATGAACTACGATGCAATCGACGCCGGTGCAAAACAGGTTGTTGAGGTAGAGGTTCCGGAGAGCTGGAAAGACGCAGCTGACGAGGGACTTGCTACACCGCACGTAGACGAGAACGGAAGAAAAGATGTTGTTGATTTCGTTAAGAATATCCAGGCGAAGGTAAATGCTCAGGAAGGAAATACACTTCCGGTATCTGCATTCAACGACTACGTAGACGGATCTACACCGTCAGGTTCCTCCGCTTACGAGAAACGTGGTATCGCTGTAGATATCCCGATCTGGAATCCGGACAACTGTATCCAGTGTAACCGCTGCTCCTATGTCTGCCCGCACGCTGTTATCCGCCCGGTAGCTCTGACAGAGGAAGAGGCTGCAAAGGCTCCGGAAGGACTGAAGACTCTCGACATGATCGGTATGCCGGGAATGAAGTTCACAATGACAGTATCCGCTTACGACTGTACAGGATGCGGTTCCTGTGCAAATGTCTGCCCGGGCAAGAAGGGCGAGAAGGCTCTCGTTATGGGCAACATGGAAGAAAACGCAGGCGAGCAGAAGTACTTCGATTTCGGAAGAGAGATCCCGGTAAAACCGGAAGTTGTCGCAAAATTCAAAGAGACAACTGTAAAGGGAAGCCAGTTCAAACAGCCGCTGCTTGAGTTCTCAGGCGCATGTGCAGGATGCGGTGAGACACCGTACGCAAAACTGATCACACAGCTGTTTGGCGACAGAATGTATATCGCAAACGCTACAGGATGTTCTTCTATCTGGGGTAACTCCTCACCGTCCACACCTTACACGGTAACTCCGGAAGGCAAAGGACCGGCTTGGTGCAACTCCCTGTTCGAGGACAACGCAGAGTTCGGTTACGGTATGCTGCTCGCTCAGAACACAATCCGTGACAGAATGAAAGGCTACGCAGAGAAGCTTGCTGAGTCTGCAGAGAACGCTGATGTTAAGGCTGCTGCTCAGGAGTACCTTGATACATTTGCATGCGGCGCTACAAACGGAACAGCTACAGACAAACTGGTAGCAGCTCTTGAGAACTGCGGATGCGACAGCGCTGAGAAGGCTGAACTGCTGAAACACAAAGATTTCCTTGCAAAGAAATCCCAGTGGGTATTCGGTGGTGACGGATGGGCTTACGATATCGGATTCGGCGGTGTTGACCACGTACTTGCAAGCGGCAAGGACATCAACATCATGGTATTCGATACAGAGGTTTACTCCAACACAGGCGGACAGTCCTCCAAGGCTACAAAGACAGGTGCTACGGCACAGTTCGCAGCAGGCGGAAAAGAGACGAAGAAGAAAGACCTGGCAGGTATGGCAATGAGCTACGGATACGTATACGTTGCACAGATCGCTATGGGTGCTGACTTCAACCAGACAGTCAAAGCTATCACAGAGGCTGAGGCTTATCCGGGACCGTCACTGATCATCGCTTACGCTCCGTGTATCAACCACGGTATCAAGAAAGGTATGAGCAAAGCTCAGACCGAGGAGCAGCTTGCTGTAGAGTGCGGATACTGGAACAACTTCCGGTTCAATCCGGCTGCTGAAGGCAACAAGTTCTTCCTTGACAGCAAGGCACCGAAGGAAGAGGATTATCAGGCATTCCTTGACGGAGAAGTCCGTTACAATGCTCTGAAGAGATCCAATCCGGAGAAGGCAGCGAAGCTTTTTGCTCAGAACGAGAAAGAGGCTATGGAGAGATACGATTACCTGAAGAAACTGGTAGATGTATACGCTGCTGATAAGGCTGAGTAATTAAGAAGAATAAAGTTATCAAAAGACAGGAAGGGCTGTCCCCGCGGGGGCAGCCCTTCCTGTGTTCAGAACAATTTTTTGCTCTGCAAGGCAGAATCCTACAGAGGGGTACTCAGATATTTTTTCGGAGTGACCCCTTTATATTTTTTGAACATCTTTATAAAATAGCTCACATCATTGAAACCGCATGAAAGCCCCACATCCGTGATGGATTCATTTGTGGTGGCGAGCTTGAAACACGCCTGCTCCACCCGGTAGTAGTTCAGGTAGTCAATGGGCGTGCGGTGGGTCATCTCCCGGAAATAGCGGCAGAAATATTTGGAGTTCATCCCGGCTTCCGAGGCCAGGTCGTCCAGAGTCAGGCAGTCTGCGTAGGAGCTTTCTATTTTTTCCAGGGCTTTCTTCAGATGCTCGATTCTCCGGGCGTCCTTCTGTTGGACGGACGGCCCTTCCGTGTAAAGTCTGTTTTCAAGAATATACCCGAAAAACTCATAGAGAGAGCCGATTACAGCCAGTTCATAGCCTTCTCTGCGGGACTGCATCTGTCCGAATAAGGTGGAGACGATTTCTGTGAGCCGGCTGTCGGCGGTCGGGACCGTCCTGCCCTGCACATCACGCTGCTCCTGCACATCACCATGACTCCGTGCACTGTTATGATCTCCGACCACCTGTGGATCTGTCTGCCCATTCGCCGTGTGCACATGAGCAGATCCGGCGCAGAAGACAGGATACACGGAGACAGAATCCCCGGTGATCTTCTTCAACAGGCGTTCCGCAGCGTGACTTGAGAGGATCAGGGAGTCCAGATTAAAGACAAGACACTCATACAGACAGTCTTTGGGAATTCCTCCGTGGAGCAGACCGCCTTTTACAAACACGATATCTCCCGCATGAGCAGTAAATTCATCCTCACTGACCGTCATGAGCAGTTCGCCCTCCAGAATACGGATGAGTTCATACTCGATGTGCCAGTGATAGGACATCTCATAGCGGGGATGAGTCGGTGTGACATGGTAAAATTCTATGGGGAAATCAAACGTTCCGTGTTTTCTGTCTTCTTTATATGCGATGTATTTCATAGAGGATACTCTCCTTTTTATCAATAAAAAATATGGAATCCCCAAAACGAAAAGTGGATTGCATGAAAAGTGAATATCGTTATATTTTTCTTCCAGTATACCACAAGACAAGGCCGGGGAACAAGATTATAATTACAGTCAAAGAGAAGGTGTGGAACTGAAGAGAATCAGGGCAGACCGAAACTTTATAAAAACGATTTTTCAGAAAACAGGAGGAATTTATTATGGCAGAGAGCAGACTGGTAGGCTCCTATCCTGTGATCGGCATCCGGCCGACGATTGACGGAAGAAGAGGAGCGCTTGACGTAAGAGGTTCTTTGGAAGAGCAGACAATGAATATGGCAAAATCAGCGAAGAAGCTGTTTGAGGAGAACTTAAGATACTCAAACGGTGAGCCGGTAAAGGTTGTGATCGCTGATTCTACAATCGGACGTGTGGGCGAGAGCGCCGCATGTGCAGATAAGTTCAGAAAAGAAGGAGTGGATATTACTCTGACTGTTACACCGTGCTGGTGCTACGGTTCCGAGACAATGGATATGGATCCGCAGACGATCAAAGCTGTATGGGGATTCAACGGGACAGAGAGACCGGGCGCAGTTTATCTGGCTTCCGTTCTGGCTACACATGCTCAGAAGGGACTTCCGGCATTCGGTATCTATGGACATGACGTACAGGAGGCAGACGATACTTCCATTCCGGACGACGTACAGGAGAAACTGCTGCGGTTCGGCCGTGCGGCGGTGGCGGCAGCTTCCATGAGAGGAAAATCCTACCTGCAGATCGGTTCTGTTACTATGGGTATCGGCGGATCCATTATTGATTCCGACTTCATCGAGTCCTATCTGGGAATGCGTGTGGAGTCTGTGGATGAGGTTGAGATCATCCGCCGCATGACAGAAGGCATTTATGACGAGGTAGAGTACGAGAAAGCTCTTAAGTGGGCGAAAGAGTCCTGCCACATCGGATTCGACAAGAACCCGGAAAACCTGCAGAAATCTGAGGAAGAGAAAGAGAAACAGTTCGAGTTTGTGGTTAAGATGGCGGTGATCATCAAAGACCTGATGAACGGAAACAAGAACTTCCCGGAGCAGTTCTCTGAGGAGGCAATCGGACACAACGCCATTGCGGCAGGTTTCCAGGGACAGAGACAGTGGACAGACTTCTATCCGAACGGCGATTTCGCAGAGGCGATGCTCAACACTTCCTTTGACTGGAACGGGGCAAGAGAGCCGTACATCCTTGCGACAGAGAACGACGTGCTCAACGGACTTGGCATGCTGTTCATGAAATTACTGACAAACCGTGCGCAGATCTTCGCGGACGTCCGTACATACTGGAGCCCGGAGGCAGTGAAGAAAGCAACCGGATATGACATTGAAGGCGTTGCCAAAGAGAATGGCGGATTCATCCACCTGATCAACTCCGGCGCAGCCTGCCTGGATGCAAGCGGTGCAGCGAAAGACGCGGACGGAAACGGCGTTATGAAACAGTGGTGGGAGATGACAGAGGAAGACCAGAAAGCGGTTATGGACGCGACCACATGGAATATGGCTGACCTGGGATACTTCCGCGGCGGCGGATACTCAAGCCGTTTCGAGACAAAGGTACAGATGCCTGTCACAATGATCCGTCTGAATCTTGTAAAAGGCCTTGGACCGATGCTTCAGATCGCAGAGGGATGGACCGTTGCCCTTCCGGAAGAAGTATCTGACAAGCTGTGGAAACGTACAGACTACACATGGCCGTGTACATGGTTCGCTCCCAGATGCGACGGCAAAGAAGGACCGTTCAAATCCGCATATGATGTGATGAACAACTGGGGAGCAAACCACGGAGCAATCTCTTACGGACACATCGGCGCTGACCTGATCACAATGGCATCCATGCTCCGCATTCCGGTAGCTATGCACAATGTTCCGGAGGAGAAGATCTTCCGTCCGTCCGCATGGAATGCATTCGGCATGGACAAAGAGGGCGCTGACTACAGAGCCTGCGCGACATACGGACCGCTTTACAAATAGAGACAGCTTTTCAGAGTGAACGTTATCAACAGACTGCCGTGAAAAGAGATACAGATGGACGTGCCGGGGCATGTCCATCTGCTTTATCCGGCACAGTTACAGGAGAAATATATGGAAAAGAAAGTATTGGCATTTGATTTCGGCGCTTCCGGCGGCAGGGCGATGTGCGGGACTTTTAACGGCGAGAAGATCACCATAGAGGAACTGCACCGTTTCTCCAATGACCCGGTCATCTTAAACGGCACCATGTACTGGGATGTACTGCGCCTGTTTTTCGAGATCAAACAGGGGCTGATCAAGGCGAAAAAATGCGGACATATCGAGAGTATCGGCATTGACACCTGGGGCGTGGACTTCGGACTGATCGACGGCAAAGGCCGCCTTCTGGAAAATCCGGTCCACTACAGAGACGCAAGAACGGAGGGCATGCTTGAGGAAAGTTTCTGTCTGATTGACAAAAAGCGTTTTTACAAGATTACAGGCAACCAGTTCATGGAGATCAACACGGCATTTCAGCTGCTCTATCTGCTGAAAAACAGAAAGGACCTTCTGGAGCGGGCGGACAAGATGCTTCTGATGCCGGATCTCTTCAACTACTTCCTCACCGGAGAGAAAAAGGCAGAGTATTCTATCGCGTCCACCACGCAGCTTCTCGATGCAAAGGAAGGAAAATGGTCGGATGAAGTGATTTCCGCTCTGGGACTTCCGAAAGAGATCTTCCCCGAGATTGTTCCCACGGGAACAAAGATCGGACAGCTCTCGGAGGAGATCTGCGGGGAGCTGGGACTTGACAGGATCGACGTCATCGCGGCAGCAGGGCATGACACTCAGGCAGCCATGGTGGCGGTTCCGGCATCGGAAGATGATTTTATCTTCTTAAGCTGCGGGACATGGTCCCTTTTGGGAACCGAACTGGAGGCCCCCATTATCAATGAAAAGTCAGAGTTTTATAATATCACCAACGAGGGCGGGTACGGGAGAAAGACTTCCTTCCTCAAGAATATCATCGGTCTGTGGTGTATCCAGGAGAGCCGGCGCCAGTGGATCCGGGAAGGACAGGAGTACGGCTTCGGCGAACTGGAAAAGATGGCGGCAGCGTCAGAACCGCTGAAGTGCTTCATCGATCCGGATGCGCCGGAATTTACCCCTGCAGGAAATATCCCGGAGCGGATCCGCGAATACTGCAGACGGACCGGGCAGGCGGTGCCGGAGACCATCGGCGAGGTCGTGCGCTGCATCAACGAGAGCCTTGCCATGAAGTACCGCCAGGCAGTAGAGGAGATCAAAGACTGCACCGGAAAAGATTATCAGACCATTTACATCGTGGGCGGAGGGACCCAGAGCGCACTGTTGTGCCAGTTTACCGCCAACGCCTGCGGATGCCGGGTGAGCGCCGGACCGGTGGAAGCCACCGTACTGGGAAATGTGGCGTTACAGCTGATGGCAACCGGCGAGATCGGTTCCCTGAAAGAGGCAAGAAAAATCGTGCGCCGCTCCCAGGATATTAAGATTTATGAGCCATGCGAGAAAGAAAAATGGGATGAAGCGTATGAAAGATTCTGCAGGGTGACAGCGTAGAGAACAATAAATGTGGAAAAACAAAAAGGAGATGAATAAAAATGTTAAAAGGAATACCGAAAATCCTCTCTCCGGAGCTGTTAAAAGTGCTCGCGGAGATGGGACACAGTGACAGACTGGTGATCTCAGACGGAAATTTTCCGGCTGAGTCAATGGGAAAAAATGCGATCGTGATCCGCTGCGACGGCCACGGCGTACCGGAACTTCTGGATGCAATCCTCCAGGTGTTCCCCCTGGATACTTATGTGGAACATCCGGTGAACCTGATGGAAGTAATGCCCGGTGATGACGTGGAGACGCCGATCTGGGATACTTATAAAGAGATCATCCGCAAATACGACGACAGAGGAGATGCAGCAGTAGGAAACATCGAGCGCTTTGCATTTTATGATGAGGCGAAAACTGCATATGCGATCATTGCCACAGGCGAGTCGGCGCTGTATGCGAATATCATGCTCCAGAAGGGCGTAGTTACCATCTGATCTTTTTCAAAATAGATTCGTCAAAATGTCAATGGATGTTTTGCTCTTAAAATGATATTATATACACACCGGCGGAATTCAAGGGGTAGAATACGCACAGAGGAGGACATTACATATGACTGATAACGAATTATTACTGGCAATGTCAGAGATTCTTGATAAGAAATTGCAGCCGATAGAAAGCAGAACAAAGAGAGTAGAACTCTTACTGGAAAATGATGTTCTGCCGCGAATACAGAATATAGAATCCTGTTATACATCAACATATCGCAGGTATCAAAGAGGGGCGGAACAAATTGATGCGATGAAAGATGACATTGACATTATGAAAAAGGTGATTACGGAACATTCAGGTATGTTACAGACGATTTCATAAAATTTTATAAAAATAAGAGAAGGTCAATTAAGAATTGCGCAGGCAGCGCGAAAAAGTCTTGCAAATGTCCCCTGTCTGTGGTAATATATATACGGTTTATCCGCAGGAGGTGTTATGATGGATATTTTAAAGATTGTTGTATCGATTATCTTTGTTATAGACTGTATCGCTCTGTCTGCGATCGTTCTTCTGCAGGAAGGAAAGTCGGCGGGACTTGGCACGATCAGCGGGGTGGCAGACACATACTGGGGCCAGAATAAGGGCCGTTCCATGGAAGGAGCACTTGTAAAGGCTACGAGAATTCTCGGCATACTTTTTATGGTACTTGCAGTTGTTCTGAACTTAAAAGTGTTAAACTAACATGTATGGATTTACAGAGATCGGAAGATAATGAATGACAAAACACTCTATGCGGATATAGGGTGTTTTCTTTTTTCTGCGCAGACGCCGGGAAACGGGGCGTATGCGAACGGCAGCTATAAATACGTCAGGGGAGTGTAACGATGGACCAGACATTTGAAAAGCGAAAAAAAGTAATCTATGATTTTATCTGCGACGATCTCTATGTGCCGATGCGGGTCCGGGAGATTGCGGCTGTTCTGCAGATTCCGAGAGAGCAGCGGGAAGAACTGAAAAGTGTGCTTGACGCTCTTGTGGAAGAAGGAAAAGTCTCTCTTTCCAAGAGGGGGAAATACAGCAAAGATCAGGCGGTACGGAAAAAAGGCATTTTCCAGGCAAATGTGCGCGGCTTTGGCTTTGTCGCTCCGGAGGAAGGCGGGGACGACGTCTTTATTCCGGAAGAGTATGCAGGCGGCGCTTTCCACGGTGATGAGGTGGAATATATCGTCACCGGGAATCCGGGCGGAAAACGCAGGGAAGGAAAGATCGTAAAGATTCTCAGCCACAGCGTCGTGAAAGTTGTGGGACTCTATGAAAAGAGTAAGAACTTCGGTTTCGTGCGGCCGGACAATCAGAGATATCTGAGCGATATCTATATTCCTGCGGGAAAAGAGATGGGAGCCATGACAGGGCACAAGGTTGTGGTGGAGCTGACATCCTACGGCGGCGAGCGCACAAAGCCGGAGGGAAAGGTGGTTGAGATTCTGGGACATGTCAATGACCCCGGAACGGACATTCTCTCGATTGTAAAAGACAGCGGACTTCCCACAGAATTCCCGGAGCGGGTGCTCAATCAGGCGGTCCGTGTCGGCAAACCGGTCAGCGAGGCGGACTGCGCGGGAAGGATGGACCTGCGGGACTGGCAGATGGTGACCATCGACGGGGAGGATGCAAAGGATCTGGACGATGCGGTTTCCGTGGTAAAAGACGGGGAGAATTACCGTCTGGGCGTCCATATCGCGGATGTGACGAATTATGTCCAGGAGTACAGTGCTCTTGACCGGGAGGCGCTGAATCGGGGAACAAGCGTCTACCTGGCGGACCGGGTGATTCCCATGCTGCCCCACACTCTCTCCAACGGCATCTGTTCCCTCAACGCCGGGGAGGACCGGCTGGCGCTCTCCTGTATTATGACGGTAGATCCTTCCGGGGAGGTGACAGACCATATCATAGCGGAGACAGTGATCCGCGTGGATAAGCGGATGAGTTATACCGGAGTGGCAAAGATGCTGGAAGGCGATGCGGATGTCCTTGCGGAAAATGAAGCGTTCATCCCCATGATCCGGCTGATGCATGAACTCTCCGGACTGATCCGCGAACGCAGGGGAAAGCGGGGCTCCATTGATTTTGACCTTCCGGAGACGAAGATCGACCTGGATGAAAACGGCAGACCGGTGGATATCCGTCCATATGACCGGAACCCTGCCACGAAGATCATCGAGGATTTCATGCTTCTGGCAAATGAGACTGTGGCGGAGGAGTATTTCTGGCGGGAGGTGCCCTTCCTGTACCGGACCCACGAGGCGCCGGAGGAGGAGAAGATCCGGCAGCTCAGCCTTTTTATCAACAATTTCGGCTACCACATCCATGTGAGAAATGAAGTCCGCCCCATGGAGATCCAGAAGCTTCTGGCAAAAGTGGACGGTACGCCCGAGGAGGCGCTGATCAGCCGGCTTGCCCTGCGGTCCATGAAGCGGGCGGCGTATACCACGGAGAACACCGGACATTTCGGACTGGCGGCGAAGTATTACACACACTTTACTTCCCCCATCCGCAGATACCCGGATCTCCAGATTCACCGGATTATCAAGGAGAACTTAAGAGGCAGGCTGAATGAGGACAGAATCGAACATTACCGTAAGATCCTGCCGGAGGTGGCAGCCCGGTGCAGCATGAAGGAACGCGCGGCTGAGGAGGCGGAACGCGAGGTTGTCAAGCTGAAAAAGGCAGAGTATATGAAATCCCGTATCGGAGAAGAGTACGAGGGTGTGATCTCCGGTGTGACAAAATGGGGAATCTATGTGGAACTTCCGAATACGGTGGAAGGACTTGTACATGTCAGTGATATGTGGGATGATCATTATGAGTTCGTGGAGGGACGCTACGAGATGGTCGGGGAGCATACCGGAAAGACATACAAGTTGGGACAGACGGTGAAAGTCCGTGTAAGCGCGGCGGACCGGCTCCTGCGGACAGTGAATTTTGAACTGGTGTAAGCGGGCTGCGGCAGCCTGTGGAAAGAGGGAAGAATTATGGCAAAGACAGGAATCAAACTTATCGCGAATAACAAAAAAGCGTATCACGATTATTTTATCCTTGAGAAATACGAGGCGGGCATCGTCCTTCACGGGACGGAGGTCAAGTCTCTCAGAATGGGAAAGTGCAGCATTAAAGAAGCGTTCATCCGGGTGGAGAACGGGGAGATGTTCATCTACGGCATGCACATCAGCCCCTATGAGAAAGGAAATATTTTCAACAAGGATCCGCTCCGTGTGAGAAAACTCCTCCTTCACAAGAAAGAGATCGACAAGATCTTCGGGAAGATGCGGGAGAAAGGAATCACCGTGGTGCCGCTGCAGGTCTACTTCAGCGGAAGTCTGGTAAAAGTGGAGATCGGCCTGGCAAAAGGTAAGAAGCTCTACGACAAGCGGGATGATATCGCAAAGAAAGACCAGAAGAGAGAGGCACAGAGAGAATTCAAAGTGCGGAATATGTAGAAGTACGAGTATGTCAAAATGCGGATTCGGGAAAAAGGCGGGCGGCTTTCAGAAGCCGACCGCCTTTTTCACTGCGTCGATATCTCCGGTGAAGACAATTCCCTCCATTCCCAGTCTGCGTCCGGCCTCTATATTGGGCTCAAGATCATCGATGAAGAAACATTCTTCAGGGTTCAGATCATAAGTGCGGAAAAGATAGCGGTAGATTTCCGGCTCCGGTTTTGCCATTTTAAGGGGTGCGGAAAATACAATGCCGTCAAATTCTTCCAGGGCTTTGCAGTTTTTCCGCATGTAGTCTGCAAAGTAGGTGGAAGCGTTGGAGAGCAGATAGATCCCTGCCCCCTGCTTTTTCAATTCATGTATGAACTCTGCCGTCTGCGGGATGGGATGGGCGAAGTCCGCCCAGTTCCGGAAGAAGCTGCGGCATGCTTTTTTCAGATGGTCAGGAAGCGCCTCCTCGCAGTCTTTTGCATACTGATCGTAATCGATCGTGCCCCTGTCCAGCTCCTGCCACCTGGAGAAGAGGACGGGGAAAAGCGTCTCATAATCCTCTTCGGAAGAACAGAACTGATGTAAAATGTAATTTCCGTCAAATCTTCCCACAACATTTCCAAAGTCAAAGACAATATTCTTATATTTCATCATTTATCTCCATTCCGTCGGCGGTACGCTCCCGGAGCGTATCCTGTCAGCTTTTTAAATACTGTTATAAAATAATTGTAATCCCCGAAACCGCACTCCGATGCGATCTGCGCCACGGACATCCGGGGCTCTTCCTCCAGAAGTACTTTCGCTTTCTCGATGCGGAGCCTGCGGATATGTTCCGCGATGCCCATGCCGTAATTCTCCCGGGCAATCTCATAGAGGCGGGTTCTGCCGATCTGAAAATGTTCGCAGAGCGTTTCGATATCCATGTCCCCGGTAAAATGCCGGCTGATGTATTCATCGATCCGCACGGGAAGAGATTCCTGCCGCAGGTAAGCCATCCGCTCCATGCACAGGTAGGAGGCAACGGCCTGCATGATATGCGTGGCGGAGGTAATGTAGTCTTTCGGGATGAGAGGACGCTCAAAACAGGCGTCTTTCAGCGCGTCCATGTCGATGTTGTAGTTTCTGCACCGCCGGGAGATGATCTCCCATCCGTCCTCGTGGCTCTGATAGGAAAACACATGTCCGAAAAGAAGGTATCCGATGAGAATATTCCCGGTATAGAGAGGGACAATGCTCTCGGTCAGTCCCGCATGGCACTGGTACGTATAGGGGGAACGCCTCTGGGATGCAGTCTGACAGGCCAGTGTGTCGCAGAGCCGGCACCGCCGGGCTGCCTCGGGATCGGTCCGGATCACCTGGCAGAAAGGCGCGACTTCTTCCGGGCATGCGGCAAGTTCCCGGAACGTCTCGTCAAAGACGGTGATCCGGATCCGGGTCAGCGTATAAAAGTCTTTCAGAAGGTCGCCCAGCTTCTGGAGGTTGAAAGTGGAAATCATGGTCATCCTCCTCAAAATATCCGTGTACTTCGATTGATACAGCAAATTCAGTATAGCACAGTTATCCCTTCCCCGGCAAAAAAGTTTTTCCTTCTTGTCCACATGCCTGCACTGATATACAATATATAAAATAGAGACAAACCAACAGGAAGGAGTATCAGATTATGTCACATGTATTTACATACGGCCCGGGAAAGGCGGTCGTTGAGACAACTTACGGAAAGATCAGAGGATATGAGTACGACAATATTTCCATTTTCAAGGGGATACCCTACGCGAGAGCGCGGCGCTTTCACGCGCCGGAGCCGGTGGAGCCGTGGGAAGGCGAGCGGGACGCCACGAATTACGGGTATGTCTGCCCGCTTCTGAACCGTCCCCAGGCAAACGGCGAGCTGATGGTGCCCCACCGCTACTGGATCGAGAACGAGGACTGCCTGAACCTGAATATCTGGACGCCGGGCTGCGATGACGGGAAACGTCCGGTGCTTGTCTGGCTTCACGGCGGCGGGTTCAGGGAAGGCTCCGCCATCGAGCAGGTGGCTTATGAAGGGGAGAATATGTGCCGGGAGGGACAGGCGGTTGTCGTTTCCGTGAACCACAGGCTCAATGTCCTGGGATTCTGCGACCTTTCGGCTTTCGGTGAAGAATACGCCAATTCCGGAAATGCGGGAATGGATGACATTATCGCCGCTCTGAGATGGATTCGGGATAATATCGCAAAATTCGGAGGAGACCCCGACAATATGACGCTGTTCGGACAGTCCGGCGGCGGGGCGAAGATCACCACACTCCTGCAGATGCCGGCGGCGGACGGGCTGTATGCGAAGGGGATCATCATGAGCGGAATCATCGGACCGGTGCTGGCGGACAGCGAGGGCAGCGGAGAAGAACTGGTGCGCGCCATGATGAAGGAACTGAAGCTTACTGACGTGAAGGAGCTTGAGAAGGTGTCCTACGGGCATCTGGCAGCCGCGTACAACCGGGTGAGCCCGAAGCTCCAGAAAGAAGGAAAATACATCGGCGGTACACCACATCCGAATGCATTTTACAGAGGAACGCCGGAGAAAAACGGTTTCCGTCAGGAGACGGCTCGTATTCCCCTTGTGATCGGCACGGTGTTTGGAGAGTTTACCGCGTTTTCCGATGCCTTTGCAGGACGGGATCCGTCTGTCCCGGGAGAGGAAGCCGTGAAGGGGCTTCTGGGCGCAGATGCAGCGGCGGAGCTGCTTCCGCTGTTTGAGAAGGCATACCCGGAGAGAGATCCGGCGGAAGTGATGATGCTTGATTTCATTTTCCGGCTGCCGACCCAGGAATATATTAAGATCAGAAGCGGATTAAACGACTGCACCTACTCCTATCTGTTTGATCTGAATATGGCTGTGGGTGACGGAAGAGCGCCCTGGCACTGTGCGGATATTCCATTCGTGTTCCGCAATACGGAGCTTGTCCCCGTGACGCAGCAGGGGGAGGTTACGAAGAAGGTGGAGGAAGAAGTCTTCGGCTGTGTGATGGCCTTCGCGGAAAAGGGCGATCCGAACCACAGCAAAGTTCCCCACTGGTCAGCCTCCGACCCGGAGACGGAACATACCATGGTGTTCGGAAAAGAGACTGCGGTAAAAGACAATTTTGACCGGGAACTCGTGCCTCTTGTGGCAAAGTACATGGGACCTGTCTTTGCCCGGGGATTCAATACGGAGACGGTACAGCACTGAGCGGACAAATTCAAAGAAAAAAGAACGTTATACTATATCATCTTCCTGTCCTTTTCTCTACAATAAAATCACAGAAACAAAAACACAGAAACGAAATCGCAGACACGGAACCGTGAAAGCGAAACAGGAAACACCGGGACGAACCGGATTCGAGAAAAGGACAGGAGGACGAAAATGAAGAAAATGACATTTGCACTCTGCTTCTGCAACAGAGGATTCATGCCGGGAGAACTGATCTACGGGGCAAGGGACGACATGATCAAGGCAGTGACGGACGCGGGATACGACTACATTGCCATGGATGCGGAGCTGACCCGTTACGGCGGTGTGGAGACAAGAGACGAGGGGCTTCTGTATGCCAAATGGCTCAAGGAGCACGAGGGACAGTATGACGGAGTCATCTTTTCCATGCCGATTTTCGCGGACGAAAACGGAGCCATCACAGCTCTTCAGGACGCGGGCGTGCCGATACTGATGCAGGCATATCCGGACGAGATCGGCAAGATGGACTTCGCTCACAGAAGGGATGCGTTCTGCGGAAAATTCTCCGTGACGGATGTGTTTACCCAGTATCAGGTACCCTTTACCGTGATGAAACCCCACGTGGTTCATCCGCTGTCAGAGGCATTCGCGCAGAACCTGAGAGACTTCGCGGCGATCTGCCGTGTAGTAAACGGAATGAAACGGTTCAATGTGGGATGCATCGGCGCCAGGACGACCGCTTTCAAGACGGTGCGTTTTGACGAGATCACCCTCCAGAAATATGGGATCAACGTGGAGTCCTTTGATCTTTCGGAAGTGTTCTTCAAGGTGAACCAGAAAGCGGACGATGACGCGGCAGTGCTGGCGAAGATCGAGCGTCTGAAAAACTATACGGACTGCTCAAAAGTGCCGGAGAGCAACATGCTCACCCTGGCGAAGATCTCCGTTGTTCTGGACGAGTATATCGAAGAGTATCATCTGGATGCGCTTACCCTTCGCTGCTGGAATGAGATGGAGACGATCATGCGGGTATGTCCCTGCGTGCTTTTAAGCGAACTCAATGACCGGGGAATCGTGGCTTCCTGCGAGATCGACATGTGTTCCGCCCTGACCATGCGCGCCATGAACCTGGCAAGCGAGCAGCCCACGGCAGTTCTTGACTGGAACAACAACTACGGCGACGATGAGAATAAAGTGATCCTCTTCCACTGCGGTCCGGTGGCACAGTCTCTGATGACGGCAAAGGGAACCGTGACGGAACACAAGATGTTCGCAAAAGGAGATCCGGGTTCCGGATGGGGCAGCAACGAGGGAAGAATCCGTCCCTTTGACATGACCATGTCCAACTGCCAGACAAAAGACGGAAAGATCGTGGTCTACGCAAGCGAAGCCAGATTCACCGATGATCCGATCGAGGAAGAATTCTTCGGCTGCGGCGGCGTTGCGGAGATCCCGGATCTGCAGAACAAACTGATCCGTCTGGCAAGAGGCGGCTTCAAACACCACACCTCCGTAGGCGTGGGACATATGAAAGAGATTTTAAAAGAAGCGTTTACCACATATCTCGGATATGACTGGGTGGATATCGACGAATAGAAATCTCACGGAACGAACGGCAGCCTGGGAAATTCAGACTGCCTCTTCGTCTTTCAGAAGGAGGAAAATTTCATGGAAAACAAGATGATGTATGCAACCGTACCTTATGTGGACAAACCGGTTTCACGGATTCTGTTCGGCACTGCCATGCAGCCGTTTATGACAAATGGCAACGGAAATGATCTGCTGGATGCAGTGTACGACGCGGGAGTGACGACATTTGACACGGCGAGAAATTATATGGCGGCAGAGCAGTCCCTGGGAAGATGGATTGAGGAGAAGAACATGCGGGATAAGATCGTGCTTCTCTCCAAGTGCGGCCATCCCAGTATGTTCGGAAAAAAGCGTGTCAATGAAAAAGAGATGAAGAAAGACCTGGGAAGATCCCTGAAATATCTGCGCACGGATTACATTGATATCTATCTGCTCCACCGGGATGACCGGGAGATGAATGTGGGCGAGATCGTGGAAACATTCAACGGGATGCACGCAGAGGGGAAGATCGGCGCTTTCGGCGGGTCGAACTGGACCCACCGGAGGATCGAAGAGGCAAATGAGTATGCATACAAACACAATCTGATCCCGTTTTCCGTCTCCAGTCCGAATTTCGGTCTGGCAGACCAGATGGAAGATCCCTGGGGCGGAGGATGTGTCACCATTTCCGGCCCGGAAAATGAAGAGGCGCGGGAATGGTACCGGAAAAACCAGATGCCGGTGGTGGCTTACTCCAGTCTCGGGCGCGGCCTGTTTTCCGGCAAACTCAGGAGCAGCGATGCGGAAAATGCCGGGAAGATCCTGGACGCCAACGCCATGAAAGGGTACGGCTATCCGGAGAATTTTGAGCGGTTACGGCGGTGCGAGCTCCTGGCGGCGGCAAAGGGCGTGATTGTGCCGCAGATCGCCATGGCCTGGATCTTCCGCCAGAACATGAACATGTTTGCCGTGGTGAGCACTTCAAAACCGGAGCGGATGCGGGAGAATATCGAAGCCCTTCGCATCGAACTGACGCAGGAAGAATGTGAATACCTGGATTTAAGAAGGGAGGCGCTGTGAGATGAATCAGATCAGCCTGATGACGATGAATATGACCGGGAGACTTTTCTTCATGTACCGGATACAGAAAGAAATCGACACCCTGCAGGACGGGTATGACGAGATCATGGAGATGGCGGAGGCAGCCGGGTATCCCGCCGTGGATGTGACGGCATGGGAGACCGGGCTTCTGGGAACTGATTTTGTCATGGAAACTCTGAAGAAACATCATCTCAGAGTGAGCAGCTATATCTGCTTTGGAGCATTTGCCGCCATGGACGAGGCCGGATTCGCCGGCAGAGTGGAAGACGCAAAGAAAGCTGCAGACGAGGCGGAACGCCTGGGAACGGATGTAATCATGCTGGTGACGCAGGCTTCGGACGATATTGACAGATATACAAAGGACGAAATCCGTGCGCAGCAGGTACGGCACTGGAGAGAAATCGTCCCATACATAAAAGGAAAAGGCATGCATGCCGTCATCGAAGACTTCCCGGATCTCCGGCTGGGACTGTGCCGGGCGGAGGATGTGAGATCCGTTCTGGATCAGGTGCCGGCACTGGAACTGGTATACGACAGCGGCAATATGATCCTCGAGAAAGAGGATCCGGTCCGGTTCCTGGATCTCTTCGAGGGGCGCATCGGGTATGTGCATCTCAAGGATATGCGTAAAGCCCCGGCGGATCATCCGGCTGCGGACCACGACTGCGACGGGATGCCCATGTGTACGGCACCGACGGGAACCGGGATGATCTGTCTGCCGGATGTGATCGAAAAACTTGTAAAAATGGGTTATAAAGGTTCCATGACCGTGGAGTTCGCTGTGAATGATGACGGAAAGTATCCGGAATCCCTTGCGCGCAGCCGCAGCTATGTGGAAGAGATACTGAAAGACGTATACAGCGGAGCGGGCTTTTCGGAGGGAAAGGAGGCACTGTGAGGTGGACGGCACAACAGTAGAAGAAAAGGAGCGTAGGAATGTCAGGAATATCAAGATCGCCGGCCTTGACATTGGCACCACCGGCTGCAAGCTGACGGTCTTTGACAGTACCGGGAAAAAGCTGGATCAGTCCTACCGGGATTACCCGGCAAAGCGCGGAAAGAGTGAGCACGAGATTGACGCGGAGGCGATTATGGAAGGTGTCATGGCAGTGGTCCGGGAGATGGCGGCGCGCCACCCGGAGATCGCGGGAATCGGCGTCACAAGCTTCGGGGAGACCTTTGTGATGACCGACGAGGCGGGAAAACCGCTCCACCGGGCAATGCTGTACACCGATCCCCGGGGAGCGGAAGAGTGCCGGGAACTGACGGAGAAACTGGACGGCAAGTCCATCGCTTCCATTACCGGGCTGAAGCCTCATGAGATGTACAGCCTGTGCAAGATCATGTGGATGAAGAAGAACCGGCCGGAGATCTACCGGCAGGCGAAACACATCTTCCTCATGGAGGATTATGTGGTCTTTGCCCTGACCGGGAAAGCGCAGATCGATTATTCCCTGGCCACCCGGACCATGGCGTTTGACATCACCGGCCTGAAATGGAGCCGGGAGATGTTCGATCTGGCGGGAATCGACATGAAGCTTATGTCCGAGCCTGTCCCCACCGGAACCCCGGCGGGCAGGATCACGGAGCAGGTGGCACAGGAGACCGGCCTTTCCCCGGATACCCGGATCGTCTCCATCAGTCATGATCAGATCGCCGCGGCAGTGGGCGCCGGCGTCTTTGATTCCGACAGGGCAGTGGACGGCGCGGGAACCGTGGAGTGCCTGACACCGGTGTACGACAGTGTTCCGGAACTGGAAGTGATGTATGAAGGCAATTTTGCGGTAGTGCCCTATGTGATTCCGGGAAAATACGTGTGCTACGCATTTTCCTATACCGGAGGGGCACTGATCCAGTGGTGCGTGGACACGCTGGCAAAGAAGGAGAAGGAACTGGCAAAGGAACAGGGGATTTCCGTCAATTCCATGCTGGAGAGAGGAGGAGAAGCGCCGGATGAACCGACTGGGCTTCTGGTGCTTCCCCATTTCGCCGGAGCTGCCACGCCCTATATGGACACCGGCTCAAAGGGAGCGGTGGTCGGACTTACGACAGATACCACGGTCAGCGATATTTACCGGGCGTGTATGGAGGGCGTTGTCTATGAGATGAAGCTCAATCTGGAGTGCCTGGAGGATTCCGGGATTCACTTTAAGATGCTTCACGCCACCGGAGGGGGAGCCAGATCCGAGGTGTGGATGCAGATGAAGGCGGATGTGCTCAACGTGCCCATTACAGCTCTGAATACGGTGGATGCGGGAACCGTCGGCAGCGCCATGCTGACCGGGATTGCGGCGGGATGTTTCCGGGATCTTGAGGATGCGGCGGCACATATGGTGGAGAAGAAGAAAGTCTATGAGCCCAGGCCGGAGATGCATGAGAAATATGAGAAAATCTACCGGCGCTACCGCAGGCTGTACAGGGCAGTGCGGCCTCTGGCAGGAGAATAGAAGAGAATAAGGAGAAGAACCATGAATTCAGATCGTTTAGTCAATTCCTATATCGGACATGACTCCCAGTTATACCGGATGGAAGAACACCGGCTTGTGGGAGGAAAGGGAGACGGGATGCGCCTTCTGGAGATCAGCAACGGGCGGGGGCTGGAGATGACCGTTTCCCTGGACCGGTGCGCCGACGTTTCCAGGCTGGCATATAAAGGAATCAACATGTCATATTTTTCACCCTGCGGGTACGTCTCTCCGTCCTATTACGACGACCGGGAGGACGGATGGCTGAAGTCCTTTACCGCGGGATATCTGACCACCTGCGGGCTGCGCGCTGTGGGATCGCCCTGCACGGATGCGGGAGAGCGGCTGCCTCTCCACGGCACCATCGCCAACACGCCCGCAGAACAGGCATACTGGTTCGAGGACCGGGAGAAGAAGGAACTTGTAGTCCGGGCGGTGATGAAAGATGAGAGGATCTTCGCACAGAAGCTCAGGCTGACAAGAGAGTACGGGATCAGCCTGGAGGAGAACAGCTTTGAGATCCGGGATACCGTCGAGAACACCGGGGACCGGGAGGAGCCATTGGAAATCCTCTACCATATGAATATGGGATATCCGCTTCTGGATGAGGAGAGCATCGTGGAGATCCCCTCCGTCAGTGTGACTCCCCGGGATGACCACGCGGCGGAAGACCTGGAAAACTGGAGCCGGATGATCCCGCCCCAGGCAGGATACGTGGAGCGCTGCTATTACCACCGGTTTGCCGGGAAGGACGGACGGGCTTCCATCTGGCAGCCGAAACTTTCCATGGGACTGGAGATCACTTTCAATGCGGAAGAACTGGACGGCTTTGTGGAGTGGAAGATGATGGGCGTCCGGGACTACGTCCTGGGACTGGAGTGCGGCAACTGCTATCCCGATGGCCGCGATGTCATGCGGAAGACCGGGATGCTCAAAATGCTTGCGCCGGGAGAGAAGAAATCTTACTGTGTGAAAATCAGATTATCGGATAAAAAGATGTAGGAGGAAAGACAGATGTTAGTAACTTTAAGACAGATTCTGAATCTGTGCGAGGCGAGAAAATGTGCGGTGGGGTCTTTTAACACACCGAACCTGGAGGCAGTGATGGCAGTCATCGGAGCAGCGGAGGAGCTGGACGTGCCGGTGATCATCCAGCATGCGGAAGTCCATGAGGAGATTATGCCTATCGACGTGATCGGACCGATCATGATTGCAATGGCGAAGAAGGCGAAGGTGCCGGTGTGCGTACACCTGGATCACGGCGAGACTCTGGAGTATGTGTGCAGGGCGCTGGATCTCGGGTTTACCTCCGTCATGTATGACGGTTCCGTTCTGCCTTTTGAGGAGAATCTGGCCAATACCCAGATGGTAGTCTCCTTTGCAAGGCAGACGGGGGCTTCTGTGGAGGCGGAGATCGGCTGTATGGGAAAGAGAGAGACGGGAACCGGTTCTGCAGG
The DNA here is from genome assembly GCF_002160525.1 of Lachnoclostridium sp. An169. Taxonomy (GTDB): domain Bacteria; phylum Bacillota; class Clostridia; order Lachnospirales; family Lachnospiraceae; genus Mediterraneibacter; species Mediterraneibacter cottocaccae. Next base: position 111,106 of record NZ_NFKT01000002.1, read on the forward strand.
GAACGGCACGGATCCGGATAAGATCTATACCGATCCGGAGCAGGCAAAGATCTTTGTGGAGGCAACAGGAATCGATGCCCTGGCATGCTCCTTCGGGACGACCCACGGCGTGTACCTAAGCGCTCCCAAACTTGACTTCTCCGTGGTGGAGCGGGTGCGTGAAAAGGCACATATCCCGGTTGTCATGCACGGCGGTTCCGGCGTCAGCGACGAGGATTTCCGCAGGGCGATCCGAAGCGGCGTGAGAAAGGTGAATTACTATACTTATATGGCGATCGCAGGTGGAAAAGGGATCGAGGATCAGTTCCGCATGGGATGCATTCCTCTGGAGAAGAACGGCAAGAAGTACAAATACTGCTATTCTCTTGTGGAGGGGGATCATGACGAGCCTGTTATGTACCACGATATCGTGCGTTGGGGCACTCAGGCGATGAAAGAGAACTGCAAGAAAGCCATGAAAGTATTCGCCATGAAAGACAAATAAGAAAGCCGGCCGCCCGAGATAAGTCGGCAGATGAAAAAGACAGCGAAAAATATTACAATATAGCAAAAAAATGTCTGTGCACATCACAGACATTTTTTTAAAATAGCAGTAACTGCGGATGGCAGCAGGTGAATTCAGAGACTCAGGAGGAAAATAACATGTGGAAAGAAGCAGTATGGCTCGGGGTGCCCCGGGCGGAGATCGAAAAATGGAACATTCTCGAGGGAGACATGACAGGGAGGTTCGCCTATTACCGCCTTGAAGCTGAGGCGCCGGAACAGGGGAAACTCACCATAGATATCGGGGCAAACGCCCGCTACCGGCTGTGGGTGAACGGCTGTCCGGTGAATTCCGGACCCTGCAAAGGGGACCGTTACCGCCAGTTTTACGATACCCTGGAGCTGAGCGGGTATCTGAGGCCGGGGAAAAATGTACTGGCAGTACAGGTGCTCTACTGTGACCCGGACGAGGCTGTGAAGCAGACAGATGAGAGGGCGTCCATATTCGCAGTGGTTTCCCCGGGAGGCGGACACCGGCTGGCCGTGGAGGGCGATATTCTGGATGAAAACGGGGAGAAGCGGGGAACCGTGACAACAGGAAAAGCGGACTGGAGAGTGTATCTGGACGGCAGCTTCTGCCTGAAGAGCACTAAGGTCACGGAGAATCTCGGCGCAGTCTGCGAGGAGATTGATTTCAGGAACACCCCTTCCGCGTGGAAGGAGACGGATTTCGACTCTTCCGGCTGGGCGGCATGTACCCGGATCGAGACGGTTGCGATTGATCATTTTATGAATACGGTGGGCCTGGTGCAGCGCCTTCCCATGATGGAGAGGCAGATTCCTCTTTTATATGAGAGACAGGAAACATTCGTCAGGGAGGTGACAGGCTCCGCATTCAGCGGGACAGGGATATTAAAGAAGGGAGAGATTACCGTTCCGGCAGGAGAAAAACAGGAACTGATCCTGGATGCCGGCGTGATCAAAAACGGCTATCCGAAATTCTGTTTTGAGGGAGGAGAAGGAGCAAAGGTATCTGTGACCTTTTTCGAAAAATTTGTAAAGGAAGGGAAAATCTTAAGAAGAGATGACGTGGAGAACGGAGAGATTGAAGGGATTACCGATCAGATTATCCTGGATGGAACCGGTCTTGCCTACGAGCCCTTCTGGGTGAGAACCTTCCGGTTTGTCCGCATCAGCATTGAGGCGGGAGCCGAAGACGTGCAGGTGAAAGCCCCTGTATTCCGGAGAACAGGATATCCCCTTGAGACAGGTTCCTGGGTGAAGTCTTCGGAAAAATGGGTGGAAGAGATCTGGGAGATGAGCCTCCGGACGTTGGAAAACTGTATGCTGGAGACGTATATGGACTGCCCGTACTACGAGCAGATGCAGTTCCCCATGGACACCCGCCTCCAGGCCATGTTCACCTACTGCGTCAGTACGGATGCGCGTCTGGCGAAAAAGGCGCTGGAAGACTATCACTGCTCCATGATTCCGGAGGGACTGATCCACGGCAAATACCCCTCTGCCTACCCGCAGATCATCTCCACATTCTCCCTGCACTATATCTATATGCTGCGGGAGTACTGGATGCAGACGGGGGATATGGGCACGGTGAAAAAGTATTTCCCGGACATGGATATGATCCTTGCGTTCTATGACAGGAAGATCGGGGAGGACGGCCTGGTGGGACGGCTCGGATACTGGGAGTTCGTGGACTGGCAGCCGGCATGGGGAGAATGCGCGGGCATTCCCGCTGCTCTGGCAAAGGGACCGTCCAGCATTATCAATCTGATGTACGCCTATGCCCTGAAGTGTGCGGCACAGCTGAACGAAGCGGCAGGAAGAAAAGGGATGGCGCAGGAGTATCTTGCGCGTCAGAAAGCCATTACAGATAAAGTAGAGGAGACGTGCTGGGATGAACAGCGCGGCATGTACCGTGAGGGACCGTCATTTGAACAGTACACGGAACACGCCCAGGCGTGGGCGGTGCTCAACGGGATGACGGATGCGGAGCAGTCACACCGGATCCTGAGAAATGCCGCGGAGGGCAGAGACGTCCTTAAAGTGACATTCTCAACGTCCTACGAGTGGTTCCGGGCACTGGAACAGTCGGGAATGTATGCGTACACAGAAGAGAACATGGAACTCTGGAAAGGACTTCTGGATCTGAACTGCACCACCTGTCCGGAGACGCCGGGGGATACGAGAAGCGACTGCCATGCGTGGAGCGCTCTTCCGATCTATGAGATGATTCGTTCTGTGGCAGGAATCTGTCCGGACAAAGCCGGCTGGGAGACAGTGCGAATCTGTCCTCACCTGGATTACCTGCCGGATCTGGAGGGAGAGGCAGCTGTTCCGGGAGGAAAAATAGGTTTTTCCTACACAAAAGTTACTGATTCGGAAAAAGGAGAGGGCTGGAAAGTCAGAATCTGCCTCCCGGAAGGGATGAAAGGCATTCTTGTGCTGCCTGACGGAGGGGAGATCTCTCTTGCCCCGGGAGAAGAAAAAGATTTGAATGTGTATTGAATATGCCGAAAAATGGGACTATAATGAACTGGAGAGCGACGCTTCAAAAGGCTGCATCTTAAGGAGATAAAATTGATGATGGGAAATACAGAACCCGACCCGGAAAAGCGTCACACAACAGGGAAGGGTAAAGTGTCAAAGTACAGGCATAAGTACACAGAACTTATAAACGGAGAGAGGGCACGGAAGTATATTGACTGGCATCTGGAAAAGATGTCGGAAGAGGACAGATGCGCCATGTTCATGATCGACCTGGACAATATGCCGGAAGTCAACGAGCGGCTCGGCTACCGGGAAGAGGAACACGTGGAACAGTGTGCGTGTCAGACTCTCTCTGCTCTTTTTAAGGCCACGGATGTGGTGAGCCGGATCGGAAGAGATGAGTTTCTGGTCTTTGTAAAGGGAATTTTTACGGAAAAAGATATCGAGAGGAAAGCGGAACAGCTCTGCAGCATGATGCATTATGAAGCAGGAACGGATCCGGTGATACAGGTGACTGCCTCTGTGGGAGTCTACCTTGCGGAGGGCGGAAGCTTTACGTTCGAGAAGCTGTTCGGGCAGGCTGCCGCTGCCCTCTACGAGGCGAAGAATAACGGGCGCAGGAGCTACCACCTGCTGACGAATGCGGATGAGATGCGGGACAGGGCGCTGAGAGCGACTTCCGGGGCAATATCCGTGCATACGCTGCTGGAATATCTGGACGGCGGAGTGGGTCTGATCGAGGTGGGACCGGCGCTCAGGCTGATCTATGCAAATCAGGGATTCTGCCAGATGCTGGGGACTACCCAGGAGGAGCTGCGGCTGCCCTGCGGCCTGAAAGAGATCGGAATCCACCCCGACTATGAGGCGGATTATGAACAGCTGATCCGGAAAAGTGCGGATAAAGAAGGCATCTCAGACCATATCCACCGCATTTCCAGGAGGGGGTCCTCAGAGCGGGCCTCCGACTGGATCTGGCGGCATGTCCGGATTGCCAGGGTTGCCTATCCGGGCAGCAGATATCCGGTCATGCTGGAGATGTCCACCGATATCTCAGAGCTGATCCGGAAGGAGCGCCAGCTCCGGGAAAGCAATGAGCGTCTGAGGGTCGCGTTCCGCCAGACACCGCATATGATGTGGGAGGTGGATCTTGAGAATCGGACGTACAATACATTCAATGTGGATGAACAGTGCTGCAGACAGGATACCGTGATCGGGGATTTCCCCTGGTCGTTTATCGAGCGCGGCATAATACACCCGGATTCCGCGGCGGATTTTTCCGCCTTCGCAGACCAGCTCATGGCGGGGAAAGACGCGGGAAGCGGCAATTTCATTATCCGCGACAGGGCGAGCCGGTGCTACGGATGGGTTGCGCTGTCGTACCGGATGACCTACGACCCGGACGGACGGCCGGTGAAGGCAGTGGGGATCCAGTCGAAGCTTCCGGATCTTTCAGGGATCGGAAGCGCCATGTTTCCGCGGAGGGCTCTCCCGGAGATACTCAGACATACCCTTCTTATCCGCGTGAAAGCCAATCTGACAGCAGATTACGTGGAGGAGATCTGGATCAACGGCATGGATCAGACTGCGTGGACCTGGGGAAAGACGTATACCGAGGTTATGCATTTTGAAAAGAACCATATGTTCCTTAAGTCTCAGGGGATGGACTTTGAAGAGCGGTTCCGCCGGGAACGTCTTCTCGAAGATATGAAGAAAGGGGAGGTCTGGTCCTCCTCAGAGTACAGAAGAGTTGACAGCGGCGGAAATATCCGATGGATGGAGGATATGGTCAATCTGGTTCAGGAGCCGAAGACACAGGATGTCTATATGTTTGCCTGCTTCTGCGATAACCAGCAGCGCCACGACCGGGAGCGGATGACAGGAAGAAAACCGGAGCGCGATCCGCAGACCGGGATCTGTACGGCGCAGTCCCTGAAAAACATGGCGGAATGCCTGATCCGGAACAGAATCGAAGCGGAATGTGCCCTTGCCATGATCCGCTTTGTCGGCGGTCCCTGGCCGGGGAGCGGCGAAGAAGGGGAAAGAGAGAAAAAATCCCGGAGATTCCTCGCCACGGTGCTGGCTACGGCGCTGGGGATGGACTGTATTGTGGGAGAGTACAGGCCGGATACACTCCTGGCGTTCTTCCCCGCTCCCGGCTCCAGGTTTGACCTGAAGAAGAGGATAGAAGATGCCTTCGCATATATCCGGACGTGTATGGGGGATATCTACGGCGTGGAGATGTCGCGGTTCGTCGCGGGAGCTGTGGTGGAGCCTGTGGAGCGGGCGGATTATGATATCCTTGTGATCCGGGCGGGATACCTGTGCGAGATGTGGAAAAATTCTGCCATGGACACGGTTGCCTTTCCTGGAGAAGAGGAAGACTGGGCGTGGGCAGGACTGAGAAAAGAGAGCGCAGACTCCGGCATTGAGGTGCAGGAGGACGAGATGGAGCGCCGGCTTACCAGGGAAGAACAGGGCGTGGCCTTTCACTGTGTCACGGATATGCTCACTGCCCGTTCTCTGGAGGCGTCCATGCTCAATGCCCTCCGGTGTATCGGAGAATACTATCAGGCGGCGCGGACATACATTCTCTCGCTGGAGGAGGACGGACGTACCGTATCCATGCTTTATGAGTGGACGAATAAAGGGCGCCAGAGCATCCAGCATATTCTGACCGGAGTCGGAATGGAAGAGATCCCTCTGCTGGGAAAATGCCTCAGGCAGGAAAAGCCCGTATTTATGGAATGTCCGGCAGCGCCGGAAGATCTGAAAAGGAGCGGGGCGTGGCGGTTCTTCGTGTTCCCGCTGCAGAGAGAGAATACAGTGAAAGGATTCCTGTGCATCGAAAATGCGCAGGAACATTGCAGGGAAGCAGCTCTGCTCGGAACACTGATCCCGTATATAGCAGGAGAGAGGAAACGCTTCGAATCTCTGGCTGCACAGACGGGGGCGGGGCAGGATGCGCTGACGAGCCTGCCGAATCTGAGTTCCTATATGGATGTGGTTTACTCCCTGGATTCGGATTCCTACAGTTCCATGGGGGCACTGTCCCTGGATGTGCCGGACTTTTCCATGCTCAACAGCAACTTCGGTTTTGAGTACGGGAGAAAGTTCCTCCTTTATATTTCCGAGTCGCTCACCAGTGTATTTGGCAGAGGCTTCATCTTCCGGACCTGGGATGCGGAGTTCGTCGTGCTCTTCCCGAATACGATTCAGGAAGTGTTTATCGGACGGTGCACCCGGCTGCGCACGATGATCCAGAGAAGGTATCCGAGACAGGTCAGAATCGGCTATGTCTGGGCGGATGGAATCTTCTCGGCGAGAAATCTTGTCCGTGAGGCACAGGCTGTCATGCGCAGCGAGAATACGAGAGTGGCGGATCCGGCAGGAGGAATGCTGCATGTGGAGAAGAAAACCGCCGCGGCGGAAATCTCGGGGAGTCACTTTATGCCGTATTTTCAGCCCAAGATCGATATGCGCAGCGGCGCGCTGATCGGGGCGGAGGCGCTGGCGCGGGGAGTTGATGAGTCAGGGAATATCGTACTTCCGGCTCAGTTTATTGATGTGCTGGAACAGAGCGGTTCCATCCGGGAGCTGGATCTGCTGATGCTGGAGCAGGTGCTCAGGCAGCTGCATGACTGGAAAGAGGCGGGGATGCCGCAGGTGAAAGTATCCATAAACATATCCAGGATTACCCTTTTCAATCCTACGTCCCTTGCCTCGGTGCTGGCCATACAGAGCCGTTACCCCGAGATCCCTCCGGAGCAGATCGAACTGGAGATTACGGAGACGGCAGGAGATATGGAGAAAGCGACTCTTGCCTGTATCGTGGACAATTTCCGGGAGTGCGGGATCGGCTTTGAACTGGATGATTTCGGCTCCGGATATGCGAATATTTCTGTTTTCAGCAATATCCGGTTTAATGCAATCAAACTGGACAGGACGATTATAAACGACCTGCCGGGAAATGAAATCAGTAACATGCTTGTGGAGAATATTGTGCAGATCTGCAATGATTTCGGGATGGAGTGCGTTGCGGAAGGTGTGGAGACGCCGCAGCAGGCAGAGGCGCTTCTGAATGCGGGATGTTTCTGCGGACAGGGATACTATTATGCGGCGCCCCTTCCGGCATGTGAGTTTGAAAAACGCTACCTGAAGCAGAATATGAACAGGTAAATCAATGCGAGAACGAGGAGGTACTGTTTAAGATGACAGAAAGAAAAAGTACAAATGAAACATCGGAAGAAGTTTCAAAGAATTCCCCGCTCATAGTCGGTATCGGCGCTTCGGCAGGAGGCCTTGAGGCGCTGCAGCAGTTTTTCCAGCATATGCCCGGAAACAGCGGTTTGAGTTTTGTCGTGATCCAGCATCTCTCCCCGGATTACAAGAGCCTTATGGCGGACATCCTGGGAAAACATACGGAGATGCAGGTGATGCAGGCGGAAAACGAGATGGAGATCCTGCCGGACAATGTTTACCTCATACCTCCGAAAAAGAATATGACGATCCGGAACGGAAGGCTCATTCTGACAGATTTCGTCCAGGGGACGCTCAACCATCCGATCGATGTGTTCTTCACCTCCCTTGCGAAAGAGCAGAATGACCGGTCTATTGCCGTGGTGCTCTCCGGGACGGGATCCGACGGTACGAGCGGCGTCAAGGCCGTAAAGGAGAAGGGCGGTCTGGTTATCGTACAGAGCCCGGAGACGGCGAAATTTGACGGGATGCCGAGAAGCGCGATCAATACGGGGCTTGCTGATTTTATTCTTTCGCCGGATGAGATCGTGGACGAGATCCTGAATTTCTCCCATTACCCCACACTTCTGAGACCTCAGGAGAAGGATGTGCTTTTCTCGGATGAGGAGACTTTCCCGCGGATCTACGCCATTCTTAAGAAAGCAAGCGGGATCGATTTTACAAATTACAAGAGAACCACCGTGCTGCGCAGAATCGAGCGGCGCATGGTGGTCACCCACAAGCCGAGCCTGGCAGAGTATGTGGAATTTCTCTCAGGAGATGCGGATGAGGCTTCGATTCTGGTCAAGGAGATTCTGATCGGTGTGACCAATTTCTTCCGGGATCCGTCGTTTTTTGAAAAACTGAAGCAGAAAGTGATCTACAGGATCGTGGAACGGGCGGGGGAGAACGAGCCTGTGCGCGTGTGGAGCGCAGGCTGTTCCACCGGTGAGGAGGCGTATTCCCTGGCAATTCTGTTCCGGGAAGTCCTGGATGAGCTGGGCGTTCAGCGGGACGTCAAGATCTTTGCCACCGATGTTGACACAAAAGCGATCGAGCAGGCGGGAAAAGGAGTGTTTACGGAGAGTATTCTCGATGATGTCTCCAGTGAGAGACTGGCGAAGTTTTTCACCAAGAAGAATGATCAGTATACGATTTCCAAGGAGATCCGCAGGATGATCATCTTCGCGCCCCACAATATGCTCTCCGATCCGCCCTTCGGCAAGCTGGACCTGATCAGCTGCCGGAATGTGATGATCTATTTTCAGCCGGTGCTCCAGAGGGCGCTGTTCGGTATCTTCCATTCCGCGCTGAAAGACGGAGGATACCTCTTCCTCGGAAAGAGCGAGACTGCGGGAGAGTACTCGGCGGTATTTACGCCGGTCTGCAATGCAGAAAAAATATATGTACATAAAGGAGAGGGGAAAGTGGACGAATTTGCGCCGATCGCGTTTAATATACCGAATGTCCAGAATGTGTCACCCAGAATAAGCAGCGTTCTTGACAGGGAGTCCGGGGATTATACACTGGAGAGCACATACGTGCATTTCCTGGAGAACTTTCTTCCTGCATCGGTGGTGGTGAATGAGGCAAACAATGTAATCCATTTCTTCGGGAATTATCAGGATTATCTCACCATCGCACCGGGCAAGGCGACGTTTAACTTTTTCAGCCTGATCAACCAGGATCTGAGCCTGGTGGCATCCACGGCGCTGAACCGCTGCCGGACAGAACATAACACAGTCACCTATACCGGAATCACCGTGGACTGTCCGTCGGGACGCAGGACCATTAATCTGACAGTCAGCCCCGTGCCGGGGAAAAACAGGGAGGATACAGGACTTATTGCCGTTCTTTTCGCGGAGCATGACACGGAAGATCCCGGCGGAGTGACAGAGAAGTATGATGTAGATACGACGGCAGCCAGAAGAATCGCGGATCTGGAGCAGGAGCTTCATGAATCACAGAATGACCTGAAATCGACCATCGGCGAGCTTGAGACGGTGAACGAGGAGCTTCAGGCAGCCAACGAGGAGCTCCTGACCGCCAATGAAGAACTCCAGAGTTCCAATGAGGAGCTGCAGTCAGTGAACGAGGAACTGTACACGGTGAATACCGAGTATCAGCAGAAACTGGATGAACTGACCATGCTGACCAATGACTTGTCCAACTTCCTCTCCTCCACAATGATCGGAATTCTGTTCGTGGACAGCGCATTGAATATCCGCAAATTTACGGAGTATGTGGGACGGGAGTTCCAGCTTATGGACCATGATGTGGGACGTTCCCTGCAGATCTTTGCCCACAGCTTCCCGGATGAGGACATCATAAAAGATGCAAAGGAAGTGCTCAAGGACCTGGTTCCGATCGACCGGGAAGTGACAGCCATGAACGGCAGGTATTACACACTGCGTATTGCACCCTACCGGACTACGGAGAACAGCATCCGGGGACTGGTCATCACCATTATAGACAGCCTAGGAGCGAAAGCGTAGGACTTTCGCTGCGGGAGCGGACCCTCCGATGTCGAACTTGTTGGAGAAAATTACTTGTATTTTCCCGGCAATAGTGCTATACTCTTTTCCATGGGGTATTAGCGCAGCTGGGAGCGCGCCACATTCGCATTGTGGAGGCCACGGGTTCGAATCCCGTATACTCCATAGGATTTTATACAGCCGGGGAAGGCATTTCTCCGGCTGTTTTTTTGACCGGGAAATTTCCGGTTGAATATAATTTATCCGGAAACTATAATGTTATAGAGAAAAATTCTCCATACGGATATAAAAGAAAACGAAAGCGGAAAGTAGAAAACATGGAAAAGAAACGAAGAAAAAGCTATCTTTTTCTGATCCTGTCCATCCTGATCATAAGCATTTTCATTCCCTATGCGGCTTCAAGGATGTATCAGGCTGTTATCGAAAATGTACAGACGGCAGGCGATGAAAGAGCGCATGTATACGGGCTGAATGAAGTGATTACAGTCCGCAGATATGAGACGGTTCTGGAGGCGATGGAGTATCAGCTGAGACCGGAGAACAGGACGGAAGACTGCTCGGCGATGATCCGGGATTACCTCGCATTCGCCATGGATACCATGGATCTCGGCGAGATTGATCTGTATGCGGTAATAGACGGAGGGATCTATGCAGCGCTGGAGTGGGAAGGCAGGGAGAATTTCAATCCGGAAAATGCAGAGTGGTATCAGAAGGCGATGGCTGCAGACGGAGATATTATTTATACAGATGTATATGAGGATGTAAGGCTTAAAAGGGATGTGGTGACACTTGCAATGAAGATCCGGGGAACGGATGATGTTGTTGCGGTGGATATATATCCGGCACATGAAGCGGAGATGAAGGGCGAACAGGATGCGCCGGAAGGAACGAACTACTATATCTGTGACTCTGTAGGAACGCTTCTGTCATACAGCCTGACAGAGCTGAACTATGAGGAACTGCAGGAGCGGTTTGACGGGGTATTCCGTGAGATCATAGAGAATGTACAGGGGAAAAGTGATTCGCGCATCATCGGCGTGGACGGTCTGGAGCGGGGGGCTTACTATTACAGACTGGACTCCGGATGGTATGCAGTTGTTACGATCCCCTATGAGGCACTTTGGGAACCGTATGCTGAGGCGTGGAAGATATTTATCGGCGTCATCACGGTATTCGTCCTGACGGTAATTCTGTTTGCAGTTACGGATTTCCGGACAAGCCGCAAAGCTGCCGTCTACAATGAGATTATCGGAGTCCTGGGAAATTCCTACTATGCCCTTTACCAGATCGACCTGCGCGCAGACCGGTATTACATGATGAAAGGCTCTGATTATGTCAGGGTCAAGATCCCGAGAAAAGGAAACTACAGCGAGCTCCTGGCCGTGATGCGGGAAGTGATCCGGGAAGACGATTACGGGGAGTTCTGCCGGGTGTTTTCCTCGGAAGGCATGGAGAAACTGGTGAAGCGCAGAGTGCGGGATTTCGGCGGTGATTTTAAGAGAAAGTTCAACGGGGAATACCGCTGGGTACATGTGCAGATGCTGTATGATGAATCTCTGCAGAAAGGCACTGTAGTTCTTGCCTTCCGGGATGTCAATGAGGCGAAGGAACAGGACCTCTCCCGTCTGGAACTGCTGAAGAATTCTCTGGAAGCCGCGGACAATATGGCGAAGAGCAAAAACATATTTTTCTCCCAGATGTCCCATGACATGAGGACGCCCCTCAACGGGATCATCGGTCTGACAGACCTTGCGGAGAACAATGTGGATGATCCTTCCGAAATCAGGGATACGCTGGGGAAAATCAGGCGCCTGGGGAAACAGCTCCTGGAACTGATCAACGATATCCTTGACATGTCGCGGATTGAAGCGGGAAAACTGGAACTGCGCAGCGAGAGCTTTGACCTGAAGAAAAATCTGGAAGATCTCGTTTCCCTGTACCGTTCCCAGATTGAAGCGGAAGGGAAAAGACTCATTGTGAAGTTTGAATTTGAGGACACGGAAGTTGTGGGCGACTGGGGAAAACTCCAGCAGATACTGAACAATATCCTCTCCAATGCCTTCAAGTTCACCGGGCGGGACGGAGTGATCGAGCTGGATGTAGGCGAGATCCGCGATACGAACAGCCAGTTCAGAAAATACTGTTTCCGGATCCGGGATAATGGAGCCGGGATGAGCCGGGAATTCCTGGACAAACTGTTTGTTCCCTTTGAGAGGGAAGTCCAGTTTGGCGCGGCTAAAGTGGCGGGGACAGGACTGGGCATGCCGATTGTCCGGGAACTGGTGCAGAAGATGGATGGAACGATTGCGGTGGAGAGCGCGCTAGGAGAGGGAAGTCTGTTTGAAATTACGATTCCTTTCCGCGTCAGCGGCGGAAAAACCGGCGGCAGTTCCGAAATACACGAGGAACGCGGCCCTGCCGGAGAGTCCGGAGAGGGAGAGACACAGATCCTTGCGGGAAAAAGGATCCTTGTGGCGGAGGACAATACGATCAACATGGAGATCATGACAGAGATGCTCGGCTCCTTCGGTGCAGAGACCGCTTCCGCCTGGGATGGAAGACAGGCGGTAGAACTGTATGAGGCCCAGGAACCGGGGTATTTTGACCTGATTCTGCTGGATATGCAGATGCCTGTGATGGACGGATGCGAGGCGGCTGTGGCAATCCGCAGGGCAAGACGTCCGGATTCACGGAGGATCCCCATCATTGCGGTGACGGCCAATGCATTTGCCGAGGATATTGCACTTACGAAGAAAGCGGGAATGAATGCACATATTTCGAAACCGATTGATTTCCGTATATTGAAAGATACAATGGAAAAACTGATTCTTGAAAGACAGGACAGAGCGGAGGAGTAAAATGACAGGAAACCGTAGGGCAGACGAGAGTGAAAGCAAGATGCAGAATACGATTCTTATCATAGACGATGATGAAATCAACCGGGCGATCCTGGAGAATATATTTCTCTCAGGTTACCGGGTGACTGAGGCAGAAAACGGAAAGGAAGGGCTGCAGATCCTTGATGAAAACAGAGACAGCATATGTGCGGTTCTTCTCGATGTGGTCATGCCGGTGATGGACGGAATGGAAGTCCTGAGGAAAATCAATGAGAAAAGCCTGCAGAATGAGATCCCGGTCTTTCTCATTACAGCGGAGGCAGATGACAGTATCCTGAAGGATGCGTATGAACTCGGAGTGATGGACGTAATCCGTAAACCGGTCGTCCCCTACGTGGTCAGACGTCGAATCGATTCGGTTATTGAATTGTACCGTGCAAGGCAGAGACTCAGCAGCAAGGTGGAGGAGCAGCAGGCGGAGCTCCTTTCCCAGGCACGCAAGATCATTCAGCTCAACATGGATATGGTGGAATCCCTTGCGACTGCAATCGAGTTCCGGAGCGGCGAGTCGGGAGACCATGTCCATCGGATCCGGGACATTACGGGATATCTTCTGAGAAATACTCCTCTGGGAGAAGGGCTTGACGAGGAAAATATCCGCGAGATCGCAATGGCTGCCGTCATGCATGACGTGGGGAAAATCGCGATTCCGGATGCGATCCTGAACAAACCGGGGCGCCTGACGGCAGAGGAGTTTGAAGTGATGAAAACGCATACGACGCAGGGAGCGGAGCTCCTGAAGAAGATCCCCCATATCATGGACAACCGGATGTTCCAGTACGCCTATGACATCGCAAAACACCACCATGAGCGGTGGGACGGAAGAGGATATCCGGACGGACTGAAAGGGGATGAGATCTCTCTGTGGGCACAGATCGTATCCCTGGCGGATGTGTATGACGCTCTTGTGAGCAGGCGGGTTTATAAAGGCGCCATTGAGGCGGGAGAGGCCCTCCGCATGATAAGAGACGGAGAGTGCGGGGCTTTCAATCCGAGGCTGCTGGAGTGTTTCTTCTCGGCGGAAAAGCCGCTTCGCCGCCTCTACCAGAGCTGACGGAACTCTTTGACGGAAAACTGACAAAGCTCTTTGATTATCAGAAATATTAGAAAAGCCCGGCTGTTGAAGAAATAGGAAGCCGGGCGGGAAGGACGAGTCAGATGGATAATGAAGGAATGAGAGGAAAAATGAGCGAGGCAGCGCAGTATGAGCTGATCGAACTCCTCTGCCGTATGATGCCGGGCGGAATCATAGGGATATATATAGAAAAGGGTTTCCCTCTTTATGTCATCAACGACACGATGCTTCAGATGCTGGGATATACTTACGACGAGTTTGTTGAGAGGACAGGGGGAATGATGCTCAATGCGGTTTGCGCGGCGGACCGCGATATCGTCCAGGCACTTCTGTCAGCCAGGGTAAAGTGGGAAAAGCAGCTGGCTGTAGAGTACAGGATTATAAGAAAGGACGGATCCTTTCTCTGGGTTCACGATGTGGGGCGAAAGCTTACCATGGAAGACGGCCGTCAGGTTATTATCAGTGTCCTCGTAGATATTTCAGACAGCAGGAAAATGAGAGACCGTCTTATGGAAGAAGCGGAGAAAGATTATCTCACAGGTGTGTTCAACAGAAAAGGCGGCGAGATTCTGATCTCACGCCATATGCAGAAGGATGTGCCCTACATATTCCTCATGTTTGATCTGGATAATTTTAAGAATGTAAATGATCTGTACGGACATAATGAAGGCGATATAATGCTCCGGTTTATGGGCGGGCTTCTGAAACGTTCGTTCCGGGCTTCGGACTTTGTCATACGGCTGGGCGGCGACGAGTTCGCTCTGTTTGCGCAGCCCTGCCACAGCCCGGAGGCTGTATCCGAGATTGCAGAGAGAATAATCCGGAGTTATGAAGAAGAGGCAGGGCGCAGATATCCCCTTGTGTCCACATCAGTTTCCATAGGCGGCATATACGGGACACAGGAGAGAACCTTCTCCGAACTCTACAAGATGGCAGACCGGATTCTCTACGGGATCAAGCGGAACGGAAAGGGAAGATGCGAGATCCTGCAGGAGCAGGAATAAAGGAAGACAGCAAAAAAGGACTATGACGCATGTGCAGAGTCCTTTTTATCAGTGGAAACAACGGGGCTCGAACCCATGACCTCCCGCTAGTCAGGCGAGCGCTCTCCCAGCTGAGCTATGTTTCCGTCTGCGGCCGGCCGCAAAGTGTTCGCCGCTTCGCGGCCAAGTGGACCTGGCGGGAATCGAACCCGCGTCCAAAAACCTATCCCATGTACTTCTACTATCATAGTCCGTTCTTTTTCATTCCCTCTGCCGTGCGGAAACGAACATCCTCACGGGTTCAGTAGCTTCATGATACGCCTGACGGCTCAAAGCTTTGCCGTCATCGTTTCTCACATGTTTGATGCCAGATTCCCGAAGTGTGAGTGCCCCGGGGCTGACATGCAGCAATTAGGCTGCAGCTAATTCGTAATTGTCGTTAGCGTTTAATTTTAAGTTTGCGATTTGACGCATCAGCCTGCGGATAGCTTCTCCATCTTCAAGATCCCTGTCGAAACCAGTACAAGCCCGTAAAAACAGAATACACAAACAGTGTATCCGAAAAGACAGTGTGTTTTCACACATATTTATAATAGGTGCAGGACTGAAAAAAGTCAAGGGAAAAGAGTTTACATTTTACAGAAAAATTTCATAGATATAATGGTTTCTTTACGTAAGATATGTGATAATATAATATCATAGTGTCCGGATGCCGCGGTGAGGTTCCTGCGCTGCGAACCCGCGCAATCCGGGCAGGATGATTTTATACAGAAAAGGGGATTTGTACATGCCGACAACATATGCACATTACAAGTTTGGAAAAGAAGTTATGAGCGCACTGCCGAGGCCGCTGCAGAATGCAATCGAAAACAACAGAGAACTGTTTGACGTGGGACTTCATGGTCCGGATCTTCTTTTTTACTATAAACCACTGTCAAAGAATCCGGTGAACAGCCAGGGATATGCGCTGCATGACGAGATGGCGGATGTGTTTTTCAACCACGCTGCAGAGGTTATCGCAAAGGCGGAGGACCCGGCGGCTGCCAGAGCCTATATCTACGGAGTGATCTGCCACTTTGCCCTGGACAGTGAATGCCATCCTTATGTGGAGAAGATGATCCAGGTCAGCGGCATCAGCCATTCGGAGATCGAGATGGAGTTCGACCGGCTCCTGCTGAAGGAAGATTACATCAACCCGGTGAGGTATCTTGCGACAAAACATATCCATCCCAGCCTGAAGAACGGCGAGGTGATTGCTCCGTTTTACAGCGATCTCACGCCGGAACTTGTGGAAAAGTGCATGAAGTGGATGATCCTTTGCCATAAGGTGCTGCTGGCGCCTGGCCCCGCGAAACGGAATCTGATCTTCACGGTGATGAGACTGGCGAAGATCTACGACTCCATGCACGGGATGGTGATGAGCCTGGAACCCAACCCGGCGTGCAGGGACTACTGCCAGCTCCTGAAAAGGCAGTTCGCGGGCGCCGTGCCTCTGGCGGCAGGGCTGATCATCCAGTATCAGAAGAAGCTTTTCAATAACGGAGAACTGCCGAAACGGTTCCATGAGACTTTCGGCGCGGGGGAGAACTGGGAGAAGCTGACGCTGTAAGTGCGGCTCTGCGGCATGCGGCTGCGGCGGCTCTGCACATGCGTAAAATCAAAAAAAGAAAGAGAGAGTATGACAATGAAGTTTAAACTGACACCACTGGAAAAGAACTGGGTGCTTTATGATGTGGGAAATTCGGCGTTTACGCTGATGGTGTCCACCATTTTCCCGATCTATTTTAACTATCTTGCCGGAAATGCGGGAATCTCGGATGTAGATTATCTTGCGTACTGGGGCTATGCCACATCCGTATGTACATTGATCGTGGCGATTCTGGGACCGACCCTGGGTGCGGTCGCGGACACGAAGAACTTTAAGAAGATTATCTTTGCGGCTTCCATGGGAGTGGGCGTTGTGGGATGTATTGTACTGGGCTTCCTCTCCTCCTGGCTGTGGTTCCTCGTCGTGTTTGTCCTGGCAAAGACCGGCTATTCCGCAAGCCTTGTATTCTATGATTCCATGCTCACGGACGTGACCGAACCGGACCGGATGGACAAGGTATCGTCCCACGGTTATGCCTGGGGATATATCGGAAGCTGTATTCCCTTTGTGATCAGTCTGGTGATTGTGCTGGGCGGTGGAAACTTTGGCCTGGGGATGCAGACGACCATGATCCTTGCATTTCTGATTACGGCGCTCTGGTGGCTGTGTACTTCCGTTCCGCTGCTGAAAAGCTACCAGCAGAAGTATTTTGCGGATGCGGGAGAGCATGTGATCAGTACCAGCTTCAAGCGCCTGGGACATACCCTGATGGAAGTGGTCAAAGAGAAGCATATCTTTGTTTTCCTTCTGGCATTTTTCTTCTACATTGACGGAGTGTATACGGTGATCGACATGGCGACTGCCTACGGTCAGGCGCTGGGGCTTGACAGCACAGGACTTCTCCTGGCGCTGCTTGTGACCCAGATCGTTGCGTTCCCGGCAGTTCTGATCTTCAGCAGGTTTGTGAAGAAGATCGGACCGGAGACGATTATAACAATCTGCATCGCAGGATATTTCTGTATTGCCGTCTATGCATACTGGCTGGACTCCCAGCTTGATTTCTGGATCCTGGCGGTGATGGTGGGCCTGTTCCAGGGAACCGTTCAGGCGCTTTCCAGATCCTACTTTGCGAAAATTATTCCTGCGGAGAAATCCGGAGAGTACTTCGGTATCTATGATATCTGCGGAAAAGGGGCGTCGGTGATCGGAACTGCACTCGTCTCCGTGTTAAGCCAGCTCACGGGTCAGATCAACATTGCGGTTAGCGCGCTTTCCGTCATGTTCCTGATCGGCCTGGTACTGTTCCGTTTTGCCGTAAAGCTGAACCGGAACTGATATTATGAAATAAATCTGAAATTTTTCGAAACATCTCAAAATTCCCCGATATTATGTTATAATTAAACAAATAACGGACGGAGCGGATACACAGGATATCCGCTCCGCTTAATAAAACTCAGGAGAAAACTGCATATGGAAGATTTTGTAAAGTTAGAAAATATCACCAAGGTTTACAAAATGGGCGAGGTGGAGATCCGGGCGGCTGACAATATTAATTTTTCCATAAAGAAGGGCGAGTTTGTCGTGATCGTGGGCCCAAGCGGCGCGGGAAAGACGACAGTGCTTAATATCCTGGGCGGCATGGATACAGCAACAAGCGGGAAACTGATTGTGGACGGGGAGGACATTACCGCCTACAATGCAAAGAAACTGACCGGATACCGGAGGGAGGACATTGGTTTTGTCTTTCAGTTCTATAACCTGGTTCCGAATCTGACCGCGCTTGAAAATGTGGAGCTGGCTCTCCAGATCTGTAAGGAACCACTCGACGCGAAGGAAGTCCTGGAGGAGGTCGGGCTGGGAGACCGTCTGGACAATTTTCCGGCACAGCTCTCGGGCGGGGAGCAGCAGAGAGTTTCTATCGCAAGGGCGCTTGCAAAGAATCCCAAGCTTCTGCTCTGCGACGAGCCCACCGGTGCCCTGGATTACAATACGGGAAAAGCCATCCTCAAGCTCCTGCAGAATATGTGCAGGGAGCGGGGCATGACGGTGATCGTGATCACGCATAACCAGGCGCTTGCGCCTATGGCGGACAGGCTGATACATATCAAGAACGGCCAGGTGTCAAAGATGGAGCTGAACGAGAATCCGATGTCGATCGACGAGATAGAATGGTAGGGGAATTGGGATGAAGAAGAAGGCGTTGAGAAAAGACTTTTTTATGGAAATCCGGCGCAGTCTCGGCCGGTTCCTGTCCATATTTTTTATCGTTGCCATCGGATGTGCTTTCTTTTCCGGCATCCGTTCGTCGGAGCCGGATATGAGGTATTCCGGGGATGCATATTTTGACAGTAAGAATCTGATGGATATTGAAGTCATCAGTACCATGGGACTTACGGATGACGATATCGCCGCGGTGGAAGCGGTGGACGGGATTGAGAAGGCGGAAGGGGGATACTCGCTGGATGTCCTCTGTACGGAAGGGGACAACCAGGCAGCGGTCCATGTGATGTCTCTTCTGCCGACCATGAACCAGGTGCAGCTGGAAGAGGGAAGACTTCCGGAAGCGGAGGATGAGTGCGTTGTCGATGTGGATTATCTGAACGGGAGCTCATTGGAGATCGGAGATACGATCACCTTCTCAAGCGGTACCGATGATCCGGTCACAGATTCGCTGAAGACGGACACATTTACGATTGTAGGTTCGGTGAGCAGTCCCTGCTATATTGCTTTCAGCAGGGGAAGCACCACCATCGGAACCGGAAGTCTGAGTGCCTTTATCTGCGTGCCGGAGGAAAGCTTCTGCATGGACGTCTACACGGAGATTTACGCTCAGGTGGAAGGCGCGAAGGCGCTGACGGAGTTTACCGATGAATATGACCAGCGGATCGGGGAAGTCCTGACCCGGGTGGAAGATATCAGCGCAGAGCGGGAACAGGCGCGCTATGATGAGCTCATGGATGAGGCGGACAGTGAACTTGAGGATGCCCGTCAGGAACTTGCCGATGCGGAAGCGGAGCTTGCGGACGGAAAGGCGGAAGCCGAGGCAGAACTTGCTGATGCAAGGGCACAGCTTGAGGATGCGGAGGCAGAGCTGGAAAGCGGCAGGCAGCAGGTGGCAGACAACCGGGCAAAGATCCAGTCTTCCCGGCAGGAGCTGACAGACAGGCAGACGCAGCTTGATCAGGCGGCGGAGGAGCTGAATAGTCAGATTGACACATTAAACGAGCAGATTGATACGCTCAATGAGGCGAAGGAACAGTACAACGCCCTGGCTGCCTCCGGACAGACCGACGAGGCGACTCTGGCGGTGATGAATGAACTCTATACACAGATTACCCAGGGGGATGCCCGGATCGCTCAGGCACAGGCGCAGATCGACGCGGCAAAGGCGCAGATCCAGTCCGGTCAGGAACAGATCAACAGCGGATGGCAGCAGATCGCAGACGGGGAGCAGCAGCTTGCGGATGCGGAGGCAGAGCTTGTCACAGCGCAGCAGGAGATCGATGACGGATGGGCAGATTACTATGAAGGCGAGCGGGAAGCACAGGATGAGATCGCTGACGGCGAACAGCAGATCGAGGATGCGAAGAAGGAACTCGCGGATGCGGAGGCAGAGATTGCAGATCTGTCCGAGCCGGTCTGGTATGTATATGACCGGGATAACCTTCCGGAACATTCCGGATACGGGGATAACGCGGACCGGATGCGCGCCATCGGAGAGGTGTTCCCGGTGCTGTTCTTCCTTGTAGCCGCGCTGATCAGCCTCACTACCATGACCCGTATGGTGGAGGAGCAGAGAACACAGATCGGTACACTGAAAGCCCTCGGATATGAGAGACATTCCATTGCGGCGAAATATCTCGGATACGCCTGCCTGGCTACGGTGACCGGAGCGGTTGTGGGCGTGCTGCTGGGAGAAAAGTCCCTGCCGTATATTATTATCACGGCATATGGCATTATGTATGAACATATGCATGAGATCCGGGTGCCTTATAATATGCTTTACGGCGCAATGGCGGGAATCACTGCACTGGCATGTACGCTGATTGCCACCTTCTTTTCCTGTTACAGAGACCTGAGAGAACAGGCGGCGGAACTGATGCGTCCGCCCGCACCGAAACAGGGACAGAGAGTTTTCCTGGAGAGAATCCCCTTTATCTGGAGGAGGCTGAACTTCTCCTGGAAGGCTACCGTTCGCAATATTGTGAGATATAAGAAACGGTTTTTCATGACAATATTCGGAATCGGCGGCTGTATGGCCCTCCTTCTGGTGGGCTTCGGACTGCGGGATTCCATCTTCGCCATAGCGGTTCTCCAGTATGAGCAGATCCAGCTCTACGACGGCAATGTGATCCTGGACGAGGACGCTTCGGAGGAGGAAAAAGAGGAAGTATACGAAGTGCTGTCCTCAGACAGCCGTGTGACGGCAGCGGCGGAGAGCCTGCTGACCCAGATTACCGTGGGAAATGACGGCGAGTGGCACGATGTATATCTCAACGTTCCGGAGGAAACAGATTCCTTCCCTGAGTTCGTCGTGCTCCGCGACAGAGTGTCCCATGAGGAATATTCCCTCTCTGACAGCGGCGCGGCACTCACGGAGAAGATGGCGAAAGAACTCGACGTGGAAGTGGGCGATGAGATCACGATCCGCGACGAAGAGAAAGGCGATATGACCGTAACGGTGGAGATTATCTGTGAGAACTATATGGGGCATTATCTTTACATGACGCCGGTTCTTTATGAAAAGCTTTACGGGGAAGCGCCTGAGGCAAACTGCGTTTACTATGAGACGCCGGATCACACGACGGATGAGGCGGATGCAGTCGGAGAAGAAATACTGAAACTTCCCGGCGCCCTGAGCGTAAGCTACACCACCGATCTGGAACAGCAGGTGGAGGACATGCTGAGCGCGCTGGATATCGTTATTGTTGTGCTGATCCTCTCGGCAGGCGCTCTTGCATTTGTAGTGCTCTACAACCTGAACAACATCAGTATCACGGAGAGGAAGCGGGAGCTTGCCACGCTGAAAGTTCTGGGCTTTTACAACAGCGAGGTATGCGCTTACGTATACCGGGAAAATATAATCCTGACACTGGTCGGCGCGCTCTTTGGAATTGTGCTTGGAATCATTCTTCACCGGTTTGTTATTGCTACGGTGGAGATCGAGTCGGTGATGTTCGGAAGGAACATTAATCCGATCAGTTATGTGTATGGATTTTTGATTACGATAGCTTTCTCGTGCTTTGTAAACGGGGTGATGTACTTTAAGCTGAAGGCGATCAATATGGTGGAATCGCTGAAGAGTGTGGAATAAGAGAAAGCATAAAAAGGAAAGCCTGATAGGGCTTTCTTTTTTATGCAAAAATTCTCCCTGTTTCATCCAAGAAAATTGCTATTTTCAGTAAAAGATATTCGCTAATATCTAGTTAGATACTGTACGAGGGAGGATAAGCCATGGAGATGAAAACGATCAAACTGTGGAAAAAGGAAGAGTTTACTTACCCTGTAGTCGGAGAGTTTGTTCCGACATTGACCGCGTATCTGCACGAAGATGGCGGGATAAGACCAGGATTTGCCGTTGTGCCTGGCGGGGGATATCGGCTGGTTTCCCCGGCCGAAGGCGAGATCGTGGCAAAAAAATTTTATGAAAAGGGATTCCAGACATTTGTGCTGACATA
This sequence comes from Lachnoclostridium sp. An169, assembly GCF_002160525.1. GTDB lineage: Bacteria > Bacillota > Clostridia > Lachnospirales > Lachnospiraceae > Mediterraneibacter > Mediterraneibacter cottocaccae. Next base: position 133,049 of record NZ_NFKT01000002.1, read on the forward strand.
TACGACCTGCATGCCGGGGCCTCGGCCTCTGGGATTTCAGCCGTTGAGGGATCTGTCAAAAGCACTTGTGTGGATCCGCAAGAATGAAAAGGAGCTTCAGGTGGATGGAAAAAATCTGACAATATGTGGCTTCTCAGCGGGAGGACATCTGTGTGGCAGTCTGGCGGTACACTATGCAGATGAAAGGGTAAAAATCGGCGGTGAGTATGCAGGGATATCGAACCGTCCGGATTATGTGGTGCTTGCATATCCGGTGATCACCTCAGGAAAATATGCGCACAGAGACTCTTTTACAGCGCTGCTTGGGGAAGATGCTTCCAAAGAAGAACTAGAGTATATGTCTCTGGAAAAGCAGGTAACAGGGGACATGCCTCCGGTGTTTCTCTGGCAGACTGCTGAAGATGCTGCTGTACCTGTTGAAAACAGTTATCTGTTCGCAGAAGCGTGCAGAAAGGCAGAGGTCCCCTTTGAGCATCATGTATTCCGAAGGGGGATACACGGACTGTCACTGGCGGATAAACAATGGGTTTCAAGAAAGGTCGGAGGAGACTATACCATGGAACAGCAGGCGGCATATGTCTCTTACTGTATTGAGCATGGGATCGCACTGCCGGAACCGCTTGAGAAGTTGAATTCTCTTCCCAGGGGAAGTGATATCCTGACAGCGCTTAAGGAATGTGGACAGCATGCCCAGAGAAAAGAGGAACCGTCTGTGCAGATCTGGCCGGATCTGGTGGAAAACTGGCTGAAAGATTTTGAGGAATAAAAGGAGAAAAGATAATGCCGAGAACAGAGATAAAAATCATGAAAAACTGGGAGTTTGCCCTGGAAGAAAACGGTGAAAAAATCTTTAAAAAGATTGATCTTCCCCACGACTGGGCTGTTACCGCTCCGTTCCAGAAGGATATGGAACAGGGGGAAGCTCAGGGCTTCCGTAAACGCTGGGGAGTAGGCTGGTACAGAAAAAATCATTTCCTGCCGGAAAAAAAGAATGGATACCGGTATTACCTGGATTTTGGCGGAGTCTATGAGAACAGTACTGTGTGGGTCAATGGAACAGAAGCCGGAGGAAGAAAATACGGATACAGCCCGTTCCGCCTGGATATCACAGATCTCGTGAGAGCGGGGGACAATGAGATCCTTGTAAGGGCGGACAATACAGCCAGACCGGTGGACCGCTGGTATAGTGGAGCGGGGATCTACCGAACCGTGAAGTGGCTGGAACTGGAGGAGAAACATCTGGATGAACGGAAGGTGATCATTCAGACAGCACGGGAAGGGGCGGATGGAGTGATCACCGTAGAACCGGGAACAGATGAAAGGGTCCGCCTTACTGTCTGCAGAAAGGATAAGATCTGGCAGACAGATGGGAAGGGAAAAACGCTGCGTATATCGATCCCTCAGGCTGAACTGTGGTCGGCGGAAAATCCTGCGCTCTATGACCTTACTCTGGAACTGCTGGACAATGGCAGGAGTACGGACCAGATCAGGATGAAGATCGGAATCCGGGAATTTTCTTTTGTACCGGGCCGGGGAATGTATGTCAATGGCAGTCCGGTCAAGTTAAAAGGCGTTTGTCTCCATCAGGATGTGGGATGCAGGGGAATTGCGGTGGTACAGGAGTTATGGAGGGAAAGACTCCGGACGCTTAAAGCGATGGGGTGTAACTGCATCCGTACAGCCCACCATATTTACGCGGAAGAATTTCTCGACCTTTGTGATGAGATGGGATTCTATGTCTATGAAGAATGCTTTGATAAATGGACCGGAGGGCTGTACGGAAGATATTTTGAAACAGAGTGGAAAAAAGATCTGACCTGCATGGTGGAACGGGACAGAAACAGGGCCTGCATTTTCATCTGGGGAGTTGGAAATGAAGTGGAGAACCAGGCTCAGCCATCCATGCTGAGCATTCTGAAGATGCTGAAAGAACATGTTGTGAGTCTGGATGGTACAAGACCGGTGACATATGCCATGAATCCTCATTTTAAGAGGGAAAGTGATATTGACGTCTCGAAGATCGAGGATATTCAGAATTTTGTGGATGAGGCAGATGATACAGAGATCTATGATATGGAGGAACGAATTGAGCGGATCGCGGCGATCGGTGAGATCGTGGACATCATTTCCTGCAATTACCAGGAACAGTGGTATGAGAAGATTCACGAAAGGATGCCGGAAAAACTGATCCTTGGGACGGAAGTGTACCAGTTTTTCAAAGGACATGAGAATCAGATCCAGAATTTTATCTGTGAAAACCCGTCTCTTGTACCGGAAAACATAGATTATGTGATCGGAAGCTGTATCTGGACCGGATATGACTATCTGGGGGAATCTATGGGCTATCCGTCAAAGGGGTGGAGCGGGGCGCTGATCCGTACTAACGGAGATAAACGCCCTTCTTATTATCTGATGCAGAGCTACTGGAGTAAGGAACCGATGGTATATTTTGCTGTTATGGATTACAGCCTGGCTGATGAGGGGACCAAGGAACACTGGGATATCCCCATGTATGCAGAACACTGGCATTTCCCGCAGTTTCACAGAACGGTCATCCCTTATATGATCGCCAGTAACTGTGAAAAGGTACGTCTGTTCGTCAACGACAAAGAGTATTTCATTCCGGTGCCTGCACAGTGCCATGACCGGATGCTCACAGGATATATCCCGTATGTTCCCGGAACAGTGACTGTGATAGGATATGACGGAGGAAAAGAAGTGTGCAGAAGAACGGTCACAACTCCCTCGTATCCGGTACAGATCACATTTGATGAAGCGGAATGTGTGGAGATCTCTGCAGGAGAACAGCGGATGCTTACAGTGAGGGCCTGCGATGAAGCCGGAATCCCATGTTTCAGAGACAGTTCTCTGGTAAGATTCTGCCTGGAAGGGAATGGCAGGATACTTGCAGTTGACAGCGGAAACCTGATGAGCAGTGAACCCTGTGACGAAGATCGGATCCATCTGTATCACGGACAGGCATCTGTCCTCGTGGAAGCCGGAGAGAGCGGAGGCTTCCAGATATCTGCATGGGCAGCAGGGATGAAACCGGGAACGATAAAATGTATTGTAAAAGGGAAAGGGAATATCAGAAGATGAACAGTAAGATAGGATTTACCATGCCCGGGGAGTCCGGGTATGAGAAACTGACTCTTGAACTGGCAGAAAAATGGGGAGCAGATGTGATCCGAGACAGTGACGGGACAACGCTCTCCGATGAGATTATTCAGGCAGGATACGGGATCTATTCGACTGTCTGCATGATCCGGGATCACAATGAATGGGCGAGGAAACATCCGGATAAGCTTCAGCAGACTTTTCTGATCTCAAAGCCGGTTACGGCATTATCTGATCTGGCAGTGATTCCTCTGCTGGACGGCTATTATACGGAACAGTTCCGTGTCAATGAGAGTAGCGAGTCACGAAAATACTGGCAGGTATTTGACCGCACGGTAAATGAGGAGGTTCCCGCAGAAAATTGGAAGTATGACGGGGAAGAAAAGACGGTCACTGTAAAGAATACCGTGCCGTTTCACCAGTATACGGTGAATTTTATGGCTTACAGGATCTGGGAAGAGATCTCCATGTACAATCATGTGACAAATAACTGGGACAAAGAGCATCTCATGCCTGTGGATCCCAGATCAGAAGAAGCGCAGGCATATCTGTACCAGTGGCTGGAGCAATGGTGCAGAGAGCACCCGGATACTACGGTTGTCCGGTTTACTTCGATGTTTTACAATTTTGTCTGGATCTGGGGAAGCAGTGAAAAGAACCGGAATCTCTATACGGACTGGGCGTCCTATGATTTTACGGTAAGTCCCCAGGCGCTGGATGATTTTGAAAGAGAGTGCGGATATGCGCTGACGTCAGAGGACTTTATCAATCAGGGCAGACTTCACGTGACTCATATGCCTCCGACAAAGAAACTGTTGGATTATATCGGATTTACCAACCGTTTTGTGGTGGAGTTCGGGAAAAAGCTTGTGGATATGGTCAAATCATACGGGAAAAAGGCATATGTCTTCTATGATGACAGCTGGGTGGGGACGGAGCCGTACAGCAGTCTTTTTCCGGAATTTGGTTTTGACGGAATGATCAAATGTGTCTTTTCCGGCTATGAAGTACGCCTCTGTGCAAATGTGAAAACAGAGGTCCATGAGATCCGTCTGCATCCCTATCTGTTCCCGGTCGGACTGGGCGGGAAACCGACATTTTCAAAAGGCGGCGAGCCGGCGGAAGATGCGAGGCGCTACTGGGTGGCGGTCCGCAGGGCTCTGCTCCGCCAGCCGGTTGAGCGGATCGGACTTGGCGGATATCTTCATCTTGTTCAGGATTATCCGGATTTTGTGGACTGTATTGCGGAGATATCAGAAGAATTCAGAAAAATCGTGCTGCTTCACGAAGAAGGAGACGTATATACCTGTCCTGTCAGGGTGGCAGTTCTGCACAGTTGGGGGGCTCTGCGTTCCTGGAGTCTGTCGGGACATTTCCACGAGACGTATATGCATGATCTGATCCATGTCAATGAGGCGCTTTCCGGGTTCCCGGTTCAGGTGTCCTTCCTGGGATTTGAAGATATTAAGAACGGAGCCCTGGACAGTGTGGATGTGCTGATTAACGCAGGAGCAGCAGGGACTGCCTGGAGCGGAGGAGACCGGTGGAAAGACGATGAAGTGGTGGAAAAGATCAGCCGTTTCGTATATGATGGCGGCACGTTCCTGGGGATCCATGAGCCGTCGGCTGTGCCCGGCTATATGAACTATTTCAGGATGGCAGAAGTGCTCGGGGTGGACAAAGATACAGGAGCGAGAACCTGCCACGGGCGATGGCCGGTTGAGGAAAAACGTGAATATGAAAACGCCTGCATCCCGAAAGGGGAAGGAGTCTTTCTGCTGCATGACAAAGTGGAAGTACTCCGTGCGGAAAAGTCGGAGATACGGGAAGAAAATGTCCCCACTCTCACTGTAAATCGTTATGGAAAAGGACGGGGGATCTATATGTCCCACTTCAGAAAAGGAACGGAAAATAACAGGATGCTGCTTGAACTTCTGCTCTCGGGGATCCATGAAAGGACAGTCTCACTTCCTGATAACCCGGCAGTGGAATGTGCATATTTCCCGGAGAGCAGAATGCTCGTGGCAGTCAATAATTCGGATCAGCCTCAGGAGACAAGAATCGGTGTGGAAGGACGCGAAACTTCTGTAGTCATCGCGCCTTACGGGAGTCAGGCAGTTTCCGTGTGAGTGAATGTCAAAACGGGAGAATGGACAGAAATAGTATAAAAAACAGAGGACATAAAAAATTGATAGGTTTTACCCAAAAAAATTTATATTTATCTGATATACAGAGAGCTACAATAAAGACACTTAAGAGAGAGATACTTAAGAGAGGAGAATGAAGAAATGAAAAAGAAAAGACTGATGGCATGCCTGCTGGCCGGAACACTTGCAGCAGGATTACTGGCAGGATGCGGAAACGGAAACACGCAGAATGAGGGAAGCGAAGGAAGCAGCAGCGAAGGAAAGACCACGATCCGCTTTGCATGGTGGGGCGGACAGGAAAGAGCGGATATGACAAATGAAGCTGTACAGTTGTTCATGGAAAAGAATCCGGACATTGTTGTAGAGACAAGCTTTTATCCTTATGATTCTTATTACGAGAATCTGGCGATCGCTTCCACGTCTGACAACCTGCCAGATGTGTTCCAGAGTTATATCGGATCATCAGAACTGCAGCAGTTTCAGGATGGAGGTCTGATCGAACCTCTGGATACTTATGTGGAAGACGGCCTGATCGACACATCATCTATTTCTGAGAATCTGATAGCTGAAGGAAGTGTAGGAGACAATCTGTACGGTATGCCTTTCGGAATCAATACCCGGGCTATGGTAGTGAACCCGGAGATTTACGAGCAGGCGGGACTTGAGATTCCGGAGAACGGATATGAGTCCTTTGAGGCTATGGAGGCTGATCTCGCAAAGATCCAGGAAGTTACAGGAAAATACGCATCTATGGATTTCTTCCGGCATGCCGGCGATGGTCTGAAATATTACTGCAGACTGCAGGGCGAAACGGAGTTCGCTTCTGAAGGAGACAGCCTGATTGGTTTTTCCAAAGAAACGTTTGTCGACTTCTATACAATGAGATTAAAATGGGCAGAGAATGGTTGGATTCCACCGTATGATGTCACGATGGCTGAGAACGGGGCAGAGGACAGCACACTTGTCAAAGGAGAATCTGCAGTGGGGGTCATCCCGTCAAATCAGTTTCCAAATTATGAGAAAGCGGCGGGCAAAGATCTCCAGATGATTTTACTACCGGGAGCTTCCGTCAGCAAGGCAACAATAGTTCAGGCAGGTGCACATCTGTCTATTGCAAGTACATCGAAAAATAAAGAGGCGGCAGCAAAACTGATCGACTTCCTGCTCAATGATGAAGAGGCAAATGAAATCCTGCAGACCGAGAGAGGAATTCCGGCAGCGGATGACATCCGTGAGGCTATGACTCCCAGCTTTGATGCAACAACAAAGAAGGTATCAGATATTGTGGATAAGGCGCTGGAGTACAGTTCGGCAAATGATCTTCCGGCGATGGCAGGAACTTCCGATATCCAGAAACTGATCGAAGAATATGAAGAGAGGATCATGTACAAAGATGTGACTCCCGAAGAGGCATATGATGCAATAGCGGAAGCTGCCAGTGTGAACTGACAGGAAAATATGCGGGAGCGGCGGTGGAGATACCGGGCTCCCGCATATTTTGTACCCATTTTTCGCTGTGGTTGGAGGTAAATATGAAGAAAAAAAGATTTTTTGAGCTTTATGGCGGATATATCTTCGTGGCACCCTGGCTTCTGGGATTTATCCTGCTGACGCTGATCCCGTTTATCTGCCTGCTCTATTTTTCCTTTACGGACTATAATATGTTCACTTCTCCGGTGTTTGCCGGGCTTAAAAACTATATTGAGATCGTTACGCAGGATGAGAAATTTATTATTTCACTGACAGTAACATTTATCTATGCGCTGATCTCTGTGCCCCTGAAGCTGATTGCCGCCCTGTTGGTCGCTGTGCTCCTGAAGCAGAAGAGAAGAGGAATAGGGATTTACAGAACACTTTTCTATATCCCCTCCATTATCGGCGGAAGCGTGGCTGTCTCTGTAATGTGGAGAAATCTCTTCTCTCGTGACGGTGCGGTGAACGCGCTGATCGAGGCACTTACCGGGATCAATGCAGATATTTCCTGGGTGGCAGATCCGAATACAGCGCTTGGTTCGCTGATCCTGATGTCAATCTGGCAGTTCGGTTCGCCAATGCTGATCTTCCTTGCAGGACTGAAAAATATTTCCACCAGTTATTATGAGGCTGCGAAAGTGGACGGCGCCAACAGCATACAGTGTTTCTTTAAGATCACGCTCCCTCTTCTGTCACCGATCATTTTCTTTAATCTGGTGATGCAGATGATCAATGGATTTATGACATTCACCCAGGGGTTGGTCGTAACGAATGGCGGACCGATGAACCGGACACTGTTCTATCAGCTGTATGTATATCAGCAGGGGTTTGAAGACTTTAATATGGGGTATGCATCTGCCCTGTCGTGTATTATGTTTGTGATTGTCCTGATCCTTACCCTTTTTGTATTCAAGAGTTCGGATGCCTGGGTATATTATGAAAGTGGAGGGAAGAAATAGTGAAAAAGAAGAAAACATTAGGAAGTGTGGCGTTTCATCTTGTCTGTATCCTGTTTGCGCTGACAGCCCTCTATCCTATTATCTGGATGCTTTCCAGTTCTCTGAAAGACAGCTCTCAGGTATTTGTGGATGCGGGTAATCTGATCCCATGGGATTTCAAGATAGAAAATTACGTAAAAGGTTGGAGCGGTTTTGGTGGGATCTCATTTTCCACATTTTTCAGCAATACATTCTTTGTCGTACTGCTGTGTGTACTGGGAACTGTGGTGATATGCCCATTGGTGGCTTACGGGTTTGCGAGACTGAATTTCAAAGGGAAGAACCTGTGTTTCTTTACGGTCCTGATCTCCCTGATGTTGCCCGGACAGATCGTTATGATCCCGCAGTATATCATGTTTAACGAGTTGGGATGGCTGGATACATATCTGCCGTTGATCGTGCCGACGTGGTTCGGAACTGCCTTTTTCATCTTTCAGCATATGCAGTTCATCCGCTCTATCCCTGCGGAACTGGACGAGGCGGCATATCTGGACGGCGCCGGAAAATTTACAGTCTATACAAGAGTGATCCTTCCTCTGATCCGTCCGTCCATCGCAACGTCGGTGATCTTCCAGTTCTACTGGAAATGGGAAGATTTCTTCGGTCCCCTGATCTACCTGACGTCACCGAAAAAATATACAGTATCCGTGGCATTGAAGCTTTTCTCGGATCCTTCATCGATGACGGACTGGGGAGCCATGTTTGCCATGAGTGTGGCGTCCCTGATCCCGCCGGTGCTTCTGTTCTTCTTCTTCCAGAAGAACATCGTGGGAGGCTTAAGCGCCGGGGCGGTAAAAGGCTGAGTCAACTGGTTGGCAAGCTGCTGCTTTTATGGGCATTTTCCGATGTTCATAGAGGCAGCTTTAGCCATATATAAACAGATTGAGTTTTTCAGTGTTTGTTCTTATAATCAGATTAAAGCTGAAGGGAGGAGATTACATGAGAAAATACGGGAAAATGATTCTCTCCGGTATGCTTCTGATATGCCTGTGCACTGGATGCAAAGGACCGGAGCAGGAGATCACAGCTGACCGGGAAACGGAGGAAACTGTGCTGGAAGTTTACGCCGGGCAGAGTGAGAAGGAGAGTCTTGGACTTCTGGCAGAAGCATTTGAGGAGGAAAATCCGGAAATCTCTGTGAATCTTCATTTTATCCCGGATTCAGAATATACACAGCAGATGATGAAGATCAAAAATCAGGAGGCAGAGGCAGACTGCATCTTCTTTCCGGACACGGGGGATGCGGTTCTGTGGCGGGAAAAAGGAATCTTAAAAGATCTGACTGAGTGGTCGGAAGACAGTCCGGTGCTCTCCTATTATCAGAACTGGTATGCCAACATGGAGGAAGACGAAAAATATTCCATGGTACCCTACCGGATTGGCAGAATCTGTGTGTATTACAACAAGACACTTTTTGATGCACAGGAAATCTCTTACCCGCAGGAGGGGTGGACATGGGAAGCGTTAAAAGAGACCGCCGTACAGCTGACCGGATGGTCCGGAAATGAGAAGGTCTATGGAGCGCCGGGATTTGAGGCTTCCGGATACTGGTGGACGCTTCCGGCCAGGACCCGGGGAGCGGTGGATCCGTTCCGGGAGGAAGACCTGGCGGTGTTCCAGGAGACTGCGCAGTGGTGCCATGAGTTTACCAGCGATTTTTCCGGGCCGTTTTCCTATGCTGAATGGGGCGATGACGTGGAAAATAATTATTATACACTGTTTCTGGAGGGAAGGCTCGGAATGTTTTTCGGGGATGACACAGAGGTTAAGATTCTGAACCAGGATATACAGGAGCGGGGGCTTTCTCTGGAATATGATATTGTGTCTCTCCCTGCATGGAATGGAGGGGAATATACGGATGTGTTTAATACAGCGGTAGCTTCGGTGGCAGAAATGTCGGCTCATCCGGACGAAGCGTTCCGCTTTATCGAGTTCTGCACGGGAGAGAAGGGCGCAAGAATACTGGCAGAGAATAACACCGCCCCGGCATGGCAGACAGATGAAATCTGTGAGATCTATCTGAGTTCTGCAGAAAATCCGGCCGGCAGAGAGTATTTCCTGATGAGAGAAGTTCCGGCAGAGACGGCAGTGGGAACTCTGTATCAGGGTGGGATGGAGATCATGAGACAGCAGGTGTCCCTTTATCTGATGGATCAGCAGGAACTGGAATATACATTCCGCAATATCCGCAGGGAACTTGATGAGCTGAGTGAACTGAACTGGTAAAAATACCCGCAGGCAGGAGGAAAGATGAAAGAGAAACAGACTCTTACAAAACGTTTTTTGAAATATCTGCTTTTGATCATTATTGGTTCCAACCTTATTGTGGCACTGTTTTTATATGGGATCATGCGCACCAATGCCATGAACCAGGCAGAGAACCTCCGGCAGAGCCTGATGGAATCCAGCATAACGATGGTAGAACAGTATTTCGAGGATATCAACAATATCGCCGATGCTATCATTTACAACCGGGACATCATTGATTTTATGAGAAGTGACATGGATCTTCCAGGAGATATGGCGCTGCTTAGGGGCGTGGAAAGCCAGTATTATTATTCCCACCCGGAACTGACGATCAGTTTTTATAAAACAGGAAAATGGTCGAGCCGCTATTCGATCGAGGAGAGCGGACGGGCGGTTCCCATTTCCGATTACCGCTATACAGACTGGTATCAGGAGATCATCTGGAAAAGCGGGAAAAATATTCTTATGACCAGTGAGGAGGGGGGAGGAGTTTCTCAGACTTATGTTTTTAAGATTGAAGATATCTACAGCCCCCATACAGTCGGGTATCTGAAGATCGATATGGATATGAATGACCTGCGGGAACGGTTTGTACACAGTTTTAACCAGATCGCAGGGGCGACGATCATGGATAAAGAGGGAAACATCCTGTTCTATGACAAGATGGAGGTTGATATCCCTCTGTCGGTCCTGGAAGCAAATGAGGAAGGAACCTGGGAGGACGGAGATTATATCATATCCTACTGTACGGAGGCGAGTACGGGCTGGTATCTGTGCATGGCCAGTTCCAAGGCAGAGATCATGCAGGCACAGAACCGGATTATTCCGGTGCTCCTGCTGATTCTTGCAGTGATCCTTGCAGTGACTGTGCTCATTTCCGGCAAATGTTTTTCCGTGATCACAGTGAACTTTAAGCGCCTGGTCAACGGGATGGAGCAGGTAAAAAAAGGCGATCTAGATGCAAGGGTGGAGGCGGATACCCAGGATGAGATCGCCATCCTGATCCGGGAATTCAACGATATGATGCAGCGGATCAATGATCTGATCAAACGGGTGGAATCCGAGCAGCTCCTGGTAAAAGAGGCTGAGATCAAGGCTCTTCAGCAGCAGATCAATCCCCACTTCATCTATAACGGTATGGAGACAATTATGGGGCTTGCGAGCGAGGGCATGAACCAGGAGGTCATCACTGTGAGCCGGTGCTTAAGTGGACTTCTGCGATATAATACAAGATTTGAGAATGTGACCGTGATCGCCCGGGAGCTGGAACAGATCCAGAATTATGTTACGGTCATCAAGATCCGGTTCGAAGACCGGTTTGAAGTGTTCTATGATATTGACGACGAGTGTCTGGATTGCCGGGTGCTCAAATTTACATTGCAGCCTCTGCTGGAAAATGCGGTATCCCACGGCCTCAGTGAAACTTATTCGGGAGGCATGCTCCGGATCCGTATCAAAAAGGAAGAGGACAAAGTACTCCTTATGGTCTATGACAACGGCTCAGGGATCGAGCCGGAGAAGCTTAAAGAGCTGAACGAGAGGCTGAAGGTGACAGGAGAACATCCCCTGGAGTATATTGAACAGTATAAGAGTCTGGGAATATTGAACGTGCATCTGCGGTCAAAGCTGTTTTATGGAGACGGATACTCTCTGGAGATCTTCAGTAAACCGGGGCGGGGAACCTGCATTGCGATCAAGATCCCCTATCAGCCCATGGAGCCGAAAGACACATCGGACAATATCATATTGAGAGGGGCATGACCATGTACAGAGTGATGATCATTGATGATGAGAAATATATACGGAAAAGTATACGGAACCGGATGGACTGGGAAAAGTTCGGGATCACGGAGATCGAAGAGGCAGGAAACGGAGAGGAGGCGCTCGCGCTTCTGGATACATTCAATCCGCAGATTGTCCTGGTCGATATCCGCATGCCGAAGATGGACGGTCTGGCGTTTATCGGGGAGGCAAAAAAGACACATCCGGATATCGACTATGTGATCCTGAGTGCATACAGTGATTTTTCATATGCGAAGAGTGCGATCAAGCTGGGGGTAGAGGCGTATCTGCTGAAACCGGTGGACGAAGAAGAGCTGGGAAAGCTTCTGCAGGAGCTGCTGCACAAAAGAAAAGAAGAAAAATTAAGCCGTATATCCAGGAGTATCCAGACGGAACCCGGCGGTCCGGAAATCCCGTTTCACTATAAATGGGTGACTGCGCTGGCGTTTTATTCGGAAAAGGATGAAGAGTACGGTGCGCGGATAGAATCGGCGATGAAGGCGGAAACAGAACAGCACCAGAACTGTTTTTCCTATTATCTGCGGGACTGTTCGAGAAGTACCTGTCATGTGTTTCTGCTGAATACCGAGACCGGTACCCAGGAACTGGCAGGAATCTGCGCGGAAAATGTCATGGACTGGATCGGGGATCCGGATCTTCGGGCAGCCGTTTCCAAAACGTTTGAATGTGAAGGGCTGCAGAAGGCGGTAAGCCAGAGCATCAGTTATCTGAAACGAAAGATATTTCAGCCCGGGAAACGCCTGATCTCGCACTCGGTCTGGGAGACCCGGGATTTTGCGGAGGCTGAGAGGAAGTTCCGCCAGGATCTTGAACGGGTGTACGCTCAGATCTCAAAGGGAGAGTTTGAATACGTGAAGGATGAACTGGGAGATCTTGTGGACGCTCTTCTGACAGAGCAGAATTCCATTGCCTTTATTGAAGAGGGAATTGACGAGATCCTTGTACTTTTAAGGCATCTGCCAAACGAGGCCAGCGGGGATATGGATTTCAATGTCCTCTTCCATGATTTCCGCAGTAAAGATTATCTCCTTGTGTACCATACGGCGGATGAACTGCGGGAGCGGCTCCAGGGTCTTATCCGGCGTCTGGTCGACGTAGTGATGCACAGAGAAAGAGAAGATGTGGTAGAGAAGATCAAAGAGTACATTGAGAGGAACTACGGGGATACCCTGAGCGTGGCATGGCTTGCCGACAAATACGGCCTGAATGTGAGCTATCTGTCCACGCTGTTCAAGGAGCGAACCGGGATCAATCTGGTCTCATATATAGAAGGAATCCGCATGGAAAAGGCAAAAGAACTTCTGAGAGGCAGACAGTGGTCAGTGACAGATATCGCGATCCACACAGGATATGCCAACTCAAACTATTTTTCAAAAGTATTTAAAAAATATACCGGGGTCTCGCCCAGAGAGTTCCGCGATGCAGAGAGAAAGGCAGGAGAAAATTAGAGATGGAATTATTTCTTAATATAAATACAGAGATTATCTATGAGGGTAGCAGTCTGCCGGTTGAGAATGCTCTGGCTGTTTTGAAACGGGATATTGGAAAGGCGTGTCTTCCGTCAGATGAAAACGGATGCAAAATCAGACTGAAAGAACAGGAAATGAAAGAAGAATGTTTCCGCATTGAGGCGGATGACGTTCAAAATGAACTGATTATCCGGGCAGGAGATGAAATGGGATTTATATATGGGATCTATGAAGTCAGCCGGGAAATTCTGGGAATCAGTAATTTCTGGTTTTGGAATGACCAGAGAATAGTCCCAAGGAAAGGATACAGCATTTCTGAAACTTTCAGGAAACAGTCAGTTCCTTTTGCGGTAAGACTGAGAGGGTGGTTTGTAAATGATGAGGTGCTCATACATAAATGGTCTGTAAACAACAGGAAATCAGAACCGTGGGAAATGGTTTTTGAAGCGCTGCTGCGATGCGGCGGGAACATGGTGATTCCCGGGACAGATAAAAATGCTGTTCGTTATCGGGAAACGGCTGCAACTATGGGGTTATACATCACACATCATCATGCAGAGCCTCTCGGAGCAGAAATGTTTGGAAGGGTTTATCCGGAACTTATAGCCTCATATGACCGGTATCCGGAAAAATTTCAGAATCTTTGGAAAGAAGCGGTCAACAGACAGAAGAAATATAAAGTCATCTGGAATCTGGGTTTCAGGGGGCAGGGAGACCGGCCGTTTTGGGAGGAGGATGACAGATACCGGACTCCACAGGAAAGAGGAAAACTGATGAGCAGTCTGATACGTCTTCAGTATGAAATGGTCAGGAAGGAGATTCCGGACGCTGTCTGCTGTACAAATCTTTATGGAGAAGCAATGGAGCTTTATAAAGAGGGATGTCTGGATCTGCCCCGAAATGTGATCAGAATATGGGGAGACAATGGATATGGAAAAATGGTAAGCCGCCGTCAGATGAACCATAACCCCAGAGTTCCCGCACTTCCGGAGAAAAACGATGAGGGAAAGCATGGAATCTATTACCATGTTTCTTTTTATGATCTTCAAGCCGCAAATCACGTGACCATGCTTCCAAATTCACCAGAATTTGTAAAAGATGAACTCGAAAAGGTGTTGCAGTGTAATATGCGGAATTATTGGATTATAAATTGTTCCAATGTAAAACCACATATTTATTTTCTTGATTTTATTGCAAACCTGTGGAAGTGGGGAACAATAGATGTGAGCAGACACAGAAAAAAATATATTTCTATGTATTATAGTGCGGAAAACACCGTACCGGTTGAAAAATGCCTTATTGATTACCATCATTTTTCCGTATCATATGGAGAGAAAGAAGATGAGCATGCCGGGGAACAGTTCCCGAATCATATGACTCGAGTGTTGGTGTCGCAGTACCTGGCGGATAAAAGCAGTCCTGCCGGGGAAATGAAATGGGCCTGCAGTGCTCCTACGTTGGAAGAGCAGATCAAGTGTTTTTTGAATCTCTGCAAAAAAGGAATGTCCGGATACAGGCTGTATATGGAGGAATGCTGTGAAGCGGAGGTATGTCTTGCGGAGACAGCAGGAAAAGAAACATTTTTTGAGCCTGGTGAATGTGTTGGGGCACGCAGACTTTTCCGCGATACTGTACTGTTGCAGTCTCAAATTCTCTATTTTTCCTACACTGGCGCATTCCTTGCCTGCAGCAGCATGCTGACTGCCGTCAGGGGAAACTACAGGGAAGCCTTTTATCTGGCGGGATATGCAAGAGAAAACTTTCTGAAAGCTGATAAAGCAATGCGTTTGAGGGAGCATGGGAAATGGCGTGGGTTTTATGCAAATGAATGCCTGACAGATGTGAAACAAAGCGGATGGGTTATGGAAGGGCTGATGAGCTATATAAGAAATTTGGGAGACGGTCCGCACTTTTATGAATGGCAGTCAGAGTTCATGGATTCGGAAGAGGATCAGCGAATCAAATTGATTCTTAATATGGATAATCATCTGAAGGATCTGGAACTTTATGAACTTATGAAAGCGGATGAAGCATTCTGCACAGTGGCAGTAAAAAATTTGGAAAAACTCTGAAAATGCCATGAACTGAAAAAGCGGAGAAATATAATGGATAAGAAAAGAAAAACTATTACTTTCAGAATGTTTGAACTTGCTCACAAAGAGAAGAATGGAAACGCATTAATTACGATCCCCGACCTGACAAACGGATTTGATGCCGGACTGGAAACCTGGTGGAAGGGGATGGAGCCGGTCAGCTTCTATACGCCAGGTTGTGTCCGACAGGGAATCTATAAGATTCACATCCGCTTAAGAGCGATTGAGGATACAGGTTCCACATTTTTGTTCACGGGACGGAAACAGCTCCAGGATATCCTTTATATGCAGAAGGGGGAAACTCTGGAAAGAGAGTACTATCAGGTAGTGTCTGAGTATGTGCCCAGATACCGTCATCATGCATATATGGTAGAACATCTGTTTTTTACGGTCTGCACTGCAGAGAAAGATGCTGTTGAGGTGGAGGTGTGTACGGCACAGGAGCAGTATCTGCCGAGAGTTTTCCTGTGCGGGGATTCCACGGTTGCGGATCAGTGCGGGGAGATCCCTTATGAGCCCGGAGCATGTTATGCCTCATGGGGGCAGTCCCTCCCTGCATTTCTGGGACTGAATGCTGCTGTGGATAATCAGGCCCACAGCGGGAATACAACGGAGACTTTCCGGAAAGACGGCCATTTCGCCGTGGTACAGCATCACATGGGGCCGGGAGATCTCTGTCTGTTCCAGTTCGGGCACAATGACCAGAAAAGAGCGCATCTCCAGCCGGAGAAAGAATATCGGAGTAATCTGCGCCGGTTTATCGAAGAAGTGCGCCGTGCGGGGGCGGTACCTGTACTTGTTACCCCTCTGGGAAGAAATATGTGGCATGAGGATGGAACTTATTTTGACCTGCTGGAAGAATATGCCGACATGG
The DNA here is from genome assembly GCF_002160525.1 of Lachnoclostridium sp. An169. Taxonomy (GTDB): domain Bacteria; phylum Bacillota; class Clostridia; order Lachnospirales; family Lachnospiraceae; genus Mediterraneibacter; species Mediterraneibacter cottocaccae. The sequence goes on from NZ_NFKT01000002.1 coordinate 149,270, forward strand.
TGCGCCGCGTCGGAGAAGAGAATGGAACAAGGGTGATCGACCTGCACGAGTATTCCGTGAACTTTTATAAAGAAAAAGGGAAAAAAGAGGCCCGCGGATACTTTCATCCCGGTGACAGCACCCACACAAATGAATATGGTGCATACCTGTTTGCCTCGTTTATCGCGGGAAGACTGGCAGAATATTTTCCGGATGTTTTTCCGGAGATAAGACCGGGAGTGGATTTTAAGCCTCAGGGGAACCTCTGGGAAGAACTGACGGCGGAGATCAACCGGAAAGAAGGAAGTGGTGAGGCGGAAGTCTGGGACCGTGTGGAAAAATCAGAAACCGATCTGATCAAAGCTGTGATGAAGGCAAGAGAAGAAAGCAGACATATCTGATAGAATATCAACTTTCAGGAAAATCTGTGAGAAGAAAACAGGATGGAGTGGAGAGGAAAAATGGAACAAAGAAAAAAAGTGGAACAGAGTTCCGTTAAAATGGAACCTGTCTCTGTCAGGACGACAGATGACAGGATCTGCATTTACTGGGATATGCCGGAGTTTTTTATGGAAGGAGACTGCTACAGGATCTTTCTGGATGGGAAGATGACAGGACAGACGGATAGGACCCACTGGGCATTTGAAGATTTGCCGTCCGAGACATCATTTGATGCCCGGGTGGAATGGATGCGGGGGGAAACAGTCCTGGTTTCGCAGACGCTATCCGTTGAGACGAAGAAAATCAAAAAGATCCTGGATATAAGCAAAGCACCGTATTTTGCTGTGGGAGACGGCAGGACGATGAACACGGAAGCCATCCAGGGGGCTATTGATGACTGTACAGAAGAGGAATGTGTCTATATACCGGAGGGAATCTTTCTTACCGGTGCGCTCACCCTTCACAGCGATATGGAAATTTATCTGGCGGAGGGGGCTGTGCTTCAGGGGACGGACAGAGTGGAAGATTATCTCCCGAAGATTCCCAGCCGTTTTGAAGGGCAGGAGATGATGTGCTACAGCAGTCTGCTGAACATGGGAAGTCTGGATCACGCCAGCGGGCCGAACTGTGAGAATATCGTGATCCGGGGCAGAGGCACCATTGCGGGCGGAGGCAGAGTGCTGGCAGAGAGAGTGATCGCTCTTGAGACAGAAAACCTGAAAGACTATCTGGAATCTCTGGGGGAGAAGATACTGGAATGTGAAAAGCCGGAGACGATCCCCGGACGCTTCCGCCCCAGGCTTATCAATATCAGTAACTGCCGGAATATATATATTTCCGGGATTACCATAAAAGACGGAGCCAGCTGGAACGTTCATATGATCTACTCGGACAATATCGTGACAGAAAACTGTATTTTCCGCTCCAAAGGTGTCTGGAACGGGGATGGATGGGATCCGGATTCCTCGGAAAACTGTACGATATTCGGCTGTACGTTTTATACCGGAGACGACGGGATCGCCATCAAATCCGGGAAAAATCCGGAGGGAAATGTGATCGGGCGACCGTCCCTCCACATACGCATTTTCGACTGTAAAAGTGAGAGCGGACACGGGATCACCATCGGAAGCGAAATGTCCGGCGGAGTGGAAGATGTGATGATCTGGGACTGCGACATGACCAGGTCCAGGTGCGGGATCGAGATCAAGGGCACGAAAAAGCGGGGCGGTTATGTAAGGAATATTGTCGTGAGAAACTGCCGGACGCCCCGGATCCTGATGCACAGTGTACCGTATAATGACGACGGCATCGGAGCAGGAGTTCAGCCGGTATTTGAAAACTGCCGGTTCAGCAGGATCCAGATCACCGGAGAATATGTCGGAGATGAGGATGCGGTGATCCTCTGCGATCCGGTGGAACTCTCCGGATTTGATGAGCCGGGGCATGAACTGAGGAATATCGTATTTGAAGATCTGACACTGGGGAAGAAAGAGAACGTGAGAAAGCAGAATATTTCTTTGGAGTACTGCGGGAATGTGAGTTTTGTGAATGTGCGGACTGCACGGTAAGCAGTCGGGGAGATGGAGTGGAGGCATTGTGCGGGAGTGAGGATATGAAGAGTATATGATTTCTCAGAGAGGTCTTTCGTGATCTTAGAAATCATGGTAAACTATATATGCAGTAATATTATAGTGCATCAGTGAAGAAAGGTGGAGCGGATGGGATTTTATCTGAACAGTAAAAAACCATATCTTCTGTTTCAGGAAGATGTACATTCAGCATACTTTGTTGATAAATCGCAGATTCTTCAATATCTGATCCCTGCAGTCGAACTGACGGAGAATTTCCCGAAAAAGCAAGGGGCAGAGCAGGGGAAAAGTTACAGATATATATGCGTCACCAGACCGCGGCGGTTTGGAAAGACAGTGATGGCAAACATGATTTCTTCCTATTTCAGCAGAGAGAACGACAGCAGTGAGATTTTCCGCAGACTGAAAGCAGCTTCGCTCGATGGATTCCGGGATCATCTGAACCGGCATAATGTCATACACATCATGTTAAATGAGATGCCAAGAAGGTGCAGATCTTATGATGAGTATATCAGGAGGATTGAGACAAGACTCCTGGAAGACTTGAAAAGAGCTTTCCCGGATGTGCCGATCAGAGAGGAGGATGCGCTCTGGGATGCCTTTAACAGCATTATCGAATTCGGGAGCGGTGAGAAGTTCATTTTCATTCTGGATGAATGGGACTTTATCTTCCACAGAGATTTTGTAACGGATAACGATAAGGCAGAATATATCGATTTCCTGAGTAATCTTCTAAAAGATCAGCCATATGTTGAACTGGCATATATGACCGGAATACTGCCGATCGCCAAGTACTCAAGCGGTTCGGAACTTAATATGTTTTATGAATATACAATGGCGGAAGAGGAGGCTTTTTCCGAGTATTTTGGATTTACCGACGATGAGGTGGATGAACTGTTCCGGAAATACCAGTCCGGACGATCTTCAGCAGGGAATGTGACACGGGAAGGACTTCGCATCTGGTATGATGGTTATTACACGAAATCCGGGAAACAGATTTACAATCCATGTGCAGTTGTGGCGTCCCTGGCGAATAACAATCTTGAAAATTACTGGATCAATTCCGGGTCAAATGATGAAATGTTTGATGATAAGAACAAAAAATGGTATGAATGCCAGGTGGAAGTGCTGCGGGATCGCAATGGCATATGATTACATTAAGTTAGAGAAAACTCGGCTCAAAGCTCCTTTAACAGGTCTTTGAGCCGAGCTGCTTCTATAAAGGACGCGGTTTTTAGTAAAAATTCATACCTCAGAATAGGCTGTATTTACACAACCGCCTCTACAATCCGTTTATCCCCCACCACGATATCCTTTACCCCGACAACTTTGTTCTTATTAAAATTAAAGCTCAGCATATATCCTTTCTTTAGATGGAAGTGATCAAGATACCCGGACAGTTGTTTTTCACCACGCTCGTTGTAAGCATTTCCCCTCCAGATTTTGAGCTCCAGGATATACTGTTCGCCGCGGTAATAGATGACCAGGTCCATGCGTTCGCTGTTTCTTGTCTGTGGTTCGATGCAATAACTGCCGACTCCGTTAATGATCGGTTTAAGAAACAGAAGAAAATACCGCCTCCCTGCATCTTCGAGAAACTCTTCATTTTGATCACCGTAAAGATAATCAAAAGTCTCTACAAATTTTTCAAGGATTCTTCTCATGTCCAGATGTCCTCCGACAATGAACTGATTCTTTTCCTGCACAGCTGTGTTGTACATAGCGCTTGTAGAAAATTCCTCCGAAATGAACAGGTTATAGAGCACCGTTTCAAAAATCCGGTTGGAAATTACCGCATTTCCGCCATCGTTTTTTATAAAACCGAACATAGCAGCTGTCTCAATATACTGGTTCTGCGGAACATAAGGAATCGGTTTGCCTGTGAACAGGAGTTCATACAGCACGGATCGCAGTTCCGGGTAATCCTGAAGCTTGCCGGTCAGTGACTGAAAGAGTGTGTTGCTGTCATTGACGAGCAGTTTTTCCGCTTCGAAAAAACCTGCTTTCGTCCATGCACTCTTTTTATCCGGAAAATCAGCTGTTCCGCAGACTTCTTCATCCATATTTTTACAAAGGCAGGAAACCAGATATGGATACCCGGATGTGTAAGTATAGATCAGATCCGCGATCATATCAATATCCATGCCGGTTTGGTGATCGTTTTCATATTCACGGAGCATGCCGGCGATTTCCTGTGCGGAAAAGCTCATATCAATGCGGAACTTAGCTGCGATGTTCCATGGACTGTTCAATTTGTGCTCCTCATCCGGCCGGATTTTTCGTCTGATGTTGCGGACGTCATAAACTCCTGCCAGAATGACCGAGTGAAATGTGGCGGTTGCCGGTCTTTTCAGATAATAAGCTCTTAGCTGGGCAAGAAAATCAAGAAATACCTGGTTGTTTGAAGCGGTATCCACTTCATCGATAATCATGACGAGTTTCCGGGGAGATGCGGCACACCATGATTTCAGGACTTTGAACAGCATCTGGAGGGAATTGATCCTTGCAGTCCCTGTGGCAAATTCTTTGAGTCTGATACTTATTTCTTCCGGAAAAGTCTGCACAGTATCCAGTAATTCTTCTGAAAAAGCCGATACAAATATTGTCTCATCTTCAAAGGCAAGCGCACTTATCATCTGGAAATCCAGGCTTACCACTTCATACTCGTCTTTCAGGTAATCCGCCAGGGCATGGAGTGTGGTTGTCTTGCCATACTGTCTTGCTCTGTTGACAATAAAATACTCGCCTGCATCAACCATTGCCTTGATTTCCTTCAGTTTTGGCCTGATATCAACCATGTAATGCAGATCAGGTCTGCAGGCACCATTTGTGTTAAATACTTTCGACATCAGTTTACCCGGTTCCTTTCTTAAAAGTACGTACATAATATTATTCTAATTCTAACATGGAGGAAAAGGAATAACAAGAAGATTACCTTTTTATAAATTTGTTCTTAAATAAATATACTGTTTAGTTTTTCCAGTGCGCTATTGACTTCTGACAGCACGATATAGTAAAATTACATTGAAAAAGCTATCCGATGGCGGACATGTTTTCGAGTACGGATAGCTTTTTTCACATCATGCAGTCGGACCGGCAGAATGATACGGTCCCGTTTCGCAGTAAAGGAGGAAATATATGAAAAAGAAGATTCTCAGCATGTTCTTATGCGCAGCCATGGCTGTCACTCTGATCGCAGGATGCGGCGCGCCGGCAGCAGAGACAGGAGGAAACGACAACACAGGAGACAAGACGTCTGAAACATCGAAAGGAATCCCGAAGGATGAGATCAAGGTAGGATTTGTACACGTATCCGACCCGAGTGATATGGGATACACATACAACCAGGATCTCGGAACTCAGGAGATGCAGAAAGCTCTCGGCCTGAGTGACGATCAGATCGTAAATAAATACAACGTTCCGGAGGGCGCGGAGTGTGATACGGCTCTGAGAGAGCTCGTTGACGCGGGATGCAACATCATCTTTGCGACAAGCTTCGGTTTTGAGGACTATGTAAAAGAAGTTGCTGCAGAGTATCCGGATATCGAGTTCTGTCATGCTACCGGATATCAGGCGAAAGATTCAGGACTTGACAACTTCCACAACTACTTTGCTTCGATCTACGAGGGACGTTACCTGGCAGGTATCGCGGCAGGTATGAAGACAGAGACGAACAAACTGGGGTATGTTGCAGCATTCCCGTTTGCAGAGGTTATCAGCGGATACACCGCTTTCTATCTGGGAGCAAAGAGTGTGAACCCGGATGTGACGATGGATATCATGTACACCAACTCCTGGAATGACCCGACTGTAGAGTCCCAGGTTGCGAAAGCGCTGATCGACCGCGGATGCGATGTGATCTCACAGCATTCCGATTCAACAGCTCCGGCTACAACAGCTGAGGAGAACGGCGTATGGCAGGTTGGATACAACAACGATATGATCGATGCAGCGCCGGACGCTTCCCTGATCTCCCCGCGTATTGACTGGGGTATCTATGTAACCGAGGCGGTTCAGGCTGTAATCAACGGAGATGAAATTCCGGTTGACTGGTGCAAGGGTCTGGCAGACGGAGCTGTCTATCTGTCACCGCTGAACACCGCGATCGCAGCAGAGGGAACTCAGGAAGCAATCGATGCGGCAAAGGAGAAGATTATTTCCGGTGATCTTCACGTATTCGCAGGCCCGCTTAAAGGCGTAAGCCCGGAGGGTGAGGAGTACGATGTTGCAGAAGGTGACTATTATCACGAGCAGGAAGATGCTTCCGCACCGTCATGGCAGTATATCATTGAGGGCTGCAACGTAGTAGAATAGTGAAACAGCAGTGAAAAACAGAGCCGTCTTCGGACGGCTTTGTTTACCTCATGGGATATAAAATAATCTACAGACAAAGGAGGATGAGGGCTTGAGCGAGGCTTTGCAGTATGCAGTGGAAATGCATCATGTAACGAAAACTTTTGGAAAGGTTGTGGCCAACCACGACGTCAGTCTCGAGCTGAGGCAGGGAGAGATTCTGGCGCTTCTCGGCGAAAACGGAAGCGGAAAGACGACGCTGATGAACATGCTGTCGGGAATTTATTTTCCGGATCATGGAGAAATACGGGTAAAGGGCAGGGCAGTAACAATCCGGTCCCCGAAAAATGCGTTTGATCTCGGCATCGGCATGATCCACCAGCATTTCAAACTGGTAGATGTGCTCACCGCCGCGGAGAATATTGTGCTTGGGCTGCCGGGAAAGGCGGTCGTAAACCGGAAGGAGATCAACGCAAAGGTGGCAGAGCTTGCACAGCGTTACGGCTTTGAGATCGATCCGGCAAAGAAGGTCTACAACATGGCGGTTTCTGAGAAGCAGACCGTGGAGATCCTGAAGGTCCTTTACAGAGGCGCGGACATCCTGATTCTGGATGAGCCGACGGCAGTGCTGACGCCGCAGGAGACAGACAAGCTGTTTGCAGTGCTCAGAAACATGAAAAAGGACGGTAAGTCTATTATTATCATTACCCACAAACTGCATGAGGTGCTTGCGATCTCAGACCGGGTTGCGATTCTGAGAAAAGGTGAGTACGTAGGAGCTGTCAATACGGCAGAGACGGATCAGGCACAGCTCACGGAGATGATGGTGGGACGGCCGGTGAGCCTTGAGATTGAGCGCCCGGCTGTGGAGCGCGGGGAAAAGCGGCTCCAGGTTATTGATCTTACCTGTCTGAACAGCGATGGAATCAAAGCTCTCGACAATGTCTCCTTTGACGCTTACGGCGGGGAGATCCTGGGCGTTGCGGGAATCGCCGGGAGCGGACAGAAAGAACTGTGCGAGGTGATCGCCGGACTTTATCCTTCCATCGGCGGTTCGGTGCTCTATTCCGGAAGCCATGACGGCGTGCCGGTTCAGGAGCGAATCCTGGGCCTGAAGCCGGATGAGATTGTCAAAAAAGGAATCTCCATGGCATTCGTGCCGGAGGACCGTCTCGGCATGGGGCTTGTGGCGGGAATGGACATGACGGACAATGTCATGCTGAGAAGCTACAAGTCGGGAAAAGGAATTTTTGTTGACAGGAAGACTCCGAGAGCGCTGGCGGAGAAGCTGATCGAGGAGCTGGAGATCATCACCCCGGGCGTGGAGACTCCGGTGGGCAGACTCTCGGGAGGAAATGTCCAGAAGGTTCTTCTGGGCAGGGAGATCGCCTGTCAGCCTTCCGTACTTATTGTGGCCTACCCTGTGAGGGGGCTTGACATCAACTCCTCATACAGGATTTATGACCTGCTGAACGAACAGAAGAAGAAAGGCGTTGCAGTGATCTTTATCGGAGAAGACCTGGACGTTCTGATGCAGCTGTCCGACCGGATCATGGTTCTGTGCGGAGGAAAGGTCAGCGGGATCGTGGACCCGCACAAAGTTACCAAAGATGATATCGGTCTCATGATGATTCATGCAGATGCGGGGAAAGAAATACAGGAGAAGGAGGCGTAAGGAATGAGCACAAAAAACGGACAGCAGAAAGAACCATGGATCAGGATGGTCAAAAGAGATGCCATTTCCCAGAAAAAAGCGTGGGCAATCCGTGCGGCGGCGTTCATTCTCTCCCTGGTGACAGGAGGAATCGTTATCCTTTTACTGGGACACAACCCGTTTTCGGTTTACACATCGATGGTTGTGGGCGCATTCGGCTCCAGCACGGTTATTCATGAGACAGTGAAAATTGCCGTACCGCTTCTGATCACGGCGATCGGCATTTCGTTTGCATTTAAAATGAAGTTCTGGAATATCGGCGGAGAGGGACAGATCCTTGTGGGAGCTGTCGCAGCCGGGGCGTTCGGGCTTTTTACGGCGCACATTTTCCCGAAACTGCCGCTGGTAATCCTGATGATGTTGGCCTCCATCGTGGCGGGAGGACTGTACGGCCTGCTTCCGGCGGTATGTAAGGCAAAATGGGGAACCAACGAGACTCTGTTCACCCTGATGCTCAACTATATCGCGCTGGCATTCATCAAATATCTGATGAACGGACCCTGGAAGGCGGAGGGAAGCAGTTTCCCGAAGATTGCGATGCTTGTTCCGGGGGCGCGTCTGACCAAGGTGCTGGGCGTCCACTGGGGGTGGATTCTCGCGCTCGTCCTTGTGGTAGTGTCGTATATTTATTTTAACAAGACCAAACAGGGATATGAGATCGCTGTTGTGGGCGAGAGCAACAACACGGCGCGCTATGCGGGAATCAATGTGGGACGTGTGTTTAAGAGAACCATGTTTATCTCAGGTGCGCTCTGCGGGCTTGTGGGAATGCTGCAGTTTGCGGGAGCGGACTACACGATTACAGAGGGAACCGCCGGCGGCGTGGGATTTACCGCGATTACGGTGGCGTGGCTTGCCAAGATGAATCCTTTCGGGATGCTTGTCGTGTCCGTGTTCATCGCCATGCTTGAGCGTGGTTCCAATACGATACAGACGAATTTCAAGATCCCGGCGTCAGCCTCGGATCTTCTGATCGGAATCATCCTGTTCTTTATGCTTGGATGTGAGTTCTTTATCTCCTATCGTCTGATCAGGAGAGGAAAGGAGGAGCAGAATGCTTAATACACTGAATGGTCTTCTGATTGCGGCCGTACTTGCGGGAACGCCGCTGCTGCTCGGAGCACTGGGCGAGATCCTGACGGAGAAATCCGGAAACTTAAATCTTGGTGTGGAAGGTATGATGTTCATGGGCGCCATCACCGGACTGGCAGGCTCCTACTATTATGAGCAGGGCGTTATCAGTTCGGGAGGAACACCAAACGGCGTGGTATCGGCGCTGATCGCGCTGGCGGTATCCTTCATCGCCGGAGCTTTCGGGGCCCTGATCTACAGCTTCCTCACGATCACACTCCGGGCGAACCAGAACGTAACCGGTCTGACCCTGACCATCTTCGGAACCGGTTTCGGCAATTTCTTCGGAGAATATATCGGACAGAACGCGGGCGGGTATGTGGCTGTCTCTACTGTGACGAAAAATGCATTCTCCCGGCTGAATATTCCGGTCCTCTCCGATATTCCGGTGCTCGGACCGCTTCTGTTCCAGTATAACTGGCTTGTGTACTTCGCCATTGTTCTGGCGGTGATTATGGCATGGTTCTTCAACCGCTCCAGAGTGGGTCTGAACCTGCGCGCGGTGGGAGAGGATCCGGCGACAGCGGATGCTGCGGGTATCAATATCACGGCGTACAAATACGCGGCCACAGTGATCGGCGGCGGTATCTGCGGAATCGGCGGTATGTACATGAGCATGGTCACCACATCCGGCGTATGGGTTCACGACTGTGTCAGCGGTTACGGCTGGCTGGCAGTGGCGCTCGTTATCTTCGCGACATGGAGACCGGCGAAGGGAATTCTTGTGGCAATCGTCTTCGGCGGACTGACTGTCATGCGTATGTATGTGAATATACCGGGACTTCCGGCACAGATCTACGATATGCTTCCTTATGTGGCGACGATTGTGGTACTTGTTGTGACAAGTATGAGAGAGAGCCGTGAGCATGCCCAGCCAAAGAGCTGCGGGCTCAACTACTTCCGCGAGGAGCGCTGAGAAAGTGCGGGATTTACCGAAAGAAAATTATCTGATGATATAGAACAGAAAAAAGAAAGGGCGTGCAGCATGAGAATCTTCTCTGTGCTGCATGCCCTTTCTTTTACCGAAAGCGTCTGAGGGCGCTCTGAAGCTTGGGACCCACCAGAACAGCTGCGATGATCTTCACTGCGTCGCCCGGCAGATACGGGATCACCCCGATACCGAGGGCTGCGAAGAAGCCAAGATTCATCTGGGCGGCAAGCCAGACTGTCCCGAAGGTATAGCAGACGGCGAGCCCCAGGATCATGCCGGTGATGGCGGCAGTCCGCTTTCCGGGGAAGCGTTCCATCAGAAAGCCCTGGATGAGAGCCAGGAAAAGGAAGCCGATGAGATACCCTCCGGTGGGACCGAAAAGCTTGGAGGGTCCGCCGCTGAAAGCCGAGAAGACAGGCAGTCCCACGGTTCCCACACAGAGGTAGATAAAGACACTTATGGTTCCGTGTTTCATGCCAAGGATATATATGATAAGATAGATGGCAAAATTCGTCAGAGAAAGCGGAACCGGGCTCACCGGAATCGGGATGGACATGGGGCCGAGGATACAGAGCGCCGCGGTTGTCAGTCCGATCAGAGTGAGTGTTTTCGTGCTTGTGTGGGGCGGTTTCGTTGATGTCAGATTTTTTTCAGTCATGAGAGAAGTCCTTTCTTTTTCCCGTTTCTTTTTTGTAAATTCATCAAGAGTATATAATGCAAAAAAGCAAATGTCAACTGAAAATATTTTGCGGTTAACAATAAGGAGCGAAAGTTCACAAAAATATTATAAACAGAAACTGCGGGGCGTGGTACAATATCAGCATGACACGAATGCGGCGGAAGACAGGAGAAGGATAATGTTTGGTTATGTGACGATATGCGAACCGGAACTGAAGGTAAAGGATTTAAAAAAATACAGGGCATACTACTGCGGACTGTGCAGGGAACTGAAGGAGCGCTACGGATTTATGGGACAGATGACCCTGACCTATGATATGACGTTTGCTGTGATTCTTCTGACTTCTCTTTATGAGAGTGAAGTGACTTCCCAGATGCACCGGTGTAAGGTCCATCCGGTGAAAAAACAGATGATGCTTCGCAGCGAGATCACCTCCTATGCGGCGGCAATGAATGTGCTTCTTGCCTATTATCATATGGCCGATGACTGGGCGGACGACCGGAAGGTAAGCAGTTTTATGACAAAGAGCCTGATTCAGGGGAAGGCGAAGAAGATCATTGAGGAATATCCCAGACAGAGCCGCGTGATCGAGGAGTGCCTGAGGGAACTGGCAGTATGCGAGAAGGAGAACAGTACGGATATCGACCGGACTGCCGGATGTTTCGGACGGCTGATGGAAGAGCTGTTTGCCTACCGGGAGGATATCTGGGAAAAGAATATGCGCCGGATGGGATTTTTTCTCGGAAAATTTATCTATATAATGGATGCTTATGAAGACCTTCCGGAAGATATGGAAAAGAACCGTTATAATCCGCTGAAGGTGATTTATGAAAAGGAAGATTATGAGGAGAGGATGCATCAGATCCTGTGCATGATGATTGCGGAAAGTACCGCGGAATTTGAGCGTCTTCCGTGCCTTGTTGATGTGGACATTTTACGAAATATATTGTATGATGGAGTCTGGAATCGTTATAATAAGATACAGATGAAGAAAAGAGAGGAAAAGAAAAATGAACAAAAATCCGTATGATGTGCTCGGCGTTTCTCCGAATGCATCGGACGATGAAATAAAGAAAGCCTACCGGGATCTGACGAGAAAGTATCACCCGGATGCCAATGTGAACAATCCACTGGCTGATCTGGCAGAGGAGAAATTCAAGGAGGTCCAGGAGGCTTACGACACCATTATGCATGAACGGTCATCCGGAGGGGGCGGATATTCTTCAGGAAACAGTTCCTACGGCGGAAATTCCTATGGCGGCAATAATTACGGGGGAAGAAGTTCCTACGGTGGATCTTATTCTTACGGCGGAGGATACAGCGGCCAGGGAGACCAGCAGGATCCGAGGATTCAGGCGGCAGTAAACTATATCAACAGCAGACGATACCGGGAAGCTCTGAATACGCTGGACCAGATTCCGCAGAGATCAGCGCTCTGGTATTATTTAAGCGGCTGCGCCAACGCCGGTCTCGGCAACAATGTGCTTGCCAGGGATCATGCGGCGCAGGCGGTGAATATGGAACCCGGGAATATGCAGTACCGGCAGCTTTTGAATCAGTTGGATTTCAGCAGCAGGAGATATCAGAACAGCCCTTACGGAAACGGGTACGGTACAGGTGGTTACGGCTGCGGAACCGGAAATATGTGCTGTGATCTGTGTATTGCTGATCAGCTCTGTGAGTGTATGGGAGGAGATTTGTGCACATGCATGTAAAGGCAAAAACCATCGCGTTCGGCGGTCTTCTGCTTGCTCTGACCGTCGTTTTTATGGCCCTGGGCAGCCTGATCGAGACGGGGACGCTGTTTCTTCTGGCGGCAGCGTCCTATTTTGTTGGAATTGTGGTAAGAGAATACGGTCTGCGGATGGGAGGCGCCTTCTATATCGCAGCCGTACTCCTTGGACTTATCACAGCACCGAATAAGTTTTATGTGCTGACGTTTGCGGCCATGGGGCTCTATATCTGGGGGATCGAGGCTGTGTGGAGGGCTCTGGAAAGGCGGCCTCAGCTTGCACGGCGCAGAACGGTGTTTACGGCTGCCAAGTATGTGATTTTCAATATTATTTATATACCGGTTGTTCTGATTTTCCGGGATCTGCTCTTTTCCCGGGATCTGTCCGCAGGATTCGTGGCAGGAGTTATTGTTGCCGGCCAGGTGGCTCTGTTCATCTATGACCGGGCGTACGACTATGTCCAGATCCATCTGTGGGGCAGGATGCGGGGGAAAATTCTGTGATGCAGGAGTGAGGCGCGAAGATTCTGCATAAGGATGCCCCTGGGCAGTTTTTCGGGCAAAAGGAAAGAGTCACATTGCTGTGACTCAAAAGGGGGAAAAAGTTTATGAAAAAGTGTTCTCTTCTTAAGAACAATTATAGTATATAAAGAAGTTGTGTAAAAAGTGTGATGAAGATTTGAATGGATTATGAATAAAAGGATAAAAAAATGTGAAGAGGTATACAATGCAGAAAGTGATTGTGATCGGATGCCCCGGAGCGGGGAAAAGCACATTCGCCAGGAAGCTCCGTGACATAACGGGGCTTCCGCTGTTTTATCTGGATATGATCTGGCACAGGAGCGACGGGACGCATATCTCCCCGGAGGAGTTTGATGCCCGTCTGGAAGAACTGCTCTTAAAAGAAAAATGGATTATTGACGGGAATTATCTCCGGACGCTTGATGTGCGGCTTGAGGCGTGCGATACCGTGTTCTTTCTCGATTATCCTCTGGATGTCTGCCTGGAAGGGGCGCGTTCGCGGATCGGGAAGAAACGGGAGGATCTGCCATGGGTGGAGGAGGAATTCGATGAAGAGTTCAGACAGTGGATCATGGATTTCCCGAAAGACCAGCTCCCGCAGATGTATGAACTGGTGAGACAGTACAGCGGGACGAAAGAAGTGCATATCCTGCACTCCAGGGAAGAGGCAAAGAAGCATCTGGAGCTGGCTGCCCTGAAAAAATAAAATTTCAAAAATCCCGAAAAACCCCTTGAAATCGCGCTTATAAAGAGTTATATTAATATGCAGAAAAAGTGATTGATCTTCGGGGTCGGAAATAAGTTCATAAATCAGAGAATCCCGGAAATACGCCGTTTGCAGGCGTCTTAGAAGTGAAAAAAGGTCGGTTTTACGACAAATGAAATAAAAAGCAGATCAGAAGAGCTCTGTAAAAGAAATACCTCGTCCTTGTGGCGGGGTACTTTTAAATTATAGATGTATAGCGGTAGATACTCTGGTATAATAAAGAAACATGGAAGTTTTAAATCAGATCAGGAGGAAACAGATGTACCTTAAAAGAAAGATATATGACAGGCTTGTACAGTGGAAAGATAATGCTGACCACAGTACGCTTGAGGTCAACGGCGCCAGACAGGTTGGCAAGACATATCTGATCAATAAATTTGCGGACGAAAATTTTGCACATAAAATATACGTTAATCTGTTTGAACTGAGCGGCAAACAGTTCATGGAGTGTTATAAGCAGGCTACACAATGGCAGCCGGGGGAGAAAAGACCGGAACATCCCCTGCATGATGCCTTTCATCTGTATGAACCGGATTTTCAGGATACAGATGATACAGTTATTATCATTGACGAGATTCAGGAGTCAGCGGAGATTTATAATCGGATCAGAGAGTTTACAAGACAGTTTCAGTGTCATTTTATTGTGACAGGGAGTTATCTGGGCAGAGTGTATGAACCGGAGTTCCGGTTTTCAAGCGGAGATGTGACAAAGCTTACGATCTATACGATGTCATTTGAAGAATTTTTGGAAGCATACGACACAGAGATTTATGAAAAGTATATGCAGATAACAGGTACGGTACAGGAAGATTCTCTCTATGACAAGCTGAAAGCAATCTATGATACTTACTGTCAGGTGGGCGGCTATCCGAAAGTCGTACAAACATATCTGGAATCAAAAGATATACAGAAAGCACAGGGCGAACTCGTTAAGATCATTGACACATTTACAAATGAATCAATCCGATATTTTACAGATATTTTAGACAACAGAGTCTTTACTCAGATTTTCCTTTCTATATGCAGGATACTGAACCGTGAGAAAAAGGGTCTTGCTGAAGACAGTATCAGCGAGGAACTTCAGAAGATCGTCACAAGAGACTACTCAAGTAATATAACAAAAGCAGCTTGTAACAGAGCGATAAGTTGGCTTTATTTCTCCGGGATCATTGGTTTTTGTGCTAAGATAACTGAACTGGATATCATGGATTTTAAATCGGCGAGCAGGTGCTATTTTATGGATCTGGGGGTAGCGAATTATTATTTGAAGCGGACAGGTACAGACGAGCGTGCTCTGAACGGAACACTCAATGAAAATTATGTGTTTATTAATCTAAAGAAAAGGCAGGATTTCCCGCCGGAGATTGCTTTTGAAACGCCTGCTTTTGCAACATATAAAGGCGGTGAAATAGATTTTGTCGTTCAGAGTTTAGAAAGAAACAGGCGTTATCTGGTGGAAGTGAAGACCGGAAGAGGAAAAGCTGAAACCGCGTTGAAAGCACTGCAGTCAGGAAAGGCGGACCGGCTTCTGTATCTGAAAGGAAATACTAAGGGGGGAGAAGATGGTAAAATTATAACAGTCCCGATTTATATGTTGGAGAGATATAAGTTTTGAGGTATCAATAATAAAAGCAATACAGAACCCTCTGGAAGAACGGATTTCCAGAGGGTTTTTCATATATCAACTATTAGAATAAGAAAGATTAAGGAGCTAAAAAGAATGAATTATTATGAAAGAACTCAGGAAAGAGCGTCTGAAACGTCCATCTACAGTAGAAGTGGACCTGAGTCCCATGGTGTATATCATGGGGCACGTAGATGCAAAGAGAATCTAGAAGACATACGATCATGTGAATCTGAAGCGTGTCAGGAATCAGATGCAGAAACTCAATCATAAAAAACAGATGACAAAGAGGAAACAACGGGATAAATGTACGCTGAATTTACGACAAATGACTGTCGTAAAATAGGATTTTACGACAATCAGTGAGAAAAAATAAATTTCAAAAATTCCGAAAAACCCCTTGAAATCGCGCTTATAAAGAGTTATATTAATATGCAGAAAAAGTGATTGATCTTCGGGGTCGGGTGCAAGTCCCAACCGGCGGTATAGTCCGCGACCCGCTGTTTCAGCGGCTGAACCGGTGACTTTCTTCAGAAGGAATTCCGGTACCGACAGTATAGTCTGGATGAGAGAAGAGATTCATATCTGCCGGAATCAGAGGATTCGGCAGTGGTTCATTGAAGAGAGTTCATGCCCCGGACAAAAAAGGTCCGGGGCTTTTTTCTGTCATTAACATACGAAACATCAGGTATGCCAGTGTCAGAACAGAAGTTCTTTGATGATGGGATTTCAGGGAAGATTGCCTTTTTCAGAAACAATAAACCGCCCAGATGCGGAAGAAAAAGGAGAGAACAATGATGACAGAAGGACAGATGGCTGTAAACAGCGGAAGAACAATGAAGATGGTAAAAATGGCGGCAATGGTGGCGATCTCGGTGGTGCTTGTCTACCTGATCCATTTCCCGATTTTTCCGGCAGTAGCATTTCTTGAGTATGATCCGGCAGATATTCCGATTCTTATCGGGACGTTTGCGTTCGGACCGCTTGCGGGGCTTGTGCTGACGGTAGTAACATCGGTAGTCCAGGGGCTGACTGTAAGTGCATCAAGCGGTCTGTACGGTATACTGATGCATGTGATTGCTACCGGTGTGCTTGTGACAGTTTCCGGAACCATATACAGCAGAAAGAAAACAAGAGTGAGGGCGGTCATTGCCCTTGTATGCGGTATGGCGGCCATGGCAGTTGTCATGATGGGTGCCAATATGGTGATTACGCCGCTGTTTATGGGCGTTCCTGCGATTACAGTGTGGCAGCTGATGCCGTTTATTGTCGGGTTCAATGTAATTAAGGCAGGAATCAACGGGGCAGTTACATTTATTGTATATAAGAGAATTGCCAATTTCCTGAGGAAATAAGACTTGTGCAGACATCGGCTGTGCTGAGGATGCCCGGATGTGGAGGATGTTCCAGATCCGGGCATTTATTGCGTTCTGCTTCCGGGCAGAAGAATGGCTTTTGGGCAATAGGGGAAGCATAGACGGATGTTTGGCAGAGGTAAGAAAAGCTTCCGGATTTTGAGAAAGAAAAAAGAAATGAAATAAAAAAGTTGACAGATCTGGAAATTTGTATTAGAATAGCCTCCGTAACATTTTTGTAATATCTGTAATAGTTTTGAAAATTTCACATATATTTCATAATGTGATTGTAAAGATATTGCAATAAGTTCAGAGGAGGAGTATATGATACAACATAAAAACAGGCGGATTCTTATGGCCATATATGCCGCCGCAGTCAGTATGACTGTTCTGACCGGTTTTACCAGTCTGGCCATGGAGCAGGACACAGCAGGGGTGATCGTTTCCTCTGCACAGGAGAGGGCAGAAGAATGGGACTTTGCAGATACGGCAGAGCAGATTCATGCGTCAGTCGTTCTGGATATGAAGGATGCTGCGCAGGAAGCACAGCAGGCATATATCGAGAAAGTTGAGGAAGAAAGAAGAGCTGCCGAGGAGGCGGAGCGCCTTGCCCGGGAGAAAGCTGCCGAGGAAGCGAGAATGGCAGATCAGAGACTGCTTGCGGCGCTGATTTTCTGCGAGGCGGGCAACCAGCCTTATGAGGGGCAGGTCGCAGTTGGAGCGGTGGTTATGAACCGGATAAACAGCGGATCTTATCCGAACACAATCCGGGAAGTGATCTACCAGTCCGGACAGTTCGGACCGGCGATGACCGGATGGCTGGATTCTGTTCTGGCAAAAGGCGGGTATACGGATTCCGCCATGCAGGCAGCAGCAGACGCCATGGCGGGAAGCAATCCTGTAGGGGACTGCCTGTACTTTGGAAACGGAAACTGGGGACTGAAAATCGGGGATCACTATTTTCACTGAATCATCGGCCTGTGCTGATGGGGGAAAGAAAAGAGATGAAGAACACTATGGAAATTCGAATAAGAGAGTACCGCCGGGAGGATACAGAAGAAGCCGTTCTGATCTGGAATCAGGTGGTGGAGGACGGTGTGGCATTTCCGCAGCTGGAGCTGCTGAATGAAGAGACCGGGAGAGCATTTTTTGAGGAACAGTCATTTACGGGACTTGCCTGCGATGTCACGACGGGAGAAGTCGTCGGGCTTTATATCCTACATCCCAACAACGTAGGGCGGTGCGGGCACATCTGCAATGCAAGTTACGCAGTACGCAGGGATATGAGGGGACAGCATATCGGGGAACAGCTTGTAGGGCACTGCATGGAGAAGGGAAAAGAACTGGGATTCCGTATTCTGCAGTTTAACGCAGTTGTGAAAAGCAATACATATGCCCTCAGGCTGTATGAAAAGCTCGGGTTTGTGAGACTGGGGACAATCCCCGGCGGATTCCGGATGAAGGACGGAACCTATGAGGACATTATTCCTCATTATCATATTTTATAGATTCCATGGAAAAGGGATGCAGCACAAAGCAGGTAACTGTTCGTGCGGCATCCCTTTTTTACTTTACATTTACAGTTTGATCTTCCCCAGTGCCTCGGCAAATGCGTTGTTCACCGGTTCCTTTGCCTCCCGGGCCTGTTTCTTCATATAATTTGCCACATCCCGCTTGTTGGCTCCCCGTCCTTCTTTGTTCTTCCGCTCCTGGAAAGCGGACAGTTTCTCCTTGTGGCCGCAGGAGCAGACAAACCGCTGGGCGTCGCCTTTTCCAACCAGCTCCATCTTCTTGTGGCAGACCGGGCAGCGGGCGTTGGTATGGCGGGAGATGGTTTCCCGATAACCGCATTCCCGGTCCTGGCAGACCAGCATCTTTCCGTGTTTTCCGTTGACCTCCAGCATGAATTTTCCGCACTGGGGGCATTTGTGGCGGGTCATGTTATCGTGGCGGAAGGTGCCGTCTGCATCTTTGATCTTCCGGATCAGGCTGCGGGTGTAGTCTTCGATCTCCGCCATGAATTTTCTGTCGGATTCTTTTCCGCGGGCAATGGCCTGCAGACGGAGTTCCCACTGGGCGGTGAGCTCCGGACTTTTGAGATCTGCGGGAACAAGGGAAAGGAGCTGTTTCCCCTTGGACGTGATGTGGATCTCATTTCCCTTTTTCTCCATGAGAAAACTGTTGAACAGTTTCTCTATAATATCAGCCCTTGTGGCAACAGTGCCAAGTCCTCCGGTTTCACCCAGTGTGCGGACGAGCGTCCTGTCCCTGTGTTCCAGATAGCGGACCGGATTTTCCATGGCAGCGATCAGAGTTCCCTCAGTAAAATAAGCCGGCGGTTTTGTTTTCCCCTCCGTGATGGAGAGGGAGGAGACGGTCAGCTCATCCCCTTCCTTCAGATCCGGAAGAGCTGTCTGGGAACCGCCCGGACTTCCATATCCTTCATCGCTCTCGTCTTCCTCCAGGGTGTCTGCAGCAAAACTGCTGTCCGCGTACACGTCCCGCCATCCGGCTGAGCGGATCACATTCCCGCGGGCATGGAAGACAGCAGCGTTCTGAGTGCCATCAGAGGAAGAGGATCTGCCGGCAGCTTTTCCGCCGTGTCCGCTGTCTGTCCGGAACTGTGCGGTCAGCGATGTCTCCTCGTACTCACATGCGGGGGAGAGCACGGCGAGGAAGCGGCGGACGACCATATCGTAGATCTTCCGCTCATCGCTGCTCATATGTTCCAGCTGAACAAACTGTTCTGTGGGGATAATGGCGTGGTGGTCCGATACCTTTGTGTTGTCCACAAACGATTTGCCGGGGCGGATCTCCTGCATGGATAAGCGGGCTGCGCATTTCCGGTAGGGACCCACAGCACATGCTTTCAGGCGCTCTTTAAGTGTCCCTACGATATCTGTGGTAAGATACCGGGAGTCTGTCCTGGGATAGGTCAGAACCTTGTGGTTCTCATACAGGCGCTGCATGATGTTGAGCGTCTCCTTGGCGGAAAAGCCATACCGCTGGTTCGCCTCGCGCTGGAGGGCTGTGAGGTCATAGAGAGCCGGCGAAAATGTTTTCTTCGCCTTTTTTCTGACTTCGGTGATGTGAAGTTTCGGACCGGCGCTGTCCCTGACCGCCTCAATCCGTTTCCGGTCAAAGGTGCGCCCGGAATTTGTCTTCGGGTCTGCCCAGGTAAATGTAACGCCTCCTGCCACTGCCCTCAGACCGTAATAGGTCTCCGGGCGGAAACGGCGGATCTCCTCCTCTCTTGCGGCGATCATTGCCAGAGTAGGCGTCTGGACCCTTCCGCAGGAGAGCTGGGCATTGTATTTGCAGGTCAGGGCACGGGTGGCGTTGATGCCCACCACCCAGTCTGACTCTGCCCGCGCCACAGCGGCATGATAGAGATTGTCATAGTCCCTTCCGGGCCGCAGATGTGCGAATCCCTCGCGGATGGCTTTGTCCGTGACGGAAGAGATCCACAGTCGTTTCAGCGGCTTTTTATTTCCTGCCTTATCCAGAATCCATCGCGCCACAAGTTCTCCCTCTCTCCCCGCATCTGTGGCGATGACGATATCAGAGATATCTTTCCGGAAAATCTGTTCCCGGACCGCCTGATACTGGCGGGATGTCTGCCGGATTACCACCAGTTTCCAGTGTTCGGGAAGCATGGGAAGTGTGTCCATACTCCATGTCTTATACTGTTCCCCGTATTCTTCCGGATCAGCCAGAGTGACAAGGTGCCCCAGCGCCCAGGTGACAACGTAATCCTTTCCTTCCATATAGGAAGAGGTTTTCTTCCCGCAGCCGAGGACACGGGCGATATCCCTCGCCACGGAGGGCTTTTCTGCGATTACAAGATGCTTCATATTAAAAATTTCTCCTTTATACACTTATGCGCTTATACGCTGTGGAAACCTTTGCCGATGATCTCGCTTGTGTTGGAGATCAGGATAAATGCAGTCGGTTCCGTCGCCTTGATATAGTTTCTCAGACGTACAGCCTGGACCCGGTTGAGTGCCGTCAGGATGATATGTTTCTCCTTCCCTGAATAAGCGCCCTTTGCTTCGAATACACTGGCACTGCGCCCGAGCGTGTGGACGATGAAGTCGCAGATGGGCTCCGGATGGTCGCACACTACATTGAAATATTTGGAAAGATTAAAACTCTCGATAAACGTATCCACCATAAATGAGCGGATGGCGAGACCGAGCACGGAATACAGTCCGGTCTCAATATCAAATACGAGAAATCCGGCGGCAGTGATCAGCGCGTCCGAGAGCAGCAGAGCGCGACCGATGTCAAAGCTGGAATACTTTTTCACAATCATGGCAACGATATCAGTACCGCCGCTGGAAGCGCCGATGTTAAAAAGAATTGCCGAGCCCAGTGCGGGAAGAGCAATTGCAAAACAGAGCTCCAGCATGGGCTGGTCGGTCAGCGGTCCGCTCATGGGCCAGATCCGTTCCATTGCGGATAGTGCCAACGAGAGCAGGATGCTGCAGTAAGCGGTTTTGGCGGCGAACTTTTTTCCCAGGACGATCAGTCCGATCACAAGAAGGATCATGCTCATGATCAGGTTGAAGTCTCCGGCTGAGATAAGCCCGGAACGCGCCACAAGCACGGCAAGACCGGTGACTCCGCCAAAGGTGAAGTTGTTGGTAAATTTGAAAAAATATGTTCCTGCAGCGATAAGAAGCGTGCTGAATGTCAGCATCAGGATATAGCGTATTCGTTCTTTCATCGTTTGATTTCCTCCCCTTTAACTGCCTGTTTCCACTCAAATTGTAATGTCTGGAATATAAAAAGTCAACGCATTAATCAAAGTGCCGGGGAGATAATAAACAGCAGTACAGCAATGGTTAAATTCAGAATGATCAGGAGGAAGAATATATTATGGAAAGAAATTTACCGGTTCGGGATGTGTATGCGCGGGAAATTCTGGATTCCCGGGGAAATCCTACCATCGAGGTGGAGGTGTTGGTCGGGGAGGATACCGTTGGAAGCGCAGCGGTTCCCTCAGGGGCGTCCACCGGAAAGCATGAGGCGCTGGAACTGAGGGACGGGGGAAAGCGGTACGGGGGCAGAGGAGTGGAACAGGCGGTGGAGAATGTGAACAGCCGTCTGGCGTCTGTGGTAATCGGCAGGAATGTATTTGACCAGGAAGGAATCGACCGGGCTCTGGTCCGGGCAGACGGAACTGCGGACAAGAGTGCTCTGGGAGCCAATGCCATACTTGGAGTATCCATGGCGGCGGCACATGCGGCAGCGGCCGCGCTGAAGCTGCCTCTGTACCGTTATCTGGGAGGAATGCAGGCGGTCAGGATGCCGGTGCCCATGATGAACATTTTAAACGGCGGCGTACATGCGGATAATTCCCTGGATATTCAGGAGTTTATGATTGTGCCCTGCGGGGCGGATACGTTCCGGGAGAGACTGAGAATCGGAACCGAGACGTATCACTCGCTGAAAAGAGTGCTGCAGGAAAAGGGGCTGAATACCTCTGTGGGAGATGAGGGCGGATTCGCCCCGGATCTTGCGGATACCAGGGAGGCGCTTCGGACCATACGGGATGCGGCGGAGCGGGCGGGATTCCGCATGGGAAGAGATATCCGGATTGCCCTGGATGCGGCGGCTTCCGGTCTGTATGACGCAGGGCGGCACCTCTATGTATTCCCCGGGGAGAGCAGGATGAAGGGGCATGAGGTGGTGCGGAACACAGAAGAAATGATCACATACTATGAGGATCTCATCAGCGAGTTCCCTGTCTGCTCCATCGAGGACCCGCTGGATGAGGATGAGTGGGAGGGATGGCAGCTGATTACCCGGAGACTGGGAAACCGGGTGCAGCTTGTAGGCGACGACCTGTTTGTGACCAGTACGAAGCGGCTGAAAAAAGGAATCGAGCTCGGCGCTGCCAATGCAGTTCTGATCAAGGTCAACCAGACCGGCACGGTCACAGAGGCACTGGAAGCTGTCCGCATGGCACAGGAGGCCGGATACGCGGCGGTTATCTCCCACCGGTCCGGGGAGACGGAGGATACAACCATTGCCGATATGGCGGTGGCATTCAACACCGGACAGATAAAAACAGGGGCGCCCTGCCGGTCTGAACGGGTGGCGAAATATAACCGGCTGCTCAGGATCGAGGAGGCACTTGCGTGAGAATATCCGATCTGATATACTGACTGCAAATCAGTATTTTCAGAGGAGGGCAACTATGCAGGAAGAAACAGTAAAATACGAAAAACTCTCAAAGAGAGCGCTGTACTGTATGTATGCGGCGGGATTTGTCACAGGTGTGGTTCTGCTGGTGATTGTCGGAGCTGTGAATCTGTTCTGGATCATCCCGAAGAACATTACGATCGGGAAATGGATCTCGCTGATCCTTGTGATTCTCATTCTCATTGAAGTGCTTGTCAGTCCCTATTTCCGGTATCACCGGTATCGTTACAGTATTAATGACGAGTGCATCGATATCCGGGAAGGCTATCTGTTTGTGAAACGGGATATCGTTCCGATTGAGCGGCTTCACAAGCTTCAGACTGCCAGGGGACCGATTGACCAGATGTTCCGGGTGGCAAAAGTGATTGTGACCACCGGGGGAGGCGATGTGACCATTTCCTTCCTTGAGGAGGAGAAGGCAGAGCAGATCGCGGACAGCTTAAGAAAGAGGATCAATGAGATCGCAGTGGAGCAGAGGGAAGAAAATGGAAGATAAAAGAAAATTTCGGAACCATATCTCGATTATTGCAGAGCAGATCGGCGGCGGGATCGTGGCGCTTGCCGTTTTTGTCGCAGCCATGGTGATTCAGGACTTTGACGAGTTCTCCGATTTGGCTGCAGATCTGTCGCAGCAGGATCTGTCGGCCTTTTCCGGTACTGCAGTGTTGGTTCTCCTCGGTGTGGCTGCCCTGATTGCTGTTCTTGTGGTAAACCGGTTCTTTGTCTGGTCAAAGACCTGGATCTGTTTGGAAGAGAATGCGATAGTGATCGAGGTGAATACGGTCAACAAAAAGAAAAACACAATCAGTATCCGGAATATTTCCAATATCAATCTGGAACAGAATCTGTTTGAGATGCTGCTTGGGACCTGCAAGGTAAAGCTCGACACAAACAGCCGGTCCACAGCGGAAAAAACGGATGTGAAGATCGTGTTGAAAAAGAAAGATGCGGAGCGGTTCAAGCAGGAAATCCTTGCGAGAATGCGGGAATATGCCGGGGAAACGCAGGGACAGGCAACGGGAGCTTTCGGGATGTCCGGAACAGCCGGAACAGACAGGCTATCCGGAGAAGCCGGGATATCCGGGGCAGATTATTGTGCACGGGAGAGTGCAGCTTACGGCTTCGATGGACAGAACTACGGCGCCCAAAGTTACATGGGACCGGAGGATGACGGCGGCAATTACGATGTACGGGCGGACCTGGGAGATATTCTCCAGCACGGGCTGTTCTCTGTGAATCTGTTTTCCATCCTCATTCTCGTGGGAGGAATCGCCGCCGCTGTGGCGGCCGTGACCCGGCTTGTCAGCCAGCCGGATTTCATGCAGACACTGCTGAGCGCCGCGGCGGCCATCCTCGTCGTGGCGGCTCTGGTGTTTTCCGCTCTGTGGGATACGGTAAAAGATTTTGTCCGTTACTATGATTTCCGGGCAAAGCGGGTGGGCAGCCGCATTTACATCCGGTACGGGCTTCTGAAGAAAGTGGAGTACATGATCCCTGTGGACAAGATCCAGGCTTTGGTGATCCGCCAGTCCTTAGTGGCGAGACTGTCCCGCCGTTACATGGCGGAGATCGTCAACGTGGGAATGGGTGACGAAAAAGAGGAGAAAGACTCTTTTCTTCTGCTCTACATGAAGAAGGATAAAATGGAGCAGTGTTTGAGTGCGCTGCTGCCTGAATTCGCCGGTACAGTAAAGCAGGAGACGAAAAGGCAGCCCGCATCGACGTGGGCGGCATGGCTGATCCCCTTCGGAATCTATGTGCTCGTCGTCTGCGCCACTGCGGCAGGATTTGCAATCGGGATGGGCGAATACCGTATGTGGGCCCTGCCCGGTGCCGTTGCGGCAGTCCTTCTGGCGCTGCTCTTCATGACACTCTCCTACATAGCCGCAGGCGTGGGGATCGGGGAAGATTTCCTCAAGATTTCCCATGGCTATTTCGGACGCAGCTATATCTGCATGCGTTACCGAAATATCCAGTATGTGGAGATTAAAGAGAATGTTCTGGCAAGGCTTACCGGGATCCGGCACGGGAAAGTACATCTGCTGGCGTCGGCGGGAAATTCCGAACATGAGATTCCGTATTATAAGGGAAGGGAAGAGGAGCGGATCCGGGAATATATGCTGCGACGACAGCGGTGAAAAGACAGCGATGAAAAGACAGCGATGAAAAGATAGCGCTGAGAAGATAGCGGCTTTTAAACTTTCCCGGTTAGTGGTATACTATACAGTGCATATAAAAGGCGTATCCGTGCTGCGCATATGCAGCGGGATGCGCGTATGTGAAGATGAATTATCCCCCGCACAGGCGGGGAAAAGCAAGGAGACTGATCTATGAGTATTTATGATCTGACAGCATATGAAGTGTTACAGACGGCAGATTTATCGGATCTGAAATCCAGAGGAATCCTGCTGAAACACAAGAAGAGCGGGGCGAGAGTCCTGCTCATGGAAAACGATGACGAGAACAAAGTGTTTGCCATCGGCTTCCGCACGCCGCCCTCAGACAGCACGGGCGTTCCCCACATTATGGAACACTCGGTTCTCTGCGGTTCGAAGGCGTTTCCGGTGAAGGATCCCTTTGTGGAACTGGTAAAGGGTTCCTTAAATACATTTTTGAATGCCATGACTTATCCGGACAAGACCGTTTATCCGGTGGCAAGCTGCAATGACAAGGATTTTCAGAATCTGATGCATGTGTACATGGATGCGGTGTTCTATCCGAATATCTATGAGCATGATGAGATCTTCCGCCAGGAGGGCTGGAGCTACAAGCTGGACGACCCGGACGGGGAACTGACAGTCAGCGGCGTCGTCTACAATGAGATGAAAGGCGCGTTCTCCTCCCCGGAGGGAGTGCTTGACCGGGTGATCTTAAATTCCCTCTTCCCGGATACATCCTATGCAAACGAGTCCGGCGGCGACCCGGAGGTGATCCCGGATCTGACCTATGAGCAGTTCCTCGATTTCCACAGGAAATACTACCACCCGTCCAACAGCTATATCTATCTCTACGGCGATATGGACATGGAGGAAAAGCTGAGATGGCTGGATGAAAATTACCTCTCCGATTTCGGGAAAATCGAGGTGGATTCCGAGATCGGGTATCAGCAGCCGTTTGCTGAAATGAAAGAGATTGTCCAGGAATATTCCATAGCAAGCGATGAAAATGAGGAGGATAATACCTACCTTTCCTACAACAAGGTAATCGGCACTTCTCTGGATGAGAAGCTCTACCTGGCATTCCAGATCCTGGACTATGCTCTGCTCTCTGCGCCGGGAGCTCCACTGAAAAAAGCGCTGACTGACGCGGGCATCGGGAAAGACATTCTGGGATCCTACGACAACGGCGTGTACCAGCCGGTGTTCTCCGTGATTTCCAAGAACGCCAACATGGAGCAGAAGGAAGAATTTGTCCGTGTGATTGAAGACACACTGAGGGGGATCGTGGAAAACGGTATTGACAAAAAGGCACTGCGCGCGGGAATCAATTACCATGAGTTCCGTTTCCGGGAGGCGGATTTCGGGAACTATCCGCGGGGACTGATGTACGGCCTGCAGCTTTTCGACAGCTGGCTGTATGATGACAGCAAACCGTTTATCCATATGCAGGCGATTCCCACCTTTGATTTCCTCAAAGAACAGGTGGAAACAGGATATTTTGAAGATCTGATTCAGAAATACCTTCTGGACAACACTCACAGCGCGGTTGTGATCATCCGTCCGGAGAAGGGGCGCACGGCGCGGATGGACCACGAGTTCGCCGAAAAGCTGAAAGTATACAAGGAAAGCCTCTCTCCTGAAGAAGTTCAGAAACTTGTGGATGACACGAAAGAACTGGAGGCGTACCAGGAAGAAGAGTCCTCCCAGGAGGACCTGGCAAAGATTCCGGTGCTGGGAAGAGAAGACATTTCCCGGGAGATCGCCCCGGTTTACAACGAGGAGAAAGAGATCGGCGGCGTGAAGATGATCCACCACAATGTGGAGACAAACGGTATCGGCTATGTCACGCTCATGTTCGATCTTTCCGGCATTTCCGAGGAGCTGCTCCCCTATGTGGGAATGCTTCAGAGTGTTCTGGGAATTATTGATACAAACAATTACGGCTACGGGGAGCTCTTTAACGAGATCAACGTACACACCGGGGGAATCGGCACATCCCTGGAACTCTATACCGATGTGACAAAGGTAAAAGAAAAGGAGTTCCGCGCTACATTTGAGATGAAAGGAAAGGCGCTGTACCCGGAGATGGATGTACTCTTTGCAATGATGCGGGAGATCCTCATGGAGTCGAAACTGGATGATGAGAAGCGCTTAAAAGAGATCCTTGCCATGCTCAAATCCAGACTTCAGATGTCCTTTACCTCCTCCGGACATACGACTGCGGCCCTGCGCGCCCTGTCATACACTTCGCCCATCGCGAAATTCAAGGACGATACGGATGGAATCGGTTTCTATGAAGTGGTGAAAGCCATCGAGGAAGATTTTGACGGGCATAAGGAGAAAATGATCCGCAACCTGAAAATGATCGCGGAGAAGATCTTCCGCGCAGATAACCTGATGATCAGTTATACCTCGGCAGAAGAGGGGATTGCCCCGGCGGCGGAAGCATTTGAGAAGATCAGGAATACTCTCCATACCGGAGAAAAAGGACCGGAGACGCCCTGCGTTATCCACTGCGTAAAGCGAAATGAAGGATTCAAGACATCTTCCAAGGTTCAGTACGTGGCGAGAGTGGGGAACTTCATTGACGGCGGAGCGGAATACACCGGCGCCCTGCAGATCCTTAAAGTGATCCTGAGCTATGATTATCTCTGGCAGAATATCCGCGTCAAGGGCGGAGCCTACGGATGCATGAGCAATTTCAACCGGATCGGTGAAGGCTATCTTGTGTCCTACCGCGACCCGAACCTGAAAAAAACCATGGAAGTGTACGAAGGTGTTGTCGATTACCTGAAGAACTTCAATGTGGAAGACCGGGATATGAATAAATTCATCATCGGCACCATCAGCAATATCGACCGCCCCATGAACCCTGCAGCAAAGGGAAACCGCTCCATGAACCTGTATATGAACCATGTCACCGAAGAGATGATACGCACCGAGCGGGAACAGATCCTGACTGCACAGCAGAAAGATATCCGCGCTCTCGCGGACGTCCTCCAGGCGCTTCTCGACGCAGACCTGCTCTGCGTGATCGGCGGCGAGGAGAAGATAGAAGAGGCGAAAGACATGTTCATGGAAATCAAGAATTTGTGAAAAAACTGTGAAGGGGGACGTAGTATTTTTCAATTTTACTACGTCCCCAATTGAGGAGAATACATGAAAGAAAATTTCAAATCCGGCTTTGTCACGCTGATTGGCAGGCCAAATGTTGGAAAATCCACACTGATGAATCATCTGATCGGCCAGAAGATCGCCATCACATCAAACAAGCCCCAGACTACCCGGAACCGTATCCAGACGGTTCTCACTACAGAGGAGGGGCAGATTGTATTTGTGGACACGCCGGGCATCCACAAGGCGAAGAACAAACTGGGAGAGTACATGGTTAATGTGGCCGAGCGCACCCTCAATGAAGTGGATGTTGTGCTCTGGCTTGTGGAGCCCACCACTTTTATCGGCGCGGGAGAGCGCCACATCATCGATCAGCTCAAAAAGGTGAAAACACCGGTGATCCTGGTGATCAATAAAACGGATACGGTGAAGAATGAGGAAGTACTTCCTGCCATCGATGTGTACCGCAAAGAATATGATTTCGCCGAGATTGTGCCTGTGTCGGCGCGCAGAGGCGACAACACGGACGAACTGGTGAAGGTGATTATGAAATACCTTCCCTATGGTCCCCAGTTCTACGATGAGGACACGGTCACTGACCAGCCGGAACGCCAGATCGTGGCGGAACTGATCCGGGAGAAGGCGCTGCACTGTCTGAATGAGGAGATTCCCCACGGTATCGCGGTTGCCATTGACAGGATGAAAATGCAGAATAAAGTCATGCATATTGACGCTACCATCATCTGCGAGCGGGATTCCCATAAAGGGATTATTATCGGAAAGCAGGGCAGCATGTTGAAGAAAATCGGCAGCACGGCGCGCTACGAGATTGAGCGTATGCTGGACTGCAAGGTGAACCTGAAACTGTGGGTCAAGGTGCAGAAAAACTGGCGCGACAGCGATTATCTGATGAAAAATTTCGGATACCGGGAAGACGAGATGTAGAGATGCGGATGAGAACAGAAGCTGCTTTTAAAACAGCGGCTTCATCCATGCTTCATTCATACGGAAAAAGAAAAGCGGGCGGAAGATCGGAAGAAAGGTCTTCCGCTTTTTTATCTGTCGAAAAAGCTTTGACGGGCACATCTCATTTCTCCGGCCATACAGACAATGCAGAAAAATCGCAGAAAAATCCAGATAAAATATGGGAGATCAGGTTGACAGAAATCATACCTTGTAATACAATATAGTAAACTATATTGCATTGCAAGGCAGGTGATAGCATGATCCCGTCACAGATGCTCAAAGGCACTCTGGAGGGCTGTATCCTGGCGATCATTGGAAAGCAGGAGACATATGGCTATGAAATATCCAGACAGCTGGAAGAATACGGATTTGGAAATATTGCAGAAGGAACGATCTATCCCCTTCTGCTCCGTCTGGAGAAAAATGGTCTGATCACGGCAGATTACCGGGAGTCGGAAAAGGGGCCAAAACGAAAATACTATTCCCTTACAGCAGAGGGAGACCGGGAAATGGAAGCGTTTTTCACAAGCTTTGGAGAGCTTGCAGAAGCGGTAAGGCTGGTGGCGGAAGATCTGCGCAGCAGCAGGCAAACAGAGCAGCAAAGCGATAGGAGGTGCGGAGAATGAGCATAAGAACAAGACAGCTGTTACAGGAAAATAACCGCTTGGAGGAAGAATTGTCCCCGGAGGGGAGAGACATTCTGACCGATATGATTGTCTATCTGCGGGGATGTGATATCAGTCCGTTTCAGCAGGAACTGATCCGCAGGGATATTACCCGGATGCTGATAGACGGAGAGCAGCGGGGAGACACTGCGGCGGCTGTGATCGGCGGCGATTACTGTCAGTTTTGTGACAGTGTGCTCCGGGAGATCCCTCATATGACATGGAAGGAAAAAATGGCAGGCATCGTCCGGGATAATCTTCTGGCGCTTGCCGTTCTTCTGGCAATCTGGCTGATTGGAGGTGTGCTTGAAAATGCAGCGCTGTATTTTCTGGATCGCCCTGCAGGAATCCGGCTGTCCGTGACGGCAGGAAATCTTCTGGGCGGACTCTTCATCCTTGCGGCAGCGGACGGGTTGTTTCTGTTCCTGTCCAGAACGGCGTTCCGCAGGGAAAAGAAATGGAAAGTCTGGAATGCCGCGCTTCTCTTCGCCACATTTTTTGCCGGTATCTTCGTAAATCTTCTGCTGACGGCAGTCCTGTTCCGGCTTCATATTGCTGCGGCAGTCCTGCTGACGGCAGCGGTGTTTCTTGCATATATGGCGGCGGACAGAATTGTTGACTGATGCATTCTTACAGTGTGGAAAATATTGAATTTTTGAAGAAAGTCCAATATAATGGACAGGACAGTTGTCAAGGCATTTGCAGGAAAAACATCTGGTATTTTTTACGGGGTATAGCGTCTTTTCCGATCGGGGAACCTAAGAACAGAAGCCGGGCAGAAAAAGGTTCTGTAAAAACGGCAGACACGGAAGAAGAGGTGATCTGATGGAAGAACGATATTGGGAAAAGTTTATGACAACAGGAAAGATTGATGATTATCTGAACTACCGGATACATCGGGAATGCAGCGGGATTACACCGGACCATATTTCCGGTATGGGCGGCATTCCCGGCGGCAGGCCGGAAGAAAACGCAGGCAGTGATGCGAAACTTCGCAATAAGTGAGCACAAGGGAACAGGTGCTTCCAGGTGAGAGCAAAAACAGATGTTTTCCGGATGAACAGGGAAAAACAGATGCTTCCGGGCGGAAGCGGAAAGGAACAGCGTGAATCAGGTTGTATTGACGGGGATGGTGCTCTCCACCGCACCGGTGGGAGAGTATGACCGCCGTGTTGTGCTACTTACAAAAGAACATGGAAAAATCTCCGCCTTTGCCAGAGGCGCACGAAGACCGAACAGCCCTCTGGTGGGGGCGGTCAATCCGTTTGCGTTCGGTGAGTTTACCGTGTACGAGGGGCGGACTTCCTATACGATACAGTCGGCAAATATTTCCAATTATTTTGCCGAGCTGCGCTCAGATGTGACGGGAGCCTACTATGGCTTCTATTTTCTTGAATTCGCCGCATACTATACAAAAGAAAACAATGACGAGCGGGAAATGCTAAAACTTCTCTACCAGACACTGCGGGCACTGACCAGCCCGCACATTCCGGATCGTCTTGTAAGATACATATTTGAGCTGAAAGCCCTGTGCATTAACGGGCAGGCTCCCCAGGTCTTTCAGTGCGTCAAATGCGGTGACCGGGAACGCCCGGCAGTGTTCAGCGCACTCAAAGGCGGACTTGTGTGCAGCAGATGCCGGGAGAATGTGCCTGACGGAATTGTGATTGATAAATCGACGTTATATAGCATGCAATATATTGAAACCAGTAAAATCGAGAAACTTTACACGTTTACTGTCTCCGACAAAGTGTTGGAAGAGCTGGGGAAAGTGATGGGAAGACTGATGGATATTTACGTGGATAAGAAGTTTAATTCTCTGGAAATTCTGGAGACGCTGCTGTGAGAACCGGCCAGGATGAACAGATCGGAAAGACAATGCGGCGTGTCAAAATGGCAGAGTATGTCAAAAATGGCAGAGTATATCAAAATAGAAGAGGAATCTCTTGAAAAATGCGGGAGCACAATTTATAATAGGTACAATGTTGAGATAAATGAAAAGAATGTGAGGAAGTAAACATGGTTGAAAAAACAATGGATAAAATTGTGGCACTTGCGAAATCAAGAGGTTTCGTATATCCGGGCTCCGAGATCTACGGCGGTCTTGCAAACACCTGGGATTACGGAAACCTTGGGGTTGAGCTTAAAAATAATGTAAAACGTGCATGGTGGAAAAAGTTCGTGCAGGAGAATCCTTATAATGTAGGCGTTGACTGCGCGATCCTTATGAACCCCCAGACATGGGTGGCATCCGGACATCTCGGCGGATTCAGCGATCCGCTGATGGACTGCAAGGAATGTCATGAACGTTTCCGTGCGGATAAGCTGATCGAGGATTACTGCGAGGAAAAGGGAATCACCCTGGACGGATCTGTGGACGGCTGGTCCCAGGAACAGATGACGGCGTTTATCGAAGAACACCAGATTCCCTGCCCGACCTGCGGCAAACATAATTTCACCGATATCCGTCAGTTCAACCTGATGTTCAAAACATTCCAGGGCGTGACCGAGGATGCGAAAAATACCGTTTACCTCCGTCCGGAGACAGCGCAGGGAATTTTTGTAAACTTTAAAAACGTACAGCGTACATCCAGAAAGAAACTGCCGTTCGGTATCGCCCAGATCGGAAAATCGTTCCGTAATGAGATCACACCCGGTAATTTCACTTTCCGCACAAGAGAGTTTGAGCAGATGGAGCTTGAGTTCTTCTGCAAACCGGATACGGACCTTGAGTGGTTCGACTACTGGAAGAGCTTCTGCCTGAACTGGCTGTCTTCTCTCGGTCTGAAGGACGATGAAGTGCGCTACCGCGATCATGATAAGGAAGAACTTTCCTTCTACAGTAAAGCTACCACAGACGTAGAGTTCCTCTTCCCGTTCGGCTGGGGCGAGCTGTGGGGCATTGCTGACCGTACCGATTACGATCTGACCCAGCATCAGAACGTATCCGGACAGGATCTTACCTATTTTGACGATGAGACAAAAGAGAAATACATTCCGTATGTAATTGAGCCGTCTCTCGGCGCTGACCGTATGGTGCTCGCTTTCCTGTGCAGCGCTTACGATGAGGAGAACATCGGAACAGAAGAAAAACCGGATATGAGAACCGTGCTTCACTTCCATCCGGCACTTGCCCCGGTTAAAATCGGCGTGCTGCCGCTCTCCAAAAAACTTGCAGAAGGCGCAGAGAAGATCTACACAGAACTGTGCAAGTATTATAACTGTGAGTACGATGACAGAGGAAACATCGGAAAACGCTACCGCCGTCAGGATGAGATCGGTACTCCGTTCTGCGTGACCTATGACTTCGAGTCAGAGGAAGACGGAGCCGTGACCGTGCGCGACCGCGATACGATGGAACAGGAGCGTGTCAAGATCGAAGATCTGAAAGCATATTTTGAGAAAAAATTTGAGTGGTAATTTTATTGGGGACGTAGTATAATTAAAAAGTGCTACGTCCCCAATTGGACTTTACTATGTCCCCAATTGAGGTTCAGTGTGTCCCAAATTGAATTTTACCCTGTCCCAAACCAGAAAGAAACGAGGTGATGGGATGCCACGTGCCGCGCGAAAGAGAAGCAGTACGGATATTTATCATGTGATAGGACGGGGAATTAACCGAGAGCGCATTTTTGACCAAACCCGAGAGAAGAATAATTTCAAAAGGCTTCTTGAGAAGCATCTGGAAAAGTACGGAGTCGAGATCTATGCATACGTTATTATGTCGACACATTTTCATCTTTTGATCCGTGCGGATCTAAAATTCTTGTCAGGTTATATAGCCATTGTCTTGGCAGAATTCGCAGAATATTACAATTATAAACATAACAGAAATGGACATGTTTTTCAGAATCGTTTTAAAAGCGAATGCGTTGAAGATTCGCGGTATTTCTGGAATTGTATGAGATATATTCATATGAATCCGGTGAATGCAAATATCGTAAAAAATCCCTCGAAATACAGTTTCTCAAGTATGAAGGAATACGAGACGGAGAAAACGAAGATAATACATCCGAATGCGTTGAAAATGTATCAGACGGAGTTTGCAGATTTTAATGAATATCTGGATTTTCATCAGAAAAATCAGAAGAATGTCTTTATGGATGTCCCGAATGAAGTAGAACTTCAGAGGAAGAAAATAGCTCTGGCAATGCTTGAGCAGGAGGCCCATCTTCATAATACCGGTACAGCAAAAGAGATAATTGAAAATAAGAATCTGCGTGAAAACTATAAGGAAAAGCTACAGACGGAACTGAATATTTCAAAAAGAAAAACAGAACAATTGTATCGATACGTTAAAAGATGTATAATTGGAAAATAGCAAAAAGGGACAGGGTAAAATTCAATTTGGGACACACTGAAGCTTAATTCGGGACGTAGCAAAATTGAATTTTACTACGTCCCGGAAAGGACAAATCATGAAAAACATCTGGACAACTTACTCAACAGACCAGCTTTCAGAGCTGGAACGAATCAACGAAAGATATAAAGCCTGCCTGGACGCAGGTAAGACGGAGCGGGAGTGCGTGGCGCTGGCCGTGGATATGGCGAGGCAGGCAGGCTACCGCGACATAGAGGAGATCATGCAGTCAGGACAGCCTCTGCATCCCGGAGACAAGATTTACGCGGTATGCATGAAGAAAATGCTGGCCTTATTCCGCATCGGCGAAGAGCCACTCTCGGCAGGCATGAACATTCTCGGCGCGCATATTGATTCGCCGCGCATCGATGTCAAGCAGAATCCGCTCTACGAAAACGAAGGACTGGCATATCTTGATACGCATTATTACGGCGGTATCAAAAAATACCAGTGGGTGGCGCAGCCTCTTGCGCTTCACGGCGTGGTTGCAAAGAAGGACGGAACTGTGGTAAAAGTAAATATCGGAGAGGAAGAAAGTGATCCGGTATTTGTGATTACGGATCTGTTAGTCCATCTGGCTCAGGAACAGATGGAGAAGAAAGCTTCCAAAGTGATTGACGGAGAAAAACTGGATCTGCTCATCGGCAACCGCCCGGTCAGCGAAGTGTTCGACAAGCCGGAAGCCGATGCCGCAAAGTCAGAGACCGGAGCTGCAAAACCGGAGACCGGAGCCGCACAGACTTCCGATGTGTCTAATCAGAACACGGAAGCCCAGTCCGATTCCAAACCATCTGACACCATCAAGGCAAATGTGCTTGCCCTTCTGAAAGAAAAGTATGGCATGGAGGAAGACGACTTCGCCTCGGCAGAACTTGAGATCGTTCCGGCCGGAAAGGCGCGTGACTGCGGACTGGATCGCAGCATGATTCTCTCCTACGGACAGGACGACCGGGTATGTGCGTTCACTTCCCTGTTTGCCATGCTTGATGTGGAAAATGCAAAACGTACCGGCTGCTGTCTCCTTGTTGACAAGGAAGAAATCGGCAGCGTGGGCGCCACCGGAATGCATTCCCGTTTCTTTGAAAACACAGTTGCCGAGCTGGTGGCTCTCACAGAGGGAGAATCCGAGCTGAAAGTCCGCCGTGCCCTGGCAAATTCCAAAATGCTCTCCTCCGATGTGAGTGCTGCCTACGATCCCATGTATGCGGAGGCCTTTGAAAAACGAAGTTCTGCGTTCTTCGCAAACGGCATCACTTTTAACAAGTTTACCGGAAGCCGCGGAAAATCCGGCTCCAACGATGCAAATGCAGAATATATCGCAGAACTTCGGAAAGCCATGGACGATGCTGATGTAGCATATCAGTTTGCAGAACTCGGACGCGTGGACCTGGGCGGCGGCGGAACGATCGCCTATATCATGGCAAATTACGGCATGGAGGTCATCGACAGCGGAGTTGCGGTGCTGAACATGCATGCACCTTACGAAGTTTCAAGCAAGGCGGACGTATACGAGGCGGTCAAAGGATACCGCGCATTCCTGAAAATGTAAAGTCCCGGGGCCCGGAAGGCGGACGCTGAAAGAAAAGGGAAGTTGAAATTATAAAACAAACTGAAAGAAAAGAACAAATGAAGGGGGATTCCTTTATGAGAAAATTTACAGACGTTTTCCATTCCAAAACAATTACAGACACCTTCCGTTCCGGTATGAAAAAGGCTGTCTGTGCATTTGTTCTGGCGCTCTCTGTCTTTGCACTTACCGCATGCGGCGAGCCGGAAGAAGTCAAAGCGGCCAAAACAGCCACACTGGAGCAGAATGGCGTTACGATGAAAATGATTTTTGATGCCAGAGGGGACCGGGTTACCAGACTGACCCAGGAGTCCTCCATCAGTCTGGAAGGTTACACCGAGGATCAGCTGGCGGAACTGGACAGTGCAGTGGAAGCGGCGCAGGCTGCCTACAGTGCAATTGAAGGCGTGGAGTACAGTGCGGAAAAAGGCGACGGATATCTGACGGAGACGATTGTAATTCCGACAGATGAAGACACACTCAAAACGGTAATCGGACAGGGACTGCTTCCCGTGGACGATGAAGACCTGACCCAGCTTTCGCTGGATGCAACTGTGGAAAATCTGGAATCAGCAGGATGGACTGTAGAATAGGTCACAGAATAACACACCGCAGATATACATTACCGCCTTCTGCCGGAGATGCTTCCCCCGCAGAAGGCGGTTTTTTCTCATAAAGGACAGAATCAGACAGAAAATATGGCAGAGGTTGTAAAGATTATGTATGTTTCCCCCATAAAACGCTTGACGCACGGGCTTTGAACCATTAAAATATTATATGCGAATTATTGCATAAATATTTGCAAATTTTTTGAGGAGGTCATTGAACATGGCAACAAAATGGGTTTATATGTTCACGGAAGGTAACGCTACAATGAGAAACCTTCTTGGCGGCAAAGGTGCAAACCTTGCAGAGATGACAGGCCTTGGACTCCCGGTACCGCAGGGATTCACTGTTACGACAGAGGCTTGTACTCAGTACTATGAGGACGGCAGACAGATCAATGACGAGATCATGGGCCAGATCATGGAGGCAATGACAAAACTGGAAGAGATCACAGGAAAGAAATTCGGCGATAAAGAGAATCCGCTTCTCGTATCCGTTCGTTCCGGTGCAAGAGCTTCCATGCCGGGTATGATGGACACGATCCTGAACCTTGGTCTTAACGAAGAAGTAGTTGAGGCTCTGGCGGAAGCGTCAGGCAATCCGCGCTGGGCTTGGGACTGCTACAGAAGATTCATCCAGATGTACTCTGACGTAGTTATGGAAGTTGGAAAGAAATACTTCGAAGAGCTCATCGATAAGATGAAAGAAGAAAAAGGCGTTAAGCAGGACGTTGAGCTGACAGCAGAGGATCTGAAGACTCTGGCAGGACAGTTCAAGGCTGAGTACAAAGAGAAGATCGGCACAGATTTCCCG
The DNA here is from genome assembly GCF_002160525.1 of Lachnoclostridium sp. An169. Classification (GTDB taxonomy): domain Bacteria; phylum Bacillota; class Clostridia; order Lachnospirales; family Lachnospiraceae; genus Mediterraneibacter; species Mediterraneibacter cottocaccae. Next base: position 186,486 of record NZ_NFKT01000002.1, read on the forward strand.
ACAGACGCAAAAGAGCAGCTGGTAGGCGCTGTTAAGGCTGTATTCCGTTCCTGGGACAACCCGAGAGCTAACGTATACCGCCGTGACAACGATATCCCGTATTCATGGGGAACAGCTGTCAATGTGCAGATGATGGCATTCGGTAACATGGGAGACGACTGTGGTACAGGTGTTGCATTTACACGTGACCCGGCTACAGGAGCAAAAGGACTCTTCGGCGAGTTCCTGACAAATGCACAGGGCGAGGACGTTGTTGCCGGTGTTCGTACTCCGATGCACATCTCCGAGATGGAAGAGAAATTCCCGGAGGCATTCAAACAGTTTAATGAAGTTTGCCATACTCTGGAGACACACTACAGAGATATGCAGGATATGGAGTTTACTGTAGAGCACGGTAAACTGTACATGCTTCAGACACGTAACGGTAAGAGAACAGCACAGGCTGCTCTGAAGATCGCATGCGACCTGGTTGACGAGGGCATGAGAACAGAGGAAGAAGCTGTTGCAATGATCGATCCGAGAAACCTTGATACACTGCTTCATCCGCAGTTCGACGCTGCTGCACTGAAAGCTGCTACACCGATGGGCAAAGGCCTTGGCGCTTCTCCGGGAGCTGCATGCGGTAAAGTTGTCTTCACAGCAGACGATGCTGTTGAGTGGGCAGAGAGAGGCGAGAAGGTTATCCTTGTTCGTCTTGAGACATCACCGGAAGATATCACAGGTATGAAATCTGCTCAGGGTATCCTGACAGTCCGCGGTGGTATGACATCCCATGCAGCCGTTGTTGCCCGTGGTATGGGCGAGTGCTGCGTATCCGGATGCGGCGACATCGTTATGGATGAGGCAAATAAGAAATTTACTCTTGGCGGAAAAGAGTTCCATGAGGGAGATGCGATCTCCATCGATGGTACAACAGGTAACATCTACGACGGAATCATCCCGACAGTAGACGCTACGATCGCAGGAGAGTTCGGACGCATCATGGAGTGGGCTGACAAGTACAGAACAATGCAGGTTCGTACAAATGCAGATACTCCGGCTGACGCAAAGAAAGCCGTAGAGCTTGGCGCAGAAGGTATCGGACTTTGCCGTACAGAGCATATGTTCTTCGGCGAGGGAAGAATCGATGCATTCCGTGAGATGATCTGTGCTGAGACAGAGGAAGAGAGAGAGAAAGCTCTTGAGAAAGTCCTTCCGTATCAGCAGGGAGACTTCGAGGCTCTGTATGAGGCTCTCGAGGGCAACCCGGTAACGATCCGTTTCCTTGATCCGCCGCTTCACGAGTTCGTTCCGACAGAGGAAGAGGACATCAAGAAACTGGCTGACGCTCAGGGCAAGACTGTTGAGCAGATCAAAGCAATCATCGACGGACTTCATGAGTTCAACCCGATGATGGGACATCGTGGATGCCGTCTGGCAGTCACATATCCGGAGATCGCAAAGATGCAGACAAGAGCTGTCATCCGTGCGGCTATCAATGTGAAGAAAGCTCATCCGGACTGGAATATCGTTCCGGAGATCATGATCCCGCTTGTTGGCGATGTGAAAGAGCTGAAATATGTGAAGAAGTTTGTTGTTGAGACAGCAGATGCTGAGATCGCAGCAGCAGGCAGTGACCTGAAGTACGAAGTTGGTACAATGATCGAGATCCCGAGAGCTGCTCTTACAGCTGACGAGATCGCAAAAGAGGCTGACTTCTTCTGCTTCGGTACAAATGACCTTACTCAGATGACATACGGTTTCTCCCGTGACGATGCCGGTAAGTTCCTCAACGCTTACTACGACGCTAAGATCTTCGAGAACGATCCGTTCGCAAAACTGGATCAGGTTGGCGTTGGCAAGCTGATGAAGATGGCAATCGAACTTGGAAAACCGGTTAACCCGAACCTGCACGTTGGTATCTGCGGCGAGCATGGCGGAGATCCGAGCTCTGTAGAATTCTGCGACAGCATCGGACTTGACTATGTATCCTGCTCACCGTTCCGTGTACCGGTGGCAAGACTTGCGGCAGCGCAGGCAGCGATCGCAAAAAAGAACGCTTAATTTCCTGTATGCCGGAAGAGGTCTTTCGGACAGAATAATATAAGATAGTTTATCAGAGCATACTGCATGGGTATTATATTTCCCTCTGCGGTATGCTCTTTTCAGTTGTCACCTCTCTTGTGCGGCACCTCTTTTCAGTCGTAAATTCATCAATGATATTCCTCTAATTTGATATGAAAACGCCGAAAAAGTACACGATCGGCGGAAAATGCTGTTTATTACATAGAATATGCCGATTTTTACATCCGCATTTCAATCTTTCCATAACGTGGTACAATATAATAAATATGCCCTGTACAGGCATATTTGCAAATAATATGAGGAGGTAGGAGAGATGTACAGAAAAATGTTAAGCTGTGCTCTTGCTGTGAGTACGGTGATCGGCATGTCATCTTTCACCGCACTGGGAGCAGAAGCAGCAGAAAATGAAGTGCCGCTGACGGTCAGCCTCAGCGAATATCCGCTTGAGCAGCTAGTGGGGAATACAGATACTCTTTCCGTTTTTGTGGAGAATGTATCTGACCGGGAAGTATCCCTTGACGGTTACGATGTGAAGGTCGTGGTGACAGAGGGAGCGGACCAGATCGCACTGGCAGAGCCGGAGCACAAAGATATGGTGCTTCAGCCGGCGGATGAGTGGAGCAGTGATGATTCCGCAGTATATTATGTGGAATACACGCCGGACGCGGACTGCACGGCAGCGGTTATCAAAGTGAAGGCACAGCTCTGTGACGAAGAGGGAAATCTTCTGGCAGAGTCGGATGAGCAGTCCATCTATCCGTACACGATCAGCGACGGAGTCCTTACTTTCAACGACACAGCAAAGGACAAGAAATATGAAATTAAGATTGAGACGGTCGGGCATGTGACTTATACCGGGCCGATTTACGGAGGTGACGGAGATGCCACCGAGGTATGGGTGAACGGAAAGAGAACCGGTTTTTATATCCATACAGGTCATCCGAGTTCTTTCGGATTTGAGCTTGAGGATGGATACGGACTTGGAGATGTGGAATTGATTCCGTCTGATGCGGGTACGATTCAGCAGTATTCCGGAAGTACGAATTTCGGTGTTGACCTGCACGCCCCGGCAACACTTCGGGTAACGGGTTCGACTCAGAGCACGCTGTCTGACGGAAACGGGTTCAGCATTTCCGTACCGGGTTCCGCAGAGATGGAATCCTGGTTCAGCGGAATGACACTGGTATCGAAAGAATATGCGGACCAGGCGGATATCGATGAGTTGGTTTCCGTTATGGATAAGCATGGCAGAGCAAAAGCCTACGAGCTTACAACGACGATCCTCGGCGATGTAGAATACCCGGAACTGAAGGATATCACAGTGACTATGCCGATTCCGGAGGGATGGGATGGATCAAGGATAAAGGTACTCTACAAAGATGAGTACAGCATCGGAGCTTTGCCGGGAACCGTCAGTGAAGACGGAAAGAGCATTTCATTTGACGGGTATAATTTCGTGCCGGGAGAGTCTAATGTATATTATCTGTTGGAAGAATCGATTCCCACAGAGGTAAAAGACTGGGAAGAGACGGCTGCCAAGTTTATTGCTAATATCAGGTATATTACCTGGACGAGCGACGCCGGTTTCCCGGACCTGACGTTTGAAGGAACGCCGTCGGCGGAAGTTGCAGGCATGATAGCATACCAGATGAGCGCTGGCATGTTCGACACGTATTCGGAGTACTATAATCACACAAAGAACCAGGCAGAGGTTCCCTACGATGTGTTCTATGCGGAGGCAGAAAAATATTTTGTAAATGTGCCTGACCTGAAACTGATTACTGCATCTGAAATGATCTATTATGATAAAGATCTGGATGCAATCGTTCTGCCGTTTAGTGGAATGGGAGACGCGCCGAATGTGACAGAGATCGTGAAAACAGAGGATCTGGGCTATGATCAGTATGCGATCCGCTTTAAGCTGTCATATAAAACTGCGGTGGAAGAACCGGATATGAATGACCCGGACCAGTATATGGAGTGTACCCTTGTGGTAAAGGATGGCGGACAGGGAGAGTGGCAGTATGTTTCCTTCCTTGAAGGCTATCCGGAAGTAGAGCCGATTGTACCGGAGGAACCGGAAGATCCGACTCCGGAAGAACCGGAAAATCCTGGAACTGAGGAGCCGGGGACCGGGGAGCCGGAAAACCCCGGAACAGAGGAACCAGGAACTGAAGAACCGGAAAATCCTGGAACAGAAGAGCCGGGAACAGAGGAGCCAGGAACTGAAGAACCCGGAACCGATAACCCGGGAACGGACAAGCCTGCCGAGGAGGTTCTCAATGTAGAAGAGGCAGTTTCGGCAGTGGAGAAAGCTGCAGAAGGTACATCCGTGGCAGTTTCCATGGGAAGTACGACTGTTGTTCCGGAAGAAGTCCTTTCTGCAGCGCAGGGAAAAGATGTGAATGTTGTCCTTCAGATGGACGGATACACCTGGACGATCAATGGAAAGAGCGTCAGCGCATCTTCTCTGAAAGATATTGATCTTGCCGTGAAGACTGATGTAAATGCGATTCCGGCGGATGTTGTAAAGAGACTGGCAAACGGAAATGCAACAAAGCAGTTTACCCTGGCGCATGACGGTGCCTTTGGATTTACGGCAGAGCTTAAGATCTATATGGGGACGGGATATAGCGGAAAATACGGCAACCTCTTCTGGTATGACAACGATAAGAAGATTAATTTCATCGACGCTTCAAAGATCGGCGCGGACGGATATGTTTCCTTCACGATGGATCATGCTTCAGACTATGTTGTTGTTGTAAATAAGCAGGAGCTTTCCGAGATCAACGTGCCTCTGGATCTTCGACCGACAAAGACGGGCTCGACAGATAAGACGGGCTCTACTCCGAAGACAGGAGATTCCGCAAATGTTTTCGTGTACGTGATCGTGATGGGAGCAGCTGCGGCGACAGCGCTTATGGTGCTTAGAAGGAAAAGCAGGGCTTAGTATTTGAAACAGGACAGACTTTTCAGACGCAAAAAGCATTAAAGTAAAAAATATAAACACTCCGGGGAAACATCCTGCTGTGGGCAGCGAGGTCCTCCGGAGTGTTTTTGTTTTGCGAGCCTGTCGGCGGATGCTTCAGGATTTTGGCCCGTCGATCAGTTCTTCATAAGTAACACTAAACACTTCGCACAGCGCTTTGAGCTCAATGTCCGTAACGTACCGTTTCCGGGTTTCAATTCTTGTAATGACATTTTTGTCCATATCGTACCCCAGCAGCTGCAGCTTGTAAGAGAGGAGACGCTGGGAGCAGTTGTTTCTTGCCCGCAGTTCTATGAGGTTTTTCCCGATCAGATTTTTTTCACCCGTTTTTGTTCTTGGTTTCGGCATGGATCTGTCCTCCTTTTTTGCGTTTGATGTCTCATTTTTTGCACCACTTTTCTTGATTTTATATACATCAGAAGATATAATCGGTTGTAAAAGTGAGACAAAAAGGAGCAAATATGAAAAATGTAAAAAAGTGTGGCCTTTTTCTGGCGGCAGCCGTTCTTACCGTTTTCTCTTTGGTGGCAGCAGCGGCTGTAATATCAGAAAAATATGAGCAGTGGAAACGGGATAATTCCGGGATTCCGGATGCTGTGAGCAGTGTGAGTGCCGGCGGTACATGCAGGCTGACGGTTGTAGCTAACAGCGGGAAGATTGAAGACGGGGAAGCGTTCGCTTCTCAGGTACTTGAGATGTATCGGGAGAATTTGTTTCAGACAATCCATTTTTCGACTGATATTGGAGAGATGCCGGGGATTCTGGATATTACTGTTTATTTGAAGCGTGGAGATATCGGAAAGAAAGAACCTGTTATGAAAATTTATTATGACACAGAAAAAGGGATGCGCTTTTTGTACATTCGCTGAGGCGCTGTTCTCTGAAGAGAACAGCGAAATATGGCATAAGGAAATATAATATTCCTGAAAATTACATATAAAAGATCACTATAAAAATCAATATAAAAAATCGCAATAAAAAATCCACTGTATCGATTTCCGATTCGTACAGTGGATTTTCAGCTTATTCCATCCATTGGTCTTACCTCCTTATTCAATTGATATCTATCTGAAACTATTCTTTCAAATAGTGTTTTCCGTCTGTTGATTTCTTACCTTCCCATTGGACTATACCTCTTTTCTTTAGAATTCCCGTTTTTCAAATTAAGTTTTTGGTGGTCCGTCCTCCTTTTCTTTTGATGTCATTATAATAACTCACAACAGTGAAAATGTCAATAGAAAATCTGATAAAAAATATAAATAATATAAATATTCAGAATTTTATAAAGCAAATAGAAAATAGTATGTGCAGTAAAGAAAGGGAAAATAGATTATAATGAGGTGAGACAGCACAGAAAAGGTATTGGCACAGGAAAGGTATTACAGGAAGGAAGTTGCAGAAAATGAGAATTGCGGTGATTTCAGATACACACGGGCTGCTCCGCCCGGAGGTGATCCGTTTGGTAGGTGCGTGTGATGCAGTGCTCCACGGAGGGGATATTAACAGCCGTAAGATTCTGGATGAGATAGAGCGGGCAAAGAAGAAGGACGCGCCGTTTTATGTAGTGCGGGGGAATAATGATAAGGAGTGGGCGGAAAATCTTCCGGTTTATGAAGAATTCATTCTGGGTGGAGTGAAGTTTTTCATGACCCACAAAAAGAAGGATGTGCCGCAGGAGCCGGGTGACAGTCAGATCATCATATACGGACACTCCCACAAATATGCAGAGGAAAGCAGAGACGGACGCCTGTGGCTGAATCCGGGGAGCTGCGGAAAGTGCAGATTCAACCAGGATATCACCATGGCGGTGCTTACCATCGAAAATGGCGCCTGGTCGGTGGAGAGGATTGATATTCCACATGAGGACAGGCGGAACAGGACGGAAAGCCGGCCGGGGACTGATACAGAAGCTGAAACAGCTATGGATGCCTCAGATGTGGATGTGAGGATTCCGGGGGAGGGGGAGGATCTTCTGAAGATTCTCAAACAGATTCTGAAACGGATGGAGAAGGGGCAGCAGGTGGCGAAGATCGCGGCAGACCTGCAGCTGGATCCTGTATTTGTGGAACAGGTGTGCCGGATCAAAGTGACCCATCCCGGGGTGACTGCAAACGGGATTATGGACAAGATGGAAGTGAACCGGACGGTTGATGTGAATTAAGAATGGCAGATGTTTGGGAGAACAGAACAAATATATGCAAAACAGGGGAATACTATGGGAATATTTAGAAACATGTCGTCAAGACAGAAGTTTTTTTTAATACTGACAATACTCTGGATGGTGGTGATTTTTTCTTTTTCCGCCCGTCCGGGCAGTGTGTCGGAACAGGACAGCGGCAGAGTGGGGCTTCTGATCGGAGAGATCTTTGTTCCCGGATTTGAGGACTGGAGTGAAGCGGAACAACAGGCCTTTGCAGAAACTGTGGATCATCCGGTGCGCAAGACTGCCCATGCTTCCGAGTATGCGCTTCTCGGGATTCTGGCGGCAGGAGCCTGTATTGAAAACGGCAGGGAGCTCAGAAGGAGACGGACGGAGATTTTTATTCCCTGGCTGACCGCTACGGTGTACGCTGCAACCGATGAGTTTCATCAGCTTTTTATCCCGGGACGCAGCGGTCAGGTATCAGATGTGCTGCTGGACAGCGCCGGGGCGCTGGCGGGGGTGCTTATTCTCGCGGGAGTACGGTTCATATTACGGAAAAATCGGCGGCATAAACCCCTTCCTGAATCAGAGTGAGCTGAATCGTATCGCGCCCGTACTGCTGAAGATCGGCATAGGTAATCAGCTGCCGCTCGTCCAGTCCCATACGTGTACGAATATATCCTCCGAGTTCTGCACCGCCTCCGTCGTTGGAAGTGAGCTGCTTCGGATAAAGCCGGGAGTTTCTTATAACTCCGTTTCCGCTGAAAATCGCTTTCATGATATGACCGTCATCCCAGATGATTTCGATTGGATCGTTTTCTCGTGTGCTTTTTCCACCGGAAGTAAGCCGCACTAACTGCTTTGGGGGAAAGAGCATGGGGTAGGAGTCTATGTGTCTGGCACTGATTGGAATATAAGACTCCATGGCGCCGGATTTCCGACTGTGGCCAGCCTGGTTTCCCCAGTTGAGCCCACTGTGTTCTGGCACATATTTTTTCCTGCGGGTATCGGTGAGGAAGAGGGGCATCAGAACAGTAAGTGGATTGGTTATGCGTGCGGAATAGGCAGAAACACGGCGGTAAGCAGGAGTGCGGACAGGAGCAGACGGTAGCGAGCTGCATTCGATGCAGTCAGTAAGGACTGTCCGGAGATATGCAGAGGCGTCTGCATAATAGTCCGGAGCAAGTACGGTAAGAATTTCTGCGTTTGCCGGCGCGGACAAACCTCGCTCAGACAGGTTGGCAGAACCGGTGAGAACGCAGAAAACCGACCTGTCCTTTTTAAATACATAGATTTTTGCGTGGACCGCATTCTGTGAGTACAAAATACGAAGATGCGGCATGCTGCGGGTGAGTTCACAAACGGATTTGTGCATGAAATCTGAGATGCCGTCTTTTCCATACATGCCATAAACAACAGTAGTATGGGGGCAGACCAATGCCAGGTCGGAGACGGCACCGGGCCCGATATAGCCGCTGATAACAATTACCTCATCGCTACGCGATGCCAGGTCGAGTACATGTTCCTTTAAGTTTTCCGTCAAAAATTCTTTAACCATAAAATTCCTCCTTTATCAGATGGTAACTGTCTTTTTCCGGATCGAAGATAAGGGTATACAGGGGAAGCTGAAATTCAAATACCGCCATTTCGGACAGAGCGTTCCGGAGACAGGCAATATCCCGGTCCAAAGTCCGCTTTGATATTTGAAATGCATCCATCAGTTCCATACGTGTTACCGGTGTCTGGGACAGAAGCAGCTGAAAAAGCAGAACCTGTCTTACAGACGGGGAATATTTGCAGTCTTCCATATAATTGTTCCTCCCAATGCTTTATTGTAAATAATAATACTAAAAAATAGCGACATACGTATGGCATTGATAAAAAATATTTTTTGTAGAGAATGAACGGCAAAAAAGAAGGAAAATTTGATTTCACTGTTGAAAAAAAGTACATTAATGGTAAAATTAGTTGGAGACAGTAAAATGGAGGAAGAAAGATTGAACGCAATTGATTTATTTGCCGGCTGCGGCGGCCTGTCAAAAGGCTTTATGGACGCGGGCTTTGACATTATCGTCGGAGTGGACAATGACCAGGCTGCTCTGAATACTTTTGTCAGAAATCACAACGGAGCCGTGGCGCTGAACGCGGATTTATCAAAACAGGAGACATTTGACGAGATCAGAAGAATCGCCGGAGACAGAAAAATTGATGTGATTATTGCCGGCCCCCCATGCCAGGGCTTTTCTCTGACCGGACCGAGAAATTTTGATGACGAGAGAAACAAGCTGTATCTGGCAGTGATTCGGATGGTGAAGGATTTTCAGCCGGAAGGGTTTATTATTGAAAATGTCCCCGGGATGGCGACACTGTATAAAGGGCAGATCAAAGAAGAGATTTTAAGAAGATTCCGAAAGATGGGATATAATATTGACTGTAAGATTCTCTGCGCGGCGGATTATGGTGTGCCGCAGATGAGAAAACGACTGATTTTTATGGGAGTGAAAAAAAAGTACGGGGATCCGCAGTTCCCGGAAGCAGAGTTTACGCCGGAGAATTACCGGACCTGCCGGGATGCGATCAGTGATCTCCCTTCAAGGGAAAAAGAACTGGGAAAAGAGGAAGACGATTATACATCTCCCCCACTTACAGAATATCAGGAGCTTATGAGGGGGGACTGCCATATCCTCTATAATCATGTGGCAACGAACCATACCCAGATGGTAAAGGATACCATCGCGCTCGTGCCGGAAGGCGGCAATTACAAGGACCTGCCCCCGGGATGGGGAGAGAGCCGGAAGTTCAACGAGGCGTGGACCAGATATGATGGGAATAAGCCGTCACGGACGATCGATACCGGCCACAGGAACCATTTCCATTACCAGTACAACCGGGTGCCGACGATCCGGGAAAATGCCCGGCTGCAGTCATTCCCTGATGACTTTGTGTTTACCGGGACAAGAACGCAGCAGAACAGGCAGGTGGGAAATGCGGTGCCCCCGCTTCTGGGACAGGCTCTGGCAAAAGCGCTGCTCAAAAGTATAGGGAGAGAGGAAGAACATGCGGAATAAGGAGATACGTTCGATCGATCTGTTTGCCGGCTGCGGCGGACTGATGGAAGGCTTTGAGAAGTCCGGACATTATAAGACACTTGCGGCCGTCGAGTGGGAGAAAGGACCGTGCCGGAACCTTGAGAAAAGACTGAGAGACAGATGGAAGTACGATGACGCAGAGAAGAGAGTGCTCCGCTTTGACATTCAGCGGACGGACGAACTGTTCCACGGTTGGGATGATAAAGAATATGGAAAGAACGAGGGACTTGACAGACGGATTGAAGAGGGGGGCGGTCTTGATCTGATTATCGGAGGTCCGCCGTGCCAGGCGTATTCCATCGCCGGGCGGATCCGGGACGAACACGGGATGAAAAATGATTACCGGAACTATCTGTTTGAGAGTTATCTGAAGGTGGTGGAGCGCTATAAGCCGAAACTGTTTGTGTTTGAAAATGTTCCGGGAATCTTAAGTGCAAGGCCGGGGGATATTCCGATCATCGATGTGATTCAGAAAAGTTTTTCTGAATCGGGGTATTATGTCCTCCCGGAACTGAAAAATGCGGTGATCGATTTCACAGAGTACGATGTGCCACAGAACCGGAAACGGATCATCATTCTGGGAATCAGTAAGAAATATTTTGGGGAAAAGTGCCCGGAAATGGCAGAGCGGTTCTATGAGGAATATCTGCCCCGCTATAAGGGAAAAACAAAGAAGACGGTGCGGGAAGCGATCGGCGATCTGCCGGGACTGTATCCGCTTGGTCACGACGAAAAATATAATGGAAAGAAGATATCCCACTCCCTGCCTGATCCATTTGTGGCAAACCATGTAGCCCGGTGGCACAATGAGCGGGATATCGGGATCTTTAAGCTGTTGACCGAGGATATCGAATCAGGACGATGTGAGTATGTGTCGGCGGATGCGATTAAAAAGCTCTATACAGAGAAGACGGGGAAAACGTCCAACGTGCATAAATATCATGTGATCCGTTGGGATGAACCCAGTAATCTGATTCCGGCTCATCTCTATAAGGACGGGCTGCGGCATATCCATCCGGATACAAAACAGCTCAGATCGATTACTGTGAGGGAGGCTGCCCGGCTGCAGACCTTCGATGACGATTATATTTTTGAGGGAAGTAATGTAGAACTTTACAAAATGATCGGAAATGCCGTTCCGCCGGAATTCTCAAGGAGACTGGCAGAGGCAGTGTACGATCTGCTTTCAGATTACGACAGCCACGGGCCGGATAATAAAAAGGAAGGACAGAGGGCTGATTAAGGAAAAAACATGGCTGATAACAGGATTTTTGCAGGGCCGCCGGGTACAGGGAAAACCTATTGCGCCAAACAGGCGGTCCTTAGTCTTATCTGGGATGGGATGACGGATAAGGAGAAAAAGAAAAAAGAGTCAAGATATTACCGGCCGGAGAATTTCTGCGGACAGGCATTTCAGTACGCAGAAAAACACTATTTTCCGGGAATTCGCCTGGTGTCTCTCCACGAGGGTATGTCACCGGCGGATTTTACCGGCGGCCCGGGCATGACGACGGAGGATGGACGCGTCGTCTTTGCGGAGAAAGAAGGAATATTAACAGGTCTTCTTGACGAGATGAAAACGACACAGAAGCCCGGATTCCTGATTCTTGACGATATACACCGGGTCGATACAGCAGCTGTTTTGGGAGAGCTGCTGTATGCTTTTGCCCACCGGAGAGAGAGCGTGACCCTGGCTTCGGGAAAAAGTATTACTGTGCCGGAGAATCTTTATGTTTTCATGACTGCGAATACGCTCCGGCCGGCTTTCGGAATTTCAGCGGCAGTGAGAAATGGTTTTTCGGTTATCCAGATGGAAAATACGGAAAAGAAACTGGAAGAGCTTCTTGTCTCAGAATTTTACCGTTCTGCTTACTATAATATAGAGACGGAGACATTGGAGAAGGTGATCGATCTGCAGAGCGCATGGAAGGAACTTATTTCTGCCATGCGATGCGGCGGCATTCTTCTCACGGCGTCGGGGGACACGGAGCAGTTTCTTCTTGAACTGCCGGATGTATCCAGGTGCTTTGGAGAAAAAGAGGCGGAGCGCTTCCTGCAGGTGACTTTTCCGCTCAAATGGACGAGGCGCGCGGGTATTCCGCGCAGATTTATCAAAAAGTATAATGCACTCGCAGAGAAAATGTGCGATGCGCTGAATGAACTGTGGGAAATGTATTCCAGATTCTGTTCAAAGAAGACCGTCTCCGTCCTTGATGATTTCCGGGAGGAGGTAAAGAAAGAGTACCGTTATTATAACGGATTTCTTGACGGAATCGCCCCGGAGTTTTCACAGGACAGGGAAAAATACCGGATTGGCTGCACCTGTTTTCTCCCGGGAGAGAATTTTTCCATGTGGAATGCCCGGGAACTGCTGCAGAATAAAATCAGGGCGCAGGTGCTCCCGTTTTTGAGACAGTACAGGGAGGAAGGAATCCTTGTGGAAGCAGAGCTCCCGGAGGCGGAGAGAACATATGTTTCCACAACAAGAGAACTGGGGGAAGTGCAGGAAGAAAAAATAGAGCCTGTGATTCACCAGGACTACCGGAAGATCTTCCTGAATCTCTATCAGGGCAGAAAGCGCACGGCAGGGGTGCAGAATCCGCTGAACAAAAGCCAGAAATATAACCCTACATACGGTGTGCTCTTTGAACTGGTTTACGACATGATCTGCCATCCGCTGATTAATAACTGGAGCATCATGGAGATTTTGTGCCGCGGGCGGGAGATCTATTTTAAGCGGGATGAAACGGGGCAGTATGAGGGATGCCTTCTGGCCCAGAACAGGCTGTCAGACCGGATCGTAACAGGAAGCACGGATACTACCCCGGGAAATGAAGGACTTACTTCCTATAAAAGGGATCTTCATGCATTTTACTATAAAGGGCAGAAATATGTGCTGCTCTCAAAAATAGGCCTGGATAACAAAGATTTCGTGAAGACCGTGGATGGCTGCCGGCTGACGGGGCCGGTGCGCGCGAGGTACCGGAATCTCTATCCGATTGTGAAAGTTCTGGTATATGAATATCTGCAGGAGTTCAGAAACCAGCTGCAGATCTTTAAACGTGAAAGTCCAGATGCGGATGAGAGAAAAGCTGCAGACGATGATATCAGGATGGTGTCAGAGGACCTGGAGAGGATAGACCAGATGGCGTGGCACGGGGGAAATCCGGATGAGCGGAGGTGGAATCTGCTGGGGGAGATTCGGGCACTGCCTACATGGAGCAGAATGTTAAGCGGAGATTTGAAAGGAGTTTACAGACGAATGGACGACAGATACCAGTCAGTGATGGAAAGCACAGGGATACACCAGATGATTCTGCAGGGACCGCCGGGAACTTCCAAAACCTACGGGGCCAGAGAGTTTCTGGCAATACAGGCCGGACTGATCAGCCAGAGAGGCGAACACTGGGATGAGGAAGAACTGAAGAAACGTCAGTTGGTCTCAGACGGCGATGAATACAGCCTGCCAGGGGGACTAACGGGAAATGATAATGTGTACTGGGATATTATTCAGTTTCATCCATCATACACCTACGAGGATTTCGTGAGGGGAATCGCGGTGACTGCGGCGCCGGAGGGAACTTCTGAAGTGACAGGCGAGGTGTATGAGAACGGCACGGCAAAATATACCCTGAAAATGCAGCAGCCATCTCCGGTGATTTATAAAACCGTGAACCGGACCCTCGGAAAGATGGCACGGATTGCCGGGCAGCATTACAATGCGGTCAATCCGGAAAACAGTCCCAGATTCTATCTGATCATTGACGAGATCAACCGGGCGAATCTGGCCACAGTATTCGGAGAGCTGATCTATGCCCTGGAGTACAGAGACAGCGGCGTGGTGACGCCCTATGCGGCGGAAGGCGAGGCGCGTCTTAAGATCCCAGGCAACCTGTATATCATCGGAACGATGAATACTGCGGACAAGTCCATATCTTCGATTGACTATGCGATCCGGCGCAGATTCCTCTTCTTTCCTGTGCTGCCGGATATCCGCATTGTCTATGGAAGCCTGAATGGGGATGACTGGAAAACGTCGGATGAACTGAAGCTGTTTCACCTCACAGAGAGGGTGTTCGACCTGTATCTGAATGCCGACGACTACAGCAGGGCGGATGTTCAGACCGGGCATACCTATTTCCTGAGAAAGGAAAATACTCCCGCTGCAGCGGCGCAGATGCGGGACCGTTTCCTCTATCAGGTGGTTCCGGTGCTGAGGGAGTACTATAATGACGGCGTGCTTCTTAATGATACATACGGCAGAGACCCGGAAGTCTTTGAGGAAGAGGCGTTCCGGATTCTTGAGGAACTGATGAACTCTGCAGATCCAGATGAGATGGAGCAGCTGTACGGAAAACTGTTGGAGGAGCTCTCAGCAGCAGAATTTCTGGACAGTATCCGTGAAAAGCTGGAGGAGAAAAATATTCTGGCCGCTGCATCATCTGACGACGAATAGGCAGAGGAACCATGCAGGCCGGTTTCCCGGGTGTGCAGGCAAAAAATGCAGGCGCGGTTATTCGGACAGCGATAAGGAGGATAAAAGATGAAGGCAGACCTGATATGCGGGCTGACTGACTGGAGCAGGGATTGTGAACGGAAGATCCCCAGAGGAACCGCGGCGGCAAAAAATATGAACGGCGTGTCGCCGGATGAGATGGGGCTCTATCTGGACAGCAGGGGCAACTACCACACAAGCGGTACCGTGGGAGCCGGATGGCTGAAAGACTATGCGGGAAAACCGGTTGTGGATCCGAAAAGCGGCAATAGAAAAGCTGTTCTGATCACACCCCGGTTTCAGCTCAGTCCCTGGGATATGCTCGTGAAAGTGATGAACGATCCGGAGTATGAGCTGTATACCTCCGGTGGGGATGGGGAATTCTTTCAGGTGAAGACCGGGGAAGATCTGATCCCGGTAAATGCTGCAGAGAACGGAGGAGAGATTCTTGCGGCGGTTTCCTGCATCAAAGAGTGCGAGATGGTGTGCCGGAAATTTATCCGCCGGAGGATGGACTTTGAGGAGGCAAATCTTAACGGGCGTATTGTAGGGAATATTAAAGTGTCTGAGCATATCCGGCGAAATCTGGCTCAGGGGCGGGAAGACCGGGTATACTGCAGATATCCGGTATTTACGGTAGATACTACGGGAAACCGGATCATGAAAGCGGCGCTTAAAAAGTCAAAGCGGATCCTCAGGGAAAACGGAATCGCCATGCAGGAAATCAGCAGGATCAGCCGTTACTGTGAGAATGTTTTAAAAGATGTGAGGACCGTTTCCGTGGCAAAAAGTGATTTCGCAAAGGTAAACCTCACGGGATTTGATTCCTGCTACAAGAAAGTGATGGCGCTGGCGAAGACGGTTCTGTCCGGCGCGGGAACCGGAGATCTCTATCACGACGAGGCGGAAGGAGTGCGCTATGTTGTGCCGTATACGATCAATATGGAGCGGCTGTTCGAGTTTTACGTCCGTTCTTCCATCAAGGAGTATCTGAAGAAAACGCCCGGAACAGAGATTTTCCTGGATCCATACCGGACGCCCCGGAACAATCCTCTTCTGACGCTGAAAGATCAGGATCCCCAGGCATATCTGATGAAAAATTATATTCCCGACATTGCTCTGAAAAAGCGAAGGGGTGGAGAAGAACGGTATGTCGCTGTATTTGACGTAAAGTATCAGAACAGCACCAGCGATGTCTGTGCACAGACAAGACGGCAGAATTCACACCAACTGCTTTTTTATGCGCTGCTTCTTAACGTAAAAAAATGCGGTTTTATATTTCCGGGAAAGAAAACAGAAAAACAGGACGGTAAAAGGATGGAAATCCGTGAACTCAATATACAGCCGGGGGATGCAATGGATAGAGAAAGAAGAGAGTACAGCCAGTGGGTTGTGGAGCTTTCTCCATCCCGGGAGACAAAGTTTGCAGAGCGTATTTTAGATTATGTACAGAAGTCATAGGAGCAGATATGGATACACTGACACCGGAACAGCGCAGGAAAAACATGCAGCATATACGGAGTAAAAATACAAAGATAGAAGTGATTTTGAGGAAAGCTCTCTGGAAAAAAGGCTATCGTTACCGTAAAAATTACGATAAACTTCCGGGAAAGCCGGATATTGTGTTTACGAAATATAAACTAGCCATTTTTTGTGACGGAGAATTTTTTCATGGGAAAGATTGGGAGGTTCTTAAGCCCAGACTTGAGAAAAGCAATAATAGTGAATTCTGGATCAGCAAGATCTCCCGTAACCGGCAGAGAGACGATGAGGTGAATAAAAAGCTGCTTTTTGAAGGCTGGACGGTGATCCGTTTCTGGGGAGCGGATATAAAAAAGCATACAGATGAGTGTGTAAGGGTGATTGAGGAGACGATATTTGAGATACGGATGGAGGAAGTGTCTCAGGAATATGAAGAAGGGGAAGCAGATGATGCAGAAAATTCTTATTGTTGAGGATGACCGGGAGATGAATCAGGGGATTTCCCTGTTTCTGTCAGAACATGGATTTGCGGTGTCTTCTGCCCGTTCGATTGCAGAGGGAAAAGCGGAATTTGAAGCGGGGAAGCCGGATCTGGTACTTCTGGATGTGAATCTTCCCGACGGAGAAGGATTTGAACTGTGCGGATGGATCCGCAGAAGCGGAAGGCGTGAGGTACCTGTTCTCTTTCTTTCCGCCCGTGATCTGGAGGAGGACATGCTCAGAGGATACGAGGCCGGAGCGGAGGATTATGTGACAAAACCTTTCTCCATGAAGATCCTTTTGAGCAAGATCAACGTGATTCTCAAGAGGAACACGGCAAAGAGCGGGATGATATTCGACGATGGCTTTCTGCAGATTGATTTTACCCGGGCAAAAGCAGAGGTAAACGGTTCCGACTGTCCGGTGACGCCGACAGAGTTTCGGATCCTCCGGGAACTGCTCGCCCACCGGGGACAGCTCCTTACATACGAAGTTCTGTTGGACCGGCTGTGGGACGGCGGCAGTCAGCTTGCGGACAGACACGCTCTGGCGGTGAATATCAACCGGCTCCGGAGTAAGATTGAGGATAAAGACCACAAATATATTTCTAATGTATACGGGATGGGATATCAATGGCTTGGTTAGCTGTCGCTGCCGTCTGCATGACCCTGGCAGCAGTTGTTCTGGCATGGAAATACAGGAAACTGAAAATGGATGTGTATGAATTTGCCGATCAGGTGGAACAGAACCTGGATGCAGTGATTCGCGGAGAAAAAACGGAGATGAACAGGGAGACAGAAGATTCTCTTCTGGGGAAAATCAGTGAAAAGCTGGAGCGGGCAGATCATATTCTGGAAAGAAGAGCGCGGGAAAATCAGGAGGAAAAAAGACAGATCCAGGAGCTGATCTCTGACATTTCCCATCAGACAAAGACACCGCTTGCCAATCAGAAAATCTATCTGGAGATCCTGAGAAGTAAAATAGGAAATAAAATAATATCTAAAGAAATTGACACATCTCTGGAATGCCTGGAACACCAGACAGTCCGGCTGGAGTTCCTCTTTGACAGTATGGTGAAGATGTCGCGTCTGGAGACCGGGATTATACAGATCAGAAAAGAGAAAGAAGATCTCATGGAGACAGTGGGAAAAGCCGTCTCCGGGGTAGTGCCTGCGGCAGAAAAGAAAGGAATTGTTCTGGCTGTGGAGACAGGATCGGAAGTGCGGCTGCGCGGAGGCGGACCGGAAGAACTCCTTGTGCCCCATGATGGCAGATGGACGGAGGAAGCGGTCTACAATCTTCTCGACAATGCTGTGAAATATACGGAACCGGGAGGAAAGGTTACGCTTGCCATCTGTCAGAGGGAGATTTTCACCGAGATTCATGTGCGGGATACGGGAAGGGGGATCCCGCTGGAACATCAGGCGCAGATCTTTACCCGGTTTTACCGGGAACCGGAGGTACATGACCGGGAGGGGCTGGGGATCGGCCTGTATCTGACGAGGAAGATTGCCGAGCTGCAGGGCGGTTATGTGGAAGTTCATTCGGAGCCGGGAAAGGGCGCGGATTTTTGTATTTATCTGCCGAATCAGAAATCCGGCCGGCAGATTTTCACAGTTTTGTGATTGTTTGAAAATGAGACTGGTTTGTGATTTTTATAGATTATTCTGGAACTGAAAAGGAGGAATGACTATGGATTTCATGATCGTCAGGACAAAAGGTCTGAAAAAATACTATCGTCTCGGAAATAATATTGTGAAGGCCCTGGACGGGGTGGACTTTGCCGTAAAAGAGCGGGAATTTGTTTCCATCATCGGAAAATCCGGGAGCGGCAAGAGCACGCTTCTGCATATGCTCGGGGCCCTTGACACCCCGACGGCGGGGGAGGTTTATGTGGACGGGAGGAGACTTTCGGATATGAACCGGGAGCAGCTTGCCGTATTCCGCCGGCGCAGGGTAGGATTTATCTTCCAGAATTATAATCTGGTGCCGGATCTGAACGTGTATGAAAATGTGGTCCTCCCCATCGAACTGGACGGAAAAAGGGTGGATAAAAAATTCGTGCACGGGATTCTTGAACTGTTAAAAATCGAAGAGAAAATGGAGGCGCTTCCCGGGATGCTCTCAGGCGGACAGCAGCAGAGAGTTGCCATTGCCAGGGCGGTGGCGGCACGTCCCTCCATCATTTTAGCCGACGAGCCCACGGGGAACCTGGATTCCGCATCCGGACACGATGTGATGGGGCTTCTGAAAGTGGCGGCAAAACAGTTTCAGCAGACGGTGATACTCATCACCCACGACAATGATATCGCCCAGATGGCGGACCGGATCGTGCATATCGAGGACGGAAAAATTGTGGGAGACGGAGGCGGTGCCGCTCTGAAAAAGGCAGGTGACGGATATGCTGGCGAATAACAACCGGAAAGTGATCCGCCGGATGGCAGGGCGCTCTGTGAGAAATAACCTGCGCCGGAATCTGATTATGACGGCGGCAGTGGTTCTTGCCTCGTTCATGCTTTTCTGTATCTTTACCGTGGGAGTGACCTGGATAAAGCTATACCGGCTTCAGAATATCCGTTTAAACGGAGGAGATTATGATGCGGTACTTTATGGGGTAACGGAGGAACAGCGGGAAAAGTGCGAATCGGATCCTGCGATCCGGCAGACAGGAACAGTCGGAATTGCAGGCTATATTTCCGCCACAGAAAATGACGACACCATGGAAGCAGGCTGCGTCTGGGCGGATGAGGCGTACTGGAATGAGATCATGGCTCCTGCCAGAGTGAGTGTGGAAGGAACTTACCCTGTAGATGAAAATGAGGTCATGGTCACCGGGGAAGGGCTTGAGAGATCCGGACTTGCAGGATTTGGCGTGGGGGATTCGTTTTCGGCGCAGTATGTGGACGCGGCGGGAAACACGCTGACAAAGCAGTTTACTATATCCGGGATCTGGGACGGATTCGGGGAGAAAAGCGCATTCTATGTGTCGGAAGCATTTTATCGGGAGTCCGGTTTTCAGATTGCAGACGCGGCGTCCGGGAGATATTATCTGGACTTTAAACAGACGGTGATCACTCCCGGGCAGCAGGCGGCATATGAAGAGAGACTGGATCTGGGGAAAAAGCAGGTCCTCTTCTTTAACAGTGACGCGGAATATTCCCTGCCTGTCTTCCTGGGGCTGTGCGGACTTGCGCTGATCACCTGCCTGTGTGCGTATCTACTCATTTATAATATCATGTACCTGTCTGTGTCACAGAATGTCCGTTATTTCGGTCTGCTTCAGACTATCGGCATGACACAGCGGCAGATCCGCATGCTGATCCGGCGGCAGATGCTCCTGACCGGAGGATCCGGAATCGCAGCCGGGATCCTGCTTGGAAGCGCCGTGTCGTTTCAGCTGCTTCCTTATATCATAAGGCTTATGGGGATCCGCACCGGCACCGTGGGGGAGATACGAATCACATTTCAGCCGGCAGTGTTTCTCCTGAGCATTGCGGTTGCGGCACTTACGATCTGGGCGGGCAGCAGGAAACCGATACGCCTGGCAGAAAAAGTATCGCCTCTTGAGGCTGTGAGCTACCGTCCGGCATGCGGAAGGGACGGCTGGCACAGAACGGGAAGGGGAAGACTTCTCTGGAGGATGGCTGTGGGGCAGATCACAAAAGATAAGAAAAAATCTGCAGTGATCATGGTCTCTCTGGCAGCGGGCCTCTCGGTCTTTCTCTGCATGACCACACTGGCCGACAGCCAGGGGGCGAGAACGATCGTGACAAACCACATGGATGCGGATCTGGTGCTCAGGAATGACACTCTGGATAAAGAAGATCCGGCAGAGTGGAAGCAGATCATGGATGAGGAGTTTCTCAAAGAACTGACAGACACAGATGGGGTGCAGGAAATATATCCTTTCTACACGGCGGAGATCATGGTTCCCTGGGATCCGGACTTCATGGAGCTGTGGATGGAAGAATTCTACGCAAAATGGATGAACATCCCTTATGAAGAAGCAGCGGAAGAGTACAGAGAGCATCCGGAAAACTTTCCCACCTCGATTGTCGGAATCAGCGAAAATGAGGTGGAATATCTGCAGGAAACACTGGATGAGTCTTCCGTACCTTTTGATAAAGAGGCTTTTCTGCGCGGGGAGACCTGCGTGCTCTATCGAAATGATCTGGATCTCACGCCGGAGGATGCGGCGGGAAAAAGCGTGACCTGTGTGGCATTTCGGACGATGGACGGCGCGGAAGGCAGTCAGCCGCCTGACAATCCGGCTTCCGCGGATGCGGGCAGCATATACGGGAATATGACCGGAGGAGAAAAAAGCAGAAAATTTGAAATTGCCGGGATGACCAATGAGGGATACTATTATACCGGTACAACGCAGGGGATAACTCCGACGGTCATTGTGATCGATACGGCGTTAAAAGAATTTGCGGCGGATCCCTTCGTGGAAAAAACAGGCGTGAGGTATGAAGCGGATGCTGCCGTGCCTGCGGAAAATCATGTGATGGATCTGATCCAGGCGTCTCCGGATACATCGGATTTTTCATGGGAGTCAAAACTGGATTCCATGAGAGATGCAGAGCGGGCACAGGGAAATCTGTCGCTGGTAAGCACCGGGATCGCCCTGCTCCTGGCAGTGATCGGGATCCTGAATTACATCAATACCGTGCTGGGAAATGTCCAGAACCGCCAGATGGAGCTTGCCGTGCTCGAGAGCGTGGGAATGACGGACCGGCAGAGAAATTTTCTGCTGATTCTGGAAGGTTTCTGCTACGGCGCGGGCTCGCTGGTTCTGACCGGGACAGTTGGCCTGGCGGTGACGTACCTCATCTATCAGTCCATGAATTATATGCAGGCGCCCTTTATGGTGCCGGCTGGTCCGGTGGTCGGAATGACCGCAGTTACCCTGGCGGTGTGTATCGCCATCCCGGTGGCAGCGGGCGCGGGCATGATACGGAGAAGAAGCGTGATTGAGAGAATCCGGGGGATCGGGTAAAAAGCAGCTTTATTATAGGAAAAAGGAGAGACAAATGATTTGTCATTTTAAAAGCCGGATGATACAATGAAAAAAGAGGTGTAACTACAATGTTCGGAAAAAAGAAGAAAATTCTCACATACGACCGGAATACCTGCCGCCCTGTCCTGCGCTGCAGTATTTGCACCGGAGAGCAGGTGGCCGGATTTCAGGATCTTGCTTCCGGAAAATTCGAGGAGGTTATGCTGATCCGCGGGGAGGACGATCTGGCAAAATTCCGGGAACGATACGGGATAGAGGAAGAGATCGGGAAGATATATTGAGATATTGAGATAAAGTCATGGAAAAGCAGCTTACAGATGGAGAATGTGAAAAAAAGTGAATGCAGATAAAGAAAAAACAAACCACAACAAATCTGAAAATATGAAATACCGTCTGGCGGACGCCATGAAGATCTGCATGCGCCGGTCCCCGGTGGAGAAGATCACGGTTCAGGAGATCGTGGATGAGTGCGGGACAACGAGACAGACATTTTACCGCAATTTCAAAGATAAATATGATCTGATCAACTGGTATTTCGACAAGATCCTTCTGGAGTCTTTCGAACACATGGGGGAGGGAAGGACGATCTTCGAGGGACTGGTCAACAAGTTCCATTATATAGAAGACGAGAAGCTGTTCTTCCGGGCGGCTTTTAAAAATGATGACCAGAATAACCTGCGCGACCACGATTTTCACCTGATCCTGCAGTTTTACACGGAGCGGATTGAGGGGAAGACCGGAAGAAAAATGTCCCCGCATCTGAAATTTCTCCTGGAAATGTACTGTCAGGGGTCGATCTATATGACCGTGCAGTGGGTGCTGGGGAAGATCAACGCGGATCCGGAAAAGATGGCGGAAGATCTGGTGGACGCCATGCCCGCGGAACTGAGCGAAGTGTTCCGGACGCTGGACCTCCTGTAAGCGAAAGTCTGACTGCCGTGCCGGATTCTGCACGTTACAGATTGCCTGCTTTGTCACTTTATCTTTCCGCGTAAGATTGTTAAAATATAAACAGAAAGCCGGGAGGTGAACATACGGCAGTCATTTCCGGCAGAAACTCAACACAGAAAGAAAAGGAGACTGATAACAATGGCAAACAGAATCATGTTAAATGAGACTTCTTATCACGGCGCAGGCGCGATCCAGGAGATTGCGACAGAGGCAAAGGCAAGAGGATACAAGAAAGCATTTGTCTGCTCGGATCCGGACCTGATCAAATTTGGCGTAACAGGCAAGGTGACGGATGTGCTTGACGGTGCAGGTCTTGCATATGAGATCTACTCTGATATCAAGGCAAACCCGACAATCGAAAATGTACAGCACGGCGTTGCAGCATTCAAGGCAGCGGAGGCTGACTATATCATTGCCATCGGCGGCGGTTCCTCCATGGATACGGCTAAAGCCATCGGCATTATCATCGCAAACCCGGAGTTCGAGGATGTGAGAAGCCTGGAGGGAACAGCTCCCACAAAGAATCCCTGCGTGCCGATTATTGCAGTTCCGACAACAGCGGGAACGGCGGCTGAGGTTACGATCAACTACGTAATCACAGATGTAGAGAAGAAGAGAAAATTCGTGTGCGTTGACCCCCACGACATGCCGGTTATCGCGGTTGTTGATCCGGATATGATGGCTTCCATGCCGAAGGGACTTACCGCTTCCACAGGTATGGACGCTCTGACACATGCGATCGAGGGATACACGACAAAAGCTGCCTGGGAAATGACAGATATGTTCCATCTGAAAGCAATCGAGATCATCTCCCGCTCTTTAAGAGGCGCTGTCGCAAACGAGAAAGAGGGACGCGACGGAATGGCTCTCGGCCAGTACATCGCCGGAATGGGATTCTCAAATGTAGGTCTTGGTATCGCTCACTCCATGGCACATACACTGGGAGCTGTCTATGACACTCCCCACGGAGTTGCATGTGCAATGATGCTCCCCATTGTTATGGAGTACAATCAGGAGTGTACAGGTGAGAAATACCGCGAGATCGCAAGAGCCATGGGTGTAAAAGGCGTGGATGACATGTCTGTGGACGAGTACAGAAAAGCAGCCATCGACGCAGTGCGCCAGCTCTCTGTTGACGTCGGAATCCCGACAAAACTGGAAGCACTCAAAGAAGAAGACCTGCAGTTCCTCGCAGAGTCCGCACATGCTGACGCATGCGCACCGGGCAACCCGAAGGACGCAAGCGTGGAAGACCTGAAAGAACTGTTCAGAAAACTGATGTAAATTTGTTGAAGAAGGCATCCGGAGCGGAAAACTCCGGGTGCCTTTTTACATCCGGCATGATATATGGTGATAAAACCGAATCTTTACTGGACGGAACCGCGCTTACGATGTAGAATTAGAGATAGGAAAATACAGCCGGAGAACAGGAGGTGCGGTTTATGGGAAATATTTGGCATG
Organism: Lachnoclostridium sp. An169; assembly: GCF_002160525.1. GTDB lineage: Bacteria > Bacillota > Clostridia > Lachnospirales > Lachnospiraceae > Mediterraneibacter > Mediterraneibacter cottocaccae. The sequence goes on from NZ_NFKT01000002.1 coordinate 210,660, forward strand.
ATATCAGCGAGGAGCGAATTTTTCCCACGGATTTCATTTCTGTAATTGAGATCTCAAAAGGAAGCAAGAAGAAATACGAACTGGACAAGGAGACCGGGCTCATTATTCTGGACCGTGTGCTTTACACGTCCACAATCTATCCGATGAATTACGGATTTATTCCGAGGACACTGGGGGACGACGGAGATCCGCTTGACGTGCTCGTCATGTGTTCGGAGCCTCTGGAGCCGATGACGCTGGTGCGCTGCTATCCCATCGGCGTCATGAAGATGACGGATGGCGGTGCAGGGGATGAAAAGGTGATCGCCATTCCCTGGGCGGATCCCACATATGCGGCGTACACAGAGATCTCACAGCTCCCGAAACACATTTTTGATGAGATCCGCCATTTCTTTACTGTGTACAAAGACCTGGAGGGCAAAAAGACAGCGGTCAACGAATTCGAGGGCGCCCTGGGAGCGGTGAAGGTGATCGAGGAGTGTATTGACCGCTATAAAGAAAAATACGGAACAGATCAGCAGAAATAAAAGTCTGCATGGAAGTGAAAGGAGACAATACATTATGGAAAAATTAAGTGACAACCTGAAAAAAATCTTTCTTGCGGGAGTCGGCGCTGTGGCGGTTACTGCAGAAAAATCAAAAGAACTTCTCGACGAAATGGTGGAGAAAGGCGAACTGACAGTAGAACAGGGAAAGGTACTCAATGAAGAGCTGAAGCACAACATTAAAAAGACGGTGAAAGATAAGGTGAACGTCTCGGTTAAGGCGTCTTCGCCGGAGGAGTTAAGCGAGCTTCTGGACAATATGACACCGGAACAGATCGAGGCGCTCAAACAGCAGATCCTGAAGAAAGAAGCCGCGGAAGCAGAAGAGGATGAGGATGAGTGCAATTGAACCGATAGAATACAATTCCAGGCTTCGGGAGATCACTGCGGTACTCCGGAAGCATAACATCACAAAGGGAGTTACCCCGGAAAAGCTCCGCGCCATTCTGGAGGATCTGGGGCCCACTTTCATCAAGCTGGGGCAGATCATGTCCATGCACTCGGATATCCTGCCGAAGCGGTACTGCGATGAACTGATGCGGCTCCGCTCGGAAGTGACGCCCATGCCCTTTGAGGAAGTGAAGGAAGTGATCGAGGAGTCCTACGGGCGCTCCTGGAAACGGGTGTTTTCCGAGATCCAGGAGACGCCTCAGGGTTCCGCGTCGATTGCACAGGTACATCGTGCGGTCCTGCGCACCGGAGAAGAGGTGGTCGTGAAGGTCCAGAGAAGGGGCATTTACGAAAAAATGGCAAGAGATATCGATCTCCTGCACAAGGCGGTGAAGCTTCTGCCACCGGTCAGCATAAAAGGCATGGCAGATCTGGATCTGGTGCTGGACGAGATGTGGTCTGTCACGAGAGATGAGATGAATTTCCTGACAGAAGCATCGAACATGGAGGAGTTCGCCCGGCGGAATAAGGATGTCAGCTTTGTGGGGACGCCGGTTCTGTATCAGCAGTACACTACGGTCCATGTACTTGTCATGGAATACATTGACGGCTGCGGAATCGATGATAAGGAGGCTCTGCTCGCGGGAGGATATGACCTCAAGGAGATCGGAAGCAAACTGGTGGACAACTACATCAAGCAGGTCATGGACGACGGATTTTTCCATGCGGATCCCCATTCCGGAAATGTAAAGATCCGGGACGGAAAGATTATCTGGATTGATATGGGAATGATGGGGCGCCTGACGGAACATGACCGGGAGATGATCGGGAGAGCCGTGCAGGGCATTGCATTTAATGATGTAGGGCTGATCCAGCAGGCGGTGCTGTCGCTGGGGGAGTTCCGGGAGAAGCCGGACCAGCGCAAACTGCATGAGGACATTGAAGGACTGCTGATGAAATACGGCAACACGGAGATGGGGCAGATCAACGTGGCGGAAGTCATGGCGGACCTGATGGAGGTTATGAAGAATAACAAAATCAAGATGCCCCACGGCCTGACCATGCTTGCCCGGGGTCTTACCCATATGGAAGGCGTTCTGGCGGACATCGCGCCGGACATCAATATGGTGGAAATCGCGGCATCCCACATGGCGGGAGAATTTTTCCGTTCCTTTGACCTGAAAAAGGAGCTGAAGAACAGCGGGAGGAGCGCGCTCAAATCCATGCGCAAAGCTCTGGATATCCCGTCCCTGGTTACCGATATGATGAACGGGTATCTGAAAGGCCAGGCAAAAGTGAACCTGGACCTGCAGGTGACGGATGACCTGGCGCGCCTGCTCCGGCGTCTGGTGCGCAATATCGTGATGGGGCTGTGGGTCATGGCGCTTCTGATCAGTTCCAGTATTATCTGCACCACGGACATGTCGCCGAAAGTGCTGGGCATCCCGGCGCTGGGAGCCTTCGGATACGTAATGGCGTTCATCATTGTGCTGTATGTGTTCATCAAGCATCTGCTGTCGAGAAAGTAGACGGTGCATGTGCGTGACAGAAGATATTTATGGCAGTACATATGGAAAATATAAAATATTTTTTGCTCAGACAGGGGAGGAGAACGGTGAACCGGGATAAGAATAACGGAAAAAAACAGGTGAATAATCAGGACAGAATCCAGGGCAGCGGGCAGGAGAAAAAGAATTCGCTGGTAAAAAGTTTCGGATATGCTTTTGACGGAATCCGGACCGGCATCCGGAAAGAACGCAATATGAAGATTCACTGCGTCGCTGTGATTGCAGTGACGGCTGCGGGCACTTTCCTGGGGCTTACGGCCACGGAGTGGTGCATCTGCCTGCTTCTGTTCGGACTGATCATCTCCCTGGAACTGGTAAATACCGCGGTGGAGGCGGTTGTGGATCTTGTCACGGAGGAGAAAAAGCCGCTGGCAAAGATTGCGAAAGATACTGCAGCGGGAGCGGTGCTTTTTTCTGCGGTGATGTCTGTGATTATCGGGTGCATTATCTTCCTGCCGCATCTGGCGGAGCTGTTCAGCCGGTTGTTTTAAAATTCCCGGTTGATTTCATGCGGCTATACTGATAAAATACTTGATGTTGGGACAGAATGGTCTGTCCCATGATAGGAGAAAGGAAAGACGATACCGATGGAAGAGAAAACAACTGTCACAAAGCAGGAGACACTTCAGGCGCTCAGAAACCCGGGCGAGATCTATGTGGTCATGTCCGTGGCGACCAGGATGCCTTTCGTGGACTGCGATGATGAGACATTCGACGACCAGGTATTTTTATATTACCGCCTGGATGATGCAAAAGAAAAGGCAAAAGCACTGGCGGAACAGCGTTACCAGGTTGCCGTGGCAAAAGTAGAAGAAAAGCAGCTCCTGGGATTTTATACGAATCTTTACACTATGGGAGTGAACTGTCTGGCTGTGAACAGCGGCACGGATATGGCGATCAGCGTGCAGCTTAACGAGCTTGTCAGACGGAAGACGCCGGAGGAACTGCCGAAGGGACAGAAACTGATCGAGAATCCGGCGCTTCATCTTACTGCAATGTATTTCATGCAGGAGCTTCGCCGGCAGAACGGCGCAGAACCTACCCGGGAGCTGAAAGAGCTTCAGGAAGAACTCCTGGCACATTATACAGAAGGAACATTTATCCTTGCCATACAGGAAGACGGTCAGGTGCCGGTGCTGAAACAGAAAGACGGATCCGTCTATCAGCCGGTGTTTACCGATGCGGTGGAATTCCGCAAGTTTGCCCGGGATAAAAAGTTCCGCACGGCAGCTGTTCCTGCGGGGAAGATCCCGGAACTCCTCGTCCCGGAGGCAAAGGGCGTGGCGATCAACCCGTTCGGGGTAAATGTACAGCTTAAGATTGCAAGACCGAAAAAGATCGAACAATAACAATAGAAAAGAGATTCGGCAGTGCCATGGATGCGCTGCCGCTTTCTTTTCGTCCTGAGAAGATTTCTGTAATAAGAAGGAAAGGGGAAAATACTGCAGTATGATTCAGACAATAGGAATCCCTGGGGGACTGATGATACACAGAGACGGGGTTCTCTGGAAAAACTTTTTTGAACAGCTCGGATTTCACTGCGTGACCAGCCGGAAGAGTGACCGGCAGATCCTTGAGCAGGGAACGGAGAGGGCGGTTGACGAGACATGCCTTCCGTTTAAAATGTATCTGGGCCATGTGATGGAACTGATGGGGAAATGCGATGCTGTTTTCATTCCCCGCATGGGCGGGTTCAAAACCCGGGAAAAAATGTGTACAAGATACGAGGCGCTGCCTGATCTTGTGAAAAACATTTTCCGCGATGAACAGATTCCGGTCCTGACAGTCAGCTATGACTGGTATGACAGGACAACGGAGGAAAAAGTTTATCTGGAACTGGGCGATAAACTTGGGAAGACGAAAAAAGAGACAAAAAAGGCGTATATTTTTGCGAAGAAGCAGCAGGAAGCATGGCTGAAAAGCCGTGAGAAAGCCCAGAACCAGCTGATGGAAAAAGAGGGAACAAAGGTTGTTCTGGCAGGGCATCCCTATGTGCTTCATGACGCGTATATGGGAGGAGAACTTGCGCGGATTCTGGAAAAGATGGGTGCCAGTGTGCTGTATACAGACTATGTGGACCGGGACAGCGCCCTGAAGAAAAGTTATGATTTCTCCCGGGTTATGCCCTGGCTGATTAACCGGGAGATAATAGGAGCGCTTATGGCGCTGCGGAAAAAAGCGGACGGGATCGTGCTGGTGAGCGCGTATCCGTGCGGACCGGACGCCCTGGTAAACGACATGCTCATCCGCAGGATCAAGGACCTGCCGGTCTTAAGCCTGACGCTGGATGCACAGAGCGGCACGGCCGGTGTGGAGACGAGAATAGAAAGTTTTATCGATATTATCAAATATCAGAAAGCAGGCGGCTATGGAACTAAGAATTGACAACAGAAAAAAAGTGGCGTTCCCCAGAATCAACCACTACGATTATGCCATCCGATATATTGTGGAACAGGGGATCGGGGCGCAGTTTATTCTTCTGCCGCCGGCGACGAAGAAAACATCCGAGCTGGGAAGCAAATACAGCCCGGATTATGCCTGCGCGCCGTTCAAACATTCCCTGGGCAGCCTGATTGAAGCCCTGGAGGCCGGCGCGGAGGTGCTGGTGGAGACGGGAGGATTGTGCAGGCTTGATTATTACGGCGCACTCCAGAAAGAGATTATCCGGGAACTGGGGTACCGGTGCGATTTTATCAATCTTGCCGAGTACATGGGCGGCAGCAAGAAAGAATGGATCCGGCTGGCCCGCCATATAAATCCGAAACTCAATCCCGCAAAACTGGTCACGGGAGCTTATGAAGGGGTGAAGATGGCGGAATATATGGACGAGATCGAGGCCATGTATTACCGGAACGCCGGCTTCGAGGCGGAGAAGGGCAGTTACAAAAAGGTGTACCGGCAGTTCCTTATGGAGATGCAGATCGCTGAGAGCGGACAGGAGATAAAGAGGGGGTATCAGAGGGCAAAGCAGGCGCTGGAGGAACTCCCCCTGAAGATGCCGGAGAATCCCGTGCGCATCGGCGTGGTGGGAGAGTACTATACGATCATGGATGAACATTCCAACCAGTTCCTGCAGGAAAAGCTGATTAACCTGGGCGCATCGGTCCACCGGTTCATGAACATCACAAACTGCCATTTCCGTGCAAAGGAGACGGCGCTGCGCCCCAGAATCCGGGAATATGCGCAGTACAGCATGGGTCCGACCACCACCTGGACGATCAACTCGGCCATGGACTATGCAAAACAGGGATTTGACGGGATCATTCATGTGAAATCCTTTGGCTGTACGCCGGAGATGGATGCCATCCCGGTGCTTCAGAATATCAGCCGGGATTACCACATTCCGGTTCTGTATCTGAGCTATGACCTGCAGGAGAGCGATACGGGACTTGATACGAGACTGGAAGCGTTTTACGATATGCTTGAGAGAAAGAAGAAGGTGTTACGATGAAGAAGGCTTATCTGGGAATCGATATCGGTTCCATATCGACAAAAGGCGTTATTATTAATGAAGAAAATGAAATCCTGGCACAGTGTTATCTCTGGACGGAAGGCAATCCCATGAATGCCTCAAAGAACGTGCTCCATGAGCTCAAAAGCCAGTTTGATGCCGCGAACAGCCGGGAAGAATATAAGATTGTGGCTTCCGGGACAACGGGGAGCGCCAGAAAACTGGTGGGGAGCATGATCGGTGCACAGGTTGTGAAAAATGAGATCACCGCCCATGCTGTGGGGACAACCACCCTCCATCCGGATGTGCGCACGATCCTGGAAATCGGCGGACAGGACTCGAAAATCATCTGCGTGGAGAACGGCGTGGCAGTAGATTACGCCATGAATACCCTGTGCGCTGCCGGAACCGGCGCGTTCCTCTCAAGCCAGGCACACCGTCTGGGCGTGGAAGTGGAAGAATTCGGCGAGATCGCCCTGAAGGCGAAAAAGGCAGCGCCGATCGCTGCGCGCTGTACCGTGTTCGCAGAGTCCGACCTGGTGCACAAGCTTCAGGTGGGATGTCCGAAAGAGGAGATCATCGCCGGACTCTGCAAGGCGGTTGCGGGAAATTATCTCAATAACGTGGCAAAAGGCAAGAAGATTGTGGCTCCTGTGGTGTTCCAGGGCGGCGTCAGCAAGAATGCAGGCGTGGTGAGAATGTTCGAGGAAGAACTGGGCATGCCCGTGCTGGTCGATGAGAACGGGCACCTCATGGGAGCGTTCGGCATCGCGGTTCTGGCAAAAGAAAGCCAGGACGAGAGGGCGTTCTCTTTTGATGTGGCGGATATGGAATTTAAGACCAGGGAAGTGACCTGCGGGAAATGCGCGAACCACTGTGAGATCATCTGCGTGTACCGGGACGGCATGCTGATCGATTCCTGGGGCAACCGCTGTGATAACGGCGCCATAAAGCAACAGTAAGAAAAAGCACTTTTTAAGACGGCTGTATGAAAAAAACAGCAGTTTTGAGGAGTGCTATTTTTTACAAAAAAACGACCAAAAATTACAAGCACCAACGAATTTTTACAGTTTTTCCGGTGCAGAGGGAAAAAGCCCAGTATGTACAAGGTCGTAAGGTGTCACATTTCCTTGACAATTGTGCATTTCAGGGCATATAATACTAACGATGTGATTGCATATAGCAGTTTCTCTTTGGGGGGGGGTAAAAAACCACCCCTTAAAATGTAAATTGTGGTATAAGGCACATTTTGGGCAAAGGAATGGAGAAACAGTGGGAAAGAGTGTTTTGATTCTGACATGTGTCAGCGGATTTATCGATAAATTTGAAAAAGAAAATGTCAGAATTCTTCGGGAACTGGGCTATGAAGTCCACTATGCATCTAATATGAAGGAACAACACTATCTTTTCGATCCGAAAGAATACAGAGAACTCGGTGTGATCCCACATGACATCTGCGTGGAGCGGTCTCCTTTCATGGTGCGCGCCAACAGTAAGGCGCTGCGTCAGATTATCGAGATCGTTGAGCAGAACAATATTGACATCATTCACTGCCATGCCCCTGTGGGAGGCGTACTTGGACGCCTTGCAGGGAGATATTTCAGACATAAGAATCGGGATCTGAGGGTTATATATACAGCACACGGTTTTCACTTCTACAAAGGCGCTCCCCTGATTAACAACACAGTTTATAAACTTGCAGAGAAAATACTGGCACATTATACAGATGTGCTGATCACAATCAACAGAGAAGATTACGAAAGCGCAAAAAAACTGCATTTGAGAAAAGGCGGCAGAGTATACCAGCTGCCGAGCATCGGGCTGGATATGGAACGGTTCCGTCCCCTCTCCGATGAGGAGAAAAAAAGGCAGCGGAAGGAGCTCCATGTGGAGGACAAGTTCTTTCTCGTCAGCGTGGGAGAACTCAATGAGAATAAGAACCATATAGTAGTGCTCCAGGCACTGAAGAAGATGCGGGATTCCGGGGAAGATATCTCGGGGATAGTCTACGGCATCTGCGGCGACGGATTCTTTCACGACCGTATGAGAGAGTGGATTGATGAGATGGGACTACAGGACAACGTGAGGATGTTCGGATACTGTATGGATGTCAGACCCATCGAGGGGTGCGCGGATGCGTCAGTGTTCCCGTCCCTCAGGGAGGGGCTCGGGATGGCTGCCCTCGAAGCGCTTGCAATGGGTGTGCCGCTTATCGCGTCAGATAACCGGGGTACCAGAGAGTATATGGAACATCAGAAGAACGGATATGTCTGCAACAGCAGCAGCCCGGAGAGCTTTGTCGAGGGGATCCGTTTTGTGCAGGGGCTTGAGCCGGAAGCAAGGCGCAAGATGCAGAAATACTGCAGAGAGTCAGTGATGAAGTTTGACAAGAAATATGCCAATGAAATCATGAGGCATGTCTATCAGGAAGAGATGCGTAATGAGTGATGTGAAGATCAGCGTGATCATCGGGACTTACAACCCGAAGGAGGAGCAGCTGACGAAAGCGGTGCGCTCCATCATGGAACAGACGTTTACCGACTGGGAGCTGATCCTCTATGATGACGGATCGGCGCCGGAAGCCGCCGGAATTATCCGGAGAACGGCTGATCTCGACGGACGGATCCGTTGTGTGAGAAATGAGAGAAACCACGGACTTGCCTATGCTCTTGACCAGTGCATAAAGCTGTCTGCGGGAACATATATTGCCAGAATGGATGACGACGATGTTTCCCTGCCCCGGCGGTTGGAGAAGCAGGTGCGTTTTCTGGAACAGCACCCGGAATATGACTGGGTCGGCTCAAATGCGGACCTGTTTGACGAAACCGGGATATGGCGGACAGAAACGATGCCGGAGAAGCCTGAAAAGAAAGATTTTCTCAGGTACTCCCCTTATATCCATCCCTCGGTCATGTTCCGGAGGGAGGCGGTATGGGGCAGAAATGCCTATATTTCTGCCGGCGTTACGAGGCGCTGCGAGGACTATGAGCTCTTCATGCGGCTTCATATGCAGGGGAAGCGGGGATATAACCTGCAGGAAAGCCTGCTCTTATACCGGGAAGACCAGAACTCCTATGTAAGGAGAAGTATAGATAACAGATTGAATGAGATGCGCATCAGGTACCGCGGATTCAAGCGCATGGGAATCCTGAAGCCGTCTACAGCGGTATATGTGTTCCGCCCGCTGGCAGGCGCCGTCCTGCCGAACGGACTACTGCATAATATACTGAGGAGGAATAAGAATGGCTGTTCAGACAGATGCGAGAAAGGCCAGATTTGAAACTTACAGAAAATTTTTGAATAAGGAAAAGATTTACTGCCCTGCCTCGGTGCCGGAGAAGGCGGAGGATAATCCGTTTGCCGGCGCCGGCAGTTACGTGCTTGGACCCATGGTAAATACTTTTGTGACCTGGGTCTTGCAGGAGGCATTGAAAAGTGGTAAAAAAAGGCTGCATTTTTTAGCCAGGGACGGGTATTTTATGTACAGGACGGCAAAAATCTATGTGGAGAAACTCAATCTTCCCATTGATTGCCGTTACGTGAGCTGCTCACGCTATTCCCTGCGTATTCCGATGTACCATCTGGACGTGGAGGACGCCATGGATTACATATGCAGGGACAGTATCGATGCAACTCTGACGCGGGTGCTTAACCGCGCAGGGCTCGATATGCAGGAGCAGAAAGACGTGCTCAACGAGATCGGAGAGACGGGACATGAAAATGAACCTGTCCCTTATGTGCGTCTTGCGGAAATAAAAGAGAAACTTTACCATTCCAAAATGTTTATGGAATATATGCTCCGTCACTCGGAGGACGCCATGCCTGCCCTGCAGGGATATCTGCGCCAGGAAGGTTTTCTGGACGGTGTGGAGGACGCCATCGTGGACAGCGGATGGGTCGGGTCCATGCAGAAGACCCTCAACCAGATGCTCAAAAGCATGGGGAGAAAAAGCGAGCTGGAAGGATATTACTGGGGACTGTATGAACTTCCGCCGGGTGTGCCGCGGGAAACCTATCACTGCTATTACTTCAGCCCGGAAGGACAGCTCAGCGAGAAGGTGAATTTCAACAACAATTTGTTTGAAACCATCTTCAGCGCACCTCACGGCATGACCCTGAGGTACGAGGAAAAAGACGGAAAATACATACCGGTGTATGATTCCATCGCGCCGGAGAGAAAGCAATATATGGAGCAGTTGGAAACGGTACTGCTCGGTTACACAGAGAAAGCGGCGGAGAGCGTCACTGATATCAGTGCAGTCAACTGCCGCAAGGATAAGAAAGCCATGAAGAAACTTCTGAAGCTCTTCATGGGTAACCCCACAAAAGATGAGGCGGAAGTCTACGGAACCCTTGTCTTCTGTGACGATGTGCTTGAATACGGAAGCCGTCAGCTTGCGGCAGTGATGGATGAAAAGGATCTCACGGATAACCATGTGATCAACAAGATCCTGGTAATGCTGGGAATCCGCAAGACCGAGATCAAGGAAAGCGCCTGGTACGAGGGCAGCGTGGTGCGCTGCGCCAAGAAAAGGCCAAGATACCATCTCATGCAGTATGGGATGTATAAATACCTGCTATATATAAGGCAGATGTATATGTGGAGAAGAAATAATGTCCAGAGATAAGAAGGATAATAATATAGATAAAAAAGCAATAAGACAGGAAAAACGGGAAAACAGAAAACAGTACTTTTTCGTAATCCGGGAACTGACGTCGAGGGAGATCAAGAGGAGGTATTCCAGGTCGTATCTGGGAATCGTCTGGAGCGTGCTCAATCCGCTGCTGATGATGTCCGTCCTCTCCATGATATTCTCGCAGCTCTTTCAGCGCTCTATTGAGAATTATCCGATCTATTATCTGTCGGGATATATTCTCTGGCAGATGTTTACCGGAGCGACCAACGCGGCGATGACTACACTGGTGGATAATAAAACATTATTGATTAAAGTGAAGCTCCCCATGGAGATATTCGTCCTTGCGAGAGTGTACACGGCGCTTGTGAATCTGGGATATTCCCTGATCGCTTATGTGATCATGCTGGTCGTGTTCCGGGTTACGCCGAAACTGACTATGCTGTTCGCGCCGGTGATTGTTCTGTTTCTGTTGATATTTGCACTGGGAATATCATTTATTCTCTCGACTGCATATGTGTTTTTTGGAGATGTAAAGCATCTGTATTCAGTCCTGCTGACACTGTGGATGTATTGCTCGGCACTGTTCTATCCGATTGACAGTATGAAGGGGATTATCCGGCAGGTTATTGAGATTAACCCGATTTTTGTGTATATAGACTGCATGCGGAGCGTCGTCATGTACGGCGTTATCCCTCCGGCGGATGAGATCGCCCGGATGGTGGTCTGGGCGGCTGTGGCATACGCGGTCGGTTATGCCGTGTTCCGGAAGAATAAGAATCAGGTAATGCAGAAGATTTAAGGAGCAGATGAAGGTAGTTATGAAGAGGTGGATGAAAAACGTTCTGGCAGCTATGGCAATTATAGTGTCAGGATTTCTGATAAGCGATATTCATGCCGAGGCGGAAGGCGAAATTTCCAGATTCGGCTCGGAATCTTATGAGTGGGTGCAGGGTACAGAGTCACCCATCGGTGTATATGTGGAGTCTGACGAGCCCATGTCCTATGTTGATATGACACTCCAGTATGATCCGCAGATGCTCCAGTATAATTCCGGCGGTGAACTGGAAGCAGAGGGGAGAGTACGGATCAGCAGCGGGGCGGGAAATACAGAACAGTTCAGTCTGATGGTTTATTTTACTCCGCTTCGTTCGGGAACTACGCAGATCTCGATTACGAATGTGACGGTACAGTATGCGTCCGGTGAAACTTCAACAGCAACGGATGCGTCAGCGCCGATTTCCGTCCCGCTCCCGGCCGGATGCGCTCTGAGCTCCCTGACGGTAAACGGTCAGCCTGTGCCGGGGTTCAGCCCGGATGTGCTCGCGTATTCCGTGGATGTAGCCAATGATATTGCCACAGCAAATGTAGAGGCCGTCGCGGAAGACGCTGCGTCTGCAGTGCAGGTGTCTGATACGACCCTTGCTGTGGGGATGAATACAATCAATGTAACTGTGACAAATTCTTCCGGAAATCAGGTCACATATACAGTAACAGTGAACCGGGCGGAGCCTGTGACGAGTCTGGATCCGGTGTCGGAAGAACATCCTGGTGAGGGAGAGGTATCCGCAGAGCCAACGGTGCAGAATGCTCTCGCGAGGCTGACAAGAGGACAGATCATATTTGCGGTTGTACTGGTTGTCCTTGCGATTATCCTTCTCCTCCTGATCGCAACTCTGATCAGGATCTCGAGAAATAAGAAGAGACATAAACGCAGACATACGGCGGCTGTGAACCGATCCAGAACCGGCGGCGTACGACAGCCTGTAAAGCGGAGAAAACCTGTGGAACGAAGGGGAGAAACAGGGCAGGCAGCTTCAGGTGCTGAAGAGGCGGAGATAAAGGCGGCCGCGTCAGAAAAGACGGAAGAAAGAAAGCGGCAGGTTCATCCCGCTGCGGCGGATAAACCGGAAGACATAAAGAAAACTGAGGAGACAACATCGGCGGGAAAAGAAACTGCAGCGGGGGCGGCGACAGGAAAAGCGGCTCCGGCAGCGGAAAAGGCAACAGCGGCAGCAACGCCTGCGGCAACGCAGGGAGCGCAGGCTGCCCCGGCGGAAGATGAACGCGAGATTGAGATTGACGTACAGCATGTTACCATGGAATTCAAGCGCGAGAAAGATGAGGCTACAAGTATCAAAGAACTGCTGATTCGTACGCTGAAAGGACAGAGGAACACAGAGAAATTCAAGGCTCTTGATGACGTAAGCTTTACCGTCCATAAGGGGGAAGTTGTCGGGATTATCGGAACGAACGGTTCCGGAAAGAGTACGATCCTGAAGATTATCTCCGGCGTGCTTGCGCCGTCGCAGGGGAAAGTTACGGTCGACAAGAATAAGATTCAGCTTCTGACGCTTGGAACCGGTTTTGACTACGAACTTACCGGACGTGAGAACGTATACCTGAACGGGGCGGTAATCGGTTATACAAAAGAATTTATTGATGAAAAATACGACGATATTGTCAAGTTCGCAGAGCTGGAAGGATTCATGGAAGAAAAAGTAAGAAACTATTCTTCCGGTATGGTATCCAGACTCGGATTCGCGATTGCAACTATCCGCGATACCCCGGAGATCCTGATTCTGGATGAGGTCTTAAGTGTCGGCGATATGTTCTTCCGCCAGAAGAGCGAGAAGAAAGTGAAGGAAATGATGCACGGCGGTTCTACCGTACTGATCGTGTCCCATTCCACTTCTGTGATCCGGAACAACTGTACAAAGGTTGTGTGGATTGAAAAGGGACACCTGCGCATGGTAGGCGGACCAAAGGAAGTGTGCGCGGCGTATGAGAAAATGAATCAGGGTTAAAGGATGTCAGGGAAATGAGCAGCATGGAAACAATCGACCGGATCTACAGCGCACTGGTCAATGAGGTGCCGGGAATCCGGGAGAGGTACAATAAAAAAAGAAAACAGGCAAAAGGCGCCGGGCGCGGTCTTGTATGGTTTTATCTGCTGTATCTGAACGCTGCCTACCATATTTTCCGATACCGGAAGATCGGTATATCGGAAAAGTATCCGTATTACGAAGCAAAACGTCTGTACTGCGGTGGAAGCGAATCTTCCCTTTCCAGGCGGAAAACCCCGGAAGAGTTTGCGCGGGAGCTTGCAGAATACGATGTCGTGTCATTCGATGTATTTGACACACTGGTTCTAAGGCCCTTCTCCAGTCCGGCAGATCTGTTCTTCCTGCTGGGAGATGAACTGGGATATATGGATTTCAAAAGAATCCGTATGGAGATGGAATGGCGCGCCAGGGAAAGAAAGTACAGGAAAGAGAACCATTACGAGGTAAATCTGGAAGAAATATACGAGGTGCTTTCAGAAGAAACAGGAATCTGTTCTGATACAGCTCTTAAGAGAGAGACAGAACTGGAATACAGCTTCTGCTTTGCGAATCCCTATATGAAACGGGTTGTCAGCGAACTGAGAAGACTTGGCAAGCGGATTATAATTACCTCGGATATGTACCTGAATACTGACCGGATCCGGACACTGTTGGAAAAATGTGATTATGGATTTTTTGATGCTTATTATGTATCATGTGATCTGGGGAAATCAAAAAGCAGGGGTGATCTGTATGATGAGGTCAGAAAACAGGAAGAAGAGAAGAAGGGCAGAAAGGGCCTTACCTTTATCCATGTCGGTGACAACAAGATTGCGGACATAGAAAATTCTGTGAAACACGGTTTTGCGTCCAGACATTATGCAAATGTCAACGATGCCGGAATGGAATACCGCCCTGAGGATATGTCTTCCATTACCGGAAGCATTTACCGGGGAATGGTAAACGCCCATATCCATAACGGTCTGAATGAATACACCAGAGAATATGAATATGGATATATTTATGGCGGGCTGTTTGTGACAGGATACTGTCAGTTCATTCACGACTATGTTCATAGACAGAAGATGGACAGAGTCCTGTTTCTGGCCAGGGACGGCGATGTCCTGATGAAAGCTTATAAGCTCCTGTATCCGGAAGACGCCGGAATGTGCAGGTATGTATACTGGTCCCGCCTGGCGGCCACCAAGATGGCGGCGGAGTATTTCAAATATGATTACTTCCGCAGGTTCCTGTTCCACAAGGTCAATCAGGGATACACAATGAGGAAGATCCTGGGGGCAATGGAGCTGGATGATATGCTGGACGGGCTTGTAAAAGAGAGCGGTCTGGGGACAGAGACAGATTTGACAGACAAAAATGTGGAAAAGGTAAAAGATTTCTTTATGAAGTCCTGGGAACGGGTGCTGGAACACTACAAGGAACAGCTTGAAGCGGGAAAACAGTATTTTTCTGAAATACTGGAAGGATGCAGCCGTGCGGCAGCCGTGGATATCGGCTGGGCAGGGAGCGGCGCAATTACCCTTAACCACATCGTAAATCAGATATGGAAGATGGACTGCAGTATAACCGGTATTATCGCCGGGACAAATACTGCGGCAAACGCCGAACCTGATGCCAGCGAAACCTTCCTGCAGACAGGAAAGCTAGTAAGCTATATGTATTCCCAGAGGAAAAACCGGGATATCTGGAAATTCCATGATCCCGGGAAGAATCACAATCTCTACTGGGAGGTCCTGCTGGACGCGCCTCATGGAAGCCTGAAAGGCTTTTATCTGGACGAAACAGGACATTATGAATGTAGATTTAAAGAATCCACAGTCGATAATGAGAAAATAGAGCAGATTCAAAAAGGGATATTGGACTTTGCTGAAGAATATGGTAAAATTATGAAGAAATCGGTCATGTTCCAGAATATCTCCGGAAGAGATGCCTATGCACCCATGCTGCTGGGGGAGAATGAGAAGAACCGGGAGTTCTTTAAAGAGATTTGTGGACTGATGGATGAAATGAACGTTGGATAATCCGTAATTATCCGGCATCGAGAGACATTTGCGTGATGTAAATGTTGGATAATCAGCAATTATCGAAGGTACCGCAGAGTAAAGGATGTGAAATATGGTCCTGCAGAATATCATTTTTCCCGATGCTGTCTGTCCGATAGAGGATATCTATTTCCGGCTAAGTGGAAATGCAAAACTGAATAACGATTCTGTCCTTCTGCCGGCGGGAAGTTCTGTAAGCACTGATACTTATATGAATGCTTTTGACCTCGGGAGCTGGTTGGAAGATACCACGGCCAAAACATTTACTCTGACTGTTTTATTCCAGGGAAAAGGCAGATTTTTTCTCAAGTATCTGGATGGCAGAAATGGACAAACGAACGAGATGCTCCTCCTGGAAGAGGTCATAGAATCGGCAGCAGAAACAATGGAGAAATTTCATTTTGAGATTCCGAAAAATTTATATGGCGGAACATGCTTTTGGGAAATACATGCGATCAGAGATTCGGTATTTCGGGCAGGAAGTTATTCCACAGATACCATACCGTTTCGTTCCGATATCCGTCTGGCTGTAAACATCTGCACTTTTCATCGGGAAAAACAGCTTGCAGATAATCTGAAGAAGTTTATGGACAGCGTGTTTTTTCAAAACAGTCATTTACAGGAAATTCCAGCCCGGAACAGACCAGAGAAACCATCTGCAGAACTAAATGGATCAATGCATGTGTTTGTAATTGACAACGGTAACAGCTTCACATCAGACCCTGTACATCCAAACATCCATATCCATCCAAACTCCAATAAAGGCGGAGGAAGCGGCGGATTTACACGAGGTCTCGAAGAGATCAGGAAACTGCAGAGTACCTGCTCCTTTTCCCATGTGGTGTTTATGGACGATGATGTGGAATTCCAGATGGAAAGCTTCTATCGGCTGTTTGCTTATCTTTCCTATCTGAAAAAAGAAAAGCAGATGACTTCCGTTGCCGGAAGAATGTTCCGGCTGGATGACCGGAAAATCCAGTATACCGGCATAGAGATCTGGAATAAGGGGAACATCCGGCACGCAGGAGGAAATCTGGATATGAGCATCAGCCAAAACGCCATGCTCACCACTGCTCTGTCCGGAGATTACGGCGGATGGTGGTTCTGCACTTATCCGGCGGAGTTTGCTCTTGAAAACTGCCCGTTCCCATTCTTCATCCACTGTGATGATGTGGAGTACGGATTGAGATTTCCGGGACGCGTGACTGCTCTGAGGGGAGTCCAGGTCTGGCATGAGACATATGAATACCGGGTAACGCCGCGGATCATTTATTACGATATCCGCAATCCGATGGTGGTAAATGCCCTGCATGGGCTGGAAGAAAATGCGAATGAGATGATCGAAAAGTGGCAGGAACGGTTGGAGGAATTCCATCGTGAGGGGGATCAGACACTGAAATATCTGTGCATACTGGCAATGTATCATTTTACGAAAGGATACCGTTTTTTTCAAAAAGGCGGGAAACTGCCGGGAATGCATAACTGGATGAAAGATCGGACAGAACTGCTGAAATTTGTCAATCCTGTATTTCACAGATATGTCAGCTGGAGACTAAAAATGAAAAACAGTTATGCGAATATACTGCATACTTACAAAATCAGAAAGGAAAAGTTGTATGGCTGTTAAAATAGATATTTTCGGCAGTTGTGTCTGCCGGGACATTTTCCGGGATGTGGATGATCGGAAGTATAAGGTCTGCAATCGTCTGGGTAACGTTCCCATAACGTCTTTGTATGAAGAACCGATTCCGATAAAAAAGGACATCTTGGATGAAACTGCTTTGTCTGCCTTTGAAAAACAAATGCTGAAAATACAGTTAAGCAGAAAAGCCACAGACTTATTGAAGAAAAGTGAAGCTTCTGTTCTGGTACTGGATCTGGCGGACGAATTAATGGAAAGATGGACTCTGGAAGACGGTTGGTATCAGGTGGCAGTTCCGGAAAGAAACCGTAAAAAATATCATAGCCTCTTCAGTGAAAAATATGAATTATCCGGCAGAATTGTTTCGGGTGGACTTGCAATAGAGATTGCGGAAGATAGTATCCGTCAATTTGCGAAAGATATAATCAAAACGGATGGAAATCCAAATGGATATCGGGCAGGAAACATCATTGTGATTGAGTCTTATTATTCGGAAAACATTCTGTCAAATGACGGATCCTTACATAAGCATGACGAGAGATATCACATTTCTGAAAAAAATGAGTTTCTGAGGAAGATATATGAGATCTTCCACAAATATTTTTCAGAATGCAAGATTATTAAACTGCCAGAGCAGACATATTCTTCCGAAAATCATATAAGAGGAGTACATCCTCTGCATTATACACAGGAGACCTATGATTATTTCATGCGTGCAATTGATGTACTGTGCGGATTTTCAAAAATAAATACAACAGAAAACCTTTACAGAGACCAGTCTCTGAAAAACAGCATGTTATTTCAAAAGTCGAACGGGGAAATCCTCGAAGAAATTCATGATCTTGCCGCAAGAATAGATCGTCTTGAAAAACAAACGGCTTCAATTAAAGTAGATATATTTGGCTGTTGTGTGTCCCGGGACATTTTCAGGTATACATTTCCGGGGCGCTATACCGTCTGCAGCAATATTGAGAGACTGGCAATAACAAACCTGTACTGTCCGCCTGTTAATGAAAAATTCGATAATTCTTCGGGAAAAGTCTTAAATTACGAAAAAAATATGTTCGAGCTTCAGCTCCATCAGAATGCTGTTCAGAAACTGAAAAACAGCGAAGCAGATATTCTGATTCTTGATTTGGGTGAGGAACGGCTTGAGAGATATATTCTGGACCATAGCGGTCAGAAAATTATGCTGAATCACTGGGGGAAAGTTGATGAGCTTTACCGGCAGTTATTCGAAAAAGACGGTGGTGCTTACAAACTTGAAAAAGTACTGTCACCATTTGATCTGGATGAAACATTAATACGCGAAAAGTTTTCCCGCTTTGCAGAGGATATCGTTAAAAGCGAAACAAATCCTGACGGTTATCTGCCGGAAAATATATATGTTGTCGAAATCCAGTACGCGAAAAATATTATTTCCAACTCAGGAAAACTGGCGAACTATAAAAATGACTATAAAATCGGAGAGTGCAATGCTTTCTGGCAAAAGCTCTATAAGATTTTATACGAGTATCTTCCGAACTGTAAAAGAATTAAACTGCCGCTTTTTACTTATGCAAGTGAAAATCATAAATGGGGAAAGAGTCCTCTGCACTATACGGATGCAACTTACCGGTATCTTGCGGATGCGATCGATTCCCTGACAGGTGTTTCGGACAAAAACAGTGTGGATAACCTGAATAGTGAACAATCTTTAGACAACCGATTATTTACGCGTGTTTTAAATGGTGAACGCATTTATGAAATCGACAGTATTAAGAAGAGGCTCCAGGCTTTAGAAAAAACAGTGTCACAAAAAAATTAAGGGGGAAATAAAGAGTGAATAGAACAGTTTCGGTTCTGGAAAAAAGACGCTGCACCGGATGTGCATCCTGCTTCAATAAATGCCCGGTAAATGCAATCACGATGCAGTATGACCGAGAAGGGTTTATTTATCCTGTCATAGCTGAAAAGAAGTGTGTCAACTGCGGACAATGCTTTAACGTATGTCCGGAGTTAAATACCGCATCGACCCAAAAGCTGATCCACAGTGAAGGAACCTGCTATGCCACTATGGCTGATGATGAAATCCGGGCAGTTAGTTCCTCCGGTGGAATGTTTACCCTGCTGGCGGAAAAGATTCTTGATGATGGCGGTGTTGTTGCTGGTGCCGCATACAGCGATGACTATATGGAAGTATCACATATTATCGTTGATGGGAAAGATGGCCTAAAGAAACTAAGAGGATCAAAATATGTTCAAAGCGCAATCGGATCTGTATATAAAGATCTGCTTCAGGAGCTTAAACAGGGAAGAAAGGTTCTTTTTGTAGGATGTCCTTGTCAGGTCGCAGGGCTGTATTCTTTTCTCGGGCAGGACTGGGCGAATCTTTACACTGCAGATTTGGTATGCCACGGAGCGAATTCACTTACTGCGTACCAGTCATTTGTAAAGGAAACTGCAAAAGGACGAAAAGTAAAAGAAGTAAACTTCCGGGATAAAACAGTTTATGGGTGGTCAACACCAACCACGATCTACTTTGAAGATGGCACAGTGTTTAATGCGGCCTGGAATGAATCCAAGTGGAACGACGGATTCCTGAAAGGGATCATTAACCGACCTTGCTGCAGCACATGTCATTATGCACAGAGAAACAGAGTGGCTGATTTAACACTTGGGGACTTCTGGCAGATTCATCGGTGGAATGAAGAATGCAATGACTGGAAGGGAACATCTCTTGTCCTTGTAAATACAGCAAAAGGAGAACAGATTTTTAATAATGTCAGCGGACGCATGAAGTTATGCCAGAAGGCACCGCTCGATTTTGCAGTACAGTATAACGGGCAGCTGGTCCGCCCCAACCGTGCTCATCCGGGAAGAAAATTTTTCTTTCATCACCTGGAAAAAGACGGGTATCACAAATCACTCTGGTATGGACAAAAGTGGCACTATGATGTCGGCCTCGTCGGATGGTGGTTTGCTGCCAACTATGGAAGTGTTCTGACATATTATGCACTTGGAAAAATTTTGGATGATATGGATATGCTTGCACTTATGATCCGCATTCCTAAATTAGATGGCGGAACAAAATGGGAGCCCGTTACAGAAGAAAACATTAAATTTATGGAAAAATATTTCCCGGTATCAAAAGAGCGAAGCATCGAACAGCTTGATGAATGTAATCGTTTTTGCGATGCGTTTATGTTGGGATCAGATCAATTATGGGTACAAAATTACGTTAATTTAGTAGGATATACCTTTTTCTTAGACTTTGCAGCAGATGATAAGAAAAAAATCGCATATGCCACATCACTCGGTTATGAAAAATACCAGGGAAGTGAAGAAGAAAAATGTATTGCCAGCACATATTTAAAAAGGTTTAATGCGATATCAGTACGGGAAACCTCCGGAACAGTAATCTGTCAGGAATCTTTTGGCGTTAACGCAGTACGTATGCTGGATCCGGTTTTCTTGTGCAATATCAGTCATTACGATGAGCTGGCGCAGAATTCAACTTTAGACACCAATGAAAAATATATTCTCTGCTATATATTAGACCCTTCCGATGAAAAACGGAAGGCTGTGGAATACGTTGAAAAGAAATTAGGCATGAAGGCCAAAGTTGTTCTGGACATGAAAACATATGACCACAGCAAAGCAAGATGGGGAATGGATAATGTAGTAGATCGTCCGTCTATTGAAGATTTTATAAAGCTTATTAAAAATTCCAGCTTCCTTGTTTCTGATTCCCATCACGGCATCTGTTTCGGACTGATATACCATATAAACTTCATTTGTATCGCCAACAGATCCAGAGGATATACAAGGTTTGAATCGCTTTTCAATCTGCTGCGGATTCGTAAGCATATGGTAGATAATGCTGCTGAGATTATAGAAAACGATAGCTTATTTGAAAAAATCGATTACGAAATGGTTGACCAGATACTGGAACATGAGCGTGACCGCTCTCTGACCTGGCTGAAAGAGGCATTGAATTCAGACAGAAGCCCTGAGATGAATACACAGGATCAGCTTCTGGTAAATTACATGAATCATTCTCGTAAACTGGAATGGGAAAATAAACGTTTGAAAAACGAATTGCAGAAATTGAAAAAGTGAAAAACATGTAGTATGAGGGAAAAAGAATGTCAAATATAAAACTACTAATCTGCTACCACAAGCCTGCTACCTTGTTTAAAGATGAAATTATGACACCGATCCATGTGGGGCGGGCCAATGCAAAAAAAAGAATGTCTCCGGACAACAAAAATCTGCAGTGGCTCATGGATAATATGATCGGTGACGATACGGGCGAAAATATTTCTGAACAGAACGGCACCTATAACGAACTGACAAGCCTTTACTGGGCATGGAAGAATTATGATGAACTGGGGAATCCGGACTATATCGGCCTGATGCATTACCGCCGTCATTTCGTCTGGAGGGAAAACGAACACATTGTCTACAACATTGAAAATTTTAATGAAGAGACATACCTTCAGGAAATCAATTATTCGCCTGAAAAAGTACATGAAATGGTAGACGGATGTGATTTTGTAGCACATATCGGAAAGGTTATCAATGTTTATAAACATTATGTAGAAAACCACCGGAAAGAAGATCTGGATCTTGCAGTAGAGATCATGCTCGAAAAACATCCGGAATACAAGCAGGTGACCGAAGAATATTTTGCCGGGGATTACAGTAATTTCTGTAACATGTTTATTTTCAGCAGGGAGATCTTCTTCCAGTATTGTGAATGGATCTTTGATATCCTGCAGGAATTTGAAAAAAGAACCGATGTAAGTGAAAAGAGATTTTTTATTTCCGAGAGACTGACCGGGATTTTCATTGCTAATCTGATGAAAAATAAGAGTCTGAAATATAAGACTATACCAATCTCATTTATCGAAGATCCTGTAAATATACCGGTTGCACTGCCTGTGAATACAGAAAATATTTACCAGACAGCTCATGCGTTAACGTCCATCCTTCAGGCTGCAAAAGGCTACAATACATTTCAGTTTTATCTGCTTTACCGCAAAGGCCGGCTGGATGAAACAGTAAAAAATAAATTCAGGATGTTTGAAGAGCAGTACAGCTTCTGCAGGATAGAATTTGTTGAAATGGATATCGATGAAGAATATTATCCGCTTTTCCTTTCAGAAAAGCTTCCGAAAGTCAACAAATGTATCTATGCAGCCGGCAATTTTGTTGTTCTGCAGGACCTTGGGGAATTTTTCAGGATCTGCAGTACTGACGATTACTATGTAGTGGGAACGCCATCTGGGAAATATGATGCATTTATTGAAGAAAAGAAGCTGTCTCCGGATATCCTGACGCTGAACTGTGCAAGATTAAGGAAGCATAATCTCTGGGAAAACGCAAAAGTGCAGGCGGCACAAGGTAAAACCGGAACAGAAATATTGAATCAGCTCTGTGAAGGACAGATCGGGTATATTCCCTGGTATTTCGTCACTCGCGAAAGTGATTACCCGTACAAAGACAAGATTCTGGGGGATTCGAAGAGCCGCGGACAGGTGCAGGAAGAAGCAACCTGGAGGGCATGGCTGCTCTACGACGAGATAGCGCCGTGGATAAACAGTCAGGGAGTGTACAGCATTTTCTGGTGGGATAATGCAGTGCATGTTCCAAGTGCATTTGGTTTTGTAAAGGTTGATCCTGAAAAAATCGAAGCACTGTACGCAAAGCAGCAGATAGAGATCAATACATATACTCCCGCTCCTCCCGCCGTAAATGAAGAATGGAGAAGTTACAGCCTGCCGGGAAAACTCAGATTTTTCTATCAGCATAACGGGTTAAGAAAAACAATAACTTACTCATGCAAAAAAGCCATAAAGGTATTGATCGGAAAGGAGAAAATAAGCCATGCCTAATCGACCTTTCGTTTCTGTCCTTATTCCGGTATATAACGTAGAAGACTATCTGGAACGCTGTCTGGACAGTATTCTGAACCAGACTTTAACAGAGATCGAGGTAATCTGTGTGAACGACGGCTCTACTGATGGGAGTCTGAAAATACTGGAAAAATATCAGAAAAAAGACCCAAGACTTATCATCGTCAGCAAACAAAACGGCGGACTGCCTTCTGCGAGAAATGCCGGCCTGGATAAAGCTTCCGGGGAATATGTCGGGTTTGTTGACTCTGATGATTATGTAGAACCGGACATGTTTCGGAAATTGTATGAGACAGCGATACAGGAAAAATCAGATGTTGTGATATGCGGCGCCAATATTTTTCCGGAGACTCCCCGCGCTGATCAGTGGCTGTATGACTGTCTGTCACCTTCCTACAAGAAGCTGGAGAAATTTGATGCTGAGTTCCTGTTTTCAGATGTGACTGCAACACCATTTTTATGGAGGACACTGATACGCAGAAGTTTGATCGAACAGAATCATCTCCGCCTTCAGGAAGATATCATGATCGGAGAAGACAAAGCTTTTCAGTGCAAAGTTTATCCGCTGGCAAACCGTATCGTCACGATTCCTGATAAACTGTATAACTATTTCTGGTACAGAGAAGGTTCCCTGATGAATCAGACCGTATATGCCAAGCCGGAGAAAAAGGTTCTGGAACATGGAAGACTGATCGCACATGTAGCTGAAACAGTGGAGAGATATGAAGAAAAAGAAGGGATTGAAAAAGCGTTTCTGGAATGGAGTATTCCTTTCTTATATGACGATTTCATTTTCCTGCCTTTAAATGAAAAGATCGATCTGTCTTCCAAAATCCTTCAGGTATGGGAAAACTGCGGATTATTAGAATATGTATACGAATTGCCGGAATGGAAACGAGAAATGGTAACCTATTTTACAGAAGTTTCCCATGAGAAAAAGCAGGATCCAACTCTCTCTGTAATTGTTCCAGTTGATGTCGAAGCAGAGTATCTGGAGGAAATGCTGACCGGACTTTTAAATCAGAAGATAGACGGGCTTGAAATCCTGCTGATCAACAATGGTACGAAAAATGAGAATTACGCGATTCTCCACAGAAATCTGTTCAAAGATAAGAGAATCCGGCTTTCCAATATTCCACATACAACTTATGCCGGAGCGTTGAACCGTGGACTGGCACTGGCAAAAGGGGAATACATAACTTTCCTGGAAACAAGCGACTGGTATGAAAGAGAGAACAGTCTGGGGGAATGGCTTGAATATGCCAGGAAGAATGATTCCGATCTTTGCGGCAGTAATTACTGTATGAAAGAAATGCCGAAAGCACTTGGAGGTATCGCCCATATAAAAAAGGAAAACGGTTTATTTACAGAAAAAAGTATGGAAAGCGAATTCCAGAATCTTATGTATAAAAGAGGTTATCTGGAAGAAAATAAAATACATTTTGCAGATTGTTCCATTTTCACCGGTTTTGATTTTCTCGCAAAAGCCTGCTTAAATGCCGGAAAAACAGCCTGGTATGACAAGACTGCTTACATTCATAGAAAAATGCACCATCCCGACTGGATCAGTACCGATAAATGTAAAAAAGTTCTCGCTGCAATGGCGGAACTGATGGAACTTGCGGTTGATAAGCAATATGCTTATCTGCAGGTAAAAATATGTGAGTTAATCAACGGGAATGAATTTGGCAAAATCCTTGTTAATAACACCCGGGCTTTCAAAGGTAATCCCTCAGACTTTGCATATGGCGAAAACAGCCAGATAGAAGTGATTATAAGTCTTATGAAGATCGCAGGACTGGTTGATGCTGATTTTATTAAAGAAAGTGGATATCCAGTTGGGAGAACGTATATTAAAACACTTTATGAGATTATACGGGAACGACATAAGTTTTTGGCGGAACTAACAACTAAATAATCAAAATTTTTAAATGAAGAGAGGTAAGAAAACGCAATGAGGAAAGCAAAAAACAAACAGAATGTAAATGTAAGTATAAGTGTAATTATTCCATGCTATAACACTGAAGACTATATTGAACCGTGTATAGATAGCGTTTTAAAACAGTCTATGACAAATTTTGAGGTTATAGCAGTCAATGATGGCTCGACAGATTCAACTTTAAATATACTAAAAAAATATGAACAGGAAGATAGTCGAATCAAGGTTATCGACCTTCCGCATAACGGATATGGACATGCAGTCAATTCTGCTCTGGAGAAATCAGAAGGCGACTATATCAGCATAGTAGAAAGTGATGATCTTATTGCTCCTGAAATGTTAGAAACTCTATACAAAAAAGCTATAGAAGAAAACTGTGACATTGTAAAGGCAAATTTTTATGATTACTACGAGAAAGAAGGAACGGTTCCTGAAGTATTTGTTAATCAAGAACGTGCAGCAATGCCGGAGATAAGCAAACCGTTTTCTCTAAAGCAGGTTCCACAGATTCTTGATGGACACCCTTCAATATGGAGCGCAATTTACAAAAAGGATTTTCTTAAAGAAAACAGAATTACCTTTAAAGAAGTAAAAGGTGCCGGTTGGGTTGACAACCCATTCTTTTTTGAAACTTTATGCAAAGCAAAAAAAATATTCTGGGTAAAGGAACCCTTATATTATTATCGTAAAACCAATCCGACAGCCTCTTCGAAAAAAATTGAAAATCCGGTAATGCCCTTTGAAAGAATGATGGATAATCTGGATGTATTGGCAAAAAATAATTGTACAGATGAAGAGATCATTCGTCGCGCATATGGTCGAGCACTTGTTTACTTGAGAGGTGCTTTAGATGAATGTGATTATGCTAATAACTATGATCTTATAAATGAATATGCAAAAAAGCTTATGCAGAGGCTAGACAGTTCGATTATGCTGTCAGATTTCAATCTCCATGACCAATATACCTGGATGGAGTATGCTAGTCCACTGAAGACTCTGCAGGAAAAGCAGCCGAAAATTCTGCTTTATAACTGGCTTCCATTTGACAACCAATGGGGATGGGGTGGCGGTGTAACCGTCTATTGTAAAAACGTAATTGATATTTTTCTTCGAGAATACCCTAATGCTCAAATCTACTTTTTATCAAGTGGTTTTGCATACATGGCTACAACAACTGAAATCAGCTATAGAAAAATTCCGAATGTTTTCGGTGACAGGGTGCAGCAGTTTGAAATTGTCAATTCACCCGTACCGGCAGACCAAAGGAATATTTATAACAACCCATTGATTGCACTTGAAAACAAAGATCTGAAACAGGTTGTTAAGGAATTTATAGAACAATTCGGAGAATTTACTGCAATACACTTTAATAATATAGAAGGATTATCTCTGGACGTTTTTGACTTAAAGGAAGAGTTCCCCAATACAAGATTTATTTTCTCGATTCACAATTACGTTCCGATGTGCGTAACAGGCTCATATTACATGAGACACAAACACTGCAACTGCACTCCTGAACATACTGGAGAAGATTGTTTTGCATGTGTGCATACGGATATAGAAAGTAAATTTGCAATTAAAACATATGAACGCGGATTATTTGGACAAGACAAAAAGGACTGCTTGAGTCAGAATTTTTGGGCAAAAACGTTAGGATTTGACAGACTTGATCAAACGGTATTTGGTGATGAAATACTAAAATTTGCGCAAACAGCAACTGCACAGATCAATAAAAATTGCGACAAGATTCTTGCTGTTTCTAAAAGGGTTTATGACATTGCTGCAGCGGAAGGCTTTGATGAAAGCAAAATGATTGTTTCCTATATTGGAACTTTAGTTGCCAAACGCCAGATAGGGCATTCATCTGCGGAAGTAAAAGACGGATTAAAAGTGGTATTTTTAGGAAACGACATAAATTATGAGGAAAAAGGATACCCATGGCTTTTGGAAACTTTAGAAAAATTGGATGAAAAATATGCTTCGCAGATTGATCTTCTATTAACAACACGGAATGCAGAACATGCGGAAATATATGATAAATGTAAAAAATTCAGATCTGTAAAAGTAGTACAGGGATATACACATAGGGATCTTGGAAACTTACTTTCCGACTGCAACCTGGGCTTGGTACCTGTATTATGGGAGGATAATCTTCCACAGATTGCCATAGAGATGGCAGCATACGGGGTGCCAGTGCTTGCAAGCAGTGCCGGAGGAGCGTCTGAACTTTGCAGCAGTGAATTGTTTAAGTTTGAGTCTGGAAATTCAGAGGAATTCCTTTCTAAACTGATACATTTCCTTGAAAACCCGGAAGATTTAAATCAGTACTGGGAACATCACCCTGGTCTTGTTACAATGGAACATCACCTAGAAGAACTGATCCAGATTTACGGACTGCCGTTGAAACCAGAAGCTGTAAAGGTTGAGTCAAAAGATTATGCATATCTTTTGATGGAAAATGAATTTCTTAAAAAGAATATTTCTTTAAACGAAAACAAATTTACGCCCAATCCAATACTCGAAAAACTGAGTGAAGAGTTAAAAAACGAAAAAGAAAAAAATATTACTTTGAAGAAGGAGTTGAAAAAAATGCAGGATACAAAAGGAAAGATTATATTCCAAACCGAATATAACCCGATTCAGGGACATGTTGGTGCAGATATGTTTCAATTCACCCTTAAAGATTTTGACTGGAGTGATTTTTATGCTGAAATAAAATTTGTTCATCTTGAAAATGTAAACGCTTCTTATTCTGATGTTTTAAGGATATCCGGAACTCTTCGCAGTAAGGATGGAAAGAAAAATATTATACTCCATCAAATCGAATGGAGTAACGGAGTGGCACAGCTTTCAGATTATATCTACTACTATCTGCGGGATAATTCCATCATATTCTTTGCCAGATATCCCGGTTTATGCTGTGGTTTTGACTGGGAAATTCAAACATTAACAAGCCGCGCAGAAGGAAATACTGTGGAATATACAGCTATCAATAATGGATTTATACATAAAAATCAAGTAAGACCGAAAGATGCATTTAATAAGCTGTAGGGTATTTGTATTCAACTTTATTCGAACAATAAACCTAGAGGAGTAATTATTATGAAAAAACATTATGATGTATGCATTGCCGGATTTTGGTACGGTTCAAATTATGGATCCCTGCTTAACGGATATGCTATGTACCGAGTATTGAAAGATTACGGAAAGGAGGTGCTGATGTTACAAAAACCTGGCGCTACTGCGAATGATGAGGAAATAAAAACGGGACATAATGTACAATTCGTAAAAAAATACTATGATCCTGAAGATATCAGCCCCATATTATCGTATGACCGACTTCATGAATTAAATGATATCTGTGATTGTTTTTGCGCAGGATCCGATCAGATTTGGAACTACAATTTATCATTTCATGAAAATTTGTATCTTCCTTTTGTTCGCCCTGAGAAAAAGTTAATAAGTTTTTCGACATCCTTTGGACATAAGCAGGACAAAACTCCTGATGAGGCCAAACCTCGTATACGGGAATATTTTCATAGATACAATGCAATCTCTGTTAGAGAACAATTTGATGTCGACATCTTGAAAAATAATTATGGCGTTCGCTCTACTCTATTATTTGAACCGGTATTTTGTATCGATAAAAAATATTATAACAATTTAGCGCAAAACGCAAAATTTCATGAAGAAGAGCCTTACCTTCTCACATATATTTTAGATC
The DNA here is from genome assembly GCF_002160525.1 of Lachnoclostridium sp. An169. Taxonomy (GTDB): domain Bacteria; phylum Bacillota; class Clostridia; order Lachnospirales; family Lachnospiraceae; genus Mediterraneibacter; species Mediterraneibacter cottocaccae. The sequence goes on from NZ_NFKT01000002.1 coordinate 239,341, forward strand.
CGACACCGGAAAAAAGAGAAGCAATATTATATTATGGGGAAAAAAGCGGAATAAAAGTTGTAAATATGCTAAACGGCACCAAGGGAGTCTGGAAGAGAAATAGAGATAACCTTAATCTCCCCAATATTATGGAAAATGTCGAGTCTGAAGATTTTCTGAAGGCTTTCATGGGTGCCTCCTATGTAATAACAGACAGCTTTCATGGATCAGCATTCTCCATAATCTTTAATAAGCCTTTCCTTGCAATTGGTAACTATGGCAGAGGTTATGAAAGATTTATTGATTTATTGGGCAGACTAAAATTGTCAGACAGATTAGTATCTGATCCGCTTAATATACCACATGATATAAAATATCTAGAACCTATTGATTATTCAGAAACCAATGAAATAATTAGAAAAGAAGCGGAAAAAACTGTAAATTGGGTGAAAAATGCTTTGGATACTCCCGTAGAAAAAATGGCATCTGTGCTTTTACCTGAAAAAGCTGTTACTGTACTTTTAGATAAAAATAAATGTATGGGATGTGGAGCCTGTGTCAACATTTGTCCGACGGATGCATTGGAGCTAAAACCTGATGAAAATGGATATTATAAATCAAGCATCCAGTATGATAAATGTATTGATTGCGGAAGATGCTCCAAAATCTGTCCGGCCTTGAAAACTCCTGAAAAGGTTAATTCGCTAAAGCCTTCCTGTTATGAATTTATTGCAGAAAGTGAAAATGTACTTTCTGCAAGTTCTAGTGGTGGTGTTTTTAAGCTCTTATCAGATGAAGTATTTAGAAAGAATGGGAAAGTGGTTGGTGCTGCATGGACTGAAGATTACTCTGTAAACCATATTATTGTTGACGATCCAAAAGACATAGAAAAAATACAAAAGTCAAAATATGTCCAGAGCTATGTCGGAAAAACTTTAAGAGAAATAAAAGCGGCACTTGACAATGGAATATTTGTAATGTTTACTGGTTGTCCATGTCAAGTTGCAGGATTGAAGGCATACTTAGGAAAAGATTATACAAATTTAATTACAGTTGATCTGCTATGTTCGTATTCTCCATCGCCTGCTTTTTTCAAAAAATATTTGAAAGAAACATTTCCTGATGGAATAACCAGTTATCAGTTCCGACATAAAAATAATTTGTATGGGTGGGATTGTGTAACAGTAAATGCAATCACCAAGGATGGGAAAAGCATTGTAAGGCATGGCGGAGTACAGGATGATTATCAACGAGCTTATCACAATCATCTTATGTGTCCTGTTCACTGTGAGGAATGCAAATATCAGTCAATACCAAGATATGGAGATATAACCATCGGAGATTTCTGGGGAATTGAAAGAAAAGATCCTGAACTTGACTCTCGAAACGGGGTATCCGCAGTATTATGTAATACCGAAAAAGGAAAAGATTTTCTTTTATCCATACCTGCCGAAAAGATCAAAGTTATGAAAGAGGTTCCATTGACTTGGCTTGGAGGAAATGGTTTTACAAAACCAGGAAGCAAAAATTATAGTTCACCAGCGAGAAACACTTTTTACAGAGCAATAAAAACCATGCCATTTTCAAAAGCCGTTAATTATGCTTTGAAGCCTAACCATGGTCAGTACAATAATATCTATGATGAAACTAATTCGCTTTTACTATATGATACAGCATCACTCCATTTTAAATTTGAAGATACTGTATGGGAAGAACACTTTATGGATGGAGCTACTGTTTTGAGAGTGAAAAATAATATGTCCAAACCAGGGAACTTTGCTGTACTTCCATTAAATCGATTACTTGATAGTAATAAAAAATACACGCTAAAAATTAAATTTAAAGTTAATACAGAAGCTAAAAGTATCAATTTCCACGTTAAAGATTCAGGAAGCAATTATTACCAAATTGTTCATACCTATAAAATGCCTACGGAATCTAACATATCAGACTGGATTGTAGTCAGTAAAGACTTTCGTCCCAACTCTGACATTTACGATGAATTTATGATAGGAGCTTCGCAAATAAAAGGAGAACTAAACTTTTTGGCAATAAAGTATATAAATATTATTGAATGTGATTCAATGAAATAGAAAACAAAAAGGAGATATCTAAATGATTACATTATCAAGCAGAATATTTTTCCCATCGCAAAGAGAAGGAATCACAGGTGTTGGTTTTACAGGTACGGCGCAATTTGGCTATAGTTTTCCGGTGGATACAAAACTTGAAGCTCCTATTCGAATTGGAAATGGCAATAAAATTACTGTTAAGAAAATCGGAGCGTTTACATATACAAATTATAACTGCTTTCTTCGTGCTGACAAAATTGGTCGTTTTTGTAATATTGCTCCTAATGTGAGTGTTGGTATGGGCGGACATGATTATACAAATTTATCTACCTCTGCTGTCTTTGAAATGAAAAGAGGAAAACCAGGTCAATTCACATTGACGCAGTTTACAGGTTGGTTTGAAAAAGATAATGAATGGTCAGATGAAATGCGGCACCAGATTTTAACAAAAAGCAAAATGAGGACGAAACCTTTTGCGGGTGGAGTTGTCATCGGAAACGATGTATGGATAGGCGGAAATGTTAATATTTTAGCTGGAGTTAAAATAGGAGATGGTGCGGTAGTTGGAGCAGGCGCAGTAGTGACAAAAGACGTGGAGCCTTATACAATCGTAGGCGGAGCACCGGCAAAACCGATAAAAAGACGATTTAGCGAAGAATGTATTGAAAAACTGCTCAAACTGCAATGGTGGAATTATGACCCTTCTATTTTTATAGGAATCGATTATACCCAAAATATAGAAGAAGCCATAAAAATCTTAGAAATGCGCATCATGAATGGAGCGCCCAAATTTGTCACAGACGAATACATTATTTCACCAAAAAATAAAGCAATTTGGAGAATTAACAGTAAAAATGGTGAAAAAGAATTAATTTACGAACAGACAAAGCGATAGAGGGGATAAATTTATAATCGAGGGATTTTTTTTACATTTAAAGTGATGAAAGAGGTGATGTGTAAAACTAGACAGAAAGTATTTATCCTATATTTTTTCGTAACAGCTAAACCGTTTCTTTGTTTGAAAAAAAGATTATTCTACGAAGGGAGCCATTAGAACCAAAATGAAAACGCGAAAACGAAGCAGATTTTTAGCCGCTGTGCTTTCCTTAGCACTTGTAGTGATCGCACTGCCCATTACTGCAGCGGCAACGGAAACAGATGATGCTGTCATATACGATGCATCAGAAATAAGCCCGTTTAAAGACCGTACTTTGCAAGACGTTGCAGATCACTATTCAGCGGCAAGGTATGCAGGAGAAACCTATATCGACTCAGATTCATCTACCTGGTATTCGACGCCGTCCTCAACCAGTGCACCCTATGCAGCCGGAGTACTGACGGAGGATACACATGAAGCCATGACAGCAATGACAAATTTTTATCGTTGGCTTGTGGGTGTGCCAGAACTGACTGCTACATCGCAGCATTCTGATTCTTTACAGGCGCAGGCGCTTGACCGGAATTTTGAGTTTGATCATTTTATTAGTAATTCCAGCAAGCCAGAAGATATGGATGAGGACTTGTGGAATGAAGGATTTGCATGCGACCATAATATTCTGGCAAGGTGGTATACGCCTCAGGGCGCTATAACAGGCTGGATAAATGAGGGATATTCTACTTATTATCAGGAATGGGATACATTGGGACATCGTTATGCACTGATTGGATCAGATTGTTCGGATGTTCAATTCGGCTATTCCGGCAGTATTGCTATTGGAAAAAATGTAAGCAGCCAGAATACAATGGAAACTCCATTCGCTGCCTTCCCTGCGCCGGGATACATGCCAACAAGTTTAGTTTCTCCTTCCAGCAGTGCCTGGTCTGTTGAACTGAATAACGCTGCGGTCACGGTGGAAGATAGTTCTGCAGTCGTAATCACTATCACAAATCTCTCTACCGGAGAAGCTTATCAACGGACAGAAGCTGACGGAACCGCGCAGGTTTCCAACTGGACAATTTCTTTTGTGCAGCCACCTGCTGATGAAAGATATTCCGGAGAATATACGGTAGAAATCACAGGACTGACAGATGCAGTAACCGGTAAAGCTGCAGTGATCCGCTATACTACAAATTTCATAGACATTACAGAAACTGCTGCGTCATATATTACGGAAGCGGCAGGTGACATTTCCCAGTACGTTATTTATCAGTCAATGGCAGACAGTCTGGAGAAAGTCGCAGCAATACTTCCAGATGAAATTACAGTTACGTCAGAAATTGGGGGATCAGCAACGATTCCTGTATCCGGGGCATGGACAGTTGATGAATCAAACAACTGCTTCGTTAATTCCGCAGACGCGAATCTGCTGCCTTCGCACATGACAGATAAGAATGGATTGTTAGAAAAGATTATGATACCATATACCATATCTGATGACTGGTATGATTCGTTCAACACTTTATCAATCCGTCCGGATACCGTTTCATTAGGAGATACAGTTACGTTTAGAGTTTACCGGACGCTTGTTTCAACAGATAGCAGTCAGATCTTTAAACTTACCGAAAATGAAGATGGAACATATTCCGCAGTCAAAAAATTTGACTCTTCCACTTCTTCTGATTTTGATAAGGAACTGTCAGATGAAAACGAGCCTTATCATATTTACAACCATACGGCAGTGGCAGAAGATAATGGTGAGTATATTTCTGTTTATTTTGATTCTACAGACGTGGATTGGGGTGGCATCAGTTTTTATGTGTCCACAGATACAAAAACTTTGACAGTTGCATGTAATCACATATATGGAGATCCAGTAATAGAAAACAGAAAAGACGCTACATGTACCGAAAACGGTTCTTATGATTCTGTTGTATACTGTACAGCTTGCGGAGAAGAACTCAGCCGTACTACCATAACCGTAGATAAAACTGATCATACCACCAGTGAGGCTGTCAGGGAAAATGAAAAAGCAGCGACCTGCACGAAAGCGGGCTCTTATGATTCTGTTGTATACTGTAGTGTTTGCGGCAAAGAACTCAGCAGGGAAATGGTAGAGATCCCCATGACAGAACATGAATATATTTCCCATGTTACTGAACCGACCTGCACGGAAAAGGGATATACAACTTATACATGCTCGCAGTGTAATGACAGCTATACAGATAACTACACGGATGCTTTGGGTCATGACTATGTAATGACTATTACTAAAAATCCTACTGCTGATGAAAGCGGTGAAATGAAATATACATGCTCCCGCTGTAACGATAGCTATACAGAGGTAATTCCAGCTCTCGGGCATACTTGGGATAAAGGCGTTGTAACAAAAGAAGCTACTTGCACAGAAACTGGTATAAAAACTTACACTTGTACAGATCCGGGCTGTAAGAAAACTTATACTGAAGTCATTGCAGCACTGGGGCATACTGCCGGTGAACCCGTGCGTGAAAATGAAACTGCTGCCACTTGTACAAAAACCGGAGCTTATGATTCCGTTGTATATTGCACAGTTTGCGGAGAGGAACTGCAACGTACTACTGAAATTATAGATCGAATTGATCATACAGCAAGCGAAGCTGTCAGGGAAAATGAAGAAACAGCGACCTGTACGAAAGCGGGTTCTTATGATTCTGTTGTATACTGTAGTGTTTGCGGCAGGGAGCTCAGCAGAGAGACGGTGGAGGTCCCTGTGTTGGAGCATGAATATAAATCCTCTGTTACTAAACCGACCTGCACGGAAAAAGGATATACAACCTATATCTGTTCGCATTGCGGTGACAGTTATACGGATAACTACACGGATGCTTTGGGACATACCTATGTTGACGGGGTGTGCACTCTTTGTGGCACGAAAGAGCCGGTTGAACATGTGCATTCATACGGGGATCCAGTGTTTACGTGGAATGAAGACCACAGTGCCGCCAATGCTGCTTTCACTTGTATAGATGGTGATGACAAACAGATCATTGAATGCGTTATAACCAGTGAGATTACTTCCGAAGGTAATACGGTTTATACTGCTACTGTGGAATTTAATAATGAGACTTATTCTAATACTCAAATTGTTGCTGCTCCGAATACCCCGGAAGTACCAAATGAGCCGGAAGTACCCGCTGTTCCAGGCGTACCGGAAGTACCTGTGAAACCAGATACACCAACTGATTCAGACAGCTCAAATAAACCTGGTTCAGTAACGGATTCCAATAAGCCATCAACGAATGTAACTACTCCAGATAATAGTAATTCTTCTGCTGTTAAGACGGGTGATTCGCAGAATCCTGTGATATGGGGAACTCTGATGGTTATGTCTATTGTTGGTCTGGTAATTGTATTATTTAAAAAGAAACGGTATAGTAAGTAATAGTTTACTCTGGTCAGATATCAAAAGCAGTGGGGGATGGATAGTTTTCCCATCCCCCTGCATAAATGTAAAAAAGTAAAAAAATAATTATTTTTATCAAAAGGAGTCTATAGTCATGAAATACAACTACCTCATCGTCGGCGCCGGTCTCTTCGGATCGGTCTTCGCCTACGAAGCAAAGAAAAAGGGAAAGACATGCCTTGTCATTGACAAGCGCGACCATATCGCAGGAAATATCTACTGCGAGGAAATCGAGGGCATCAACGTACACAAGTACGGTGCTCATATCTTCCACACATCCAATAAAAAAGTGTGGGACTACATCAACCAGTTTGCGGAATTTAACAATTACATCAACTCCCCGGTTGCTGTTTACAAAGACGAGCTTTATAACCTGCCGTTCAATATGAACACCTTCAGCAAGATGTGGGGAATCCGCACGCCGCAGGAGGCGAAAGAAATTATTCAGAAGCAGATCGCAGAGCTGAATATCACCGAGCCGAAAAACCTGGAGGAGCAGGCGCTCTCCCTTGCGGGAACGGATGTATACGAGAAACTGATCAAAGGTTACACAGAGAAACAGTGGGGACGTCCATGTACAGAGCTTCCGTCCTTTATCATCAAGAGGCTTCCATTCCGGTTCATTTATGACAATAACTATTTTAATGACCGTTATCAGGGGATCCCCATGGGCGGATATACAAAGATTGTCGAAAAAATGCTGGACGGAATCGACGTAAAGACAAATACCGATTACTTTGAATTCATAAAAGAGAACCCGGATATTGCGGAAAAGACCGTATTTACCGGGATGATTGACGAGTATTTCGGATATAAACTGGGAGCCCTCGAGTACCGCTCCGTACGTTTTGAGACAGAGGTTCTCGACACCGATAACTATCAGGGAAATGCGGTTGTAAACTACACGGACCGTGAAGTTCCGTATACCAGAATTATCGAGCATAAGCATTTCGAGTTTGGCAAGCAGGAAAAAACGGTCATCTCACGTGAATACTCTTCTGAGTGGCACCAGGGAATGGAGCCTTATTATCCGGTAAACGATGATAAGAACAATACCCTTTTTGATGAATACCGGAAACTGGCTGATCAGGAGAAAGATGTGATCTTCGGCGGAAGACTTGGAAATTATAAGTATTACGACATGGATAAGGTGATCGAAGCAGCTCTTGAAGTATGCGAAAAGGAACTTGTATAAAAAAATCCAGAACTTCCAGGGAGGAAACATAAAATGAAAACATCACTTGTGATCATGGCCGCCGGAATCGGCTCCCGCTTCGGGGGCGGCATCAAACAGCTCGAGCCGGTCGGCCCAAACGGCGAGATCATCATGGATTATTCCATCCATGACGCCATTGAAGCAGGATTTGATAAAATTATCTTTATCATCCGCCGCGACATCGAAAAGGATTTCCGTGAAGTGATCGGAGACCGGATCGAAGCTGTGTGCAGGTCGAAAAATATTGAAGTATGCTATGCATTCCAGGATCTGCACGATATTCCGGATGGTTTCAGCGTACCGGAAGACAGGACAAAACCATGGGGAACCGGTCAGGCAGTCCTTGTCTGCCGCGGCCTGATCAAAGAGCCGTTTATCGTGATCAATGCAGACGATTATTATGGGAAGGAAGCTTTTGTAAAGATCCATGACTTCCTGCAGGGCTATACACCGGAACAGCCAAATGCTTTTTGCATGGCAGGATTTATCCTCAAAAATACGCTCAGTGAAAACGGAGGCGTCACAAGAGGCATCTGCCAGTTAGACGAGAACGGTTATCTGACCGGAGTACATGAAACTTCCAATATCGTAAAGACTGCCAGCGGTGCAGCTGTCGATGAAAACGGAGTCCTTTCTCCGGTTGATGCAACATCCTACGTCTCCATGAACATGTGGGGACTGACGCCGGAGTTTGTGGGAATGCTCAAAGAAGGTTTTGCTGAATTCTTTAAGAATTTGAACGGCAACGAAGCCAAAGCCGAGTACCTTCTGCCAATCTATATCGATGAACTGCTGAAAGCGGGGAAAGTATCCGTGAAAGTTCTCGGCACAAACGATAAATGGTTTGGCGTGACGTATAAGGAGGATAAGCCCGTAGTGGTTGAATCCTTCCGGAAACTGATAGAGGATGGAGTTTATAAAAAGGAATTGTTTTCCTGAATCACTTCCGGCCTCTTAGAGCGGATATCTTTTCAAGATGATTCTGTTAATTAGAACCTGCCCCCTGTGGATGGATGGAGCCGGTCAGTGATTTTATTTTACTGCCGCGCCCCGTCTCCAGGGGACTTTTATCTTTTTTCTGGTCCTATGTCAAGAAAAAGTACAAATTAAACATGCCTTTTTTAAGGTTGGCTTACCCTGCCAAAGCTTCTGCTTTTTCTTCTAACGCTGCATAATACGCCTCCTCATATTGATCAGGCGAAAGATATCCACAATGACTGTGGCTCCGCACTGTATTATAAAACGTTTCGATATATTCAAATACCAACTTATATGCATGCCGGTAGTTAAAAATTTTAAAACGGTTAATCCACTCCCGCTTCAGTAACGCGTGGAAGGATTCGATACATGCGTTATCCCATGGATATGCTTTCTTTGAATAACTGTTTACCATCCCATCTGTTGCCTGACGGAACGCATCTGATACATACTGGCAGCCTCTGTCCGTATTATACCGAATTCGGTATAATACGGACTATGCCGAAGAAAATACTATGCCGAAGTTTAGCATTAAGCCTTATACTAAGCCGATGTTTCAAATTTTTTCGGCATAGTATTTTATATAATTGAAGTACCTATTTTTATTATAAGACAAGGAGGTACTTCAAGATGAAAATCGAAACAATCTGTAATTCATTGTTAGAAACTCTCATTCAAGCCGGTTATAATGAGAACACAATTTTCAACTACAGAGGTATCATCCGCAGGTTTAAAGCTTTTTGCAAAGAAAAAGAAGCCTTCGAGTATACCCCAGAACTCGGGCAATCCTATGCGGATGACGTAATCAGCAAAAAAACAGGGAAGTTCAGCAAACAGCGTTATTTCTCACAGGGAAGGTTTGCAAGATTGTTGACGTCCTATTACTACACTGGCTCTTTCGACCTTTCTGTGATGAAACGCGGAAGGAAAGAGCCAGAAAATAAAAACCTGAACAAACTGTATTATGAGTATGGTTCTTATTTGAGAAAAAAGTATTCCAACGAGAATACGGTAAGGTTCTATGATTATGAAGTCTTCTGTTTTTTTCAGTATCTGGATTTCATCCAGATATACGAACTGAGGGAAATCTCGGCTGCCACTATCGTGGATTATCTCAGAACGATGAAACAGAGCAGGCAGCGCGCAGTCCTCTGTGGGCTCAGGCTCTATTTTACTTTCATAGGACGTACAGATCTTTTTGCGGTCATCGATGGTATGCACGCTTACAGGCCCAAAAAAATCATTCCTGTGTTGACTGATGACGAGAAAGACAGACTTCGTGATACGATCGAATCCGGAGTTATCAGCAACAGAGACGCAGCTATCGTTCCTCTTGGGCTTTCGACAGGTATAAGGGCGATAGACTTGATAAACTTGCGACTTTCAAACATTGACTGGAACCTCGAAACAATCTCATTTAAGCAATCAAAGACAGGTAATCTTGTAAATATCCCCCTTACATTGGCAGTAGGAAATGCCATTGCAAGATACCTTTACGAAGAGAGACCGAAGGTCGACAATGATTACCTTTTCGTAAGGGCTTTGGCACCCTTTGATCCTTTGGCAGGCCATACATCTTGTTATGCCATTGTCAAAAATGCCTTTAAGAAGGCGGATATCAGCAAAGATGCTCGTATCTTCGGTATGCATATGCTCCGCCATAATGCTGCATCGACGATGGTAAAAAATGAAGTCCCAATATCAACGATTTCTGCCATCCTCGGCCATGCCAGCACAGATACAACCGATGTCTATATAACAACCGATGCGGTCAGACTCAGAGAATGCGTCCTCCCCATGACGGGCATTTCTAAGGAGGTGAACGCATGAGGAGATTTGTCAGTAAACTTGCGTACAAACTCAATGATTTCATAGCCTACAAGAATGCACTCGGGATTAAATATGACACCAGCCGCGTCTATCTGCTGGAACTTGATCAGTATAATCTCGAACATGGAAACTATGATTTACTTACAAAGGGGTTGGCTGAAGGCTGGGCTCTTTGGCACGCCGGAAAATCGGAATCCCAGGACAGGAGCTGGATACCACCCATCAGGGAATTTGGCCGTTATCTGCGCAGTATCGGAGAAAGTGATGCCTACGTCCTAGATGACAGATTTTCCATTCAGCATTATCATGCGGAGGTATATCTCATAACTGATGAAGAAATCCAAGCTTTCTTCAAAGCCTGTGATTCTTATGTTCTGCGCACAAAGCTTTTGGGAAGACCATACGTGTTTCCTGCATTGTACAGGTTCCTCTATTGTTGTGGTGTACGCTGCGGCGAAGCCAGAAAGCTTAAATGCTGCGATATCCACCTGGACGATGGGTTTGTTGATATACTCAATACCAAATCTTACAGGGACCGCAGACTTTATCTTTCAGAGGAACTCATCACTTATCTCAGGAAGTATGACGGCGCAATCTCAAAGTGCTTTCCCCAAAGAGAATATTTCTTTCCTGGAGGCCATGGAGGCATCTGCTCGCCCAGCGCATTATCATCGAACTTCCGTAACATATGGCTCTCAGCCGGGTTGAAACGTGATGGAAAGGTAAAACCGAGAGCTTATGATTTCCGGCATCACTTTGCCTGCGCCAATATCATGCGTTGGTCTGAAGAGGGGAAAGATGTCCATGCAATGCTCCTGTATCTTATGAGATATATGGGGCATGCTTCGCTGGAGAGTACCTATTATTACATTCACCTCATCCCCGATTACTTTCCACAGTATTCTGCACTGTCAGCGTCTACGGAAGCCATGATACCGGAGGTGGAAGACGATGAAGTATAAGAGGAAAAAGGATAAGGATTTCTGGGTGCTTGCCCGTGCATACCTTCACGATTATATGCCAGCAGTTCGTAACCTCTCAGATAAGTCCGTTGATGCTTACAAACAATCATTAAAGACCTACCTGGCTTTTCTGGAAGAAGTGAAGTCACTGACAGAGGATCAAGTTACATTTGATGCCTTTGTAAGAGACAACATACAAGAGTATATCACCTGGCTAAAAGGAAAGGATTTCGCGCCGAAGACCATAAACCTGAGGCTGACTGCCATACGGTCATTTCTTAAATATTGTTCTGAAGAAGATTTTGAACTCAGGGGCGTATATACTAATGCCTGTTCCGTGCGGAAACTAAAAGAAGAGAAAAGACCTGTAGAATATCTGACACCACAAGCTACTTCTGCGATCCTGGCAGCCTATGATTCCAAGACAGGCAAGCACAGAAGAAACCGCATGATGTTGATCCTCTTGTATGACAGTGGAGCGAGAGTACAGGAACTCAGTGATCTCAATGTGAGTTCTCTTCATATGGATGCTCCACCCCCTTATATCACACTGGTTGGCAAAGGACGTAAATGCCGTAATGTGCCACTTATGGCGAAGACTGTGAAACATCTGGAAATCTATCTTCAGGAATTTCATCCTGCTGGGAACGAAGCACCTTTGTTCTATAGTCTTAGGGATGGGAAGCCCCACAAGCTTTCAACAGACAGTATCAGTCTTGCGTTAAAGAAAGCTGCCGATATAGCCAGGGAAACCTGCGGGAATGTACCTGATAATGTTTACTGCCACCTTATGAGGAAAACAAGGGCAATGGATCTCTATAAAAACGGCGTCCCACTTCCTTTTATTATGCAGCTGCTCGGTCATGAAAGTATGTCTACAACATCAGGGTTTTATGCCTTTGCTACGCTTGAGATGATGAGTGAAGCGATAAACAAGACTGCTCCCAAGATAGGCAATGATGAAAAGCTTTGGAAGAAAGAAGCTATCCGGAAAGCCATATATTCTCTTGACTGACCTAAAATACTATGCCGAAGAATTTCAAGCATTCCGTATAATATCAAGAGAATTTAATATCTTCGGCATAGTGTTTTCTTCGGCATAGTCCGTATGTATAATTAGCGGCTGTGTAATGCTGCGTATTTTCTTTGCTTTCTCTACGCACTCCACTACATGGGATGCTTCCAGCGTCTCGCTGAGTACCCATGCGATGATTTTTCTGGAATACAGATCCATAATACTAGTTAAGTATACGAAGCCGTCAAATGTCCAAATATATGTGATATCCGATACCCATACTGCATCCGGCTGTTCCGGATTGAACTGCTCATTCAGAATATTGTGCAGTTCCCTGCTGAAATCAGAATCTATCGTAGTTCGCGTATAAGGCTTTATCCATTGGGCTTTGATCCCCATCTGCCGCATATAATTCGCAACCGTTTTTACTGCAATTTTTTCGCCGCCTTTCCACAATTCATGGGTGATTTTAGGAGCACCATAGTTTTGGTGGGAATCCTCATAGATTTTTAAAATTTTTTCCTTAACCTCCCCGCGGTGTTTTTCAGCAGCAGAAGGGCATCTTTTTTTCCATGCGTGATAGCCGGATCGTGAAACACCAAGACGTTTCAGTACCCCGCTGACAGAGACACGGTGCTTCACCGGCCGCTGCTCCATTTCCACAATATACTCTGCTGTGGCAGTATAAACAGCCTCTGTCATTTTCCCAGGATACTGATGGCTTTTTTTAGAATCTCAAGGGCATCCTTTGTATCCCTTAGCTCTCGTTGGAGACAAGCGATCTCTTTTGCCTCATCACTGGAATAATTGCCGGATCCTCTTGTTGGCACACAGCCTTCATGTTCCTTGGCTGCCCGGAGCCATGTTTTGAGCGCAGAATCACTGATTCCCAGATTTTCAGCCGCTTTCTTGAGTGTGAGTTCCGGATGATCCAGACGATACCTGACTGCATTCTCCTTAAACTGCTGATCATATTTCGTACCTTTTGCCATGTCTGTGATTCCTCCTTCATATCATCTTTCTTATCATACATGATTTAGGTATACATGGCATCTTTATTTTGTACTATTTTTATACTATCACTACTTAGCCGCCTGGTTAACCACGAACCGACAGGAAACAGAGCAGCCGGGCATCTTCCGGAACATGAAAACATCAGAGGGAGGGACTGCTATCAATGAATGAAAATCTTTCCCTTACTCACGAGGAACTCCTGATCTGTGAACGCCTGCGTTCCCTGAGGATGTCCGGAATGGCAGATGCATTTGAAAGCCAGATGCTGGATCCGAATGCCGATCTGGCGCCCTTCATTGAACGGTTCACGGAGATCGTAAACCATGAATGGCAGATACGATACGACAAAAAGTTTAAACGCTATCTGAAACAGGCACATCTGCGCTATCCGGATGCTGATCTGGATGAAACCATTTATGATCCTGCAAGAAAACTGGACACAGATGCAATTGAGCGGCTGGCAACCTGCCATTGGATTGATGAAGGAAAGAATCTCCTGATTACCGGGATGACAAGCAGCGGGAAAACACATCTAAGCAATGCCTTGTGTATCTCTGCTCTTCGCCAGCTGAAGACGGTGCGATATATCCGTGCAAACACGCTCATGCTTGAGCTGGAGCAGGCCAGACTGAAGTCAACCTATCTGGAATACGTTACCGCGCTGTCCAAACTTGATCTGCTTGCGATTGATGACTTTGGTCTCATGGAGCTGGATCTGGATAAATGCCGTGATCTCTTCGAAGTAATCGATGGACGGGATGGACGCAGGTCCACAATCATCATTTCACAGTTTCCGATCAAGTCATGGTTTGATCTGTTCAGGGAACATACTTATGCGGATGCATGTCTTGCCCGTATTACTGATAAGCGACATAGCTATCGGCTTGAAATGAATGGTATCAGTATGCGCGAAGCTGAGAAATAAGCATCTGTCATCAGAGGGATGATGCTCCGCACCGTTTAAAATGGACTGAGCGCACCGTTGGTGCGGAGCATATGCCCCCTTTTACTGGAATTTACATCCACGCGAACTTTATGTATCTATCTACTCTATTTTTATATATTCCCCGAAAAATATTCCATCCGGTGGTAAAATAGAACTGGTGATACAAATGACGAAACAAGAATTCGGAGAACACATCCGGAAATTGAGAACGGAAAGAGAAATAAAACAGGAGACGCTTGCAAGGGATCTGAATATCCGCAGACAGACCATCTCATCTTATGAACGCGGCGGCAGTCTGCCGGATATATATACACTGATGAAAATTGCCGATGTTTTTGATGTATCGCTGGATGAACTCGCAGGACGGGAATTTCCCCAAAATGCTGATATAAAGGAATGATTGATACAATGATAGAGAGTATGATTCAGAATTCTGTAGGAAAGAGTCTGAGAGAAGTGAGAAATCGTTATGGCATGAATCAGGAAAAACTTGCCCTTAAGCTCGGAATCAAACGACAGACGATCTCCTCCTACGAACGTGGCGTTACATTTCCGGACATCTTTACTTTGATTCGTATCGCAGATGTTTTCAATATATCCCTGGATGAACTTGTGGGAAGAGAATATCCGCCAAAGCCAAAAGAGGTACCGGGGCGGATGCCGGCAAGAAGGAGCGCCAAAGACCGTTGGAACAGAAAATGAAAATTTCATATAGCCAGGACTTTCGAACTTCTTTTTAATATGACTGTTTGTCCGAAAGTCCTGGCTATGTGTTACCCATTTTCTTAGCCGGAAATTATTTGTCTTTTTTATTTATCTTTTTCTGTATTTCCCAACTGCTCCATCAGTTCATAGACCAGTTCCTGGTTCCGCCTGCTGAGTTTTTCATAGCTTCGGCAGATATTCATATGCTGTTCCATATGAGTCTGTACTTCTATCCGGTATTCTTCTGTCATCCTTGTATCCGACAGGCGTAAAATATAGTCTGTAGATACATGAAAGAATTTTGCTATATGAATCAGTGTGTCAGCAGGAAATGTATTGAGACCATTTTCGATTCTGCTGATCGTCTGTTGGGAAACGTTGATCTTAAGAGCAAGTTCTGTCTGATTCATTCCCCGTTCCAAGCGAAGTTCCCTGACCCGATTCTCCATTCTGTGTTCCTCACAATCTTTTGTATACTTTATTTCATTTTAGCTGAAATATCGTGTCGCACTATTTGTATTTTCGATATGTGAGTACTCAATTACTGGATAAAAATGGAAATTATGGAAATCTGACATAAACACACTTCAATATAATGAATGATAAAAGGGAACAGCCGTTTTCCAGCTGTTCCCCATGTAGCACTCTTTTTGCGTCTTTTACTCCGCAAACAACTCTTCTTTATATACTCCGTCTTCGATCAGTTTCCGGAAGGATTCTACCACCACCGGCTTATCCTCTTTATATGTAACGCCGAACCACCGGTCATCTGTTCCCAGAACTTTTACTGTAACCTTTCCGGCTTTTAGCAGCTCATCAATATAGATCGGAAGGAGATACTCTGCCTTTGCCTCATTTCCGTTCAGCTTTTCAAAAAACTCAACGAAACCTGTCTCAAGCATCCCAACAAACTCCGGCGTCAGCCCCCACATATTCATGGAAACGTAGGACAATGCATCGACAGGCGTCAAGGTCCCGTCTGCATCCACAGCTGCTCCATCAGCAGTCTTGACAATATTGGAAGTCTCATTTACGCCGGTCAGATAGCCGTTCTCATCCAACTGGCAGATTCCTCTGGTGACACCGCCGTTTTCACTGAGTGTATTTTTCAGGATAAATCCTGCCATGCAGAATTCATTTGATTTCTCCGGCGTATATCCCTGCAGGAAATCATGAATCTTAACAAATGCTTCTTTTCCATAATAATCGTCCGCATTGATAACAATAAACGGCTCTTTGATCAGGTCTTTACAGGCAAGAACCGCCTGGCCGGTTCCCCAGGGTTTCGTTCTGCCTTCCGGAACTGTGAAGCCCTCCGGTATATCGCTCAGATCCTGAAATGCATAGCATACTTCGACATTTTTCCGCGCACAGATCTTTTCAATCCTGTCTCCGATCACTTCGCGGAAATCTTTCTCGATATCATGGCGGATGATAAAGATTATCTTATCAAATCCCGCTTCCATAGCATCATGAATGGAATAATCCATGATGATTTCACCGTTCGGACCTACCGGCTCGAGCTGTTTGATCCCCCCGCCAAAACGGGAGCCGATTCCTGCTGCCATGATAACTAATGATGTTTTCATCTTGTTTTCCTCCTGAAATTCTCACAATTCACCGGGACTGCTGTCTCCGGATCCGGGTAATATTCTGCCGGTGACATATCTATTGTATCAACCCATCGGAGGAAATACAACACCCTATGGATAATTTCTCGTTTAGACTTCATCTGCTTTTATCACGGCATGGTTCTGGGACTTTTGCGCAGTCAGGGGAACTGGTTGATTCAGTCGAATGCAGAAACAGGAGAGGGCTACAGCGATATCTGCATATGTACTGAGAAACGGGTCGGAATTATAATTGAATTGAAATATGCTGAAGACGGCAATCTGGAAGCAGCCTGCAAGAAAGCGCTAAAACAGATTGAAGATAGAAAATACGCTGAAGGACTTAAACATAGAAATATAGAAAAAATTATCAAGTATGGTATGGCATTTTGTGAAAAGGAATGTATGGTTGTAATGGTAAAAACAGACTCTTCAGTACCGACCTGATACGGAAATGGTTGGGGAATGAGCCGCCATTGGAGAAAAAAGTTTAAGAGTACAGGGGGCATCGCACTAAGTCATTAGTGCGATGCCCCGTATTCGCCATTTTCAATAATACACTTTACAAAATAGATATTTTCAGGCATAAAAAGAGCATGGAACAAGGCTACCCCATCTCAACCATACAGTCCTTTTCATAAAAAGCGATTCCGTATCGAATAATTTTTTTCATTCCCCGCCGCCTGAGCCCTGCTGCATACGACTTTTTCTCAATCTGGCGGAGTCCTTCTTTACAGGCTTTTTCCAGATTCCCATCGTGGGCATACTTCAACTCAATCACAATCCCGATCCGCTCAGGTGTGCGGATAGAAATATCACTGTAGCCAAGTCCATTTTCCGTGTTAGACTGAACACTCCATGTCCCCTGGCTTTGCAAAAGCCCCAACAGCATACCTTGGTAAAAGTTTTCTTTCATATTTTTCCGCACCGCTGTATCACGGATACTGATGGACTCCCAAAGATAGTCCTGAAGCATTTCCTGGATTGTGGGGGCATCTCCGTCAGGGAACGCCGCACAAAAACGGTTGATCCTGAAGGTATCTGTGCGCGTCATTTCCTGAAACCAGTTCTGTATAAGGTCGGCAAACAGTTTCTGGATTTCACCGTTTGGAATCCTTAACCGAAATACATCTGCATCTGCATTTTCCACATGCTCCCCGGTCAGATAGCCGGTAGCATAGAGCACACTCCAGATGTTATCCAGAGACTCCTCTATATCCCTGTATGTCAGTTCCTGACGGATACTTTTTATGATCGCCTCACCGTTTAAAAGATCTTCCATCTGATCTTTTGTGGTCTGATCTGCTTTTTTGAGCAGGCGGAGAATCAGCTCGTTTCCGCTGGTATTTGCCCAATAGTTTTGGGGTGGAGCCGACGGATCAGCCAATAATTCATCACAATAATTGATCACATCCCAGGGACAGTACACATCAACTTTTCCAAAACGATACCCGTCGTACCAGTCCCGGAACACGTCTTTATGAGATGTCAGGTCATAGAATTCTAACAGTTCATCCACTTCTGTATCGGTAAAGCCGAAAAATTCATTATACCGGACATCTGAAATGGTGTGTACTTTCGGATTATTTAGTCCGGTGAAAATGCTTTCCTTGGAAATTCGCAGGCAGCCGGTTAAAACAGCGAAATAAAGACTTTCATTTGTCTTCAGTGCATTGCCGAGCATATTACGGATAAGAGTTACCATCTCATCATAATATCCTGCCTGGAATGCTTTATCCAAAGGAACATCATACTCATCAATCAGCAGGATGACTTTCTGTCCGTAATGTTTACACAGAAGCTGTGAGAGTGTTTTTAAACTATCGGTCAATATGGGAACTGACATGGAATAGCTTGCTGAACTCCTGCTTTCTACATTGAAGAGACGTCCATATGCTGTTTTATCTTCATCATCAAGGACTGTACTTTCACGAAGAAAGCGGAAACGACCTGCCTCATTTCCAATCACTGTCCGCAGCGCTGCAGATGCTTCCTCAAAATCCCGCCCATCTACACTTTTCAGACTGATGGAGATTACGGGAAATTTCCCCATGTACTTATCGCACAGTCCCTTTTCCTGCATGATTTTCAGCCCCTCGAAGGGGGATAAGTCAGCGCCAATCTCAAAAAAGCATTTGAGCATACTCATATTCAGAGACTTTCCAAATCGTCTGGGTCGGGTAAACAGGTTTACTTCACCCCAGTTCTGTAAAAGCTCCTTAATGAACAAGGTTTTGTCAATATAATAGAAATCATTCGTTCTGATTTTTTCAAATCCGTCTATGCCAATGGGAAGTTTTTTATGTTTCACAGAGCAAAACACTCCTTTCCTGTAGCGTCATTGTAAATTCATTATAGTCGCTTTTGATGCAAACTGCAATGAAGGATTGCAGGAAAGCCCTTTCATGTACGTATGAGATGCAAAAAGCAGCAGCGCGGATACATTTACCGTTTCCAGTTCCGGGAGAACATCGTGAATCTGTTATTTTTTCTCTTGGGAAATACAGAAACCACTCCATGGAGAAATTCATAAGTGATCCAGTGAATTTTGCTGTACCCGAACAAACCCGCTATAATCCGCACTGTACTCCACGGTCCATTCTGATACGCCATTACATTCCAATAGAAGTGGCGCCGATACTACCTTCTTTTTTAATCCGGTATTCCTGGATGCCAATGACAGCCTAAGCATATCAGGAATACACATCTCCACTTTTTGATTTTGTGGTACGCGCTGACCGGTTATGGGAAACACTATAACACTTCCTTCTGAACATAAAATCAAATCCAAATCTTTGATTTTAAAAAGTTCTGTTGCTGACAAAACAAAATTAACATCTGTATCATAGGGTAAATGTAGTTTTTGTAATAAAACCGTAATTGGCATAATAGTATTCGTCGCAACAATGTGACGATACCTGAGAATTCTAACGGGCAGTTCTTCATAAAAACGATCATAAAAACCTTCCACCAAATAATCTGTCTCTGCCTTGCTTTTTCCTTCAATCTCCTTGTCCAATTGCCATGTCATATTGCGAAAATGATTATTATCCATAATATAAATATTTTCAAAAAACTTTTCCGCTTTTAGGCCAGATACTTTGTCTTTACGCCAGATAGAAAGTGCCAAATCACATGGATCATTTTTATGGTACAATTCCTTATGAATCATACAGCAGAGAAGATTATAGTTACTGGTTGCGATATAAAGACAGCCTCTATCTTTCTTTTCAGTTTTTCTGAAAAGATGTAAAATTGGAAGCAAAGTATGCCTAGACCAGGCGTATTTATGCAACTTGTAAGTCAGCAAATCTTTATCATATATGTAATAAAGCATTATCCGTTCTAAGGAATTAAATTTATCTAATTGATATTCTTTGCACTTATAATAAGTTGCATATGGGTTCATTTGATAGGTGTGCTTCTTTTTTGCTGTATTTTTCTCCTCTGCCTTCTTCTTTTTCTTCTCTGGCAGTAATTGATTTTCATCCAGTTTTGACCACCAAATATTGCTCAAGAGCCTCCGGGGTTTTGATTTCTTTTCAATATCTATCATTGAAACAATGTCAAACAAAAGTCGATCCGCAGACTTGGGATATGAAACAAAATAATCATATTCCAACGAATCCATACTGCTAAAGTATGGTAATATCTGTTCAAGACAATCTGCAAATAAGCACAAATATTCATGGATAAAGTCAACAATCCCTTTTCGGATTTCTTCACGTAGAAAACGTTCCCCGTATTTTACTATGCTATCAGAGTATAATTCTTTTTCAAAATATATTCTGATCGGATAGTCAATCACACTCTTGCTATTATAAAATATGTTCTTCTTATATAATGTGGCTACAGATTCTTTTGCGAAAATTTCATCTTTATCTTCAACTTTTATAAAAGAAATATGCTTTTCATCTAAATATCTCTTTGTTGGTCTTTTTCCATTTCCGATATATAAAACTTCATCTTCCTCACATAAATATTTTTCGACTATTATCTCAAAAATATCCGATTGATAATCAAAAGCATTAAATACATTTTCTTTTCCAAACCGTTCGGTGAAGTCGCTATATTTCCGGTGTGATGTGTTAACAAAAGCAATGGGCTTACCTATGTTTATGGTAAATTGATATATATCAATTAATGCTTCATTAAGATAAGAATATTTCGTCCGCAGTTCATTTTCCAACTGTTTCAGATCATCTGACATAAGGTTATCAGTAAAATATTCTGTTGCATTTGTTTCTGATTTGTGGGTTATTCCTTCTTCAGAAAAATACTCCAAATATTTTCTACGCATCTGCAAAATACTGCCAAGCTGTATTTTATAAGTCTTTTCCCAGTTTGCTAATAACAATTCTTCAATTTGATTATCATTTAAAACATCCAAGCACATCACGTCAGGAATTTGAATGCAAACTACTTTTGTCTTATTATCTAAAATTTTATTCTTTATTTTTTCACGTAGAGGATTGTATTGGGTTGTCTCTCTATAAAAATATCCTTTCCATATATCTTCAAATTGATCCAATTTTGCTTCGTCCGGAACCCTTATTCTATTTAGAATTTCTTTTAATTCTTTTTTGTCCGTATCCTCAATATTGGCCTTTTCTACACTTGCCCCCCACGTTTTTTTCCAACGTTTAGCAGCCTTTCGGACAAATTCTTTTCCTTCCTTTTCATAGTGTTTTCCCTCGAAATATCTGTCTAGAAATTCAAATGCATCAACTATATCATTAATGTTTTTATACAGTTTTTTTACACCGCCACCACTTCCAGTAGATGCATTTTCATGACGAACATAAAAATAATTATTTTCTTCTGTACTATAAACAGATTTTGCATTTGTCATAAAAACAGATCCATATACAAAATCTTCTAACATAATATGATGTCCGGTATATTGGCTTAATATATCATAGCAACGATCCCAAATCTCTCTTCTATAAATCTTATTCCATACGAACCACCACTGAGAAATTTCTGCATCCATTCCAAAATACGCTTTTCTGATCTCTTCCTGACTGTTCAGTGCTATATCTCGTATAGCATAATTACCAAGGCTTCTATGAAATCGTTCTCCACTTTTTTGGTAATATGTGGTCATATTTGAAATTACAATTTCTGCTTTTGATTCTTGTGCAGCCTGCAGCATGCTACGATAATAATCTCTTCCAACAAAGTCATCACTATCCAACGAACAGATATATTGTCCTTTTGCCTGTTCGTATCCCCTCAATCTCGCTTGAAACAGTCCGTTATTCTGGTCACAATTTACAATTTTTATCCTGTCATCAATCTCAGCATATTTTTGCAAGATTTGCTCGGACCCATCTGTAGAGCCATCGTTTACAAGAATCATTTCTAAATTTTCGTATGTTTGTGTCAAAACACTCTCAATACATCTATCCAAAAATTCACTCGTGTTATACACAGGCACAATAATTGATAATAACACCTGTTTTCTCATGTTTCTCACTCCTCGTATAATAAGTTTATAGCCAAAAGTATCCGGTTAGTAGCTTATCCTTTCGTAATATATAGGTAAGGAGTTCCAAAAGGAATCTACCTTCATACACATTCCTGCTAAACAGTTAAAAGTTACGATAAGGGTCGATTATCCAACACTAATTTCCAACATGAAAAAAGCGGGAAGTCCTGCTGCCTCAGATTATGACGCAGCAGGACTTCCCGCCTTGATGAAATAAAAGTACAATATTCATTTTTACTTCTCGGAATCTACTTTAATAATTTATTTGCCTGGAGTTCACAGATACAATAATCGGTAAACGCCTTACAGTACTTCTGGGATATCGGACATGTAATTACTATTTCTTCTTTTGCGGGAATGGAATCCGCAGACAGGATAAAATCGCACAGTCCGATTAAAAATTCTTTGTTCGTAGGAGTTTTATCAGCCGATGTTTTCTGAAAAATTGTCTTGAGCAGCTTGTCGTTAGCGGATATCCAGACACCTTTGATTACTCTTCGCATATTCCTCTCAACACATTTCCAGCTTGTATTATAAGTAGTGGCTATTTCTATGTATAACGACTTTACAATACTTAAAACCAGCCGTTCATCCTCCAGCAGCAGATTCAGGCCGTATACAATGTAGTTGTAACCGCTGTTCAGCCGATTCATTCCTAATAAATTTAAAATTTTGATAATTAATTGCTTGTGATTCATGACAAAGCTCCTTCCGGGATTAGTTATGTTAATATAGTAATTTGGAAGAATCTGGCAAAACAATGGACAAATTTCGACTTTATTCGACATTTTGTTGCCCGGATTCAATAGTCTGCAAAAAGCGACCTCCAGGAGCCTTGTTTTGTGGCTCTCAGAGATCGCTTTTATAAGAGCAGAAGTATTATATTGGAAATTTATATGGCAGGCAATACCGCATTTAATGATCCGTTTCATGCCGTCCAGTTTTGGCTGCGCAGTACAATTCTTTGTATCAATCTGTTCCAGAGCTTCCCGGTAGCCTGCGTCCAGGTCGCCATCGGCGGGATATTTGAGTTCAATGGCAATCCCGATTTTTTCAGGAACGATTTCGACAACGATATCAGCATAGTCTTTTCCGCTTTCACGGTTGGAAAATACTTTCCTTTGTCACTCGCAGACATCCAAGCAGGATGACAAAATACAGGCTGTCATTTGTCTTGAGAGGCTGCTCGAACATGTTGCGAATCAGGTGGATCATCTGGTCATAATAACCGTGTTCTTCCGCCTTCACCAGGGGTACGTCGTACTAGCTTTCCCGAGCATTTCGGAAACAGCGATAAGCTGTCTGTACAAAGCTTTCTCAGCACCGTTCAGATTCGTGCTGCTTATAAGAACATCATAAAAACGGAGCGTTTCATTTCCGATCACAGAGCACATAAAGGAACGCGCTGCCGAATAGCTGTCTCCGCTGACATTTTTCAGACTGACGGAAACCACAGGAAAATGCCCCATGTATTTTTCACACAGATCGCGCTATTTTGAAATCTCAAGTCCTGCAAACAGGGAAGGATCGCATCCGATTTCAAAAACGATTTCAGCATGTTTATATTCAGGGATTTCCCAAACCGGCGGGGACGGGTGCGGAAGAGTAATTTACTCTGTTTTGTCAGTAAAGACTTAATCGTTCCGGCTTTATCTATATAGTAATATCCCTCCGTCCGAATTTCTTCAAAGTTCTCGATTCCGACAGGAAGCATTTTCGATTGTAGTAAATTCGGCTGTATCTGATTCATCCGGGATACACTCCTTTTCGGAAATTCCAGTGAATTCATTATAACTTTTTTTGATAAAAGCTGCAATGAAGTTTTGTGAAAAACTATTGACACTATCCGCAATGATGCTTTCATCCAGACACCAGATTGAAGAAATGGTATACGGTAAACCATGAGTACTGGCTCATTTTTTGACCGCCGTTTCCGGCGGCCAGGTTTACAGATTGGTTGTTTTTGACTTGCTCCGGCAGATTTCCGGAAGCTGATCTGACCAGGGAAGCAGTTCTTCTATAAAACTGTAATCCGTATCGTCCTGGTGGTCTTTCAAAACTGTCAGGACATGGTCCAGATAACGGAACGGATTCAGGTTATTCGCCTTTGCTGTTTCCGCTATGCTGTAGATGATCGCGCTGGATTTCGCACCATCGATACTGTCGATCAGTTTCCATGCATGTTTGTGCAGGCAGAAACTGCGGAGCGCTCCTTCTGTTACGTTGTTATCAAGAGGAACTTCTCCATCATTCAGGAACACTTTCAGTGCCTCTTCCTGATTGATACAATAGTTGATCCCTTCCAGTGTTTTCCCTTTGGGAAGACGATTGGAAGATTGAACTTCTTTTACCCACGCAAAGAAAGCCTCCACCAGAGGTTTGACTGTCATCTGCCGCTGCTTTTTTCGATCATCCGGTTCCAGATCAGACAACTGATTGTCCAGATGATAGATGGCCCCGATCCGTTTCACCGCTTCATACGCAACGGTATCTTTCGCAGTTTTTTGTGCTTCTTTCGGGAGCGCTTTTAAGGCATCCGAGAAATACCGCCTCGCATGGGTCCAGCACCCGGCAAATGTGATATCCGGATTTTCCCGGTCCAGTTTCCTGTAAGCGGAATAGCCGTCACAGACGACTACGCCTGTGAAACCTTTCAGGAATTCTCTCGGGTGATCCGCTTTTCGGGTCCGCTGATATTCATACAGGACGATAGGCGTATCTTTGTACATCTTCCCGGTGCGGTAGATCCACATATAGCTCTTACTATTTGCGGGGCGCCCATCCTTCGATACCATGACCGGGGTCTCGTCAGCCTGCAGCACATGGAAACGGTACACCTCTTTATGAAGATAATCATAAAGGGGACCCAGATACCGGTCCGCACACTGGATCATCCAGTTCGCCATTACCTGCTTGGAGATGTGGATATCATTCCGTAGGAATTCCTGGCTGATCCGGTACAGCGGAAGCCCGTTTACATACTTGGCATTCATGATACTTGCCGCCAGGGATGGAGTCAGGATGCTGTTGCGGAGCAGATCTTTCGGACGGTCAGCCTTAATGATCGTCTGATTGTCCTTGCCAGCGTAGACAGCTACATGATGCTCTTCGACTGTGTACACGGCTGGCTGGACACGGACTCTTTTATAAACTTCATCCGGAAGCCTCTTCCAGCCATCTTGACCAAAGAGTTCCTGCAGTTTTTCGTCCGAAAGAGTATGAGGGATCACTTCAACCGGAAGATCCTTTAAATCTTCCTCGCGTTTTCCTTTCCTCTTCCGGTGCCTGACCTGGATCACATCTTCTTCGGCCGGCTCAACGACATAAAGTGTTTCTGTCAGGGCTTCTGCTTCGTTAAAGATGAGTTCCAGTTCTAACTGGCCTGCTATGACATCCAGTTTTTCAGAAGAACGCCCATAACGTTTATTGTTTGCGTCAGCGATCTGCTCGATCAGGCGCTCCATGTTTGCGTTCAGCTGGCTCAGTTGATCCTGCATGGACAGGATCACTGCCACGAGTGTTTCCCTGCTGAAGCTGTTCAGTTCTTCTGGTGAGTAGATCTTTGACATGTCCGGTGCTCCTTTGTTTTGCTGGAACTATTGTACCGCAAAACAGAAGAAAAAGCGAACCGCACAAAATGATCATTCGTCATTCTCACCATAGGATAAACACTCTGAAAAGCCGAAAAAACTAATAGTTTTTTCAGTTTTTCAGAGTACTTATCCACACGGCAGCTTGCTGCCGGTAAGTACTCCATGATTGAATGAATGCGATGAGGCGCGGCTGTGGATAACTTCCGATCTATTCGAGACGGTAAAGACGAAAAGATTTTTGATTTTCTCCATTTTGCACAATGTCTTACAGGAAATCCTGGGGATGCACTTCCTGGATCGGATGTCTGGAGACGATTTCCAGCCCCTGCATCAAAGCCTGGTATTGCTCTGGTGTGATTTCCAGTGCCTCTTCTTTTGTACGGGGCCAGCTGAAGCCGCCAAGCTCCAGCCTTTTGTAAAGGAGAAGGAATCCGTCGCCTTCCCATACAAGCCCCTTGATGCGGTCACTTCGTCTGCCACAGAAGAGAAAAAGGATGTCCTTTTCATATGGATCCAGCTGGAAGTTGAATTTAATAATAGATGCCAGACCATCGATCCCTCGGCGTAAATCTGTATATCCGGCAGCGATATAGATTTTCCGGAATCCGGTTGCATTATTCAGCACCCAGGAGCCCTCCAATCCGTAAGAGAAGCTCATTCGACGCTGAATTCGAAATCTCCAGGATGAGGCTGCCTTTTCGGATCACGAGATCCGGATGGAAAACCGGATCTGTGCTCTGGGAAGAAGATGGAAGCTGGATCTCGGTAAAAGAGACCGTTCTCTGAGGCGCTGGCGTCAACTCTTGATCCGGACCGACAGTTGCCGGTAATGATGAATTCTGGGAATTCTCGAAAGCTTCCCTGCGCAGGATTCTCTGCCAGTAGAAGAACTGCTTTTCTGAAATTCCATTTGCCCTGCACCAGGCAGTTTTAGACATCCCGCTGTTGATGCATTCATTCATGATTTTGGCCCAGTGTTCTGCACGGACCTGATGTGTGATCTTATCCATAGGGACAACTCCTTTAAAAAACTTGTAGTTTTCTGGAGTTATTATCTCATGGATAGATAAAACTAGCACGGTACTAGTGGTTTACCGTATACGATCTCTCTGACCCACGCGAAATATTCCTCAACCAATGGCTTGATTGAGGCCTGTCGTTCCTTCAGGCGTTCTTCCGCAGTCAGTTCTTTTAAGGCTCCCTCCAGGTTATGGATTGCCCCGATCCTTACCAGTGCTTTATACGCGATGGAGGATTTGATGGCTTTTTCATTTCCCTTCCCAATCGCCTTGATCGCATTGGCAAAATGCCGCCTCGCGTGCGCCATGCAGTTCGCGTTGGTCACCCCTTCCAGTTCCCTTGCCAGCTTATGGTATTGTTCCAGCCCATCCGTCATCAGGATCCCTTTGAAGTCTTTATAATACTCTTTGGGGTGGCTGCTGTGCCTGGTCTTCTGGTACTCATACACAACAATCTTTGGACCCGGACTGAGTTCGCCGGTGAGATGCACCCACATATAGCTTTTACTGCCTGCAGGTCTGCCGTCATGGATGACTTCTACCGTTGTTTCATCACACTGGTTGACATGAGCTTCCAGTTGACGTTTTTTCATCCAGTTGTATACAGGCTGGAAATATCTTTCCGCTGTCCAGATCGTCCAGTTAGACATGGTCTGTTTCGACAGCTGAAGTCCGTTTGTCTGAAAATCTCTGGCAATACGATCCAGCGGATTGCTGTTCACGTACTTTGCATTGATAATCGCTGCTTCCAGAGACGGAGTGGCAATACTCCCTCTAAACAAAGTGGAAGGATGGTCACCCCGCAGAAACTCGTCCTGATGGAGCCCGTCTGTTCCAACGTATACTTTTACGATATGTTTCTCTGCAATCCATCTCGCAGGTTCGAACCGCAGCTGCCAGTAAACCTCATCCGGCATGCTTTTATAATTGCTTTCACCAAAGGTTTTGATCAGTTCCTCCTCCGGGACATCATGAGAAATTTCCTCCTGTGGGAAATCTTTCAGGTCTTCTTCTTTCTGTCCTTTTTTCTTTGCGCGGCGCACGGGTTTCAGTTCCAGACAGATTGCTTCCTCTATTGTTGGTTCTGGCGCGTCTTCACTACAGTTCGCTTCCGCCTCATTAAAAAAGGAGAGCTGTCCTGCAATCTCGCCCAGTTTTTCTGTATGCCGTCCAAAACGCTGCTGGTTTGCCAGACGGATCTGCTCGATCAGATTCTCATAGTCATGCTCCAACTTATCCAGACGGTCCTGCATCTGAAAAATGACACCGTCTTTTGTCTCCATATCCATGTTTTTCAGTTGTTCGGGTGTAAATTTCTGACACATACTGACGACCGCCTTTCCTGTAAAAAGTATACCAGAAAGTGCTCAATTGCGCCAATCACGGCAGAATAGTAATCCGTCATTTTGCCCTGATTTTTAGCATGTCCAGTTTCGAACTGACCGTCTGTAAAATATAGGATCCTCAAACTTTGCCTGTTCCCGGAAGTACCGCTGACGGGCTCTGCTGCTGTATCAGCAGATGCCTTTTACGCCTCTGGAGCGCTGATTTTCAGGCGGATAAAACAGAAAAAAATTTCTCTGTTTTGCACAATCATTTCAATATATTTTTCCGGGTGCCACCTCTTTCACTCTAAGGTCCAGCGGGTTAAGCCCCATCATCAGATAATGGAACTGCTCTTCCGTGAGATCGGCTGCCTCCTGTGTATCCCTTGGCCAGGACATCCGCCCGTTTTCGAATCTTTTATACAGAAGCAGGAATCCTGTCCCCATCCAAAGCAAACCTTTACATCGGTCAGACCGCTTGCCGCAGAAGAGGAAAAGTGTCCCTTTTTCAAATGGATTCTGCCCATACTGATCCCCGATGATCATTGCCAGCCCATCAATTCCCTTCCTGAGGTCAACTGTTCCGCAGGCAAGGACCACACGCCGGATCCCTGCCGCATCCTCAAGCATTGGCTACCTCCCGCAGGATCCTGCTCAGAAGAGATTCGGAGATCTGGTTTGAGATTTCTATACTCATTGCAGAAGTCCGGATAACGGCAGCCGGTGTACGACCGGCCTCGCTAACGCCTGGTATGTCTTCTCTGCCGACTGCCGGGCTGTATGGGATTTCTGCAAAAGAGACTTCCGCTTTTTCTGTCACAGATGGAAGCATCTCTTTTTCTTTCATCTGGTCATAGGCCTGCTGTCTGAATTTCCGCTGCCAATGATAATAGCTCTGCTCACAAATTCCGTTTTCGTCCATCCACTTTTTAGCTGACTGCCCTGCGGGACGCTGCCCGCAGGCTTTGATAATGTTTCTCCAGTACTCGGCGCGTACCTCATGAGTACACTGATCCATGATGTTAGTTCCTCCTTGAAAAAATCTATTGTTTTTTTCAAGTATGGACTAAAACTCAATTTAGTGAAAGGCGAGCGATTTGACGTTTACAGAAGAAGGGATCAAGATCCTGTATCATCTCATAAAACTTCGGGATGACCTTGGCACCTCCACACTCTTCAGCTGTCAGTATTCTCCAGATGAGTGGGGAAACCAGCTGAGTGACGAGAAGGAATGCTACGGTAAGCTTGACGGAATCCGGCGCAGACTGACTACAGGATTTACTGTACTGATTGAGAAAGCATAGCTTTCTTCTGGAACAACGATCAATACTGATCAGTAGGGCGGAGTACCCTCTGCCCTGCTGATATCTCAGGCTGGCCGTTTAATATGGCCCTGACTGGCCGGGAAATGCGGCCCTGCTGGCCGCGGAAAGTGGCTGTTTGCACCAAGCAATATGTGGTTCTCTTTCAGAGCTTTTAAATTTTCACTGATTCCATCATAGACATCAGCTTCTGATTTCCCTTTGGAAGCATAGTACTCCCTATAAAATTTTACTGCTTCTGCCGCCTGTTCTTCTGTGAGCCCGCAAGTCTCTCTGAAAACAGACAGAAGAGGAGCGCCGATAGCTTTTCCCACGAATTTTTCACCGGGAAACGGTAAATGCATCTTTTGAAATGCATATTGATAGGAATTTTAAATCCCCGGAAACGACTGACTGCCTTATTTTTTCATGTATGTCCCGCGGATGCCGGAATCCTCCTATCTGCGTCTGATCCGGATCTCTCCCCGCTTTGCCGGGAGCATGATCTCCAGAGCTCCGCGGACATGTTCCGTCCAGCGGACAGGACGGAGCTCGCATCCTTCCGCCCCGGCAGATGGTTGCTCGTGCAGTGTGTCTTTCCCGGCGCAGCCGTCGAATTCTACAGCGTACGAATAAGCGGAATCCATGACCACGATGATCACATTTTCCCGCCCCTCATGAATCTCATAGCAGATCTGTGCTTCACTGCAATCTGGACTGAACCATTGTTCTCGGATCCAGGTTCCGTACCCTGCCGTCACTGTACCCTTCCTGTAATATGCATGAAACCAGACTGCGATAGGCGCTGACAGTCCGCTGAACTGATGGAACCATCCTCCTCTTCCTGTCTCGATCTGGATCATCTCAAATGTATGATAGCTGAAATCTGCCTCCTGTTTCCACACCGTAAGGGCCATATCCACAATACTGTATGCGAAATCCGCTTCGCCGAGATCGAGCATGGATTTCCAGACCAGATATTGATACGGAAACCAGACGCTTCCATTCCAGTAGCCGTTATTTTTATAATAGGAAGCGCTCTGGTCTACCGTCGAGATCCCGCACCGGGACCACAGTTCCCCTTCTGTTTTCAGGTGAGCAAGCATCCGCCTTTGCTGTTCCGGTGTACCGATTCCTGCGATAAGGGGCGTTACCCCGTCTATTCCCTTATTATAATTTTCCCCTTCCGGTGTTCGGAAGATCTCTCTGGCATTTCCCGAACGATCATGAAGCACATAGCCGAAATATCCGCTTTCTTCATCCCATGCATACGTCAGGAGAGCGTCCGTCACCTTCCGGATGTCCTTTTCTATTTCCCCAAAATCCTCTGCATATCCATAGTACCGCGCCGTCATTTGCATGATTTTCGCAACCCTTATGAAATGCGCACTGCTGCATATGGGAGCGACATATGCGGAAAGTTTCTGCCTATGCATGGCTGTCTGCGCCGGGTAATCGTCCATCCCGCCAGCATTATAAAAATAGTCGTAAACAGTCAGCATGCCGCTTTTCAGCCGGGACATTGTAGACCCTTCCGTCCTACCTGACATGAAACGGTAATACCTAATCAATCCGGGGTAATATTTTTTCAATTCTTCTCTTCGCCCAGAGTCTGAACGCATCAGAATCTCATGCCAGAGATAAAACTGAGTGGGTACAAGAGAGCCATGGGCGAGAAATGCAAAGTCCTGATTATCTTCTTCCGATAAATATGTATCCAGCACATACTCAGCCCTTTCCGGGGAATATTCCAACAGACCCAGACCGATAAAACCGGAATCCCATGTATAGACGCTGTCCCAGCGTTTCCCCGGCGTATAATGGACGATCTGCTCCCCATGGCGAAAGATGGGGTAAACCACATTGAAAAACAAAGCGTTTTTCATAAGTCCCGAAGAAAAACTATACTTTCTGCCTTCCGGGTTGAGACGGAGTTCTTCAGACTTCTTCCGCCGTTTATCCCAGATCCATTCCAGCCGTTCTTTAGAATATGTCTCTTCCTTAGTACTCACATAAGCATACTCGACATCCGATCCGTCGGCCGGGATAAAGATTGCCTCAGCTACATTGATATGGTAAAATCCTTCATCCGAATGTTTTTCTCGAAAAGAACCTGTAAAACTCCTGGTCAGATTATCATAAGAGGGATCCGGATTTGTCAGCCTGGTAATAGGCGCGTCCTCCAAGCAGCCGGAGTACAGGTTCCGGCTTCTTACCTGCCGGTTCAGGATATGCAGATAAAGAGGAGGTTCTCCGTAATGATACCGGTATTTCGTCCTTTCTCCATCCTTCTCAATTTGAGGGATCGTATTCCGTTTTTCCATAAGAAATATGGCATTTCCGGCTTCTGCTTCTTCCATAACAGCAAAACAGTCGATCATGATCCCGTTCTTACAAGTTCCCTGGGCGGTCATATCCAGGAAAAAACTACTCTGCACGTTTTGCTTTTCACCTGTTCCATCCCCATCCGGGCCTGTTCCGTAAAGAGGGTAGAAAACCACATCTGGCGCCGTAGACGCTGGAAATCTTAAAGTTCCGTAATTGCTATCAAATACAACATCCTCTTCATTTCCGTAAGTGGCATATCGTACCATCAGGACCGGTTTTTCATAGATGTGTCTCAGTATCCTGCGGTACGACACTCGATCGCCGGCTGTTCCGCCAAACATCCGGAACTGTTCCAATGCACACATTTTGGCATAAGGAGTCTCCCCAAGAGCCGTCCCTTCCGTAAAATCTGCACGCATCTGCTCCCCTCTGTGCATCCCATCAAAGCTAAGATGATCCCAGGGACGGTTCCCAACCGGAGCATATTCTTCAAAGGCAGTGCCTTTCCATAAATCACTTTTATCCGGAAGGACGGCTTTCCATTCAAAGCTTCGGGGATATTCCATGGCAGCATAAAAGTTCAGAAGACAATTCTGAGCCAGGGCTGTCTCATTGTGATATTCTGTCCGGATCCCCCAGGTTTCACCGTCCACTTCAAAAAAATCTACATCCGCATAGAGCTGGTCTTTCCACAGAAGTTCAAAGCGGCAGCGGTAAAATTTTCCGTCTGAGTCACACTTCCAGGGATGCCAACCGGACGGCACCGTCACATTCGGTACGGGGACTGCACCGTTAGCATAAGCCGGATGGACGATCAGATCAAACCTGGCGCCCTCTTCCTGGCTTTCTCTCATAATACGCGAAATTCCCATATATTTCTTTGAATAGGGTCCCCATACAGGTATCATGCGTCTTTTTTCTTCTCTCATATTTCCTCCCTAGCGACCGACAATCTTTCTATTTTCTTTGTTCATTTTTCTCCTTTCGTATAGCCAATATATTCTTTGCAACGCAATATTTTTTGAAAAACCATACGATAGAGTTAATGTAACGTTTCAACGATATTTTCACTTGACATTCTACATGATTTTTTCAAATAAACAGTGTTACAAAAAAGTTTAATCCCAGCAACTATACTTCATCTTCTGGCGCAGGTGTCCAGTCACTTGGGAAAAATCCTTTTTCAACCTTAGGTCTTCTAAAATAGAATATTTGAGATATAGTATTATCATAATTCATATTTAGCGCTTTAATTTGAGCAGAATATGAATCACATAAATCCTCATTCATATTTTTTAATTCGTTTAACGGAAATAACACTGAATATTTCTTCCACCCGTCTTCATAAGACTCTATAACTTTTGAGAATTTATGATTACTTAATTTGATATTTGCAGTTTCTGAATAACGCCGTCCATTTCGAGAATTGTGCGCGCCTATCGATACGTAAATATATTCTGGATCTCCAAGGACCTCAAAAGAAAAAACCATATCTCCTTTTATTTCCTTACACTTAAGTGACATTCTCATTCTCAATTCATACCATTGATTATTAGTTATTGTAACTTTTGCCATTTTAAAAGAATTTTCGGCATCTTCTATTTGCCATTCACCGGAACCAGGATATAAATTTGTTAGAAGCCTTGAATTCAATATTAAATTTCTCTCATCTATATCAAAAAATATCTTTTTAGAATTCTCATAACGTTCATTCCAAATAGAAATTAGCTTGCTGTTTTTTTCACCTTCTTTTTTAGCAAGATACGCCTCTCTTTTTGCCTCATAATATTCTTTCCAAAATCTATTAACAAAAAGACAAAATCCCTGGAGACAATCTGCAGATACTTTTTTCTTTATACACTGACAGATGGCTCTAATAGCCAAAAAAACCGTAGGTGTTTCAAACGAAGAATGTTCATATGGAGTACCAGCTGCTTCATAAATCCAAACAAACAAATTATTTTTCTGTGTAATTCCGTATTTGGGAACAAAATCAATAAAACGGCAAAGATATGCCAAATCATATTTATAATCGTGATCTGAAAGGACATTAACCATAATCAGAAAATTTGTTTCTTTATTATTAAGTATAAGATTTGCATTATCATTTCGTATAAATTTGTCTTTTTTATTTCTAATTGCCAATCCTGTTACTTCTTCTATCTCCGGTGTTCTGAAATACGTATCTAAATCCAGCTGAGGATTTAGCGCAACAACCGTTACTCCTTTTATATAATAGGATATTCCAATTGCAGCTGTTCCACCTCCGGATGATCCAAATAATACAATTTTTTCAACTTCAATATGCAAAATTTCTGCTATTCTTTTGATAACTCTTGCACAATATTCCCGATAATTTTCTTCAGGTGTTCCATAATACCATCCCAGTTTACATTTTTCAAAAGAGTAAAACATAGGATCTTCTAAACATAAAATAGTCCCATCAACATAATTATTGTATGTATTCCGCAAAAAACGTGGAGGCTTTTCGAGATTATCAATTTCTCCGGCTCTTGCCCCATGAAAAAAAACATACATGCTTTTCTCTTTTCCCAACATTAAATAGCCTTCTATATGTGCAGATCCAATATCAGAATAAAATCTTCCATCTGATATTTTCTTGTCTTTTCCCGGATCAAATTTAGAGGGACTTTTACTTAACATATCTTTGTTAGATGATAATTTGTTTAATGATTTCACATTCTCTTTTGCAGACTCCCAAGGGAGTTCATGTTCATCATATTTTGTCATTAGATTATTTAAGATTACAAATAGATCTTCGTTTAACAACATATTACGTCCTCGTCTTAAAATTCAAAAAGTGTCGCATGACTATTAGAAAGTGTCTTTTTATCATATCATTATCTTTAAAATGCCAAAGTATAATTCATAGAACTATATTTAAAATAGCTCTATGAATCATTACTAATTGGCAAAATAGATTATTTTTATGAAATAATCAACAGAACCGATCTTTTCTTATCCATTGTATCAGATCATTCAGATTTCCCGTTGTATTTTCATAATGTTGTAATATTCTGGCAAGACTTTCATCATTGTTATTTCCCTGTCGGACATTCATTTTCCATAATGCTACATCTTGTGAATTTTCAATAATTTTTTCTACACAAAAATGTTCGGGCATGACAATTTTTAATTTGGCATGACTTGCCCAGATTTTAAGCCATAAATCATCACAAAATAAGCAGTTTTTCTTTATAGCTTCGCTATCAAAAGCCTCTTCAGGCAATGCATGTGGCGGGTATAAAACGCCACCCACGCCCGTAGGAACAAGTTGTGTTGAAGGAGTATCTTGTAATATTCTATATTCCATTATCCAGCCTTCATAATCCATTATGCTGCCATCACGTCGGAAGCCAATTAAATTTGTCCGCATTGCAGAAATGCAATCTGGGAATTTGTTATAACTATCCAAAAGATTTTCCACAAGATGCTCATCATAATATATATCATCATCAACAATAATAATTGGATTTTCTTTATATTTTTGCATGGCATAAAAATATTTTTTGTGTGGTTTCAAATCATCTTTAACCCATTGGATTTCAAAAAAGTCGCAAAGATTTTGTTTTACAATAAGTGAACCAGGTAAATCTTTCTTTTTATTTGGAAATTCTTCTTCGGATAACCATAGTACAATTTTTAAAGGTTTGACTGTCTGATTAATTAATGTGTCAATTGTCTTTCCAACAATATTTATCCTGCCAGGATGGGAAGTAAGAGATACCACAACTTTATTATTAAGTTTTTCTATTTCAGCAGAAGTTTTTGTAACTTGTATCGGATGCGCCTTCTTATATGAATTACTAAATACTTCTTGATTATGTTTTCTTTGAGCAGCAAAAATCTCTGTATTTTTAGTTTCACTAAGCGCATATAATTGTTTCATGCTTTGAGTATATGCGTTCATTCCCGCAAGCTTATCGTATAGTAATCTGGATTCTTTTCCCATTTGTTTTAATTGAGCTTTGCAATCTATTATACTCATCATTGCCGATCTCAAGCTTTCAACATCGCCTGTTTTTACAATATATCCATTTTTTTCGGATACCATATATTTAGCACCAACGTTTTCTGTTACAATTAAAGGTTTTGAAAGCATTGCTCCTTCAAGAGCAACAAGAGAACAAGATTCATCTCTTGAAGCTACAACTACTACATCCATCTGAGATAATTGTCTGATTTTCTCTTCTTCACCTTGAATCAGTCCGATATAATATACCCCCTCGACGTCTTTCATTTCCCTAAAAAGATAGGAACAAAACGGGCTGCCACTATTGATAAAACCACCCGCAAAATATAGTTCTGCTTTATTCCGATACTGTTCTGGAAGAGACTTGTATGCTGCCAACAGCACATCGTAGCCCTTTCGATAT
Source organism: Lachnoclostridium sp. An169 (assembly GCF_002160525.1). Taxonomy (GTDB): domain Bacteria; phylum Bacillota; class Clostridia; order Lachnospirales; family Lachnospiraceae; genus Mediterraneibacter; species Mediterraneibacter cottocaccae. The sequence continues at coordinate 275,444 of NZ_NFKT01000002.1, forward strand.
TCCATCGTACCAAATTGAACAAATTTAATTTTCTCTTCAGTTCCCGGAAGATACGGGACGGCCATATCTGATTCGTCCTCTACACAATTATGTACAACTTTTATTGGCTCATTTGCATACTGGCTTAATGCTGTTGCCGCATAATCACTCACAACATAAATATCCGAACTATATTTAATAACATAAGCTCTTTCTGGATTGTTCCTAATAAAATCCGGTATATTAGTAGCTTCTCTTATATACCAGACGGTAGGAATCAATTGACAACAGATCTCTGCAAATTTTGAGGTCATTACTGTATTGCAAACAGCCATGTCGTAATTTTTGATTTGTTCTTTTCTTTGATCTATTTTATTTTCTGGAACAATGGCTACTTCAAATCCCTCTTTTTCAAATTCACGTCGGAATGGTCCTTCTTTTGCTGACCACACAGTTAGACCATAACCAAGATCTCTCGCAACTTTGCACATTCGTAACAGGCTGCGAGGAGCTCCTGAATAAATTAATTCAGGGCTAACAAAAAGAATTTTTTTGCCATTTGTTTCTTTTTCAATATATTCTGCTTGTTCATTATATTTTCCATCAAACAATTCTGAAAATGTTGGAATAATGTTTGCGGTTTCCGCTGAAGACATTGCATCATAGGAAAAATCTTTATATACTTCATATAAATATTGATCGTGCTCTATACACTCCCTAATAGGGAAAAAAGCTGAATATGGCGGAATGATAAGTGGACTTTTACATTCTTTCGAATAATCTTCATAAAGCCTTACAAAATCTATCATACCTCTCTGCATGCTTTCGATTTGATCAATATTAGGTACAAGGTTTTGTGAATAAACAAATCCGACACTATTATCTTTTTCCAGTTTGTAGCCAAGAAGAGAACGCTCTGTAGAAGTAAATAAATACTCAAATGGCATATGTAATTTATCCATTATTTTAGAATTTCTGCTTCTGGGAGGTCCCGGAAAAATATGTCTTGTAATATCCATGTTCGTAAAAGGAGTATTCAAATAAGCCTCTATTTCATCAAATTGTATACTATTCTTAATAAGATCATTTCTATTCGTTGCCAAAAGGGAACCAAAAATCTCCCCATTATATCCAGAAATGTTATTTTTAATAAAATATTTTAAGGCTGTTATACAGGTTCCAGACCATCCGATGTCTACTATCAAAATATTATTTGCAGTTCCTATTATATCTGTAAAATATTTTCTTGCTGCTTCTCTTGCTTCTTTATTATGCTCATATATTACAGGTTCACATTTATATAAAAATTCTTGAATTCTTTGATCATCATGTATTGTTGCAGGAAAATAGTATCTGTCAATATTATATTTTTCTAATTCCTCCACCAGATATCCATAACCAGTCTCCTTTAAAATAGTTTCCATTGTTTTAGTATTACGATACATTTTTACATAACGCATAATGTATCTGTTAGATAAGTCATATAAATAGTGTTCTGATGTGACATTAAAGATAGCAAATCTGGAAATATTAATATATTCGGCTTCCGTTTGTTTATAAAATTCTTTATATATTTTATAAATCACATCGCAATCTCTAGCGCAAAATAATATTTTATCAATTTTTTTTCTTTCTACGATCTGATTTATAAATTTGCAATATCCTGCAGCTAAAATACCACCAACTCTAAATCCATGTGTATAATAAAGATCTCTATCCCATAATCCGTTATTCATATTTGTCTGAATAACTGCTCTATAAAAACTGGCTGCCATATTCTCCAATTCTGGTTCTCTGTATATATAATGACTATCTGGATTATAAACAGCATCAATACCTGCTTCTATACTTTTCTCTACATCTGCTGCATAATTATCTCCAATATGAACAATCTTTTTATTGGGATAAGCATCTATTAAAACTTTTTGAAGAGTCCCATCACCTTTCCGCAATCCATATTCATTAGACAAAAAGATTTGATCATACTTGGTATATCCATTTTTTTCTACCAATGTTTTTATAACATTTAATGGCAAATACATATCAGTAGTAAATACTATAGTCTTTCCAAATTTTAATAACATTTCATATACACTTAAAATGTATTTATTAGGGATAGACATGTTGAGTTCTAATTCAATTTCACGTTCCATCCATGAGCGGTCTATATTGAATCTTTCAGCCAACACATCATATATATCACTTAAAACAATCTCTCTTGTTCCTGCTGTTTTTTCCTTTATGTTTCTGGCAAAACTCTCAGCTTTTTTTCTAATGTCGATAAAATCATTTTCTCCCATTTCGGCCGACATAATAGAAAAAATGTCATTCGGTTTTTCTACTTTCCTATAAATCAGCGTATCAAAGATATCAAATGAAATAACATCATAATCTACTATTGAAGCAACAAATTTATTTACACTTTCCCGTTTAAAATCATTTTCATAATACAAAAAATTCTGTTTTTCCCGCATTATTTTCTCTTTTATTCCATCTCCATTTTTAGATATACTTTTCTTTTTAGAACTTTGATTTTTAACTTCCTGATCTGCAATTTGAACTATTTTACCCTTTGGAGGTTCATCGAAATACATTAATCGTTCCTTGCTTTTTTTTACTTGATAATGCCATTTTATTTTTAATAATATTTTTAAGTGTTTGAAATGGTTTTCGTAATGTTCCTTGATGTTCTCCATGACATATCGCTCATACTCATATTGGACATCTGGATTTTTTCTTACAAGATTATAATAAATTTTATCTTTAAAATTCCCCATAATTTTCTCCTCGTAAATATATTGAATGAATAAAACATAATATTTAAGTGTCAGTCACGGCAAAAAATATCCCGTGTATATACTTTATCTTTCACGTCATCAAGACATTCATCATATCTGTTAGCAATAATTACATCGCAGCCCTCTTTGAAAGAAGCCAGATCATTTACTACATGACTGCTGAAAAATGTACTCCCATTCTCCAGTGCGGGCTCATAAATAATCACTGTAACGCCTTTTGCCTTCAAACGTTTCATGACTCCCTGGATACTGCTCTGGCGGAAGTTGTCACTGTTGCTTTTCATAGTAAGACGGTAGACGCCAATAACACAGGATTTTTCTTTGCCAGCAGCAAAATCGCCCCGGTTATAAGAATCATAGAATCCCGCTTTTTCCAATACTCTTTCTGCTATAAAATCTTTTCTTGTCCGATTGCTTTCTACAATAGCTTCAATCAGATTTTCCGGTACGTCTGCATAGTTTGCTAACAGCTGTTTTGTATCCTTAGGCAGACAATATCCGCCATAACCGAAACTGGGATTATTATAATGGCTTCCGATCCTTGGATCTAAGCAAACCCCCTGAATAATTTGTCTTGTATCCAACCCTTTCATTTCTGCATAAGTATCCAGTTCATTAAAATAGGCGACTCGTAAAGCTAGATAAGTATTAGCAAACAGTTTTACTGCTTCGGCTTCTGTAAAGCCCATAATCAGCGTTTCTACATTTTCTTTTATCGCACCCTCCTGTAGTAATTTAGCAAAATTATTTGCCACCTGCACAAGATGTTTATCAGCGAAATCTGTTCCAACAATAATACGACTGGGATACAGGTTATCATATAAAGCCTTGGATTCACGCAGAAATTCCGGACTAAATAAGATATTCTTATTCTGAAAATTTTTGCGTATAGTTTTAGTATAACCAACAGGAATTGTAGATTTAATTACAATAATTGCATCCGGGTTATAAGACATAACTGATTTAATGGCCGATTCGACAGCAGATGTATCAAAATGTTGTGTTTTGCTATCGTAATTTGTAGGTGTAGCAATGACAACATATTCTGCATCGGAATATGCTTCTTTTTCATCTAATGTTGCTATCAAATTTAGCCTTTTTTCTTTTAGGTATTTTTCTATATAGTCATCCTGAATTGGAGATTGTCTATTATTTATTAGTTCAACTTTTTCCGGTATGATATCAACGGCATAGACTGTATGATGTTGTGCCAACAGTGTTGCGATTGACAGCCCAACATATCCCGTTCCGGCAACTGCAATTTTCATACTTCTTATTCTCCTTTTTTCACCATGTATCTCCGATAAGGGCCGATTATCCAACATCTCCATCACCTCATATCCACATAACGGATAATTGCTGATTATCCAACATTTACACCACGTAAATGTCTCTTGATGCCGGATAATTACGGATTATCCCTTGCCTTTTCCTCTTTTTATTGACACCATCCCCATCCCGGTGTTATCATAGACCACGAAAACGTATGTTATTTGAGTTGTTAGAGTAATCAGGCATGAAGGAGACGCTGCATTTTACAAGGTAATAAAATTCCTCAGAGAAGAGGGGGAGCTTTATTACCTTTTTCTTTTAGCGGAACATTCAAAAAGGAGGATAAATAAGAATGTGTGGAATTGTTGGATATGTAGGCGAGGAGCCGGCTGCACCGATCCTGCTCAAGGGGCTGGAGAAACTGGAGTACAGAGGATATGATTCTGCCGGAATCGCAGTGCGCAACGAGGAGACCGGCAAGATTGAGATTGTCAAGGCGAAGGGAAGGCTGAAGATCCTGTCCGAGAAGACGGACGGCGGGGCAGCAGTGCCGGGAACCTGCGGTATCGGACACACCCGCTGGGCGACACACGGGGAGCCGTCGGAGACGAATGCCCATCCCCATTGCACGGACGACAGGTCTGTAGTGCTGGTGCACAACGGAATTATTGAAAACTATCAGGAACTCAAGGAAAAGCTTCAGAAATCAGGCTATACTTTCTATTCCCAGACAGATACGGAGATCGCCGTAAAGCTGGTGGATTATTATTATAAGAAGACAGGCAGTCCGCTTGAGGCGCTGACCCGGTCCATGCTGAGAATCCGTGGTTCCTATGCGTTTGGCGTGATGTTCCATGACTATCCGGGCAAACTTTATGCAGCCCGCAAGGACAGTCCTCTTATTATAGGAAAGAGTAAGACCGGCTGTCTGATCGCGTCGGATGTTCCGGCGATTCTGGACCGGACGAGAAATGTTTACTACATCGGTAATCTGGAGATTGCGGAGCTTTCCAGGGATGAGATTCATTTCTACAACCTGGACAGGGAAGAGATTGAAAAAGAAGTTGTCAAGATCAAGTGGGATGCTGAGTCTGCGGAAAAAGGCGGGTACGAGCATTTCATGCTCAAAGAGATCCACGAGCAGCCGAGAGCGGTTCAGGATACGGTTGGCGCATATGTGAAAGAGGGCAGGATTTCTTTCGGTGAGAGCGGACTTACGGATGAAGTTCTCAAAGGACTGGACCGCATTTATATAGTAGCCTGCGGTTCTGCATATCATGTGGGAATGGTTGGGAAATATGTTCTGGAGGATCTGGCGGATATTCCGGTAGAAGTGGATCTGGCGTCCGAGTTCCGTTACCGCAACCCGAAACTTGTGCCGAATTCCATGGTGATTATTGTTTCCCAGTCCGGTGAGACAGCGGACAGCCTGGCGGCGCTGCGCCTGACGAAGGAGCGGGGGATTCCGGTTCTGGGCATTGTGAATGTTCTCGGTTCCAGTATTGCCCGTGAGAGCGATTATATCATGTATACCTATGCGGGACCGGAGATTTCCGTGGCCACGACAAAGGCGTACAGCGCCCAGCTGATCGCGGTTTATCTTTTGGCCATCCAGATGGCTTTTGTCAAAGGGCTGATCGATGAGAAACGTTACGGGGAGCTGCTGGCGGAGCTTGGCAGGCTGCCGGAGAAGATTCAGAAGACGCTGGATGATAAAGACAGAATCCAGTGGTTTGCAAGTAAATATGCCAATGCAAAGGACATTTTCTTTATCGGAAGAGGAATCGATTACGCCATCAGTCTTGAGGGAAGTCTGAAGATGAAGGAGATCAGCTATATCCATTCGGAGGCATATGCAGCCGGAGAACTCAAGCACGGCACGATCAGCCTGATCGAGGACGGCACTCTTGTAGTCGGAGTTGTGACGCAGAAAGCGCTTTTTGAGAAGACCATCAGCAACATGGTGGAGGTGAAGAGCCGCGGCGCCTATCTGATGGGGCTGACCCTCTATGGAAATTATAATATTGAAGATACGGCAGATTTTTCGGTTTATGTTCCGAAGACGGAGCAGTATTTTACAACCAGTCTGGCCATCATTCCGCTGCAGCTTATGGGATACTATGTGAGTGTGGCGAAGGGGCTGGATGTGGATAAGCCGAGGAACCTGGCAAAATCGGTTACCGTAGAGTGACTTTGCTGCAAAATAGTTTAAAAGGCAGCAGATTATATCAGAAAAATCCGGACAGAAGCCGGGGGAAATGCCATGGGCAGTCCTCCGTTCTGTCCGGATTTTTTCTCATTCCTTTTTGTATTTTTTCTCCGGTTATTTTCTGAAATTTTCCGAAATATGTGAGAAGAGCATTGAAAACCGCGCAAATACGGCGTTTTCTCATTTTACACAGATTTAACATTCTTCTGATTTTACATTTAACATTTCTCTTTTATTATGAATACCGTGATGAAAACACAAGGAAGAAAACAAAAGACGAACACAAAGTAATCTGATTTTGAAGAAGGAGATTATGAACAATGAAAATGAAAAAGTTTATCGCAGTTTTATCGATCGCAAGTATGATGGCAGTTGCTGCTACGGCATGTGGCTCCAGTGATGCAGACACAACAGGAGATGGAACAACAAACGAGGGAACAACAGGCGGAGACGAGAGCACAGGTTCTGAATGGGATGCTTCCAGTACGATCTCTGTAGTTTCCCGTGAGGAAGGTTCCGGAACAAGAGGAGCTTTCACAGAGCTGTTTGGTGTTGTAGATGAGAACGACAACGATATGACAACACTGGATGCACAGACAACAAACAGCACGTCTGTTATGATGACAACAGTATCCGGAAACGAATATGCAATCGGTTATGTTTCTCTTGGTTCTCTGGATCCGAGCATGGTAAAGGCTGTAAGCATTGACGGTGCGGAAGCAACAGCAGAGAACATTGAGAACGGTACATACCAGGTATCCAGACCGTTCAATGTAGCAGTAAAACCGGATCTTGACAATGCAGTTGCTACAGATTTCATGGCGTTCATCATGAGCACAGAGGGACAGGAAGTTGTAGCAGAAGAAGGATATATCCCGGTATCTGATGTAACGGCATATGCAGGAAGCGCTCCGTCAGGAAGCTGTGTAGTGGGCGGATCTTCTTCCGTATCTCCGCTGATGGAGAAGCTGGTTGAGGCATACGGCGCAGTAAACCCGAACGCAAGCATTGAGCTCCAGACATCTGACTCTACAACAGGTATGACATCTACGATCGAGGGAAGCTATGACATCGGTATGGCATCCAGAGAGCTGAAAGAAGACGAGGCTGCACAGCTTACAGGTACAGTAATTGCTACAGATGGTATTGCAGTAATCGTTAACCAGAACAACCCGACAGATGATCTGACAGTTGATCAGGTGAAATCCATCTACCTTGGAGATGTTACAACCTGGGATGCAATCTAATCAGATCCGGGCAGACTGAGGATAAAGTGCAGATTTAATTTTATGAGCCGGGCAGATATGTGGCATGTCTTCCCGGCTCATTAGGAGGAAAAGATGAAATCAAAAGCATGGACTGAAAAATTCATGCAGGGAGTGTTTTTCATAGCGGCATGCGCGTCTGTGCTTGCGGTGGCACTCATTTGCATCTTCCTGTTTGCAAATGGTATCCCTGCGATGAGAGAAATTGGGTTTGTTAAATTTATTACGGGTCAGGTCTGGCGTCCCAACAGTGAACAGTTCGGAATCCTGCCCATGATCGTGGGAAGCCTTTACGTGACTGCAGGAGCGATCATCTTCGGAGTTCCGATCGGAATCCTGTCTTCGGTATTCATGGCAATGTACTGTCCGAAGCAGATCTACAAGCCGCTGAAAGCAGCGACCGAGCTTCTTGCAGGTATTCCTTCCGTTATTTACGGTTTCTTCGGCCTTGTGGTTGTAGTGCCGCTGATCAGGGATTTTGGAAAAATGCTGCATGATGCAGGCATCGTAAAGACGGCGGGAGACGGAAACAGTATCCTGACTGCGTCCCTGATCCTTGGTATGATGATCCTGCCGACGATTATCGGAACGACAGAGAGCGCCATGCGCGCGGTTCCGTCACACTATTATGAAGGATCCCTTGCTCTGGGAGCAACGAAAGAGAGAAGTATCTTCCGCGTGATCATCCCGGCGGCAAAATCCGGTGTGATCGCAGGAATCGTCCTTGGAATCGGACGTGCCATCGGTGAGACCATGGCTGTGATCATGATTGTCGGAAATCAGCCGCGTGTGACGACAAGTATTCTGCAGGGTATCCGTACTCTGACAGGAAACATCGTAATTGAGATGGGATATGCGACGGGGCTTCACCGTGAGGCGCTGATTGCGACAGGCGTTGTTCTCTTCGTATTTATCCTGATCATCAACTTCAGTGTTGCATTGTTAAAGAGGGGGGCAGATCATGAGTAATAAGACAACAATCGGTGATAAGTTCAAAACTTATCTGAAGCATCCGGGTTCATTGATCGTGATGCTGCTCGTAATGCTGGCGGCAATTATCACATTTGCCGTACTGATTTTCCTGATTGCCTATATCCTGATCAACGGAGTGCCGCACCTGACGCCGTCTCTGTTCTCCCTGACATACAGTTCAGAGAACGCGTCTGTGGTTCCCGCGCTGGTCAATACGATCGTAATGACATTATTATCACTGCTGATTGCGGTCCCGTTTGGTATTTTCTCGGCGATCTTCCTTGTGGAGTATGCAAAGCGGGGCAATAAGTTCATCGAAGTGATCCGTCTGACGACAGAGACGCTTTCCGGTATCCCGTCCATCGTATACGGCCTGTTCGGTATGCTGTTCTTCGTCAATGCGCTCGATTGGGGATTCTCCATCCTTGCAGGTGCATTTACCATGGCGATCATGATCCTTCCGCTTGTCATGAGAACAACGGAGGAGGCGCTGAAAGCTGTTCCGGACTCTTACCGTGAGGGAAGCTTCGGACTCGGCGCCGGCAAACTGCGTACCGTATTCCGCATCGTGCTTCCGTCCGCAATCCCGGGCGTTCTGGCAGGTGTGATCCTCGCCATCGGACGTATTGTAGGTGAGACGGCAGCCCTTATGTACACTTCCGGCACAGTAGCCCAGATCCCGGACAGCATTATGGGATCCGGCCGTACTCTGGCGCTTCACATGTATGTGCTCTCCAGCGAGGGACTTTACATGGATCAGGCTTACGCGACTGCGGTAATTCTGCTTGTTCTGGTGGTTGGTATCAATGCCCTGTCAAGCTTTATTGCAAGGAAACTTACGAAAGCGTAAAATGTGAAAAAACTGTGAACAGGGACGTAGTCAAATTCAATTTTACTACGTCCCCAATCAAGAAAGGGAAAGGATATGTCAAAGATAAGTATCAAGAATCTTGATTTATATTATGGGGATTTTAAAGCCCTTAAAAATGTAAATCTTGAGATCGAAGCGAACAAAATCACCGCTTTTATCGGGCCTTCCGGATGCGGTAAATCAACTCTTTTAAAGTCCATCAACCGTATGAATGACCTTGTCGAGGGCTGCCGCATTGACGGTGAGATCCTTCTGGACGGACAGAATATATTCAAGGGCATGGATGTAAATATGTTAAGAAAGCGCGTAGGAATGGTATTCCAGAAACCGAATCCGTTCCCGATGAGCATCTATGACAATATCGCATACGGCCCGAGGACCCACGGAATCCACTCCAAGGCAAAACTGGACGATATTGTTGAGAAATCCCTCCGCAGCGCGGCAATCTGGGATGAGTGCAAGGACCGTCTCAAGACGAGCGCGCTGGGAATGTCCGGCGGGCAGCAGCAGAGACTCTGCATAGCGAGAGCGCTGGCTGTAGAACCGGAAGTCCTTCTGATGGATGAGCCTACATCTGCGCTTGACCCGATTTCGACTTCCAAGATCGAAGATCTTGCTATGGAACTGAAAAAAGACTATACTATTGTCATGGTAACGCATAACATGCAGCAGGCAGTGCGTGTGTCTGATAATACGGCATTCTTCCTCCTGGGTGAGGTTGTAGAATACAATGATACGGAGAAATTATTCTCCATACCGTCTGACAAGAGGACAGAAGATTATATTACAGGGAGGTTTGGTTAAAATGCGTAACAGGTTTGATGAACAGTTGCATCGTCTGGATGAGCAGCTTACACAGATGGGAGAGTTTTGCGAGACAGCAATCGCAAAAGTAACACAGGCTTTGAAAGACGGAAGCATTGAACAGGCGAAGATCATCATCGAAGAGGATGAGGAGATCGACCAGCTCGAGAAGGATATCGAGAGACTCTGCCTGAAGCTTCTTCTTCAGCAGCAGCCGGTGGCAAAGGATCTGAGAAGAATTTCCGCGGCGCTGAAGATGATTACTGATATGGAGCGGATCGGAGACCAGACTTCTGATATTGCCGAGATTATCATTTCCTCAGGCGGAGTTGCGGCGACAGACGAGATCCATGTGATCGGAACCATGGCTTCCGAGGTCAGCAAGATGGTCCGCAACAGCGTGACTGCTTATGTGCAGAGAGACCTTGAGCTTGCCCGCAGCGTAATGAAAGCGGATGATGCGATTGACGCTTACTTCGAGGAAGTCCGTGATGAGATGATTACCTTTATCAAGGAAGAAAAAGGTGAGAACGGCAAGCGGATCTTCGATCTGATCATGGTTACGAAGTATCTGGAGAGAATCGGCGACCATGCGACAAATATCGCGGAATGGGTGGAATTTTCCATTACCGGAGTTCATAAAGACAGTGCAGTGATACATGAAGGCTGATGAAAAAGGAGAAGTTGAAAGATGATATATTGCGTAGAAGATGACGACAACATCCGTGAACTTGTAATATATACATTGGAGACGACCGGATTCAAGGCAAAAGGGTTCGCAGACGGTTCTGCTTTTATGGAGGCTTTGGCGTTTGATACGCCAGAGCTTATTTTACTTGATATCATGCTCCCGGGAGATGACGGGCTTGAGCTCCTGAAGAAGCTGAAATCGTCGCAGAAGACAAAGAGTATTCCGGTTATCATGGTTACGGCGAAAGGCTCGGAGTACGACAAGGTTGTGGGCCTGGATTCCGGTGCAGATGATTATGTGACCAAGCCTTTCGGAATGATGGAACTGGTCTCAAGGATCAAGGCCGTCCTGAGAAGAAGCGGCAAGGTGGAAGACCGGATGGACATGGATGTGGCGGGCGTTCATGTGAATGTAAAAAAGCATGAGGTGACGGTGGACGGCAGGGAAGTTTGCCTGACACTCAAAGAGTTTGAGCTGTTGGAAAAGCTGATGAGAAATCAGGGAATCGTGCTGACCAGAGACCAGCTCCTCACGGAAATCTGGGGATATGACTTCGACGGGGAGACCCGGACTGTGGATGTGCATATCCGTACCCTGCGTCAGAAACTCGGTGACCGGGGTGAGATTATACAGACCGTGCGCGGTGTTGGTTACCGTGTAGGGGGAGATGTATGAAAAAGAAGATTCAGAGAAGCATGATGATCATTCTGCTGATCACTTTTGTACTGTTTTATGCGATCCTGGCTCTGATCCTCTACAACAGGAATCTGAATGTCCTGCAGGGGGAGGTGCGCCAGGAGGCGCGCTATATTCAGACTGCGGTGAATATGTCCGGAACCGGTTATCTGGAACAGTTGGATGAGGTGGACAAAGGTACCAGAATTACACTGGTGTCGGAGGATGGGGACGTTCTGTACGACACAGATGAGAACGGCGGTGACATGGAGAACCATGCTTCCCGGCAGGAGGTGGCGGAAGCTTTCCGGACGGGGCAGGGAGAGGATGTGCGCATGTCCGATACGCTGGGGGAAGAGTTTTACTATTATGCGCTGCTCCTGGATGACGGCTGTGTCCTGCGCGTGGCAAAGACGATGGACGGACTTGCAAGAACTGCTCTCAACGTCCTTCCGGTAATGGGTATCCTCGCTGTTGTCATGGTTATTTTTGCCATGCTTCTTGCGGGATGGCAGACAAAACGGCTGATCCGCCCGATCAATGAACTGGATCTGGAACATCCGCTGGACAATGCTGTTTATGAGGAGCTTACTCCTCTTCTCGTGGCAATGGACAGACAGAATAAGGAGAAGGAAGCGGTCTCCAATATGCGCAAGGAGTTTTCCGCAAATGTCTCCCACGAACTGAAAACCCCTCTCACATCGATCTCCGGATATGCGGAGATCATGAAGAACGGAATGGTTCGGCCGGCGGACATTCCGCTGTTCTCCGAGAGAATTTACAAGGAGGCGCGCAGGCTGATCACGCTGGTTGAGGACATCATCAAGCTTTCCAAACTGGATGAGGAGTCTGTGGAACTTGAAAAAGAGGATGTGGATCTCTTTGAGCTGACCCGTGAGATTGTGAGCCGCCTTGCACCCCAGGCTTCTCAGAAACGGGTGAGGATGGAACTGACCGGAGAGCCGGTGAAATACTACGGCATCCGCCAGATCCTGGACGAAATGATCTACAATGTCTGCGAAAATGCAGTCAAGTATAACAATGACGGCGGCAGAGTATCCATCTGGGTGGGAAATACTCTGGAAGGCCCCAAGGTGAGCGTGTCCGATACCGGAATCGGAATCCCGAAGGAACATCACGAGCGTATTTTCGAGCGGTTCTACCGGGTGGACAAGAGCCACTCCAAAGAGCGCGGCGGCACTGGGCTGGGACTTTCAATTGTGAAGCACGGCGCGCTACTCCACGGAGCGAAAGTCAGCGTGGACAGCACGCCGGGAAAAGGAACCCGGATTGAGATGCAGTTTCCGGTTCGAAAATGATAAAAGATGCCTGAGATATGAAGCGGACAGGTATATGAAAGATGTGTGGGCCGTCAGGCACGCATGGAAAAAGCGGCTGCAGGAATTCCTGCAGCCGCTTTTTCCATGCGTGCTTTGAGTGTCTTCCGGCAGGAGCTTTCTTTCCTGATCAATCAGAGCCGGAAACGGGAACACGGCGCTCCAGAAGCGAACGGTTGCGGTACTGCAGGGGGGTGATTCCGTATTTTTTCTTAAATACATTCTGGAAATAGGACTGGCTGGAAAACGAGAGGTATGAACTGATCTCCCCCAGTGACTTATCTGAATACGTCAGCAGGCTTTTGGCTTCTTCCAGCTTGTACCGCATGATAAAATGGCTGATGTCAAATCCCAGTTCTTTCTTAAATTTTGCAGTAAGATAGGAACGGCTCCTGCCGATATATTCCGCCACGTCACTGACCCGGACCGGTTCGTTGATATGGTGCGCGATGAACTGGATGCACTGGAAGATCTCCGGGGACATACCCTGGGGGATCTTGGTCTGGCTTACCCGTTCCGCGAAATCGATAATCATGGCATAGGACAGAGAGGAGATGTGGGCAATATCCTGGGAACGCTCACATTCCTGGATGTAGAGGTCGGATAGGTTGTATGCCTGTTCCACATCCATTCCTCCAATCACCGCGCTTCGAGTCACAAGCGTAGTGGTGGTGATGAAGATATTCTTCTCCTGGCGCAGCGTGTTGTCTGCCATCACTCCCTGGTGAAGGATAGCAGATTCTGCGAGCAGTTTTCTTAAGTTCAGGACATCGCCGTTCTGGATCAGACTGGAAAGCTGCTGCTCAAAACGGTATGTATTGTGGAGCTGCTGCGTCTCCCGTGCGTTGATCACATGGTCGGAATGTGCATTGGAGATTGAAGCGATGATTCCGGTATCCTCAAGACCAAAATGGGTGCCAGCATTAATCTCTTCATCGTTCAGCGCAAAATGGGCCAGGGCAAGCGTCTGGACAAAACGGGAAACAGGATACAGGGGAATCGCGGAGAGGATCGCGGCGAGCTCGTCTCTTGCGTCCGGGCTGACCGCCCATTCAAGCATGAAGCTGTGGAGTACGGAATCCGACACGGGCGTACTGAAAACCGGACCGAGTATGACGACTGTTTTCTGACTGCTGACATATATGCTGCCGAAATGGCAGAGCGACTGGGCGAAGTAATAGTCCGGATTCTTCTTCAGACGTGTTCCGGGGAAAAGATATTTGATAAAGATAGACTGGTCATAAGGAATCTCCGGAAAAGAACTGGACGATTCATCAGGAATGTGATAACAGCTTACCGGGATTCCTGTGGAAAGGTAAAACAGGCGGCAGAATGCCGGAATATCTTTAATCATAGCAGCCTCCTCAAATCTGTTCTGCGTCAATACAGTCTTTTTACATGTATTCTTACGATCCCATTATAAATATAATCTTATTATAAACGATGGTTTTCTGAACGGCAAGTTAAAATTACAATATATAATTCAAAATTACAATACACATAAATACCCTTGTGGTAGTATGAACACAACAGGAAACTGGATTAAACAAAAAGGAGGACATGAAAGTGAAAAAGAGAACACAGAGAATCATGGCAATGCTGCTCGGCGCAGCACTGGTCGCGGGAACTCTCGCAGGCTGCGGTGCAAAAGGCGGCAGCGGATCAAATGATGTGGAGGACATCAATACCGTCGGAAAATCCACAGAGTTTACCTACATGGTAAATACTGCGATTCCGGAAGGCATTTACGACAACTATGGGGACAACCCGGTTGCGGCCTACTGGACAAGCCTGGAATGGGATGCAGACGGAGACGGAGAGGGTACGACGCTTGACGTCGAATTCTGGGCGCCGACTGCAGGCTCAGAGAGCGACTATGTAAATACTTTGATTTCCACAGGAGAGTATCCGGACATAATGCCGCTGACTTTTGCAAGTGAAGGCGCGACTGAGATGTATGACGAGGGCATGGTTATTGACCTGACCGAGTTCGTCGAAAAGTATATGCCGAACTATATGGCGTTTGTGGAAGAGCATCCGGAAATTATGTTTACGAACCGTGTGGACGGGGAAGATAAATATATTCAGCTTTATTATGTCAACGAAGATGTCTCCAAGAATCCCTGGGGCGGTCTGATGTACCGCCGCGACTGGATCGTAAATTACGGCACGAATCCCCAGACCGGCGAGCCGTTCAGCGGTGAGTGGGCAGACGGCGAATGGGTGGACGACGTGGTATTCCCGTCAGGCGGCACAGATCCGGTCTATATCAGTGACTGGGAGTGGATGCTGGATATCTTTGCGAAAGCGATAGAAGCCCAGGGAATGACAGACGGATATGCGGTGCAGCTTCCGTATCAGGGCGTCCATCAGACAGGAGATCTTGCCTCCGGATTTAATACCGGCGTATTTTTCCGGTACGGAGACGACGGAATGGCGGAGTGCTCCTCGACTTCCGATGGAATGCGCGCGTATGTGGAATGTATGACGAACTGGTTCAGCAACGGCTGGATCGATCCCCACTTTGCAGAGCGCGCATCAGATATGTTCTACATGATTGATATGGCATCCATCTACAGCGGCCAGGTCGGGGCGTGGTACGGGCTGACATCCCAGCTTCTGAACGGACTTGTAGGGGACGGCTCCAACCCGTGGACGGCAAACGCGGTTGTTTATGCGGCGGCATCACCGATCAACGATGTATACGGTGATGAGAGCGTACAGAACCATGAGCCGGATCTGTTCTATCAGGATTCCCTGATTCCGCAGGCGTTTGTAATAACTGACAAGGCGGCGGACAAAGATATCGCAACCCTGCTGACAGCGATCGATTACTTCTACTCCGAAGAGGGATCGACGATCTTCTCCTTCGGCCTGAGCCAGGAGATGCTTGATGAGGGAGTGCCGGGATCTGAAAACTATCAATACGGCGATGATCTGGACAGAGCAACCTATACAGTTGCGGACGACGGTACAATCGTAACAGACGAAGCGCTGATAAGTACATCCAACAACGGTGAGGTGGCAAGCGGCGTCAGAATGGTCGGCATGGGCAGAATGAACGGTATTGACCGTGGTTTCAGCCAGACGAAGCAGCACTGCATTGACGAGTGGGTGAAATATACGAGTTCAAGAGGCTTCCTGCTCGATGTGAGCGGACAACTGAGCCCGGATGACCTGAGCAAATACAATGCATACAATACAAATGCCGGCACTACGATTGCACAGTGGATTCCGCAGTTCATCATGGGAACTTACGATGTGATGGACGATGCCGACTGGCAGCTGTATGAGGACGAGATTCAGGCACTGAACCCGGATGAGGTAATTGAGGCTCTCGATGGCGTCCTGGAGTGGAAGAACTGACAGTTATCTTGATATGGAGAGATGAATATGGCAAGGAGAAAAAGAGAAAGGGATATTTCAGATCACCAGCTGGCGAAGAAAGCGTCCTGGAAGAAGGATTTTAAGAAGAACAAAGTTATCTATCTTTTGTTCCTGCCGATCGTGGTGTATCTGTTTATCTTCAATTACATACCTATGACCGGCCTTCTGATGGCTTTTGAAGACTATTCGGTACGTCTGGGCTGGTTCCAGAGCGAGTGGGTAGGTCTGGATAACTTTGTCCGCCTGTTTTCTGGAAGCGCGTTTTTAACCGCTTTCCGAAATACGGCTGTTATGGCGGTGCTCAACCTGGTGCTGGGCTTCTTCCCGCCGATCATACTGGCGATCCTGTTCTCGGAGTGCAGATGGATTCCGTTTAAACGGCTCGCACAGCTGATTTCCTACATCCCGAATTTTATTTCCACCGTGGTTGTCTGCAACCTGGTACAGCAGTTTGTGGACAGCGATGGAGCGGTTACGCTGGTGCTCAATAAACTGTTCGGACTGCCGGTACAGAACTGGCTTGCGGATTCGCAGATCCCGGTTTTCTGGATCATATACGCTCTGATGAATATCTGGATCGGCATGGGCTGGGGCTCGATCATCCAGTCCACCACCATAGCGAATATTAACGGGGAACTGATGGAGGCAGCAGCCCTGGACGGGGCGAACCGCTGGCAGAGGGTGAAGAATATCGTGATCCCGGCACTGCTCCCGGTCTGTATGATGATGCTTACCCTTTCCGTCGGAACTGCCCTGATGGTGGGATGGGATAAAGTCCTGATCCTTTACATGCCTTCCACGTATTCTGTGTCCGATGTGCTTCATACATACACATACCGTATGGCGTTCGGCTCCCAGATCGATTACGGGCTTGCCACAGCTTCCGGTCTGTTCCAGTCTGTGCTCGGAACAATCCTGCTGTTGGTGTCCAACAAGCTGAATAAGACCGTATCCGGACATGCATTATATTAAGGAGGAAGCGGAAAATGACGAAAAGAGAAGAACGTAAGCTGGAACGTCAGATGCGTAAGATCGAGGAAGCGAACAACAAGCCGTCCATGGTCGTGCATCCGGGAATCGGAGGAACCATTGCGGACGTGCTGATCGCCCTTGTGCTGGGCGCTGTTGCCCTGATCTGTATTATCCCCCTCTGGCATGTATTCATGGCGTCCATTTCCGACGGCTATGCGCTGCTGAGTCACAAAGGCGCGGTGTGGGCGCCGGTCGGGGAAGCCACGCTGGCAGGCTATAAACTGCTGTTTGAAGATCCGTCCATTATTATGGGCTATCTCAATACAATTATCTATGTAGTGGGCGGTACGCTGCTCGGACTGGTGATGAATATCTTTGCAGGTTATATCCTGAGCCGCCCCACAAAACTTCGCAGCGCGATGATTCTGTTCTGTGTGTTCACCACCATGTTTAACGGCGGGACCGTACCGACTTACATGGTCATCCGTGCGCTCGGCATGACAGGGACAAGATGGTCTCTGATCATCCCCGCATGTACCAATGCGATCTTCATGCTGCTGATGATGAATTCCTTCTCCCAGGTGGACAAGTCCTATGTGGAGGCTGCGGAGATCGACGGCGCGGGACACTTTTCCATTATGTTCCGGGTGATGTGGCCCCAGTGTAAAGGAATGGCGCTCGTAACCGCGGTCAATACCGCGATCCTGAAGTGGAACGCATGGTTCGAAGCGTCCATCTATATACCGAATAACAAGGAACTCTGGCCACTGCAGCTCTGGGTTAAGAGCTTTACGGCAAGCGCGGAAGAATTTTTGAAATCAACGAATCCGAACTATGACAAGAACCTGATTCAGTATGCGGTGATTGTCGCTGCTACGGCGCCGATCCTGATCGCTTTCCCGTTCTTTATCAAGAAGCTGGAGAAAGGTATGGTTCTCGGAGGCGTGAAGGGATAATTAATCGGAACATTTATCAGATCATGAATCAGACAACCGGAGGAAAATATGAAAACAGAAAAAGACATAAAAGATCTGGTCTCCCGGATGACACTGGAGGAAAAAGCAGGGCTTTGTTCCGGACTGGACTTCTGGCGCACAAAGGAAGCAGAGCGCCTGGGAATCCCGTCGGTTAAGGTGTCCGACGGTCCCCACGGACTGCGCAAGCAGGACGAGGCGGCCGACCATCTGGGAATCAACGAGAGTATTAAGGCAGTATGTTTCCCGGCGGGCTGCGCGACGGCGTCCAGTTTTGACCGGGAACTGGTAAGGGAACTGGGAGAGACGATCGGAGAAGAGTGCCAGGCGGAGGACGTCAGTACTATTCTGGGACCTGCCATGAATATCAAGCGTTCCCCGCTGTGCGGGCGGAATTTTGAGTACTATTCCGAGGATCCGTTTGTGTCTTCCGAGATGGCGGGCGCGTTTGTAAACGGCGTTCAGAGTAAAAATGTCGGCACAAGTCCGAAGCACTTCATGGCGAATAACCAGGAGTACCACCGGATGACAAGCTCGTCCGAGATGGACGAGCGCACTATGCGGGAAATCTACCTGGCGTCCTTTGAAGGCATGGTGAAAAAGGAAAAGCCCTGGACGATTATGAATTCCTACAATAAGCTCAACGGCACCTATCTGTGCGAGAATAAAGAGATGCTCACAGACGTGCTCCGAAATGAGTGGGGATTCGACGGATATGTCATGACAGACTGGGGCGCGATGGACGACCGCGTGGAGTCCCTGAAGGCGGGCTGCAACCTGGAGATGCCGGGAAGCGGCGGCGGTACGGACCGGGAGATCGTCGAAGCGGTGAAAAACGGCACGCTCGACGAGGCGGTCCTTGACCGGAGCTGCGAGGAGTTCCTTAATATCGTTTTCCGATATGTGGAAAACCGGGATGAAACCGCCGTGTTCCATCATGAAAAAGACCATGAAACCGCGCGCAGGATTGAGGAAGAGTGTATGGTTCTTCTGAAAAACGAGGATCAGATCCTTCCCTTTCCGGCAGACAAAAAAGTGGCGTTTATCGGGAAATATGCGGAAGAACCGCGCTACCAGGGCGGCGGAAGCTCGCACATCAACAGTTTTAAGGTGGAATCCGCGCTGGATGCGGCGGGATTTCTTGAGAATGTAAAGAAAGAGAATATCGTCTACGCGAAAGGATTTGACGACGCGGAAGACAAAGCGGATGAAAAGCTTGTAAAGGAAGCGGTGGAGGCGGCTGCGGCTGCGGACGCGGCAGTTATCTTCGCCGGTCTTCCGGATAATTTCGAGTCCGAGGGCTATGACAGAAAGCATCTTAAGATGCCGGAATGCCAGAACGCGCTCATCGAAGCTGTGGCGGCGGTTCAGCCGGATACGGTGGTCGTCCTCCACAACGGCGCGCCGGTGGAGATGCCGTGGATCGGAAAGGTGAAAGCCGTACTGGAAGCTTATCTTGGCGGACAGGCTGTGGGCGGAGCGGTGGTAAATATCCTTTACGGAAACTCCAGTCCTTCCGGACGCCTGGCGGAGACTTTCCCGCTGAGGCTCCAGGATACCCCGTGTTACCTGAACTACGGCGGCGAGCACGACCATTCGGTTTACTCGGAGGGAGTGTTTGTCGGATACCGGTACTATACGTCAAAAGAGATGGAAGTGCTCTTCCCCTTCGGACACGGGCTTTCCTATACGTCGTTCGCTTATGATAATCTGAAGACAGACAGAAAAGAACTCAAAGAGAGTGAAACGCTGACAGTATCCGTGGATGTGACCAACACCGGGGCGCGCGCGGGCAAAGAAGTCGTACAGCTCTATGTCGCGCCGAAAGGCGGCACGGTTATCCGTCCGGTAAGGGAACTGAGGGCGTTTGACAAGATTGCCCTGGAACCGGGCGAGACGAAGACGGTGACATTTACTCTTGACAAGAGGGCATGGGCATACTGGAGTACGGAAATCCATGACTGGCATGTGGAGAGCGGGGAGTATGAGATTCAGATCGCGAAGAACGCGCAGGAGATCCTGCTTTCCGAACCGGTCCGCGTAGAGTCTGAGACGGTGATCCCGAAGGTGTTCACGCTTAATTCCACCATAGGAGAGATCATGGCAGACCCGAAGGGAAAAGCTGTGTTTGAACAGGCAGTAGGCGCGATGTCAGGCGGTTCCGCGCAGGAGATGAAAGACTCGCAGGAAGGAAACGGAGTTATCAACAGTGAGATGATGGCTGCCATGATGGAAGCGATGCCGCTGAGGCAGCTCATAAGCTTCGTCCCGGGCGTGACGAAGGAAGCGCTCGCTCCGCTTCTGGAAGCACTGAATATGTAAAAAACTGTATGACGGGTGCCGGGAAAAAGCTGACCGGCATAGCGGCAGGTATGATTTCGCAGGGAGTCATACCTGCCGTTTCATTTTAGATTTTAGTTTGCAAAACCGCTGTTTTGTGCTATGATATCTATAACACTGTCCGGAAAGGAGACCAATATGCTGATCGAAGTAGATTTTAACAGTGACGAGGCGATATATATTCAGCTCTGCAACCAGATTATCCTCGGGATCGCCACATCGGAGATACACGAGGGCGATTCCCTGCCGTCCGTGCGTCAGCTTGCGGAGTCCATCGGAATCAACATGCATACTGTGAACAAGGCCTACAGTGTCCTGAAGCGGGAGGGGTATATCAGCCTGGACAAGCGCCGGGGAGCTGTGATCGCGGTGGATATGGATAAGCTGGAGGCTCTGGAAGATATGAAGCGCCAGCTGAAACTGGTGCTTGCAAGAGGACACTGCAAGAATATTTCCAGACAGGAAGTGCATAATCTTGTGGATGAGATTTTCGATGATTATGTGTAGAATACCGGCGCAGATGCGCATGGGAAAGAAAATGATTTACAAAGAATAAATAATGTGACCAGGAGGGATTCATGAACCTATCATATACAAAACAGGCGGAGGCGGTTATCCGGTACGCCTCGAAAACGGCCCGGGAGATGAAGCATCCTTATATCGGAAGCGAACATCTTCTCCTCGGGCTCCGGGAAGAGTATACGGGAGTGGCAGGGCAGATCCTCGCCCAGAACGGCGTGGAGGAGGAGAAGATTCTTCATCTTATGGATGAGCTGATCGCGCCCTCCGGCGATGTGCTTGGGGGACAGAAGCCGCAGGAGAGCCCCAGGCTCCGCTACATTCTGGAGAACAGTGCAAGAGAGGCGCAGCGTCTCCACTCTTCCCAGATCGGGACGGAGCATCTGCTCCTGTCCATGATCCGCGATGTGGACTGCGTGGCAACAAAGATACTGATCACCCTGAGCATCAATCTGCAGAAGATTTTCCAGGATATTATGACTGCGGCAGGCGCAGATCCGAAGGAATACCAGGATGAACTGCAGGAGGATACAAGGGGCGGCACCATGATGGAACAGTTCTGCACGGATATGACTGCCCGTGCGGAGGAGGGAAAACTGGATCCCGTTGTGGGGAGAGAGAAGGAAATGTACCGTCTGATGCAGGTCCTGAGCCGGCGGACGAAAAATAATCCCTGTCTGGTCGGAGAACCGGGCGTCGGGAAGACTGCGGTAGTGGAAGGGCTGGCACAGCGCCTCGCTTCGGGGATCGTACCGGAGTCCATGAAAGGCAAAAGGATCTATACCCTGGATCTTCCGGGACTGATCGCCGGTTCAAAATACCGCGGGGAGTTTGAGGAGAGGATGAAAGGACTGATCTCCGAGGTGGAGTCCTGCGGCAATGTGATCCTGTCCCTGGATGAGATCCATACGATGATCGGAGCAGGAGGAGCGGAAGGCGCGATCGATGCCTCCAGTATCCTTAAACCTTCTCTGGCCAGAGGCGAACTCCAGCTGATCGGTGCTACGACGATCGCGGAGTACCGGAAATATATTGAGAAAGATGCGGCTCTGGAACGCCGCTTCCAGCCGGTGTCCGTGGAGGAGCCTACCAGGGAACAGTGTCTGGAGATCTTGAAAGGTCTGGAAGAAAAGTACCGGACTCACCACAGGGTGGAGATCAGTGAGGAAGCCCTGCGGGCAGCGGTTTATCTCTCTGAGCGCTACATTACAGACCGCAACCTTCCCGATAAGGCAATCGATGTACTGGATGAGGCGTGTTCCGCCGTAAGTCTGAGAGGATACCGTGTGCCGGAGCATCTGAGGGCGTTGGAAGATTCCTTTAAGGAACTGGCGGTACAGAAGGAGGATAGCATCCGTGCCGGTGATTTTGCGGAGGCTTCCATGATACAGAAGGAGCAGGATCTGGTTCGGGAAAAACTGGACGCCCTGAAAAAACGTTTCCACAAAAAGAGCGCATCTTCCCACCCTGTGGTTGGGGAGGAAGACATTGCGGAAGTTGTGTCTGCGTGGACGAAAGTGCCGGTTCAGAAGCTGGCGCAGAGTGATACGGAGCGCCTGAAAAAACTGGAGGCAGAGCTCCACCGGAGAGTCGTGGGGCAGGATGAGGCGGTCAGCGCCGTGGCTCGCGCAGTGAAGCGGGGAAGAGTCGGGCTCAAAGATCCCAGGCGGCCCATCGGATCCTTCCTTTTCCTGGGACCTACCGGCGTTGGAAAGACGGAACTTTCCAAAGCTCTGGCGGAGGCGCTTTTCGGAAGCGAAGAGTCCATGATCCGTGTGGACATGTCCGAATATATGGAGAAACATTCGGTTTCCAAGATGATCGGCTCGCCCCCGGGATATGTGGGACACGAGGAGGGCGGACAGCTCAGCGACCAGGTGAGGACCCATCCCTATTCGGTCGTGCTCTTTGACGAGATAGAGAAAGCCCATCCGGATGTGTTCAACATTCTCCTGCAGGTGCTGGATGACGGACACATTACGGATTCCCAGGGAAGAAAAGTGGATTTTTCCAATACGGTCATTATCATGACTTCCAACGCCGGGGCCAAGGCGATTGTTGATCCGAAGAAACTCGGGTTTGCCGTGAAGGAGAATCCGGCGGACGACTACAAGCGGATGAAGCAGAATGTGATGGATGAGGTGAAGCTGATCTTCCGCCCGGAATTCTTAAACCGGATCGACGAGATCATCGTGTTCCACTCTCTTGAGCGGACGCACTTAAAGAAGATCGTTTCCCTGATGTGCAGGGAGCTGACCCGCCGTCTGGAGGAGCAGATGAATATTCATCTTGTACTGAGGGAATCTGCAAAGAATCTGATTGCAGAGAAAGGTACGGATGCCAAATACGGAGCCAGGCCGCTTCGCAGGGCGCTGCAGACGGAACTCGAGGACAAACTTGCAGACGCGGTGCTGAACGGGGAGATCCGGGAAGGAGACCGCGTGGAAGTGGGTGCAGCCCATAAGGAACTGAAGTTTTTTGTGAGAAACGGGGACGAAACCGCGTAGAGATTTTTGCGGGAAAACGCATAAATGTTCCAGTAGAAAAAGCGGAAAATTTAGTATATAATAGCGGTAGCAGAGATATTCTGAAATACTTAGGAGGAAATTAAAAAATGGCAGCTGTGAAAGAATTATTGCGCGCAGAAAGTGACGGAACCTTGAGCTTTGGAGATTACACTCTTGCGTCCAAGACAAAGAAGGATGATTTTGAATTTGAGGGAGATATCTACAAGGTAAAGACATTTTCCGGCATTACAAAACTGGAGAAGAACGGAATGTTCGTCTATGAGTCCGTGCCGGGAAGTACGGTGGAGAATTTCCGCGAGACGGAGGACGAGGTCGCTTTTACCGTGTCTGCACCGGGAGACGTGCAGTTTACCCTGGAGCTTGAGCCGGAGAGTGAATACGAAGTGTTTATCGGAGGCAACTCTGCGGGTACGATGAATACGAACTTAAGCGGCAAGCTCAGCGTCAGCGTGGAGCTCGGAGCAGATCAGAGCACAGAGATTAAAGTTGCAAAATGCTGATCCGGAGAATACCGGTTTAAAAATAAGAACAGTCAGGGTGGATAGATTATCCACCCTGTTTTTACAGAGGAGGCCGGAATGGCAAAAGGGAAGAAAAGTATATTTTACTGTCAGAACTGCGGGCATGAGGAGTCAAAGTGGCTCGGACAGTGCCCCATGTGCAAGGAATGGAATACATTTGTGGAGGAGAAGGTCGGAGGAAGTGTGACCAAAGGTACTACGTCTTCTGCCCGGACTGTGCGGGAGGCAAAGGTGATTCCGCTGGTGGAAGTGACCGCGGACGACAACGCCAGATGCTGCACCGGGATAAAGGAACTGGACCGGGTGCTGGGCGGAGGAATCGTGCCGGGATCCCTGGTCCTTGTGGGCGGAGACCCGGGCATCGGCAAATCAACCCTGCTGCTCCAGGTCTGCCAGAGGCTTGCGGAGATGAAGAAGATCCTGTATATATCGGGAGAGGAATCTCAGGCGCAGATCCGTCTCCGGGCAAACCGGATGGGGACCTTTTCCTCCAATCTGCTGCTCCTGTGCGAGACGAATCTGGAGACGATCCGGGGTGTGATCGAGCATGAGAAGCCGGAGCTTGTGATTATTGATTCCATCCAGACTATGTACAGTGAGGAGGTGGCGTCCGCTCCCGGGAGTGTGTCCCAGGTACGGGAGTCCACCAATGTCTTCATGCAGCTGGCAAAGGGGCTGTGTATCCCCATTTTTATTGTCGGACATGTGACCAAGGAGGGGACCGTGGCGGGACCTCGGGTGCTGGAACATATGGTTGACACGGTCCTGTATTTCGAGGGAGACCGCCATGCATCGTACCGCATCTTAAGAGCAGTGAAGAACCGTTTCGGTTCCACAAATGAGATCGGGGTTTTTGAGATGAGGCAGGACGGACTTGCCGAGGTGGAAAATCCCTCCGAGTATATGCTCAGCGGAAAACCGGAGAATGCCTCCGGTTCTGTGGTTGCCTGCTCCATGGAAGGGACGCGTCCGATCCTTATTGAGATCCAGGCGCTTGTCTGCCACTCCAATTTCGGGATGCCCCGCCGGACCGCCGCCGGAACCGACTATAACCGGGTGAATCTTCTGATGGCAGTCCTGGAGAAAAGGCTGGGGATGTCTCTGGGAAACTGCGACGCCTATGTCAACATCGCAGGAGGAATCCGTATGAACGAGCCGGCCATTGACCTGGGAATCGTCATGGCGATTGTGTCCAGTTACCGCAACCGCCCCGTGGATGAGAAGACCATTGTATTCGGCGAGGTGGGATTAAGCGGTGAGGTCCGGGCGGTGAACATGCCGGAACAGCGGGTTGCAGAAGCGCGCAAGCTGGGATTTGAGACCTGTATTCTCCCGGAGGTGAGCATGAAGATGCTCCGGGATGTGAAGGGAATCAAACTGGTGGGCGTCAGGACGATTAACGATGTGATGGCGTATATTTAAGAAAAATACAGGAGGTCAGCAGGATGGAGATAAAGCCATATATCAGAACAGCAAAATATTATGAGACAGATCAGATGGGGATTATCCATCATTCCAACTATATCCGCTGGATGGAGGAGGCGCGCATCGACGTACTCAGCCAGATGGGATATCCTTACCGGAAATTCGAGGAAATGGGGTACTTAAGTCCGGTGCTTCATGCAGAGTGCGAGTACAGGAAGAGCGTGAAGTTTGACGATGAAGTGAAGATCACGGTTTCCCTGCAGGAACTGGGGCGGGTGAAATTTACCCTTCGATATGACATTTACAATCTGAGTGAGGGAGGTGTCTTAAGCGCATACGGGACGACAACACACTGTTTCCTGAAAAGTAACGGAAGACCTGTTTTGATAGATAAAGAAATGAAAGAGTTTTCAAAAGCGATGGAGGCACTGAAGCCGGAGACCGGCGGAAAGCAGTGATGGACGGGAAACACAGATAGACAGAAGACACAGATAGACAGAAGACACAGATAGACAGAAGACACAGGAGGAATAGTATGATATTGAGCGCCAGCAGGCGGACGGATATTCCGGCGTTTTATTCGGAGTGGCTCTCCGAGAGGTTCCGGGAGGGATACCTTCTGGTCAGGAATCCCATGAACTTTCATCAGTTGAGCCGGATCTGCCTGAATCCGGATGTGATCGACTGTATCGTATTCTGGACAAAGAATCCTCTGAATATGCTGCCGCGGCTTCATGAATTTGAAGAGTATCCTTATTATTTTCAGTTTACACTTACCGGGTACGGCCGGGAGATCGAACCGGGGCTTCCGGATAAGAGAAGTGTTCTGATCCCCGCTTTTCAGGAACTTTCCCGCCGGATCGGGAGAGGAAGAGTGATCTGGCGGTACGACCCGATTTTTCTGACCGGCCGGTATACCATGGAGTATCATGAGCGTGCCTTCGCGGAGATAGCCGGGGCTCTTTCCGGATATACCGGCAGAGTTGTGATCAGCTTTCTGGACATCTATGCAAAAACGCAGAGAAATATGGAAAAGGCAGTAAGCGGTCGTGTGAAAGCTCCTTCCATACAGGAAATGAATGAGCTGGCACGGAAACTGGCATCTCTGGCGCGACGCTTCGGGATGCAGATCCAGACCTGCGCGGAGCAGATTGACCTGGAAAAGTACGGGATCCGGCACGGCGCCTGTATTGACCGGGAATATATCGGGGATCTGCTCGGATGCTCACTGAAAGCAAAGAAAGATCACGGACAGCGCCTGTTCTGCGGATGTGTGGAGAGTGTGGAAGCGGGAACATACCACACATGCAGAAACGGATGCCGGTACTGCTATGCAAATGATTCCGCTGAGGCAGTCCGGCGCATGAGCAGCAGATATGATATACATTCCCCGCTCCTGTGCGGACAGGTGGAAGAGGGGGACCGGATCACGGAACGGCGGATGAAAAGCCTGAAAGATCTGCAGATTTCCCTGGAAGATCTGTGAATTTTGAAAAATTCTAAAAATCCCTTGACAATATCGAGTATCGATAATATAGTGTAATTAGAAATATCGATACTCGATAATATATTTGTACTCCGTAGAGAGGGGGATCCGTATGAAGAGCAGAAAGAAAATCAGGAGGGCGTTTCAGCCGTTCCGGTACGTTGAGTGCGATGAATTTGCCGAATATCTCCACGGGATGTCACTGAAAGGATGGCACTTTAAAGAGTGGAGTGCAGGGCTGATCTTTGAAAAAGGAGAACCTGCGGATATCACATATGACGTGGAAGTATTTCCCAAAGGGACAGAGATGGATACAAGGCCGGAAGACGATGCTCAGGAATATGCCGAGTACTGTCAGGCGGCGGGATGGCAGTTTATCGACGGCCAGAGGAAATTCTGTATCTTCCGGAAAATGGAGGATGATGCGCCGCCTATTGTCACAGAGGAAGAAAAGCTGAAAAATATCAGGAAAGCAGAGGGGCGTGTGCTGTTATCGAATGTGCTGTTTCTGGCTGCCTTCACAGCATTACAGTATGCCCAGTTATTTGCGCAGGCCGAACGTCTTTTTGTAAATGTGTGGATCTTTATTCTGGCGATAATTCCGCTGATAACAGTGGTGCGTATTGTGCAGCTTATTTATCTGAACATCTGGTATGTCTCTATGAAAAGGAGAATCAGGCTGGGCAGACCGGTCCGTTTTTACGGGAAAAAAGGCCGATGGCTCTATGGTGCCCTGACGTTGCTGCTTGTTGCAGGAGGCGTGATCTTCTTTGGGATGGAAAAGAACAAGATGGGAATCTTTATTTTCATCATCGGGATTGCTGCTGTAATGCTTCTGTATCTCGGGATATCTGTGATACGTCCGTCCAGGGGCGGCAACTGGGCGGCGCAGATCGCCGGCAGTCTTGCCGTTGTCTTTATAATCACTATTGCCGCGTTTGTCTGGGTTTTCAATGCCCCGGAAGCTTCGCCGGCGGAGCAGATGGCTGTGGCGGAAGAGCTTCCTCTCCGGCAGACAGATTACCGGGAGCTGGATGGAGAAGTTTCGTATGCAGAGTATGAGTATATGGAAAGCATTTTCGGAAGTATGACTTACGCTGTACTGTATTATGATGTGGATGATAACGGTGATGGAGAATGGGACCGGGCAGACACTCTGGATTATCGGATTTACCGTTCCGAGTTCCCGCAGATACTGGAATATGTGTGGCGCGATGAAACGAAAGCAGCAGAGAACGATGAAGAGTGCGCGGAACTCTGGGGCGCCAGGGAGGCCTATATGGGACGCTGGCATGATGAAGATACCGGTACATTACTGGATACACGGAGTTACCGTGTAAGGTATGACGGGGCAGTGCTGGTGATACATGTAGATGAACCACTCGATGAAGAACAGATCGGGATCGTGAGAGAGAAGTTGGGGCTGTAAATGAAGGCGGCTGTGAACACAGAGGTTGAAGTTGAGGAAAAAAGAGCCGGAGATCAGGAAGGATGTGGATAACAGATGGCAAGAGAGCAGTTTCAGACATTGACGGAACCGATGTATTATATCCTTCTTGCGCTGATGCAGGAGTGCTGCGGCGTGGATATTATGGAAAAGGTGAAACAGATCTCGAAAGGCAGAGTCCGCGTCGGCCCCGGCACCCTTTATGCGATGCTGGCAAAGTTCGAGGAAAACGGAGTGATCCGGAAAACAGCGGAGGAGGGCAGAAGGAAATCCTATATAATTACAGAGCAGGGGAAAGACATGCTCCGGGAGGAATACAGACGGCTTATTACCATGACAGAGGATGCGAGAGGGTTGTTGGAATAACAGGAAAAGAAAATAAAATGAAGAACAAACAGTGTATAACAGTTGACAACAGTTATACACTGTTTTATACTGTTTATCATAAGGAGACTGAAGATGAAGAGTATAATCATCAATGGTTCGTCGATGGTGCCGATCTACGAACAGATCGTAGAACAGGTCAGAACGCAGATAGCTTCCGGACGGCTGAAGGAAAATGAAGTGCTGCCCTCGGTAAGAACACTGGCAAGAGAATTGAAGATCAGTGCACTTACTGTAAAGAAGGCATATGACAGTCTGGAAGAACAGGGATTTACCGTTACTGTACATGGAAAAGGAACTTATGTTATACCTGGCAATACAGAGAGAATAATGGAAGAACAGCGCAGGGAAGTAGAAACAGCCCTGGAGAATGCTGTATGTCTGGGGATAAACTGTGGATTGTCAGACGAAGACATCAGGAAAATGTTGGAATTGATTCAGGAGGAGCAAAGAGACGGAAAAAATTGGAGAGATTAGGGAGAGTGCAGAGAGGGGAGCAGGAAAATGCTGAAAATCAGAAGAGTGAAGAAACGTTATGGAACATTTGCTCTTGAGTGTTCCCTTGAGGTGAAAAAAGGGAGTATTACGGGACTTGTAGGAGAAAATGGCGCCGGGAAGAGTACGCTTTTTAAAATGATTCTCGGTCTTGCGTTTCCGGATAGCGGCGATATTTCCTTGTTTGGCAAGTCTCCCGAGAAGTTTGGAAGCAAAGACAGAGAGAAAATAGGAGTTGTATTGGCTGGATCCGGAATGAACAGATATTTGAAAGCCGGAGACATGCAGGAAATGTTAAAGGCGATGTATTCCCGGTTTGATGAAGAATATTATCGGGGGATGTGCGGGAAATTCTGCATTCCTTTGGATCGTCCTGTGAAAGATTTTTCAACAGGGATGAAGTCAAAGATGAAACTGGTCTGTGCAGTTTCTCACGGAGCAGACTTTCTACTGCTTGATGAACCGACTGCAGGACTTGATGTTGTCTCCCGGCGTATGGTGCAGGATCTGTTGCGGCGGTATATGGAAGAGGACGACGCGAGGAGTATATTGATCAGTTCCCATATTGCGTCAGACCTGGAAGGGCTCTGTGATGACATCTATGTTCTTCATGAAGGAAATATTATCCTTCATGAGAGTATGGATACCCTGCTGACAGAGTATGGGCTGGTCAAAACAGATCCGGTACAGTATGGAAAAGTGGAAAGGGAATATATCCTGAAAATCCGACGTGAAGCTTACGGATATGACTGCCTGACGGGACAGAAGCAGTTTTTCCGTGAAAATTATCCGGAACTGGTTGTGGAAGATATCAATCTGGAAGAGGTTGTCGCTATGCTGACAGGAGGGGGATGACGATGAGAGGTCTGTTGGTGAGAGATTTCTGTATTTTAAAAAATCAGATAAAGTGGATTGGCGCAGGCGGTTTGCTTATTGTTGTTATCCAACTGTTTTCAAAGGGAACTGCAATGATGATGGTTAGCTGTTTCGTGATTGCGACGGCAATGCTGACATCAAATACTATTTCTTTTGATGAGGCAGAGGGCGGTTTTGCTTATCTTTTTACACTTCCGGTGACGAGAAAAGGCTATGTCAGTGAAAAATATCTGGTAGGAGCAGGGATGATTTTTTCTGTGCTTTTCATTTCGGGAATATGTACAGCTGTCGGAATATTGATTCCGGGTAGCAGAACGGCAAGTGTTGATGTGGAAGAAATGATTTTGTTTTTGGGTGGCTGCGCCATTATGGGGATCTTCTATATAGCCCTTATGATACCTCTGTATCTAAAATTTGGTGCAACAAACGGAAAACTTATTCTTCCGCTGGTTGTGTGGGGGCTGATATTCCTGCTGATCGGTGTTGTACGGCTGAACGGAAAATACCAGTGGAATCTGGAAGCTTCCATGATGAAATTCTTTAGAATAGCAGGAAATGCAGGGGTGGCGGCTGTATTTGCAATCCTGGCAATCATACTGCTTACGATTTCCTGGCTGTGCAGCCGCCACATTATGGAACGAAAAGAATTTTAGTCAGAAGCAGAGCGTTGTATCCGGAAAAGCTTCCTTTACAAAGATCTATTTTACAAGATCTTTGTATTCCGGATGCTTTTCAAACCAGCCGGCAGCGTAGGAACAGGATGGTACTGCCTTAAGTCCGCGTTCGTTTAAGTCTTTAACCAGCTCTTCCATTAATTTTCCGGCAATGCCCTGTCCCCGCAGAGAGCTGTCAACAAACGTATGGTTTACATCGACTGTTTTGCTGTCAAGATAGGGAAAAGTGATTTCAGCTAACAGTTCATTTGTTTCAGAATAGAGTGCAATCTGGTTTTCATTGTGTGAAAAATTCATTCAGTTTTCCTCCTTTGAGTAGATACCGGAACATGGTTCCGTTTATTCTTTTAATTATAAGAGTATCTGTACGTCGAGTTTTGATGCGTTGGATACCTGATTTTATTTTAGGCGGTGAGAATGCTTTGTCAAGCATTGCGCGATAATTCGATTATAAAATGAAGGCACAAGCAGCAAAATGCTGTGAAGCTATTCGTTTTTTTTGCAGTAAAGCAAAAATAAGCCGATATATTATAATAGAAGAAATGAAATGAGGGGATAAAGGACGGAAAAAGAGTAAATTGTGTGAATTGTCTGAAATAAATAAAAAATAGAAAAAACATTGACAATTGCTTCCAGGAGTGATAAGATAGCACCTGTCGCTGATGACGGGAACTTAAAAAGCCGC
>NZ_NFKT01000020.1 GCF_002160525.1 Lachnoclostridium sp. An169
TGTAGTCTGGTCAAAAAAGTTGAGTACTAAACTTTTTTGACTTCATAGTGATGAGTCTATTATCTCATATCTGATGGTTTTGAAAAGGTACTCGCTATTTTGCGTTTACACACAAACTTTGGGATACTCCTCGATGAACAGCTTGCAGAGCTGGCCCCTTGGAGTGAAAAACTCCAATCTATCAAAAATTGCATGTGAATTATAGTGAATTACTCCAACTCGCAAAGGGCTGGAGTAATTTTGTATCTGACCGCATTAATATTTGGCGCTTCCCCTTTTTTTGTTGTATAAAAGTGGTATTTCATTCATTTAATATCACCCGACATTGATCAATTATCTTCAAGAACCAAGAGCAAGCCGTAGTTTTCTATTTTCGGCTTGTCCCCCCCGCTCAATATCCGGGCGGGTGTCTTAAGGATTATTTTTTTGAAAATCTCTTTTGCTTGTCTTTTAATAGACATTTCCCCATACTTTTGTATCATCTTATCGAAACTTAATGAATCCAAATCACTGTAGAAACAATTCCGTCCATCTATCTAACTGAACTATATTCTGACGGATTGTGGCTGACACCAACTTCGTAGGAAACCGCCTTTTTAATTAAATTTTTTGAAACAATTTCAAACAGACTATCACCTTTATCGGTTCTGGTAATAACCAGACTCGTTCCTTTCCCGTCGTTCATCTCTGGAGCCACATTATCGATACCCCAGAAATCTGCAATCGTCAAATCCGACTTATGATTTTTCTTAGCTACACACTCATAACACGATGGGCGAAGACAATAATCTCTAAGAAACATCACCATATAAGGATCTGTATCTTTGGATATATACATCGCTTTATGGTGCTCATCAATTCTCTTGTTACCAAAATCTTTCCAACTATCGTCTTTGCATCGGAAATTTACGCTGATCAGTTTTGCATTTTTCTGCTTTTCTACATAGTCCACATACTTTCTCCACAGTTTTGGAGACGGGGTGCCGTGGCAGATAACGTCTACGTAATACAGCTTGTCGTACTCTTTACTAAGAAAGCCCTTTAAACCATTTATCTGACAGCTCGTTCCGGAGAAGAGGACAATCCCCCCTTCTCCAGATCTTTTTTCACATTTTTATAGGTGTCTCCAACTATTGCCTGAATATATTTTGAACCACGAAGCTTATATATATCCTCTCTGTTATCCACACGGCAATAAACTGCCGCTCTACAATCATTAGATATTGCGACGCCATAGACTATGCCTCCCTGGTCAATCACATTATTCGCCAGAAGAGAAAACACCGCTCCGGACGAACTTTTCAGTCTTAATTTTTCATCCCTGGCGTATGCAGCATATGTATTCATATCACCCCTTCAATCCTGCTATTTTTAGTATTCGCTTAGCTTTTCCTTTTGTCATATGATCTACTAGCACAAGAGTTTGTTGGTATTCATCCATCTTATGGTAGACGAGAAAATATATAACGTTAGGAACAATCAGGCATATTAAAAAACGTACCACCAGTGTAGTAATAAGCCCCATGGAGAATCGATTACAAATGAAGTATGTCATAACACAGCTAATGAATACTATCAGGCAGTAGAATAATAATTTCTTCAAGTACGGTCTTAAATATTTCTTATCAAAAATCACTGTAAACAGATTGTGAAGAAGCCAAGGCATTCCGACACAGAGAATGGCTAGTACTGTTGATAGCAATATTCCGTATATTCCGATAACCTGTGCCAAAATCAGGTTAAGAACAAGGTTTGTAAGTGCTGCTGCCAAAGGCCGCAGCCTATCCTCATGCCACATTCCTGACGCATCTTTATAAAGATTAAACAGAGCATTATATTGACGAACAAAAAAATAAATCACAAAGCAAACTACTGCGGACATAGAGAGCATATAATTATTTCCTACCCATACCTCTATAAACGGTTGATAAAGACAGAGTAAACTAGCTGAACAAAAACCAGCAATCCAGGTAATGATGAAAGTAAATGTATTTAAATCCTGATAATTTTTATCTTTGCTCTCAACCACAATGCTATTTCCAATACCAGCTGTACATGCAGAAAAAACTATTGCAATTACACTATTTATGCCATTCAAAATAAAGAAATAATTCTGGTAAACAGCCAATACGGTTAAGCCGAGAAATGCTGATATAACGATTGTATCGGCAGAATCGTAAATGATACTACCTATCTTAGACGTAAATAAATCTTTTATTCTTTGATTGATTCTTCTTACTTCGATCTTATCAACACTTCCCCTGGGCGTGAATTGTGGATATAGCATATTTGAACATATCGCAGTTACAATGTTGGTTAACGCCTGAGTTGCAAGTGCAACAATCAAGTAAATATAATAATCATGGAATATCCATAATACGAGAATCTGCAATCCATACTGAATTGTATTGGTTATAAGAGTAACCTTTGAAACCACATCTACTCGCTGATGTGCTTGAAGTATAGAGTTTTTATATGCAAACAACCAATATGAAAGAACTGTCGTTCCCAAATTTAGTAAATAGAGAATATAGATATTAATACCAGGAGGAACTTCCCCACTGATAAGCATTGGAATAAAAGGAGTTAATATACCCCCTATGACAGCAATCACAAGGCCTATCACTCTATAATATCTTCTATAAAGCTTCATAAGCGCACATATAGCTGCATTATCGTCTTTTGCAATCGGCTTATACATACTATAAACCATTGCCGATCCGACACCCAGTTCGGCAAGATTCAATACCTGAAGAACTGATGTAAATAGTGAGTTGAGTCCTAAATACTGAGCTCCCATCAAATAGATCATGACAGTTCGCATTAAGAATTGTCCCCAAATTTGGTGCGCTTTTAATATGACGCCAAAGATAATATTTCTTGTTGCATTTTTAGTTCGTTCTATTTTTGCCATAATCTATTTACCCCCTATAGTTCAGCAATTCAAAGCAACCATAAAAAGTATATGGTAATCCAACAGCTTCTATAATTACGTCCGCAATGCGATAGTGCTTTTTATACAACTTATAAAAGCTCACCAGAGCATAACCCCATTCAATATCGTTTAGGGCTGGTGAATAAATTATTAAATTGCATAATTTGCTAGGCCTTTAGACTGTAAACTCTACATTGTTTGTTCAATAATTTTGTTCAGAAAAAACAGCAACAAACAAGCCAATATATTAATTATTTTAATCATCTACTTTGTTCCACAAATCAGATTATTACTATCCTTCTTTATCTCATTAAAGACTTATGGCATACAACTATTTATTTGAATGCCTGTTTTAAAAAAGAGATAGATTGTTCTCGATTATTAGACAAATTATCTTGGACAATTTCAGTATCTACAGATGGGTTAAAATAAAAGGTCTTGTCGTTATCAAAATTATTCTTTAAGCCAACCAATTTAGCCAATGACTTGATTCTTGAACTCATATCCATTCCAGTTCTTGCAAATGTATGTACATTTTTTTTAAATATAATTGAAAATACAGTCGCATGAAAAGAATCAGTCAAAACATATTCTGCATGATGAATCAGATAAACAAACTCTCCTGGTCCCAACTTAGGAGAAATTCCAAACTTGTTCCTTTGTAATATGTCTACAATAGTATACTTTTTTGACAACCTTGATAAGTAATTCTTGAAAGCTTTATTTTTCTCTTTTAATGCGTAAACAAAAATATATGGTTTATCTGGCACAAATTTAGGTTGAACCTCAATTTCTTCCCATTTTGCTCCATCTAACAGTAATGTAGGGTCAAGTACTATTTGCGCGCTTTTATTAGAAATCTTCTCTACAATTGCCTTTCCCTCTTCTTCCCGTACAGAAATCGCCTTAAATCTATTTAGTTCACTCCCCCAGTATTTAACCTTATCTTCAGGAAAATCTGCTATTCCAAAGCTTGCCGCATACGAAATTCTCTGAGTATTCTCTGCAAAGCAAAGTAAATCACAACCTCCAACAGATTCAAAGTACGGATTCCAGACTTGATCACTTCCCGTAACAAAATAATCAAACTCCTTAGATATACCCGCAGGAAACTTATTTGCTCCGACTGAATATTTACTAAATCTTATATTTCTATTGAAATCTTTAAATTTAACTATTTTGCTATGAATACAATATTGTAAGCAACCCTTTATCTTAGATAAAATTCTTTTTTTTAGAGAAGATACTTCATTATATCTTCTAAGAGTATATACATCAAAGCCCAAAATCTTAAGAATCTCTTGTAAGGCATAATTTTGAAGACGATTTCCAAAATTTAAAGATTGAATTGTAATGATTCCTATTTTTTTCCCCATTATTTCATTCACCTCTTTTTAAAGTTTTATTAGAATGGAATTGATAATCTTCTGTAGTTTTTCTTCAATTAGATTTATATTTTTTTGATGTTTATCAAAAAGATATTTTTCAAGTCTCTGCCGAATCCAATCCACTGTAGTGCAGAAAATATATATGCTAATAACGCTAATCATCCAATATGCCACAAATGTTAACGGTCCATACGAAATATTAATTGCCATAGTGTTCCATAAAAAGGTACGCATATACTTATTTTCATGAATTAAATAAACAGCAAAAGATCCTTTAGCTAAAAATGAAATCATTTTTTTAATATGAATCGACTTGAAATCTAAACGCATGGTAGTAAAGATTAAAAAAAACAATATGCTTGATATAAAAACAAAAATGGAATTATATACGCTATTGAAAATAGTAGATCCTTCAAAAAAAATGCTCCGTTTTGTAAAAACATATAGTAAAATAAAAGGTACTTCGCTTCCTAATGCGAGAAATGCACATAAAATATACCGTAAAACATTACGTTTGCCCTTTCCAACATTATATCTTTGTATATATGAAGCACAGAAATACAGATATATAAACCAGACTATCCCGGTACTCCCACCAAAGTTCAAATTGTCGCAAAAGAAAAAAAAGTTATAGTATACTACAAACAGAATAAAGCCACAAAAAATGATAAGCGAATGTATTTTTCGATCCAACAAGTTTATAACATCACGTATAATCGGAGATAAAATATAAACTCCAACATAAGTGGTAACAAACCAGTATTATCGTGTCAAAGTAGGCATTGCTGCAAGTAATAATTCTTTTACTGTTAAATGAGCAAGATTTGTCTGCAAAAATATCAAATAAAGTATTATAGAATAAAACAGAACTTCGCATAGTATCTTTAAGAGCTTATATAAACTAAACTTAAATTTGTGAATGTAGTATCCACTAATTAAAATATAACAATTAACGGATATCAAAGATACGCTGTGAAGTATATGCTTCAAAAAACCAGTTGCCGAAAAATAGTCGATTTCTGTAACAGCCGAATTATAAGAAAAAAAATGCAGAGAAACAATCATGAGCATTGATATAATTCGCAGAATATCAATAGAATAATTTCTATTATTCTCTCCACTTTTTTTTATACTATACTCCATGTTCATTCCTCCTAGTCAAATCATTTACTAGCTTATTTTCCGCAAAAGCAAACCTTTTTGTCTTATATCATCTTTCGTGTTTTATGGTGACGTATAAGAATGCAACCGGATATCCCAAAATCGTAACAAGTACTCTCTTTATAGTTCCATTTAGCTCTCTCATCACAGTCCGATAAGATGTTCCAGAACACATTGCGGACCTGGCTATATTAAAAATTGATATCCAAACTGTTTTATTGTAAAAAAACTGATCAAACAATTCATTTAAACAGAATCTTGCAAAGTAATATCTAGTTCTCATCCTGGAAGAAGAGTGCATTCTACCTTTTGCAAGAGAATCCGCAGAATCGGTGTAGTAAACTCTAAAAACATCATTCACGCAATATGAATCATAGTACAAGGAAATCTTTTCCCATACGGTACTTTCAGTTACGAATTTTGTATCAGCATACACAGGGAAAGGATATTGCTTCAAAATTGAAACTCGTCTGCAATTTGATTTCTCCCCCCCCGCCTTGGCCATGATCTTGCGTTGCTTTCTTCCGGTGTATTGATTTATATCCTCACGATATTCCTTCCCTATAAGTTTTCTCGTTGCAGCATCTATACATCTGCCTGAAATCTGCCAAAATCGTTGTTTATCACTTGGAAGTGTATCAATAATACCATTTAAAAGCTCAATTGCATCTTCTGTAAGTTCATCGTCGGAGTCCAAATTAATGACCCATTCTGTCTTGATAAACTGATAAGAATAATTCAGTGCTGTATGTCTTCCACCATTTTCTTTTTTATGGTATTCGATTCTAAAATCAGCATTTTTCTTACATTCTTTAATAAAATCCTCTG
Organism: Lachnoclostridium sp. An169; assembly: GCF_002160525.1. GTDB lineage: Bacteria > Bacillota > Clostridia > Lachnospirales > Lachnospiraceae > Mediterraneibacter > Mediterraneibacter cottocaccae. Next base: position 6,313 of record NZ_NFKT01000020.1, read on the forward strand.
TTTCATCAGTTGAGCCATCATCAATCACTAACCATATAAAATCTTTGCATTTCTGTCTGCACAAACTTTCAAATGGTCTTTTTAACGTATGAGCTCTATTATATGTCGGTGTACAAACTGTTACATTCATTCTAAAATTCCTTTCATAATACCCACAATTCTAATTCGCGTTTATTGCCATTGAAGTTTTGCATTATCAAACCAGCGTTTAAATCTAAATTTGATATACCAACAAAATCTCAAATCTCGAATTCTCGGGTAAAAGCAATTCTTCTGAATATCTTTTTCATCAAAGAATCCCTTCGGTGTAATTGCAAATTCATTAGTGTTACTAAATGAAGTCCTTTCAAATCGCCTTTTTTGAAAATGAGCATATATTATTTCCTGATTCGTCTGATTCTTCCAATTTCGAATATACAATTTCCCATTTTCATATTTTAAATATGTAAATACTTGCCTTTCAGTATCCATAACATACAGATTTCTGTATCGGCTAACGATATCACTACATCCTTCCACTTTTCTTAACACCGAATATCCCGCCTGCTCTAATAATTCGTTTACGCTCAAATGATTCTTTCCATACGATTCATCAAGAACATAAATGTCATCACTGTCTAGAATAGACTTTAATGAGTATCCATTATTCTCTATAGTAGTGCATATCATATTAATCAACGGATCGTTTCTGTATACCGACAAGTGCCCTAAATCCAGAATTTTGTCATAGTGCATTAAGTTATCCTTGGACAGACATTTCCTCAAGTCACCGTATACTATATCTAAATCACTATAACCCCAATATTCATACCCCATAAATATATCTTTGAATATCATTCCATATAATGGTTTATAGTCGCACAGTTTATATACTCTACTAATCCTGCAGCCGAGTACACTCTTAATTCTGTTTTTTATCTCATCAAAGTTCAATTTAATACAAGTAACATTAGAATAACGACTGTCGTCAAACACATCATCTGTAACTATATACCAATCAATAAACGCATTTACAGCCATCGACGCAAATGTAAATTTATAATTACTTGGCAAATTTCCAAAATATGGACATATAACTGCAATCTTATTTTGACTTTTATTTATCTTTCTCATTACTTTAAATTCTTTCCTCTATTTCATCCGCATGTTTCAAAAGTACAAATAATAGATAAACGTGCGCATAGCCCAAGTATTGCATTGTTATCGTACCTATAAGCATAACAAAGATAATATTCAGCAAATAGTTTTCCGTCCGCAAAATCACACTTTTTTTGTTAATCGAATTGCTCATAAAAACAATAAGCCCCAAGGTTCCTACTATTCCGTATTCAAAAACATTTTGAATCCACTGATTATGAGCCGGCCAAAGGCCATTACCGAACGGAACGAAACTTCCCCCGTTAACAATTCCGTTACCCAATATTGTCGCGATTAGACTTTGATTTTTCATTAGTGCGAGTGCATTGCGCCATATATCTGTTCTTCCCGTTAGTGTCATGCTCTTATGTAAAATATTCTCTATAACCCCGGAGAACATATACTGTGCGCCAAAAATGACGACAGCTACATTCAAGATTATTGTCATCGCCAAGACAAAATTCATCGTAATCTGCATTTTGAATACTCTTTTTATAAGTATCAGTATCAACAAAGCAACCAAGCACACTATACCAGTAGATATATTTGCATACAAAATATTGAAAACTGATAATGCTACTGTTAATATACAGAGTTTTTTCATTCTATATTTTATTAAACAAATTCCACTAGCAGCAAATGCAACAAAGATATAACTAGTATAGGCTGTTTTAATCCCTAAAAAGTAGTAGTCATTATCACCGTTGTCATATATTACTTTTGACGGAATGATACCGCCTGGAAATGCCAGTAAGCTCATCGCGTTTATGAAAATAAATATCAAGCAGACTGCTGATAATGCAGTTAGCATTTCTTTTAGGTAATTATTTTGAACACACCACTCAATTATGAGAATGTAATTGCACACCATTAATGTGAGATATCCCCACTGATCAATATCTGAAACATTTCCATTTATTATCATTATCAATAGGAAGTATATCCTTAGACATACCCAAGCAAATAAGTATTTAGATATTTTTCCGTCTTTACACACTTTATAGAAGTAGATGGCAAATACAGCCAAATTTCCGACCGCATATATCAATACGGTAATCGTATATTGTGTAAACAACTTGGGCTCAATCGTTAGTATAAATGCTATGAATAGTTGCAGCCACGCAATTTTGCTTTTTCCTAATTTAAGTACCATACTTCCACCCGTATCATGTCTTTTTATTCAGAAAGAAATATCCGGCGAATGATTGTCTCCCATTCAGAAATATTTTTATCCAAATGCAACCTTTTCACTGACTCTTTAGCCCGAATTCCAATCATCATATCATCAGATTCAATACATCTTTTTATAAGTTCGGCCAACTGTTCATCGTTCCCTATTTCAAACAGCCAGCCATTCACACCATTATCTATCAATTCTCTCGGTCCACTCACGCAGTCACTCGATATACATTGTAATCCAGCTTCCATCGCTTCACATAAGACATTGGGAAAGCCTTCATAATATGTAGACAACACAAAAATTTTTGATCTACATAATTCCAAAAAAGGTTTTTGGGTATGACCACATAATATGATTTTTGCTGTCATTTGCCGATTATCTATATACTTTTGTAAAAATTCCTTTTTTTCCCCAACACCGAATATTTTTAATGTCCAATTTGGGTATTGTATCGATACTCGGGCAAAGGCTCTGATTAGGGTTTCAAAATCTTTTTGCGGTTCGAGTCTTCCGATCGAGATAACAGTGTTTTCTTTCGTTACAACGTCCCCATCAAGCTGCTGTTCTAATGCGACATTATCAATGGGATTCTCTTGTACAAATATTTTGCTTTGGAGCGACTTCCAATAAAAAGATTTTATCTGTTTTGTTTGTACACCTATCGCATTGGCTCTTTTATATAATATGTTACTAATAAGAAAACTGAATTTTGAGTGTTCCCGCAAGGGATTATTCCGATCACATACAATTATTTTTTCTTTAGATAATAGTCCAGCAACGATGAGAAGTAAATTACATCGCATCAGAAAAGATATGCTCACATCCGCCTTAATATTTTTAAAGCACTTTCTAATAAAAATATAATCCTTAATTTGCTCCATTAATTTTCCGCAATTAGTATTATTTGATGTATGCAAATTCACATCTGGGACAAGGCTATAAAATTGTGGACGTTTCTCTAGTGAAATTACATGTACTTCATTGCCTTTACATGCCAATGTGTTTGCAATGGTGGTAAGAACTTTTTCTGCTCCACCTCCAGATAAACTACTTATATAAAATGCTAATTTCATAACTTTATTTCTTCACCCTTGTCAAATCTATCCACTCGCCAAATTTTTTATCCCAAATTGGTGGTTCGAATTTTTTAAACCCGCTCCAGTGAAAAAAAGTGATTTCACCGAAATACACTTTCCCATTCACGTCATAAAAATCTATTCTTGCCTGTGGAAGTCCTGCCGAAATTTTCTCTGCAAGTGATTTCATTTCTTCAAATGTCTTAGGCTTTTCATACTGTTTTGTGGAATTAGGATGGCCATTTGTAAATGGCAGTTTTCTGAATTCAGCATCAAAAAAATCAAATTTAGTCTCTTCTGTATTACTTTCACGATCAGATGCAATGAACATTGCCTTAACTTTACCATCAAAGCAGAAAAATTTGTAATCTTTGAGCTCATACCCAGATTCGTCTACCATATATGCTTCAGCAATAATTCTTCTCGGGACATCTTTATATGGCCACTCTCGGTTCTGCATATAGTAGTCGTTCTTTAAGCACTTATCAATTTTCTTTTTGGTTGCCGACATATTCAATTTGCTTTTATTCGTACAGATAACCAATCCTCCCGAATCATGTGTGCATTTCAAAACGAACTGATTGGGCAGTTTGCTGAAATCAATTTCGTCAAAACTGTCCCATACGCCTAGAGTTGGAATGATATATTGCTCACCAATAATATTTGCCACAATTTCTTTCACTTGGTATTTATCTACTAATTGAACATATTGCGGATTTCTATCATTTAATTTCAACCATTGCAATTTTTCATTGTATGTTTGAGGATTTTCCAAATTCAAATCATACCCAAAAACATTCTTAAATTGCATACATAGAAAATCTCTATCAGACATTGTCTTATAAAAGCCGTGTTGCGCCAAAAAAATGGTACGTTTTTCTTTATCAAATAAGAAAGTTCTTATTCCTTTAATTAAATGCATAATAGACTCCTTTAGTCTCTCTGGAAAATATCTCGGGTATAAACCTTCGTTTTCACATCATCCAAGCATTTGTCATAACGATTTGCAATGACAGCATCGCAACGGTTCTTGAATTGTTCCAGATCATTTACTACCAAGCTTCCGAAGAATGTTTCCCCATCCTTGAGCGTTGGCTCGTACACAATCACCGTTGCTCCCTTTGCCTTGATTCGTTTCATAACCCCTTGAATAGAACTTTGCCGGAAGTTGTCACTGTTTGATTTCATAGTTAACCGGTATACACCAATGACGACTTTTTTTTCTTTTCTCTCATCCCAACTATCGTTTGCTCCATAAGCCCCAGCAATCTCCAGAACTCTATCCGCAATGAAGTCCTTCCTTGTTCTATTACTCTCAACAATAGCCTGGATCAGGTTTTCAGGGACATCTTGGTAATTTGCCAGCAACTGTTTGGTGTCCTTAGGCAGACAATAACCGCCGTAACCGAAGCTCGGATTGTTATAATGGCTTCCAATTCTCGGATCCAGACAAACGCCATCAATGATCTGCTTGGTGTTCAGTCCTTTGCTTTCCGCATATGTATCTAGTTCATTGAAATAAGCCACACGCAGTGCCAGGTAGGTATTAGCGAACAATTTTACAGCCTCTGCCTCTGTGAACCCCATAAACAACGTGTCGATGTTTTCCTTAATTGCGCCCTCTTGGAGCAGCTTTGCGAACGTCTCTGCCGCCTTAACCAATCTGGCATTCTCAACATCAGTGCCAACGATGATCCTGCTAGGATACAAATTATCGTACAATGCTTTGGACTCTCTTAAAAATTCAGGACTAAAGATGATGTTATCGCAGTGAGATTTCTCTCTGATACTTGCCGTGTAACCCACCGGGATTGTGCTCTTAATTACCATAATCGCTTCCGGATTGTACTGGATCACCAGCTTGATCACGGCTTCAACTGCACTGGTATCAAAGAAATTCTTCTTGCTATCATAGTTGGTCGGTGCAGCGATTACTACAAAATCTGCATCACTATAAGCCGCTTCCGCGTCCAGTGTGGCAGTCAGATTCAATTCCTTCTCGGCAAGATACTTTTCAATATAGTCATCTTGAATAGGGGACTGCTTTTTATTGATCAGCTCTACTTTCTCAGGTACGATGTCCACAGCCATTACTTTGTGATGCTGTGCCAGAAGCGTGGCAATTGAAAGGCCTACATAACCGGTACCAGCGACAGCGATCTTTAAATCTTTGAATTCTCTCATATAATCGATCTCCTCCCCACATGCTTACGCAATGGTTCTTATATTTCACACTGTTGCCAGTGTATTTCCACCGACGGTACATTCCGTTTCTTTGTGTTCTCACATGTTATGTTTTCACATATAGAAATCCCGATACCATTCAGTAAATTTCCGCAGTCCAGTTCTCAGGTCTGTACTCGGCTTGAATCCGAAGTCATGTTCCAAGGCGCTCGTATCCGCATAGGTCACAGGCACATCTCCGGGCTGCATCGGAACCAGTTCTTTATGAGCATCAAAATCGTAATCTTCCGACAGCACACCAGCTCGTACCAACTCTTCGCTCAAAATCTGCACGAAGTCCAATAGGTTCTCCGGATTGTTGTTGCCAATGTTATAGAGAGCATAAGGTGGAACAGGAAGTCCATCCTCACCGGTTGCCTTGTCAGGAGCTTTGCCCATCACCTTTTCCACACCGGTCACAATGTCATCGATATATGTAAAGTCGCGTTTGCAGTTGCCGTAGTTGAATATCTGGATTGTCTTACCGGCTCTTAACTTATCAGTGAAGCCAAAGTAGGCCATATCCGGGCGACCAGCAGGGCCATACACTGTGAAGAACCTCAAACCAGTTGACGGAATGTTGTACAGCTTCGCATAAGCATGGGCCATCAGTTCGTTTGATTTCTTCGTGGCGGCGTAAAGAGAAATTGGATTGTCCACCTTATCATCAGTGCTGTATGGAATCTTTTTGTTGGAACCATAAACAGATGAACTGGACGCATATACCAGATGTTCCACAGGAGTATTCCCTTCATTATAAGAATGTCGGCAGGCTTCCAGAATGTTGTAAAATCCAATCAAGTTCGATTCTATATAGGCATCTGGATTAATAATGGAGTAGCGCACGCCGGCTTGTGCGGCCAGATTAACAACGACCTGGGGCTGGTACTGCTTGAACAAATTCTCAACCAGACCCTTATCTGCAATGCTGCCCTTGATAAAAACAAAAGAAGGATGTACGGACAGTTCGGTCAATCTCGCTTCTTTTAGCCGCACATCATAATAGTCATTCATATTATCGATACCAACCACCGTTACATCCTGCACATCATCGTAAAGACGCTTTACCAAATTTGAGCCGATGAAGCCGGCTGCTCCGGTCACCAATATTGTTTTCTTATGCAGATCAACACAGCTCATAACATTACTACCCCTTTTCATCTCATTCTTGCATTGTATTTTTTCTATATAAATAATTAACTGCTTATTCTGGGTATCAAATCTTCTTAATTAATATCACGCTCGCTAACCCCAAATTGATATTCACCATTATTGATCATCAAAATTCTCATGACACAATCTCCCCGGAATACCGATCCGCCTCAGCCACCTTGTTCTCATACAGCCCCAGCGTCTTCTCCGTCACTTCATCCCAGTTATATCTGCCGCAGATATAATCCGCAGCCTCATCCTTATATTTCTTCACAGTTTCCGGCTTATCTTCTAGCTTCTGCAGAACCCTCGCCAGATCTGCGCTATTTCCTTTCTTAAACACTGCCGCTTTATCCCCGACTACCTCGGTACATTCCGCGATATCTGACACAACGCAGCAGTTGCCATAGCTCATCGCTTCCAACAGACTCAGTGGCATCCCTTCCAGATCCGAGGGCAGTACATATACATAAGCGTTACTGTACAGTTCTTTCAAAAGTTTCCCCTGCACGAATCCGGTAAACAGGATACGGCTATCATCCTTTGCCAGTTCTTTCAAATCATTGGCATAGGCATCGGTATCCGAGGAGCCACCTGCAATGACAAGCTTCTTTTCAGTTTTTACCTTTTTGAAAGCTTCAATCAGATATTTCAGTCCCTTCTCCGGAACTAACCTGCCAAGATAAAGGTAATAGGAATTTTTTTCCACCCCAAACTTCTCCGTGATCAGCTCTGCCTTTTCCGGAACAGGCCGGTTGACCCCGTTAGGGACAAACACCGTTTCCCTGCCATAAGTTTTCCGGAAATACTCCTGAACCCCTCGGCTCAGTACGATGACTTCATCGGCGAACCTTGCAGCGCATTTTTCGCCAAGCATGATATAAGTACTGGCGAATTTTCCCCACTTGGTTCTCCTGTGATCCAGACCGTGGATCGTAGCCACACACCGTTTGCCGAACAATTTCGGTAGCCAGAGCATGGCGCACGGTCCTTCCGCGTGGAAGTGAACCACATCATAATTTCCCGCTGCGCAATGCAGAGCCGCAAAAAAAGAAGCCGACATTGCTGCAAGTCCTTTCTTGTCAATGGTAAATACGGATTTCAGCCGGACTCCTTTATAAGAATCTGTTTTCTTTGTATCAAAGGCCTTTCCACTTACGTGGTGCCCTTTCCGGTTATAGCAGGTTACATGATGTCCCAGGGCAGCCATGCGTGTCGAAAGCTCCTCGATCACCACTTCGATTCCTCCCTCACGGGAAGGAATCCGCTTGTGACCGAGCATTGCTATGTTCAGTTTTCCGTCGTTATGTACTGGTTTCATGCGTATCACCTGCCTGTGATCCTTTTCTGAAATAACCGCCGGAATTCCGGGATATTTATACGATCTATTGCAATCGGTCACTCGGAATCCGCTCCGCTTCTTCCTCGTAAAGCTCTCCGCTAGCGCTCCGAGCTTTAAATAATTGTTATTATTTGAAGTTCCCATCCTACTTTGATCCACTCCCCTTGAGCACCACAAGCACTGTCTTTAGTATGATCTTGATATCCATCCCGAATGTCCAGTTCTTTATGTATTCCATATCCAGCTTTACCACTTCTTCAAAATCGGTGATATTGCTTCTTCCGCTGACCTGCCACATGCCGGTCAGACCGGGTTTGATGGCGAGCCGCGCTCTGTGGGAGTGTTCATACTGCTGCCATTCATCTTCTGTCGGCGGTCTTGTCCCGACCAGGCTCATATCGCCTTTGAGGACATTCCAGAACTGCGGGAACTCATCCAGGGAAGTTTTTCTTATAAACCACCCGAGACCGTGTCTGCTGCCGTCCGGACCGCTTCCGATGATACGGGGATCATTTTCCATTTTGAACATGAAGCCCTGCATCTCGTTTTTCTTCATTAATTCCTGTTTTCTCTTCTCAGCGTCCGTGTACATGCTCCGGAATTTATAGATCTTGAATCTCTTTCCGTTCTTGCCCACACGGGTCTGCGAGAAGAAGATCGGGCCGGGCGAAGCGCTGTAGATCGCAGGTCCCAGAAACAGGAAGATAATTCCTGTCAGCAGGACGCCTACCAGGCCGCCGCAGATATCAAGTACTCTTTTCAGAAATACTTCTCTCTGCTGTGCAACTCTCAGGGAGGACGTCACGACGGTAAATCCACCCATACGGTTGATGTACTGATTGTTTCCTCCGATTCCCAGATCGCCGAGACTGTAGTGTACAGTCAGCCCCATATTGATACAGGTATCAATCAGGTGTCTCGGGATGCCGTAGCTCTGTCTTACTTTTATGAGTACCGCATCCACCCACCGCGTCTGTATATAGTCAGGAACCGCATCTGCGCAGCACACTACCGGGATTCCCCGGACTGCTTCATCTTCCCGGACGTTTCCGTCCACGAATGCGATTCCGATGATTTCAAATTCATTGAAGCTGTTCAGCTTCATTATCTCCAGTGTATCTTCCACTTCTTCTCTTGTTGTGATCAGCAGCATCTTCACTTTGTCATAGAAAAGACGTTTATGCCTTACAAGGAAGCCTTTCCAGAGCACTCTTCCTACATAGACAAATATCAGTGCCGCCGGGACAAACCAGAGAAAAGAGAGTCTTGAGAAAGCTCCGCCGTTCTGGCTTAAGAACAGGTATGCAATCTCAAATACACATACTACAACAACATGCCGCAGTACATTTTTAAATTCCTGGAAGTATCCTCTGCGCATGATACCGTGATACGGTTCCATAAAGAAAGCCGCACAGATATCAGCCAGGCCGATAAGTAATCCGATGTTCAGATACAACGGATCGTGATACGGAATATGCAATCCCCGCCTCATAATACAACTGAACACATAGGCAGCCTGAAGCATGATCAGGTCCAGAAGGATAAAGTCCCAGTGTTTCAGCCAGCTGTTTGATATTCTGCTGTACATATTTCAACATTCCTTTTGCAGCCCCACCACAAGAGCTCTTTCTTTCCCTCACGATAAGGTTGTGCAGGTTTCTTTGCAGCCGGACGGATTACGGATTTTCTCCTTTTCTCCGCCCGGAATCTTGTCTTCTCTGCCAGCCCTAACGTCTTGCTTTTCTAAACGTAACTGCTGCAACTACTGCAAGTACAACAGCTGCTCCGAGCCAGAACATCCAGACAGATGGCATACCTGTCTGCGGAGATGTACCTACTGCGGTATCTGCTGCGTTCTCATTTACATCCGCGATGATAGCAACAGGGGAGAGATCTTCAAATGTGGCCGTGATCTCCTGATTGTCATAGTCCACATCATCCGGTGTGATCACTTCCCAGAGGGCTCTCTCTGTACTGAAGTGAAGGATACGCACATTCGTCATTGCCGTTGTCAGTGAAGGTACTGACAGCGTAGCGACATAACGTCCGTCTGCATCCTGCACGCCGCCATCGACCGGAACCAGGTCAAAGAACTGGGTAACCATGCTCTTGCCTTCAATTTCCGTCTCCAGAGCGCCAATCTGCTCTTCCGTCATGTTCAGCGTCTCAGTTCCCGCGGAGACGATCTCACGTACCTTCTCTGCAAGGTCCTGAAGTGGTGTGCTGCCGGAATTGATCTCCATGATGGCTTCCACGGTCTGCGGCGCAGTCTCTATCGTATCGGCAAAGGTTTCCTCTGAAGCTTCATACACTTCGTATCTGCCGGTGGATTCGCCGGAAATTACGACGTCTGATGTTCTGCTTCCTGCTGCGAAAACCGTTGCAGCCTGCGATACAATAAGTGCAGCTGCCAGAATCGCGCCAAAGATTTTTTTCTTCATGTCCACTCACCTTTCCTTTCTTTTTTTATTGTTCTATAGAAACCAGCACGCCCTGCACCAGAAATCTATGGTCACGCTGGCTGCCATAGCAGGTTGATAATGTGACGATCTTATCGTCACTGTCCACATTCATGGACGTATCGATACAGGAACTCATATCCCTCACTGAGAAAATATTGTCCAGATACTGCTGAAAAACGCGCGGATTCTGGAAATCAAAGCTCCTGAGCAAATGTCGGTTGTCATAAGGATACGCTGCAAATATCTCGTAATGCCTGATCGCGTCCGGAGTGTAGATAATGATCTCCTTATTTGCGTCAAAAAACGCCCTGTCATCATATTCAAGGAGCGACCGGAACATAGATCCGTTTTTCATATCATGTCCATAGATCACAGTGTTCGGATCTTCGAAATCTTTACTGTTGTAATTTTCTGTAAAAATAGCTCCCTCGGTCTTCTGCTCATGGTCAATGGTATGGTTCAGATAATAACCGTTGTCATTCTCTCTTTGCAGGACCGGATAATCAATGGGCGTACCCGGCACAGTAATCCAGGCGTACACGTCCGGATTTCTCTCCTGGAGCGTCTCAAAATCAATGGGAATCTCCACGGGGTCATCCGGCACATCCACTTCCGCTGCCTCCGCCGGATTTCCGGCTTTGACAGACTGGCGGATCTCGTCGTAGACCGCGCCCGCATTCTGTTCCTGTATGTACAGATATATTCCCACGCCCGCACAGATAATAGCTGCTATGAGTATTATTATCCCTATTACTTTATACGCTCGCTTCATGTTTCTCCCACCTGTACCCTGCCGGGTTGGTGCCGGAATCTTACCATTTCACTTACGCCTCCCTGTAAAATGTCTCGATGATCTTCTGATAAAGAGCGTCATCATCGACATGGTACTCATCGTACATCTCACCTTCCGAGCCTTCCCCGGGGACTGTCCATCCCTCATTTGTATTGCCGGAAGATATACCTTCCATTATATCTAAAAACTGATCGGTTCCGATGTTCGTCACCATATAGGGTTCGAGAGCTGTATACAGTTCTGTCACGAACCCGGGATCAGTAGAAAACCGTTCTGTCGCCGCCTCACCAAAAGCACGGATATATTCTTCCTGGCGCTCCATCCGGCTGATGGCGCTCTGGCTTACCGTAATATCCCGATAGCGGACGAATGTCTCCGTCATCTCAGGTGTGAGCGTAACCTGTGCTCCCTCCTGATACTGCGGATCAATATTTTCAAGGCTGTCATTCGGGACAGTAACCGTCACCGTTCCCACGCTTTGCGTAAGCACCGGGATTCCATCCATGTTAATGGAGCAGTATCCCTGAACCGGAAGTCCATAGAAGAGATCCGACACCGCGTCTTTTGTCAGTTCGCAGCTTTCATATCCCCCGTCTCCATAAGCATAGGACAGGCTGATGTGATCTTCCACTGTTCCGAGATCCTGCCCGCCCGGACCGTATACCTGAATCCGGGTCATGGTATCTCTCGGTATGGATATCACGGTTGCTTCCGCCTCCACGCGGTCCCAGGATACCAGATAAATTGCATCCGCCTGCCCGGCATTTGCCTGACCGATTGCCGTTGCTTCCTTCTCGCGGTTATCCACTCCCATGAAAAGAAAATTGCTCAGATGATCATTATAATTATACTCTTTTCCGTTCCAGACCACATCTGCCGAACTTGAAGTGCCGCCTGTTTCCGCTGCAGTCTGCGAAGTCTCATCCTGCCGGATGGTATTCCACACCAGTATTCCTCCCGCAGCCACGGCGATAACCGCCGCACAGACCGGTATCATCCACAGCTTTTTTTTCTTTCTTCCTGCCATATTTCCGCCTTATCTTACCTGTTATTTTCCAAATTTCCCGTGTACTGTCCTATCTTTTATCTGAGCCTGTGTAATGATAGTAATGGTTATATTTCGAATAATACTTGTCCTTCTTTGTATCCACCTTATTGAGCACAGCTCCCAGAATCCGGCAGCCGCTCATCTCAAGCTGCTCTTTCGCCTTCACGGCGATCCGGTAGCTGACAAGCTCACTCTCGATAACAAGAACCGCTCCGTCGCACTGCTTTGCCACAATCGCCGCGTCGATCAGGCTGCCGATGGGCGGCGTGTCGATCAGGACGTAATCATATCCGTCCCTCGCGCTTTTCACAAGCAGGGCGAACGCCTCCTGCTCCAGAAGTTCCGACGGGTTCGGAGCTACCGGCCCGGCAAATATGATATCTACATTTTCGAAATTCGTCTGATAGATAATGTCGCTGCCGCCAGTCTGCCCGCTCAGGAACTGGGAAAGTCCTTCTACTTTCTGCTTGACTCCGTATCTCGTAATAAATGTGGACTTCCGTATGTCTGCGTCAATTACCAGCACCCGTTTTCCCATCTTTCCGATCTCCATGGCAAGCTGGAACGTCACATCGCTTTTCCCTTCATTCGGATAACAGCTCGTAAATGCGATCGTCTTCACTTCCATTCCGGTAAACTGTATATTGGTACGGAGGGTCTTAATGGACTCTTCATAAAAGTAATCCGATTTCTTCGGGTCGTTCATAATTACTTTTTGTTCTGCCATTTTTCCTGCCTCCTTCTCTTCTTTCTCTTCTTCTTCTTTGAAGCCTTTCCGGAGATATAATCCTTCCTGTCAGGTATGTTCGCCAGGGTCGGTATTCCGAGGTATTTCTCAATATCGTCCTCCGACTTGATCGTATCGTTCAGGATCGTCATCAGCACGATGACTCCCGCCGCAAGCACAAAACCTGCAATCGCTCCGAGCATCACATTTTTCTTAAGGCTGGGGCTTGTCTGTGCCGTTGGCACTTCTCCCTCCTCAATGATCTTTGGTCCGACAATCTCCATCTGGTCTCCGATAAAATCGGAAGAAACCCTGGACAGGGTATCTACAATCTCCTTTGCCATCTGCGGATCGGAATTTGTCACCGTAAGTTCCAGAATCCGGGTATCTTCCGGATTGTTGATCGTCACATTGGACCGCAGTGTCCGGTAATCCATCTCCAGACCAAGTTCGTCAATCACATCCTCCAGTACTGTCCGGCTCTTGATCAGTATACTGTAGTCGCCGGTGAGCTGCGTGCCGATCTGAAGGTCTGCCAGTGAGGAGAGGGTCGTCTCCTTTGTAAGTACGAGCATTGTAGAAGTTGCACTATAGACCGGGGTAATCAGCAGCTTTGTATACGCGCCTGCGATCACGGCTCCTGCCACAAGCGCGGCCAGAATGATCAGTATTCTTTTCTTAAGAGCAAAAAACAGTTCTCTCAGATCAATCTCAATCTCATCCTCGTCATGTGTCTTTCCCATACCTTTTTTCCTTTTCTGTTATATTTTTTCATCTCGAATGATCTTCTCTGCGTTGCCCCGCAGGAGATTCCTCATATATCGCTGGTCCAGCTTTTTCCGCATCCATCTGACCGCCGCTTCTGTCTCCGGCTTTCTCAATGTTACGTCATGCATATCTGTTCCCATAAAGTGTATGTACTGTTCCCGGAGCATTTTCCGGCACCAGCGGACTGTCTCATTCATCCAGTTTCCGGATACAGAAGAGAAATTCATCTGCATATAAGCCCCCTGTCCGGTCAGTTCCTCGAGCCGCTCTTCATCCCGCAGCGCCCGGTAGCGCTCCACATGGGCGAGAATCGGTGAAAAACCTTCCATCACCAGTGTCCGCACTGCACGGAGGATCTCAAGATAAGAGGCTCCCGGATAAAATTCTATGAGGACATAATGGCTGTCTGCCATGGTGAGAAGTTCTCCCTGTGCGATCATTCCCGGTACATTCTCGGAATAAAGGATCTCCTGTCCTGAATGAATCCTGATCTCCAACCGTTTCTCCCGGCTCATTTTCTGAAGTTCTCCGCACAGCTCCCGGATTCTTTCCGGGCAGTTATTTTGAAACCTTCTGCTGTAATGAGGCGTTGCAATCACTTCCCGGATTCCCTGGTGTCTCGCTTCTTTCAACATATGTAACGCAGCTTCCGGAGAGGAAGCTCCGTCATCAATTCCCGGCAGAATATGGCTGTGTATGTCTATGATGTCTTCCACCCTCATATCTCCTTTGTTCCGGACGTATACTGCCAGGATCATTCTCTCCCGACTAATTCAGCCTTTTAATTAGCCGTAAGGTGGATATATCCGTATTACAATATACGCCAAAAGCTCAGAACCCTGTTAATTACAACCGGATGCTGACCTTTTCTGAAGTAAAAAAATATTATCTGAAAAAGCTGCACAATTTCTCACGCCTGCTTTTTCACTAAACAAGAATAACACCTCTCTACAGGAAAAGTCAATAGCTTAACATTCTTTTTACGTAATTCGACCCGGTTCTTACCATGTATGCACAGCTTAGGTTTTACCCCCCCCCCTAAATTTACACACATCTACTTCTTCATCTTCGGTTCGAAAATAAACGACGCCAGATATCCGAATATCAGTGCTGCTGATATTCCCACTGCGCTCGCTTTGAATCCTCCCATGAAGATTCCGATAAATCCGTGTTCATCTACTGCTTCTTTCACCCCCTGCCACAGGGTGTTTCCGAATCCCAGCAGCGGCACACCCGCCCCGGAACCGGCGAACTCCTTAAAGGGTTCATAGATATTGCAGAATCCCAGCACAGCGCCGGTACATACAAGGAGCACCATGACTCTTCCGGGCATCAGTTTTGTCCGGTCCAACAGGATCTGCACTGCCGCACAGATCAGCCCTCCGGTGATAAACGCGATAACATATTCCATCTTTTTCCCGCCTTTCCATTGATTTTCAGTTATTTTCGCAGTGCTCGAGCACAATGCCGTGGGCGATTCCCGGCACGCTTGCGCCTTCGTTGTAGCTCACGGTAGACATGAGCGCCCCGGTGGGTACGAACAGCACTCTCTTCCATTCTCCCTTTTCAAGTTCAGGCAGAATAAAAGAGGCGAGTGTCACCGCCGCACAGCCGCAGCCGCTCCCTCCGGCGTGGGTATCCTGGGTCTCCTGGTCGAAAATTGTCATACCGCAGTCGATATGTTTCTTCCTTATATTATATCCTTTCCCTTTTACCAGATCGAAAAGGATAGACTGCCCCACGTATCCCAGATCTCCGGTTATGATCTTGTCGTAGTCTTCCGCTGTTCTTCCCAGGTCTTTAAAATTCTGCACGATTGTATCCATCGCCGCGGGAGCCATACAGGCGCCCATATTCTGGGAATCTTTCAGGCCGTAGTCCACGATCTTCCCTACTGTAACCGCAGTGATCTTTACGTGGCTTTTCAGCGTCCCGTTTTCCGCACCTACAAGGAAAGCTCCGCTTCCGGTCACGGTCCAGTGCGCAGACAGCGGTCTCTGGCTGGCATACCCCAGCGGAAAGCGAAATTCTTTTTCTGCACTTCCGAAATGGCTGGATGTGACGGCGAGCATATATTTCCCGTACCCCGCAGCCGCGCTCATGGCGGCAAGTGCCAGAGCTTCCCCGGATGTGGAGCAGGCGCCGTACAGACCGAACATGGGAATCTGCAGTGCCTCCACGCCCATAGAGGTGGCGATTCCCTGGCGGAGCAGATCTCCTCCGAAGAGATAGCGCACCTCATCTGCGGTTACATGTGCTTTTCCCAGTGCCAGGACGCAGGCTTCCTTCTGCATGTTGCTCTCCGCCTCCTCCCAGGTGTCCGCCCCGAAGAGATCGTCCTGATTCGTCATGTCAAACAGTTTGCCCAGAGGTCCTTCTGCTTCCTTGCTCCCCACCACGGAGGCTGCGCTTAAGATATAGGGCGCCCGTGCAAATACCAGACTCTGGCTTCCTCTTATCTGATCCATAAGTAATCCCCGTTTCTTCATATTTAATATTTCTGTTTTAATATTTCTGTTTCGTGTTTTATTATCCGCAGGCTTCCCGGAATTTATCCATAGAATTTTCCCCATCATTCCTCTGCGCATATTTTCATACTTTCCGGATACTATAAAGAGCAGGAAGAATATATTTCTGCCGAGATCGGTAAGGAGGGAGTTTTATTGGATAACATACAGAAAATGAAACAGGAAAAGCAGTACGAGGAATATGTAAAAAAGAAAACGCCGAGGCATAATGTCTGGCTTAACATGCTCAAGGCATTTCTGCTCGGCGGACTGATCTGCCTGATCGGCCAGGCCATCACCCACTACTGCGAAACACAGGGGCTTGGAAGCGAGGAGACAGCCGCCTGGACATCCCTGGCACTGGTGTTCTTAAGCGTGGTTCTCACGGGAACCGGCATCTATCCGCGCCTGGCGAAATGGGGCGGCGCCGGAGCGCTCGTTCCGATCACCGGATTCGCCAATTCGGTGGCGGCGCCTTCCATCGAATATAAGAAGGAAGGGCAGGTATTCGGCATCGGATGCAAGATCTTCACCATCGCCGGACCGGTGATCCTCTACGGGATCGTCACCAGTTGGGCGCTGGGGCTGATATACTGGGTGTGGGGGCTGGTTATAAGATAGGCGCCCTATAGGGCGCCACTTAGCTTTTATGATATATATAATTATCTAAACAAATTAATTGGCTTATATCATCTGGTAAAGTGATATTATTAAGATTTAATCCTTTTGCCACATGCTTCACCGTAAAATAAGTTGTATCACTAATGTTTTTTTCAAGAATCGCCAAAACCTGCGAAGGTGCAATTGTTAGCTTTTTGATATCTTCAAGCAACGCGGAAGATGGAACATACACGTCCTCTTCCTGTCTCAATCCAAGACAAAAATTGACGCCACCTATTAGTTTATCTACAAAAAGATAGGGCCTGACACCATTATAATCCCCACTGATTTTTGTTATTTTTGTTATATCCATCAACACGGGCAGTGCCGCTAATTTTAATTGAGTTGTTCCGTCTGGCTTAAATCTAAATTCATGCGTGCCTAATTTATTTTCTATGCATTTTCTATAGAAATTTTGGGACTGATTATGTAACACATTACCATTCTTATCTATTAATTCCAATCCAGTCAAATGCTGATAATTTCTCTCATGAAAAACAACTTCTATATATCTAATTTTATTGTCTCTTCGTTCTCGGTAAATAATAATCAATTTCTTATTCAGAAGCTTTTTCTGATATTGTTTGGCACAATTTAAAACTTTTTTTCTTGCATCTTCTTTCGTAAATTGCATAACCTCACTGAAAACTCCTATATAAATTCAAAGAGAGAGTAATAACACCATTGTGCTACATACCCTCTCTTTATGGCTAATTTTAGTGTTGTCTGCCAACGACCAGCAAACTGCTGGTATACATGCCGGATTTTAGTGTTGTCCGCCAACGGTCAATCCTGTGACTGACGAGCATTTCAGATTTAAGTGTTAGCCCACTAAGAAAAGCACGCTTTTCTTTATCTATAATATATCCAGAGAATTTTGTTTTGTCAACACGTATTTAAAAGAAAAATTTCCCGTTACCACCCCCGCCAGAAGAACAGCCCTGCCCCCAGTCCTTTCCCCAACGCCATACTGATCACGAACGCAGTCATGTACCGCACGATCTTCAGCCTTCTCATAAAGACCGGGTACACGTTGAGGATCTCTGCCAGGGCCATAGCCCAACAGCCGGTAAATATTCCCGCAAATATGCCATAGACGGCAAACAGCGGATCGCCAAGGGGAATCCGGATCTGAAATACATAGACCAGATTCCCCAGGATTCCGCCCAGGGCAACGCAGTCTTCATAAAGAAGGATATGTTCTCCCGTGTGGGTCCGGTCGGCAAAATCCGCCACCACGCCAAGCTCCACAATAAAGGAAAACAGCCCTGCCGCCACTGCCACGCCTCCGCTAATTCCGATCACTGCCAGGAGGCACTGTGCTGCCCATTCCCACATCGATCTCCTCTCCTTTCCTTGCCGAGTCCTCAATCAGGGTTGTCTGGATATCATTTTCATACAGCCGCATCTGCACTTCCATGGGCGTCGGATCCACGGTAAAGCGCTTCTTTCCGAAATGGTTGAAAAAGATGAGGATGCCGGCCGTCAGCCCTATGGAATAGGAGATCTCCAGAACCGTGAAGCCATCCGAAGGAGTCCCTGTCACCAGTTCGTGAATCTGGTCGAAAAGCTTCGTCACATCCACATCGTTATTGAAAGCCATAATGGAGAATGCCGAGCCGAAGAATGTCACCACCGCCACAAACACGGCTTTGAGGATGTGCCAGAAAAAAGCAGGAGTTTTCTGATCCTCGTAAGTGATAATGATATCCGTCTCCCCCAGATTCTGCACCTCCGCCTCCGGGTATACTTCATGGATGCACTCGATGACCCGCAGAATCGAGACCACGCATCTCTGCTGCCCGGTCTTTTTCATTTTCACGATTTTAAGCGCGCGCACCCTCGCCAGGACCGCCCGGTTCGTACACTCGATGGAGAGGATATCTCCCAGGGTAACGTCCGGCTTTGTGACTTCCACATCCCGGTCTCCCTTAATATAAAGAGTCACTGCATTCGCTGACATACTCTTCCACCTCCGGTTCCCGGATCAGAAATCCTTCGTCACTGGGCTGCTGAGGCGAGCTCAGATAGTAGAGGATCCCGACAACCACTGCCGCCAGGACAATGACCAGCAGGCAGATCCACACTTTTCTGCGTCCGTTTTCCATATCTTCTCTACATCCTTTCCGCATATTCTCTGTGTGTTATCTATTATCCGGATTTTCCCGGAAAATATGTGATCATCGGGACATTTTGCGCAGATTTTCAATGATCCGCTTCTCCATCCGGGATACCTGGACCTGAGAGATGCCCATGATCTTTCCCACATCGGACTGGGTGCGGTCGGCAAAGTAGCGCAGATATATGAGCTGCCTTTCTCTGGAGTTAAGAGTCTCCAGGAGCTGTCTGAGCAGCATCAGGTCCAGAATTTTGTCTTCTTTTCTTTCTTTTTCCTCGATTTTATCGAGAAGGCGGACCTCGCTGCCCTCTTTCTGGTGAACCGGGCGGTACAGGGATTCCACCTCACCGCCTGCCTCCATGGCCTGTACGATCTCCTCTTTGTCCACGTTCATCTCGCAGGAAAGCTCGTCCAGGGTAGGTTCCCTCCCCAGTCTGTCGGTGAGCCGTTCCCTTGCCTGGAAACTTTTGTAGGCCAGTTCTTTCAGGGACCGGCTCACCTTGATCATCCCGTCGTCGCGCAGGAACCGCTTGATCTCTCCGGAGATCATGGGGACTGCGTAGGTGGAAAATTTCACATCATAGGATATGTCAAATTTGTCGATGGCTTTCAGAAGGCCGATACTTCCGATCTGGAAAAGGTCCTCCGCCTCGGCGCCGCGCCCGTAAAACCGCTTCACCACACACCAGACAAGGCCCACATTTTCTTCCACAAGCTGTTCTCTTGCTTCTTTATCCCCGTCGTGTGATTTCCTGATCAAAGCGATTGTGTGGTCCATAACTCCCTTCCTTTTCCCACGGTTTTCTTCATCTTCACTCTTGTTCCCTTTCCCTGCTCCGACTCGACTTCCACACTGTCCATGAATGCTTCCATAAATGCAAATCCCATGCCTGAGCGGTCCTGCTCCGGTTTGCTTGTATACATGGGGCGCATGGCCTCTTCCACATCCCGGATACCACAGCCCCGGTCGCTGACTTCCACGTACAGCACGTTGTCCTCGATCCGGCAGCGGATGCACACTTTCTCCGTCTCACTGTCATACCCGTGGATAATGGCATTTGTCACCGCTTCCGAGACCGCGGTCTTGACATCCGCCACCTCTTCCACCGTTGGGTTTAACTGTGTCATAAAGGACGCCACCGCCACCCTGGCAAATCCCTCGTTTGCCGACCTGCTGTCAAATCTGATCTCCATTTCATTGGTATTTTTCATGGCTTCTCCTCCTCATATATCTGCATGATTTTTGCGGCTCCCGAGAGAGTAAGGATCTTGCGGATCCTCTCGTTTGCGTGAACTGCCCAGACCTCTCCCCCGATCAGACAGATTGTCTTATACCTTCCCATTATTACCCCTATTCCGGAACTGTCCATAAAATCTGTTTTCTCGAAATCAAAGATCACATACTTGATGTGATTCCGGTCGATCACCGCGTCCGCCTCCTTCTTCATCTCTTCTGCGTTGTGATGATCCACCTCTTTCGGCAGATAGATCGTCAGACAGTTCTCCTGCACCTGATATTTCATGTTACTCCTCCTCACTTTCCGAATCCGGTCCTTCGCCCCTGCTGCGCCGTTCGCTGCCCGTTGCCCGGCAGATATCCGCTCATGCAGGCATGGCGGCTGCCGGGCATATCGCACAAAAAAAGAAGGACATGTTCTTCACACATCCTTCTCATTCGTATCTGCACACCGGACCGCGGTGTCTTATTCTTCTGTATCTTCCGGATTATTCCGCAGCGCCGCCGGTGTCCGCACCGTCACCGGTTCCTGTGTCAGTTCCCGCACCGGCTGCCGCCGACTGGGCGATCGTATCCAGATTGGTCTGTGCCTCCGCCGCATATTCGGAATCTCCGTACTCGCTGACTACACGCTGGAAATATGTGGTGGCATTTTCTGTGTCCCCGTTTCCGAGATATGCCTGTGCCAGGCGGAACAGTGCCTCTCCGCCGTTATATGTGGAATCCATCTGCACCACTTTTGCCAGGTAGGTAACCGCGTCCGCATAATTCTGCGCATCCAGCGCATTGGTTCCGCTGCGGAAGTTGGTACGGCACGCATTGGGATAAATATCCGATGCAAGCTCATCATAGAGCGCCTGCCCCTCTGCCCCCAGACTGTCCCTGGTAATGGTGAGAAGCGTATCCGCCAGAGTCGCATCCGAGTACTCTCCGGAACGGTTCTGATCCGACACAGTCAGCAGGCTCTCGTAACTGGCTGATGTGGCTTGCGCCTTTGCAGTCGCCGCGGCAGCGTCATCTCCTGCGGCACGGTACTCGTCCAGCGTCCTCGTCTGGGCGCTGATCTGCGCCTGAAGGGCGTCAATCTGTTCGCTGTATTCCCGCATCTGGCTGTTCATCCGGTCAGACTGGGACTGGTGAACGGCAGGAGCCACAAGGAACCATATGATCGCCGCCCCGATGGCAGCCCCGATGAAAATGTTTGCCACTGCCAGGTGTCCCGCCATCTCCCGGATAGCGGAATGTTTCGGCTGAATGATGGTCTCATTGCCAAGGCTGTACTCCACGGCGTCCTCTTTCTTTTTCTTCTCCACCTTTCTGCCCCGTCCGCCTCTCTGGCGAGTCAGCTCGTGGAGGTAGCGCAGTGTCGTCTCATTTGCGGTATCCAGTTTTCTCGCAGTGCGCAGCACCTGCCTCGCACGGGAGTACTGCTCCGTATGCAGGTACAGAAGCGCCAGGAGCTGCTGTGCTTTCAGCAGGGTCGGGTGGGTCATAACCACCTTCTTCAGCTGGATGATCGCCAGGTCCTCCCCGTGCTGCCTGCAGTAGCCCAGGCACTGGTTATATTTCTTGATCGCCTGGTTCATGGTCTCCAGCTCATTAGCCGAAGACTGCACCGTGCGGATATAGTAATCCGCAATGTTGTCCCTGGGGCGGAGATTCTTGCTTATGATCCACTCCACCAGGGCCTCGGGCACTTCCCCGATTCCGTAGTATACAAGTCCCAGAAGATTTCTCGCCGCAATATTCTCCCTGTTATACTGCAGGCTGTGCCGCAGAGATACGATCGCCCCCGACATATCGCGTATCTGCGCCTTTCTCAGTCCATCATTGTACCAGTAGTTGGACTGGTACACGATTTTCTTCGCATAATCCATTTATACTCACCATTATCTTTCTAACTTCATCCGACGCGTTATTTCTGCTTCTTCTCCATAACTTCCCGGATCAGATCCGTCATATCCGACAGATCTTCCTGGTAAACTGCATCTTCAATCTCCTCCACCTCAAGGCTCGGTTTGAATTTTTTCAGTTCTTCTTCGTAATTCAGCATCTATGCATCCTCCCGGATCAGTTCCTTAATCATCCCTGTCAGGTACAGCGATCCCAGACACCACACCCGGCGCCCGTTCCGGTTCTGCCGCGCATATCCGAGCGCTTCCGGCAGATCGGTAATCACCATGACAGGCTTGTCCGTATGTTCCCTGAATATCCTGCCCAGCTCTTCCGCATCCGCAGCCCGTCCGTCCCGGATCCGCGTGACAATATAGAGATCCGCATCCATCCGGCTGCAGAGACAGGATATCATCTTCCTGTAATCTTTATCCTTCACCGCAGAAAAGAGAACGATATTCCCTCTTCCGTCTTTGGGGACACTCTCCACAAACGCCTCCACAGCGCTGATATTGTGCGCCCCGTCAATGTAAATATCCGGCAGGATCTCTTCCATCCTGCCCTCCCACTTCACTTCTGCAAGAGCCTCTCTCCACCGGTCCCGGTGTCCCTCATCCCCGAAAAGATAACGCATGGTCTCCATGGCAAGCATGGCGTTCCCCGGCTGGCAGAGTGCTATATTGTTCAGTGTCCACGTGGTATTTCCATAATAAGCATTTGCACAGGAAAATGCAATACGTTTATTCTCAATTCCGAGAATTTCGTACGCGTCTTTCCCGATTTTTTTACAGAAACTGTGCCGCGCGGCAGCCGTCTTTTCGATAACGCTGTCGCTTTCCGGGCAGGTTTCCGCGAAAAAGACGGGCACTCCTTCCCGGATGATCCCCGCCTTCTCCCCGGCGATTTCTGCCAGTGTATTTCCCAGATACTGCATATGGTCCATGCCGATGGATGTAATCACGCAGGCTTCGGGCCGATCCACTGCAGTGGTGGCATCCATCCTTCCCCCCAGTCCCGTTTCCAGGACGGCATATTCCACGCCCTCCCGGGCGAAAACAGTCATTGCCATGCCGAAAAGGAACTCGAAAAACGTAGGATGTGAAAGTCCTTTCTCCTCCATCCGCTTCACCTGTGCATAAGTATCCCCAAAGGCTTCACAGAACAGATCGTCGCTGACGGGTATCCCGTCAACGGCGATCCGCTCATTGATCTTCACAAGATGGGGCGATGTAAAACGCCCGGTTTTCTTTCCTTCGGCGCGCAGCATGGCGTCCAGGTAAGCGCACACGGACCCTTTTCCGTTTGTTCCCGCCACATGGAGCACTCTGCATTTTTCCTGGGGATTTCCCAGATATTCCAGGAATGTCCTGGTATGCTGCGCGTCATTTTTTTTCGTAAATCTGGGAATGTCCAGAATGTATTTTACCGCCTCATCATAAGTCATCATTGTTCATCCTCATCTCCGCTGACGAAAGCCTGACGTCCGTTCTCCACGGTGCTGTCATCCGGCATCTCCGTCAGGGTTCCGTTTGTATACTGGTACGTCTTCGACGTGCGGAAGATGGTATTGCTGGATCCCACCTGGGCAACCATTACCGTATCGCCATCGCTGATCTGGGAATCTGCCAGGTCAAGCCGGGTATTGTTCAGGAATTTCGTACTCTGTTTTTCCCCATTGATGTAGACTTTGCTCTGCTTGGTAAAGTTGGCGCCGTAGATGCTGTATGTCCCGTCGAGCTGTGTCACAAGCTCCGTGATCCCGGCATCTTTCACACCCATGACCATATGTCCCTCGGTAATCGGCTCGCCGCTCTCTTTATAGACATACTGATCGCCGTACATGATGTCGTACTGCAGAAGCTCCAGGTCTGCCAGGTAATTCTTGGTCTGCTTTCTCTGCTGGTGGTAGTTGAACACCGTACCGGAATGGATATCCAGACGGTCAAACACCTCCGCCATGATCTGGTATGCGGCGATGTTTTCATCGATTTTCTCCAGCCCGATATTGTCCCAGATCACATAGTTTGTATTGTAGAGATAACGGCTCTTTAAGTCCTTCGCCTCCAGATTCATGGTGGGGAGATGGTCTCCGTAGAACACGATCACGGAAGGTTCGTTTCTGGACTCCACGGCCTCAATGAGCTGTCCCACGAACTTATCCATCTCATGCACCTGGTTCACATAGTATTCCCAGGAGTTTCTCGCTCCCTCATCCTCCACTCCGGTGACAATGATCTCCGGATCTTCCAGAACCGGCTCCGTGGGATACTCGCCGTGTCCCTGCACGCTGATGGTAAAGACGAAATCCTGTCCCTCGGTGGTGTCCATGGACTCCATAATATTGGGCACGAGAATGTCATCCGTCGCCCATCCCTCCGGGGTCGTCTGCAGGATATTCATAAACTCCTTGCTTGTGTAGTGGTCAAAGCCCATATTGTTGAACACCTGGGCACGGCTGTAGAAATTGCCGCCATTGTTGTGGAGGGCTTCCGCACCGTACCCGAGACTGGTCAGGGCCGTTGCCGCGCTCTCCAGGGTATTCGTCTTCACATAAGTCTTATACGGGTACTCACCGGGACCGAAGTAGCGCATGCTCATGCCGGTGAGAACTTCAAACTCCGTGTTTGCCGTTCCCGCACCTACGGACGGCACCTTGAAATATCCGGCGGAATACTCGGCGAAGAGTTTTCTCAGATTCGGGATCGGATCCTCGGAAAACCGCAGCCACTCCACCTCCGTGGGGTCAAAGAAGGACTCCAGCTGCACGAACATGATATTCGGCAGCTCATCCGCCGACCGCCCGGTCTCATTTTTCGTAATCTCCCCGTTATTGCTGATTGCGTCCATAGTCTCCTCGCTGTAGTCCGCCGGCTCGTTGATTCCGGTGTTGAAAAGACTTGCGGAAAAGCAGTAAGGGAATCCGTAATCTTCATAGGCAAAGGCGATATTTCCGAAATAGTTGGAGATCACACGCTTGTCAATCGCCACATTGGTCAGCACAAGACAAAGGGCAAAGGAGGCAACAGCACCGATCAGTGCAACAATCCGGTGCATCCGTCCCCGGTACTGCCCGCCTCTTCTCCACATGGAGACAACCCAGAGGATCACCGCCACGATACCGATGATCAGCAGGACCAGCTCTACCGGTGTAAAATAATTTCCTGTCAGCTCAAGGGCGTCGGAGAGGACTTTCAGGTCCTGGGCGTTAAAGGGCGTAACCCTCTTGAACAGAAGGTAGCCGTTGCACGCGCCCAGAAAAAGCCAGAACACACTCAGCAGTATACGGGCGAACACCCGCCGCCGCACCAGGTACACAAGCATAAAGGTCGCAAAAATCAGAAATGCATTGTATAAAAATACCAGCGGCGTCTCCACCATGTAATCCCACGCCGCAAACAGAGAGTGGCGGGAGATCACCTCTATGAAAAAGTTGATAATGCAGGAAAGAACTAACTGCAGCGGCAGGGAAAATATATTCATCCACGCGTAGACCGGCTGCATTTTTTTTGCAAAGGGGCTGTTTCTGCGCGCCTCCAGGATGCGCTGCCGCCTCTCTTTCCTCTCCCGGAACCAGATCCGGATATCCGATGGTTTCAGGTTTCTGACCTTGAAAAAGAATCCTTTTATGTCAGGCTTTTTTATGTGAATGCGCTTCATCTGTGACCTCTTTTCTATCTTGCTTTTTTACACAGACACGCCGGGCGCCGGCGGGCTGCTATTTTGCAAGCCCTGCCATACGCTCTTTCACCTGGGCGAGCATCTGTGTATATTTTTCCAGTTTCTCACGTTCCTCCTGTACTTTCGCTTCAGGAGCCTTGCTGACAAACTTTTCGTTTGCGAGCATTCCCTGCGCCCTCTTTATCTCTTTGCCAAGTCTCTCTTCTTCCTTCTTCAGTCTCTCAAGTTCCTGTTCGAAGTCCACCAGGTCCTCCAGCGGCAGATATACGACTGCATCCGGCACTACGACGGATACCGCGTTGTCCGCCACGCCTTCTTTCGTCTCCTCGATAATGATATCGGAGGCCATCATCAGCGGTTTTACGGACTCTGTCATCTCTCCGATTCCCGCACAGAGCTCTTTGTCCTGGCAGATCACATATACTTTTGTCTTTCTGCTGTTCGGAACATCCATCTCCGAACGGGTATTCCGGATTCCTCTTGTAATAGCCTTGATGTGCTCCATCACATTTTCATCTGCCGGGAAGTTCCATGCTTCCTTATATTCCGGCCAGCTGGACATCATCAGCGACTCTTCTTCCGGTACAAGCGCGCTGTAGATCTCCTCCGTGATAAACGGCATAAACGGATGAAGCAGTTTTAACGCCTGTCCGAGCACCGTCTTGAGCACCCAGAGCACGCAGTTGTAAGCAGCCGGGTCTTCCTCTGCGTGGTAGATCCTGTATTTTGCCAGCTCCACATACCAGTCGCAGAACTCATCCCAGATGAAGTCATAGACTTTCTGCACGGCAATACCCAGCTCGAATTTGTCCATGTTCTCCGTCACGTCTTTCGCCAGTGTGTTTACCGCCGAGAGGATCCAGCGGTCCGCCGGTGTGAACAGTGCGCTGTCCGGCTCTGTGACGCCTTCCTCTTTCATGTTCATCAGGATAAACCGGGAAGCGTTCCATACCTTGTTGGCAAAGTTCCGGCTTGCCTCCACTCTCTCGTTGTAGAAACGCATGTCATTTCCCGGTGCATTTCCTGTCACAAGAGTAAGCCTCAATGCATCTGCGCCGTACTTGTCGATGATCTCCAGCGGATCGATTCCGTTTCCTAAGGACTTGCTCATCTTGCGTCCCTGGGAATCCCGCACAAGGCCGTGGATCAGCACTGTGTGGAACGGTGATTTTCCCGTGTGCTCATATCCCGAGAACACCATACGGATAACCCAGAAGAAAATGATATCGTATCCGGTTACCAGCACGTCTGTGGGATAGAAATAGTCATAATCCTCCGTGTGTTCCGGCCAGCCCAGTGTGGAGAAGGGCCAAAGCGCCGAGGAGAACCATGTATCCAGGGTATCCTCATCCTGTGTCAGATGGGTACAGCCGCACTTCGGGCACTTCTCCGGCATTCCCTTTGAAACCACGATCTCGCCGCACTCATCGCAGTAGTACGCCGGAATCCTGTGTCCCCACCAGATCTGGCGGGAAATACACCAGTCACGGATATTTTCAAGCCAGTTCAGATATATCTTGTTAAACCGCTCGGGAACAAACTTCAGCTCCCCTTTCTCAAGTGCCGCGATTGCCGGTTTTGCCAGCTCGTCCATGCGCACGAACCACTGCTGTTTTACCAGCGGCTCCACCGTTGTGCCGCAGCGGTCATGGGTTCCCACTGCATGGGTGTGGGGAACAACCTTTACCAGATACCCCTGCTCATCCAGGTCTTTCACAATCGCCGCTCTCGCCTCATAGCGGTCCATTCCCGCATATTTTCCGCCGTTCTCATTGATGGTGGCGTCGTCATTCATGATGTTGATCTCTTCCAGGTTGTGGCGCTTTCCTACCTCGAAATCATTCGGGTCATGGGCCGGCGTGATCTTCACGGCTCCGGTTCCGAACTCCTTGTCAACATAATAGTCTGCCACAACCGGAATTTCCCGGTTTACAAGAGGCAGGATCACATGCTTTCCGATCAGGTCTTTGTACCTCTCATCGTCCGGGTGCACTGCGATGGCGGTATCACCCAGCATAGTCTCCGGCCGGGTGGTAGCGATCTCAAGGAACCGGCCTTCCTCGCCCACAATGGGGTATTTGATATGCCAGAAATGTCCTTCCTGATCCTCGTGTATAACCTCGGCGTCGGAAAGGGACGTCTTACATTTCGGGCACCAGTTGATGATCCGGGATCCTTTGTAAATGTATCCCTTCTTATATAAATTGATGAATACTTCTTCTACCGCTTTGGAACATCCCTCGTCCATGGTGAAACGCTCTCTGTCCCAGTCGCAGGAGATTCCCAGTTTCTTCAGCTGGTTCTCAATGGTTCCCGCGTACTCTTCCTTCCACTGCCATGTTCTCTTTAAGAAGCCTTCACGCCCCAGTTCTTTCTTGTCAATGCCCTCTTCCTTAAGCTGGTTCGTCACCTTGACTTCCGTGGAAATGGCCGCATGGTCCGTTCCCGGAATCCACAGGGCATTGTACCCTTCCATTCTCTTGTAGCGGATCAGAATATCCTGCAGGGTATTGTCAAGCGCGTGACCCATATGCAGCTTTCCCGTGATATTCGGAGGCGGCATCACCGTGGTAAACGGCTTTCTGCTCCGGTCCACCTCGGCGTGGAAATATTTGTTTTTGCACCACTTGTCATACAGTTTTTCCTCGATTTTCTTGGGATCGTAGGTCTTTTCCAGTTCTCTGCTCATAGTTCTCTCCTTGTCTTCCCTCTTACAAAGCTTACATTTACGTGTTCTTGTCCGCGAATTGCTGCTCGTGTTCACCGAATTTTCACTTTTTTCTGCAAAAAGAAAGCCCTTTACAAATGTAAAGGGCGAAAAATTACGCGGTACCACCTTCGTTCATATATGCGCGCCTGCTGTACTGGGCCTGCATATACCTCATAGTCCTTTAACGCGGACCACTCCGGGATATCCTATCTACAGTTCTGCAGTCTCCGCGGGCTTACAGGCTTCCGTAAGGCTGCAGCTTCCCGTCTTTCAGATATCCGGTTCAGAAGCTACCTTCCACCACTCGTTTCCGAAACCGCCTTTCAGCCGGATCACCCGGACGGTTCTCTCTGACGGAGGAAATGGTGTACTCCTCTTCCTCAATACCTTTTACAAATGTTTACCAAGTTGTTAACTAATAATTAACTACAAATACTATAGCCGTCGGATTCCCGTTTGTCAAGCAGTTTCGGCGATGCTTAAGCAGATATTTCGCTTTTCTTAAGAAATGATATCATCAATCATCCCGACAATATCGTACCCATAATTGTCTGCTGTCGCCCATCCGGTTCCCGACGGGTTTTCCTGCTGCCCCAGCCACTCCACGTAGGGCGCCGAGCCTTTTTTCACATAGTCATAGCGGTCATCCACACATTCCCCGAGGAGCGGATCCGTCGTTGCATATGCTTTCAGATGCTGGATCTGGGCACGGATCCCGGTGCGCACATCCGCATAGGAGTTTCCCGGCACTCCGCCCCCTGTAGTCCCGAGTCCGGCAAAATTGAACTGCTCGATGGAAGCATCGCCTCCGTACTGAAGGAAACCGGTCTCCTTCATGGTCTGGGCAAAAGCCACCTCCGGGCGTACCCCCTCCGCAGATGCTTCCTCGTAGTACATCTGACAGAATGTCTCGATGGAATCCGCGCCGCCGGCCCCCAGCTCTTCTGCAGGATATGTATAGCCGGAAGCGTTGAAATAATCCACCATCTGCTGAACCGTCACCGAACTCTCTCCCATGATCAGGTAGCTTGCTTCCGCGGCCTCTGCGCCCTCCGCCCCATCACTGTTCTGCGTGTCTGTCTGCCCGTCTCCCGTACTTCCATTTTCCTGTCCGCTGCCGGAATAGCCGGAACTCTGTTCCTGTTCCGCACGCACAGAGCTGCCCCTGCCGGAAAATACTCCCACCGCCCCGGCAAGCGCCAGCGTCAGGACAAGCAGCACGGCAAGTCCCGCTTCCATATATAATTTCATTCTGTCCTTGTTCCAGTTCATATATGCTCCCTGTCTTTTTTCGTTTTTTGGCGGACTGCCGCTGTGTATCCGTCAGTTGTACGGATGTTACGGCGGGGCGCTCCGCTCATATGACAATATATTACTATACAAGGGAAAAATATTCAAATAAGGAAATTTTTCCTGTCTCAGATATCAGGCACAAAAGACAGAGAGAAGCAGATCCGGACAGTTCAAAGTAAACCACCCGGATCTGCGTATAATGATTATGCGAGGCAGCCGGAAATAGCTGTTACCTTATCTCCGGATACAGTATTCTGCATTTCACCCGTAGTATATGTAATATTCGTATCCTGGATGATGCCGTCACTGGTACATCTGTAATCTGCACCACCCCTGGTAATACCGCCGAGGTCATAGTAAATATATTTTACTTCATACCCACTCCCGCTATCATCACCACTTGCCGCAATATTCTCGTTCATCTTTACACTGAACACCTTCATCTCCGGTGATTTCCATGTCTTCATTCCACTCACCCCCTTTTCTTTCGCTGCAATTTTAATCATGCAGTTTCTGTTATTATACTAGCACATTTTTTCCTGAATCTCCACCTAATTTATCCTTATGGGGCATATATTTCACTCAGTATTTCGTCAATTTTCTGTCTTTCATCCGGAAGAAATCTCTTTCTCCTTTTTTTACTCTATGCTATACTGTTATGGATGGGCATAATGCCCAAATACATTAAAAAGGAGAGTTTCCTTTGAAACGCAGAACTGTTCTGATTACCGGTTCTTCCCGTGGCATTGGCCGCGCCTGTGCCCTGGCATTTTCCGGAGCCGGTTATCATGTTTTTATAAATGGCAGAAAATCGAGGGATAAACTGGAAAAGCTGGCGGAAGAGATCCGCTCATCAGGAGGGACTTGTACAGTTCTTCCCGGAGATGTCAGCAGACCGGAAGACGTGCGCGCTCTCTTCCTCAAAATCGAGGCAGAAACAGATGGTCTGGACGTGCTGGTCAACAATGCCGGGATCGCCTGGTTTGGACTTCTGACCGATATGACGGATGAAGACTGGAATACAGTCATCAGCACAAACCTCTCTTCGGCATTTTACTGCTGCCGCGCCGCTATTCCATACATGGTTTCCCGGAAAAGCGGACGGATTATAAATATCTCCTCCATGTGGGGAACTTCCGGCGCTTCCTGCGAAGCCGCCTATTCCGCCTCAAAAGCAGGACTCAACGGATTGACAAAAGCCCTTGCCAAAGAACTTGCGCCCAGCAATATTCAGGTAAATGCCATTGCCTGCGGGGTGATCGATACGGATATGAATGCCCGGCTTGATGCAGAAGAGCGCAGCGCGCTTATGGAAGAAGTTCCGGCAGGAAGATTCGCCTCCCCGGAAGAAGCCGCGAAGATGGTTCTCATGCTGGCCGAAGCCCCGGAATACCTGACCGGACAGATTATCGGTTTTGACGGGGGATTTATATAAACATAACGGAGGATTTCTACAACTATGATTGATGTAAACAACCTGACGTCCATTCCCATGGACTGTTCACTTACTGAATTTGTCGGAACGACTGTTCTGGACACTATCGGGCTTGTAATTCCCGGAATCGAGCCCTCTCTTCTGGATAAAATGAACCTGAAAAAGCAGTACAAAAGTCTCGGTCTGATCAGTTCCCGCACCGGCGCCGCAGGACAGATCAACGCCGTCGATGAGGCGGTAAAATCTACCAACACGGAAGTCGTCTCCATCGAACTTCCACGGGACACAAAAGGATGGGGCGGACACGGCTGCTTTATCATCCTCGGCGGCGACAGTGTGTCGGATGTTCGCCGGGCAGTGGACATTTCCCTGAAATATATTGAAAAATATGCGGGCGAGCTTTACATCAGCCAGGCAGGGCATCTGGAATTCACCTATTCGGCCTGCGCAGACCGGGCGCTGAACATGGCATTTAACGCGCCGGTGGGGAAGCCCTTCGGATTTTTCTGCGGTTCCCCGGCGGCAATCGGTCTTGTAATGGCAGATCTGGCAGTCAAATCCTCACCTGTAGAGATCGTAAAGTACATGACACCGGACAACGGCACCAGTCACTCCAACGAGGTGATCGCAGCCGTCACCGGTGACGCGGACGCGGTGAAAAATGCCGTTCTCACCGCCAGGGAGGTCGGACTGCAGCTTCTTGTATCCCTCGGCAGCTATCCGGAGACACCATCCAGACCATTTCTTTGACAGTATTCCGGTTTGCTGTGCCGTGCTTTATTTCCACTGTATGTCAGCCTTTTTTCTCGGCGCTGTCCTTCTGTATGTAACCGCCGGATATCCCAGCAGCATACAGCAGGCCGCCGGGAGGTCCGGTATGCCAAGCCACTCTTTCGCCTTCGGACATGCCTCCACTACGCTCTGAAGGTATCCGTCAAAGAGCACTCCCAGACCTTCGGCAACAGCCATCGTCTCCATATTCGCCGCTGCCAGCCCGGCGTCCAGGGTATTTTCCGCACCGATCACCACGCAGACCGGAGCATTAAAGAACAGGCCGTCATCCGCCCTGTCTTTCCTTCTTTTCCGGTACATGAACTTGAACAGCATGGAATAGTGGGGCATTGTCTTTTTGATACTCTCTGCCATCCGGGGCACTTCCTCCCAGAGAAGATCCTTAAATTCTTCCAGATGTTCCTGGACCACGATAAAGCGGCATCCCTGCCGGTTCTTTGCGGTTTCCGTGTACCGTCCCGCCTGAAGGATGCGTTCCAGTTTCTCCTGCTCCACATGCTGGTCTTTATATCTGCGGATACTCCGGCGGAATTTCAGGGCATGCAGAAAATGCTCCGGTTCCAGATGAAACTTCTCCGCATCATACTCTTCCACTTCATCCATGTCGTATTCCGGAATTGCCACGGCTCTCACCGGACAGACTGCCACGCAGTGTCCGCACTGAATGCATTCCGGTGTGTAAACAGCCTTTCCTTCCTCCAGCTTCAGTCTGTCTGCAGGACAGTCGCTTACGCACTGCCCGCAGCCAATACATTTTTCTCTGTCTATTACAATCATTGTCTGTCCTCCTGATACTCTTTGCACTTCTTCTCTTGCGTTTCTCTTCTTTCCGCTTCTCATCCTGCACTTCACCTGTAAGTTGCGCCGCGCACTTTCTTATACCCTGCCATATATCTCCGGCGGCACATACGCTTTTACCGCGATTCCCTCCGGCACATACTCCTCGGAAACAAGCTGTCCCCTGCTTCGGATCAGCTGGATTTTTCCGGCCTCTCCAAAGTCATACAGCCTCTCAATATAAATCTGGTCTTTCCGGATAATCTCAAGGAGAGCTTCCTTCAGTTCATCCAGTCCCTGTCCGGTTTTGGCAGAAGTCAGAATGGAATAGTCCGCCTGAAAATCCCGCTGATTCACCGGATGTTCCAGACGGTCCTGCTTATTGAACAGCGTTACTACCGGTTTCCCCTCCGCTCCAAGCTGGCGCAGCGTCTCATACACCACATGCATCTGCGTATCCATCTGTGGATTAGACGCATCCACAACATGGATGATAATATCGGCATACTTTGCCTCTTCCAGTGTACTCTTAAATGCTTCCACGAGATGATGGGGAAGTTTCCGTATAAAACCGACTGTATCGGTGATCAGGATTTCCTGGGTATTGTCAAGCATCAGCGAGCGGGTTGTGGTATCCAGTGTGGAAAACAGCATGGCATCCTCCAGAATTCCCGCATCGGTCAGGGCATTTTCAATACTGCTCTTTCCCGCTGAAGTGTATCCCACAAGAGCAGCCACTTTCAGTCCGGAATTTCTTCGCTGCGCACGGATAAGATCCCGGTGGCGCTCCACGTCTTTCAGCTCCCGCTTAAGGCGGCTGATGCGCTCCCGGATAAGCCTGCGGTCCATCTCCAGCTTCTTTTCTCCGGGACCTCTCGTCCCGATTCCGCCGCCCAGACGGGACAGCGATTTTCCAAGCCCCGAAAGCCGGGAGGCACGGTAGCGCAACTGTGCCAGTTCCACCTGGATCTTTCCTTCTCCGGACACTGCACGTGCAGCAAAAATATCCAGAATCAGAAGGGTCCGGTCCATAATTTTTACTGACAGGGCTTCTTCCAGGTTCCCAAGCTGTGCGCTGGTCAGCTCATCATCACAGATAATTCCCGTGGCGTCAGTCTCCCAGATCAGATCCTTAAGTTCCTCAATCTTCCCTTTTCCCACATACGTCCCCGGATGAACGGACTCTCTCGCCTGAATCACTCTTCCCGCCACCTGTGCGCCCGCCGTTTTTGCAAGTTCAGCGAGTTCGTCCAGGGACTGATCCGCAGGGATCTCGCCGCCTGCCTCCACAGCTACGAGAATTACCCGCTCCTCAACATGTTCCATATCATACAACATAAGTTCGTTCCTCTGTCTTTCCTTATTTTAACCGGATAACAAACACCGGAAGCGGCGGATCGTTTTTCCTGTTATAAAATTCATGTATCAGTACAAGCCATTTCCCGGGATCCAGATTTTTCAGATATCCGAGCAGTGCTTCCTTTTCTTCATAGCCTGTATCTCCTCCGCTGTAGATGCACAGCCCCATCACCCCTCCTGTTTTCAGAAGGTCAAGTCCCTGTTTCACTGCCATAAGGCTTGTCTCTGCCTTTGTCGCCAGACTGTGATCTCCTCCCGGCAGATAGCCGAAATTAAACATAATCACGCTGATCTTTTCCCGGACATATGAGGACATATGCTCGTGTCCGCCGCAGATTAATACGGCACGATCCTCACATCCTGCTTCTGTCAGACGGCGGCGGGTGTTTTCCACGGCTGTCTCCTGTACGTCAAAAGCATATACTTTTCCTGCCCTTCCCACATTCTGACAGAGGAAAAGAGTATCATTCCCGTTTCCGCAGGTAGCGTCAACACAGCAGTCTCCTTCACAGATATAGTCTGCAAGAAAATGGTGACAATATTCTGTTATCTGGTATTTCGTTCTGAAATCGGACATGATCTCCTCCTGGTCGTGAAACACGCCGCTTTATTGCGACATAGTCTGCTCCTTATTCCATTCTTCCTGCAACTCTTCTGCTTCTTTCCTGTTTATTTCCAACATGTCTGCCGCCACATCAAGGCTGATTCCGTTTTCCAGCATTTTCCCAAGCATTTTCTTCTGCGCAGCCCGTTCCCCCAACTCAAACCCACGCTTTTCTCCGCGCCGTTCCGCACTCCTCATCTGTGTGTTATAATCCAGGACAGCCCGTTCTCTCGCCTCATACTCCAGCCTCTTTTTCTCATCCATGCTCAGCCTCTTTAATTCATTATAGGCTTCTTCAAAATATTCATCTTTCTCTGCCATATCTTCGAACTCCTTTTTGGTCTTCCCGCTTAGAAAACGCATCCAGCGGATCACACCTTTCTCGTTCTTATCTTCCTCCGGCAGTTTTTTCAATTCCAGAATGTGCAGTTCCATCAGGTTCGTATACTGTTCTCCGGTCTCCACATCACATAGGGCAATTTTCCGATAACAGCGATTATCCCGGGGAAAATGAAGGAAATCAAGGATACTGACATGGATACAGGGTTTTAACACCTCATAGGACTCACCCTTTCGGATCTGCCCGGTATATACCTTGCATTCATAAAACAGAACCCGGTTCGGCCAGAATTCAAAATACGGAACCTGCATCTCCATGTTGAGTTTTCCGCCGCCTTCCAGTTCCACGCTCACATCAAGAATTCCCAGTTTATCGTCTCCGGAATCTTTACGCAGCTCTGTAGGGATCAGTGTTGTCCTACGTATCTCCTCCGGATTTTTTCCGAGAACAGCCGCGATAAACCCTTTCCGCACCTTCTCATTGTTCATCAGCTCTTTAAAGCAGAAATCTACCGTGGGAAGCATAATAAAATCGTCATTCTTTCCGCTGTTTTCCTGGTGTTCTTCATACGTTAAGTTTTCTTCACGGTCATTGACTTTTCTCTCTTCTTTGTTCATATTGTCCTCTTTATCTTACCACGTTCTCTCCGAAAACACCACCCGTCAGGTTACTGTTCAAACTCTGGATTATCCCGGCAGAACTGCCGGCTGAATTATTTTTCAGATCTCCTGTCTCAGAGCTGCTCTGTTCAGATTTCTCAGAATGTTTGAATGCACCCGGAACTTGCTCCATGCCAGACGGCATTTCTATTCTCCGGGTGCATTCACCATATCATGATTCACTTTGAATTACAACCACTGTTTTATAAAAAGCAGGGTTATCAACAAACTAACAGAAGTTATGAAAAGTTATCCACATTGTGTTTCTTATTTTTCTCAGTAATCCTTAATTATCCAGCGGTTTTCCATAGAGCAGATAATTGTACTCCGCCTTTCTGCAGAATCCTTCGGAGATCCTGTCGCAGCCGCCGTTTTCCGCATACAGCAGACCCGGACACCGCTCACAGTACTGCTCGTATTTACAGGAACGGCATTCCTCCGGCTGTCTTAAAAGTTCCAGTCTTCCCAGGAGCTGCTCCCAGCACTCCATAAATCTCCCCGGCTGCACCGGAACTGCCGGTTCACTGAGAAAAGCGCACAGCTGCAGCATTCCATTCCACGTCAGGCAGAATCCTGTCCGATAATTTCCGCACACTTTCAGGAAATCCGTACATGGTTTTCTCGGGAATTTTCCCCTGCTCTGTGCCCGGATCTGCCGGATCACTTCCGTCGGAGGAAGCTGCCGCTCAATCTCATGGCTTTTCGCGTCTGCCGATGCTCCCCGGACCGGATTGATCAGACTGGATGTGTGAATGATCGGAAGGCGATTCTGCTCTGCATACCGGTAAATTCCTTCCAGATCACTTTCATTTTCCTTTGTAACCGTTGCTGCCAGATAGAGCGGAATTCCCGCCTCTCTCAACAGCTCCACCGAGCGCTTCACTCTTGTAAAACCGTCAGGAATCCCGCAGACGCTCTGATAACTCTCATCGGAGGCGCCATAGAGAGTAAAACGCATCACCCGGGGAGGCCGTTTCACAAGCCAGGAAATCATCTCCTCGTCGAGCAGGTATCCGTTGGAAAAAATCTGGATCAGAAATCCCATATCGTGAACCGCTTCGTAGATCTCCCGGAAGTCCCGGCGCACGAAGGGTTCGCCGCCTGTAAGCGTCAGTTCGATCATCCCGGCTCTCTGCAGCTCTTCTGCGATACTGATCCATTCACCTGCAGAAAGCTCCCTGCCCACCGAAGGGATTTCATCCGGTTTCAGATGAACATAGCACATATTGCAGTTAAAATTGCATCTGGGTGTGAGCTCAAAGACTCCTTTAAATGGAAGCTTTCTCTCATACGCTGCCTTTCTGATCTGAGACATATATTCGTCCAACCCAAATTCCAGGAATCCACAATCCGGCATATCGTTTTTCCCCCTTCTGTCAGCTTTCGCTGTAATATTTGTTCTCCGGATTTTCACGTTCACATCCCGATCCGGACGTATGGAAATAGCAGATTTTCATCTCCGGTTTCACCCATACTCTTTCCTTTTTCTGTCCTTCGAGTATCTTTTCTTCCGACACCTGCACCGCTTTGTCACGGATCGCGAGTTCCTCCACAAGGATCCGGATCTTGTGCTCCATCTGGGAACTCTTGATCGTAAGTTGGAATACCCGCAGCAGCAGTGCAAAGATAATAAGCAGGAAGACCATGTTTACGGTCGAATAAATCCCAAGTCTCTGAGCCATCCAGTCTGCAGCCTTCGGGAAAATACTGACCAGTATCAGGATACAGGAAAACAGGATCCAGAATATCGTGTCATGGGTATCAACCTGCGCTTTTTTCAGTTTTCTTGATATGTAAAAGCAGGTGCCGACGGACGCCAGTATAAGAATAATCCGCAGAACCAGTGACATTTCTTTTTCCTCCTCCTATCTCAGCCAGTGTACCACCAGAATGGAAGTACAGATATAACACATATATTTTATGGAATTGGTAAATGTAAGATAGCTTGCACCGTAAAGCCTCTCGTTCATCACCGCAGGAATCTCGCAGACTTTTGCCCCGCCTTTGAGAAGGGCCGCCAGTGTATCCGGCTCCGGGTCATAATTCATCTGCATTGCCAGTCTTTTTATCACGGATCTGTCATACAGACGCATTCCCGATGTAGGATCCTTGATCCGCTTTCCTGTGGCGATCCGTATACTCAGGCTGATCAGCCTGCTGCCGATTTCCCGGAGCGATTTTCCCTTTTTCCCTTCAATGTACCGGGAAGCAATCACAATATTACACTTTTTATCTTCTGCACACTTTTCCATAGAAGGAATGAACTCTGCCAGATGCTGTCCGTCCCCGTCAAACTGAACTGCATATTTATACCCGTTCTGCAGGGCGTAGCGCATCCCCGCCTGAAATGCCCCGGCCAGCCCCAGATTGACCGGCAGATCGAGAATGTTGTATCCTGCCTTCCTGCAGACATTGAGAGTCCGGTCAGTACTGCCGTCGTTGATAATCAGATAATCATACTGGGGACAGTTTCTCTGCAGGTCTTCAATAACCATATGTATATTCTTCTCTTCGTTGTATGCCGGTATCACTACAAGCAGTGAACTTCTCTTTTGCTCTTCCTTCATCACAGTTCCTCATTCCGTGTTTTCTTACATCTGCCGGATCCGCCACAGCCCGGTGCCATGCTTTATACAGGAGAAAAGGGCTTCTGCATCTGTAAAAATGCTCTGCCCTTCTCTTAAACTCTTAATAGTCAGTTATTTGAACAACCAAAACTGATATATTCTCATATCATTGAATATCTAACGTGCTAAGCTAAACAGGAAGAGACTGCTGCAAAGTAATCACCTGTGTGCCGTTTCCGCTGTCCGCAATATTCTCATCCATCTTTACATTAAAAACTTTTACTTTCGGATTCTCCCAGCTTTTCATCTATATTCTCCTTCCCTTTTATTCCCCATTTGGTTACTACATATATACTATCGCTTTTTTTCCGGTTTTGCAACCGTTTTCCTGATTCTTACGCACCCGAAAAATCAGGGAAACGTCAATTCTGTCTGATACAGCCTGCTCCGGATACTGTTGCAGCTGCTTCGCTGCTCCGGATCAGTCTCTCCCGAAAATATCCCTCGTATAAACTTTATTTTTCACGTCATCCAGACATGCGTCATACCTGTTTGCCAGAATTGCCTGGCTCTGCTTTTTGAATTCTTCCAGGTCATTGACAACTCTGCTTCCCAAAAATGTCTCCCCGTCTTTCAGCGTCGGCTCATAAATGATCACTGTGGCGCCGTTTGCCTTGATCCGTTTCATAACACTCTGGATGCTGCTCT
The DNA here is from genome assembly GCF_002160525.1 of Lachnoclostridium sp. An169. Classification (GTDB taxonomy): domain Bacteria; phylum Bacillota; class Clostridia; order Lachnospirales; family Lachnospiraceae; genus Mediterraneibacter; species Mediterraneibacter cottocaccae. Next base: position 45,559 of record NZ_NFKT01000020.1, read on the forward strand.
GGCGGAAATTGTCGGAATTGCTTTTCATTGTCAGGCGGTATACCCCGATCACAACGGTTCTTTCCCTGCTTTCATCCCATGTGTCGTCTGCCCCGTATGCATCCGCAAGTTCCAGTACCCGGTCGGCAATATAATCCTTTCTTGTCTGATTGCTCTTCACTATCGCTTCGATCAGATTCTCCGGAATATCCTGATAATTGGCCAGGAGCTGCCTGGTGTCCTTGGGCAGACAGTAGCCGCCGTACCCGAATGACGGGTTGTTATAGTGAAATCCGATTCTCGGGTCAAGACACACCCCTTCTATAATCTCTTTTGTATTCAGCCCCTTCATCTCCGCATAGGTGTCAAGCTCATTAAAATAGCTGACTCGCAGGGCGAGATATGTATTGGCAAAAAGTTTCACCGCCTCCGCCTCGGTAAATCCCATAAACAATGTGGGAATTTCTTCTTTGACCGCACCCTCCTGCAGAAGGCGCGCGAAGATGTGCGCCGCTTCCTCAGTGGCAGGATCACAGGAGACAATAATCCGGTTGGGATAAAGGTTATCATACAGGGCTCTGGATTCCCGCAGGAATTCCGGACTGAAAATAATGTGATCCGTCTTTTTTTCATTTCTGATATGTTCTGTATAACCTACCGGAACGGTGGATTTAATTACCATGACGGCATCCGGATTAACCTTCATGACCAGATCGATGACAGCCTCAACTGCGGAAGTATCAAAATAGTTCTTTTTACTGTCATAGTTGGTGGGCGCTGCGATAACGACAAAGTCCGCCTCCGAATAGGCCGACTCTCCGTCCAGTGTTGCCGTCAGATCCAGATTCTTTTCCGCCAGATATTTTTCGATATACTCATCCCGGATCGGAGATTTTCTGCTGTTGATCAGTTCTGCCTTTTCCGCAATAATATCCACGGCTGTCACTGTATGGTGCTGGGCCAGCAGTACGGCAAGCGAAAGCCCCACATAGCCCGTGCCGGCAACAGCAATCTTCAGTTCCTCAAACTTTCTCATTTTTCCTTCCTCTTTCGTCCCCTCTTTGCTTCCCCGCATTCCCTCTTTTCTTCCGGTAACGGCGCGTACTCACCTGATTTTCCACCTCCAGCAGGAGCATCGCCTGGAACATGAGACAGGCAGTGCCGCTCATCCGGTGTTCGGTCAGAAACGCCAGTATATCGAACAGTATTTTCCACATAAAGCTTCCGAACTGTTTTCCATATTTCTCTCTCCGGTATCTGCGCGCAGCCCCGGAAACTACCGGAACCTCCATATACGCTGCCAGATGTTCCCGGATCTCCCGGGGAATCATTTTCCCTGCCAGGATCTCCTGTTTGCCGTAATAGTAGAGTCCGAGCAGAACATGGGTTGCCGTCAGATCCCCCATCCTTTTTTCCTCCGGAAGACCTGCCTGTGTCTCGTCGAATTCTTCTGCGATGGCTGTCCAGACAGCCGGGAACTGCTTTTTATAGGAAAATGTAACTCCGTTCTCATTCATCCGGTACCGGTACACGCTTTCGTCTGTAAAAGCATACTTTGCACCAGCCAGGCAGCATTTCATGTTAAATGCCTTATCCTGGGTAAACGGATAGGGCGTATGATGTATCCCGTTTTCCCGGATAAAATCCAGCCGGTACAGTTTTCCCCATTCATAGGCCAGGTGCCCGTCCCGGATAAAACCGCAGAAACGGAAGCGGACGCAGCGCTGGTCCTGCATGTGGAAAAAGTGCTGTTCTTTTCTGGCACTCAATCCTTCGCCGCTCTCCCTTCTGTAGTTTCCCACCGTAATATCCGCTCCGCTCTGCTCTGCGCGCTCTGCCAGGACAGCCAGGGCATTCTCTCCGTCCAGACAGTCGTCGGAATCAATGAAGGCAGCCCATTTTCCCGTGGCCAGCCGGATGCCCGTCTCCCTGGCAACGGCTGACCCTTCATTCTTTTTATGGATCACCCGGATTCTCTCATCCTTTGCCGCCGCGGCGTCGCACAGCGCCGCAGTCTCCCCATCCGAGCCGTCGTCTATCAGGAACACCTCAATATTTTCCCAGGTCTGGGAGAGAATGCTCTCCACACAGTCTCCCAGATATTTTTTTTCGTTGTAAACTGGCACAATCACACTGATCCTGTCTTTCATCTGTCATCCCTCCGGTCCTTCGTCCAGCCTTCTTATCTGTCATCTTTTCTGCCGTCCCTGCCCGTCCGGCACGGTATCATGCGGAGCATCTGACTGCTTATGGTCGCAAACACAGTCTTTTCAAACTGTCTCAAATACAGGAACACACATCCGCTGTAAAGCATTCCGCCTGCCGCCACATCCAGAATCACTCTTGCGGTCAGGTTCTCCGTAATCTCACGGATTCCCCGGCACGGGATCAGAATCAGCGCCCCCAGGATGCAGTAAACGACTGTTTTCCTGAGATAGCGGATCACCCGGAACTCCCTCTGCACAAAAGCGGTCTGGATCGCAAGGACAAGGAATTCCGCAGCCAGGGTCCCGATCACCGCGCCGGTACTTTTCATCCGCGGTATCAGCGCAAAATTAATCAGGAAATTCGCTCCGGCCCCTGCTGCGAGTGCGATCATATACTCCCGGTCCTTATACTGCGGCAGCAGGAACACGTTCCGGATCAGGTCCGAGTATCCTGTCAGCAGCACAAGAGGCGCCACCGTCATGAGCAGGGGAACACTTGCGGTGAATTTTTCTCCGTAAAACCATGGAACAAAGGAGTCTGCCACTCCGATCAGCCCGAACATCATCCCCACCGCAAGAAATGTGCTCAGGTGGAACGCCGCGGCAAACAGCCGCTCCGCCTCCTCTTTTTTCTTCTTTCCGAAGTACAGCGTCATCTGGGGCATGATCACATCCCCCAGGGCGGTGAGCACATGGACCAGGGTGGTAGTGATGCTCTGCACATTTTCGTAATATCCCACCTCTGTGATTCCCACCATCCTGCCGATCATGATCTTGTCCATGGTGATATACAGATATCTTGCCAGCACCGGAAAAAACAGGAGCACCATGCTCTTCCAGTGCCGGTTTGCCAGGAAGCGCAGCGACAGCCTGATATCGATGTAACGGGGCAGAAAAGCCCAGAGAATCAGCTGCACAAGGAGCATGGAAGATGCCAGGATCAGAATGTATATCTCCGTGTCATTGCCGGTTCTGACAAAGACAAATACAAAGACAACCGAGAGCAGCTTCACGGCGCTGCTTACCAGCGCCGTCTTCCTGAACTCCTGCATTCCCCAGAACACCCAGCTGACATCTGCCACATAGGAGAGAATCACCGGTATCTGCATGAGGAAAGCCGTCCGGTACTCCCCCGCAAAGAAACGGATGTAGAGAAGGAAGCAGGCCGCTACGACAATGCCGCAGGCAATCTTCATGGACATCAGCTCGGCAAAGATCCGGGAACATTTCTCCCGGTTGTCCCTGCATCCCGCAATCTCCCGGTTCCCGTATTTGAGCACACCCAGGTTGGCGAACAGGGCGGTCAGGGCGGTGATGGAATAAGTATAGGAGTAGGTTCCCACGCCCTCCGGTCCGATAACCCGGGACACATAAGGTGAGAGGATAAAGGGCACAACGATAATCAGAAGCTGATACCCTGCATTATACAAAAAGTTCTTAAATACATTCATATTGCCGCGCCATCTCCTGTTCAGAACTCCATCATACTCCTGCGGATGCCCTCCTCATCCAACTGTACCATCCCGTGTCCTTCGATCCGGTATACCCTGGTGCACATCGTCAGAACGCTGGGCCGGTGTGTGGTCACGATGCAGGTCTTGTTTTTCGCCGATTCCATAATGTTTTTCAGCAGCCTGTGCTCCGTCGCCACATCCAGGGCGGAAGTGGCTTCATCCAGAAGCAGGACAGGAGCATCGCAGAGCATGGCCCGGGCGATGGAGAGTCTCTGGAGCTGTCCTTCCGAGAGTCCCCCTCCCTGCTCTTTTAAGTAAGTGTCAAGGCCTTCCGGAAGTCTGCTCACAAATTCGTCCGCGCAGACCTCTCTCAGTGCCGCCCAGATCTCCTCGTCCGACGCATCCGAATGAAGAAGCTGCAGATTCTCCCGGATGGTTCCGGACATCATGGTATTTCCCTGGGGTACGTATGCGAAAAGTGTCCTTGCCGCAGGGGAGATCACCAGCTTTCTCTCTCCTGCCTCAGCCCGCACTTCGCCGCCCCTGGCCCCCACAAGTCCGAGAAGAATCCGGAGCATGGTGGTCTTTCCCTCTCCGGACGGTCCCACCAGAGCCACCGTTTCCCGGGGTTTCACATGGAAAGATACGCCGGAGAGAACCGTATTTCCATCCTGATACCAGAAGTCAAGATTCTCGGCGCGGATCGTAACGCCCCCTGCGGTGCGCGCATACTCCTTGAACGCCTCCGCTTCCGCCGCATCCGCCTGCTCCTCCTCCGGCAGGTCCGTGACCGCCATGATCCTCCCCGCCGACGTAGCTGCCCCCACCGCGGTAGGCACCATGTTTACCAGACTGGAAAACGCCGCTGAGAGATTCCCCGCCTGCTGCAGGAAAAGCGTCATGGTTCCGTATGTGATGGCACCGGTCCAGAGGCGGTAGACGCCCCAGCCGAAACATGCCCCTGTGACCCCCATGCCCACGATGGACATAAGGGAGGACGTCATAATTGAAAACTTATTGTAATCCAGCTGTACATCGCGGTAATAATCCTGCTTTCCGCGGAACAGTCCGCTGTATTTGTCCATCAGCCCGAACGCCTTGATGTACTGGAGATTCTGGAACGCCTCCTCATTGAAAGCCATCATGTCAGAATTCACTTCCAGCATCTTCTTGTTGTGGAAACGCATCTTCCTCATCAGTACCCGGGACATTGCCAGCGTGACCGGAGCGCTTGCCAGGGCAAGCAGGGCCATCATGGGATCGTAGTACAGGATCAGCGCCAGCGTGGAGAAGAACTGAACTACCCCGGTGATAAAGGTCGGTATCCATCCCAATACGCTGGTGGCCACGGTGTTGACGTCGGAATTCAGCCGGTTCAGGAGATCGCCGGAATGATACTCGGACAGCTTCTCCCAGTCTGCACCCAGAACTTTTCCGAACACCTCCGCCCGGATCTCCTGGTTGACCATAATCCTGTTTTTCGCCGTCACTCTCCCCGACCATGCGCTCACGCCGACCTGCAGAAGCATCATAGCCACATATCCGGCCGCCGCAGGGAAAAGAGCACTGCTGTCATACCCGGTAACCGCATCGATAATATATTTCGAGACGACACCGGTTCCCAGTCCCATGGCCGTACTGAATATTCCCAGAAGGATATACAGCATGACAGCTCCTTTATAGCGGATGCTGTATCTGCCGATCCACTTCATCTCATTCAGAACTTCAAAGAGCAGCCCCTCACGGAGCCGCTTCCGCACATGACTGATATACTCCTTCACTTTTCCTCGTCTCCCCATACGGTGCGGCGGACAAGTTCCACCGCATCAGAATCCGGCAGGCAGGACAGGAAATAGACCGGCACCTTCCTCACAAGCACATCCATGGACCACATGACTTCCGCCACACATACCTCGCTCCATGAGGGATAGAATACGTGGGGGAAAAATTTTGCCGTGGTCTCCTCCCCTGTCAGTTTCCGGATCCGGTTCTCCTTCCCCTGTTCCAGTACAATGACTGCTCTGAGCGGCACACTCCTGTTCACCGCATAGGGGGATGACCCCTTCCAGGGAGAGCCCCATGCCCGGATCTCTTCCTCCCGACACTCAAGGATCACCTTGTCCCCGTTCAGGATCTCCGCATCCCTGTATTTCTTCCACAGCTCTGCCTGGGTTGTCTTGCCGGTACCGGAAGGCGCCGTAAAGATCACGCCCTCCTCTTTCCAGCTGATGCAGGAAGCATGGACCAGAATGCCCCTGTGGTAAGAAAGCCGGGAATAGAAGGCTGCCAGAAATACTTCCATCACACCCTCCATCCCGCAGGCGGCGCCCTCGATCACCAGATGCTCCCACGCCCGGTCCGCTTGCAGACGTACTCCCGGCGTCTTACGGCTGATAAAAAGATGAGGGAAATCTTTCTCCGACTGGCAGTAATCCAGCCCGTACCACTGATGAAACAAATGCTCATGCCAGTAAATATCCACATTTACCGCAGCGCCTCCGGACGGCTTCTCCGCCTCGAACCTGCGGAACATCTGGGGAGGTTCATCCTTTTCCAGACGCATCTTCACTGTAATTCCCGCTATACTGTAATATTTTACCGTCACTTTTTCTCCGTCCTTCCGTTCCTTTCTCTGAATCTCCACCTGGCAGAAGCTATACGGATCATGATTCCCCTCACCGGGAAAAGCATCTGCCACAGCGCCACGAAGATTCTGTACCTTTTTCCGTCGCAGGATATATACCTTTCTTTCCGGATAACCGCTTTTGCAGCCGCCAGAATCTGTTCTTTCCGGATATCCTCCGTCCATGCCTGGGCATCGCCGTTCACCACGAAGACGCCTTCCTTCTCTGCCCGGAGGATCCGGTGCAGCACGCATTTTCCGTCTGTCCTGCGGAAAAATACGATCTCTCCGCGTTTCAGGGCTCTTTTCTCCGGCGGGACAAGAACCACCTGATCCCTCAGATGCTTCAGACAGGGGCCCATGCTGTATCCGGTCACCGTAAGCTGCAGAGGTCTCCCTGTGGAAAACTCCCGATTCATCAGGCTGACCAGCTCCTCTGCCCGCACCGTCTTTTCTTCTGCTGTTCTGCTGCCTGCCGCTGCGCGCCTCATCGCTCGAGCATTTCCTGCTCTTCCAGTTCCCGGAGGAATGCATGGACACTCTCCGCCAGGACCTCCTTCTTCTCATCGTAATTCATGGCAAGGATTTCCACCACTTCTTCCTCCGTATGGTCGTCCTGCAGAATGTTCCAGATGTCCGCTGCCGTCTCGTTGAGCGCCACAAGGCCGTGTATTTTTCCCGCCATGCTTCCCACCGGGACCGCCATCCACGAATCCGCAACCTGCCTCAGTACAAATCCTTCTCTTATCTTCATGTTACATTACCTCTCTTTCCTTATACGTTCATTGCCAATCTCCGGCCAATGTGCTATTCTTGATACAGACCGATTCGATTTATCTGCAAAGGAGAACATCATGGACATTCAGACCCAATCAGACAAACTCAGACTGTGTATTTTCTCAGGAGATATCACCCGTCCCGGGGGAACGGAACGTGTGGCCGCCTTCCTGGCGGACGGGCTCGCCGCATCTCCCCGCTTCGACGTATCCCTCGTCAGCCTTACGGAATCTTCCGACACCCCCGCTTTTCCGGTAAACGATGGAATCCCCCGGTTTACCCTTTCCGAAAAATGGGTGCAGCCCGGTCCCGGATATCTCCGGGTGATCCGCCGGCTGCTGCGCCTGATCCGCAGGGAAAAGTTCTCTGTCATCATCGACGTGGACACCGTGCTGGATCTTCTGTCCGTCCCCTGCAAATGGCTCACAGGAATCCGCGTTGTCTCCTGGGAGCATTTTCACTATACAGAACTTCTGGGAACATCGTACCGTTCTCTGTGCAGAAAAATCACCTGCCGTTTCTCCGACTGCATCGTTCCCCTGACGGAACGGGATGCCGGAGTCTGGCGAAGCAGCGGACATCCGTCCTGCCCTGTGATACCGATCCCGAACCCCGCCAACTATCTGCCGCCCTGCGCGCCTCCCGCCAGGCGCGGGAAAATCATCCTGTCCGCAGGAGGCCTGGTCCCCATCAAGGGTTTTGAGGACGTTATACAGGCAGCCCGTCAGGTTATCCCCCGCTTTCCGGACTGGACATTTCTGATCGTCGGCGACGGTCCGGAGAAGGAGCATCTTCTCCGTCTGATCCGGCAGTATCATCTGGAGGATAACGTGATCCTCAAGGGCTACTCCAGCGACATGCCCTCACTGTACCTGCAGTCCTCCATCTATCTTCTCACTTCCAGAAGCGAAGGGCTGCCCATGGTGCTCCTTGAAGCCAAATATTACCGGCTTCCCACCATCAGCTACGACATCGAGAACGGTCCTTCCGAGATTCTCCTGGACGGAACCAACGGTTATCTTGTCCCCCCGGGACGCACAGATCTTCTGGCGGAAAAGCTCTGCGCGCTGATAGAGGATGACGCCCTGAGGCAGTCCTTTTCCGAACATGCCTGGGACAACATCGACAAGTTTGACAAGGATGCCATCCTGAACCGGTGGACAGACCTCCTGCTGAACCTCTCCGCCTGATTATTCCGCCAGTCTGGGACTGATCAGCTTCACATCCACGCGCTGTCCGTCGAAGGTCAGCGATACATAGTATACCGCCTCATTAAGCGCGTATCCGTGCGGAGTGCCCACTTCTTTTACAATATAGTCTCCGCAGGGAATATCCTTAAAAGAGAACACACCGTTCCAGTCCGCAACAGACACCAGCACTGCCCGCTCTTTAGCCAGCTCGGAAGTGCCTGCAGCGAAAAGTCCGATTTCCGCCATGGCGAGGGGATGATTGTTCTGGTCCGCGGTCACGCCGCCGATTGTCCCGCGGATCATCTCGCTGCTGATCGGGTTGCCGTCGTTGACATAAAGGTGAACTTCCTCCGTGTCCTGATCCTGATATTCCACCTTTACCGGATAGCGCCTGTCAGAGCATCTGTAGTGGCTGTCTGCCAGGATCTCTTTCACATAATAACTGCCCCAGGGAAGGTCCACAGAGGAACATGCCTTTCCGTCATCCCTGCAGTACAGGACTTCCAGCAGACTGTCCGCCGGAATCTCACTGCCGTCCGCCATCTCCATCTGCTCCGCCGTGAACAGGCCGAACGCAAATCCCCGGATCTCTCCCAGCGTTCCGATCCCAAATATCCGATCTTCTCCCAGTGTCTTTTCCAGATGAATCCTCACCTTCTGCCGCTCTCCGGCAAAGGATGCTCCTGCCTCTGTACAGGGCACTCCACTCTCCTCATATTCCAGGCAGACCGTGCAGGGCTCTTCCATCCGTACCAGTCCGTACGGAGCTGTCTTCTCTTCTATCCGGTATCTTCCCAGATAAAGTTCCATACTCCAGGCGTCTCCGTTTTCGTCCGTAACCACGGTTTCAACCACCGTGTCCTTTGCCGCCCGGAGTGTGCCGTCGGCCGTGATGATATCTTCATCCGCTATGATATCGCAGCAGGCGCCCCTGCCGTTTCCTTCCTCGAAACAGGGCGTATAGACCTCGTTTTCTCCCACCGGGTGTCCGGCGCTGTTTTTCAGCGTATTCTCGGATCTGGAGAACACCGCACGCACCGGTCCGCTTCTGTGCAGGTGTATCCTGCCTTTCTGAGGGCAGCTCTCTGCAGACACCGTCACCACGGGAATCCCGTTTTCCAGTTCAGCCGTCTGTTCCGATACGCGGAAAGATACCGGGGCATCATTTTTTGCATACCCATATGGAGCCGTATCCTCGCTGAGGTAATAGGTTCCGTATCTGAACTTCTCCGGAGTGATAAAATACCCGTTTTCCCCGGTCTCAAAGCATTCCAGAACCCGGGGTTCCGGATAGGTGACGGTCATCGACAGCAGAGCGCCGTCCTCATCCGTGAGACGGTATCCGCCGCCGGAAAGCGGAATCGTCCTGCCGGTTCCCGCGTCTGTGCGCACAACTTTGACAAAATACTGCTGCCAGGGACTGCTGACCGATATGGTATGCGTCTTCCCGCTCCGGTCGAGGGTCACTTCAAAGTCTTCTGCCGGAACGGTTCCCTCCTGCCATCTCTCCTGATGCACCACATAAACGCCCTGGGACATTCCCTTTGATCTGGCATATCCCTCGTCGTCGCATACCAGCGTATCCCGCTCATTGGTCCGCGCCTGTTCAAAACTTCCCGCACTTTTCAGATAAATCTGAAACTGTGCCTCCTTTTCGGGAATTCCCCTGCCGTCCTTCCCGCTGACAGATTTCACAACAGCAATGAACTCTTTTTCCTGCTGTGTGACAAGATCATAGGACGGGAGCTGCTCCTGCACGGCTTCCGCCTCCGGTTTTCCTCTTTTCTTTCCAAGTCTCATCTCCAACACCCTTATCCTTACTGCATATTTTATCCAGGTAAAATAATATCTTTCCGTTCTGTAGCAGACTGCGATCTTCCGGTACAGCTCCAGCCTGGCGGCCGGATTTTTCCGGTACATCTCCTGATGTTTGCTGTACAGCTGCAGGTATCCCACCACATCGATAAGCCGGTGGGATCTGCGGAGCACATCCCGCTCCACATAGCTGCAGACAAGGTTCTGGTCCACCGCCGCGATCCGCGCTTTTCCTGCAACCCGGATCCACATGTCATAGTCATCCTGTCTGCGGATATGTGTGTCAAATCCAAGCAGTTCGTCGAACACCGTGCGCCGGAAAATCACCTGAGACACCGAGCGGATCTCCTCCTGGGAGATCAGTCCCGCCGTCTGCCCGGTCTCTGCCGGAAGCTGAGGCGCCCTGCGGTATCCCGTGGAAAGGGCGTCCTCCTCCTGTGCCCAGCTGTGGCAGAACACAAGCCCCACATCCGGGTGTTCCTCAAGCACCTCGATCTGGCTTGCCGCGCACTCCTGGTTCCAGGCATCCCTGGCCATCAGAAATGCGAGATAGGTGCCGTTTGCCTGTGCCGCCCCTTCATTTTTCGCCGCCGCAAACTCCCCTTTCCTGCTGGGACATGTGATTACCGGAATGTCCGGATACTGTTCCATATCCTCCCGCAGTCCCAGGCTGTAATCGCTGCCGCTCTCATTGGCGTCCACAAGAATAATCTCATAATTCCTGTAGCTCTGTTCAAGCACGCTTTGAATCGCCCGTCTCAGAATAAGAGAGGATGTCTCAAAAGAGACAATAACGATACTCAGTAACGGTTCTCTCATATTCTGTCACTCCCCTTTCTTAATTGTTCCTAAAAAGCAGCCCCCGTCTTCTGCCGTAATCTTCTCATTCGCAAACAGGACCGCTGTCCGGTCCTTTTCACCTGTCACCTTCATATATACGTCATACGCGCCCGCCGGAAGCTCCGGAAGTTCCACAGTAAATGACGTCTGCTCCCCCGGTTTCCACGTTCTGGCGTCTGTATCGGCCGTGACAGTCCGCTCCTCCCCGCTCTCCCGGCTGCGGAAAATAATCTCCGTACGGCATGCCGTATAGCGGGGCGCATATCCCACATTCTCCACATTTACGGTAAGGGATGGTTTCTCCCATTTCCATCCGCTTATCTTTGCAGACACATCCCGGATCACAAAGCGGTATCCCAGATGCCTCTCGATATAGTCATAGCCGGACATTCCGTCATATACGGAACCGGAATCCCGGTACTGTGTATTTTTCCACTTTTCCAGCACCTGCATGTCATGCGCCCTGTTAAGGTATGACACATGCATGGTGCGAAGTGCCTCATCCGCGTTTTCCAGATCGTTGAGCGCATTGTCCAGAACCACCTCGCCGCCGTTCGGGACGTAGAGGTTAAGCTCTTTCTGAAAATCCAGTTCTTCGGAGCGCACCCAGGAATCGCTTAAGCTTTCCGAATCTTCTTTATGGAGATCCCCGTAAGTGCCGCAGTCAAGCCAGGTCCCCAGGATTCCGTCATTAAACAGGGACAGCCGGGAAATCATCTCCTGCGTCTTCCAGGCCTCGCTCTCCTGCAGGGGTTCCGTCCTTCCTGCCGCCATCCGCCAGTAAGCCGGCGTCCGTACAGCCAGGAACACATTTTCCGGCATGACTTCATGCATTCTGCCGATCAGAGTGAGATAACTTCTCTCCGTCAGATACCGGGAACTGTGCATCTCTGCCCAGCTTCCCACGAACACGCCCTGTACGATATACACCTGATCCTGAAACTCCTCAAGGAGCTCCCCTGCCTGCTCCATGTGGCGCAGCACAATACTGATGGAAGCGGGATCGCTCTGGGCCCCGTTCCCGTCCCAGTCATAGAGGAAACGCACGATCAGGCTCACCGGCTGCTCCCTGTCGGCATATGCCCGGAATACCCGGCGGATCTGTTCCACGCCGGAGGAACTGATCTCCCTGTCCTGATAGGTTCCGATATGAATCTGGAGCAGTTCCAGAGTCTCCATCGGATGTTCCCTGCTGATTCCCTCCAGGATCTCCCCGGACACCGGCGAATCATCGGATATTCTTATACCTCTCATATTATAAAATCCGCGTTCCCTGTTTGCAAGGAATTTATCGGATTCTACAAAATTTACCGCCTCCCAGGCAATCTTCCATCGCATTCCCATAAAACACATCCCCACGATTATGATAACTCCCGCAAAAAGCAGAAGCAGCCGCGCCTTTTTCTTCATGGCAGATCCGCTCCCCCTGCCAGGCTTAAGAAATCGGCAAGCCCTTCCAGGTATCCTGCCTTTCTGTCCGCCGCGGCTCTCCCGTATGCCTCCCGGAGCTCCGGGTGCCGGATCAGCTCTCCCACCGCGCCGGCAAGCGCTTCCGGTGAGTTTCCGGCGATCACGCCGTCCTTTCCGGACTCGATCTGCTCGGCAATTCCCGTGCAGTCCGCGGCCACAACAGGTTTTCCAAGCGCCTGGGCCTCCTCGATCACAATGCTCTTCCCCTCATACCGGGAGGTACACACATAGATATCCGCCTGCCGGAAATAGGGATAGGGGTTGTCCGCCGCGCCGGCAAAGAAAAAAGTCTCTTCCAGTCCGTAGTCTCTGACCAACTTTTTCAGATGCTTTTCCTCCTCCCCCTCGCCCAGGGCATACCAGCGGAACTCATATCCCTGTTTCTTTAATATGGCCGCGGTACGGATGGCAGTGTCATACCCTTTCTGATAATAAAGACGCCCTACCGTGAGAAGTCGGATGCCTTTGTAACCGTCCGAAAATCCGCCGGGCTCCTCCGCCCTTCTGCGGATGTGTTCCCGGTTGATGATATTGTAAAACAGCCGGGTCTTCCGGGCATGTTCCGGATACATTTCCAGAAAGTTTCCGCGCACCTCTTCCGACACGGCGTAAATGCGGTCGAAAGCGTCATAGCACCCGTTGTCCAGATCTCTGGTATAACCTGCACGCCTGTAATCCACATGCAGAAATGCGGCTTTTTTCTCCGCCCGGATCTTCTCCGCCACATACCAGGTGGCAGGTCCCTCCAGGTAAGCCACCGCCAGATCGAAGCTTCGGGGAAGGGCGGGAGTCCCGTCGGCGAGCATCCGCCGCAGGATTTTCTCCGTCCGCACGCCGCTGTCCGGAGCTGCCCCCGATTTTTCTGTGCCGTTCCGGTCTGCTGCGCCGTTCTGCTCTGGCCGTCCGTCCCGGACCGCCAGACGCCGCAGGGCGCGGATACCGCTGCCGCCGTGCAGCGCCGCTTTCAGGAGCCTTCCTGCCACGAAGATCTTCCCGTCTGTGGAGAGAACCGACCGTGCATCTTTCTTCCGGTTCAGTACCGTCACATACTCCGGCACTTCAGCGAACAGCTCTCCCCTCGGGATCAGAACATACAGGAAGATCCGGTATTTCTCCGGGTCCAGGACCCGCATAAGCTCGATGAGTGCCCGCTCCGCCCCTGCCCTGCCAAGGGTATTCATGACAAACAAAATCGTTTTCTTACTGTGCATGCCCTTCCTCCTTCTGTTTCTTCCGGATCTCCCTCAGGTCATAAACCTTGGAATCCGGCATGGGCTCGTCCACACTTTCCAGCAGGGTGCCCCGGCAGAAAATATGTTCTTCCAGATGCTTTTCCAGCCAGCGCAGCCTTCCATAGGCGAAGCTCCATGCCACGATGCTTCCTGCGAACACGCCGATTCCGTACCAGTAATCCGGAAAATCTCTGGCGAACACGCTTACAATCCCGGTCACTGAGACAAAGATCAGACTGGTCAGGGCGCTGCCCGTCAGATCGTTAAAATACTGAAGAAAGAGAATGATCGTATAGAGCAGGAAGAGCACGAAATATCCGGCTGCCAGGCACGGATAGATGGTCATCACAAGTCCGGTCATTCCCATTCTCGGGAGCAGGATAATACACAGCAGGAAAAGCACAACCGAGATGATGTACTGCAGCTGTGTCACCCGCATGAGCTGGTCTCCCATCAGACGGAACATCCGCTTCTGCGCTTTCACGATATCCTTGAGCCGCCCGCCCAGAACCGCCTCGGTGTAATCCTGGTAGCGCTTGTGGAAATGCATTTCCACATAGGCGATGAAGATCACGCTGGCGGACAGATTCGTAAACATGGCGATACAGGTCGCCATGTCGTAAGGCTGGTTGCAGATATAGGTGTCGGCGAGCACAAGGTTCATGTCATCTTTGGTCCAGAACACAAAGTTGTGGATGTAGAGCCCCAGTATATAGAAGAAATTGGTAAAGATCAGTTTCCAGTACACCCGGAAATAGCGCAGCACCTCCCGGTAATGATGGCTGTTCTCGCAGAAATAAGATTTTGCAAAGCCGAATTCCAGACAGGCGATCAGGAAAAATCCCAGCGTCATGGCAAGGAGCATGCTGTATGTCACTGAAAAATTCAGGAGAAAGCGGAATACCAGGGACAGCACAAAACAGAGCAGCATGCCCAGGAAGAAGAACAGAGAAATCTTCTTGTACGCTTTCACAATCGACAGGTAGAGCATCTGATAGAAACAAAGCCCCAGGCCGATATAGGCGCAGAAGGCCGTAAACACCCAGTACAGGGGGATCTCTCCCACCACATAAGCCCAGATATGGAAGGGAATCCCGATCAGGGCCGCAAGCCCCATATTCAGCGCCAGCCCCACATAAATGCAGGGAAGGATGTCTTCATACCGCTCCTCAAAGATCCGGTCTCCCACATACTTGGAGAGCACGGAGTTGAACGGAGAGGCCGCCAGAAGAGAAAAGATGAACACATAGAGGATCGTACAGGAAAAAAGCTCCCTGTCATAGTATCTCACGGAGTCAAAGCCGAGAAAGATATACATCAGAAGCATGGTTCCGATGACCACCAGCATGGGCGTGACGGTGGCGAGCATGCTGTAGCCCGACCCGTACAGCGTGTGTACCAGTGTATGCCGTTTGAATATCCGGTTCAGTTTGATTCCTATTCCTGCCATGAAACTCTCTCCTCTGTTCCTGTCATAAAATTAAATCTCTGTCATATCACAAGCGGTTCCTCCGGCCAGGGCACCCCCGCCGCATCCGCCATTTTCCGGTAAATTTTTTCGTAGGTGGCGCGCATGTCCTCGATCCGGTAACGGCTGCACAGTCTTCTGTACCCCGTCTCTCCCATCCTTTTCCTTCTTTCCGGGTCAGACGCCAGCTCCACGATGGCATCCGAGATCCGGTCGATGTTCATGACGGGAACCACAATTCCCGCCTCCCCAAAGTCGTCTGCCTCCCCGTAGATCAGTCCCTCGCAGTTTCCCACGTTGGTGGCGATCACCGGTTTCTTTGCCGCAAAGCTTTCCAGGATGGTAAGAGGCTGTCCTTCGCTGATGCTTGTCAGAATCGTCATGTCCATCCTGCCGATATACTCTTTCGTCTGGATCCGCCCGGTAAACACCACATCCTCTGCCTGCAGGTTTTCCACAAGGTCGAAACATTCCTGGGCGTACTCCCGGTCCTCGTCCCAGGGACCCATGATCCAGAGCTTGAGTGCGGGCTCCCGCTTTTTTGCATAGTAGAAGGCATTGATCATGGTCTTTACGTCCTTGATGGGCGCCACTCTCAGGATCGCACCCACATGGATCATCGGATCCTCCGGATCTTTTCCCGGGATATCCGCATAATCTTCCACCCGCACGCCGTTGGGCGTGACGGCAGTCTTTTCCTCCGGGCATCCCAGTTCGATCTGCAGGGATCGGGCGTTCTCAAACAGCGAGGTCACCATATCGGCGTGTTCGTATGCGCACAGGGAGAGCTTGCGGAACTGTTCGATCCAGAAATCCTTGTAGACTCCCTGCACCCAACGCGCCTTGATGATCTCCTCCTCCCGCTCTCTCGTGTAGATCCCGTGTTCCGAGATGAGAAGCCGGCTTCCGTACATCTCCTTTGCCATGCTGCCGATTATCCCGGAATACCCCGTTGCCACACAGTGGTACAGATCTGCCTGTGCAGGCTGAAACTGCAGGACAAACCCGAGCGGCAGATAGATGGAGCGCAGCGTCCAGAGGAAGTCGGAAAACACGATATTGTTGTAGCGCAGTTCATACACCTCTCTGGCAATATTCAGGAAATCTTTCCCCATCAGAAGCTGGTCAATGGACATGTTTTTGTTCTGAAACATGTGGAATACCACTTTCCAGTTTACTTTCTCCCCCAGCACCAGCCCCCGCAGCGCGTCATATTCCTCTGCATTGAGGGACACTTTTGCCATGCGGTGTTTCTTCCCGCCTCTGAGCCACTGGCAGTCGTTCAGATAGATTTCCCGGACCTCTGTCAGATTTTCCGGCAGCGTATAGGCAAACTTTCCTCTGACACTGCGGTCAGCCACAATGGCAGCCACGGTGAATTCAATATTCGGAAACTGTCTGATCAGGCTGTGCACCCAGCTGGAAACCCCGCCGACCACATAAGGGTAACACCCCTCTGCCACAATACACACTTTCATCTGCCTGTCTCCTTCCTGAAATTTCTCATCTTTTCGGACATCTGCGCTCCCTCGATACAAGTTTCCCGGACTTTGGCTCACTCGATATAGTAATCCGCATGATTGATCTGATCCAGCGTGACCTCCGCCGTCTCATCCGTTACCGTGAGCAGATACCAGCCGTCCTCGATCTCCTCATATGATCCGCCGCTGACCGCAGTGACCTCCTCGCCGTGTACGCGAAGGACAAAATAGCTGTCCCCGTCCGGGGCGTCCACATGGAGCTTCAAGCTTCTTTCGCCGCCCGTCCCCGTGCTTCCGGCATCTCCTGCCACGGCTGCATTTCCTGTTCCGTCGGCATTTTCTGTTCCATCAGCACCTCCTGCTGCCGCATTCCCTGCCCCGGCTGCATCTCCTGTCCGGTCCACACGCTCCGTCAGTTCCGTCTCATACTCCAGCGCCAGGTAATTGCGCACCCGCCGGTCCGCCTCCGACGCCGTGGTCTTTTCAAAACACTCAAAAGGCACCCGGAAGGGACGGTAATTTTTCGACCAGTCATTGCTGATAATATTCCACACGTCATCCTCGGAATCCGGATAGATCACTTTCGATGTATCCAGCGCCGTGCCGAAGTATCCGTATGCCGTCTGCAGGCATCTGGAACGGAAATCATCGTCATTGTTCATCACCCGGCTGTCCATATAGATAGGCAGCTGCAGGACGCCGTTTTCCAGATAGGAGAAAAAGGGCTCTTCTCCCTGCCCGTCATAGTCTTTTAATACAGTATTCACATCTTCCAGGAGATTTCCCTCCCCCACAAGATCTTCATATTCCTCTTCCTCAAGTCCGCCTGCCTGGAACGTCAGGATCGTATAATCCGGAATCACCTGTTCGTAGACTTCCAGATCCTGCTCCAGCTTCTCCTCAAGCGGAACATCCGATACCTGATACCCGGACAGCCCCATCTCTCCCGACATCTTTGTGATCTGTTCGTAATAATACTGAAGCAGCGACTCATCCAGTTTCGTATCCTCATCATAGTCGAGACGCAGCGCCCCGGTTACGGTCATGGCGTCATCCGTATCATAGTAGACCGTTACAATCGAGGGCCAGAGAATATCCCGGAATACAAGGGACGACGACTGCCCGTACTCTCTTTCCATGACGTCTCCGTTCTCGTCGGCAAGCACCGGGTAGTTCTCCACCACCGACACCTGCGCGTTTACCACCGGGTAAACGCTGACCTCCTCACAGTCTGCGGCAAACCCGGTGAGTATCCCTGCAGCGAGCTGGCCGTTAAGATAATCGCCGTTTACAATATACCGTCTGCCCTCATCGGGAGCGTATCTCCAGATAATCGCTGGCAGTTCCTCATTTTCCAGTTCCTGAAAGCTGTCTTCTTCGGACCATGCAACCGCGTAGGCAGTCACAGAACTGCCGAGCCTCGCGTAGGGCATCTCCTGTTCATAATCCTCGTACACGGTTTCCCCGCCCATCACCAGTCCTGCAAACAGGCGGAAACCGTCCACGGTAATCTCATCCTCCACAATTTCCAGAATTCCCAGGCAGTTCCTCAGCTCCGGGCTTTCATCCAGCACCTCTGGCTCCGGAAGACCGGAAATGACAACATGGCGTCCCTGGGCGGACAGAAGTTCCAGCGTTTCCACATCCTCCGCCCCCAGTTTTGTGCCGTCTGTGATCAGGAATCCCGCGCCGTCTTCGTCCGCCGCCGCATCAGCCAGGCTGTCGTAACGGCAGTACTCTCTCTTCTGGGCGATGCACCAGTTTCTCCCGGCGGTCAGGCAGGCGTCCGTCTTCGGACCTGCCAGTCCCACGCAGGCCTCTGTGCCCTCTGCCAGAAGCAGGGATTCTGTCTGCTCTTCATATCTTTGCTGTTCCGTCTTTTCCAGTTCTTCCGGCACAGCCTCCTGTGCATAGATATTTTCCCCCGTATTCATCAGCACGTTCTCCGAGATGCCGGTGAGCTGAAACATAAGCAGCACGACGCACATGATCAGTGTGATTGCAACATAATTCGACCTGCTAATCATTTCGACTCACCTCCGTTGCCGTATCTGTATTTCCCGCGCTGCCTCCGCCTCCTGTGCTGCTGCCGGAACCACTGTTATATCCGTAGTCAATGGCAAAATTGTTCAGATAATATTCATTCTGCTCAATGAAATAGCAGATGAAATCATCATCCTCATAGTAGACCTTCAGTTCATTCGGGAAACGCTTCTGGTATTCCTGCGCCCAGTAGTACATCCGCGAGTTTACGATAATCCGGTTGGTTCCGCTGTACTGGGCGAGTCCGCTCTTGGCGGGAAGCCTCTCCGAAGCCCACTCTTCGCTTACATCTGCATCCACATCAGTAAACTCCGCTTCCGCATAATTCAGGCTTCTCTTCTCTATGAAGAAAAATACATACTGCGTCGGGATATACATCTCATCGTCATCGCTGTAATTCTCCATGCTCCGCAGGAAATCAATGGTTTCATAATGCCATGCCACCGGGGATATCATGTTCCGCTCTTCGTTGCAGGATATGATGGTCCACTTCTCATCCGGATATTTCTCCATAATGTCAAACACACAGAGTGCTGCGCCGTCCCGTTCAAGCAGGGAGGATCCTGTGTTTTTCGCCCTCACATCCCCCATGCTGACCGCCAGGAAAATAAACGCCCCGGTCATCATAAACGACACCGCCTGCCAAAGCCTCTTCACCTTTATGATCCTGCCGAAGACCACCAGAATCCCGTCTGCGGCAAGGCTCAGCGCCGCGAAGATCGTATAGCTGAAAAAGATCGTGCTCCGCTCCGCATCAATCAGGGACGGGAGCCCGATCCTGCCGGAAATGCTCAGCAGAGTCATCAGTCCCGAATAAACCGTCATCATGATCAGATACCGGCTGTACTCCCACTCACGCAGGATCCACATCACCGGTATGAGCACAATCACCGCCGCCATGCACCATATCCATGCCTGAAAGATCTCTTCCGAGGGGAATATATAGGATTTCAGCGTTCCCACTGCCGCATTTTTCACCTGCTCCGCATAAGCTGCCAGGCGTTCCGTCAGGGAAACCTGCACCGATTCTTCCGCCGGAACTTCTCCTTCCGCGGATGACGCAGTTCCGGATGATGCACCTCCTTCCTCCTGGTCTGCATTTCCGCTTTCCGTGCCGGACGAACCGCTTTCCGCAGAACTTTCTTCCTCATCCGAATTCCCGTTCTCCGGAATCTCCGTCTCTTCTGCATCCGTATTCGTTTCATGCCCGGGTCTCTCGATTCCCATGACGGACAGTGCCCAGAACAGGGATCCCTGCAGAGGGGTGCCGCCGGCAAACGCCGCAGCCATGGGGAGAATCGGAATCACAAGGGCAATCACCGCCGCACACACAAGGCGGCGGAATGTCTTCCAGTTGAAAATATATCGGATATAAGCCACAGCTGCCGCGATCACAAGCAGACCGGCAATGATCGTATCATAGAAATGGGCGGACAGGGTCAGTCCGAAGCTGATGATCAGCACCCAGAGCTGAACCGTGGATTCCCTCCATCTGTGTTTTCCGTCGATCCTGGTGTACAGAAGATGCTGTTCCTGCATCCTTTTATACTCCGCATTTTCCTCCCTGACCGCACGGAAAAAACGGATCAGCGCGATCCCGCAGGGCAGAAGAAAAATCATGCCGAACTCCTGGGGCAGCGCGGAATAATAGCGGGTATATCTGGTAGAGATCAGATAATTTCCCACTGCAAACACAAAATAACTCAGATACGGCGTATACCGGTACCGGCACAGCTCCTTGAGGAATACAAGAAGCATTGTGAAAATATAAAAAGTCTGAACCGTCCCGAACAGCAAAACCAGTCTCACTGTGGGGATATCAAACACTGCGTGCATGTAATAGAGCAGGGCATGCATTCCGAAAGGGTAAATTCCTTCCCGGAACAGAACGCCGTCATCCACCCCGTTGATCCAGTACATATGCACCACAAGATCCGAAGCCCTTGGGCCGAAATGATCCGTCACGCCGAAAAACCAGAGCACAAACGCGCTGCATCCGGTAAAGAGAATCAGTTCAAACAGATTCCGTTTCAAAAAGTTTCCCGCTTTTCCCAACAGTTTCCGGACGGTTTTCCACATCCATCTGCAGAATATCCTCCGGGTATACCGGAAACTGTTCTCCCGGCGGATAAACCGGGATATATGAATCCACACCTGTTTTAAATATCTCTCCCAGATCTGCCTGCCGTTTTGCACCAGCATCACTCCGGGAATCACAAGCGTCGTCCCGATCAGAACATACCGGTTGGTGATGTGGAACAGCCCCCAGATCAGCACGATCATGATATAAAAGAAATTCCCCGCCACCACACAGAACACAAATTTCTGCGCCAGGCTCCGCCCGCGCAGAAATTTTCTCATGACAATATAAGGCAGTACGACTACCATCAGCGTATACAGTATGAAAATTCTCGCAATCCACGCTGCTGTCACCAGATTAAATGACATGTTCTCTCCTCCCAGTTTCGTTTTATACCGTTCCTCCGAACATCCGGATCAGTTCCATTATCTCTTTGTTCACGACAATCCCTGATTTTTTCAGGCGGTCCAGGCATCGGAAAAAGGCGTCCCTGTCGTTGTAGGTAAAATACAGCTTCAGGCATCCGATGTAGGTATCCAACTGGTAATCTCTGTGTTTCAGGGCTCTCCCCGCCCATTTTTCCGCCAGGGGATAGTCCCGGATCTCCACCAGCGCCTCGATGAGGCGTCTGTACTGTTCCCCTTCCATTTTGGACGGATAGTGCAGGAACAGTGAGTCACCGATCTCATCCACCGTATAGGTGTATGCTTTTCTCTCATCTCCGGACAGAAGATTCTGGCGCAGGACTTCATCGATATACTCGAGAATCAGACTCCCCAGATCATAATTTTCCGGATCTTCTTTGAATTTCATATACATATTCTGGACAGTTCCCCGGAATTCGGAAAGAGCATCCATAATGACAGAAGCCGCGTAGTGGGACGTCTCGGAATCCGGATTGTCCAGGGCGATGGCAATCGCCCCCAGCGACCGGCGGACATCCTTCTTCATCACATCGAGAAGCATCTTTCTTCTTCTCCTGACATCACTGATCAGAAGTGTCTCCTGCATGGGGGTGATATTGATATCCCTGTCTATGTCGGCGTGTGTATAAGTCTTCACCCTCTCCCTGCTGAAGGACACATCCGCCATATCCACCTCTCTTCTGGAAAACAGCAGATACAGCAGATGGGAAAACGCCAGGAAGAAGGGACCGATCAGGGGACAGACCAGCATGACGAAGGAAAGCATGAAATACTTCGCCCTGTGTCCCCGGTCTTTTTCCCGGTCATTTCTCCTGAGGAGCCCCCACAGGAGATAGGCAAGGGCAATGATGGTATTAATAATCAGGATCAGAATCAATACAGCAAGTTCCATATTCTCACATACTCTCTTTCAGACTGCAGACAACTCCCTGTGATGCGAAGCGCCGGATCACGATATCCGCCTCCTCCGCATTGGAATTCGCCAGAAGCACATAGATATGCCCGTCCTTCCCGACTCCGAAACTGTCGGTCTCTCGCACATTCTTTGACAGAATATTATTGTAGCGCTGCAGTTCATTCTCATCTTTTTGCAGTGTCTCTGCATCCCCTGCCGACTGAACCCAGAGAAGTACGGACTCCGCATAGTCTCTCCGGCGGATTTCCGTACTTGTTTTCACAACTTTCTCAAACGCCTCGGTGTTCAGGATATTAGTATCTCCCAGATACCTCTTGTCCCTGACGGCATCCAGATATGTGTCCGCCCTGGTGATGGCGTTCTGGATCATATATCCCACTACCTTGAGCAGATTCATCTGGTGAAGGGACATTTTTTCATAGGGAAGGTTCCAGACCATGATAATATATTCCAGGTCGTCCCCGTGCCGCAGGCCATAGGCCATAACCGGCATCTCCTTTGAAAGATCCCGGTTTACGAACACTTCCCGCTTCTCCAGACATTCATCCAGTTCCTTCCGGTCTGAATATTTCAGTGATTTTCCAAGCTGCCGCGCCTGGTCTGTGGTTCCCACCAGAAGTCTGCAGTAATCCCTGTTGGAGACCTTGTAGATCGCCACATCGTCTGTTCCTATGACTTTGGACAGCACTTCCGCGGCCTGATACATCGCTTCACCCGGATTCAGGTGCTCCAGGCTCTCCGTCATGTTCTGCAGCACGCCCAGGCTGTCATCGTAGGAAACAATGTGGTCCTCGAGGATATTTTTCACTTTCAGGTTGCTGCTGTTGATATCGTAAATGTCATCCAGCTGTCCGGTAAGAAAGGCGATCTCCTCGTCCTTGTCGTCCGTTATGATCTTCAGACTGTCCCGCAGATGTCCCACCGCCATGCCGACGATAAAGAGCTGTGCCATCCAGATATAAATATTGTAATCCACGAGCACTTCGATTGCCGTCCGGAAATATGCCTGCCGGAAGATGAATCCCGCCGTGCTTAAGAGCGCCGCCACAATCGCCTGCCTTTTCCCGTAGAACACCGCAAAAAGCACGACATAGAGGAGAAACACATCCACCCGCCGGAAATAATCACTGTCCGCGGTCCGGTTGTTCAGCATGAACACAAAGAGAAAGACAACCAGATTCTCGATGAAGGGGATCAGGGCAAAGATCACCTTCTCAAACCGCCGGAACATCCGCTGCAGCCAGCTTCCTTCCCGCTCCTCCCGTCGCAGAAAATCATTGCGGTTCCGGTCCATATATTCCATGATGCTGCGCACACGCTCCTCATAGCTGAACCGTGTTCCGAGCCCGAATTCCTCCCGGAGCCGCTGACCGGACATGATATTTTTCCTGGTCAGGCCCACAGTATTGTCCCGGATCGTCACGCTCCGGGCCGAAACTGCCTGGATGGTCTGCGCCACCCGGATCTCATTCTCCTCCTCCCCGGTTGTGATCTGGTAGATTCTGTGCTGATGCTCCGGTCTGCCGGATACTTCATAGACTGCAAAAACAGCGTCGGAAATATACACGGACGAAAAGATATGCTTCTCCGAAGCGGGAATCTTCCGGTCCCGCAGGGCATACAGGCAGAGTTTTGCATGAATCTCCCCCACTTCCTTCCGGTTCTTCGGCATCCAGTACATATGGTCCAGGCGCAGCACTATCGTATCCATATCCGTCGTCTCGCCATAGCGGATCACCAGGTTTTCCCCCTGGGCGACCAGCATCCCCTTTGTGGACACGGGAGAAGCCGGCTGTTCCTCCGTAATCGGCTCTGTATAGCTCTCCTCGTACACCTCATGAGAGGAAATGTACACAAATCTCGGCACATGCAGCATCTGGCACGCCATCAGAACATTGACCAGGCTGGACATGTAATACATGGACTCCCTCCTGGTCTTTCCGCTGCTCAGATTACTGTCATATGCTCCCGTAAACACCACCAGATCCGGTGAGGCGCTGTCCAGAATCTCCTTGATGCTGTCCGTATCATACCGGAAATCATACTGTTCAAACACGTACGGATGACGCCTGGACGGATTTTTATTTCCGCTCAGAAGATAGACTTCCCAGCCTTCTTTATTGAATTTTTCAATCAGCTGGCTGACAAATACACTGTAGCCCCCAACGATCAGAACATTCACTTTTCATTCTTCCTTTTTTTGTGATTTCTTCTTATTCTTTCTGATTTTTATCCGAATATCTTCATCTGCTTCAGAAGCTTCTCCCGCTTCTTCGCACTCTTTATAATCTCACCGGTCTCGCCCCGGTCCAGCCTTCTGTTGTTTTTCAAAAACACAGCTATGGTCATTCCCCACAGGAAAGGCCAGGCAGGAATCCACCTGCATGCCCGGGGAAAACGGAATTTCATGGCATGGTGTACCGCTCTTACACAGGAAACCAGAACAGAAGAGCCGTTCTGGAAGATCATCATGCGGGACTTCTCCCCTTTGCCGAACTCTCCCCCGTATATAATATCCGTATAGAGCATATCTGTACTTTCCCTATACGTTCTTCCGTCAATGCCGCCCAGCCACTCCACATAACTTTTGTCCAGCCCCATATGATCAATACAGATCTGTGTGACCGTCCAGGCAAAGCCCTCCAGACCGGTTCTGTGCAGGTAAGAGAGGAACTTCTCCGCCGGAACCCCGCTGCCCTTCTCTTTCCAGAACACACTCCAGTCACAGAGCAGCCGGAGTCCGAACCCCTCGTGGACGAAATGCTGCAGCATGTGGAGAAGCAGCTGAAAGGCAAACTCTGCGGGCGGGAGCACCGGCACCATAACCCCCGACACGCGGCAGGTATCCGGCGCATAGGGAAGTCCGCCATAGATCTCCGTGACTGCCCGCTCGGCATCCCGGTCAGAGATTTCCTCACAGGGACGCCAGTGGAGCTCCAGAAGGCAGCTGCGCTCCCCGATCTGCTTTGTATATCCGCTGTGGAAATCCGCAAAGCCTCTCTCATACATGAACCCCCGCTGCCTGAGGATTCTGTCTGCCCGCTCAAAATCTTTCCGGTCCGGGACATAGACATCCGCATCTGCCAGTTTCCGCATCTCCTCCCTGGGATACATGGCATTCAGTGCAATCCCCTTAAGGACATAACACGGAATCGATTCTGCCGCCAGCAGATCCGTAACATATGTAGTGAAGGAAAGCATATAATAATACTGATACGCCAGATTTTCCTCTGCCTGGCGGAACCGTTCCGCAGCGTTCTCCGGAATCTTGATATCCGGAAAGTGCCGCAGGCCTTCCCCCACAATGCCCCATATCTGATGAAGATCTGCGTAATGCCAGAGTTCCTCCCAGTCCTCCTGATTCATCCCGGAAAGAACTCCGCCTGTCTTCCGGCTGTCATATCGATTCCCCAGGCCGGCGGTAATAAGAGAATCCAGTATGTAGCCAGTCTGCATCTGCTACTCCCTCCAAACTGTATATTATCTGCATTATTATACAATATCAGGCTGCTATATACAAGATATCCGCACACTTTACACCCGAACCGCTAAATATTGACAAAACGCTGACAACTCTATCTGGTCTGCAGGAATTGTGCCTCTTTCTGCGCGTTCTCATCATCCGGGTAATCTGCCAGATATTCCGTGATCTTCTGCTTTGCGCTCTCCCAGTCCGCCTGCTGCTCACAGCAGACAATCTCATTGTAGCGCATCTCCCGGATCATCTCCGCACCGTCTGCATCCTCTGCAGACACCGTATCCGTCAGTTCCAGTCCTGCCTGGATATACTCCAACGCCGTCCCGTAATCCCCGGTCTGCATGGCGCATACCCCCGCCATATTGCAGATCTGGGGCGTCTTTTCGGCCCCGCTGTCAAAGGCGTTCCGGAAAGCTTCCAGGGCTGCGGCATAATCCCCGGTCTCATAGTACGCCATCCCCATTCCCTGGTAGCCGTCCGCCATCTCGGACTTATTGCCGCTTTCCACAGCCTCCCGGAACCGGGAGAGAGCACCCGCATAGTCTTCCTCACGGAGCGCTTCCACTCCCCGGGATGCCGCATCCGCACAGCCCGTCATCAGAAATACTGCTGCCAGTGCTGCTGTCACTATCTTTACTGTCCTGTTCTTCATTCTCTATACTCCTCCTGATCTTACTCCGGATACTTTGTGATCCAGAACGAATTCAGAATATTAATCAGCATAACAACCATATCGGCAAGAATGGCGTTCTGCATGGTGATATATCCGAGAAATGCCAGAATCACCATAACCACTTTCATCCCCACCGCGAAAATCATGTTCTGCCTTACCGAGCGCATCACAGCCCCGGATATCCGGACCGCATTGATGATCCGGGAAGGCTCGTCCTCCATCAAAATAATATCGGCTGCCTCCAGAGCCGCATCGGATCCCAGGCCGCCCATGGCGATCCCTACATCCGCCAGCACCAGAACCGGAGCGTCGTTGATCCCGTCGCCCACATAGACAAGTTTCTCACCCTCTGTCTCACTCTCCATGAAGCTTCTGACCTGCTCCACCTTATCCTCGGGCATCATCTCCGCAAACACACTGCTGATTCCCAGTTCCGCCGCCACGCTCTCCGCAATCCGGTCATTGTCGCCGGTCATCATCACCGCTGCCAGCTCCTTTTTATTCAGCCAGCGGATCAGCTTTTTCGCCCCGGGCCTTATGATATCCGAGAGAATGATGCATCCTGCATATTCGCCGTCCACGATCACATACACCGCTGTTCCCGGCTCATCTGCCGGCACATACCGGAAGTTCTTCCGTTCCATCATTCTCTCATTGCCCACATAAACCGTGCATTCATCCACTACCGCCCGCAGTCCGCAGCCCGGATATATTTTCACACAGCTTACGCGGTCCGGGTCGATGGGCTCTCTGCAGGCGCTGCAGAGCGACTGTCCGATGGGATGTTCCGAATAGCACTCGGCCGCTGCTGCCAACTCAAGCAGCCGTTCCTCCGGCATTCCCTCAGAGAGTATCTTCCTCACCCGGAATCCGCCTTCCGTAAGCGTTCCCGTCTTGTCAAACACAAAGGTATCCGCCTTTGTCAGCGCCTCCATACACGCCCCGCTCCGGACCAGAACGCCCTGTCCGGACGCAGCGCTGATCCCGCCCAGAAAGGCAAGGGGCAGGGACACCATCAGCCCGCACGGGCATGCCGCCACCAGAATAATCAGCGCCCGGTATATCCACGTGGACTCATCCCCGCCCAAAAGCAGAGGCGGCAGGAGCACGGTAAGCACTGCAGCCAGGATGGCCGCCGGAGTGTAGAACCGGGTAAAACGGTCCGCAAAGGCGAGCGCTCCTGTCTTCTTCCCGTTTGCCTCCTCCACGATCCGCATGATCCGGGAGGCGGTGGAATCCTGATAAAGTTTCTGTACTTTCGCCTCCAGCACGCTGGTCAGATTGACGCTTCCGCTGTAAAGCCTGTCCCCCACTGCAACCGGCTTCGGATCCGACTCGCCGGTGAGCGCCTTCATATCAATCATGCTGCTTCCCTCTGTGACAACCGCATCCACCGGAATCTTTTCCCCCGGTCTGAGCAGAATCGTCTGCCCTTTCTTCAGCTCCCGGGTCAGCACCGTGCGCTCGCCGCCCTCCTCTTTCAGGATGGCAGACTCCGGACGGATATCAAGAAGGTCTGCGACAGATCTCCGGGTTCGGCTTAAGGAGATCACCTCCACCAGTTTTCCCACCTGATAGAAAAGCATGGCGCCTGCAGCTTCCCGGCTTCTCCCCACACAGAACGCCCCTGTTGTGGCGAGAATCATGAGCAGATTCTCATCCAGGAAACGGAATCCCGGCACTTTTTTCAACTGTTCCCAGTAAGTGGACGCCGCCATTACCGCATATGCCAGGATGAACCCCCACAGCGCATGTCTTTCTTCCAGAATCCCATAGGAAGCCATTGCCCAGACACCGGCATAAATCAACGCCCCCGCTCCGACTTCGACTGCTTTGTACTTCACTTCTTTTGTCATATCTTTTTCCCAAAACAGGAACGCCGCGAATGCTGCCGCATCCCTGCCCCCTCGTTTTTGTACTCTCTCATGATACCATACCCGTTTTTGTTTGTCGAGCCGCAGAAGACGCGGAAAAAGCCGGATCAGGAAGTTTTCTTCCTGTCCGGCTCCTCTTCTCTGCTATTCAGTTTTCACTCAAATGAAATCTTTTCTGCTCTGTCCTGGTCCCTACGACATGGTCGAGAACGTCATCCATAAACTCTCTGTTGGCGTCATGCACGATGCACTCCTGAATCGCTTCGTTCAGCGACAGCATCTTCTCATCCAGCTCTGATACCATCTTCGCACATTCCCGCAGATCCCTGCTTATGTAGTCCGGGGCATTCCCCTCGAATTTGTAATAAATCTTATGCTCCAGACTGGCCCAGAAATCCATGGCAATCGTGCGGATCTGGATCTCCACTTTTGTGTCCACAACACTGTCCGACAGGAAAATCGGCACGGACACGAGCATATGGTAGCTCTTATACCCGCTCTCCTTGGGATATCTGATATAATCCTTGATGGAGAGCACCTTTAAGTCACTCTGGTTGCCTATCATTTCTGCCAATCGATAAATGTCTGACGTAAAAGAACAGATAAGGCGTACCCCCGCGATGTCGTTCACATACCGCACCATATTCTCAATCGAAGTCTCGTAGCCGTAGCGCTTCAGTTTTTTCACGATGCTTTCCGGCGTCTTGATCCTGGTCTTGATATGCTCAATCGGGTTGTACTGATGCACATGCTGGAACTCATCGTTTAAGATCTCCAGCTTTGTCCCAACTTCCTTGAGTGCTGCATTGTAAAGAAATATAACTGTCTTCCAGCTGTCGACGTCCTCGTAGCTCTTTAACGCAGCCTCAACCTGTTGCTCACCTTTCATCACGGACATCCCCCATTGGTTGTTTTGTTCGTGACAATTATACCATATTTTGTACCTGTTGTCACAGAGTTTACTCTATTTTTATAAACTCTAAAGTTCCAGCTTCATATCCCCCGGATGGATCCAGCGCTTCTTCCGCATAAATTCGGATATAAGCAGGGTGATCACCGCCGGAAGCACGAACTGGATCAGGACGATCTTGAGCATGACAATCGCCTGTGCTTCTGTCTGCGTCATAACCTGCCAGGTCATCAGCGGCCCCACAAGCCCGGCTGTCCCCATTCCGGACCCGGTGGCATTGTTGGTCATATGGAACAGCATGGTGCTGACCGGCCCCAGTATGGCGCTGGAGAGAATCGGCGGGATCCAGATCTGGGGATGCCGCACAATGTTCGGCACCTGCAGCATGGATGTCCCCAGTCCCTGGGAGAGCAGACCGCCGATCTTATTCTCCCGGTAGCTGGCCACCGCAAAACCGATCATGTTGCAGCAGCATCCCACCGTGGCAGCCCCCGCCGCAAGCCCGGAAAGGTTGAGAATAACTCCCAGGGCCGCGGAACTGATGGGCAGGGTCAGGATCATTCCCATGAGCACAGAGACCACGATTCCCATGACAAAGGGCTGCTGTTCTGTCCCCCAGTTGATCAGCGAGCCAAGCCAGGACATGAATGTGGAGATCGGCGGTCCCACAAACAGTCCCACCGCCGATCCCAGACCGATGCACACCAGCGGGGTCAGGATAATGTCAAGCCTTGTTTTTCCAGAGATCAGGATGCCGACCTCGATGGCTATGTACGCTGCCACAAAAGCTCCCAGAGGCTCCCCCGGTCCGCTTAAGACAACCGCACCGCCTGAGAGAATCGCTCCGGAGCGGATATTTCCGGCAAACGCGCCGATCATTCCCACCACCCCGGCCGATGCGATCACCAGGTGCGGCGCATCCAGCTTCCTCGCAGTCGCCACACCGATTCCCGCGCCGGTGAGAGATGCCGCGACTTTTCCCAGGAGATATATGAGGTTCCCGATGTCTCCTCCCGCGAAAAGTCCGATCTGCTGTATGATTGTGCCAATGATCAGCGTGGCGAACAGCCCCTGCGCCATTCCGCTCAAACCGTCAATAAATATTCTCTTCATCTGTCTCCCCTTCCCGTCAGTTCCTCGAAAGTACGCTCCAGCTTCCTTCGCTGTCCGAAAGCCCCGCAAAGCAGTCCACAGCCTCGTTTTTTTCATCAAAAAGCGCCGGCATATGCTGCGTCTCTTCCATATTATAATCTGTCAAAAGCCAACTCGCGATATTGACATTGTCCTTTCTCCCCGCCACGCGGTCCGGAGCCATAATCCCGAACATCTGCTCCAGGAAGTCCACTTCCACCTTGTTTTCCTCACTGTACAGGAGAAGATTCCTGTACAGCCAGAGGTAAACGCCCCGGCAGACCTCTCCTTCCACATCCACATAGACGGTCTGAAACCTCTCGTCAAATCCGTATTTTTCGATGGCTGCAAGAACCGCGCGTCCGTAAGGCTCGCCTTCCAGATACTTTCTCACCATCTCCATGTCGCTGACTGTACATTCTCTTATCATTTCCGGTTCCTCCTGCTTATCCTGTGATCTTTTTTCCTCTGCACGTCAGTATACGGATTTTTCTTTTTTCTGTCAAGAAGCTCCCCGTGACTTTTCCCGTCTTTCATGGTATAGTGATATACTGTGAAACAGAAGTTTATTTCGAAAGGAGTTTTTACATGTTCCGTTTATGGGCGAAAGAATTTAAAGATAACCGGATGCTTCGGGACACCGTCATCTGCGATGAGACGGAAGATACACGCACTCACAAAATATTCAACGCTCTCGATGCCGTCTGCTATGAATTCGATCTGAGCAAGCCGATCTGGCTTGACTCCACCATTGCAGAATTCAAGCGCCACGCAAAAGCGCGTTTTTATCAGGATAATTTTGTAGATTCCATCGATTTTGACTACCTGGAAATTCAGATAATCGAAGAATAGGCGCGGCTTTTTTACAGCCGCGCCCGTTTTTTCGTCAGTGATCTTTTCCTGTCCTTCTCCGCTCTCTACTCGCTTCGTATCGCTGCCAGAGGGCTCAGCTTCATAGCCCTTACCGCCGGGAAGAAGCCGGCCGCCATTCCTACAAGTACGGCGAATCCCATGGAGAGAAGCATCAGCCACACAGGGATATAGGATGTCGTCCCGCCATAGGTCATGCCGCTTCCCGATGTGACAAAATTGATTGCCGCAGAGAGCACCGCGCTTAACACATTTCCGATAACGCCTCCCAGAAATCCGATAAACGCCGCCTCCAGAAGGAACATCTGCCTGATATTGCGCAGGCTGCAGCCGATCACTTTCATCACGCCGATCTCTTTCGTCCGCTCATAGATGGACATCATCATCGTGTTGGCGATACCGATCGCCGCGACAA
Organism: Lachnoclostridium sp. An169; assembly: GCF_002160525.1. Classification (GTDB taxonomy): domain Bacteria; phylum Bacillota; class Clostridia; order Lachnospirales; family Lachnospiraceae; genus Mediterraneibacter; species Mediterraneibacter cottocaccae. Next base: position 76,910 of record NZ_NFKT01000020.1, read on the forward strand.
GAAGGGACACGGCTCCGATTCCGCCGAGGGCAGCCTGGACGGATGCCAGACTGGCTTTCATACTGTTGATATATTCGATATTTGAATATGCATCATATCCCATACTGCGGATCGTATTGCAGAGATCCTCTACATTGTCCATATCATCCGCCCGGACTGCCGCGGACGAATAAACAAATTTGCTGTACGGCTTCCCGCTCTTCGTCGTAGGCTGTCCCGGAATCGCTCTCCCGCGGAACTCCTTCTGAAGAGTCTCTTTCAGGCGGGTGAGATCACAGAACACACTGTAGGAATTGTTGCTGTAGGTATCCGGGCCTCCTGCCAGCACACCGCAGGCGCCGACCACATATTTTTTCGCCGTCTTCGGGCCGGATACGCTGCCGCCCTCTCCTCCCATGGGCTCAGAATACTGGGACTGGTAATAGGTATCCTGATCCAGAATCAGAAAAATCTTGTCCTTTGCCAGGTCAAAATCCGGTTCATTTCCCTCCCAGAATCCTTCTCCGGTATTCCGGTCATAGAAGTTCATAATCACAGCATTTCCATAGAGGAGCTCCAGTTCCGGGCTCTCCGGATCCGGCAGGCTTCCGCCCGGCTCCAACTCCAGTTTCATGTCTGCCAGCGCCTCAGGGGTCATCCCGTAGATATCAAGCCATGCCTCGTAATTTCCTTTCAGCGCAAGCCCCTGCACATTGAGCACCGGCTCTGCGCTCACCACATGTTCCAGACTTCTGAGCTGATCGATCAAATCGTCCGTGACATATGTCTGGGACTCTTCTTCCCCGCTCCCGGACGCACTGTCATAGTAGTACATGCTGCCTTCCCAGCGTCCGCTCACCGTGATACTTGTCGAACCGCCGCTCTGCTCCACTTCCTCGTACATGGACTGCTGCAGTCCCAGGCCGAGAGAAATCATGACCACGATGGATGCCGTACCGATCACCACGCCGAGCACCGTGAGAAACGTGCGCAGTTTCCGCCGTTTCAGGCTACTCGCGCTCATCCTCAGTAAATCGCTCCACCTCATCCATCAATTCCTCCTCTTCCTCTGCCATCCTCTTCTTCTTTCTGCGCTTTACCACAACCACAACAGCGATCACAACCAGCACGATGACCGCTGCAAGGGCTGCAAGGATCCCCGGAAGCGGGCTGCTCTGAGTCTCCTCAGGGAACTCCTCATACATCCCCACATCCGTGATCTCCTCCATCGGACTGACCATCACCGTAAAGGGCTGTTCAACCGTAGTCACATTGCCCGCATCATCTTCATAGGAAAGCACCAGCTTACAGTTCGAGTCATCATAGGACTCGGCTACTGCGCTCACGATTGCATCCACGGTTCCGGTTGCGCCGGAGTCCAGATTGCCCACGAACTGTTCCTGTCCCTGAATCGCCTCGCTCTCGAAACGGACTTTCACGTTATACATCTTCACCTGACCCAGGTTGTACAGATTGCAGGTGATATTCGCCTCTTCTCCCACAGATACGCTCTCCGGGTTGACCTGGATCTCGCTGAACTCATATCTTGCCTCCTGCTTCACCGGGATCGCCAGGCTGGACTGTCCGTCGTATTGTACCGCGTTTTTGTCTTCATAGAGCATGCTCATGGTGATGCTGTAAGGCTTCTGTACAAGATCCGCCCTTGCGTTCAGGTCGATGGAGATGTCTTTCGTCCCGTTCGCCGCAATATTTTCCAGATAAACGGAACTGGAACCTGACACCGGAAGAAATGCCGGAGCCTCCGCCGCCGCGTCCGTCCCCGCTGCCGGAGCCTGGAAATCAAAGAGCATGTTGGAGACACCCGTCCGTTTGGACGTATTCTTCAGATGCACGATCAGCTTGAAATTATCTCCCGCCTTAACTTCCGCAGGCTCTGTGCTGAATCCGGTCACAATCACCCTGGGAACAGAAGCACTCTCCGTGTCTCCGCCACCGCCGCCTGAGATTACCGGATCCTCGTTGTATACGCCGCCGGGTTCAAGAACATCACCGCCGGCACTTCCGCCCGTACTCCCCGGATTCGAAGGCTCCTGGGGGGTCTGCGGATCCTGAGGCGTCTGCGGATCCTGGGGCTTGTCTGTGCTGTCCCCGTCGTCCGGCTTCTCCTCCGCCTGAGTCTTTACGAAAACATACTTTTCTGTCTCATATATTTTCTGACCGTCGTCATATGTAATCTGAAACATCAGCTGATAGGACTTTCCCGTGACATCACTGCTTACAGTCAGCGGCTCCTTCTCGCTGCCCCACACCGCGGCAGCCTGCTTTCCCGCCTCAATCGTCCCCAGCTCAAGCTCGTAATTCAGCTTGTCCATATCGAAAGGCCATTTGTCCGTGCTTGTCACAACAGGGGTGATCCTTACATTCTGCGCATCTGTATTTCCCTTATTGGATACGTTGATCGTAAGCGTGGTCTTCTCTCCCGCTGCAAACACCGGGGTGTCCTGTCCGTCGCCCACACTGATCGCGATCTGCTGCAGTGTACCGCTCCCGGCCTGCTCGCTGCTCCCGGTCAGAGTATTTCCTGTCAGTTTCGTCTCCGCTGCCGGATTCTTCGCCCACGCTCCTGTTGAAAAAATCATGGAGCACGCAAATGCGGCGCAGAATATTTTTACTCCTGTCTTTTTAATCGGCTTCATGTCTGTCTCCTCCCTCATTCTTTTTCCCGGACTCTTCCGGTCCCGCTTCTTTTTTCCGGTATTCTCCGGCGGCAGGGCGGTTCTCTTCCACCCGGATGATCTTTCCGTCTGATATGTGGAACACCCGGTCCGCATATCCCGCCAGATGATTGTCGTGGGTTACCATCACAAGTGTGCGTTTCTGCTCCCTTACGATCCTCTGCATCAGGTGCATCACATCCTCGGATGTATGGGAATCCAGATTCCCCGTAGGCTCATCCGCAAAGATGATCTTCGGATCCGCCACAAGCGCTCTCGCCACGCCGACTCTCTGCTGCTGTCCTCCTGACATCTGGTTCGGCAGATGCTTCCGGTGCTTTTTCAGATCCACCAGAGCAAGCATCTGTTCCGCCTTCTTCATCCTGCTCTTCAGCGGTTCTCCCTTAAACATCAGGGGCATCGCCACATTCTCCAGGGCATTCATCGTCCCGATCAGGTGAAACGACTGGAAGATGAAACCCACATTCTCCCGGCGGAACTTCACAAGCTCATCCTCGTTCATTTTCTCAATATGCCTGCCGGCGACAACCACTTCGCCCCGGGTCGGTTTCTCCAGACCTGCCAGCATATTCAGGAGCGTGGACTTCCCGGATCCGGACGTACCCACGATCGCACAGAACTCTCCTTCAAAGATATCGAAGCTCACCCCGTCCAGGGCGTGGACAACCGAATCTCCGACGCGGTAGAGTTTGTACAGATTTTTTACACTGATTACACGCTTCACGTTCTCCTCCTCATTTTTGCCATATAGTAAAATTTTAACAAAGATATACGGGATTTTCCTTAGATAATTATGAAGATTTTCTTAAGATTGTGAATACAGAATTTTCTGTCCGAAAAAAGATATATTTCCTCACAAAAAAAGTCCCGTAAATACGGGACTTTTCGAGAGCAGATGACGGGAATCGAACCCGCCTCGCCAGCTTGGGAAGCTGGAGTTCTACCGATGAACTACATCTGCATCGGAACGAGATTAATTATACCTCTGTTCCCTTGAAATTGCAAGAACTTTTTACGCACTCCTGCCGTCTTTTTCAGTGTCTTTTCTCACTCGATCTGCCAGTCTATGGGCTCGATTCCATGCGCTTCCAGAAAAGCATTCGTCTTGCTGAACGGCCTGCTGCCGAAGAACCCGCGGAAAGCGGAGAGCGGGCTCGGATGGGGCGCTGTCAGAATCAGATGTTTCGGATTGTTCAGCATCGCTTTTTTCCGCTGCGCCGGCGCTCCCCACAGGATGAAAACGATGGGACGGTCCTGGCTGTTCAGCGCCATAATCGCCGCATCGGTAAACTCTTCCCAGCCGATCCCCCGGTGGGAGTTCGCCTGATGGGCCCGCACGGTCAGCACCGTGTTGAGCATGAGCACTCCCTGTTCCGCCCATTTTGTCAGGCAGCCGTGGTTCGGAATCGTACAGCCCAGATCGTCATGAAGCTCCTGATAGATGTTCACCAGAGACGGAGGGATCTCCACCCCCTTCTGCACGGAAAAGCACAGACCGTGTGCCTGCCCGTTGTTGTGGTAGGGATCCTGCCCCAGGATAACCACTTTCACATCTTTCAGGGGCGTCAGATGAAATGCATTGAAGATATCTGACGCGGGCGGAAAGATCAGCCTTGTCTTATATTCGTGGTTTACCGTCTCAAACAGTTTCTTATAATATGGTTTGGAAAATTCCCCTTTTAACGCTTCATACCAGTCGCCGTTTAATCCTGCCATATCCGTCTCCTTATCGTCCGTAATATTTTCTGATTTTCCGCCGGTTTTACAGCTTTCACAGTCTCACCGGCACACCTTCCTGCCGGAGATACTCCTTCACTTCCCGGATCTCAAGCTCCTTATAGTGGAAGAGGGAAGCCGCAAGCGCCGCGTCCGCCCCGCCCACAGTCAGTGCTTCTTTGAAGTGTTCCTTTGTCCCCGCGCCGCCGGAAGCGATCACCGGAATGGACACACTGTCGGCAACAGCACGGGTCAGTTCCAGGTCGTACCCCGCTTTTGTGCCGTCGCAGTCCATACTTGTGAGAAGGATCTCCCCGGCTCCCAGGGATTCTGCTTTCTTCGCCCACTCTACCGCATCGATACCAACATCGATCCTGCCGCCGTTTTTATAAATATTCCATCCGCTGCCGTCTGCCCGGCGTTTTGCGTCAATCGCCACCACCACGCACTGGCTTCCGAACTTGTCCGCCGCATCACGGATGAGGGAAGGGGTATTGATGGCGGACGAATTGATGGAAACCTTATCCGCACCCTCCCGGAGTATGGCGCGGAAATCATCCACCGTGCGGATTCCGCCGCCGACGGTAAACGGGATAAACACGCACTCCGCCACTTTCCGCACCATATCGACCACGGTTGCACGGGCATCGGAAGATGCCGTGATATCAAGAAACACCAGTTCATCCGCACCCGCTTTATCATAGGCTTTTGCGATCTCTACCGGATCTCCGGCATCTTTGAGATCCACAAAATTTACGCCTTTAACAACTCTGCCTGCATTTACGTCCAGGCAGGGAATAATCCTCTTTGTGAACATATCCATTCCTCCTGTTTCCCGCTGTCCGTCCTTTTCCGGAACAGCATCTCACATTACAGCTCCACGAAATTTCTGAGAATACGCAGTCCTGCCCCGCTGCTCTTCTCCGGGTGGAACTGGCATGCGAATATATTGTCTTTCTCAACAGATGCATGGATATGCGTGCCGTATTCCGTGGACGCCTTCACGATCGTTTCGTCTGCAGCCTTCAGATAATAGGAGTGGACAAAATAGACATACTCCCCTTCCTCAATTCCCCGAAAGAGCCGCCCGTTATTTTCAAGGTGAAGAGAATTCCACCCCATATGGGGGATCTTCAGCCCCGGCTGATCCGGGATCTTAAGAATCTCACCTTTCAGGATTCCAAGCCCCTCCACACCGGGCGCCTCATCGCTTCTCTCAAAGAGAAGCTGAAGCCCCAGGCAGATTCCCAGGAAAGGCGTGCCTTTGTCCGCCACCTGGCGTATGGTTTCGTCAAGCCCGGTCCTCTTCAGATTCGCCATGGCATCGCCAAAGGCCCCCACGCCGGGGAGCACGACTTTGTCTGCCTGCAGGATCTCCTCCGCCCTGCCGGTAATGACAACCTCCTGACCGAGCAGAAGGAGCGCCTTCTCCACACTTTTGATATTTCCTGCATCATAATCGATCACTGCTATCATGCTATCATCCTCTCACAGCCATGTTTTATCTTTTTTATTTTTTATCTTTTTTTACCTTTTCCGTTCTTTTTCCCGCCCACTCCGGTCTCAATTACCGGTATCGGTGTGTCATCCACAGCGTCAAGGTTGTTCACGTATTTCTTTGTCTCCTTCACAATCACCGGAGACAGAAGCAGCACGGCGATCAGGTTCGGAATCGCCATCAGCGCATTCAGGATATCCGCGATCAGCCATACAAGATCAAGGGCAATCACCGGCGCGATCAAAGCTACTATTATGTAAAGAACACGGTACGGGATCAGCCCGATCTTTCCGGAGAAGTATTCCACGCACCGCTCTCCGTAATACGCCCATCCGAGAATCGTGGAGTAGGCAAAGGTAATGATGCCGACCACAAGAATGAATGGTCCGATATACGGAATCTGGGAAAATGCCATCGTCGTCAGCTGTCCGCCGTCCACAATACCGCCGGAAGCAAGTTCCGGTGTCTTCATCATGGTGGAAACAAGCACCAGTCCGGTCATCAGACACACTACAACGGTATCCCAGAATGTTCCTGTGGAGGACACAAGCGCCTGTCTCACCGGATTTTTCGTTCTCGCCGCCGCTGCCGCGATAGGCGCGGAACCCATACCGGATTCATTGGAAAAGAGACCTCTTGCGACACCGTACTGGATGGCATAGCGCAGACCGCCGCCCACAAGACCTCCGACAACCGCTCCCTGATCCGCAAATGCCAGCCTGCAGATCGTAGTGATCGCCGGAATCACGAAATCATGGTTGATCCCCAGAATAACAAGGCAGCCGATCACATAGAACAGCGCCATAAACGGGACCAGTTTCTCACACACACTTGCAATGCTTCTGATTCCCCCGAAAATGACAAACGCCGTGAGCACAGCGATGATAATGCCTACAGCTACCGGAGGGACTCCAAGGTTGCTGCTGCAGACCTCGGCAATCGCGTTCACCTGCGTCGCGCAGCCGATTCCGAAAGAAGCGAATCCGGCAAACACCGCAAAGATCATGCCGAGCCATTTCATGTGAAGTCCGCGGTCCAGAGCATACATGGCACCGCCCTGCATACGTCCGTCCGGAGTCTTCACCCGGTATTTGACTGCGATCAGCGACTCCGCATACTTCGTGGCAATCCCGAATACGCCCGTAAGCCAGCACCACAGCACCGCTCCCGGTCCTCCCAGGGCGATCGCCGTTCCCACACCGATAATATTACCGGTTCCGATCGTAGACGCCAGAGCCGTGGCAAGCGCTCCGAACTGGCTGACCTCACCGTCTGCACTCTCCTCTTTCGACACAGACAGCGGGATCCCTTTTGTAATCGTCTTTCTCTGGATAAATCCTGTCCGTATTGTCAGGAACACATGCGTTCCCAGCAGAAGCAGAATCATGCCCCAGCCCCAGACGACATCATCTACAGACTGCACAAAATCATAGATCTTCTCATACATCGGCTTTATTCCTCCTGTTCTCTCATCCGATCATTGACTGCCAATAACAGATAAGGCATACGGAATACCACTGGTCTCAGCCGGCATGCCGTATGCCCGTTATGTCAAATGTCAACGTCAATATTTTACATCATTTTTCCTGTATTGTAAAGGAAATGTTTTTACAAATTACTGCGTTGATACGTTTTCAATGCGCTGTGATAAAGTATCCTCCGTTCCGCCGTCTGTCTCCGTTCCGTCCCCCGGTCCGTCATACTCCTCCTCTGCCCTGGCGTCCAGCTCGAACCAGAACCCCACGCCGTTGTCGAAGTTATTCACCCCGTATTTCTGATGGAAGGACTCCATAATCGCCTTGACGATGGAAAGCCCGATTCCGTTTCCGCCGTATTCTCTTGTATGCGCCTTGTCAACTTTATAGAACTTATCCCACAGCTTCGGCACATCTTCCTCCGGTATCGGTTTGCCGCTGTTGAATACCGTCACGCGGGCTTTTCCATCTGTCCGGATGATTCTCACTTCGATCCGCTTCTCGTTTTCCACATGGTGGATGGCATTGGTGAGATAGTTGCGGACCACCTGTTCCGTCTTAAACTCATCCGCCCACACATAGATCGGACCGTCTACGACAAAGTCCACTGCCGCTCCCGCCTGCTGGATGAGTATCTCGCAGCTTGAGATGACTCCCTGCACAAGCCCGGTGATGTCGAACCGCTCAAACTGCACCTCGTCGGAACCGAACTCCAACTGGTTGAGGGTAAGCAGATTCTTCACCATCATGTTCATCTTGGACGCCTCATCCATAATAACGTCGCAGTAGAATTCCCGGCTCTCCGGATCGTCGTTAACCCCTTCTTTCAGACCTTCCGCATATCCCTGGATCAGTGCGATAGGCGTCTTGAGCTCATGGGAGACATTTCCCAGGAACTCATTTCTCATATCCTCGATCTTCTCCTTCTGTTCCAGGTCCTTCTGCAGCTGGTTGTTGGCACTTTTCAGCTCTGATATGGTCTGCTCAAGCTGCCGTGACATGCGATTGAAATTTTCCCCCAGGATGCCGATCTCATCGTTGCCGCCGCTTGTATATTTGGCATCAAAATTCAGGTTCGCCATATTTTCCGAGAGCTGCGCCAGCTCCAGAAGCGGCTTTGTAATCTTTCTGGAGAAAAGCCAGATAAGCACCGCACCCAGCACAACTCCGATGACGCCCAGATATATCAGGAACTGGTTGGCAAGAGCCGCACTCTCCCGGATACTCGCAAGAGGACTCCTCATGGTAAAGAAGGAGCCGTCATCGAAAAAGCCGGACATTTCCAGATAATCCGTGTTATTCTGGGGATCTGTGATCTTGCCGAGACGGTATCCGTTGTCATAGTTGTTCGTGACAGCGAAGAAATTCCTCACCATCTGGAAATACAGAAAGCTCCGCTCCTCATTTTCCGTGATAAATGTAACCTGGATATTCCCGCTGCTGTCCACGTTCATCGCACACAGGTCGATATTGCCCCGCTCTGTCTGTCTGCGGATCTGGTTCTGCATATCCGTGCTGTCAAAACTGTCATTCGCCAGCATCCGGTTGATCCGGTCGTAAGTGCTGATCAGTTCCTTCTCTTTGTGGGAAACATAATAGTCCTCCAGAAAATTGGAGTTGGCAACAAAAAGAGAACCAAGGATAAAGACAAGTACGCCGACAAAAATGACCGTCATCTGCCTTCGGATTGAATACTTCATTTAGTCCACCTCGAATTTGTAGCCCATCCCCCAGATGGTCTTGATATATTCCCCTTTATCTCCCAGTTTGCTTCTGAGCTTTTTCACATGGGTATCGATCGTTCTGGCGTCCCCGAAGTAATCATAGTTCCACACATTATTCAGAATCTTTTCCCTGGACAGGGCAATCCCCTGATTCTCCACAAAATAGGCCAGAAGCTCAAATTCCTTGTAACTGAGTTCTACCGGCTTCCCGTCAATCTTCACGATGTGGGCCGCCTTGTCGATCACAATGCCGCCCGCCTCCAGCGTATCGCCCCCTGCGCTTCCCATGGTCCTTCTCAGGATCGCGTTGACCCTTGCCACAAGAATCTTCGGGCTGAACGGCTTGGAAATATACTCATCCACGCCCAGTTCAAACCCCTGCAGCTCGTCCCGCTCCTCTGCGCGCGCGGTAAGCATGATAATCGGAATTTTCGAGGACTCCCGGATCTCCCGGCACACCTGCCATCCGTCCATCTTCGGCATCATCACATCCAGAATGACCAGCGACAGGTCCTTTTCCTCATAGAAAATATCCATCGCCTCCATCCCGTCTCCGGCCTCCAGCACCGTGTAGCCCTCCCGCACAAGGAAGTCCTTCACAAGCTTGCGCATCCTGCTCTCATCATCGACAACAAGTATCTTTGCTTTTTCCATAGTGTTCTTCTCCTCGCATCTTACTATCCAATATCCTAATATTAGCAGGAAAGTATGTCAATAATGTGTCCGCAGAGATGATTTTTCCCTTGCAAAACAGAGACGTTAATGATAATATACTATCAGTTCATGAGGGAGTAGTTGGCGTATGCTTATACGTGGTAAGTCAACATACTGACTTTCTGAAGTCTGGCTTATCTTAAATAGTGAGACTCATGTACAGTGTCTTTGCTGTACATGTTTTTACCGGCAGGTGCGGCAGGGCACCTGCTTTTTATTTTATTTTTTACAAAGGAGAATTAAAAAATGGGATTACTGGAACTTTTCATTCTTGCCGTGGGGCTCTCCATGGACGCCTTCGCGGTCTCTGTCTGTAAGGGGCTCGCCATGCCAAAGATTTCACTGAAAAAGGCCGGCATTGTAGGGCTGTGGTTCGGAGGTTTCCAGGCGCTGATGCCTGCCATCGGCTATCTGCTGGGCTATCAGTTCCGCGATAAGATCACCGCCATCGACCACTGGATCGCCTTCATCCTGCTCGGGATCATCGGCGCAAACATGATCAAGGAAGCCTGTTCAAAAGACTGCGAGAAGGAGGACGATTCCCTGGATATCAAAACCATGTTCCTCCTGGCCGTGGCGACAAGCATTGACGCCCTCGCCGTAGGGATCACATTTGCATTCCTGGACGTCCACCTCTTCGCCGCCGTCTCCTTTATCGGCGTGACCACCTTCATCATATCCGCCATCGGAGTAAAGATCGGAAATGTATTCGGCACAAAATACAAATCCAGGGCTGAATTTGCCGGAGGGGTCATCCTGATCATCCTGGGCGTAAAGATTCTTGTCGAACACCTGGGCATCCTGTAAGGCACGGAAATCCCCGGGAACATACGCTCATCCCGCAGGCCAGCGGCATCCTGCAGACGTTCATCACGCAGGCCACGGCATCCCGCGGGTCACGGCATCCCACGGGTCAGTTGACATGTCTCCCGGGCTGTGTTATGATTACGTGAGGTTAAAGAATTTCATATTATTATTTCAAGTCATATGGTTTTCCTGTTTCAGAATTCAAACAGGCATATGGCTTTTTTATATGCAAAATTATATGAATCATCAATAAATAAAAGGAGATCATCTGTCTATGGAAAACAACACCGCACCCGAAAAGAAAAATACATTTATGCAGACAAAACCTGTATTCTCACTGCTTCTGTCCATGTCCTTCCCAATGATGCTGTCCATGCTCATCCAGTCTCTCTACAACATCGTTGACAGCATCTACGTATCCTGGCTCGGAACCGGAGCGCTGACTGCCGTCTCTCTCGCCTATCCGCTCCAGAACGCCATCGTATCTGTGGCTGTGGGCATCGGCGTAGGAATCAGCTCCGCCATCTCCATCCACTTAGGTTCCGGGAACCAGGAGAAGGCAGACCGGGCCGCCACGCTGGGAATGGCACTGACCGTACTGCACTGCGTTCTCTTCATCCTGGCAGGCATCTTTATCACCGGACCTTTTCTCTCCCTGTTCACGGACAACCCGGACGTCTACCGGGATGCCTGCGACTATACATACATTGTGCTCTGCTTTTCCTTCGGCTCTCTGCTGCAGATCTCCTTTGAAAAGATCTTCCAGGGAATCGGGGAAATGAAAATCACCATGTATTTCCTGGCGGCAGGATGTATTATCAACATTATCCTGGACCCGATCATGATCTTCGGGCTTCTGGGCTTCCCCGCACTCGGCGTCACCGGAGCTGCCATCGCCACTGTGCTCGGCCAGATCGGTTCCTTCCTGCTCTACGTCATCGCCTACCTGAGAAGACCGTATGCAGTGAAAATCCATCCGAAGTACCTTGTATTCGACAGGAAGATTATCGCCCAGATCTACCGGGTGGGCATCCCCTCCAGCATCATGATGCTGCTGCCCTCCGTGCTGGTCAGCATATTAAACCGCATCCTGGTAGCGTTCTCCGAAGTCTATGTAGCAGTCCTGGGCGTATATTTCAAGCTTCAGACATTCATCTATATGCCTGCAAACGGGATCGTCCAGGGTATGCGCCCGATCATCGGATACAACTACGGCGCCGGCAAGGCAAAGCGGGTGAAAACCACAATCCGCTACAGTCTTGCCTGTGCGGCCGTACTCATGCTTGCAGGCACATTGCTCGCCCTGCTGATCCCCGGACAGATCCTCTCCCTGTTTGACGCTGACGCCGAACTGATGGAAGCAGGCACGACTGCACTGAGGATCATCAGCCTGGGCTTCCTGGTCTCCTCTATCGGCGTCATCTACTCCGGCACCTTTGAGGCGCTGGGGAGCGGCAGGAACTCACTGATCATCTCTCTTCTGCGCCAGTTTGTAATCACTATTCCGTTAAGCCTCATTCTGGCCAGACTGATCGGTCCTGCAGGAGTATGGATTTCCTTCCCCGCAGGAGAGCTCTGCGCCGCTGTTGCCGCATATTTTCTTCTGAGGCGGTATCAGAAGGGCGCCTTCGCACCGTTTTAGGCGGCCATTGAAAGTCAAAAAAACTGCGGACATAACGCGCCACGCTGGAAACGGCATATCTTTCCGCGCGGTTTATGTCCGCAGTTTTTTCGTTTTTACATGATTTATTTTACCGCACCTTCAAACTCATAGTTTGTAAAGTACTGATGAGCCAGTTCCTCATCCTCCCCGTTTACTATCAGCCGCATCGGCAGCCCAAGCTTTATCGACATCAGTCCCAGAAGAGATTTCCCGTCAATGATAAAATTCCGGTTGGACATATCCGCCACATCAATGTCCGATTTCATCTTCTGACATATTTTACAAAAACTCATCAGCTGCCCTGATGTAACAAACTTGATCTTCTTTTCAACCATTTTTCCAAACCTCCCATTTTTGCACCTTGAGTAGTATAAACCAGGTTTGCAAATTGGGCAAGCTGAAAATTCAATTTTAATCTTTTCTTAACATTCATGGAGAATGGTACAGATTATGACGTCGTCTATGGATATCGCATAGCGGCGAGAAATTATAGGACACCCCTGTAAATTACGGGGGTGTCCCGCTTTTTTGTACTCATTTTAGATTATTTTAGGGCTTGCTCATAGATCAGATTGCACCATTCTGGAAAGTGAGAGAAAAAGGCCATTTAGAAAAATTGGTCTGCCGCACCACTTCTGACGCGGATATTTTCTTTGCACCAATCTTTTAAGGGGGCGGCACGGATAATTACAACTATATCAATTTATAAATCATTGCCTCTGTCTTTCTCTTTCTCTTGCTTTGTTTGTTCACAAAATCGCAACAGTTAACCGTTATCTGCATATATGAACATCATGTGGTTACATCCAAATAAAGTAGGGAAGTTCTCTCAACTTAAGGAGATTATCAAAACGATCTACCCTGCATTCTTTCTTCTGTATCTTCTCATGTATGACAAGATAGTGTCACGATTGTTCAATTTTCCTTATAATTTACACAGATTTTACCGAAAGTAGATAGTCACTCGATATCGCCTATTATATTATTAAAATGGAAAATTATATTGGATTGTATTCTGGCAGCAGAAATAATGAACGCGTTTTCTATGTTTTTCACTTCAAGAGGAGAAGCCAGCCTATGAAGGTAAATGGTATAATGATTAGGCCACTTATAAATGATTTTCTACGCAAAATGGCAAAATTTCGGTATCAGTAAATCAGGATGTAAGTGCAGGAACAAGGATAAGATTTTTTATGGTTAAACCGGCAGCTA
>NZ_NFKT01000021.1 GCF_002160525.1 Lachnoclostridium sp. An169
GCGTATATTTGCAGATGGAGCAGGTACGTTCTCTGGAACCTGTTTCGGTTGTGGTAGGCTCCTTTGTTATCGTCCAATCATCGAAAGTATGGTTGCCCACTTCAGTTTTATCGCCGCAGGAGCATTCCTTCCAGTGCTGGGTTTCATCCTTCTGCCAGTCGCCGTAGCTGTGCCCATGAACCGGAATCGTCTCTTCCTGCGTATATTTGCAGATGGAGCAGGTACGTTCTCTGGAACCTGTTTCGGTTGTGGTAGGCTCCTTTGTTATCGTCCAATCACCGAAAGTATGGTCGGCTACAGTATCTTGATTAACTTCTTTGCAGTAGTAGCATACCTTCCAGTGTGTAGTCGAACCGCTACTCCAGTCGTCGGTATAGTAATGTTGGTGTTCCCTGTATCTATCAATCTGCTCATAGCCGCAGGTAAGGCACCGCCTTTTACATACGTCATACTTCGTATTTACATCATAATAGATCAGCTCCCATTCGCCGAAGTTATGGGGGCTCTTTTCAGTTTCCTCTCCACAGCTGCACTCCTTCCAGTGATTGGTGCCATCATTCTTCCAGCCGCCGAAGCTGTGTTCATGGGGGGGAGTAGGCCCCTCTCCGCCGCCGGTATTGCCGCCGATTGCCCAGTCGCCCCAGGCGTCTCTCTTCCATACGGTATAAGAGCCGTCCGGATCGCCGGTAAGGTAAATCTGTCTGGCCCGTACTTTAAGCGTATACGCATCCTTCGACTGAGTGATATTCTTCGAATCGAAAAATACCCACCTGTCTATCTCAACGCTTTCTGTCTGGAGTACCTGGCCGTTCAGTACCAGCTGCGCCTCATACTCAAGATACGTGCTGCCTGATGCGTTGGCAGGTTTATCCCACATTACCTGGTTTCCATATCCCGACCAGCGGGGATTTTCCGGCACATATTGCCCCGCCGCCAACACTGTCGCCGGCAGTATTCCTACCACCATGCATAAGAACAGCAGCAGCGCGAGCAAACTCTTTTTTCGAAGCATCTTCATTCCTCCTTTACAAATAGAATCAGTTTTTGGTATTTCCGCCGTCCGGTTCGGACGGATCCTTTCCTCCGGCTGGCGGGTTATCCTGTGCCTTCCGCTTTTTCCTGTATAAGAATACAAGCAGCAGCGCCAGCAGGACAGCCGCCGGTATCGCGGCCAACAGAACAATGTAGACGGCGTTTCCATCCTTTTCGTCTCCCGGCAACGGGTCGGGTTGGATGATTGCAGAAACGGAGAAGGGGGTATCGGAACCGAGTACGGCATACCGGCCCGGGCCGCCGGCTTCAAAGACCAGGCTGCCGTCTTCGGCCTTTGCCTCTATGCGCTCCGGCTCGCCGTCCACCCGCACCGCCTGGTAATGGGCGTAGCCCTCCAGATGGCTGTTCATCGGGATGCGCACCGTCATGGCGCTGTCTTTGATTTCCACCGGCTCCCCGTTCTGGCGGATGCTGATCTCATACACCGACAGCAGGCCGTCCAGCGCTTCTTTCAGCTCCGGCTTCTCTTCAAGCAGGCTCTCCGCCTCCATGACGCCGGCGTACAGCTCCACACCCTCCGGAACCGCTTCGGACAGGGAGACGGAAACGCCGGTATTTTCATCGGTCAGCTCCGCGATGCCTTCGCCGCCGGAATCCTGCCCGTTATCCGTGGTTTCCCCGGTGGCTGACGTCTGCGCGGCGTCCCTTGTCTCGGCGTAGCCGCAGACGGTGCAGATGCGGCTCTCTGTATTGCCATCCGCCGTCCATGCGCCGAAGCTGTGATCCGCCGCATCCTTTTTGTCGCCGCAGGAGCACGCCTGCCAGTGCTGTGCCGCGTCGTGCTTTTGGGTATAGCTGTGCTCATGGGACGGTTCGGCTTCTCCGACGTCCGCCACCATATACTGGCCGTCCGGGTCGCCCACGATCATGATCCATCTGGCACGCACCCGTATGGTGTACTCCTCCTGCGGCCGCGTCACCACATCGTTTGTGAAAAACAAATAGGTGTCGATTTCCACTGCCTTGGACTCGACCACATCGTCGCCCAGCAGCAGCTGTGCCTCGTATTCAAAGCTATCGCCGGAGGCCGCTCCTGCCGGCCGGTCCCACTGCACCTGGTTTTGGTAGCCCGACCAGCGGGGGTTCCCTGGCACATATTCCCCCGCCGCCGAAACAGACAGGGGAAGGGCCGCGATCATCAGGCATACCGCCAGCAGCATACTGAAAAGCCATGCGCCTTTTTGCCGCCCCGGCGGTTTTTTCCCTGCGCATACGCAATCTCCTCCCTTTATCGCACCGGAGCGCCCTGCGAGGAAAGCGGTGCTCCGCATGCTCCGCAGAAGCGGCTTCCGGGCGGTATCTCCGCCCCGCACTGGGGGCATTTGTTTTCCAGCTTCGCCCCGCAGTTGTTGCAGAATTTGGCGCCGGCCGCACACTGGGTTTTGCAGGCGGGGCAAACCACCATACCCGCGTTCAGTTCCGCCCCGGCGTTTCGCACCACCACCGAGCGGCCGCCGGAGACGATGCACTGCTCAATCACCTGGAAAATCTCTTCCGGCAGCTTTTTCTGCTTGTAGGCGCCCACACCGGCAGTCACCGCCAGCGGCCATGCGATAAACCATCCCAGCACGCCAGCGCCGATCTTATCCGACCATTCGCCCTGACCCACGGTGACGTTTAAGTTGTCATCCATTCGGATCATCTGCACCGTCGTAGCCATCCTCATGCCGGCAATGGTCTTCCAGCCGTCTTTTTCCTGACGGCCCTGCACCACATAGCCTTCTGTGGTTTCGGCACTCTGTACCTCCATCCCCTTAGTGGATGAAAGGAACGCCTCTACCGCGTTTGCCACCACCTGGGTACTCATGCCGGCAGGCAGCCGGAATACTCTCGATTCATTTGCCATCTCGTCTTCCTCCTCATTCTAAAGCCTGTACCTCATCGATATGCTGCAGTACGCTGTCTGCCAGATAACGTACTGCCAGCTGTTTTTCCTCCTCGCTCAGGCCGCTTGCCGGACGGAGCATGGAAACATGGAGGATCGATGTGTTGATGGTCTGTTCCGTCACGGCAAAGGCGTACTCACTGGTATGCCCCAGCACCTTCGCCTCCGCCTTGATATCGCCGACCAGCGCCTGCTCGTATTGGCAGCCCATCCGGTCCAGCACGTCAAAGACGGCGTACACAGCCATGCGGCGGGGACAGTTGACATTTCTTTTTAGACTCAGCACTTTTTTCTCCTTTCCCCCGGAAACGGGTCTGTCATCTATTTCACAGGTCGAATCGTATTGGTCGTGTCCAATATCATTCCATTGGTGATAAGAGCCTCCTCAGTATATGCGGATGCCGTAATCGCAAACACATATCCGTCGATTTCTCCGGCGTAAACCTCCGTATAGGCCGTCTGACCATCTAAAGTATAGGTATATCTGTCAACAATCCAATCGATTCCGCCAGTTTCATGTTCCCAGCGGCCCTCCTCACGTTTGAGGCCGGGCTGGTTCACCATCACTTCTGCTATGCCGTCCAGCCAGACTTCCTTATTAAATTGATCACTCGATGGTCTGCACTGTATTTCTACCTGCACGTTGCCTGCCTCGTTGACCATGCGCAGCAGGTTTTCATTGACCACGTTGAAGGTAATCTCTCCGTCGCTCTCCCAGTAGATAAATTGGAACGGAAGCCGTTCATCATAAAACCGCTGACTGTTGGTGCCTGCGGGACCGCTGCTTTGGAAGGAATCCATTGCTGCGAATATTTCCGCCTGCGCCTTCTCATCCCCCTGAGGATAGGAGCCGATAAGATTGTAGCAGCCAAACCCATTCTGGCATTCGATGAACGCCGCCAAAAATTCCATGGTTGTGCCTCCGCTTTCGGTAGCAGAAAACTGGATCAAGTAGGTGTCCAAAGAACTGCCCTCCCGGTAACCCCGGCTGAGGATCTCATGCTTTGTGATATTGGTGCTCTTCAGCAGTCCGATATAATACTGGACATATTTCTCCGCGTTCTCCTCCACATCAGAAAGGGTATACACCGGAAAACCGGCGGCCTTATCGTAAAATCCCACCTGCAGGGTAGCGCTCCCATCCGATGAAGCAAAAGCTCCGCTGCCGGACTCTGTTTCTGCATACCCCTGGGGGATCCCCATGGTGATATTCAGATACTCCTGGGCGTAGTCCTGCAAGGCGACATCGTCTACGCCCTCGGGTTCCTGCACTGTTATATCGAAAGGAGTGCCGGATGGCCCGTCAGAAGAACCCGGCTCTGCTTTCCCGCTGGTCAGCGCACCGATCCCCGCTACTGCTCCCCAGACGCCCAGACCCAGCACAGCAACGCACAGCACCAGCGCCGTGATCTGTACCCCGATATGGCTCCGCCGGAATCTAGTCCAAAGCCCCGGCTTTCCATCGGAACCTGCAGCCGTTTGACCGGATGGCACAGCCATGGTACGGTGATGGAAAGACGCCGGGGTTTTCCCGGTAATCCCTTCAATAAAGGCCTCCATGGTGGAGAAACGATCCTCCGCTTTTACCGCGAGCGCCTTCATGATCGCCTGTTCCACCTGCGGAGGCAGGGGAACGCCCAGCTCCGAGGGCTTTTTCAGCGTATCGTTATGGACCCGCATGATGGAATCCGGCGGCAGCTCCCCGGTCACGCAGCGGTACAGGGTGGCGCCCATGGCGTATACATCCGTCCACGGCCCCTGGTTCCCCTTACTGGAATACTGCTCCTCCGGCGCGTAGCCATGTTTCAGGATGACCGACACGCTTTTTTCATCCCCAATAGAAAACCGGGCCGCGCCGAAATCCAGCAGCTTGCTCTCCCCCTTGGAGGTAATGGAGATGTTGTCCGGGCTGATATCCCGGTGGGTCAGATTCAGGGCATGAACCTGCGTCAACGCCTGCATCACCGGCATCAGGATGGTCAGCGCCTGGTCATAGGGAATCTTCCCGCCCTGGGATGCAACGTATGCCTTCAGGCTCATGCCGTCGATATATTCCATCACGAAATAGGCCGTGTTGTTTTCCTTAAAATAATTCTGCACCGACACGATGTTCGGCGTATTCTGCAGTTTGGCAAGGATCCGCGCTTCCTCTAAAAAGCGCTCCATGCCGTTTTGATAATCCTCCTGGCCCCGTCCGGTCAGTGCCACGCTGTACTTATCGGAATGCCGGGTAGCAAGACCGGAGGGCATATATTCCTTGACGGCTACCTTAATCTCCAGCGTCAGGTCATAGCCCAGATAGGTGATGCCGAACCCGCCCACGCCCAGAACCTTTCCGGTCATGTAGCGGCCGTTCAGCAGCGTTCCCATGGGCAGCGCCAAAAACGGCTGCTCCTCCTCCGCATTAAACCCGCAGTGGGGGCAGACAGGGGAATCGTCCGGCTTTTCCTGAAAGCAGCCATAGCAGATATGTTCCAAGTTCATGTTTCACTCCTCTTCTTTGTACTTGCGCCCCGGCCTTTCACCCGCAACAGCAGAAAAACCACTTCCATCAACGCGATCATACCCAGCTCTTCCAGAATGAACGGAAAGACCTTCATCATCTCCTCAATCAAGGGCTGTTTCTCCCTTTCCTCCAGACAAACCGAACAGAATACGGCCCCAGCGTCTTGGATCGTCGCAATCTATAACTCTAATAAAAATACTCTAATAAAAAACAGGCGATGGGCGTTCCCACAATAAAAAGCCACCCGACGCACAGAAGGCAGATCTGAGTCATCCGATACATCTTGACATCGGCGGGACAGAAGTATTTTTCCGGATCAGATGGGTCAATGTAAATCTCCACCTCAGTTCCGATCTTCTTCTGCGCCTGATGATAGGCCAAATCGATGCCGGTGTTTTTTTGATAGACGCAGTCCATATACTCGTATTGGTATATCATAAAATAATGGTAGGAATGCTTGATCCGAATCCTCAGCGGTTCGATGACGGTCGCTTTTAGAAACACCGTGCAGCCGCTCCCTCTCTGCGTCTTTTTCTTGTAAAAGTGGGCAAGCACGAAAAATAACGCGTAAAGCGGATATGTTATCGCGCATACAATCAGAATCCACGCAATATCCTCTGCAAAATTCATACGTGCCGCCTTCCTTTCCGCCCGCACCAATCTTTTTTAGGGAAACCGCCTGCCGCAGGTTTCGCTGCGGCAGGCACTGAAGCTATATTGTTAGCCACATGACTCCAATCATAATCAAAACCGCAATGACGAGAAGAGCGACGATCAGGTAGGCAAGGCGCTGCTGAAAGTAACCCTCTTCCTCCTCCAGGCAGTAAAAGCTGGTAGGTTTGACCGGATCGATAAAAAGTGTAAGCTCCGTTCCCACCTTTTTTCCGGGCCTGTTCCTCCATTGCCGGGACATCACCGATCTGTTCATAGGTCTCTCCCCGATAGGTATACCGGTACACGGGATAATAATAGAGTCCCAGCATCGCCGTTTTCACCCCCAGGGAAGCCGTTTTCCCAACGGAGCCGCCTGCACCGCTGAGAAGATGAGCCACGGAAACAGCCCCCGCGGCCTTTGCCAGACGATACTTGCTCTTGACATGATAGTTTACTGCGTCCACAATGGCCGCCCGGCATTCCGCCGTGCAGGCGCTCTTTTTCTCCGCCGTTTTCCTTTTCTTCCTGTAGAACAGCCAGACGGAAACCAGAAGCGTGACAAGGCCGATGCCGCTCAGAACGAGAATTGGAATAAGATCTTCCATGCAAATCACCCGCTATAAGGCCGGACGGAGGCCATCGCCTGATTATACAGCGCTGTGATCGTGTCCTTGTTGGAATCATTGAACATGCAGCCCACAAAATAACACTCGCCGTCGATCATAGCCCCCGCATAACTGAAGTTCTTGCCGGCCATCGTAAAATCATAGGCCAGCCATTCCACGCCGCCGGAGCGGAAGGTATAAGTTTCGTTATTGGTGCCGCTTAAATCCTTTTGGTATTGCACCACTTGTTCCGGGGTGCTTATGTTAAATTCGGAAGCCCTTCCAACCTCCACGCCAAAGCCTTCTCCGAGCGGGGCGTCTCTGTCTGCCTGAGTAGGATACAGGTACATCTCATAGACGGTTCCGATACCATTCACATTCAGCGTAGCTTCCAAATCCACACCGCCGCCCTGGGCAAGAGACGTATCTACGATGACCTTTACACCGGCTCGCTTTGCACACCACATCTCGTAACTTACTTCCGGCGCACCGTTGCTCTCAAAGGACTGGATGATGGAATGGATTTCCGCTTCGGCAACCTCATCCCCCTTGGGATAGCTCGTGATGATGAAATAACAGCCGAAATCATACCCCTCCACCGCCATAATGACCACTTCGTTGGAGACGCCTTCGCTGTCGGTGCCTTCAAGATAGATTTGATAGGCGCCTGCGCTTCCCACCTGATCGGGTCCGGCAGCAAGGATCTGATAATCCGAAACTTCAAACAGGTTCTGCATCAGGTTGGCGGCAATAGCTTCTCTCTGGGATTCCACATCGGCAAGGGAGTAGATGGGTCCGTCAATGTTCCAAAGATAATCCATCATCATACCGCAGCCTTTAGCCTCATTGATAAAAATCGTCTGCTCCTCAACCCTCGTATAATCCGACGGGATCTCAATCGTAGCGTTGAGGATGCCAAGATCCTGCGCCACCATTTCCGCTGGAGGTTCTGTAGTAGGCTCTGGGTCTGTTGTCGGTTCCGGATTACTCGTCTGCGGTTGGCTGATGACAGGCGTATTCCCACCGCCGCCCCCTCCTGTCGGCCTTTTTTCCCCTCCGCCGGAAAGCGTGATAGGAAGGATAATACAAAGGGCGATCACCGCCAGCAGCCCGCCGCCGGAAACCCAGGCAACCACCGGATTGGCTTTCATATAGGAAAGGAACCGGGAGAATGCGGATGGCTTTCCCTCCGCGGCGCCATCTACGCTATAGGAGGTCGACTGATAGGCGGTCTGCCCATAAGCCCCCTGCCCGTAAGCGGTGGCCTGGGTGCGCTGGCTAATGCTGGCCGCCACCTGATCCTGTACGGAAACGCGCCCGTTCAGCGCCCCGATAAATGCCTCCATGTTGGGGAAACGATCCTCGGTCCTTACCGACAGGGCTTTCATGATGGCGTTTTCCACATGAGCCGGAATGCGGAATCCCAGCTCCGACGGCCTTTTCATGGTATCCCCATGGATCCGTTCCACCGAATCTGGCGGAAGCTGCCCGGTAATGCAGCGGTACAGGGTAGCGCCCATGGCGTAAACATCCGTCCACGGTCCCTGATTGCCGTGGCTGGAATACTGTTCCTCCGGCGCGTAGCCATGTTTTAAGATGACCGACACGCTCTTGCCGTCCCCCAGTGCGAACCGCGCCGCGCCGAAATCCAGCAGACGGCTTTCGCCTTTGGATGTGATATAGATATTGTCCGGGCTGATGTCCCGGTGCAGGAGGTTCAGCGCATGCACCTGAACCAGCGCTTCCATGATCGGCTGCAGAATGGCAATCGCCTGGTTATAGGGGATCTTATCCCCGTTTTTTGCCAGGTAGGCTTTCAGGCTCATACCGTCTATGTACTCCATCACAAAGTATGCGGTGCCGTTCTCTTTGAAATAGTTCTGCACCGATACGATATGCGGGGTGTTTTGCAGCTTGGCAAGGATCTTCGCTTCATCCAAAAAGCGCTCCATACCGTACTGGTAATCCTCCTCCACCCGTCCGGTCAGCGCCACACTATAGTGGTCCGGATGCCTTGTGGCCAGGGCGGAGGGCATATATTCTTTAATCGCAACCTTGATCTCCAGTGTCAGGTCGTATCCCAGATAGGTGATACCGAACCCGCCAATGCCAAGCACCTTTCCTACCAGATATCTCCCGTTTAGGATCGTACCCAGGGGCAGCGCAAGATAGGGCTGCTCGTCGTTCTCATTAAATCCGCATCGGGGGCATGGAATCCCCGGTTCTTTTTCCGCGAAACAGCCATAACAAACACGTTCCGGATTCATTCTCCCACCTCCTCAAGCAATGTATTTTAAGTATAAAACGATGTATTTTGATAGCAAAATACAGTCACTCCTTCCGATTTTTGGACCAGGCATCGTAACACAGATCACCCAGCAGGAGCAATCCCAGCGCCACCAGAAGCCCGATCCACCCGCCCCAGCCCACTAAAGGAAAAAGTGCAAAGGCAACTCCCAGCACAGACCAGATAAGGGCGCTGATTACACGTTCCCTATTCTCAGAGGGGCAGGAAAAGTACCGGGGATTCTTTTCATCCACAAAGAGCACCTCATAACTACCGACTTTGATTTCGTCCTTTTTGGAATACTCTACCCGGGATACTACCCGATACTCCTGTCCATCCAATGTGTACTGGTAGACCGGATGGTATTTATAGTTGGTAATGAAGAAATCGGTGAAATCGTCGTCTGTCCAGCTGACGGCCACATCGCAGATGACGGCGTTCACTCTTCTCCGGCAGCGACGCTTTGACCGTACAGTCCGACAGAATGCCAAAATGATTCCGAAGAGAAACAAACATACTCCAAAGAACATAATATCCCCCATCGCGTCCGTTGCATTCATGCTCCAAACGATTTTATCTCAGCTATGACAAAGAGTTCCTCCGATACCTGCCGCACCCGGTCGACATGCCGCAAGAGCAGCGCCTCCAGCCATTTTTCTGCATTGGCCGCTTTTAGAAATTCAATCTGTACTTCCAGGGGTTCAATGTAGAACTCACCTGCATACGCCAGCGCCCCTTCACCTTCCGACAGCGCCGGGAACTCGTGGAGTTCTTTCATTTCACCGTCTGCAGTCAGGTGGAAGACAGCCGCCAGTTCCCGGCCGGCGGCGTCCTCTCCCCACGCTTCCTGGATTCTTCCGTTTTTTAAACAATACCCTGCCATAACGGGTTACTCCTTGCTCACCACAAACCGGTTGGCGTTGTCGCACAGGTAGAAGGTGTCCCCGATCGACAATTTTTCCGCCACATTCGCCGTCAGCTTTTTGCCGTTGCCCAGGAACGTGCCGTAGGACGATCCCAGATCGGTGATGATAAAGCAGTCTTCATTCGGGTCGTAGACTACCTGGCAGTGCCGCCCGCTGATACCCGGCGTGTTTTTATCGAATACGATGTTACAGGTTGCCGGGTCTCGGCCGATGACCACCTTGCCCTTTAACAGGTCAAAGCTCTGGCCAGAGTATTTTCCTGTCACGCCGCGCAGCACAGCCCGTTTTTCCACAGGGCCGCGGCCGCCTCTTGCAGGCGCTTTTCCAGATCCCATACCTGCGGCAGCGCCGGCAGGTGCCGGAGCCCCCTGTACGCCCTTCTGGGACGTTACCAGCAGGATGATGCCGCCGATGAGCGCCAGCACGCCGATGGGCAGGAACACATAGGCAAACCAGGGCTGGGTCCAGGAGAGTCCGCCGCCTGCCATGGTGTATTCGATTCTTTCGCTGTCCAGAGCTTTGATTAATTCCGCAGAGGTAATGGCAAAGTTTACGCCTTCGCTCTTGCCCTGCTCATCCACTGCGCCGGAAGCGTTGATTCCAATCAAATTTCCCCGTTCATCTACCAACGGGCCGCCGGAATTGCCGTGATTGATATATACATCCATCTGAAACGCGTCGTAGCTGCTCCATGCCGGCTTAGTGCGCTTGCTGATGATCCCCTTGGTCAGTGTAATGTCATCCTCGTCGTAGGTGTTGAATTGCTGGCTTTGGCTTGCCACGCCCGGATACCCCAGCGCGAAAGCGGTGTCGCCGACAGCAACATCATCTGCGTCCCTGATGGGAATGGCTTCTCGTTCATCCGTCTTTGACGGCAATCTGATAATCGCAATATCCTTCTCATTGGAAGCAGAATAATAGACCACCTCCGCTGTAACATAATCATTTTCCGCTGCAGAGAAGTATACCTGCACGCCTGCCGAAGATACTTGCTCCGCATATACTTTGGGACCCATATAGCCGTATTCCACCACATGGCCGTTGGTCACAATATATTCCACCGGTTCGCCGGGTTTCCCGATGGCAAAACCAGTGCCCATGGCACCGGCGGACTGACCATCGGTAAGCTGGAGATAGGAGTACACCATGACGACGCTCTTGCGCGCCTCATAGGGGTCCGTACCGCCCCCGCCTACCAAGCCCAATACGCCGAACACGCCGGCGGCCAGGCCAATAACCAGCAGCAGGATGGCAACAACCTGCTTGCTCGATGACTTTTTCGCTTCCATTATGATTCCTCCTCATTTTTCCCATGGTATTTCAATGCGATTGCCGTATAGTTATCCTGGCCCGGCTTTCCGGCGGCCAGGATTTCCTCCTCCAGCTTGTCGCAGCACGCCTGGGAAGAGAGCGCCATGGCTTCCCGAATCTGCTTCAAGGTCAGTGTATCGCTGACGCCGTCCGAGCAGAGCAGCAGCGCGTCCTCCGGCTGGAGAAGAAAGGGCATACGGGTATAGTCGCATGTTACTTCTTCTTTTCCTATGTACTCCGAAAGGGCTCCCGCCTGAGGATCTTGAAACGCTTCCTCCACGGGGAACGCCCCGTCCAGTGCCCTCAAAATCAAATCGTTCTTAAATTCCTGCCGGGCATTTAACCCATAGAGTTTGTTTTCCCTGAGCAGGAACAAATCGCTGTCGCCTACGCACCAGAAAGAGAGGCGATTCTCTTTGAGCAGGGCAGCCACCAGGGTAGTTCCCCCGTGCCCGCGAAACTGCTGATAGACTCTGGCGCTTCGCTGGTATACCCAGCCGGGCACATCGCTGTCATCTGTCCAGGGAAAGATTCCCACCAGCTGGGAGGCGGTTTCCGCAGCGATCATGCCGCCCTCCGCCATACCGCCCATGCCGTCGCACAGCACAGCAAGCAGCCCGTCTTCCTCATAACGATCCATGCGGGAGATGCCGAAAGCGTCCTGCTGTTCTTCCCGGCTGCCAACGCCCTGTAGGTTGGCAAGCTCCAGTTCCGGCAGCGGTTCCGGACGTTCCGTAATCGGTTCTTCCACCGCCTGATCACCCCGCTTCTTTTTCTTCTTCCGCCGTATCAGGAAAAAGGCGAGAATCAGCGCCAATAGAAGCGCTGCGCCCGCCGCAACCGCCATCCAGACGCGGATGACGGTATCCGGAAACAGCGGCTGGTTTAACCATGAAAGTACACGCTCCATCCTTTACTCCTCATTCCACTGGAATTGCTCGCCGCACAGGGGCAGGAAGAGAAGCTGGCTCTTTCCCACCTCGATCACATCGTAGGCTTTTAAGGGGCGTACCATTTCCACCTGCTCGTCGTTGCAGTAAGTGATGCCCCTGCCCTGGCCGGGAGAAAGGGAAAAGCTGTTATGCTTGGCGTCATATGTAACCAATGCATGGCTTTCTCTGGATACAGTATCGTCATCCGCCAGGGCCACGTCCATCGCCGCCGCCCTTCCTATGAAGTTTCTGCCTGCTACCAGCTTATAATCTGCGCCGCGATGGGGACCGGAAACACAGACCAAGAATCCTACTGCAGGATCAATACCGATCTTCTTTTTAATAATGCCCACCGTCTTGCCTCTGTCTGCTTCCGGCGCAGCGCCGCCCGGCACAGCAGCCACGGTCTTCCCTACCGTTCCGGCCGCAACCGTCTTGCCGACCCCGGCGCCCTCCTGGCAGTAGGGGCAGCTATCGAATCTGGATTCATCGTAAAAATGGCCATTGTCACACTGTCTCATAATTGTTTTCCTCCTGATAAAGAAATCTTAAGGATTATCCAAAACCATCCCTGGTTTTTTGCTGTTCTTACTGTAGCGCCTTTTTCGGGATTTGTGCAGGTCGCTTTAGCGCCAATTTCCCAAAAATTATGTGGCGCACCTGCGCCAATCCGCATTTTTCGCAGAAATCATGGGGAAATACCGCTTATCTCATCAGATCCTGATAGTCTGGGTCTGCCGCCCGAATCCCCCACACCAATTCCCAAAGCTTTTCATCTTCGGAAAGGACATAGCACCTGCCATCCACCCCTTCGAACCGGCGTTTATCAAACCAGAAACTGTAGGTATCCCCTTGCGCCGTCACAAATGTAAGCCCCCGGTTATCTGTAGAGACGATGGGTGACTCGGATTCCACCGACACATCCCGCAGCGCCTGCAAGACCCCGGCGATCACCGTTTCGTCCCTTGTCTCGTAGTCCGCCGCCGTCTCCGTCCAATGGTGAAAGATCAGTTCCACCGGCAGTTCCTCATGGGGCAGCTCCAAAAGCTCCCGCTGCCTTTCGGTACAGTAAGCAAAAAGGGAGTCCCCTTGGTATGCCGGGGACGAAGTCTCTGTCGGGGTCGGAGTCTCTGCCGGAAGCGCAGGATCTGATGCTACACACCCCGCCAGCAAACAGATGGCTGCCAGAAGTGCCGCTGCCCCTCTTTTTTTCATTCGTGCCTCCTTTCTTCTGTCCTGGTCTCATGAATCGCTTTGCTGCTCGGCCTGTAACGCCAAAGGCGATCCAAACTCTTTTTTGTCCTTTTATGGTTTTACTGTATCGTTTTTTTAAGGATCTGTGCAGGCCGCTTTCGCGCCAATTTATCAAAAAACGCATGGCGCACCTGCGCCAATCTATTTTTTGTGTGAAAATTCAAAAACACCTTGATTGTGCAAAAGGGATTGCCGATCATGACAGCGGCCTGTTACATCCTGTAAACTTAAGAAGTGTTACACTCTATACAGGGTGGATGGCCTCGATTTTCCGGCTCCAAAGCTTCGTTTCTCAAAATGGCGCAGGTGCGCCACAGTGTTTTTTTAGTTTGGCGCTAAAGCGGCCTATCAAAAACACCGGCTTCCTGCTATGATAAAAAACGAAAAGTTCGCATGATGGAAGGTCGGCCAAGACACAGAATGTCCAAAAAGCTTCAGCTGGCCTTTTCGGAACGCAGGATCAGAAAGGGGATATATCGTATGTATGCAAGGTTAAGGCCGTACCATCTCATTGGCGCCATCGGGGGGTTCCTCACTGTTCTCACCGCTATTATCAGCTTGGCAGTTTCCACATCGTACTACATAAGCGCGGAATGGGTCATTATTGTAAACATGCTGCTCATTGGCTCCAACGGGTTAATCGCAACTTATTTCTTTGGCGCGTTCAGCGCTTCCCGTGACAGTCTCATCAAAGTAGGCAGCCTGATCGCGGGGATAGGTCTTGGTTTTAATGTCCTGATCTCAATTCTCCAGATGGCGGGGGTGTACGTTTTTGTTCTGGCTCTTCTTGGGGCTCTCGTTATGATGGCAGGGGTTGTGATCGCCTGTATCAAATTCATCATGCTCTTCCAGAGAGACGCTTTTGTCGTGGTGTTCTGCGTGTTTATTTTCCTGGGGCTTCTGCTGTCTTTATTCTGGACGTGGGCAAGCCTGATAAGCGGCGCTGGGCTGGGTGGCCTGCTGATTTATTTTTACGTCCACAATATCACCTACTAGACAGCTTCTCTCATTCAGGATATTTCCTTGTTTACCGCGGCTGCACCGTGTGGCTGCGGTAAAATGGCATGTGCGGGCGCAAAAAACCGGTAGTTCCCGGATGCGGAACGCAGCTCCAAAAATATACGGTTTTATCCAGGAGAATCCCTGGTTTAGGTCAAACAGGAAGGATTGTATATTCCGCAAAAACGTCAGCGAAGAAAAGTCTCTAACCGACCGAAATCGTTGAAAATCCATGCCGTTTATAGTATAATGGTTTATAATTGTACCATTGCGGAGAAAGGGGGTGGAATGGGACGTATAGTATAAAGAAAAGCTTCACAAATCCAAAATCCATTTATGCGATTCTGCTGCTTAGTGTTTTTACTTTTCTATTTCTTGGAGCCGAGTACCTATATGTAAACATGATCTCGCTTACGGCAGGGGAAGAAAAAACGGTGATTACGCAAAACTACGCGTTAGGAATAAGCGCTGTCGGTTTTTTGCTCTATCCGCTGTTTCATCGCCTTTTGAAAAGGCGGGTACAAATCGTTGGACTTTTTATCCTTGCACTAGCAGCGGCAGTATGCACTTTTTTGGTTCAAAAACATGTTTCTTATTCGTCCACTCTGCTCTCCGGAATGGCATTGTTCCTGTTTCTGGGGATATTGGGAAGCGCGGCCCACTACCTGTTTTTCAAACTGGCGAGGGATCGCACCCATCTGGCGCGTATGGTTGGTGTCTCCTATGCCCTTGGGATCTTCCTGCAGTTTCTAAATAACAATCTTGTGGATCTGGAAACTGCGGAAGCCTTGATACTTTCACTCTTTGCCCTTGTAGCGTTAGCGCTGTTGCTGAAGGCAGAAAGGCTTTGCCGCCAGGAAAACGCAGAAGCGGAAGAACTCCAGTCCCCCGCCATAGAGGATGATGGGAAGGGAACCCGAAAGAAGATCGCCGCCGGCGGACTCCTTGCACTGCTTGTCATCCTGATGGCATGTATCTTCAGTACGCTGGACAACGCGGTCACCATGCATCATGCAGCAGGCACTGACATCGGGCAATGGCCGCGGCTTTTGCTGGCGGTAAGCGGCCTTTCTGCCGGCTTTCTTTTTGATATCCGAAAGCGGAAATTTATGGCCATGATGATGTACTGCGTCATGCTGATGTCCGTCATCTGTGTGGTAGTACTCAAGCTGGGCGGCCCGTTTTTGATCGGCCTGATCGTATTTTATCTTTCGGCTGGATTTTTTGTGGTATTCTTCACCACCAGCTTTCTGGATTTTGCCCGCCATATGCCCACGCCAGCGCTGTGGGCCGGTATGGGGCGCGCCATGAATAACGTGAGCGCCGCTTTGCTTACCAACGCCTCTGTAGCGTTGCTTGTTTCTGACAGCAATGGCATGGCATCCATCATTCTGGCACTGGTCCTGTTTGTGGCCGTCAGCGTAGTCATCTATCTTTATACAGCCTGGATGCCGGTTTCATCCGGCACCCCCAAGGATATCCCGACAGACCTGGACCCTCAGGAAGCGTTCCGTCTCTTGTCGGAGCTGTTTATCCTTACGCCCAAGGAAACCGAAGTATTTGACAAGCTGGTCAATTCAGAGGAAAGTATTCAGGAGATTGCAGATGGACTGTATCTATCCCGGCGAACCTGTCAGCGGCATATCGCGGCGATCTATGAGAAAGCAGGTGTAAAATCACGCATGGGATTGTACCAGCTCTACATAGAAAAACAGCGCAGGCCATGACAGCCAGAAAGGGGTTCGGATGAAGAGGATTAAAATTGCTGTTTTGCTGATTTTATTGTGCGTACTGGCGGGGTGTTCCCCAAAAGACACATCGCTTCGGGCCTATTGCACCGAAAGCCAGCAGGAATTTCTGGATCAGTCGCTGGAAGAGCTGCCGGTCGCGCTTACCTATCATCACAACGATAACATCCTGGGACGCTACGAAACGACGGATGAAGAAATCATCTCCGAAATCCTGCAGGCATTACGGGAAACGACCATTGTATCCAAAGCTTTCAGCGGCTCTACAGACCGCCGGATCCTGGAGTTTGAGACAGCGGATGGGGATACCTGCCTCTTCTGGTTTGATGAAAACCGGTTCCATGGCGCCGGCGGAACATCCTATGTGCTTTCCGGCGACGAGGAGATTTGGGATCTGGCGCGGAAAATCCAAGAAACATATCCAGAGTACAGGGAAGCGATGGAGTAAAAAAGGCACATCGCAAAACCAGGCATTCCTTACTTGTATCCAGCTAAGGCTGTGCAAGCAGGGAATGCCTGGTTTATTTATACCCATTTTTCAAACGCAAGGGACTCGGATTTAGCCTCATTTATACTCTTCCCCTTCCACAATGGGCATTGTGATGTTTTCCATGGCTTCTCGCATTTTGGGGTGCCGGATAACAAAATGAATCGCCGGCGTTTTTTCCTTGGACACGATCGCCCAGCTTCCCTCATGGATAAGAATTTGGATATGGCGGAACGCAGGAGATTTGTTTTCCTCAATATGGTAGTTTTTATGCATCTGAGAAAAGCGCTTCATCATCTCCAGATGTTCCCGATATTGCTCATAGGTGTAGACGATATCCTCTTCATAAAAAGCGCCAGCCAAGGATAGCGTCATGGGGTATTGGGCAAACTCATCTTTTGAAAAGTTGGGATACGCTTCAAAGATGGAGTCGTGGGATAGAATTTCTTCCGTCAATTCCCTTTGAAAAGCAATATGTTCCATGATCCTGATCTGGTTTTTCTCCGAAACACGATTGTCCCTCAAAACCTGAAAGACAAGCTCATCGTCGGCCGTGTAGAGCGGCAGGGATGACAGGATTGACCGCCTTGTACCTTCTGTTTTTGCATCAAGCTTTAAAAAGGCATCCGCCGTAAATTTTTGAGGATCGGACAGCTTGCGCTGCCCCTTTCGGATACGGGACAGGTACGAAGGATCGTAGCTCAAAAAACGCGCAAGATCGGATACGCTGACGGACAATGTCTTCAGCAGGGTATCAAAATTCAATCTGAGTTTTTCTATCTCGATACCAGGCCCCTGTGCCTGCTCGGAGAGCGCCTGCCGAACCGCTTCCTCTTCCATCTCCCGAATTTTCTTTTCGGCTGCTATCGCCGCAATCCCCTTGGCTAAATTCTCCAATTGCCTGGAATCTGCTTCCGGCACACGGTCTCCAGAGCGATATCGGCTAATTGTAGCTGTGGACAGGCCGGAGCGTTCCGCCAGATCCCTGGCGGAGCATCCGGTCCGCTCCATATATCGGTTTAGAACGTCTTTGAACTCCATAGTAACTCTCCCATAACCCTATGTCTCACGTCTTCTCTTTTCCTTGTATTGAGGTATGCATACGCATCGCCGCCCATACAAAACAGCGCCCTGTAATAAGCATCACAAGGCGCTGTTCCATAGCATAATCCAGTTTTCGGGCAAACAGCGCAAGTATCACGCCGTATACCTTCCTGCGCCAACGCGCCCAATATCAGCTTGAGCGCCGTTTTCCCCTTTTCTGTATGACGACGCTCACCACAAGGCCGGCGATACTTACAAGCGCCAAATACCCATACAGCAATATATTGGATTCATCACCAGTCTTGGGCGGGTTGGAATCGCGTGGAACGGGCGATGTGCCGTATCGGTTTGTAAACATTGCCTCCGCCAGTTTTTCGTCCGCATCCTCCGAACGGAGCGCAACCATCGCCGTCAGTCCTGAACCGTCCTGCGCATTTGTCACCGATACTTTCAGATGATAAACCGATGGGTCATAGGCGCATAATGGATTCAAACCCGCTATCTGCTCGATGGTATAAGTATAAATGCCCGGCTCCGTGTAGGACATGGAGGGAAAAGACATAAAAGAATTTCCCGAAATTACCATTTCAAAGATTCCATCCACACTTCCCTCCGGCATTGGATAGGAAGGATCCTCCGCCTCCATTTGAACCACAAATTCCTCCGGAACCGATGGCGCCGCTCCTTCCACCTCCACCTTGACCGGTATGGCAACAGATGGCAGGCCGGCAGCTAAAACCGACGGGGCTGCTCCCAATAGAAACAGTATAGCCAGTGCGATTCCGATGACTCCGAATCGTTTCTTCTTCATTTTATATTCCTCACATCTTCCCTTACTGTACTCGGTTCCATGAAAGCCAGGATCACAGTTCTTGCGTCGGTAAACTCCGAAGAACAAGTAGTCAACACCAGCACCTGCGGGTCTTCCGCTAAAACGCATTCTACGGTATTTGCAATTACGATTCCGTTTATAATCACTTGTATCCCGCCTTTTGTGGGACGGCTTGAGGCATTTGCGCGTGTTATGACTTTGTTCCCAGATCAGTTATTGTCCATCAATAAAAATCTGGAGGATTTCAGTCTATATCATATTGGCGGAAATATACTTGGTAGCGTATCTGTCATTATTCCTTTGTACCTGATTTTGTTCTGCCTAATCTTTCCGATTCTATTTATTGTATATCGGAGGACACAAATTAAATAAATGAGAGTACGAAGGAAAAAACGAACAAAACGTCTTATTGTATTACTTTCACTGCTACTGCTCGGCATCGTTGGATTTAGAAACATATTACCCAATTTGGGAGATGTTTTTCAGTATCATCATGTTGCCAGCGGAGAATATGGTTGGAACTTAATTCTGGTCAATAGAGATAATTACATCCCAGATGACTATACAGTGGAACTGACAGAATTGTCAAATGGCCAGAAAGTTGATTCCAGAATCTATCCTTCTCTCCAAGAGATGTTCGATGCTGCCAGAGCAGAAGGTCTTGGACTTTTTGTAGCTGATGGTTATCGTACCGCAGAAACACAACAGCAGATTTTGGAAGGAAAAATAGAGGCATACAAAAACGAAGGTTATTCTAGCGAAGAAGCTGAGAAGAAAGCCAAGGAATGGGTTGCTGTTCCCGGAACGAGTGAACATCAATTAGGACTGGCTGTTGACATCAATGCAGATAAATCTCAAAGTACCAGTGAAGAAGTTTATGAGTGGCTCTCCAAAAATGCGTATAAGTATGGATTTATACAACGATACCCGGAGGATAAAACGGATATTACCCATACAATTTACGAACCTTGGCATTATCGGTATGTCGGAAATGATGCTGCATTTGAAATCTTTTCTCAAAATATTTGTTTAGAGGAATACATTGAAACATTGGAATAGCCTGGGGTAATAAGTCTTTTAGAAAAAAACATTAAATAAGGTGGTGATATTATTGGGAGAATGATCATTTTGGAGTTGCAAGAGCAAGACTCTAAAGCATTTGAGGAGATCGTTTCCATTCTCCAATGCCATCCGGAAATAGAAAAATTCGAGCTAGCCAAGGAGCCGATACTATCCCTCCCAGGTCTGGAGATTTATCCGAGCAAGCGGAAGGTTTTTCGTGACCGCCAGGAAATTCAGCTCACGACAAAAGAGTATGAAATCCTGTTGCTACTCGTAACTCATAAGGGGTATGTGCTTACTTACAATCAGATTTATGAGAAAGTTTGGGGAAATTACCCGTCTGGTAGTG
Organism: Lachnoclostridium sp. An169; assembly: GCF_002160525.1. Classification (GTDB taxonomy): domain Bacteria; phylum Bacillota; class Clostridia; order Lachnospirales; family Lachnospiraceae; genus Mediterraneibacter; species Mediterraneibacter cottocaccae. The sequence goes on from NZ_NFKT01000021.1 coordinate 19,935, forward strand.
AAAACAACACCATCGGCTTTCACATCTGCAATCTACGGGAGAAGCTGTATGAGGCAACTCCCAATGCCCCTTTTACCATCCGATCCGTCCGGGAAGTCGGATATTGCTTTGAAATACAAGCAGAGAAATAAGAGTCAGCAGTCTGATCCACTCAGGCTGCTGTTCTTTCTTCTCTAATTTTTCAAATTAAAAAAATTCTAAAATATCCAAATAATGAAAGAATGATCAACATTCAATATAAATAATATGTAGACACATCTTAAAGCCATTATGTATGGCAAAAGAAATAGCAGAAAATCTCCCACTTTTCTTTTGCCGTTCAATCAATATGCCGGCACTCCATATCCCACGATCTTCGCATATCCTATCGGATAACTCCGTCTGGCCACTTTATCCCCGCTGTTTCCTTCTATTGTATAAACGGTTCCGTCTACCACACTCTCCACAATCCCTACGTGATCAACACTCCCGTCATTTCCCCAGTCAAAGAAAACAAGATCTCCAGATGTGGGAACATAGCTGCCGTCCATGAACTGACCACGGCTCTCAAACCATTCCATGCCTGCAGAACACAGAGAAAATTTAGGGATAACTCCCGCCTCAATGTATCCACACTGGTCAGCACACCAGCTTACAAAACAGGCACACCATTCCTCCCGTTTTGTAAATCCGTACCAGCTCCAGTAGGTATCGCCTCCATTTCCTTCCTGCGTCAACGCCACCTGCACGATTGCCTGGCTTCCGGTTCCCGCGGGGATACGCCCAAACACATAGTATCGCAGTACATGAGATACATACTCCGTATCCCCGTAACCGCTCCACCCGTTCCGTTCTGCCATCATTTTAGAAAACTCCACCGCATTGGCATAGGTGTATCCTCCATAATTCTCTTTCGCCCATGAGATATACCCGTTTCCATAATTATATCCCTGCAGTGCCAGTTTAATATTGTTCATATCCACCGGACTTTCCACGCCTGCCTCCCGAAGACAGGCCGCAAGGTTCTGGATACCAACATCAATGGAATACTCCGGATCTGTGATCCCGTTTGGCGTATTGGGATAACGGGTATTATACCCGCACTCGGACGCCTGCATGGGATCAGTTCCCTGTCCGCCGCTCTCCTGCATCATAACCGCTTTGATCAGTTCTACATATTCCTCAATTCCATACTGTCTGGCATACTGCCGGATCAGTGGCTCATATGCCTCCACCTCTGCGCTGACAGGTGTAACGGTACTGGAATTACTTCCTCCCACCATGCTGAACAATGCACCAAACAGAATGACGATCAGCAGGATCAGCACCACAATCCAGCCGCCCGCAAGGATAGCGGAAACAAGCGCCTTTGTTGACGCAATGACAGCTTTCACAGCGACTGACACAGCTTTCGCTGCTGCTTTTGCGGCCTGCGCTGCGGCAATCGCCGCCTGTCTTGCTGTGACTGCTGTCCTCTGTGTAGTCAGAACCGCTGCTCTTGCTCCCTGGCCTGCAGCTCTGGCAGTAACCTCCGTAGTTCGGATTGCAGTGTATCCTGTTCTCTGTGCTGTTTTGATCGTCCTGCCTGTGCCTTTCACTGCGGCTTTCCCGGAAGTTTTTATAGAAGCATGAGCTGTTTTGATTGTTTTCTCTCCCCGGTCAATCGTCTTGACCATCTGCTTTGGAAGTTCCCGGATCTGCTCTCCTTTCTTTCCTGCCCCCCTTCCTCCGGCGGCCTGCCTTCCGGCTGTTCCCCCGGTCTGCGCTCCTGTCCGTTTTTTCATCTGTTCTTTCGGCTGGTAAGTCTTTTCTGTACCATACGAAAAAGAAGAGGCGGAAGGATTTCCGTTTTTCTCCTGGAAAGCCTCTGCCTCTTTTTCTGCCCTGCCCTTTTCCCGGACAGCATGGATTACTTTCTTCCCCTGTTTTTCCGCCTGTTGAACCGTTCCACGGGCGGCTCTCTCCCCTTTTTCCATGACCTGATCTTCGGCATAACCTACGGGATTTCCCTGTTCCTTGACCTGTGTCTGTTCTGCGCTGTCTCTTGTCCGGATATAGGCCCCTTTCATATGCTCCGCCGCTGTCACTGTTTTATCCAATACTTTAATATCCTTCTGGACGTGGCGGGTTTTGATCGTTCTTCCCATCGCCTGCCCTCCTTTCGGATATGGGATTTTCAGATCTTCTTAGCCACAACCACAAGCCTTCCATTGGTATTGGAATATTCGCAGGTGGACAGAGTAAGCAGCTTGTCTCCATATGTGGCGGTCACTCCCGTATCATAAAGGGCAAGCTCCCTGCACTGCTCCACATAGTCCGTGAACTCTTTCTCCGTCTCTGCATGAGAAAAGAGATAGAACTTGAATCCGGTATCATCATATACCGTGGTCTTGAATACTGCGATCACTTCGTATTCGGCAGTTTCCGTCAGTGTATCAAAATGGACAATTTTATGCTGCTCATAGAAATCCCGGCCCTCATAGTTCATCAGTCCGGCGAACATGGAACCGTTGTTCATGTGGTGTCCGTAGATGATCACGTTGTCGCTGGGTTCCATCGGATCACAATGCTCTGCGATATAGGGAACACCATAGGCGCTGGACTCCTTGTAAAAATTGTGTTTCAGATAATAGTCCGGGTTGTCCGGCGTATACATGACCGGATAGTTAATCTGCGTATCCTCAATCCTGATCCATCCGGCCATATCATTATTCATGGCAAACAGCTCGGCATACCGCTCTAAAGGAGAGACGACTTCCTGCTCCTCTCCTGCCGGTTCTTCCTCCGGCGTATCCTCTGTCTGCTCCACGATCTGTGCCAGTTCGGTAAATTCATTCTCCGCTTTCTGTGCGCCCGCATAATGGCTGATCACTTGAAACAGCGACACACCAAAAAGCAGGACGCATACCGCCAGTCCTGCCAGATACCATTTCCCTTTGATCTTCTGATGTTTCATTCTGCAATTCTCCTCCTTATTCTCTTGCCTGCTGTTTGACCGGAACCGGCAACTGTGGAACCATTTTCTTCTCCTCTTTCAATTTTTCAATTCCCCTTTCACGGATGGTTTCTTGTCCTCCTTCTGCACGAACTGTTCCAGACGTTTCCTCACATTGCCCGTGGTCTGCTCCATGCTGGAAAGCCTGCCGCTGATCGTCAAAAATGACTTGCGGATCTTTGCTGTAATCCCCCTGTCTGTGGCCTGTGGTTCTACTTTCTCCCGTTCTTTCCCTCGGAAAATCCTGCCCACGTTTTTGATATGGCCGCCTGCAGCGTGGAGTTCCCCGCTTAAGACTTCCATTTTATCCGCCTGCCGGTTCATACTCTCCATCGCTCCGTGAAGTTTTTCCTGTATCCGGGCAAGAACGGACGGGATCTTCATAGCTGATACTGCTTTTTGCAGAGCGTCCTTTCCTTTCTCTTTAAACGTCTGCAAAACACTTTTTGCGGACTGGATTAGATTTTTCCGCACCGTATAGAACTGTCCTCCAACTTCCTGCACTTTACCCTGTGCCTGTTCAGCGATCCGCAGGACGGACGCTTTCACGCCTCCGTCCTGGATCTGGGATAACTGTTCCTTCACATCCCGCAATTCCTCAAGCACCTGTCCAAACTGGGATTCCATTCCATCCAGATACTTTACAAGGGATTCCACTTCTTTCTGCTCTTTTTTAAGCCCATTTCCTTCCAATACCCGGAACAGTTCCACGATCTCCGGCTGTTCCATCAAAGCCGTCTGTCTTGCTGTCTCCATCTGCGCTCCCTCCTATCGTTCTCTCTGTGCGTTCTGCGGTTTCATGGCAGGCAGTTCCCGGCAGTAATCCGGATATTTCAGCCGGATCGCCTCAAAAAAGTAAGGTGCATACCCGCAGTCAAAAATCTCATACGGAGTAGACATCTGCTCGTCTCCCTTCTCTGTGTAGCCGTTCCAGAGATTGAAGGCAAGCCTTGTCAGACGGATGGAACCGCCTGTCTGCCATCCTTCATGCAGGCCCGCTGGTTTGATATGCCCCTGTTTAAAGTCAAAAATCCGCTCCACGTTTCTTCTGGTGGTATCGGAAATCCCCACGCAATAGAAAAACGCCTGATGATAACTGTCTGTGTTCCCGGTTCTCTTGAGCATGGAATAAAAGAAATTTTCGTGTTCCTTTGATTCAAATCGAATTGTTTTCATATGATCCCTCCATATACAAACAGCCTGCGGGAAATTTCTTTCCTCACAGACTGCTAAAAATGATTGTATTATGACTCTGGAATACCGTCTCCCGGACTGCCCCACGTTTTCTCAAAATCCTCTGGTTTTGTGGACATCAGCTTGTAGATCTCAGAATTTTTACTCATCTGATTATAGAACGGAACCAGGGCGCTGCCGATCCTCGCAAGGCCATTTCCGGCTCTGGCATTTGTAATATACTTCATCTGTTCCCCGGAAATATGGAGAAGTTCTGCCAACTGTTCCCGGTCAGAAGCAGACTGATTCAGCATGACAATAAATTCCGAGTTGGAGAGCATTGTCCTTGCGGTCAGTGAATCCAGCACATACTCCACGTTCTGCGTCAGACTGGTCGTCCATGCGTTTCTCTTACGGAACCGCCGGTAAGCACTGTCGAAAAAATTTGCGCTGTACTTATGCTGCAACAACGTGTGGAACTCGTCCAGAAAGATATGGGTTCTCACACCGTTCTCCCAGTTCTGGGATACCCGGTTGATCATATGGTCAGTGATCACAAGCTGCCCCAGGTCTTTCATATCTTCCACCATGCCCCGTGTATTAAAGCTGATCAGACGGTTTTCCGTCTCAATGTTGGTGGGATGGGAAAAGTTGTTCAGCGTACCGTCCGTGAACAGTTCCAACATCAGCGCCAGATCTTTTGCCTCCGGCTCATCCTGCTCCTGCAGTACCCGGCGCAGTGTGAAAAAGGTCGGGATTTCGTACTGGCGTTTTCTGGAATACACACGCTCCACGCAGCGGTCAAGGATACTCTTTTCTTTCGGCCCGATAATATAGCGGTCATCCGTGATCCGTTCATACAGGGAGAGGACGAACTGGGATTTATCCACAATCGGGTTTTTATCGCCATAGCCTTTTACCATATCCATAGCATTTAAGTGAATATCACTTCCGGCACAGATCGGCAGGCTCACGCCGCCCAGCGCCTGCACCAGAGGTTCATATTCCCCTTCCGGATCGTAGATCAGCACCTGATCTTTTGACGTTGTGAGAATAATTAACAACACAAATAATTTTGTCAACATGGATTTGCCGCTTCCGGGTACGCCTAAGATAAAAGCGGACGGATTGAGCAAAAGTCCACGGTTTACCAAGATCAGATTGTGGGAGATCGCATTGATTCCGCAGTAGATCCCGCCTTTGTCCATGACTTCCTGTGTCCGGAAGGGGATCAGACTGCCAAGGCTTTCTGTGGTCAGCGTCCTCATGCTGTCGATCTTCCTCACACCTATCGGAAGCGCAGTATTCATTCCGTCCATCTGCTGAAATTTCAGCACCGCCATCTGGCACATCTTATTTCTGGCCACGGACAGGATCGTGCTGGTATCTGCGTCCAACTGTTTCTTATCCCCGGCCATGTGCATTAAAGTCACGACAGCCACCATCATCCGCTGATCCCTTGTTGTCAGATCCCGCAGAAATTCCCGGCTCTCCTCCTTCTGCAATTCCATATCATAGGGAACTGTGGCGGAAAAGTTCTGATTGGCGTTCTGCCGCCTCTGCCAGTTCGTGATATTCGTCTCCACACCCAACAGACGGTTCTGAGCCTCATTGACCGCCTCGTCTGTAGGGATCGGGATAATATCAATGCTGATCATCATGTTCTGGTTGATGTCGGCAAACTCCGATACCATAGTGTCTGAGATATAAGAAGCGTAATCCTTCAGATACAGCACCCGGCCATATCGCTCCCCTACTTTAAAATAATCTTTTTCAAATTCCATTGTGTCCGGGCAGATATGGTCTTTAAAGCTGTGTCCCAGTTTTGCTGATGTTTTCATATCAAAAGAGAAATGACTTTCCTCTCCGGCCCGGTAGAAACTGTGCAGCACATGAAGTTTTTCCTGTGCGTCCAGTTCCTCGCACTTAGAACCCAGGTTGCTGAAATGAGAAATCAGCCCGTTTCCGGTACGCAGAAAATAGTTCCTTGCGTCCTCCACGTTCCTCCGGTACACGGAAATCGTCACATACAATTCCCGGATCATGCCATTGGCTCCCACGGTCTTTTCCATGAGCATGTCATTGACTTCCTTCCGGTACTTGTCCAGCCCGTCCTCCTGCATGGGGATAAAGACCGCCTCTTTCAGTTCCTCCTTATTCAGTCTGCGGATAATGATCGTCAGCTTGGTCGTAGCCCCGCAGTCGAAAAAGTTCAGAATACTTGTGTAATCCAGAAACATGGATTTCTTATCTTCCTCGGACGCCACCTCAAAGTTGATGTCCGTAAACCGATACGTCTTCGCATACTTGTTTTTCCCTACCAGAAAGATCCCGTCTTTCCAGATGGTCTGGATCGGAATTGCCTGCTGTACGCTCTTCGGGATTTTAAACTTCTCCTTGTCCTGCCGCATGACGGTTTTTAGTGTTCTTAACATGCTTTCCCATCGCCTCCTTTTCCTGCTTTCTAATCTCGTCCTTTGCCAGTTCGTAATACAAATTTTCCGGATGGAATACCAGATATTTCGGCATGAGGATTTCGCTCTTGATCCACACCCACAAAAATTTCTCTGCGGTCATTCCGTGGTATTTGATAAAACCGATAGCCGCAAAGGGCGCCGCTCCCAACATGCACACCCAACTGACTGTTTCCATTCCCATATGCGAGCGGAGCAAAAAATAAAGGCCCACAGCAACGCCGCAGGCCAGAACCGCACAGATAAACTGGCGGAGTGACAGGCCAAAATACATGGCCTCCGTATATTCCCGGATTTCCCGGTTGATCTTAATCTCCAAATGATGACCTCCTTCAAAAAAGCATAAAAAAGAGCAACCGTCTCCGATTGCCCATTTTCTTCCCGGATCAATATTTTTCAATGAACTCGCTCATTGTCATGATTTCCGGATATTCAATTTCTACAACCCTTAAATCTTTATCCCCAGTTACCAATACATCTACATTCTCCATGATCGCTGTGGCAAGGATGGGGAAATCCTTGGTATCCCTCACAGAAGGAAATTCTTCCGCATTTAACTCTTTTGGCGTATAGACCAGCTCAAAGGGTAATTCATAGAAGAACTGTTCCAAAATCTTCTTTCGGTTCGGAAATTTTCTTTCCACTACCAATCGAAGTTCTTCCACCACATAATCACAGAGTACGATCCGGTTTCCAAAGCCTACTCTCCGTGCAAAATCACGGGTAACCGCAGATGGGAAAAAGATAAGGGAAACCAGAATATTTGTATCCAGCATAACTCTCATTGGTTATTTCCTCCTGAGTTCTTCCCGGATTTCTTTCATATAATCCTGCATTTCATCCTCACTGTTAAAGCCCGCCTCTGCAGCAGCGCCACGAAAACCTTCCTCAACGTGCTGAAAAGCTACATTCGCCGCATTTTCAATATAAAATCTTCCGTTTTCTTCTAAAATCAACACCTTGTCTCCTGTATTTAAGTGCAGACGATTCCTAACAGATACGGGGATCGTGATCTGGCCTTTGCTTGAAATTTTAGCAATCTCCATAGCGCACACTCCTTTCTTGGTTTTCTTTACTTTCTTTACCTTTGCTTATAGTATATGCTCTTTCTGCCATTTTTACAAGAGCATTTCAAGAAAAATATAGGCCATTCGCACATTTGTCTCCCCCTGCTCTTCCTGTTATACTCAAAGAAAAACTGCAAAGGGGGCTTCGATATGCCATACACTGTTTTTATCTCTCTTGGTATCTCTGCTATCCTGCTCTTTTTATCTCTGATCTTCCGTCTAGCGGGAAAATTAAGGCTGACTCTGCCACTGCTTTATTTCCTTCTGACCGCTACGGTTCTGAATCCGTGGGCCGCCGCCCATGAGACGCTTGCATTTGCAATCCTTTATGGACTGCTCGCCCTCTCTGTTATAAGCTGGCTGTTTTCCTTAAGAAACACCATCCGTGACCGGAGATATTATAAAGCGCTGGGAGAAGATATGAGCTGGCAAGTCAGACGGGCCAGAAACAACGGAATCGCTATGGACACCGTATACTTCGACAGTACCGGGAACATGCGATACAAAGATACCAATGAGGTAGTAAACTAAAGACACGGGGCTCCGTGTCTTTTTCTTATCCTCCAGCCGCAGCCGGATTTCATCTCTCCGGCTCTTTCGGCACCCGTTCCGGATGATAGAGAGTCATTACATCCATCATACCGGAAAGCCCTGTCTCTGTTTCGATCTTTTCTTTCGTTATACGGTTCTGCCTGCAATATTTCAGATATTTCTGCATACCTTTCTCTGTCTCGATTTCATCCTGCCATGCTTCAATGGTACTCCACACATCAAAATGACAATCCATACTCATGCCAACGATTTCATAGCCGGATTCCAAAAGTTTAAACAGATCCCGTTCGTAATTAAAGCCCCAAAGCTCACAGGGCTCATCTCGTGTATAGGGATAAAACTGATAACAAATACATTGCATACCCGCAACCGCAATAATCTGATCTGGATTCGGGTGCTTTCCTTTTGCAAGTACATACATCAGATCATAATTATCTGTCTCTCCCCACTCCCTGTTTTCCTGGTAGAACTCTTCCCGTTTCAAAGCACGGTTAGCTGCCCGCCATATTTTTTCTCTGTTGACTGTCATCGGCTCTCCTCCTTTCTTACAGCCCCATCATCTCCCGTACTACACGGTCTGCCATCTTCACAGCGCCTACCAGAACTAGCATGTTAAAGATCAGTTCCGCTATATAGCTCCACACCATTGTGACTGCCGCTGCCTCCGGATCAACCACTGGCGGGGATGACGCAAACACGGAGAAGATAATGCAGGCCAGTACGATAATGGCTCCCTCCAGACACACTGCCGCATAGGATTTTAAAAAGCTCTTTCCCACGTTCTGTGTTGGCTCCCCGGCAAAGGTAGACAGGGGAACCGGAGCTATTGCGGTATAGAGATACAGCCGGAAAAACCGCCCGTACACACTCATGATCATAATAAAACTCAAGACCGTGACAAACAGGCCTCCGATCAGTGTGACCGCCCACAAAGGAATACTCTCAAAAAATCCGCAGTCCTCCACTGCGGTAATAATCTCCTGTGGCAGTACCGTCTCCTGTGCGCTCCCAAATCCGGCAGCGTCCATGATGGTGCTGACTATGCCTTGCACAATCTGAAACAGTGCCATCATCAGTTCTAGCCCGTAAGTGACCACGCCTTTCGCCAACGCAAACCGGATGAACAGTTTCAGTGCGTGTTCCGGCTTTTTCACTTCCGTAAAACTTCCGCAAGTCTTTACTACGCCTACTACGAAAAACAAAACCAGAAGGGCGTATCCGATTGCCTGCAGCGCACCGTGGATACTGACGATCACGTTCCAGATGTCTCCCCCTTTGAAATTTTCCGGAGACTGGGTAATGATCTGCCAGATTTCCGCTAGTTTGCTGTTCCATGTGTCCAGGGCGTTCTGAAGGTTCTGAACCACCCAGTTATCACTCAAAACACATTCCTCCTTTCCGGCAGAAACAGGACAGACCGTTTCCGGCCTGCCCCTCTGCCCGGTTTCTGATTATCTGCTGTCCCGTTCCGGCGGTTTGTTTCGGATTACACCGTAAACATCATCCACATAATATCTTCCCACAATAGGGTTGAATATCGCATGGCATTTCACACCGTTGTACTCCGCCAGATAATCATTCTCCCCCAGACGTTCCAGAATGGCTGCCTCCGCAAGCACGTTTTTCCCGTCTGTTTTCAATGAATGGATATAGCATTCACACGTTTTCATTTTCATTACCCCGTAATCAGTGTTAAGATTTCCCTTGCAAACGTGATGATCACACCTCCAGCCAGTGTCAAAAATCCATTCGCTCTCTGTGAAGGATCATGGGATTTTAATGACAGGCCGATCTGCACAATACCAAATCCCAGCAGGATCATTCCAATGGCACGGATCAGTCCAAAGATAAATTCGGATAGATTATTGATTACGGTCAAAGGATCATCCGCCGCAAATGCAGTTGTGGCTCCCACTGTCATCATCAGTACCAGCGCCGCATAGATGACCATGAACCGCTTTCCTCTGCGGCTCATGGGAAGTTTCCGGGTTTCTTTTTTCTCATCTCTCTGTTTCATTGTCTGAGTCCTCCTCATTCTTACTGAATATTTCCTCTAAATCCTCATCGGATAAGAGTTCATAGCCTTCTGTGTCTGGCGGGGCCTCCGTGATCTCGCCCTCCAGACTGTCTCCCAACGTAATGCTCGCCACTGCCTGCGTCACTTCTCCGTGCAGGTAGGGTTTTCCCTTCCCGTCCGTGGTCAGAGCAATGTTCGGGTGTTTTAAAATATCAAATTTCTCGTCCATAACCGGGCGCTCTCCCCGGATAAAAAGAAGTGCGTAGCGGTTGTCCAGCATACGCACTTCATCCGGTGTCATCAGTTCTTTGCCACAATGTCAAGTGATGAATTAAAAAAAGCTATCAAAGAAATCCTTCTTCGATAGCAGCGTATTCAACATCTATTCACATTTCCTGCCTTGTGTTCTTTGAGCGAATGAAATATAATAAAAAATGTTATCGGAAGTATGAATATAGGCAGTATTTGGCTGTTCCCAACAAATACAGAAACATTAGCAGATTGGCACAGGAAGAAATGTGGTGATGAATGTGATAAAAATAGCAATATGTGACGATGAAGAAAAAGCCGTCGCCCTGCACGAAAGGATCGTTAAAGCCTGTTTACAGTCGCAAGGTATCGGCTATGAAATAACAACCTATACCCAAAGTCGCAACCTGCTTTATGACATAACCGATGATGGATTTTTCTATGACTTGATTTTGCTAGATATTGAAATGCCGGGGATCAGCGGAATGGAAATCCCGCAGCAGCTTAAAGGCTTTCTTCCGAATGTTAAAATTATCTTTGTGACCTCGCACACAGAATATGCGATTGATGCCTTTGAACTGTCCATCTTCCGTTATGTACCGAAAAACAATCTGGAAGTGAAACTGGCAGCCGCCGTGACCGATGCCGCCAGGCTGATTGAATTGGAGGCCGGTCAAGAGTACACAATCCAAACGGCAAGCCGCATGGAAAAGATACCATATAAAGATATTTTCTATATTCAGCGGGACGGAAAAAACGCCAGTATTACGTCCAGTGTCGGGCTTGCAAAGGTACGAAAGAGCTTGCAGCAGGTTTTTGACGAGTTGAATACGCCGGAGTTTATCTTTATTGACCGAGGCTGTATTGTCAACATCATTCAGATTATGAAAATCAGCGATGGGATGGTTGTACTAAAGAATGGCGAGCAGTTACCCATCAGTCGTTCCCACTTACAGGAGGTCAAGCAGAAAATCAATCAGTTTTGGGGGGCGCATATATGATGGAGTATATTTCAGCGATTTCTTACTTTTTCACCAATGAAGTGCGCCTGTTTTTGGGGCTTTTCCTTGTCGCAAAGGTGATGAACTTCCTGCCAAAAAAAATGTTACTGCTTTTGTCCGCGGCTGGCGGTGTTCTGGTAACAGCTCTGCAAATGGCAGGATTGCCGACGATTGGTGTTTTGACTGTCGAATTGCTGATAATCACTGCGGTTACATGGTATTGCCTGGGGGACAAATTAAACCTTTGCCTGTTCCTGATTTTCTTTTATGAAGTCGGTGTAGGGCTATGGGATTTCCTGCTGCAAGCGGGATTAGGCATTATGTTCCGTTCGGAAAATTTTATCAATCCCAATGCTATGGAATACCTTGCCGGTATCTGGCTGGTACGCCTTTTAATGCTCATTGGGGCGATCACTCTGGTAAAGCAAGAACATCCAAACGCAGGGACACTTCGGGCTTTGTCTGTTCTTGTCATTTTGGGAATGTTTGGTGCTGTAACCCTGTCAGAGCAAACCATCCTGCCACTGAACGAAGATCAGGTAGGCACATGGATTATTCTGTCTATCATATTGCTGTTTGCAATCCTGTTCTACCGTGTCAACCAGCAGCGTGAAATGGAGGCGGAAATTGCAAAACTAAAACAGGAGCAGGCGGAAATCGTAGAGCGGGATTATCAGGCGTTGCGCCGTACTTATGCGGACAACGCCAAACTGTATCACGATTTGCATAATCATATTGAGGCTATTTACCAGTGCCTTATACAAGGTGATACCAAGGAAGCAGTACGGTATTGCGAGGACTTGCGTACCCCTGTCCGGCAAATTTCACAAACTGTTTGGACGGGTGACAAAGCCCTTGATTATCTCATCAGCAGTAAAATGGCGTTGGCCGGGCAAGAGCAGATCAAAACAAAGGTCAATATCGAATATCCCCATAATACCAATATCCGCAGCGTGGACTTGACAACTATTTTAGGAAATCTGCTGGACAACGCTTTGGAGGCAGCCAAAACAGCCCCGGAGGGCTTACGCTTTCTTAATCTGACGATCCGGCGGATTAACGCCATGCTCATTATCAAAGTAGAAAATGGATATGGTGACACGCCCGTACAGGAAAACGGAAAGCTGCTGACTTCTAAAAAGGACAAAGCCTTTCATGGATGGGGACTGAAAAGTGTCCAGACAGCGGCGGATCGCTACGATGGAACCATTCGCACCGATTACAAAGACCATGTGTTCCAATCCGTTGTCACCCTGTCTTTCCAGCCGGTCAAAACAGCATAACCCCTGCTTCGACAAATGGTAGGCGGCCAAAAGCTGCCTGCCTTTTTTTCGCGGTCAAAAACCTACCATTCGTGGACATTCCCGCACACAGGGGGCTTTGGGTGTATGCTTGCATTGTAAACAAGAAACCCAATGACATACAGAAATATAGGAGGTTGTTTGTATGCGTCACTTTTATTTTCGTTTGATCCTCGGCATCGTTTTTATCTGTTGTATGATTTACAGCTTTATCACTATGAATATTCCGTTTGCTCTGCTGTATATTTTCCTCGGCGGCGTATTTTTGTATTCCGCCTATTCCATCTGGAAGAAAGAAAAAGATCATCGGAGGTAAGCGATATGAGCAGCACGACACTTCTTTCCCTCAACAAATTAAGCGTCTGGTACACTGCTAATCATCCCGTACTTTCAGATTTTTCACTGGATTTGGGGACAAATGAAGTTGTCGGGCTGATCGGGTTGAACGGCGCTGGTAAGACAACATTTATTAAAACCGTTGCCGGTTTACTGCCGGGCTATCATCAGGACAGCGCAGTATGGGAGGGTCAGCCGTTCGCGTTCCGCGATAAGGCATTCAAGCGAAGCCGATACATTGTTTTTGCGGAAGATCGGTCTTTTCAGTATTTCACATTCCGGGAATATCTAGCGTATGTGGCTGCGTCTTATGGCGTACCGCTGCCGGATGTGAGCGGGCTGGCAAAAGGCTTCCACTTTGAGGATTATACCGATGTTCTCTTAAAGGAGCTGTCCACCGGAAATCTGAAAAAAGCCTATCTAATCACAGCGTTTGCCCTGCGTCCCAAGCTATTGCTTTTGGACGAACCCGTGAACGGGCTGGACTTTCAAAGCACAGAGTTTTTATACCAGCTTATGGGCGGTTATAAGCAGTATCTGCCACATCATTGGCAGCCCATATTTGTAATGCCTGTTCTTTATATAATCCACATGTTTGAACATATTGTAAAACTTCTTGATATTTACCGATGATTTCAGGCGCAACATGACTGCAAATCACGAACCCTGACTCATTATTTATCCAGTCGGCAAGCTCGTCTTTTCCTTTTTCAATTTCTGCTTTTACCATATCAAGTAAAATCAGGTTTCCGGAATCCGTCCGCTTAGACAACTCTTTCCAAAATGTAGGAACTAAATCAAAAGCATAATACTGTCTATAAGGAGTCATAAAGGAATTCGAATCAATCAGAAACTTCTCTACCATTCTACACCTCCAAGACGCTGTGCGATCTCAGAAAATGTCTTTCGACTGGTATTAGTCAAATGATAAGCCTCTGTGTAAGTAGTCCTTCCCATATTAATACTTTCGCAAAGTGCTCTAACAAAACACCCGTCTAATCGAGATCCCATTGTATTGTAATAATTCCCACCACTGGTATCTTTGTTTTCTTTCATTTGTTTATACTTTTCAATAGCTGTTTGTACCACTTGGTCATAAGACTTTTGATTAATTTTGCCACAATCTATTGCTTTTCTGGCTATAACAATCTCTCCACATCGGAAATATTTTGCCAAATCAGAAATCCTTGTATATACCTCAGTTTTATGTTCACTCCATTTTTTCAAAAAAATCTCTTTAGATACAATCAACTCTCCTGCCACTGCATTACATAACTGTTCTGTATCACTCACGCCTGTTAGTCGGTTTTGTCTGTCATTAAACAAATCGCTTTTTCCAAGCCAAATATGAACTATTTCGTGTAATAAAGAAAATAATTTTGCACCATTAGAATCTGCAGTATTGATAAATATCAGCGGCGCCCACTCATCCATCATAGCAAATGCCCTAAATTCATTAACATCCAAGGCTCGGTGCGTATTCTTTCCAACAATACCACTCATCATTACCACAACGCCGCATATTTCTAATTGTTCTCTAATATACGCAAATGCCTCCCGCGAATTTTGAACATTCTCATGCAAATTTTTACTTATATTTAAATCTGTACGAATTCTATCTGCAATCTGATTTACATCAAATTTATCGCTTACACACCCTACTACAGGCAATTTATCAAAGCCCATTTCCTGCCTGTATGCTTTCATCCAGTCCTGAATATTTTCCATTTCATGAACTGTATCAATTAAATTGCGGCTAGGATTTGCAAGCTGAATACTGTCTACTGTACGATATTCTAATAAACCGATTTCTTCAGTTGGTGGTGTTTGTAAGAAGAAATATCCTAACGGGATATTGCTTTTTTTACTAAAATCTTCTATCTGATTAAAAGTCGGTGTCTTAGTACCGTTAAGCCATTTTCTTATATTATTCATTAACTTTTCGCCAAGCTTTTCTTCCTGAGTTTGACTCAATGCCCAATTTATTATTTCCGGGCGAATATTTACATTTACTGTCGGCATAGTACACCCTCCTTCCATCAAATATTTCTACTGTAATTATAGCAAATTTTTTTTAGATGTGAACCACTTTTTCATGGTATTTTCAGAGTTCCTTACACCACTCCGATTTCTTTCAGATACGCATATCCGTCCGTATGCCCCCGGAAATAAATCTGACAGCGTTCTATCGTCTCTTTCTCAAACATCCTGCTCATGTATTGCCTCACAATCTCATGTTCCTTGGCTGTAAGGCTGATAGCTCCGCTCCCTTCTGTCACTTCCAGAATAAACGGATACCTGCTTTCCATCTCTCCCAGTTCCTGGCACATATCGGCATACTCTTCATCCTGTTTTTTCAAATCCACCATGATCTCGCTGTCGATCTCCATAAAACTGTCTTTAATCCGCTCCACCAAATCATAAAAGTCTGTCTTCTCCAAACTGTTCATCCTTTCTGCTCTGCTAATCTGCTTTCTTATCTTACTATATCCAGTTTTCTATCTTTCTACAATCCAGTCCGCTGTTTCCTATAAAAGTTCCAGTAGCTGCAGCACTTCTATGGTATGCTGACATCCCATAAGATAAAGCTGTATTCGTTCATAATCTTCCCTGTCTGCGTCCAGCGCAAGGAATTTTGACAGTGCCTTTGCCTTTTTCACGGAAAGTTTCATCGCTCTTCGATCTTATCCCGGTCAATCAACTTAGAGATAAACGGATATTTAAATAGTAGTTCGTCACTCTCTTTTAAAATCCGGCTGTATTCCGGAGACAACTTCAACCGATTCTTGCAGGTTTCGCTGATCTCGTCCACCACAGCGCAGGCCCAGATCGGTAGATCGTAAATATCCACATTCTCTATCTTCATAGCCTTCTTTTCCTCCCTTCCCGCCCACTATATCAGAAGTTCTGACCGCTGGCGATTGTGCGTTTTCATTGTTTACACATTTGTATCTAAGGCTATGTATTACGGTATCAGTTCCCCGATACCGCATTTCTTACCGCACCCAGGCGGCTTTTTCCCGCTCCGGTTCGATTTCCTCTTCTTCCGGTTCTTCTTCCATAACGATGTGGTCTTTCTTGTCCATATCCAGAAGAGCGTTCAGTTCCCCCAGTCTTGCCACCTTTTCTGCCAGTTCCTTTTCCTGCGGGAACTCCTTTTGTGCCTCCACCTTTGCAGTTTCCAACTGAGATTTTACGGTCTCAAGAACTTCCCGGCAGCGTGAGAGATTGTCCGGCAGCTCATTGATCTTGTTATCCAGTCTTGTGATATTTCCATGAATATCCGTTCCCAGTGGCACTTTATAGGTTCCTTTCCCATGTAAAGCAATGACAAATTCCTTGCTGGCAGAGGAATAGGACAGCTCCATCGAAAGTCCACGATAAGCCCCCAGTGGCACAGGCTCCGGAGATTTCATGGCTTTACAGGCGTCAATGATTGCCTGTCCTGCCTCCTTTTTCTCCGTGTAAGAGTAATCCCCGATCTGCATGACTGGAAAAGTTTCCCGATCCGGCGGCGTATGTGCTTTAACCTGGGCAATATCTGCCTCATACTGTGTGATCCATGTCTCCTGTTCTTTGATCCGTGCCGGAAGATGTTTTGCCACCTGATCCTCCATCTCATATTTCTGGTTCAGAAAGCTCTGCTTTAAAAGCTGCAGCTTGGATACCTGTATATCCAGATCCATCTTTTCCTTAATATAAGGGTTTCCTGTGGCCAGAGCCTTGATCTCCGCATAGGACAAAGCCACTTCATCTATGTCCTCCACGCTCCGGGCCGGGTTCTTGGATGTCATGATCTGGCTGATATATTTCTGCTTGTTCTCAATGGTCTGATAGAGATAAGCGTCAAAAGTTCCCTCTGTCACATACCGGATGATCTCCACTTTCGGGTTCTGATTTCCCTGCCGGATAGTCCTTCCCGCTCTCTGCTCCAGATCCCGAGGACGCCACGGGCAGTCTAGATCGTGACTGGCTATGATCCGATCCTGCACGTTTGTTCCGGCTCCCATCTTAAACGTACTTCCCATAAGGATACGGACAGTGCCTCGTCTGACCTTTGAAAAGAGTTTTTTCTTCCGCACATCCGTATTGGCGTCATGGATAAAGGCAATCTCCTCCGGCGGGATTCCCCTCGCAATCAGCTTATCCCGGATGTCGTTATACACACTGAAAGTACCGTCTGTTTTCGGTGTGGACTGATCACAGAATACCAACTGCGTCAGCTTTTTATCCTTTCCCTCCTCCCAGTGACGATAGATTTCCTCCACGCAGGCATTGATTTTACTTCCCGGATCATCCGGCAGAAGCGGATTCGCAAGCCTTTGGTCAAGAGCCAGTTTCCTTCCGTCATTGGTAATCTTGAGCATGTTATCTTCTCTTGGGTTTACTTGGTGGTTTCGTACCTTTTCCGCCCGGTTTCCCAGTTCCTCCACCATATCCCGCTGTAAATCAGTAGCCTCCACCTTTACTACCCGGTACTCTGCCTCCGGCACCGGAAGATTCAGCATATCTGCTGTCTGGATATCTGCCACCTCCTGGAACATTTGCAGAAGTTCCGGCAGGTTATAGAACCGGGCAAACCGTGTCTTTAGACGGTATCCATTCCCCTCCGGCGCAATCTCCAGTGCGGTCACAGTTTCTCCAAAAGTGGACGCCCATGCGTCAAAATGCTGTAAATTCTTCTCTACCAAAGTGCCATACTGGAGATAGCGCTGCATAGTGTAAAGTTCCACCATAGAATTGCTGACCGGGGTTCCAGTGGAAAAGATCACGCCTTTCCCTCCCGTAATCTCATCCAGATAGCGGCATTTCATATACATATCGGAAGATTTCTGCGCCTCGGTCTGAGCGATTCCGCCTACATTTCTCATCTTGGTGGTCAGATAAAGGTTCTTATAATTATCCGCTTCATCTACAAACAGACGGTCAACGCCCAGTTCCTCAAAAGTAATCATGTCGTCTTTCCGGCTCTGGTCATGGAGCCTTTTCAGACGTGTTTCCAGTGATTTCTTTGTCCGCTCCATCTGCTTGACCGTAAAGCGACTCCCCTGGATCTTCTTTGCCTCAGCAATCCCCTCCATGATTTCATCAATCTCCTCCTCCAGCATACGCTCCTGCCGCTCCACACTTAATGGGATCTTCTCGAACTGGGAATGCCCGATGATCACAGCGTCTATATTGCTGATAGCAATTCTCCCACAGAACTTTTTCCTGTTTTTCTTCTCAAAATCCTTTTTTGTTGCCACCAGAATATTGGCCGCCGGATAGAGCTGCAGCCATTCAGCGGCAAACTGCTCGATGATGTGGTTCGGCACCACGACCATAGATTTATTACACAGACCAAGCCGTTTACATTCCATAGCCGCCGCTACCATTGTATAAGTTTTTCCCGCCCCTACCACATAGGCCAGCAGAGTATTCCCGCCATAGATAATCCGGGCCACTCCGTCCTTCTGGTGTTTCCGCAGAGAAATCTCCGGGTTCATGCCATAGAAATGCAGGTGGCTCCCGTCATACTCCCGTGGCCGGATAGCGTTGAATCGTTCATTATAATCTGCGGTCAGCCTCTGCCTGCGCTCCGGATCTTTCCAGATCCATTCCTGGAATGCCTGCTTAATCAAGTCCTGTTTTCCCTGTGCAATGGCGGTTTCCTTTTTATTCAGAACCGGCTTTCTCTTGCCTTCCTCGTCCTCCACATAATCAAACACACGGGTATCCCGCAGATTTAGCGTATCCTCTATGATCTTATAGGCGTTTACCCGGTTCGTGCCATAGGTATTATTGGCACGGGGATTTCCCCGGTCAATGCTCTTCCCTTCGATATTCCATTCCCCGGTATGCCGGGAGAAATGGACTTTGATCTTCCACTGGGAATAGTTCGGCGTCTGCAAAAGTTCAAACATAAAGTCGGCAATATCCGACTCCGGTATCCATGTAGCTCCCAGACGCACACTGATCTCAGAAGCGGTCAGATCCTTTGGCTGTACTTTTTCCAGTGCCTCCACATTGCTCCGGTACACCTCGGAGATCTCCGCCGCCCGTTTTGCCTCCCGCAGTTTCTGGCGCACGTTGCCGGAAAGGTATTCGTCCTCGGATACAAACCGGGGATGTTCCAGATCCTCAGACTCCGGCAGACGGAAGATCACGCCCTGTAATTCCTGTTCCACTTCTTGGGCGCTTTTCCCTGTCAGGGAACACAGATACTCCATATCCACGCAGGCTTTTTCGGAAAGAGACAACGATAAAGCCTCACTTGCGGTATCCACTCTCGTTACCGTTTCGTGAGGCTTTATCGTTCGCTTTGTGAACATATCCGCTTTCCGCTCCAGCGTTCCATCCTCCGCCACAATCTCAAGGGAACAGAGAAGGGGATAACTGCTGTCATCAGAAAACACCATACTGTTCGCTCTGGAGTTCAGCAGGCCATATTTTCTCTGGAACAGATCATACAGATGGTTCAGCTTTTTCTGCTGTTCTTCGATTTCTTCATCCGGATACCCTTCGGTCTGATAGGCGATCAGCTCTCTGGTACAGTCCCGGATAGCAATCATACCTTTCACACGGTTCTGTGCTGTCACGGATAGTTCCACGGGTTTCATGCGGCTGTTTTCCCGGTAATAGATCTTCCCGTCATAAACCGTATAGGAAAAATTCGCCACAGACGGATCAGCCGGGATCGAATGATCCTCTTCCTCCACCAGCTCCTCCACCTCATAATCCGTGATCTCCGCCTCAAGGTTTTCTACTGCCTGTTCCAGAAGTTCATTTAAGTCCCTGTACGGATAGGGTTTACAAATCAACTGGGGGCCATAAGGCCCGGACACAATCTCCTGCTCGCCCAGTACCATTTCCGGGTGCTGCTGAAAATAGGGATTGATACTGACCACCCGGTGTCGGCTCTCGCCCTGTTCATTTACATGATCGTTTTCATAAAGGCGCTCCACTTCCACCCAGTCCGGCAGATCCACATTTAAGTCTCTCGGTGTCTCCCGCTTCTGGAAAAAGAGAATATCCGTGTTAATCTCTGTCCCGGCATTGGCAAGAAAAGCATTATTGGGCAGACGGATCGCCCCTAACAGATCGCACCGCTGGGCGATATATCTCCGCACCCGGTCATCCCGCTTATCCATTGTCCCGCCACTGATCCCGTTGGACGTGATCAATGCAAGCACACCCTTTGGCCTCGTCTTATCGATAGATTTTGCGATAAAATAGTCATGGATCAGAAAGTTATACTTATCATATTTCCTGTCCAGCACCTTATAACTTCCAAAAGGTACATTTCCTATGACCACGTCAAAAAAACTGTCTGGCAGATCTGCGTTCTCAAATCCTTGGGCAACGATAGTGGATTTCTGGTAAAGCTGCTGTGCAATCCGGGCGGAAATGCTATCAATTTCCACGCCATAAACCCTGCAGTCAGACAGACTCTCCGGCTTTCGTCCGATAAAATTTCCTATTCCGCAGCTTGGCTCCAGAATGTTTCCGGATTTCAGCCCCATGTTCTCCAAAGCCCGATACATGGCACTGACCACCACCGGCGGCGTATAAAAGGCAGTCAGCGTAGACTGTCTCGCAGCGGTATATTCTTCCTCCGTCAGAACGGTCTTTAATTCCAGATATTCCGTTGACCAGGAAGATTTCGTCTCATCAAAAGCGTCAGACAACCCTCCCCAGCCAACATATCCGGCAAGGATTTCCTGTTCCTTGGGCGTGGCAAAGCGGTTTTCTTCCTCACACTTCTTCAATAGCTGGATTGCCATGATGTTGGCACGGAACTTTTCTTTTTCAGTTCCCTCCCCTAAATGCTCATCCGTGATCTGATACTGTCTGCGGCTCTCCTGGGGAATCTCCGGGTGCGGATCAAACCCTCTTACCCTCCCGGCAGGTTTCTTCTGTGTCCATGCCGGGGCCAGATCCTCCAGAAGTTCTTCCGGTTCCTTTTCAAAAGGATTGTCCTCCGGTTTTATTCCGGTAAATCCGTCCTCCTGCTCCTGCGCCATTTCCTGTGTGGCAGCCGGTTCCTCCTTGTCTTTTTCGGCTGGTTCCTCTGACGGTTTCCTGCCCGCCTTCAGATGATCATTCGCCGGATTTTCCCGTACCCGGCGGTCAAACACCTCTCTTGGCATTTCCTCTGTGAAAAGCGGATACATCTGGTCACGCAGAACCACCATCTCATCGGAGATAAAGTCAATGGAATATTCTTTTGTGCCTATTGTGACAATCGTATCCACCTGCAGGTCATAAGGCGACTTCATGGCAGGCAAGTCCGCAATCCCGGCTATCAGTGCAGACACTTCGGAATAGTTTTCATCCTCCGTGTCCATCCCTTCCCGGACACTGATCAGATAGCTGTAAATTTCCTGCACAGACTGGGGATCGGCCAACTGTTCCCGCAGCTGACGCAGAACATCCTCCTGTGTCTCTCCTGCCTCAATCGTATCCTGGTATTCATACCAGTCATACGCCTGGTAAAATGCGTTGAGACGTCCTGCCAGAACCTCCTCCCGGCTCTGTGCCGGAACAGGCTCCGGGGGAGCCTGCGTGTTTTCTCTTTCGGCTGGTATGGGAGTAACCAAACGGAATACTCCGTCCCGGTAATCCGTAAGATCTTTATACACCTGTTGCATGGACGGGTATCGTTGATCGTAATCTGCAGTTCCCGCAAGAACCTCTTCCATCATGGAAAGGATTTCTTTTACCTGTTTGGGATCATCAAGCTGCGGACGGATCTGGTCTATCGCTCTATGATAATCTGAGCCATACGGATATGGACGTAAAAACGTTTCCGGCTGATTATAAAAAAAGTCGTAAATGTTACCTGTCAAAATCGTTTTTTCATACTCCGGAATATACTCCAGTTCCTTCTCTGTCATATACCGTCCGACAGCGATCAGCTCATCTATCCTCTTTGCAACCGCCGTCCATTTCAGAGTAGTCTCATAATTCTTCCACTGGATGGTATAACCTTTCGCATTTGTATTCTGGTGAAATCTTTCTCCTAAATAATCAGTTACAGATCCTCCCATACCATATTCCTGCTTTAAAAATTCTGCTTTTTCCTTATTGCTGTGTTCTTGCAGAAAATAGGAGTAAATTCTGTATTTGCCATGTTCAAAGGAAGAACCGGCCTGCAGGGTATGGTCAATGATTTCCTGTGGCATAGAAAAAGCAGGAGATTCCTCTCCTGCCAGTTCTTCTAATAATGACTGTTGTTCTGCCACCGTTGGCTGTGGTTCTGCAGTCGGTTCCTGCCTTTCCTCTTCCGGCTGTGGTTCTTGTCCGGTTAACTGTAGATCAGTTCTCTCATCACGATCTCTTCCGCTGCCTGCCGGATGTTGTTCATCCACTGTACCCACGCCATCTGGTCTTTCGCTTTCAGTTCCTCTGTCACGCCCCAGGCTGTTTTCATCTGTTCTGTCAGGACTTCCATCCGCTCCTGTGCCTCTCGCTGCACTTCGTTCAGATGGCGGTTCAGTTCTCCTTTTGTCAGCAGGTTCAGATACATCCCGTACCGGTAATTTTTCAGATAAGTTTGACGGAGGGAAGCGTACTTCCCACGGTGTACTTCCGGTTCGTCCGGCACGGTCAGATCCGGAAGAAGATAATCGCCCTGTCTGCTGTATGTGATCGCTCTCATGTGTAACGCCCCTTTCTGTAATCCGTTCTCTGTTTTCGCTTTCATTATATCGGTCTGTCTCTTTCCCGGCAAAGGTGCGACTATTCTTTCTCTCTGCCTTTCTCAGCTTATTGACAGTATCGGAAATCTCGGATAATGCCATTTCCGCCACATCACTGGCCGCAACACCAAACAGATTGACCATTTCCGGCGTATTAAAGTCCGTGATATTCCGGAAGTCCTCTGTATCCAGATACAGGTCGGTATCCACGCCGCACCGTACCATGACCATATAAGCAACACTGGCCGATAAAAGCTGGCGGGCCTCCACCTCCACGTTGTACTCGTCCACCTCTTCCAGATAGCTGTTCTTTCGTCCTGAGAGCAGATCCGGCAGATAATCCGCAAGGTTATCTTCTGCCGCAATCTTTGCCGCCTCCAGTATGGTTTCCGCAAATCCTGTCACTGTTTCGTCCACGCTAAAGGCATTGGCAAGGGTTTCTCTCACATCCGGCTGATATTCTTCTGGCACTTCCCACAATGGCACTGGCCGGAGCAGACGGCGGTAACGTCCTTCCTGCGTATCTGAAACGTCATAATAGTATTTCAAGCTCAGTTTCGGGCTGTCCTTGTCAAAAACTGCGATTCCTTTGGAATCCCGCTTTACCCACCGCCCAAACTTCTCATTCCAGACTTTCATAGGCAGCACTGCGGACGCCTCCGGGCGCTGTGCATAGATTAGAATCTGGTCATCAAAAGGCAGCCGGAAGTTCCTGCAGGCAGAGCGCAGGAAAGACAGCCAGTTTTCCGGACTGGCAGTTACTTCTTTTACAGTCTCTACATAAAGATCTGTGATCAAGTCATATTTCTTCTTTGCCATACATCCCTGCCTCCTTTCCGTTTTGTCTCACTCATGGGCCGATAACAAATCCCATTCTTTTCCATCTGCTTTGCAAACTGGCGAATATTCTTGCACCTTCCGTCTATTTCCACCTGTTCCTCACTGTGATAGCGGCAGAAAGCGCAGGAGCAATCCCCGTTGTCATACTCCAGACGCAGAAAAGAACTGTCCGGAAGAGAAAAAAGTGGGTTTCCCCGGCTGTCCGTAAAGCAGATCATTTTTTCACTGCTCATATCTCCCCGCCTCCCAAAAATGTTATGAACTTTCCGGCTTTTACTGCTTTCTGGATCTCATTGATCATCCCGATTTCTGCTACTGTGATCCCCGGCAGAGACAAAATATCATCCATTGTCATATTTAAAACTGCTTTTTCATTGTCAAATCCCGCCTCCATCAGCTTTGAGAGGGAGCGGACAGCCTTATTGTTGATCTGTGCCAACTTCCACACCTCCTTTCAGTCCGTTTCTGCTCTTTCTCACGCATAGTCCTCATCCTCGCTTTCTTCCATGACCTTCCTCCCATAAGGCGTAAACGTATACCAGCCCGTCCGGTCAGACTGTCCTTTGTTCCACTCGCCTTTTATGAGGACGCCTGCCCGTTTCAGCCTTGCAAGGCCCGTGCTGACCATATGTTTTGTCAGATGAGGCATACGGATCAGAAACATTTTCCGGCTGCAGCACATCCAGGTTTCCCCGTCATACCGGCAGCGTCCATGAAATTCATTCTCTTTTATTTCCGTCCAGATTGCCTCCGCAAGCAAAGCTGCGGCTATCCCATACCGTCTGGCAATCCCAGTATTAAACTTCTGTATCAATGGCTTTTCCTCCTTTCGTCCGGTATGTAAAGAGGCGGCTTACCGCCGCCTCCTGTCACGTTCTGTCTATTTCTTCCGGTTCCGCAGATTCAGCCAGATCAAGGCTCCTGCGATAAATGCCACTAAAATGACCGTGATCCATATCTTTGCGTTCATGCCTTATCTTCTCCTTTCCTTTTTCTCATTTTCACTGCTGTCAGAATACCAAAGGCTGCCACGCCTGCTCCGGACAGGGCAGATAACCCGATCCACAGGCCCGGCCTGCTGTCATCTCCGGTCTTCGGTGTCGTGATCAGTTCCTCCGGGATCTTTTCATTCGTCATAGTGGCCTTTACGATCTGTCCGTCCTCCTTGATCTCAAAGGCGTATTCGGACTCATCAATCTCATAGCCTTCCGGCGCATTATACTCCTGATAGGTGTATTTTCCATACCGCAGAGTAAAGATGGCGATCCCGTTCTCATCTGTTACACCTGTGGCGACGATATTCCCATCCTCGTCCTTAATGCGGAATCCGGCATTTGGAAGAGGTTTCCCGTCTGCAACGTCTGTCTTGGTCAGTTCCAGTTTTCCGGTAATCGGCTGGTTGATAAAGCCAACGCCTGCCTCATTTTCCACATCTACGATCTTTCCGTCCTCACTGATCTCAAAGTAATAGGCGTTCTCATCCAGCTTGAAGCCTTCTGGGGCAGTCTTTTCTTTCACAAAATATCCTCCGTAGAGCAGACCGTCCGTCTGGTAAATGCCCTCTGAGATTTCCGGGATTTCTCCCACAAGTTCATCCTTTTCGGTCAGTTTCTGGTCTTTGTCCGTATCTGCATACAACTCAAATACAGCGCCCGTCAGCTTGTTCGCCGGATATTCTGCGTCCACTTTTGTCAGACGGACACTGCCCTCAATGAGTTTGTTGATCAGCTCCACCTCGATCACTTCCTCATCTTCCGTAACCGATACATAGTGGAGGGCCTCATTCAGCACATATCCTTCCGGGCTTGCGATCTCCCGGACGATCCATCTGCCAAACGGTACATCCTCAAATGCAAAGGCTCCGTCCTCATCAGAAGTAGTTACCATTAAGGCAGTATCTTCCGTAAATTCTTCTGCACCTGCGGAAAACAGGCCAATCGTTGCGCCTTCCAGTGCCTCCCCGTCCGTGTCTACTTTCCGTCCGGAGATCTTTCCCCGGATCAGTTCATTCTCAATGGCATTTCCCTCATTTGCGGAAATATGGACAACAGCGGTATCCTGCCCCTGGTAGGTAAAGTCCACAGGATAGGTTTCTTCTGACAGAAGATAATGCTGGTCAGTGGCAACTTCTTTCACATAATACTTGCCAAAAGGCAGGTCTGTCTGAAATGCGGCGGTTCCCTCTGTACTGCAGAACACGATCTCGATCAGACCGTCCGCCGGAATCACGGAACCGTCCGCTGCTGTCAGATCCTCTGCAGCATACAGGCCAAAGGCCACGTTCTGGATCTCTCCTGCACTTCCGATCCCAAAGATTTCATCCTGTTCCAGTGTCTTTGTAAGGTCAACCGTCACTTTCTGTCGCTCATTATAGAAAGCGGTGTCCGCCTCTGTTACAGATACTTCCTGTCCGGCATATGTCAGCTCCGCCTCATGGGTTTCTGTATTCAGCACCAGACCTTCCGGCGCTGTCTTTTCCACGATCTGATATTTCCCCAGATACAATTCTTTTGTCTCTGCCTTGCCTTCCTCATCTGTGGTAATGGTATCCACTACATCCCCGGCGTTTGCCCGCACAGTTCCGTCCGGCGTCACAATGTCCTCGGCGGCGATCACTTCATATACCGCCCCAGCCTGCCCGGTTACTGCATAAACAGGCGTGTAGATGTTCTCGCCTTCCGCAAGGTTCCCGTCTTTGTCCACCACACCGTCTCCAAACACCTGCACAGAGGAGAACTCCTCGCCGGTTTTTGTCACAAGGATCTTGCCTTTCTGCGGCATATCCTCTTTTTCCACCGTGATCACGGTCACTCCGCTGTCCTCCCCGGACTGTTCTTCGGATACCGTGAATGGAACCGGCGTACTGTCCAGTACATACCCGTAAGGAGCCTGTACCTCCACTAATGTGTAATTTCCATAAGGCAGTACCTCCGGTGTAATCAGATAACCGTCACTTCCGGTATAGAAAGTATCCAGCTTTGTGACTTCCGGATAGGTATACTGCATGGTCACAAGGTTCCCGGATTCGTCATAGATCTGGAACCCGGCTCCCGCAAGGGGGATGGTGTTTCCCGTTTCTGCGTCTTTCTTGACTACTTTGATATAGGATTCAAACAGGCGGTTGTTGATGAGGTAGCGGTAAACTTCTCCGTCACTGCTGATATACACATCAAAGTCTCCGATCATCTCCCGGCCTTCCCAGCCTTTTGTCTGGTGTACCGTATAAATGCCATAAGGCAGGTCTTTCGTCTCGGCATATCCGTTCTCATCACACACCAGCGTATCCCGCTCGCTGTCCTTTGCCCTGTCATAGCTGCCTGCACTCTTTAAATACACCTGGAACTCTGCACCTTCCTCCGGTGTTTCGATCTGCGTACTTCCGTCATCCGTGTGCTTGATGATAGAAATCCTTCCCTTTATGACCTGCTCATTCACGTCATTGGAAGTATCGTTCAGCTCCACGGTATAAAGAGTTGCCTCTGCTCCCACATGGTAGGAAGTCTCGTCCAGCAGATACCCTTCGGACGGGCTGATCTCCCGGATTGTCCAGTTATCTCCACACACATAATATTTCGAAGTAAAACTGCCATTGCTGTCCGTGGTGTAAGTGTCAATCAGTGTATCCCCGTCATAAATCCCGTACACTGCGCCTGCCAGCGTAGCGTCTCCCTGCGGGATTCCTGTCTCCCGGTCTGTCTTTGTGGCCGTTACCCGGAATTTTTTCAGTACGTTATGGACGGTGGCATTGGTTACTTCGTTCCAGTTGACAGTCACGTTCTGGGCCGCCGGAACCACATAGCGGTCTGCTGTCTCCACTTCCTCCAGCGTATAGGGCGTATCGCCGGAGATCAGAATATTAGAAAATGTAGCAACACCTGTGCTGTCCGTAACCGCATATTCATCCACCGGGATACCGGAAAGAGAGGTTCCGTAGAGATGGAACTTCATGCCTTCCACCAGACCGTCCTCAGAAGTCTTGGTCACTTTCAAGTCTCCACGCTTGAGGATATTGGAAAAGTCCACGGTAGCGGTTTCCCCGCCTTTGACCTCCACAGTCTTCGCTTTCTGCGGTTCATATCGGTTCTCTGTCAGCTCTGTTACCGTGTAAGTTCCCGGCTGAAGGTTCTCCACTTTGATCGTTCCATCCTCCCCGGTTGTCACGGTCTGATCAATCCCGTTGCCCGTGATCTGGAATTGTAATCCGGCCACCACACCGTCCTCCGATGTTTTCACAATCTGAACGTGGCCATAAGGAATCTTCACATTCAGATATGCCTGCACCGCTGCTGTATTCTCCACGCCTGTAACCACGTCCTGTAAAGACGGATCTCCATAGGCAATCAGCTTTGCGCTGCTGCTCACTGTGGGGATCTTCTTGTTTGCGGACAACTGCACGTTCCCGGCAATCGCTTTACTGGATGTGATGGTCAGTGTGTTTCCGGATGTGCTGACTTTCACATCACTGTTGGATGATGTGAAATTGAATTTCGACAGGACTCCATTGGTGTCTGTCAGTTTCAGCACATATTGGTTTCCGTCCCATTTCAGTTCCTGCGGAGTGCTGTCTGTACTGCCGGACGCAAAACTGGGGATGGTTCCGTGGCTGACCATGCCGGAAATAATCTGGTTATACGCCGCTGCCACACCACTGTTCGCTCCGCCTACGCAAAGACTGTTATAGAATTTGGCGTCTGTCTGGGCATAGGGGGCGGTGGCATTCCTGCACCCGGTCACGATCTCCCAGATGACCATCTGTGTCGCAAGGACTTTCTCATCTTCCGTGCCGGACAGACTGCCCATACTGCCCTGTGCGCCATACAAAAGTGCAAGGTTTACAGCGTCCTGTTTCTCTTTCCATAATTTTGAAATTAAGTTCTCATTAAAACCTCCTAAAAACAGATTGTCTCTATATCTAAAAATAGTATGGCTATGTATGATTCCCGATTATTAAACGGGAATTTCCTCCTCTTCTGTTTCTAATCTTTTATCCTCAATCACATCATAAAAATCAAAAATGAATTCTGAGGCAAAAACTTCCTGTAGCTCTTCCATTTTTTCCAACTGTGTGATTTCCTGCGGCCATTCCATTCCGGCAATGCCAAACAATCCTCTCATCATATGGAAAGCCTCGCTGATTCTGCCGGTATCAACCAACGCAGCTATGGCAAAATAAATATCGTCCATATCCGAGATTTTCTGGCTATTGGAAAACAGTTTTTCGATCAAGGGCAGTGTATAGGCCCCGGAAATCAGATTTGCAGTGTTTCTTACATCTTTGATCTTGTTGTCATCATTCTTCATTGACATTTCCTCTCTTTCTTTAAATCTGGCAAAAGCCATATATTTATAGAACGCAAAAAAGCCGCCTGCTCTCTACTACAAAGAACAAACGGCCTTTTGCAAAATCTATCCATATTCATTTATTCATAAACAGCGTTTGCCTGTTTTTTCTGCTGATAACTTATGATAATTTGGGGGAAGATACACTCACTCACGTTCAAATTTGGGGGATAGCGTTATCCCCCAAAAAGAAATGGCACGCAAACTTCTCCTGTTCATTTCAGAAGAAAGAGGCGAAGTTTCACATGACATTTGGGGGATAGCCTTCCCCCAACTCTTCCCCCAAAAATCCCCCAAATTTGCCCGTAAAAAGCAATAATTTATGATACTTTACGGATTCGCTCCGGAACGCAGAAAAGCCCTTGAAAATGCCCATTTTACGGGATTTTCAAGGGCTTTACGCACCTTTGGTTTTAGGAAATTACATTCCCATCTGCTTTGCAACTTCCTCAGCAAAGTTCTCTTCTTTCTTCTCGATTCCTTCGCCTGTCTCAAAACGTACGAACTTCGTAACTTTCACATTTGCGCCGTTCTCTTTTGCAACCTTGTCCACATATTTTGCAACAGTCAGGTCGCTGTCCTGAACGTATACCTGATCAAGCAGGCAGTACTCTTTCATCTCTTTGTTCAGACGTCCGATGATCATCTTCTCGATGATATTGTCCGGTTTCTCCGGGTTCTCTTTCTTAGCCTGAGCAAGAAGAATCTCTTTCTCGTGATCAAGGAATTCCTGGGAAACCTCATCGCGGGATACATACTTCGGAGACATAGCTGCAACCTGCATAGCCACATTCTTCAGGCATGCCTTGATCTCGTCGTTTACAACGTCTGTATCAGCAACTACAAGGACACCGATACGTCCGCCGCCGTGGATGTAGGAAACAACACATCCGTTGTCTGCTGTAACTCTCTCGAATCTTCTGATGTTCAGGTTCTCTCCGATCACTGCGATCTTCTCAACAAGAGCATCCTTCACAGTCTTGGACGGATCAGCAGCCCATGGCTCAGCCATAAATGCATCCATATCAGCCGGGTTGGAATCTACAACCTGGTTTACAACTGTCTCAACAAATCCCTGGAACTCATCGTTCTTTGCAACGAAGTCTGTCTCGGAGTTTACTTCCACGATAGCTGCTACCTTGTCATCTTTAACAACGGTCTTAACAATACCCTCAGCAGCGATTCTTCCTGCCTTCTTCTCAGCCTTTGCCTGTCCGTTCTTTCTCAGGTACTCAACTGCGGCATCCATATCTCCGTTTGTCTCGGAAAGAGCTTTCTTGCAGTCCATCATTCCTGCGCCTGTCATCTCTCTTAATTCTTTTACCATTCCTGCTGTAATTGCCATGATAACATTCCTCCATTTTCATATTTATCTTCCAGGCAGTATACCCCCAGATCAGTCCTGCCTGTTCTCTCAAAAAATGCTCCAACCTGCTGTGACAGGCTGAAGCATTACAATCCGGATATTACTCTTCTACAGCCTCTTCAGCTACTTCTTCTGCTGCTTCCACTTCCTCAGCAGCATTGTCATCATAATATTCTTCCTCAGCTGTTGCTCCCTGATTAGCCTCGATAACAGCGTCTGCCATCTTGGAAACGATCAGTTTAACAGCTCTGATTGCATCGTCATTTCCCGGGATAACGTAATCCAGTTCTTCCGGATCACAGTTTGTATCGCAGATACCGATCAGTGTAATGCCAAGAGTATGTGCTTCCTGAACACAGATTCTCTCTTTCTTCGGATCAACAACGAAGATTGCATCCGGAAGTCTCTTCATCTCCTTGATTCCGCCAAGGTTCTTCTCGAGCTTCTCCCACTCTTTCTTGATCGCGATAACTTCCTTCTTCGGAAGTACGTCGAATGTTCCGTCTTCAGACATAGCCTCGATCTCTTTGAGACGTTTGATACGGCTCTGGATGGTCTTGAAGTTTGTGAGCATACCGCCCAGCCATCTCTCATTTACATAGAACATTCCGCAACGCTCTGCCTCTGTTCTGATCGCATCCTGAGCCTGCTTCTTTGTTCCTACGAAAAGGATCGTGCCGCCCTCTGCAGCAATGTCGGAAACGGCTTTGTATGCATCGTCAACCATTCCTACAGATTTCTGCAGGTCAATGATGTAAATACCATTTCTCTCTGTGTAGATGTACGGAGCCATTTTCGGGTTCCATCTTCTTGTCTGATGTCCGAAATGAACACCGGCTTCCAGTAACTGTTTCATTGAAATAACGCTCATGTTTCTTCCTCCATTTGGTTTTTAAGCTTCCGCATGTTTTATTTTCCCTGAGACCGTCCGGCTGCTGCCGGCTTAGGCACCGTCATGGAAATCCGCATACGTGTTTTTTTGCAACGTGTGTAGTATATCACAGAACCCCGGGCATTGCAAGCAGTTTTTCGCTGTATTTCCCCACATTTTTCCAACATTTCACCAATATTTTTCCGGCTTTTTCCCGACTCGCAAAAGGACTGCCGCATCTCTGCGGCAGTCCCGTCACTCACAGGTTCTCTCAATCCTGTGTGCTGTCTTAAATTTTAATTCTTCTAAAACCTTATGTAATCCACCACGCGGACGGATGTAACTCTTACGGTCATTCCCGGCTTCGGGGCCTCGATCATCTGTCCGTTTCCTATATAGATAGCAACATGTCCCGGTTTCCAACAGATATCTCCCGGCTGCGGGTTGCTCACCACAGTACCTGCCGCGCGAATATCACCGCTTGTTCTCGGAATGGAGATGCCTGCCTGTCTGTAGCACCACTGCACCAGACCGGAACAGTCAAGTCCTACACCCGGTGTGGAGCCGCCCCACACATAGGGAACTCCGATCTGTGAATAAGCAGCGCTTACAATAATCTGTCCTGCACTCTGATTATAGTCCGGTACGAAATTACTGCTGCCGGAGCTGGAAGAAGAACCGGAACTGCTTCCGCCGGAACTGCCGTTGCTGTTACTATTGCTGCTTCCGCCGCTGTTGCCGCCGCTTTCTCCCGCCGATTCGTTGCTGCTGTTCGAACTGTTGTTATGGTTCTGCTGCGCTTCCTGCTGACGGCGGGCTTCCTCTTCCTGTTTCTTTCGCTCTTCTTCCTGTCTCTTTCTCTCTTCTTCAGCCTTCCTTGCCGCCTCTTCCGCCGCTTTTCTCACAGCTTCGTCGATCTGTGCATCCAGATCCTCAACCTCAGCGCTCTTCTCCTGGATCGTTGCATCCAGTTCATCCTGCTGCGCTTCAAACTCTGTCTGGGACTGCTGAAGCTGACTCTGCTTCTCTTTCAGAGAAGTCTGAAGGTCTTCTACCTTCTGAACCGTAGCTGCATATTCCTCAAGCTTTTCCCTGTCATAGTCATGTACCTGCTGGGAATACTCTGCCTGAGTCAGCATGCTTGACATATCACCTGAAGTAAGTACCTTCTCCATAGTGGCAGTGCCGCTGCCGTTCTCATACATATATTTAATACGAAGCTTCATCGCTTCATACTGCTGTTCTTCCTCTTCCTGTGCAACCTTGAGATCCTCCTCTGTCTGAGAGATCTCCTCACCCGTCTCAATCAGCTGATTCTCCAGTTCTGTGATCTTTGATATGATACTGTTCAGCTGTGACTGCAGGCTGCTCACTTCATTCTGGACCGCCTCTTTCTGATTCTTCAGATCATCGATCTCATCTGCGAAAACAGGTGTTACCGCAAGTGAGCACGTAAGTGCTGTCGCCAGGAATACACTGCCTACTCTTTTTAATTTCATCTTTCCACCTATCCTTATTTTTATATCTATGTCCCCACATATATGCATAATCATACACCATCAGACAGTTTTTTTCAACAACATTCCATGAAAAATGCATTTTTTCGGGCACAAAAAAGTTCCAACTCAATATGTAATAAATTATAATAAATAGTAGCGGAAATTTCAACACATTTTTAACATTTTTGTAATATTTTTATCTGGAAATTTCTTCCTGAGGCAATCCCAGATTCCGTCTGCTGCTCTGTGTATTGCCCCCTGAGCCATGAAAAAAAGGAAACCACCGGTCGGATCCTGATATACTCCCCTGTCCGGTGATTTCCTTATTTTATATTCTATGTGATTCCTTACAGTTTTTCATCTGCTTTACACGGAAATAAACTTCATGCCTTTTACTGAACAGACAGGTTCGTATATCCCATCAGGCTTTCATCCACCTCGCGTGCCGCTTCACGTCCTTCCCGGATTGCCCACACTACAAGGGACTGTCCCCGGTGCATATCTCCGGCGGTAAACACGTTCTTTACATTTGTGGAATATTTGCCGGAAGCTGTCTTTACATTTGTACGTCCGTCCACTTCCACGCCGAAAGCTTTCGTGACATAATCCTCGCTTCCCAGGAAACCTGCCGCAATCAGCACCAGATCTGCGGGAACGGTATACTCGCTGCCCGCGATCTCTGTCATAACCGTCCTTCCCGTCTTCTCGTCCTTCTTCGGCTCAAGCTTTACGAGGACAGCCTTGCAGAGTTTTCCTTTTTTGTCCTTGACAAATTCCTTCACTGTAGTTGTGTAGACTCTCGGATCCTTGCCGAACACCGCGATTGCCTCCTGCTGGCCGTAATCCGTCTTGCAGATCCTGGGCCACTCCGGCCAGGGGTTGTTCTCCGCTCTCTCATCCGGCGCTTTCGGCATCATCTCCAGCTGCAGCACGGATTTTGCTCCGTGGCGGATGGATGTTCCCACGCAGTCATTGCCGGTGTCTCCACCGCCGATGACGATGACGTGTTTTCCTTTTGCAGAAATGTAATCGCCGTCTTTCAGCTCCATATTGTTTGACCAGAGAGCTTTCGTCGTGGACTTCAGGAAATCCACGGCAAAGTAAATTCCCTCTGCCTCACGCCCCGGAGCCTTGATGTCTCTCGGATTGGATGCGCCGCAGGCAAGTACAACTCTGTCATAGTCCTTGAGAAGCTGTGCCGGCTTTACATCTTTTCCCACATTGCAGCTGACGCGGAACTCAATTCCTTCTTCTTCCATGATCTTGATCTTCCGGTCAATATACTGTTTCTCCAGCTTCATGTTGGGGATACCGTAGCGGAGCAGTCCGCCCGGCTTGTCCTCCCGCTCGAAAACAGTCACGGAATGTCCTCTGCTGTTGAGCATATCTGCCACAGTCAGTCCTGCCGGACCGGAACCGATCACCGCGATCTTCTTTCCCGTGCGGACTTTCGGCGGACGCGCTTTTGCATATCCCGTCTCGTATGCATTCTCAATGATCGCATACTCATTGCTCTTCGTCGCTACCGGGTCCTCGTTCAGTCCGCAGGTACATGCATTCTCGCACAGTGCCGGGCATACCCGTGCGGTAAACTCCGGGAAATTGTTTGTCTTTGCGAGGCGGTAATACGCCTCCTCCCAGTTTCCGTTATAGATCAGGTCGTTCCACTCCGGCACCAGGTTGTGCAGCGGACACCCGCTGGCCATCCCCATCAGGTTCTGGCCGGACTGGCAGAACGGCACGCCGCACGCCATGCACCGTGCCCCCTGGATCTCCTGTTCTTCCTTGGAAAGCGGAGTGTAAAACTCATTGAAGTGCTTTATCCTCTCAAGAGGCTGCTCCGCCGTCTTGTCCTGTCTTGCATAATCCATAAATCCTGTTGGTTTTCCCATTTTCGGCCGCCTCCTTACTTTCCGCTCTTAATCTTGTTAAATGCTTCAATCTGTGCCTTTTCCCTGCTTAAGCCCTTCTCTTCCATCTGGATGATGGCTGCCATCATCTTCTCATAATCCTCCGGAATGATCTTCTTGAATTTCGGCAGGTACTCTGCAAAGTTGTCGAGGATCTTCTTGCCGATCTCGGAGTTTGTATAGGCAACATGCTCCTGGATCATATTTTTCAGTTCCTGGACATCATACTTGTCCGTTACGCGCTCGATATTTACCATGGCCTTGTTGACCTTCTTGTAAAGAGTGCTGTCCATATCGAGTACATAGGCGATTCCGCCGCTCATTCCGGCCGCGAAGTTCTTTCCGGTCTGTCCCAGAATCACCACGCATCCGCCGGTCATGTACTCGCAGCCGTGGTCGCCGACGCCTTCCACAACTGCGCGGACACCGGAATTTCTCACACAGAAACGCTCTCCCGCAACACCGCCGATAAAGGCCTTGCCGCTTGTCGCTCCGTAGAACGCAACGTTTCCTATTATAATATTCTCATCAGACTTGAATTTGATTCCGCTCGGCGGGCATACTACCAGTTTTCCGCCGGAGAGGCCTTTTCCGAAGTAATCGTTGCTGTCGCCGGTAAGTTCCAGAGTCAGTCCCTTCGGAATGAATGCGCCGAAGCTCTGTCCGCCTGCTCCCTTACACTTGATGACGAAGCTGTCCTCCGGCAGTCCGTCCGGATATCTCCTCGTAATCTCTGAACCGAAGATCGTTCCGAAGGTACGGTCCGTATTGGTCACGTCCACCTCCAGGCTTCTCTTCTGTCCTTTCTCCAGAGCCGGAAGGAGCTGTTTTACAAGAACTCTTTCATCCAGAGTCTTGTTCAGTTCAAAGTCATATACTTTCTTCGGGTTGAAAATCATGCCTTTCTTCTCTTCCGCATACGGATTGTAGAGCACGCTGGTCAGATCCAGGGATGCCGCGCGGCTGGAAGTCGGAGTATCCTTCACTTTCAGAAGATCGGTTCTTCCAACCAGTTCATCCACCGTGCGCACGCCCAGTTTCGCCATATATTCTCTTAATTCTTCCGCGATGAAGCGCATGAAGTTTATCACGTATTCCGGTTTTCCGGTGAAACGTTTCCGCAGTTCCGGATTCTGGGTGGCTACGCCCACCGGACAGGTATCCAGGTTGCAGACACGCATCATCACGCAGCCCATGGTCACAAGCGGTGCTGTGGCAAATCCGAACTCTTCTGCTCCGAGCAGGGCAGCGATGGCCACGTCGCGTCCGCTCATCAGCTTGCCGTCCGTCTCGATACGCACGCGCTCGCGCAGACCGTTCTGAATCAGTGTCTGGTGTGTCTCCGCAAGTCCAAGCTCCCAGGGAAGTCCCGCATTCTGGATGGAACTTCTCGGTGCCGCTCCGGTTCCTCCGTCGTATCCGGAGATCAGGATGACTCCCGCTCCCGCCTTGGCAACGCCGGCAGCAACCGTTCCCACGCCTGCCTCGGACACAAGTTTTACGGAAATTCTTGCATTTTTATTGGCGTTCTTGCAGTCGTAAATGAGCTGTGCCAGGTCCTCGATGGAGTAGATATCGTGGTGCGGCGGCGGTGAGATCAGGCTCACACCCGGCGTGGAGTGACGGGTCTTTGCAATCCACGGATATACCTTTCCTCCCGGAAGGTGTCCGCCCTCGCCCGGTTTTGCTCCCTGGGCCATCTTGATCTGGATCTCCTGGGCGCTCACCAGATATCTGCTGGTCACGCCGAAACGTCCGGAAGCCACCTGCTTGATGGCAGAACAGCGGTCTGTGTCAAGGCGTTCAATGTCCTCCCCGCCCTCACCGGAGTTGGACTTTCCATGGAGACGGTTCATGGCAATAGCCAGCGTCTCGTGGGCTTCCTTGGAAATGGAACCGTAGGACATGGCTCCCGTCTTGAAACGGGTAACAATGGAATCCACGCTCTCCACTTCCTCCAGAGGCACTCCTTTCTTCGGATAGTTGAAGTCGAGCTGTCCTCTTAAGTTGATCTTCTCGCCTTCCTCATCCACCATCCTGGTATACTCTTTAAACATCTCGTAATCGCCGCGCCTCGTGGACTGCTGCAGCATGTGAATGGTCTGGGGATTGTAGAGATGCTCCTCCCCGCCGCTCTTGTATTTGTGCTGTCCCACACTGTCCAGCGTCATATCAACGCCCAGTCCGAGCGGATCAAATGCCTCTGTGTGGAATGCGGTGTAGTCCTCGGCGATCTCCTCGATGCCGATTCCGCCCACACGGCTCACCGTATCAGTAAAGTAACGGCTGATAAAGTCTTCTTTCAGTCCGATCGCCTCGAAGATCTTCGCGCCCTGGTAGGACTGGATCGTAGAGATTCCCATCTTTGAGGCAATCTTGATGATTCCGTGAATCACCGCGTTGTTGTAATCGTCTACTGCTGCATAGTAATCCTTGTGCAGAAGTCTCGCCTCGATCAGCTGACGGATTGACTCATGCGCCAGATAGGGGTTGATCGCACATGCGCCGTAGCCGAGCAGCGTGGCAAAGTGGTGTACCTCTCTGGGCTCGCCGCTCTCCAGGATCATGGCAACAGAAGTTCTCTTCTTCGTGCGCACCAGGTGCTGCTGAAGTCCGGATACCGCCAGAAGGGACGGGATCGCCACATGGTATTCATCCATATCCCTGTCTGTAAGGATCAGGATGTTGGCTCCCTCACGGATCACTCTGTCTACCTCGATAAACAGATACTCGATCGCCTTCTCAAGGCTTGTGTTCTTATAATAGGTAATCGGGATCTCCGCCACCTTGAATCCGTCCACCTTCATGTTTTTGATCTTCAGAAGGTCTGTATTGGTAAGGATCGGGTTGTCCACCCGCAGCATCTTACAATTTTCCTCTTTCTTCTCAAGCAGGTTTCCGTCTTTTCCCACATAGATCGTCGTGGATGTGACAATCTCCTCGCGGATCGCGTCGATAGGCGGGTTTGTCACCTGCGCGAAAAGCTGTTTGAAATATCCGAACAGCGGCTGGCGCTTTCTCGAGAGCACCGAGAGCGGCGCGTCGATTCCCATGGCAGCGATTCCCTCACCGCCGTTCTGTGCCATGGTAAGGATGGATTCTCTCACATCCTCATAGGAATATCCGAAAGCTTTCTGAAGCTGGGTACACTCCTCTTTCGTATATTTCGGGATATCCTTGTTGGGGATCTTCAGATCTTTCAGGCGGATCAGGTTGCGGTCCAGCCATTCCCCGTAAGGCTCCTCGTTTGCATATTTTTCTTTCAGTTCCTCATCGTCGATCACTCTTCCTGCGACAGTGTCCACAAGAAGCATCTTGCCCGGATGGAGACGTTCTTTTACAAGGATCTTCGTGGGATCGATGTCAAGGACGCCCACCTCGGAAGAGAGGATCAGGTTGTCATCATCTGTAATGTAGTATCTTGACGGTCTGAGTCCGTTTCTGTCCAGAACCGCTCCCATCACATCTCCGTCGGAGAACAGGATGGACGCCGGTCCGTCCCATGGCTCCATCATGGTCGCATAATACTGATAGAAATCCTTCTTGTTCTGGGACATACTGCGGTTGTTTACCCATGGCTCCGGAATGGCGATCATCACTGCCAGCGGCAGCTCCATACCGCTCATCACCATGAATTCCAGGGCGTTGTCCAGCATCGCGGAGTCGGAACCGGATGTATTGATCGCCGGAAGCACCTTGTGGAGCTCGCCTTTTAAGCAGCCCGCCTCCATGGTCTCCTCTCTGGCGCGCATCTTGTCCGCATTTCCGCGGATCGTGTTGATCTCACCGTTATGTACGATGAAACGGTTCGGATGCGCCCTCTGCCAGCTGGGTGCCGTGTTGGTACTGAATCTGGAATGTACCATGGCGATGGCAGACTCAAAATCCTCATCCTGGAGATCTCCGAAGAACTGACGGAGCTGCCCTACCAGGAACATTCCCTTATATACAATCGTACGGCTTGAAAGAGAGACAACATAAGTATCGTCGCTGCTCTGCTCAAACACACGTCTTACCACATAAAGGCGGCGGTCAAAGGGCAGACCCTTTTCGATCTTCTTCGGCCGCTCGATAAATGCCTGCATAATACAGGGCATGCAGTCCACTGCGGTCTTTCCGAGGATCTCCGGATGAATCGGCACTTCCCTCCAGCCCAGGAATTTTAACCCTTCCTTCTTGACAATCACTTCGAAAATATTTTTCGCCTGATTGCGCTTCAGCTCATCCTGAGGAAGGAAAAACATTCCCACGCCGTAGTCTCTCTCCCCGCCCAGTTCAATGCCGAGAGGGGTACAGACTTTTTTGAAAAACCTGTGGGAAACCTGCAGAAGAATTCCCACACCGTCTCCGGTCTTGCCTTCCGCGTCTTTTCCTGCCCTGTGCTCCAGGTGCTCCACGATCTCGAGAGCGCCCGCGACAGTGCTGTGGCTTTTTACGCCTTTTATATTTACAATAGCGCCGATCCCACAGTTATCGTGTTCAAAACTTTCGCGATACAGTCCCTGCGGACTTTTCTTCTCATCTTTCATAGTCGCTGTCCTTTCCTTTCATTTTTTACTTTTACAAATATACATGATTTTCTTTTCCCTGTAAACAGGAAAATCTTTGATATTATCTGATAATTCGACTTTATTTTAATTTTCTTTTTATTTTCTGATAATTCTAATTCTGAACAAACATTAATAATTTTTCCTGATATTTGTCCTCTTCCCTTTTATTTCCAGAAAAAACATCAATTTTCACGCATAGAAAAAGCGGCGGATTTTTAATTCCGCCGCACTCAATTTAAAATTGTATTTTTATAAGTACAATCTGATTTTTCTTCTGTTTCCGCTGTATGCCATCTTCATCCGCTGTATCATCCGTTTATTCGCATACCGCTCACATAAAATCGAAAGGACTGCCGTCCTGCTCCTTTTTCGGCTTTTCCGGCGGGTTCGGATCCCCCCAGTCCCGCATTTTCTGAATCAGGACAAACATCGCCGAACAGATAAACGCGCTGACAATCACCGCTGCCGCCATCCGTTCCGCGCCGCCTCCCAGCCAGTCGAACACGCCGGTCTCCGTGAACACCACCGAACCGCTGTTCAGCAGGATGTGCAGGAAAACCGGTGCTTTCACCGAGCCGAACTTCTCATACAGATAGGAGAGAAGGATTCCCAGAAGGAAGCTGTACACAAGCTGTATCATGTTGGTATGCATCAGTGCAAAGAACACCGAAGACCAGAGCGCCGAGTAGAAAAACCCCCTGTTTTCCCTGTACCTGCGGAACATCACACCCCGGAACATCATTTCCTCCGCAACCGGCGAAATAATGCCAAGACAGATCAGTTCCACCGGGAAGGAAGAACTGTACACCGCCGCCGTCGCGTCCTGGTACTGCGGATCATAAAGGACAAGCTGTACCATTGCCGACAGGCATGTCACTCCGATGCATCCGACAATTCCCATAACCGCCACCGGCCAGTATTTCGAGACCGGCGCTTTCTTCCACTGAGGAATGTTGTACGTGACTTCCAGCTGTCTGTCCTTCCGAAAGAGAATCACCGTCATAATCAGAGTGCCGAGGGCGGCTGCCGCAGTGATCTGTGCCTGGTAACTCATCACCTGCCTCAGCAGCGTCTCCATCGCCGATACATAGAACTCGGCAAATTCTTTCTGTGAAGAGACACTGCCCGAACTCAGTTCTCTGAGCATATCCGACATCGTCGGGACGGCGATCACAAGCTCCACCACCACAATCACAGCCATCTGGATCAGCCAGTACCCGAGCAGAGGTCCCGCCAGGGACCAGAATGAACTTTTTCTGCGAATTTGATTCATCTACAGATTCCCCGCTTTCTCAAGAATCCACTCCCTCATAGCACTGCTCTTTCCATTTGCCGTTCCCTGGACCATCTCCGGCCTGCCTCCGCCTTTTCCGTCAAACGCAGCATTGAACTCCTTCGCCAGAGCCCGCACATCCGCCTTTCTGCTTCCGATAACATAGCGGTAGCCATCCTCATCGTTTCCGCCGAATACAGCGCACAGCACCCGGTCCTTTTCAAGCACGGAGTTCATCAGAAGCCGCATGGAATCCATGTTTCCCTCTTCCACGAACTCACAGACAACCGCCGCATCATCCGAGATATTCTGCGCTTTCATCAGGACTATTTTTTTCTCCTTTTCCCCCAGTTCATATTTCAGGGCAGAACATTCTTCCCTCAGATGAGAAACCGCCCCGGCAATCTCATTTTCCTTTGCGCAGAGCATGGCAGAGATCTTTCCTGCCTCCTGCTGCTTCTTTTCATAATCCAGAAGAGCCCGGATACCGCAGAGCATGGTAACACGGACGCCGCCCTTGTACCTCTGCACATTTGTCAGCTTGATCACGCCGATCTCACCGGTGTACTTCACATGGGGCGCACAGCAGGCGCAGACATCGTACCCCGGAATCACAACGATCCTGACCTGTCCTTCGATCTCGATCTTGCTCCGGTATTCCATCTTCTCCAGCTCTTCCTCCGTGGGATAAAGCACCTGCACTTCCAGATTTTCCCAGACCGCCCGGTTCGCCTCCCGCTCAATCCCGAGCAGATCTTTCTCCGTCAGTTCTCCGTTGAAATCCATGGTGCAGTCTTCACTTCCAAGATGGAACCCTACATTATTATAGCCATATTTCCCATGCACCAGTCCGGAGACGATATGCTCTCCGGTATGCTGCTGCATCTTCATAAAACGCTCTTCCCAGTCAATCTTCCCTGTCACCTGTTCTCCCATTTCCAGAGGAGCATCTGTAATATGGAAGATATGTCCGTCTTTCTCCCGGACATCCAGTACACGGGCGCCGCCGAGCACACCTTTGTCGGAATACTGTCCGCCTCCTTCCGGAAAGAAAGCCGTGCGGTCCAGCTCCACCTCGTACTTCCCGGCATCCCCGCTCTCTGCCTTTTCCCGGCCGTCGTCCTTTCCGCAGGGACGGCAGGCAGTCACCGCCGCCGTAAATTCACGCAGATGACTGTCCCGGTAAAATAATTTTTCTGTCATTTCTTTCTTCTACATCCTTTCCGGAGCTTCGAATCCAAGCAGGTCAATACATGTCTCAAGCACGCGCTTTGCGAGAACAAGAAGAGCGATATACCCTGCCTTCTTCTCCTCATCTTCCTCGGAGAGGATCTTTGTCTCGTGATAGAACTTGTTGAACTCATTCGCCAGTTCGTAAATATAGGCGCAGATCTTGTGGGGCGCTGTCTCGGAATACACCGTGTTAATCACATCGTTGAACTTGAGTACCTGCAGCATCAATGATTTTTCGTATGCATCTGCTGCCGGAGTAATGCAGATATTTTCCAGGCTTCCGCCGTTTTCCGTATATTTATTCAGGATCGACTTGATCCGGACAATCGTATACAGAATATACGGTCCTGTATTTCCCTCAAAGGATGTAAACCGGTCCACATCGAAAATATAGTCCTTGGAAGCCTGGTTCGACAGATCCCCGTACTTGATAGCTGCAAGACCGACAGTCTCCGCGGTCTTCTTCGCATCCTCTTCCTCCACGGTCCGGTTGTCGATGATCTTCTTGTACATCTCCTCATCGATCTCCCGGATCAGGTTCTCCAGACGCATTACCCCGCCCTCTCTCGTCTTGAAGGGCTTTCCGTCTTTCCCGTTCATGGTTCCGAATCCGAGGAATTTCAGCTCTGTCTCCGGGCGGACAATCCCCGTCTTCTTCGCGCAGCGGAACACCTGGATGAAATGGAGCTCCTGCCGCTTGTCCACTACATAGATCACCTCGTCCGGATGATAGTCCTGCTCCCGTTCCACAAGAGTCGCCAGATCGGTTGTATCATACAGTGCCGCGCCGTCTGACTTGAGGATCATGCAGGGAGGCACTTCCTTATTGTCCGTCTCTTCCTGGACGTCAACCACCAGAGCGCCCTCATCGTAGCGCGCATAGCCTTCGCTCTTCAGACGTTCCACCATATCCCGGATGTACTGCTGGGCGTCCGCCTCCCCTTTCCAGAGATCGAACTCCACGTTCAGCTTCTCATAGTTTTTCTTCAGGTCTGTCACCGATACATTCATAATATGGTTCCAGATCGCCCGGTATCCCCGGTATCCATTCTGCAGAAGATAGGTAGCATGCAATGCTTCCTCTCTGTAATCTTCGTGTTCTTTCGCGTAGGCACTTGCCGTGGGATAGATCTCTTCCAGCTCGCTGATCGTAAACGGAGCCTCCTTCGGATACTCACCTTCAAAACTCTCGTCAAAATAGGGCAGGTCCGGCCTGCGCTTTTTCAGCTCGGTGATAATCAGCCCCATCTGGTATCCCCAGTCTCCCAGGTGAATATCTCCGATCACTTTATTGCCCTTATATCTCATGATGCGCTTGACGCTCTCTCCGATGATCGCCGAGCGCAGATGTCCGACATGGAGCGGCTTCGCCACATTCGGTCCGCCGTAATCAATGATAACAGTGCGGGGATTCTCCTCTTCCTCCACACCGAGTTTTTCTTCTTTCGCCATGTCATTCAGATAGCGTGCTACATATTCCGGCGCCAGTTTCAGATTGATAAATCCCGGTTTCACTACCTCCGCCGACTCAAAGCAGGCACTGTCTTTCAGTCCCGCCACAACTTCCTCCGCAATCATAAACGGAGCTTTCTTATACTTCTTCGCCCCCGCCATCGCACCATTGCACTGGTACTCGCACAGATCCGGACGGTTGGACAATGTCACCTTCGCAAGCTCCTCATCATATCCCGCGCTGCGGAAGGCCTCTCTCATCTCTATGCTGATCAGATCCAGTAATGTCTTCAAATTTCATTCACTCTCCTTTGTCTGGAGCGTCCTGTGTATACGGACGCTATCTTAATAAGTATAACATGCATGGTTTGCGGCGGCAATGTAAAATTTGTACCCTGCCTTAAAAACGTGTGAAAAATCATGCAAACGCTTTAAAAGCAGGGTACAGATATATCTTATTTGTTTCCGTATCGGTCTGTCACGCGGAAGAGCCTAATTCACAGTCCTCTTCACATATGTGGTATGCAGGATATGATGTGCCTTCTCGCTTCCCGGATGTCCCAGATACTCGTCATACAGTTTCTTGATGGACGGGTTCTCGTGGGACTTGCGGACCGACTTCGCCGCATCGTTGTCATACAGCGCTTTCGCCCGGATCGCACGGACGTCCTCAAAGTTTCTCACATCCGCATGCACCTGGGGCTGTCCGCCGCCGTTTACGCATCCGCCCGGGCAGCACATGATCTCCACGAAGTGGTAATCCGCCTCGCCGGCACGGATCTTATCCATGATCATCTTTGCGTTGCTTAAGCCCGAAGCCACCGCAACCTTCACATCCATTCCGGCCACATTGTAAGTAGCCTCCTTGATGCCTTCGGTTCCGCGGACCTCCGAGAACTCCACTTTCTCAAGCTCCTGTCCCGTCAGTGTCTCGACCGCCGTGCGGAGCGCCGCCTCCATAACGCCGCCTGTGGCGCCAAAGATCACGCCTGCACCTGTGGACTCTCCCAGCGGATCGTCGAAGCCTTCATCCGGCAGGGTCCGGAAATTGATACCGACCTTGCGGATCAGACGGGCAAGTTCTCTTGTTGTCAGGGAGATATCCACATCCGGCACACCTGCCGCATACTGGTCATCTCTCTGAAGCTCGAATTTCTTCGCCGTACAGGGCATGATGCTGACACATACAATATCTTCCGGGGCAATGCCCATCTTCTCTGCGTAATAGGTCTTTGTCACCGCGCCGAACATCTGCTGGGGCGACTTGCAGCTCGACAGAT
The DNA here is from genome assembly GCF_002160525.1 of Lachnoclostridium sp. An169. Taxonomy (GTDB): domain Bacteria; phylum Bacillota; class Clostridia; order Lachnospirales; family Lachnospiraceae; genus Mediterraneibacter; species Mediterraneibacter cottocaccae. The sequence goes on from NZ_NFKT01000021.1 coordinate 64,373, forward strand.
GGTCGATCTGATCCGGATAATAATGTTCACAGTACTTCACCCACCCCGGTGAACAGGAGGTCATCATGGGAAGAACTCCGCCGTTCTGCACGCGGTCGATGAATTCATGCGCCTCTTCCATAATCGTAAGGTCCGCTCCGAAATCAGTGTCAAACACCTTGTCGAATCCGATTCTCCTGAGGGCAGCCGCCATCTTTCCTTCCACGTCGGTTCCCATGGGATAGCCAAACTCTTCGCCGAGAGCTGCACGGACAGACGGAGCTGTCTGGACAACCACATGTTTCGTCTCATCGGCGATCGCCGCAAGCACATCGTCGATATTGCTCTTCTCGTAGAGCGCGCCGGTCGGACAGGCAGCGATACACTGACCGCACCCCACACAGCTTGTATCTCCCAGTCCCATCTCAAATGCGGAGCCGATAAATGTTGCGAAGCCCCTGTTATTCGGACCGATCACGCCCACGCTCTGGACCTTCTCGCACACCGCAGAACAGCGGCGGCAAAGGATACATTTATTGTTGTCGCGGACCATGTGAACCGCGCTCTCATCCAGTTCATAGTGAGGCATCTCGCCCGCGAAATGATCTTCATCCGTCACGCCCAGCTCCTGGCAGAGTTCCTGCAGCTCGCAGTGGCCGCTTCTCACGCAGGAAAGACATTTTTTATCATGGACAGAAAGGAGCAGCTCCAGGGTTCTTCTTCTGGAATCAAGCAGCCTCTGGGTATTCGTCTGCACTTCCATGCCCTCGGATACCGGATACATACAGGCGGCAACCAGATTTCTCGCTCCTTTTACTTCCACCACACACATACGGCAGGCGCCGATCTCGTTGATATCTTTGAGATAGCACAGCGTGGGAATGCGGATCCCTGCCGCCTGAGCCGCCTCCAGGATTGTAGAGCCTGCCGGTGCAGTAACATTTAAGCCGTTGATCTTTAAATTGACATTTTCCATCTTCTCTACCCTCCGTTATTCTTTGTAAATCGCGCCGAACCGGCATTTTTCCATACATGCGCCGCACTTTAAGCACTTCTCCGGATTGATCATGTGAGGCTCTTTCACCTTTCCGATGATCGCATCCGCCGGACAGGTTCTCGCACACAGCGTACATCCTTTACACTTATCCGGATCGATCTTATACTGCAGAAGATCCTTGCAGACTCCTGCCGGACATTTCTTGTCGACAATATGCGCAATATACTCATCTCTGAAGTATCTCAGGGTGGAGAGCACCGGGTTCGGAGCCGTCTGTCCCAGAGCGCACAGAGAGTTGGACTGCAGATGGTAGCACAGCTCCTCCAGTTTATCCAGGTCTTCCATGGTAGCCTGCCCCTTGGTGATCTTCTCCAGGATCTCCAGCATACGCCGCGTGCCGATCCGGCATGGCGTACATTTTCCGCAGGATTCGTCTACCGTAAACTCCAGGAAGAACTTGGCGATATCCACCATACAGGTGTCTTCATCCATAATAATCAGTCCGCCGGACCCCATCATGGATCCGATGGCGATCAGGTTGTCATAGTCGATGGGGACGTCCAGGTGCTCCGCCGGGATACATCCGCCGGACGGACCTCCGGTCTGGGCAGCCTTGAACTTCTTGCCGTTGGGCACGCCGCCGCCAATCTCTTCCACGATCTCGCGGAGCGTTGTTCCCATGGGGATCTCCACCAGACCGGTATTGTTAATCTTGCCGCCCAGGGCGAACACTTTCGTACCCTTGGACTTCTCCGTTCCCATGGAGGCGAACCACTCCGGACCGTTTACAATGATCTGGGGAATGTTCGCGTAGGTCTCCACGTTGTTCAATATGGTCGGTTTCTGGAACAGACCTTTGAGTGCCGGGAACGGCGGGCGAGGTCTCGGCTCTCCCCTGTTGCCTTCGATGGATGTCATGAGAGCCGTCTCCTCGCCGCATACAAATGCTCCTGCACCGAGTCTCAGTTCTATATCGAAATTAAATCCGCTGTCAAAAATATTTTCACCGAGCAGGCCGTACTCTCTCGCCTGTCCGATGGCGATCTCCAGACGCTTTACCGCAATGGGGTACTCCGCGCGCACATAGATATACCCCTGGGATGCACCGATGGCATATCCCGCAATCGCCATGGCCTCAAGCACTGCATGGGGATCACCTTCCAGGATGGAACGGTCCATGAATGCTCCCGGGTCTCCCTCGTCGGCGTTGCAGCAGACATATTTCTGGTCTGCTTTGTTTGCCGCTGCGAACTTCCATTTCTGTCCTGTGGGGAATCCCGCGCCGCCGCGCCCGCGAAGACCGCTGTCCAGAAGGATCTGGATCACTTCCTCCGGCGTCTTCTGTGTCAGCACGATTCCAAGCGCCTCATACCCGCCGGTTCCGATATATTCATCGATGTTCTCCGGATTGATCACACCGCAGTTTCTGAGGGCAACACGGTGCTGCTTTTTATAGAAATTCGTCTCATTGAGAGGAACGATCTTATCAGTCTTTGTCGTCTCGTCATAGAGCAGACGGGTGACAACTCTTCCCTTCAGAAGATGCTCGGATACGATCTCCGGAATATCATCCTCCTGAACCATGGAATAAAAAGTTCCTTCCGGGTACACAATCATAACCGGTCCCAGTGCACAGAGACCGAAACATCCTGTTTTTACGACTCCGACTTCCTCGGACAGTCCGTTTGCGGCGATCTCCTTCTCCAGTCTCTCGATAATTCTCTGACTGCCGGAGGAGGTACATCCGGTTCCGCCGCAGACAAGTACATGTGAACGATACATATTCTTCCGCCTCCTTTTCCTAGTTTAAAGTATTCTGCGCAGCGCCCAGTGTATATTTCGTAACAACCTGACCGCCCAGCAGATGAAGGCGCAGCACCTCCAGTGCCTTCTCAGGAGTCATCTTTACGTAGGTCACTTTCTCCTTGCCCGGTTCCATCACTTCCACGATCGGTTCATACTGGCACAGTCCGATGCATCCGGTCTGCGTCACGTTGATCTTATCGCTCAGGTTCTGTTCCTGAACCGCATCCGAGAGCGCCGTAAGCACCGGCCTTGCCCCGCTTGCGATTCCACAGGTCGCCATGCCGACAACCACGCGGATCTGATTTTCATTCTCCGCGCGGACACCTACTCTGCCCTGCATCTTTTCCCTGATCGCACGTAATTCTTCAAGAGATTTCATATAGCTCCTCCATTTCTTTCCATATTCTGTCCTTCTGATTCCTGCTGCCCTTCAGCAGGTCAGAGCTTTTTTCTGTTTCTGCGGCAACATCTATATGTCAGCCCCGCCGTCCGTCTCCGCCTTGTTAGTCTCCAGGTAATCCCGGATGAAATCCGACACTTCTTTCTCCGCAAAGGAAATATCTCCCAGCATCTCCCTCATCTCCCGGGTATCCAGTACAAAGCTCTTCTCACCGTAAATATATGTATAGCGGAAATCGATGTTTCCGTTAAACACAACCAGTGTATGGATGGTGGAACTGATATCGCCAAGGGGCATCCTGTCAATGTGAGACAGCCCGAACACTGCCCTGACCTCTGTCCCTTTTCCTTTTACCGAATCAATCTGAAAGCTGCCCCCCGTGCTTTCCGCCGCCTGTCTGAAAAAAGGAACACCGAGTCCCACTTTCCGTGTCGTCCTTGTGGTAAAAAACGGATCCTGCACCCGTGCCACCTGTTCCGGCGTCATCCCGCAGCCATTGTCCTTTACCGTCACACTCAGCGTATCCTCCGAAGGCTGCACCGAGACGGTGATCTCGATCAGCGTAGCATCTGCCCTCACGGAATTCTCCGCCACATCCAGAATGTTCAGTGAAATTTCCGGCATCATAAGACTTACTCGTATTTTGCCAGGATGCCGTCTATGTCATCGACTGTAAGACGGCCGTAGACTTCGTCATTGATCATCATGACAGGTGCAAGCCCGCATGCACCGACGCAGCGGCATGCATCCAGAGAAAACTTACCGTCCGGCGTACACTCTCCTCCCACAATGCCAAGCTTTTCCATCAGCGCATTGTAGATATCTCCGGAGCCTTTTACATAGCACGCCGTGCCAAGACAGACGGAAATCTTGTATTTTCCTTTCGGGCTCAGCGTAAACTGGGAATAAAATGTGGCGACACCGTAAATCTTTTCCAACGGGATCCCTGTCTCATCCGAAATCATTTTCTGGACTTCTATGGGAAGGTATCCATATATATCCTGTGCCTTCTGCAGAATCGGCATAAGGGCACCTTTTTCATCTTTGAGCTCAGCGATAACCTTCATAAGTGCCTCTTCCTGTTCTTTTGTCCCTGAAAATGGAACTGTTCCTTTCTTAGCTGCCATTCTTCAACCTCCATTTCTTATGATGAATTTGTGCTCATTACTGTATATGATATCATAGGATTACACAAAATTCCACTTGTTTATTATTAATTTTTTGTATACTTTTTGTCGCTTTTCTGTTTTTCCGTTTCTTTTTCTTATTTTGCGGAAGAAAGCGCACGAAAATTCCACTCCGTTGCTTTTTGAATTTGTAAATGATATACTAAACACATCACTTTTTATTCAGTATGAATTTTCATTTTTAACGGAGGAGCCTATGAAGATCAAAGAAATGCAGGAAGTCCTGGACGCCAGGTTTCTGTACGGAGAAGAACTTGCCGACCTGGACGTACAGTTCGTTTTTTCCGCAGACATGATGAGCGATGTCCTCGCCTACGGCAGCAAATGTTCTGTCCTCATCACCGGCCTTTGCAACCCGCAGGTCGTGCGTACCGCGGAGATGCTTGACATTGTCTGTATCATTTTCGTGCGCGGAAAGATGCCGGATGAAAACATGCTTGCGCTGGCGGTGGGAAAAGGGATCGCCGTTCTTGCGACAGACCACTATATGTTCACCACATGCGGCATGCTCTACGAACACGGATTGCGGGGAGGTGCGTGACACAAGATGAATGACACTCTGACTTTTCGCTATACCATCGACGGAGACGACTTCACCCGCGCCGGTGAGGCCAGCAGCTCCGTGAAAAACAAGCTCAAGCAGCTGGGACTCGACAGTGATGTGATCCGCAAGGTAGCCATCGCCATGTATGAGGGAGAGATTAATATGGTCATCCACGCCGACGGCGGAGAAATCACCGTGTCCGTCTCGGACAGCGATATCACCATGATCCTCGCGGACAGAGGTCCGGGGATCCCGGATGTGGACCAGGCCATGCAGGAGGGATTCTCCACAGCACGCCCGGAAGTCCGCTCCCTGGGCTTTGGCGCCGGCATGGGACTGCCGAACATGAAACGATACACGGATGAGATGAAAATCGACACCGTGATCGGAGAAGGCACTACGATTACCATGAAAGTATATATCTGACCGGACCGCGGCAGACAAGGAGGTTATGCCGGCTTATGAACACGAACAAATTCATGCGCTCTGTGCGCCTGCGGGAATCCGCCTGCCAGGGGTGCATCAACTGTATCAAATACTGCCCCACCCAGGCCATCCGGGTCCATAACGGGAAGGCACATATCATCGACAAGTTCTGCATCGACTGCGGGCGGTGCATCCGCTACTGCCCCCATCATGCAAAGGTTGCGGTCTATGATCCCCTGTCCGTGATCAACAATTTCAAATACACGGTAGCGCTTCCCGCCCCGTCGCTCTACGCCCAGTACAACAACCTGACCAATGTGGACATCGTCCTGAACGCCCTGTTAAAACTTGGCTTCGACGATGTCTACGAGGTGAGCGCCGCGGCGGAACTGGTATCGGAAGCATCCAGGGAATACATAAAAGAACACGCGGAGGAAGCCCCGTTTATCAGTTCAGCCTGTCCTTCGGTAGTACGGCTGATCCGGGTGAAGTTTCCTTCCCTTATCTCCCGTCTGCTTCCCATCAAAGCGCCGGTTGAGGTAGCCGCGGAGCTGGCACGGGCAAAAGCCATGAAAAAGACGGGACTGAAGCCGGAGGAGATCGGAATCATCTTCATCTCCCCCTGTCCCTCAAAAGTTTCCTACGCCCGGGCGCCTCTGGGCATCGAGAAGAGCAACATCGACAACGTGGTGGCGATCAAAGACGTCTATCCTCTTCTCCTGCCCCACATGAAGCACGACGACAGCCAGCTTCTCCCCCTTTCCAATTCCGGCAGGATCGGGATCGGCTGGAGCAACGCAGGGGGTGAAGTGGGCGGTCTCCTTGTGGACAATTACCTGGCGGCGGACGGAATCGTCAATATTCTGCGGGTTCTGGAAGAACTGGAGGACGAAAAGCTGCACGGGCTCACCTTTGTGGAGCTGAACGCCTGCAACGGCGGCTGCGTGGGCGGAACCCTCACTGTGGAAAACGCATACATTGCCACAACCAAGACGAAACGTCTGGTCAAATACCAGCCGGTCTCCAGAAATCATCTGGAAGACAATCCGGAACTCGGCAATATTTACTGGGCGGACAATGTGGAGTACGAACCGGTCTTCCGTCTTGGCAATACCTTCAAGGAAAGTCTGCAGATGATGGGCGAGGTGGAGAAGCTCACCGCACGTTTTCCAGGACTGGACTGCGGTTCCTGCGGCGCTCCCACCTGCCAGACTCTGGCAGAGGATATCGTCCGGGGCGACGCCACGCCAAACGACTGCATCTATGTGCTTCGCTCCAATATCGCGGATCTCTCCGAGAAGATCCGGCATCTGATGCAGCCGAAAGGCTCCGGGAATCCGTCTGCATCTTCCAAAGAGACGCTCTCCGGGGAGGACCAGGCTCTCCTGAAGCAGTATATTCAGGAACTGACCGGGGAGCTGGCCTCTTTCGGCGTCCCGGAGCATCTCCGTCCCCATGGGGAACCGGAGGGAAAACATACAGGAAATGAGGTGAACCGATCATGAAATTAAAGCAGATTCTTGCCCTGCCCTGCTGCCGCATTCTCGTGGAAGGGCAGCCGGACCGCGAGATCTCGAAAATCTTCTGCTGTGATCTTCTGAGCATTGCCATGAGCCGTGCTCCTGCAGACGGCGTATGGGTCACGGTAATGGGGAACAGGAACACTCTCGCCGTCGCTTCCCTGACCGAGACGGCGTGCATCGTACTGGCGGAGGGAGTAACCCTGGACGAGGATACACTGGGGAAAGCAGAAGAAGAAGGGATCGCCATCCTCGCCACAGATCTTCCGGTCTTTGACATGGCGCTGAAGATTTATCAGGAAGGATTCGCATGATTCCCCTCTTCTACGACTTCCATATCCATTCCTGCCTTTCCCCATGCGGGGATGATGATATGACACCCGCCAATCTGGTGGGAATGGCTGCGGTCAAAGGGCTGGACGTGATCGCCCTGACAGACCACAACAGCTGCAAAAACTGCCCCGCTGCCCTGTATCACGGAGCCCGGTACGGCGTGACCGTCCTTCCGGGGATGGAACTGACCACGGCAGAGGAGGTCCATGTAATCTGCCTCTTTTCCTCTCTGGAGGACGCCATGGCGTTTGACGCTTTTGTGTACGGGAAGCTGATGCCCGTTCCAAACCGCGAGGACATTTTCGGGAAGCAGCAGATCATGAACGAAAAGGACGAGGTCACCGGCACCGTAGAATATCTGCTCATCAACGCGACTTCCATCTCATTCGATGAAGTATTTTCCCTTGTGGAAGAATTTCACGGCATCGCCTACCCCGCCCATGTGGATAAATCTTCCACAAGCCTGATCTCCAATCTGGGATTTGTGCCGCCGGGAAGTACATTCACCTGCGCCGAGTTTCATGATTTTAAGAACCTGCACCGGCTCCGCAGGGAACACCCCTACTTTGAGCAGTGCAACGTAATCTGCTGCTCCGATGCCCATTATCTGGAAGATATCCACGAACCGGAATATCAAATTTATTCCGCCTCCGGCCAGATCCCGGATATTCTGGAAGCACTCCGCCGGAGAGAGCCCTGAACCCTTCGCGGGACTCTGCCGATGGGATCCGCGTTGCCTGCCGGCGGGGTCTGACCGGAACAGCATAAGAAGAAAGACGCATCCTGTACCCGCCGCCAAAGACGGGGCACAGGATGCGCCTTTCTTTCTCTGTGTTGCTGTTATATTCCCTTTTTCACTTCGTCAAACTCTCTCTGAATCTCTTTCGACGGTTCCGGCGTCAGCAGCGACACCACAACAATGCAGATGCAGGAGAAGATGAATGCCGGAAGCAGTTCATAGATATCCCACACGCCGCCCAGCGGACGCACAAGCAGGTTCCATACGAACACCATTCCCGCGCCGCCTAACATTCCGGCGACAGCTCCCGCTCTTGTAGTCCGTTTCCAGAACAGGCTGAAGAGCATCAGCGGTCCGAACGTAGCGCCGAATCCTGCCCAGGCAAAGCTTACGATGGTAAAGATAACACTGTTCTCGTCCAGAGCAATGACAATCGCCACAACAGCGATCAAAAGCAGCGTCAGCCTGGAGATATTCAGCACCTCCCTGTCGGAAGCCTTTTTGCGGAACAGCCCCTGGTAAATATTCTTTGCAAATGCAGAAGCTGCAATCAGCAGATAAGAATCCGAGGAGCTGATTGTCGCCGCAAGAATACCCGCCATGACGAATCCTGCCAGAAGAGGCGGCAGAAGATTCGTAGCCAGAAGGATAAACACATTCTCCGCATCCGCGGATGTAGTCAGCGCCGTTGGGAAAAGGCTTCTTCCCACCAGTCCGATAAATACGGCAATCGTAAGGGAAATCACCACCCACACCGTAGCGATCCGGCGGGAACGTGTAAGCTCTCTCTCATCACGGATTGCCATGAAGCGCAGAAGCACCTGGGGCACTCCAAAATATCCCAGTCCCCACGCCATGGTGGAGACAACCGAGAGCAGTCCGTAGTTCGCCGCTTCTCCAAAGAGCGGAACTCCGTCAGCGGCCTGCTGTACTCCTTCCACCGTCTGGGGTGTGGCAATTCCGAAGAACTCCAGAAATCCGGGAATATCCCGCGCATTGTCAAGCACTGCCCCGAGACCGCCTGCCGAGACAGTCCCCACCGTCACAATCACGATCAGCGCCACGATCATCACAATGGCCTGCATGAAGTCCGATGCACTCTCTGCAAGGAATCCTCCGATGATCGTGTAGATCAGTACGAACACTGCTCCTACAATCATCATCGGTATGTAGGGCATATCAAACAAAGTAGAAAACAGTTTTCCACATGTCACGAGGCAGCTCGCCGCATAGACAGTAAAGAAAACAAGAATAAACACTGCCGAGATCGTCATGATCACTTTCTTCTGCTCATGAAACCGGTTGGAAAAATATTCCGGAAGCGTAATTGCATTTCCCGCTTTCTCGCTGTAACGGCGCAGCCTCTTTGAGACGATCAGCCAGTTAATGTAAGTTCCCACGGCAAGACCGATGGCAGTCCATGCCGCGTCCGCGATTCCGCACCAGTAAGCCACGCCCGGCAGTCCCATGAGCAGCCATCCGGACATATCCGAAGCCTCGGCACTCATCGCTGTCACCCACGGTCCCAGGCTTCTCCCTCCGAGAAAATATGCATCGGAGCTCGCATTGGCTTTTCTCGCAAATGTAACGCCCAGAATGATTACCGCCGCCATATAAATCACCATGGCGACAAGTATCTGTATTGTGTCTCCCATTCCAAATAATCCTTTCTGTACTCCATGCCGTGACCAGACGGCACTGTATTTTGTCCCCGCCGTATATCAGATTCCTCCGGCAAAATGACATGAAAAATATTATACCGAAAATATACAGTTTTGGCAATGTTTTCTTAATAATTATGCAGGAAAAACTTTTCCCGGCGATGATACGGAAAAAAGCTTCTCAATCTTCTGTCTTGTCTCTTTCACCTTCCCCGGGTCGCTGCCCCCGGAATTGATGCCGATGACAACCTCCTCATTCATGACCACAGAAGGGAAATAGAAATCACACAGGTTCCGGTCATCCGCCACATTCACCGGAATTCCCGCTTTTCTGCATACTTCCCAAACATGGCGGTTTACTTCACTGCTGTCTGTAGCGGCAAGCACGATATCCGTTTCCTCAGTATCGCTGTCCCGGTATTCCCGGTGTTCCGCCCGGATTTTTCCTTCCTGTGCAAGCTTTGCAAGTCCGCCGCACAGTTCCGGAGCGACTACGAGAATGTCCACCCGGAACTTCAGCAGGGTGCGTACTCTGCGCAGGGCAATGCTGCCGCCCCCCACCATCAGAATCTTCTTTCCGGAAAGATCGATGAACATGGGAAAATATGGCTTCTCCATTTTCTCATTCCTCCATCATGTAGAGCAGGGCATTACAGATGCAGGCGGCAATGTTGCTCCCGCCTTTTCTTCCTCTTGCAACAATATACGGCGTATCTTTCAGATCCAGGATCATCTCCTTCGACTGAACTACATTGACAAAGCCCACGGGAACGGCGATGATCAGCTCCGGTTTCAAAGCTCCCTCTTCAATCAGCTCATGGAGGCGCACCAGGGCAGTCGGGGCATTCCCGATGGCAAATATCAGCTTCTTTGCTTCCCCGTTCTTCTCCGCCTCCCGCACAAGAGCCGCAGCTTTATCCATACTCGCCGCCGCCCGCGTGGTGCCGTTTTCCTTTGCCGAGCGCGCCACATCCTCATCGGACATGAAGCAGAATACTTCCCCGCCATAACGCGCCAGTCTTTTCTTGTTAATTCCGGCCTTTCCCATCTGAGTGTCCGTGACGATACACGCCCCCTCCCGGATTGCCCGGATGGCCTTCTTCACAACATCCTCCGAAAAAAACAGGTTGTCTGCATAATCGAAATCCGCGCTCGTGTGGATACACCGCTTGACAATCGGTTCTGTTCCCGGAATCAGCGGTTTGTCCCCCAGTTCTTCTGTGATGATCTCAAAACTTCTCTTCTCGATGTCAGCAGGGAGCACCTGCTCAAGTTCTGTCAGCATTCTTGTCTTCTCCTTTATCTGATTCTCTTTCCGTTTCTGCGGGCCTTCCCGTCCGCTATCTGATTCTCTTTCCGGCTCCGCAGGCTGTCCGTCCGCTATCTGATTCTGCTTCCGATTCCGCAGACCACACGGTCTACCCGCACCGCACTCCGTGCAAGGCCGGTACAGATTCTGCCTGCCGCTTCCCGGTACTCTCTCTCGAAGGCATCCACGGGCACAAGACCGCATCCGATCTCGTCAAACACTACTGCAAGATTTCCGTTTTTCTCCAGGAGAATCGCGAGAAGTCTTTCTTTCGTGTCTCCCGAGAGAAGCCAGCGTCTTATGAAGAGATGAAAATTCTTCATTCCCCTGCAGTGTTCCGCCTCCGACAGAGGACATGTCGCACCGTCAGCCCATTCTATCCCCGGATATAACTTTTCTGCATACCTGCTTTTCCCCTGATATGCGCCGCCTGTCACAAGACGGATTCCTTCTTCCATCGTCTGTCCTCCCCGTTCGTCTTTCCCCGGCTTTACCTGCACCGGAACCCCGCAGACAACTTCTGTCACCTGATCTGCCATCTCCGCCAGTTTCCGGTTGATCTCTGCCAGATTCGCCCTGTAAAGCCTCATTTCCGGAGAATCTGTCCCGGTTTCCCCGAAGACGTCATTGGTCACGACTACAAGACCTCTGCACTTTTCCCGGAGCATACGGATTCCCCGCACGACCGACTCCACAGTATTCTCTCCTGCCCCCTGCGGCTCAAACATCTCGTTTGCCGTCAGATTGGAGACACATTCCAGAAGGACGAAAGCCCCTTCCAGACATGGCGCTTTCCCGCCGCCTCCGGACACCGGCAGGGCAGCGATCTTTCCCGGCAGGTCAAGATACCACTCCAGAGTAGAAAAACCTTTTCCGTCCCTCATCTTCCGGTGGTTCTCTATCTTTTTCTCTGTCTCCGCGCCGTAGGGCATCATGTCTGCAATATAGTACAACTCCGGCTTCGGCAGAAAATTTGCCGGGTTCTCTGCTGCTTCGCAGTAAGCCCGGCAGATCACCGACTCCGCATAGGCAGATTTTCCGCTGCCGCTACCGCCGATCACCAGTTCCATTTTCTTTTTCACTGTTCTTTTTCCGCCTCCCGGCTGTCATTCCGGCCTTCCGGCTCCGCTGCATCCATCTCCCCGAGCAGCCGCTCCAGTTCCCGGATTTCTTCTGGTGCTGTTCCCCAGCTTACAGCAAACCGGACAACCGTATGCGTCTCATCTGCCTTCTCCCAGAAACTGAATCCCACTTTGTCCTTCAGGTATCTGACCTGTTCATCCTCCATGATGACAAACTGCTGGTTCGTCGGAGACTCCCAGGCATATGTAAGCCCGCTTTTTTCCAGGACTCTGCGAAGTTCATCCGCCATCTCCACGGCATGTCTGCTGATTCGGAAATACAGATCGTCCGTAAAAAGCGCGTCAAACTGCACACCGAGAAGCCGCCCTTTTGCCAGAAGCGCCCCGTGCTGTTTCACGGTGGTCAGGAAATGCCGCGGTGCCTTTTTCGGAAAAACCACTGCCTCTCCGCAAAGAGCTCCCACCTTGGTCCCACCGATGTAAAACACGTCGCAGAACCCGGCAATATCCTCCAGAGTCACATCCGTCCCCCGGCTCATCAGCCCGTAACCGAGACGCGCGCCGTCCAGAAAGAGCGGTATTCCGTACCGCCGGCAGATTCCGGATATCTGCCGGAATTCCTCGTTCGTATAAAGAGTTCCATACTCTGTGGGATGGGAGATATAGACCATGCCCGGGAACACCATATGCTCATGGTTTTCATCCTGATAAAAGCCTTCCAGGAATTCCGCCAGTTCTCCTCCGTCGATCTTCCCGTTATGTCCGGGCACGGTCAGTACCTTGTGTCCGGTAAACTCCACGGCGCCCGCCTCGTGTACCGCCACATGTCCTGTCTCTGCCGCCACAACACCCTCATAGCCTCCAAGCATCCCGTCGATCACCACGGCGTTCGTCTGTGTTCCTCCTACCAGGAAAAATACATCTGCCTCCACGCATCCGCAGGCGCGCCGGATCTTTTCCCTGGCGCTCTCGCAGTACGGATCGCTCCCGTACCCGGAAAGAGGCTCCATATTCGTCTCCAGAAGGCGCTTCAGGACATCCGGGTGCGCCCCCTGGATATAGTCGTTTTCGAAAGAAATCATTGCTGTCTGTTCCTCCAAAGTCATCTGTTTTTCTTCTTTGTATTATCCGTGATTTCCCGCAATCCTGCGCGCCACGTAGACGCCGCTGGCAGACGCATGGGACAGAGAGTGAGTCACACCGCTGCCGTCGCCGATCACATAGAGCCCTTTGTATTTCGTCTCAAGATTCTCATCAAGCTTAACTTCCATGTTATAGAACTTGACTTCAACGCCATAGAGCAGGGTGTCGTCGTTGGCAGTTCCCGGCGCAATCTTGTCAAGAGCGTAGACCATCTCGATAATCCCGTCCAGGATCCTCTTCGGAAGCACGAGGCTTAAATCGCCGGGCGCCGCCGAAAGGGTCGGCCGAACAAAACTTTCCTCGATTCTCTCCCGGGTGCTTCTTCTCCCCCGGATCAGATCGCCGAATCTCTGAACCAGCACTCCCCCGCCCAGCATATTGGACAGCCGGGCAATACTCTCACCGTATCCGTTGCTGTCCTTGAAAGGCTCGGAGAAATGTTTCTCCACCAGCAGGGCAAAATTCGTATTCTCTGTCTGTTTTGCCGGATCCTCGTAGCTGTGTCCGTTGACCGTCACGATTCCGTTGGTGTTCTCATTCACCACAATCCCGTTCGGGTTCATGCAGAAAGTCCGCACCTTATCCTCAAATTTCTCCGTGCGGTAGACGATCTTGCTCTCGTAGAGTTCATCTGTCAGATGGGAGAAAATCACAGCCGGAAGCTCTACGCGCACACCGATGTCCACCCGGTTCGACTTGGTGGGTATATCCAGTTCCCCGCAGACTTTCTCCATCCATTTGCTTCCGCTTCGCCCCACGGAAACGATACAGTCCGTACACTCGTCCCTCTGCTCCCCGCAGATCACACAGTACCCGTCGCCGGTGCGCTCCAGGCTGTCCACATGACAGTTAAACCGGAACTCCACCTTGTCTTTGAGCTCCGCAAAAAGATTTTCCAGAACCACATAGTTAATATCCGTCCCGAGGTGGCGCACGGATGCATCCAGAAGGTTCAGCTTGTGCTGCATACAGAGCTTCTTGAATTTCGTGCCGGAAGTGGAATACATCTTCGTCCCCTCCCCGCCGTGGGACACATTGATCTCATCCACATAGTGCATCAGCTCCGTGGCTGTTTCCTTGCCAATATACTCATAGAGTGTTCCGCCGAAATTGTTGGTGATATTGTACTTGCCGTCTGAAAATGCGCCCGCTCCGCCAAATCCGCTCATGATCGCGCAGGTCCGGCAGTTAATGCAGCTTTTTATCTTTTTCCCGTCAATCGGACATTTCCTCTTTTCCAGAGGATTTCCTGCCTCAAACACCGCTATTTTCAACCCGGGCGCCTTCTTTGTCAGCTCATATGCCGCAAAGATTCCTCCCGGACCGGCTCCGATTATAATCACATCATATCTACTCATTCTCATCTTCCTTCTTTCCCGATTTTTTCAGGATCTCCCTGCAAAATAAAAACGGGGACAACTCCTCAAAGCTGTCCCCAGGCGCATCTTAATTAAGATCACTCTACTTCAGAAAACTGATCTTTTCCTACTCCGCACAGCGGGCAGACAAAGTCTTCCGGCACATCTTCCCATTTTGTTCCCGGTTCGATTCCGTTTTCCGGATCGCCAGTCTCCTCGTCGTAAATGTATCCACATACGTCACAAACATATTTCTTCATCTTTATTTCCTCCTGTCTGTTATTGTTCTATTTTCCCCTCCGTTTTATACCCGGACGGGATATTGCTTTTCCATTACACATAATATCACAGCTGCATATACGATTGCAAGCCCAAAACAGTTGCCGGCAATAATTGTATACCGGCACGGATGTCACTCTTCTTCATCGGACCGCAGTCCCAGGATTCCGTCAATCAGGATTTTTACATCATCAAAAATATAGTCAAACGCCCCGGACTGGCACATATTGATAAGCACCATCCCGATCGGAACCGCCAGGATCATGGCAAGAATGCCGCCGATCCGGTAGCCGATATAGAGAAGCAGCAGGGTCACAAGGGGATTGAGCCCCACGCTGTCCCCCACAAGTTTCGGCTGAAGGAGCTGATGCACCGCCTGAGTGATTACATAGATCACCATCAGCGCCACCGTCAGCTTATAGTCTCCCATGAAAAACGTATAGACCGCCCAGGGAATCATGGCGGTTCCCGTACCGAAAAACGGCAGGAAATCAAGGAAGGCGATCAGGAAAGCCACCAGGACAAAATATCCCGTCCCCAGGAGTCCCAGTCCTACCAGCAGAATCAGGAACACAACTCCCATGATCTTGAACTGCGCCTTGAAATATCCTCCCACCGCATATTTCAGGTTGTCTGCCACAAGGGTCATCCTTTTTGTCACCGCCGCAGGGAATACCTTCTTAAACCACTGAAGGACTTCCTCTCTCTGCACGGTAAAAAAGTAGGCGGAAAGGATGGCGACAAGGAAAGAGATCAGATAGTACGGCACGCTCTTGGCGATATTCCCCGCCGCAGTCACAGTGGGCTCGCTGATATTCGAAACCAGATTTCCCATATAGTGATCCAGATTTTCCGCCGCCGTGTTCCATCCTTCCTGCACACCTTCCGGCAGCCTCTCAAACAGGCCGGACAGCGTATCTCCGATCTGCCGCAGCCCTGCCTCAAGCTGCGCATAGATCTCCGGGAAATTCTGGATCAGCCCGCTGATCTCCACGACAAGTCTGCTGACTGCAAAGTAAATCACCAGCACAATCACGCCCAGAACGAGGATTACAATCAGCGCCGACCCCAGTTTCTTTACTATTTTCAGTCTCTTTTCCAGCCAGTTTACAAGGGGCGCCGCAATCGAGGCGATAATCCACCCGATCACAAAAGGCGCCAGGAATCCGATCAGCCAGATTCCTGCAACGATAAAGGCCGCCGTTGCAAGGACACTGAACAGCAGTCTGACCGCGACCTGCCAGTAAGGACGTCTCCGTTTCATCCTACTCCTCCCCGTCTGTCTCCAGATACTCTGTTTCTACCAGTTCCCATATCTCATCCCGCCCCTGTTTCGTGAGCGACGAAAAGGGGATGACCTTCGTCCCGGGCACAAGGGCAAGCCCGTCCTTTAACATTTTCACATGCTTCTGAACCTGGCTGCGCTTTATTTTGTCCAGCTTCGTGGCAATTATAATCGGCTCGAATCCCTGGTCCAGAATCCACCGGTACATGATCCGGTCGTTCTCCGACGGCTCATGCCGGATGTCGATGAGAAGGAAAACCGCCCGAAGCTGCGCGGAGCCGTGAAGATATTTCTCGATCAGCTTTCCCCACTGGATTTTCTCCTTTTCCGACACTTTTGCATACCCGTATCCCGGGAGATCTACCAGATACATCACATCGTTGATATTATAGAAGTTGATCGTCTGGGTCTTGCCCGGCGTAGACGAGATCCGGGCAAGCGACTTCCGGTTCATCAGCGCGTTTATCAGTGATGATTTTCCCACATTGGATTTTCCCGCAAATGCAATCTCCGGCTTGTCATTCTCCGGCAGTACGCTTGTAATCCCGCATACAGTCTCCAGACTTACATTTTTAATTACCATATCCTGCTCCTTTATTCAACCAGTGCCTTTTCCAGCACTTCGTTCATATTCTCAACCGGAATGATCTCCAGCCCCTTTGTAATCTCGGAAGCCAGCTCGTCCACATCCGCCTTGTTTTCCTTCGGTACAAGGACCGTGCGGATTCCCGCATTCTTCGCCGCAAGAAGTTTCTCCTTGAGGCCTCCGATGGGAAGGACTCTCCCCCGCAGCGTAACCTCACCGGTCATGGCAAGGTCGGCGCGGACTTTCTTCTCCGTGATGGCGGAAAGCATGGCTGTCGCCATGGTGATCCCGGCAGACGGTCCGTCTTTCGGCACGGCTCCCTCCGGAATATGTACATGGATATCATGTTTGGCAAAGAAATCTTCCGCGATCCCGTACCGCCCGCTCACAGAACGGATATAGCTGATTCCGGTCTGCGCGGACTCTTTCATCACGTCGCCGAGCTGACCGGTCAGCATGATATCCCCGGTTCCCGGCATGACGTTCACCTCGATCTGCAGGGTATCCCCTCCTACGCTTGTCCAGGCAAGGCCTCTTACAATTCCCACCTCCGGCGCCGGATTTGCCATCTGATAGGTGAATTTCTCCTTTCCGAGGAACCGGTGAATGTTGCGGTCTGTCACAGCCACTTTCTTTCTTCCCTCTGTCAGGATCTCCTTTGCCGCCTTCCGGCACACATTTCCGATCTCCCGCTCCAGCTGTCTTACACCGGCTTCCTTCGTATAATTGCGCGCCATCTTCCAGATCGCATGCCGGCTGAAGGTCAGCTGTTCCTCCGTAAGTCCGTGGAGCTTCAGCTGCTTTGGTATGAGATGCTCCTCCGCAATGTGGAGCTTCTCGTTCTCCGTATAGCTGCTGATCTCAATCACCTCCATACGGTCCAGAAGCGGACGGGGTATGGTCTGAAGCGTATTTGCCGTGGTGATGAACAGAACCTCGGAGAGATCCAGGGGCACTTCCAGATAATGATCCCGGAACCGGCTGTTCTGCTCGCTGTCAAGTACCTCCAGGAGAGCGGAAAACGTATCTCCCTTGTAGTCTGTACTGACTTTGTCGATTTCATCCAGAAGCATTACCGGGTTCTTCACACCGGCTGCCCGAATCCCGTTGGCGATACGCCCCGGCATCGCCCCCACATAGGTTTTCCTGTGTCCGCGGATCTCCGCCTCATCCCGGACGCCTCCCAGGGAAATCCGGACATATTTCTTCTTCATTGCGCGGGCAAGTGATCTGGCAATGGAAGTCTTTCCTGTTCCCGGCGGTCCCACCAGACAGAGAATCGGGCTCTCCCCTTTCTTCGTCAGCGTCCGCACAGCCAGGAATTCCAGAATACGCTCCTTCACCTGCGCCAGTCCGTAATGATCCTCATCCAGCACCTGCTTTGCATAGGCGATATCGTTGTTGTCCTGGGAAGCTTTATTCCAGGGCATCTCCAGGAGAGTCTCAATATACGTGCGGATCACCCCGTTCTCCGCCGGGGAGTTCAGTGAGCTCTTGAAACGGTTGATCTCCTTCTGCAGTTTCTCCTTGACTTCCTTTGGCGCCTTCAGCTTCCGCACAGCCTGTTCGAACTCTTCGGCGTCGGATATGGTAGACTCCTCTCCCAGTTCCTCGCGGATCAGCCGGAGCTGTTCCCTCAGGATATATTCCCTCTGGTGCTTGTCCACCCTCTCCTTCACTTTTCTCTGGATCTCTTCCTTGATGTTCATGATCTGCACTTCATTCACCAGCTTAAACGCAAGTTTCTCATAGCGTTTCTGCAGATCGATCTCATTTAAGATCTCCTGCTGGTCAGTATAGTGCAGGGGGATTGATGCGGCAATCTCATCCACCAGCCTGCGCAGTCCCCTGATCTCCAGGATTCCCGCCACTGTCTCCTTGGATATCTTGCCGTTTCTCGCGGCGTAGTCAACGAACATATCCTTCAGGCTCCGTTCCATAGCCTCCGTGCCGGTATCCTCGTGAAGGCTTTCCTCGTCCCCGGAATTCTCTTCCTCCGGTTCCTCTACAACTTCCACTTTTGCCCGCAGATACGGTGCCGAGAATTCAATCTCCCTGAGTACCGCCCTGCTCTCTCCGGCCACAAGGACGCGCACGATATGCTTTGGCAGCTTGATAATCTGCCTGACCGAAGCGACCGTGCCGACCTCGTAAACGTCCTTCTGCCCCGGATCCTCCGTATTGACAGTTCTCTGGGCCACAAGGAATATTTTCTGTTCCTCCACCATGGCTTCCTGCACAGCTGCAATGGACTTCTCCCGGCTCACATCAAAGTGAACGACCATTTCCGGCAGAATTGTCATCCCGCGCAGCGCCACCATGGGCAGGCTCTTTATCTCATTGTCCATCTGTCTCCTCCTGAATTTCTGCGGAATACGCTGCAGAAAGTTTCCTTTCTCTGCTCCGGATTATCCGCATCCTTCTCTGCTTATATGGAAACACAGGGCGGGCACATATGGGAAATCCATTGCACCCGCCCTGTACAAAGCGGATCCTGATCCGCTCTCTATGCACTTTCCGAAGTCAGAAATGACCTTCGCTCCTCGCCGTCGCGCAGATACCTCGGTCCTTCTGTGCCGAGCACGGTATTCTTCGTAATCCGGCATTCCTTGATGGTATCGTCCGACGGAACGGTAAACATCGTATCCATCATGATCTTCTCCATGATCGCACGCAGACCTCTCGCACCTGTCTTTCTCGCCAGTGATGTCTCGGCGATCGCCACCATTGCATCCCGGTCAAATTCCAGCTTCACGCCATCCAACTCCAGAAGCTTCTGATACTGTTTGACAATCGCGCTCTTTGGCTCTGTCAGAATACGGATCAGCGCCTCCTCGTCAAGCATATCCAGGGATACCGTGACCGGAAGCCTTCCTACAAGCTCCGGAATCAGACCATATTTCACAAGATCCTGAGGCAGTACCTCGTGAAGAAGCACATCGATATCATATTCATGCTTTGAGGCAATCTCCGCATTAAAACCAATCGATTTTCTGTCCAGCCGGGTCTCGATAATCTTGTCGATTCCTTCAAATGCTCCTCCGCAGATAAACAGAATATTCGTCGTATCGATCTGAATCAGCTCCTGATGGGGATGCTTCCTGCCTCCCTGAGGCGGAACAGACGCCACCGTTCCCTCTATGATCTTCAGGAGAGCCTGCTGAACACCCTCTCCGGATACATCGCGGGTAATGGACGGATTCTCCGATTTTCTCGTGATCTTGTCGATCTCATCGATATAGATGATGCCGTGCTCCGCACGCTCAATATCCCCGTCCGCGGCCTGTATTACCTTGAGAAGAATGTTCTCCACATCCTCTCCCACATATCCCGCCTCCGTCAGTGCTGTCGCATCCGCAATGGCAAACGGGACATTCAGTACTTTCGCAAGAGTCTGTGCCAGAAGCGTCTTTCCGCAACCGGTCGGTCCGAGCATCAGAATATTGCTCTTCTGAAGCTCCACGCCCAGATCCTGCTCAGCCAGAATCCTTTTATAATGGTTATATACTGCAACGGCGAGAACCTTTTTCGCCTCATCCTGCCCGATCACATAATCATCCAGAAACGCCTTCATCTCCTCCGGCGTCAGAAGATTGATCTCATCGAGCGCGCCTCTGTCGTTGTAATCAAGCTCTTCCTCGATGATCTCCGAGCAGATGGCGATACATTCATCGCAGATATAGGTGCCGTTAGGTCCTGCGATCAGCTTGCGCACCTGTGCCTGACTTTTATTGCAGAACGAGCATCTTACGATGTCATCTGTCATTTTTCCTGCCATATATGTCACCTCATACCACCACTAAATCAGTGGCTTACTATTACTTCGTCGATCAGACCGTATGCCTTCGCCTCTTCAGCGGACATAAAATTATCACGCTCTGTATCGGCTTTGATCTTCTCCAGGCTCTGTCCGGTATTTGCAGCCAGAATCTCATTCAATTTCTGCTTTGTGCGCAGGATATGCTCTGCTGCGATCTGGATCTCCGTGGCCTGGCCCTGAGCACCGCCGGACGGCTGATGGATCATGATCTCCGCATTCGGAAGGGCAAATCTCTTTCCCTTCTTTCCGCCTGAGAGCAGGAATGCCCCCATGCTCGCCGCCATACCGATACATACGGTAGACACGTCACACTTAATATACTGCATCGTGTCATAGATGGCAAGTCCTGCCGTAACAGAACCTCCCGGGCTGTTGATATAGAGCTGGATATCCTTATCCGGATCATCCGCTTCCAGGAAAAGGAGCTGCGCCACGATCACGCTGGCAGACACGTCATTTACCTCTTCACCGAGGAAAATGATCCTCTCCTTCAACAGTCTTGAATAAATATCATAGGACCGCTCACCGCGGCTCGTCTGTTCAATGACATAAGGTACTAAACTCATGTTCTATCCTTCCTTCCTGATGTCTGACAAAAGGTGCACCAGTACGGCGCACCTTTCGAAAAAAATGTCTCTTACTCTTCTACTGCTGCATCCGTGATGAAAGTAACCGCATCCTGAACTGCGATATCCTCCTTCATCTGCTTCTTCTCATTCTCGCCCATGAACTCTTTCAGTTTGTCAACCTCCATCTGATAGGAGTCAGCCATCTTCTTGAGTTCTTCTTCCAGACGCTCGTCGGAAACCTCAATGTTCTCTGCAGCCGCTACAGCCTCGAGAACCAGTCTTGTACGGATTCTCTTCTCTGCCTGCGGTTTCATCTCTTCCATCATCTTTTCTTCAGAGAGCCCTGTGAACTGATAGTACTGCTCAACGGTCAGGCCCTGCTGCATAATCCGGCGTGCAAAATCATCCGCCATCTGTCTTGTCTGAAGATCGATCATCGGCTCCGGAATATCAATCTGTGCGTTCTCCACAGCCTTCTCTACAGCCTGATCCTCTTTCTTCTGCTTTGCCTCGCGCTCCTTGCGTTCCTTCAGCTTAGCCTCTACCTCTGCTTTGTACTCATCTACTGTCTCGCTCTTCTCGGATACGTCGGATACGAATTCGTCATCCAGCTCCGGAAGCTCTTTTGCCTTGATGGACTTGACTGTGCATTTGAACACTGCAGCTTTTCCTGCAAGCTCTTTTGCCTGATACTCTTCCGGGAATGTCACATTGACTTCCATCTCTTTTCCGATCTCAGCGCCGATCAGCTGATCCTCAAATCCCGGGATGAATGCGCCGCTTCCGATGGTCAGCGGGTAATCCTCTGCCTTGCCGCCCTCAAACGGCTCGCCGTCTACAGATCCCTCGAAGTCCAGAGTGATCTGATCCTTGTCCTGAACTGCCCTGTCTGTCACATCGATGGTTCTTCCGTTGCGCTCGCGCTCTCTGTCGATCTCAGCGTCAACTTCTTCCTGTGTCACCTCTGTGGAAACTTTGTCCACTTTCAGTCCTTTATATTCACCGAGTGTCACTTCCGGTTTTACGGCAACTTCCGCTGTGAAGATAAACGGTTTGCCCTTCTCAAGCTGTACCACATCGATCTTCGGCTGTGATGTAATCTCCAGTTCGCACTCGTCGTAAGCTTTTCCATATGCCTCTGAAATCATATGATTGGCTGCCTCATCATAGAACACTTCCGGTCCGTACATCTTCTCGATAAGCTGGCGCGGCACTTTTCCTTTACGGAATCCCGGAAGACTGATCTTTCCGCGCTCTTTCAGATATGCTGCCTGAAGTGCCTTCTCCACATCCTCTGCTGACACCTCGATCGTCAGCTTTGCCATATTATGTTCTAATTTTTCTACCTGTAAACTCATTTTCTTCCTCCTTGATTACGCAAATTATCTTTGCAGTCATTAAGACAGTATAGCACACAAGCCCCCATATTTCCAGTGTTTTTTCACCTAAACCTCATATACGATGGACTTTCTTACCTCTTCTGCTTTCTCTGCCCCGCAGAGCAGCTCTGTCAGACGCAGTGCAAAGGGGATCGCAGCCCCCATTCCTCTTCCCGTTGTGATATGTCCCTCCGTCACCACCGGGACCTGAAGCACCTCTCCGCAGTCCAGTGCTTCCTCAAAAGAGGGGTATGCGCATGCCTTTCTGCCCTTTAACATGCCAAGTTCGCTTAAAATGCTTGGCGCCGCGCAGATTGCGGCGATATACTTTTTCTTCTCATCAAACTCCCGGAGAAGCTTTGTCAGCCCCTCGTGAGCCTTCAGGTTCAACGTCCCCGGCATGCCGCCCGGAAGCACAAGAAGATCCGCCGAAGAAGCATCCTCTTCTGTAAGATCCTCAAACAGAAGATCCGCCGTAACCGGAATCTCATGGGAACCGGCGATCTCTTTCCTGCCCATCACGGAGACAGTCTGTGTCTCCACGCCTGCACGCCTTAAAATATCCACAACTGTCAGACCTTCGATCTCCTCAAAGCCGTCCGCCAGAAAAACACATGCTTTCTTCATGAAAATACCTCCTTGCCGTTCATGATTTTTCACCCAGTAACAAGTTTAGCAGACCAGGTTCGCAAATGCAATGGTTTACAATTTTTTCTTCGTATATTATAGTGGATGTGGGTGTTTTTTCACCTGTGCCCGTTTTTCGGTGCGAAAAAACAACAGACACAGAATATAAAGGAGGCAGGATAAATGGAAATTGAGCGTAAATTTCTTATAGAACTGGATAATCTTCCTTTTGATAAGGAAGATTATCCCTGCAGGTTGATTGAGCAGGGGTATCTGTGCACGGATCCGGTCGTGCGAGTTCGCAGGGACAATGACAGTTATTACCTCACCTATAAGTCCCAGGGGCTTATGGTGCGGGAAGAATATAATCTTCCCCTAACCGAAAGCGCCTATCATCATCTCCGGGAAAAGATCGACGGCAGGCTGATCACAAAGAAGCGGTATGTCATTCCTCTGGAAGACGGACTGAACCTGGAACTTGATATCTTCGAGGGCGATCTTGCGCCTCTTGTTCTCGGAGAGGTGGAATTTCCGGACAGGAAAAGTGCGGATGCTTTTCTTCCTCCCGAATGGTTCGGCGAGGACGTGACATTCTCATCACTCTACCACAACAGCGTACTGAGCCGGATGTAGATGTAGCCGACTCCCCTTTCCGCCTTCCGGTTAAAGAGGATCAGTCTGTGTGCCACGTTTCGTTGCATTTTTATGTAAATTTTCAAATTGTTGCATAAGACTCCAACTACAGGAAAAATTGATATAATATTGGAAACTTTTTGTCATTCCTGTACTTGGAGGTGCACCGGTGTCCAACATCCAACTGATTGAAAATCTTCGCAGGCTTCGTGCAGACAGCAATCTTACACAGCAGCAGCTCAGCAAAAAACTGAATATCTCCCGGCAGGCATACTCCAACTACGAAACGGGGTTACGGGTTCCCGACCTCTGTACGGTCATCCTTCTCGCTGATTTCTACCATGTAACGTTAGACCAGCTCATCCTGCAGCCCTTATCCGGGAAAGGCGTCATCAACGAAAGCCACGGGCCATATTATCCGGGTATGGTTATCGAGAGCGCCGATACGATTTACCTGTCGCGGGAAGAGACGGAGCTTCTGACCCACTACCGCAGTGCCTCCCAGGACGACAGGAGGCTTGTCAAGAAAGTGCTCGGGCTTCCGGAGGAAACTCCCGCTGATTCCGGAAACAGCAGCAGGCAGAAGAAGAAAAAACCGAAAAACGAAGTTATTAAAAAGTAGATAAATAGGAAAAAATCATATCCCGCAGAAATCTGTTGCTGGAAAGCACGGTATTCTGCGGGATATGATTTTTTCTTTTAAGAATGAATGGGAACCTTTGCCATTCAAGTGAACTAATTGCGGTCAGATGAAAGCCTGGCAAGCTGCGCTTTTAATTCCGCGATCTCCCTGTCCTTTTCGGAGAGGGCTGCGTCCTTATCCGAAAGTGCTGCATCCTTCTCCGCCAATGCATTGTTCTTTTCCGAGATAAGAGCATCCTTTGCATCAATCTCATCCTGCATCTCATCGATCATATACTGTACAGTATTCCGGTCCAGTTCCTGCAGTTCCTTGGAAAACATATTCATCACCTTCTCCATGTTCCGGCACAGTGTATAGATTTCCTCATAATATTTCTTAAACTGCGGATACTCCCCGATCAGCTTTACAATCACTTCCGGTTCGTCCACACTGAGGAAAGCAAGCCATG
>NZ_NFKT01000022.1 GCF_002160525.1 Lachnoclostridium sp. An169
CAGTCGGTTCACCCGGATTCTCCTCCTCGATCGGCACCAGTGCGTCCCTTGCTGCCGCCAGTTCTTTCTCTGCCTGATCCACTACTGCCTGGTCGTCCACAGACAGGGACGCATCTGCGAGCACTGCATTTGCCTGCGCCAGCGCCACATTGAACACTGCCACGGACTCCTCAGTGTATTTCGTCAGATCCAGATCTTTGAGGCTGTCAACCAGCTTCTGCAGATTGTCCTTGTTTGCTTTGTATCTCTGCATGAGGATTGCATCGAGCAGGTCGTCGGCTGCCTTCTGTACATCTTCTTCCAGAGCATCACCATCTCCATATACTTCCTGCGCTGCCGCCAGAGTGTCTTCAAGTATCTGCCAGTTTGCTTCTACATACCGATCCGCATTTGCGGTCATTTCTTCTGCACGTCTGATCAGGAGTTCCAGGTTCGTCTTATCTCCCTGAACAACTCCCAGTCCCCAGATGCCTTCCAGAAGGTTATTCCATGCCGCGTCTACTTCTGCCTGGGTTGCATTTTCATTGTCCAGTACAGCTTTGGCCTGCTCTTTCACCTGACCAAAATATTTCGCTGCGCTGTCTGTCACGCCGTCGGTAGACAGGGTAAGTGCATAGTCATAGGTCTTCTGAAGGAGCGTTTTGTTCACCGGCTCCGGTTCCGGTTCTTCCGGTTCTCCGTTTTCAATCGTATAGGTAATCTCAATCACATCACTGTATAAAGCCCCTTCTTTTATTGCTGTGAATTTTAGAACAGTTGTCTCTTCAATACAAAGGGTTTCACCCGGGACATAATAAATTCCATTTTCCGCCGTCCGCGGATCGCTTCCATCCAGTGTATAAAAGATATTCTGCCCCTCTGCCGCCGGTGTCAGCGTCACTCCAACATGCTCAGCGTACACTCCTCCTTCCATATTTGCGGACGGATTCGGTGTTTTCTGACGGGTCACTTTAATATCATCAACACAGTAATCCACACTGATTCCATCAAATCCAATCGTACCGTTCCCGTTTGCGCTGTCGCTGTATTCGAATACTTTTTCACCGTCAATATAGGCTGTGATTAATCCATCCACCGTTGTGATACTGTAATCGTGCCAGCTTCCCTCGTAATTTTCCGAAGCCGGAGCGGAAACCATGTCCGTGTCACCGCCGGCTCTCCTGTATAGAGCGAAGTCTCCGCTGGCCCTGCGGTATTTCAGAGAATACCGGTTAAAGTTTCCTTTATCGTCCTGGGAGCCTGCATACCATACCGGAGCCATGTTGTCCCAGTCATATGCCCCGCCAACGCCCCAGTTGTTGATCTTGATCCGGCATTCAAACGTATAGTTTGACCAGTCCATGCCGTCGGCAACATATACCAGATCATCCTGAGAAGTCACATGCATAACCATATTCTCCGGATCTTCTGTATCCGGGATGATCTCGATTATCGCATTGCCCTTCTGGGCTGCAAATTCCGTCGGATTCTCAGATTCAAAGTCTTCCGCAAACAGTTCTGCTTCCGGCTCTTCCGGAGCTGTCGGCAGCGGAAGGTCCTCTACCGGAGGCGCATCCTGTCCGCCGTACACATACAGCTGATCAAAGAATGCCTTGCCACCCTTTCCTTCCCAGTCGCCCATACCGATGTAGTTAAATGATGTTGCCACACCGTCGGACTCGTCGTACGTCGCCACCAGCTGATCGTCGATGTACAGCTTCACATCTGATCCGAAGCTGTAATCAAATTTAAACGTGTGCCAGCCAAAGCAACGCTTCACATCTGTCTGAATCAGCTCGTCGCCCTTCTTGATCATGTAATAGTCTTTGGATACGCTTCCCACTGCGCCAAGTCCCAGTGCATTTTCACCGTCGTCCACACGCAGGAAGGAATTCGGCAGGATCTCCGTAGGCACGGCATCCCCGCGGTCATTGTTTGCATAGTCTTTCCTTCTGTCCATGTATTTGACTTCCACGATCTTGTGCAGGTCATTGTCAAATGTACGGCTCACTACCACGCCGTTGGGATTCAGGTCGGCGTTGATCGGCAGGGATCTTCTTCCCACATGCGGATCTTCTGACATATAGCCGTAGCCGATATGCATTTCCACATTTCCTTTTTCTACAGTCCACTTTGTCAGATCCAGATTCCGGGACGCTTCAAAATCATCATAGAAATACAGATCTTTCGGAGCCCCGTCATAGGTTCTCTTAGCCACCCGGTATTCTTCCGGGAAACTCTCTGTCAGGCCGATCTTGTCATATTCCATCTTACTGTTGTCAAAAGTCTTCAGCTGGTCATCGGAATAGAGATTGTTCGTGCAGTTTTCATAATAGTACATATCCCCGTATCCGTCTCCCTGGGACTGATCCCGGATGGCGAGCAGATGGTGCTGGGTGTTCGCCGCCTGAATGTTGGTGAACTGGCTTCCACTTGCGCCCATGGCCGTGTCCAGACCACCGACTGTACACTTCTCGATTACAGACGGATCCGCTCCGATATCTGTGATCAGCATCTGATCAAAATAGTTGTAGCGGTCAATACTCGTATCGATACCTTCCAGGTTCGTCTTCAGATCATTCGGATCATTGGAACCGTGCAACGCCTGCACATCTTTTCCTGCAAGCAGCCAGCTTAAGAACACCGCGCTGTCTTCGCCCGCATCCTGCTGTGCGTCATGAACATGAATATATTTGAAATGATTTCCAACCGTGTACATATCTCTGATCTCATCGTAATTGCTGTCAGCGCCGTAGCGGTCGCGCCGGTAGCCGCCGAGAACAAGGATTGCACGTTTCGGAGTATCATAGATCTCCATGTTTGTAAACGTATTCTGTCCGGAACTCATCAGAGTGAATCCGACTGCATGTCCGACCAGTTCACCCACCTCGTGGATCAGCACGTTTTCTACAGTATTATGATTATTGTATTTTCCGATGCCCGGATATCCGCCTTCAAAAATCAGTCCGCCGTAACCGGTATTTTCAATTACAGAGTTCGTCAACACCTGATTCTGGTTGTCGCCCGCATAGATAATTCCATACAGACCGGAGTTCTTTACTCTTGTGTTTGTGATCGTAATATCATGGGCGTCTGTCACTGTGATGGAACCTACGCGGAACTCCTCGCGATCCACACTCTCACAGTAAGACGGATTCGTGCTTCCCTCTGAAGCCGCCGGGAAATGACCGATCCCCGCATCTGTGTCTCCCCAGTTCCAGGAATATGTGAAATAATCCGCAAACTCCGTGTCTTTTACTGCCAGTCCGTCAAAAGTAATGTTATGTACCTGTTTATCCGGATCCGGTTCGTCCGCCAGATTCTCCTTGTCCGCTCCTTTGAAATAGACAGCCGTCTGCATAGTAGGCACGATGATCGTCTGTTCCTCAATGGCGCCGTCCTCTGCCTTCGGATAATAGTAAATGGTACCTGTGGATTTATTGTAGTGGTACTCTCCCTCTACATCCATGAAAGCAAGATTTCCCTGAAGGAAATATCTTGCGCCGGTCCCGATATTATATTTTGTACGGTATTTCTCCGGATAGTCCGCAGGCGGCTCCGGAAATTTGAACTCGCTGTTTTCTGTGCTGATCGTGGCAATCGGTACGGTATTGGTAAACCAGTCCCAGTCGCCGCCGTCCCATACGAACACCTGGGCGATCTCTTCCTCGCCGCGTTCCTGTGCATGTACCATACCCTGAATGGTCTTCTCATCCAGATCAGCGGCATTATAGTACATGTTCAAATCGTTGTTGTGTCCGCCGGTAGAACGCATATATTCACCTTTGGCCATAGGGAAAAACGGATTGTTGTCCCGGTTTCTCGTACGCGCCATCGTCGCACGCTCATCGTTTACATAGAGGGTGTTAAACTCATACTTTTCCGGATCAAGCTGAGTCTTGTAGACCTTGCCGAGCAAAGACTCGTCCAGATCATATTCGCTGACGTCCGTCTCGTCCGCCAGTACCCATCCGCTGATCCGCTCTCCGCCGATCAGGTTCGCTTTGCCGACGCCGTCCGAGCTCCGGTAAATCACTTCGAATCCGTTCGTACCGGAGTCCCCTTCATCGAACATCAGCGTATCTCCCAGATAGTAGTCGCCCGCACCGATATTTACGATAATATTTCCTGTCATATTATCATTGATCTCATCCACTGCCTGCCGTGCACGCTCTACTGTAGCAAACGGGCTGTCTTTGCTCCCGTTATTTTCGTCGCTGCCGTTAACCGACACATAAAACTCTTTCTGCACATCTTCTCCTGCCGCCTCCGCTGTACTTCCCTTTACCGGCAACGCAGCAGCCGATCCGATGATCATGGCCGATGCCAGGGCAAACGACATGGATCTTCGTACTGTTCTTTTCAATATTCATCCTCCTCTTCCTTAAAAACATAACTCTGCTTTTCCCGGACCCTCCTTCTCATCCGCGCTATATCTAATAATCTGGCATAAATTTCCACCATTTTCATCACTGTTTTTTAACAATTTCTCCAAAAAACATCACTTTCTTTTTTGCTTTTTCCAACAGGCAGACCAAGGCGTCAATAGCCCTGTGGAGATTCTGTATTTTCTCTGAATACACTCATTTTCTATATCCGGAAGAATAATGCCGGGGTGGCAAACTTTATACATTTCTCCACCCCGGCACTCTTTTCAAAGCTGCTAAACTATACTTTTATTTTCTCTTTCTCCTTGCGATCACTGTCCCGCCTGCCAGTGCCGCAGCCGCAAGCATCACTGCCGCTGCGCCTGCTACCGGAGCTGTGTCACCTGTCTTCGCAGCTTTTTCTCCATCCGCTTTTGCCTGATCATCCGGGCTGTTCTGACCATTGTTACCGTTTCCATACTGGCTGTCGGATCCGCTCTGGTTATCAGAACCTCCCTGGTTTCCGGAGTTCTCGTCTCCCACTCCGCCATCCGGATTTTTTCCATCGTCCGGATTACTCGGGTCGCTCGGATCGCTCGGGTCACTTGGATCGCTTGGCTCACTCGGGTTGCTCGGGTCACTCGGCTCCGTCGGGTCACTCGGATCGCTCGGATCCTCTGGATCGGTCGGATCCGTCGGGGCACTCGGATCGGTTGGCTCTTCCGGATCGGTCGGATCAGTCGGTTCACCCGGATTCTCCTCCTCGATCGGCACCAGTGCGTCCCGTGCTGCCGACAGTTCTTTCTCTGCCTGATCCACGACTGCCTGGTCGTCCACAGACAGGGATGCATCTGCGAGCACTGCATTTGCCTGCGCCAACGCCACATTGAACACTGCCACGGACTCCTCTGTGTATTTCGTCAGATCCAGATCTTTGAGGCTGTCAACCAGCTTCTGCAGATTGTCTTTATTTGCTTTGTATCTCTGCATGAGGATCGCGTCGAGCAGTTCGTCGGCTGCTTTCTGTACATCTTCTTCCAGAGCGTCCCCGTCTCCATATACTTCCCGCGCTGCTGTCAGAGTTTCTTCAAGTATCTGCCAGTTTGCTTCTACATACCGGTCTGCATTTGCAGTCATTTCTTCTGCACGTCTGATCAGGAGTTCCAGGTTCGCCTTATCTCCCTGAACGACACCCAGTCCCCAGATTCCTTCCAACAGGTTATTCCATGCCGCATCTACTTCTTCCTGGGTTGCATTTTCATTGTCCAGTACAGCTTTGGCCTGCTCTTTTACCTGACCAAAATATTTCGCCGCGCTGTCTGTCACGCCGTCGGTAGACAGGGTAAGTGCATAGTCATAGGTCTTCTGAAGGAGCGTTTTGTTCACCGGCTCCGGTTCGTCCGAACCTCCCGTCACTACTACTTTCTGCAGCAGCACCGGTGCATATCCATCTGCCTTTGCCGGAAGAATTACTGTTCCTGCCTCTGCATACAGGGAAGCATCTGCTTCTGCATATGTAAGAGCAAGCTCTTTCTCTCCTGACAGGCACTGCGCAGATACAGTGGACGGAAGCTGCGGCGTTGTACCCGCTGCCGTCTCTACATCCGCAAGCGCGGAAACGGACTGGATGCCGTCTGCTGTAACCTGTACGCTGACTGTCTCATTGTAGTCTGCCAGTACGCCGTAAGCTGTGAATTCTCCCACTGTTTTGTACAGCCACGGATTGATCATCTTCCATGAAACTGTGGCATTAGTTTCTGTGTCGTTCTCAAACGTCACTTTTACTTCCGACGGAAGCTGCGGTGCTGTGCCCGCTTCTGTTGTCACCGGAGCGATTTCGTCAACTGCTGTGACTGCAACACTGTTGTCAATGTAGATTGTGTAATCTCTGTTTCCTGCAGAGGTTACCTCTGAGATCACAAGAGCGTTCATTCCTGTAATCAGATCCAGTTCTGCGGATCCTGTTTCTGCAAAATCCTCGGTAATGTCTGCGCCGTTCAGAGCGATCTTAACATCTGCTCCTTCCAGTACAGCCTCCGGTTTTGTCATGGTAACCGGCTGAGACTTGTCCACAATCTGAGCACTGTACATATAGTACTGCGGATTATACTCTCCGTTGACCTCGGCATTCGTCAGACCAAAGTTGTCCGGATACTCCACATAGGTCGGATTTGAGATGATCTGGATATCATCCATGTATACCTTTGCGTTGATTCCGCCAAATCCGATCCCGCCATATGTATAAGAACCGTCATCCACAGAAATCAATGGCTGTCCGTCTAAGATAAATCCAACTTTACCATCGAATGTCTGAATCTGAAGTTCATGCCATTTGCCTGCATCAAATCCTTCCGGTACTGCTGCGCGCCCCAGTACAGAGTCGCCACTGCTCGCATGTTTACAAATTTCAAAGTAGGCCTCTCCAGCATCAAACCCATTACCGCCGTTGATATTTCTTCTGTAAACGATCTGGTATGAGCCAGGATTAGTCTCCTTACTGTCACCGTCCAGATTGGTCATGACAAAAATTGTGAAATTGTCATATGCTTTTCCAAGTACATTCTGATCGCCCCATCCTTCAAATTTCCACTTCAGATTTACCACATAATTATCCCAGTCCTTGTTGCCAGTCTGGTAGAAATTGTGTCCATCCTGAATGTCGATATAGAGTACATTATTATCTGAATTGTCCGGATCTGCCACAACCTCCATCTGCGACTTGTCATTTGTCGGTTTAAACGCCGGGAGTTCCCCATCTTCCAGATCCAGATAGAGCTGTTCCTTATTGTCATTGGATGCGTCATATTCCGGAGGAGCCGGAAGCGTTATGTTACCCGGATCTTCTGTTTCTGCACCGCCGTAGATGTAAAGCTGGTCGTAGTAAGCGATTCCCACACCGTCGTCTGATCCAAGGGACACGTAATCAAATCCGTCTGCGTCCACTGTTTTTACAAATGTGCCATCAATGTATAATTTCACATCTGTTCCGGATGTATAGTCGAATTTCAGCTCATGCCATCCGAAAGTTCTCTGCACTTCTGTCGCTTCTTTTTTGCCACCGATCTGAACGATATAATTGTTCATATTATTGCTGTCCAGTCCGATACCGATAATGTTTTCTCCGTCGTCTGCTCTCGCAATTGAAGTAACTTTAGCCGAGTTGCTTCTCCCCGAATCATAAGCAGCAAGATTATTATTCTGACGGTCAAACATCATAACCGTCACCACTTTGCTGAGCTGCTGCTCAAATTCACGGTACAGTTTTGCTTTTCCGGAAAGCTCAAGACCCTGTTTTCCGCTGAGCGGATCCTCTGAGTACCACTGTGTTGTGATCTCCGGAGTGCCGCCTTCTGAAGCCCATTTTGTATAATTCAGTCCGCTCTCGAAGTCTTCCTCAAAGTACAGGTCGTCCGGCGTCTCGACAAAGTCTTTTGTCGCCGAATTCATAAATTCTGCCGGGTAATCTGCTGTCACGCCGATCTTGTCGTATTCCATTCTGGAATCGTCAAACTTGTCGATCTCATTTACCATCGTACCGTAATCAATATTGACGTTGTCAAACTTGATCACATCACCGTACTGTTTGATCGTATTAACCTCAATGTTGAAGTTCATCGGATTTACGGCTTTTACATTGCTCAGCTCAAATCCGGAACATCCCATATCGAGGTTGATACAGTTCGGTCCGAGGTCTGTCATGGTCGGATTGGCTCCTGTAGAGTCAATGATCATCTGATTGATATAGTTTGGCTTGTAATTCTCACTTCCCTTATACAGGTAGCATCCGAAGAATGCGCCGTCGTCACCACCGTCCTGCTGACAGTCATGGATATAAATATACTCAAATGTATTATGGTGGGAGTACATATCTGTCATGGCATTAAAGTCTGCATCTCCATCCGGATAGGACTGGTTCGGATTTCTGCTGTTTCCTGCCGTAATAAAGACGCCGCGTCTCGGTGAATTATAAACTTCCAGGTTCGAAAACGTATTATAGCCGGACTGCTGTACTGTAAGTCCTGTCGCCTGACCAATCAGCTCGCCCACATTGTGGATTACCGTATTGCGGACAATATTGTCGCGGCTGTAGCCATCTCCGTTCTCATCCCCGGCAACTCCCGGATATCCGCCGTCAATATTAACTCCGCCGTGTCCGGTGTAGTTGATGAGGCAGTTCTCAATTACAGTATTCTGATTTGCCAGATATACCTCAATACCGAACATACCCGTGTTTGTAATATGGGATTTGGAGATCGTGATATTTTTTGTGTTCTTTAACGTAATATTTCCATACTGGAACTCAATACGCTCTGTCTGCTCGCAGTAGGACGGCTGAGTGCTGCCCTCTGCTTCAGCCGGATAAAAGCCGAGACCGTCTCCCGCATCTCCCCAGTTCCATCCGTAAGCATACCAGTCCGTGGTATTGGTATCCTTAAACGTGAGACCGGAGAACTCAATATTCTCTACCATGCTGTCACGGGATTCTCCTTCCACACGGATGATCTCTTTCACCTGAGGGATAACGATATCCTGCTCCTCGATGCCTCCTTCCTCCGGATAATAATAGAGGTCGCCTGTCGTCTTGTTGTAGTAATACTCTCCCGGAGCATCCAAAAATCCCAGATTCCCCTGTAGGAAATAACGCGCATTATTTCTGGTTGCATATTTCGGGCGATACATCTCCGGATGTCCATCTACCGTCTTGTATGTAAGCGTTCTCGCTGATGTATCAATCTCTGAAATCGGAATAGTATCTGTCATCCAGTCCCAGTATCCGCCGTCCCACATATACACCGAAGCGTCAAGATCCCCTCTCTCCTGTGCATTTACAAGGCCGGCTATCGCTTCTTCGTCAAGATCGCCTGCCTTGTAAATCAGATCACCTACTCCGCCGCCTTCAGATCTCATATACGGAGTAAGGGCGGATTCAAATCCGGCAACCTGCTCTTTATTCTGCGTGCGTGCCAGGGTTGCTCGCTCATCATTTACATAAATTGTATCAAATGTATAATCTGTTCCTACATTCGTCTTATACACTTTGCCCACTGCTGAATCCGGCAGATCTGCATCAGCCCCTTCATTTTCCACAAGTTTCCATGCTGAATCCACCTGCTTTCCTCCGATGAAAGCTGCACTGGCAATTCCGTCCAGATTCTGATATACGATTTTATGCCCGTTCGTACCAGAATCCTGCTCGTCAAACACAATCGTCTCGTCAATGTAATAATCGCCCTCTGCGATAAATACATAAATGTCCCCGGTCATGTTGTCATTGATCTCCCTCACAGCATCCCGCGCCGCTTCCAACGTTGCAAACGGGTGCTCATAGGAGCCGTCATTTGAGTCACTTCCATCAGGAGAGACAAAAAATTCAGCCTGGATCGTCCCCTCTTCCGCCGAAGCAGATGCAGGAATCATTCCTGCTGTCATTCCTGCTGTCAATGCAGCAGACAATGCCAGCGAAACTGGCTTCTTCCATTTTTGTTTCATGTGTACTTTTCCTCCGTTCCTGTTAGTTTGTTTTGACATTTATTTAGCCATACAAACACTTATATATTCAACAACGTTTTTTGCTGATATATAGAAATATTAAAAATCTGTACAAAATCCGCACTTTTCAGTTACAGTCGAAAAAATCTGAGTTGTGAAAAAACGATATCCCGGGATGCAGTCTCACACAGCTCATTCCAACCTGATACTGAATTTCATTGTATGACTAAAATCCATCTGATAAAATATGGTCAGGGAAACAATGAACAGGAACATTTAGGGCCCAATCAAAAACAGCACCACCCGCCCAGCCAAATCATAAAATGAAATAACAGCTGTTTCGGTACGGAAAGCCGTACCGGGAAAAGGAGATGCAAACCTTGGAACAGATCACAAACTATGTAAAACCGGAACTGCTCGTCGTCGCGATTGTTCTGTATTTAATCGGCGTGGGATTGAAGAGGGCCCAGAAAGTAAAAGACAATTTTATTCCTCTGATCCTTGGCGGGATCGGCATTGCCATCTGCACGCTGTGGGTTCTGGCAGTCAGTCCGCTCGAGACGGGACAGGAGATCGCCATGGCTGTCTTTACGGCAGTTGTCCAGGGCATACTGGTCGCAGGTCTGAGCACATACGTCAACCAGATCGGCAAGCAGATGGGAAAAGATAGTTAAAAAGCAGTCGGGCTGCTGCATGAGTGAATGAATTTATCATCTTCTCATACAACAGCCCTATTTTTCTATTTCAGTCCCTTTGTCAGTGGGATCAGACTCATCAGCAGGATGATACCGACAATTCCGACTATGATTCCGATGATCATATTGCTCCATACCATCGTCAGGCACATGCCGACTCCGAGAACAAGCGCTCCGATAATTCCCAACAGAACAGTTCCTATCATTTTCCCTGACACTCTGACAGGGCTCTTATTCTCCATCTTTCTCCATACAAGAACCATAATCAGCAGTACAACCGCTCCGATTACCCCCATCACAATTCCCTGGTTAAATGCATTCCACTCCGGAATCAGCGCCATACACATTCCCAGTGCAAACAGGATTCCTCCGATTGTTCCCAAGATCATTGCCACAAAAGTGCTCTTTTTCATGATGATATTCTCTCCTTCTTCTTTTCTCTCAGTTCTTATTTAATTCTTTTCTGTTCTGGCTGCTTCTCTTTCTCTCTGCTCTTCCGCCAGTCTTGCCTTTGCTTCCTCTACGGTTTCTCCGTCTTTTGTCAGGAATTCATCGACAAAAGAATCCGA
Organism: Lachnoclostridium sp. An169; assembly: GCF_002160525.1. Taxonomy (GTDB): domain Bacteria; phylum Bacillota; class Clostridia; order Lachnospirales; family Lachnospiraceae; genus Mediterraneibacter; species Mediterraneibacter cottocaccae. The sequence goes on from NZ_NFKT01000022.1 coordinate 11,101, forward strand.
GATTTTTGTGAAGCCGCTGACAGCGCCTTCCTCGATTTTCTTATAGCCGCCGACCACGGTATCTTCTATCTTTTTGTAGACGCCGACAACCTTCTCTGCGATCTTTTCATTTGCCTTTACCAGCTTTGATCTCGCCATAATTGCTACCTCCTTAATGTTTACCTCGTTTTCATGATATAAGAATACAAGCCATTCTTTTTTAAAACGTTTCCGTTTTGTTTCTGAAATATTAATCTTCATAAAAAAGAGATACCGGATCTTTCCAGTACCTCTTGTGCCCTTACTTATAGGAACTTATTCAGTTTTGTCATATTTTTCTATCATAGCCCTCTCATATACGCCTTCCTCCTGATCTCTTTTCAGAGAGTCTGCATATTTTGAGAGCCTGCCATATGTGTTACTGTGATTTGCAGATATCACAAATGGCATTCCATTTTCTAAAACACTCCATTTTTCCATAGTGATGCCTCCGTTTGTAATGCAAACGTACTACATATATGCTGTTTTTGTCAATAGTTTCGGATAATACTGAATATTAAAGAAAGCCCAGTGAATTGTTGTTATAAAACCAAACTGCAATCTAACGCTCAGATTTCAACAGTGCATAATAGCAGGCGTCACATATCCCCCGGTTATTTCGATCAGAACTACGCAAAGTTCCCTCATACTTCATCCCGCATTTTTCCATGACTTTTCCTGAATTGGGGTTCCGCGGATCATGGCGGCACTCTATACGATTTACGCCTTCTATATCAAAAAGGAAATCCATAACTGCTTTTAATGCCTCTGATGTGATACCCTTATGCCACCAGCTTTTTCCAATACAATAGCCGATCCGTGCCATAGAAACATCTTCGTCCATATGCACCACAGCTATACTTCCGATAGGTTCTCCTTTTTCCTTCAATACGATGGTCCATTGATAATAACTTTCGCTATCATATTCCTTTACCCATTCTTCTATAACCCTCTGGCTTACTTCCTGACTGGAATGGGGAGGCCACGTTAAATATTTTGTAACATCCTCGTCCGCCGCCCAGTTTTTATACATTGCTTCAGCATCTTCATTCACAAATCTTCTCAAAACTAATCTCTCAGTTTCTAGTCTTTGCGTACCACTATGTTTCATAATGGAACCTCCTATTCTGCATAACATGCTCCGGAAACCCGGAACTCCGCCTCAAGTCCCCTGGTCATTACCCGGAACTCTCCTTCCTCCACAGCATACCTGCAGTTCCGGTCCACCAGGGCCATATCCTCTGGTTTCAGCTCAAACGATACTCTCTTCTTCTCCCCCGGCTGAAGCAGAATCTTCTCAAATGCTTTCAGAGCCTTCACCGGCGTAGTGGTACTGCTGTACAGATCATTCACGTATATCTGAACAACCTCCGCACCTTCCCGGCTGCCTATATTTTCTACAGTAACCGCCACGGTGACCGGGTTCCCTGCCGGGATCACGGCGGGTTCCACAGAGAGGTCTGAATACGAAAATGAAGTATAGCTCAGCCCATATCCAAAAGGAAACATCGGTTCCGTATCATCAAACACATAGTCCCTCCCCGGAGCGCCGGGGGCTCCCGGCCGGTGGTAATAGCCTCTGGCTGAAGGTTTATAATTATAGTAAAGAGGGATCTGTCCCGTACTCTTCGGGAAAGTAACCGGAAGTTTTCCGGAGGGATTCACTTCGCCAAAGAGGATATCTGCAATGGCATTTCCGGCTTCTTCCCCGGCATACCAGGTTTCCAGCAGAGCCGGGATCTTATCGATACACGGAAGCGTCACGGGTCTCCCGTTTATCAGCACAAGCACGAGCGGTTTTGACAGCGCGAGAAGTTCCTCCAGCAACGCTTCCTGCGCTCCGCTCAGGCGCAGATCCGCACAGTCATATCCTTCCCCGCAGGTCACAGGCTTGCCGGTATCCGTTCCCCATCCGATACCATAATCCACAGAACTCGAATGTCCCATGGCGGCAATGATGACATCCGCCTGCTGTGCAGCATCCATGGCGTCTTTCCATGCCTTCTCGTCCCGGATTCCGTCCTTTTCGTACAGACCGCATCCTTTCGCATACAGCACACGGGTCTCCGCAGAGACATGGCTCCGGATTCCGTCCAGAAGCGTGACCGCCGAACTGTTTCCCATATTGCCCAGAGAATAGTCGCCCAGTTCCGCCTCATCTGCATTCGGACCGATCACGGCGATGGTCCGCTGTTTCCCGGACAGCGGAAGGATCTTATCATTTTTCAGGAGAACCACACTCTCCTGCGCAGCCCTGCGGGCAAGCTGGCGTTTTTCTTCCGTATGGACGATCCCGGAGATCTTTTCCGGATCCACATACGGGTGCTCAAAAAGACCTGTCAGAAATTTCACCCGCAGAATCCTCCGCACCGCCTGGTCAATGTGGGAAATATCGATCTTCCCGTCATCGAGCAGTTCTTTTAAATGTGCAAAACAGCATCCTGTGGGCGCTTCCATATCCATGCCCGCGCGCACCGCCTGAGCGGCAGCTTCCGCGCGATTTTCAGCAGTGCAGTGAAAACAGTTGAGCATCTCCACTGCCCCGTAATCGGAAAAAAGATACCCCCGAAATCCCAGTTCATCTCTCAGCAGATCCGTCAGCAGAAATTCTGACGCACTGCAGGGGATCCCGTCCACCTCACTGTAGGCGGGCATAATGCTGAGCGCTCCACCCTCACGAACCGCTTTTGCAAATGGAGGCAGATATAATTCTCTCAGCTGTCTTTCCCCCGCCGGGACCGGAGACAGGTTCACACCGCCCTCCGGACTTCCGTGAGCGCAGAAATGTTTGAGGGTGGCAGCGATCTTATCCCTCGCCAGATATTGATCCTCCGCCTGGCACAGTTTCTCCGCCTGGCTTTGTCCCTCTGCCTGGCTTTGTCCCTCCGCCTGATGTTGTTCCTCCTCCAGCCATTGTTTCTCTGCCGGACGTCTCTCATCCGTACCGTTCTCGCCCTGCAGTCCTTTTATATAAGCAAGCCCCATTTCTCCGCAGAGGCACGGATCTTCCCCGTACGTTTCTTCCACACGTCCCCATCTCGGTTCCCGTGCCAGATCCAGATCCGGCGCCAGTCCCTGCCGGATTCCGCAGGCAGCGGCCTCCTCCGCGATCGCAGAAGCCGTCTGCCGCATCAGTTCCTTATTCCAGGTAGAAGCAAGTCCGATCGCCTGTGGAAACACCGTCGCTTCCGGAGTCATGTATCCGTGGAGACATTCACTGACGATCAGCGCAGGAATGCCAAGTCTGGTATGTTCTTTCAGATATTTCTGCAGAGCATTGATAAACACTGCATTCTGCCGGGGCAGGCATTTCGGCGCCTCGACCGCGCCGATTCCGATTCCCTGAAAAAATGTCTCCGCCTTTTCTTCAGAAAAGCATGCGGCGTCATTTTCTTCTGCAAACGCACCTGCCGGATGCATATACATCTCCCGCAGCTTTTCCTCCAGGGTCATTCTGCCGAGGAGATCTTCGACCCGTTCTTCTACGGATAATTCTGTATTTAAGTATGGTAATCTTTCTGCCGGCATTTCACTGCTCCTCTCTCTCCCATGAATCTCTTCTTCTCACGGTTTCGCCTTTTATCACTGTTCCATCTTTTCTCACTGTTCCGCCTCTTATCACCGTTCCGCCTTCTGCCCGGATAACGCCCATTCCGTCTCTCTCTTCTACGTTCACTTCCGTATCCCTGAAAATCTTCTCAGCCTGTTCATAATCCCGGAAGAAGATCTCACCGTCGTACTGTGGTTTGAGCGTCAGCGCCGTCAGTTCCCCATTCTCCCATTCTGCGGATACGAGAAGTCCCTTCTCTGCCCGGAAGTCCTCGAACGATACCTTCTTCTCTCTCCACTCATCCGGAATAGCGGGGAAAAACGCTAGGATCCCTCTTTCGCTCTGCAGGAGCATCTCCTGAAGTGCGTCTGCGGCGCAGAAATTTCCTTCCAGGGTAAACGGACGGTAATGCAGGCTTGTAACTCCCGCATTTCTGTAATCGCCGTTGAGATGGAAACCGTTCCGGGAACAGCAGTATTTCCAGAATACTTCCAACTGATGCGCTGCCCCGTTTCCATTTCCCTGAATCGCGTAGAACTCCGCCAGCCAGGCAAAGGAATAGCCCACCCAGTTTCCGGTCCCCATGCGCTCCAGGTCGAGAACCGTAGCGTCAATCACTTTTTTATTCTCCTCCGTATCGTAAGGCATCAGCCGGAGCGGGTGGATCGCCATGGCGTGGGACTGGTGGCGGTGCGACTCCGTCAGCCGTTCATCCGGGCTTAACATGAGCACACCGTCTTTGTCCACTGCCAGATCCGGGCATTTCTCCAGATGCCCTCTCCATGTCTCTTCTTCCCCGTTTCCAAGCTCCTCTGCCAGAGACGCCAGCGCGGTAAAGAGATACCGCATCAGCGCCAGATCATAATTGGAATTAGGCGTCAGGAATGCCTCGATATGGTCATCGTGGATCTCCGGTGAACTGGAGATCGGAAGATAATATCTGCCGTCCCTCTCTTCCAGGATATCCAGGATAAATTCCGCCGTTTCCTTTAAATACGGATACGCCCGCTCCTTAAGGAAATCCCGGTCTCCCGAGAAACGGTAATGTCTCTCAAAGGCCTGGCAGATCCAGAGCTGGTTGGTCGGAGAAAGGGAGTACATCCCCCATCCGCCAAGGGGCGTGCCGTCGATGGCCATGACCGCCGGAAGACAGATCCCGCGGGCGCCGTAGTACCTGCGGGCGAAATCACGCGCGCCATCCCGCATGCTCCACAGATAATCTGTAAATGTCTCTCCCTCTTCCAGATGGTTTGCTTTCAGGTAGCTGTAATAGCTCAGCTGCGTGTTCAGGTCGTGGTGATAGTCTCCTTTCCAGGGCGGGAGCGCTCCATTGTCCGCAGTCCACACACCCTGGAGCGGCATGGGGTAACACCCTTTTCGGGAACAGCATCCCAGGAAATAATTGGTCAGATACCAGTTTTTCTCAAAAAGCGGATCCGGCAGCGTTACACTGCTCTTCCCCCAAAAGCTCTCCCACCAGGCAGAGTGGGATGCAAAAGCCTCCCCGTATCCCCTGTCCAGAGCATTTTCCAGCTTTTCCAGCGCCTTTTCCTTCCAGTCCGCCCCGTCAGGGGAGCTTCCGATCCAGTATACGAGCAGAGTCTTTCCTTCTTTTTCCCTGAGTTTTACAAAGACCCCGTAAGAAAATGTCTCACTGATCTTCTGGACAAAATACTGTCCGTCATCCGTCCGGGAAACTTCCGGCTTCTCGTATTTAAGCTGTTTTAAAGACCCCGCTGACGCAGTCTCCGGATCGATCGCGGTTTCCCCTGTTTTGAATCTACTGCTTTCCGCCTCAGCACCGGCTCTTCCGGCTCCTTCATTCGTCTCCCGGATTCCGTATTCCGGATTTTCCACGTAAAAGGAAAACCGGTCCGCAGGCAGTCCGATCTCCACATACCCCGTCTTTTCTTCTGCGTGAAGAAAGCTCCGGATACAGACGCCGTTTACTGTTATATGTGCTTCTGCCCCAGCCATATTCAGCTCGGAACAGACGTTTCCTTCGCATTTGAGGTCAAAGACAAGATTTCCCGCCGGAAGTTTGGAGGGGAGCATCTTTGTGTACGGCGTATCAAAGATCCGCCGGATCTCTTCCTCATTTTTCTCCCTTACCAGACGGATCATGTTCCGGTAGGTAAACTCCTCGCTCAAGACTCCCGGATCCGGCGTGGTATCCCAGATATCTCCCCGGTCCAGGCTGAATCTCAGATGACCGGGCTCTCCCCAGATCAGGGCGCCGCACAGACCGTTTCCCAAAGGGATCGCCTCATCCCACAGCCGGATCGTTTTGTCGAATTTTAAATTGCAGATCTCTCCCGGTTTTTTCATATTCTTCATAGCCTCCATCAATTTTTCTTCTCTGTTCACTGCCGGATTTTCGCCGCTTTTCATTCTGCTGTCTCTCCAGTTCGCGGACTACGCCCTCCCATCTGTCACGCGGATGATCCTCTCGTCTGCCTTTGCACCCTCTCTCCAAGCCGTAACCTTTGCCATCCCTTCTCTTCTGCCGTATGCCCTGCTGCCTTCGATGGAGAGCACCTCCGGGTCTGAAGAGCAGTATTCTGCCTCACCACCGTCTGACATTCGCAGGATCGTCCCTTTTCCGACTGCCAGAGACGGGTACTCGCCCTCGATGCCCCGGTCTGTCCGGAGCAGATCCAGGGAGATGACCGGCGGGGCAGAGACATTTCCAGCAACACTGCAGAGAGATTCCGCCAGTCCCTCCTGCCGACGCCCGGACAGTTTTTCCCTGGACAGTTCTTCCCCGGGCAGTTCTTCCGGGAGCAACTCTTCCGCGGGCGCGGGCAGCTCTTCTAAGAGCCAGTACACTCCGCCTGCCCATGTGTCAAATTCCAGTGTTTCCCCGCGCAGACGCTCTTCCCGGCTCTCTGCACTGATTCCGGCACTTCCGCAGAAATCTGCTTCTTTTTCCCGCAAATTTCCTTCTTCGTACAATTCTTCGCTCTGCTCATCTGTCCCCCGCGAGTCTTTCCTCCACAGATACACATCCTTCCCGCTCCAGGGATTATGGATCCTGCACCGTTTTCCTTTTTCCGAGGTAATTTTCACCGGTCCCAGTTTTCCGTCTCTGACGTCCGCTGCCACGAGAAACGCCCCTTTTGCCCGAAGTTCAAAGGACACATCCCATTCCATAGGCCAGGCGGGGGCCACATGGATCACATGGTCAAAATTATCCGGCCCGTCGGATATGGACTGAAGCAGCGCCGCCTGCATCTGGTCGGAGAACACACCCAGTTCCTGGATAGAGTAGCTCTCCTCCCCGTTTGTAAAAGGAAGCCTGTTCGGGAAATACTGTTCTCCCGTGGGCTTCGGATTCTTCATGTGAAACGCCCGCAGTACATAGGGCAGGCACTCCCGGATCAGATCCGTCCTGCCGAGCATCGCCGCTGCCACCAGGATCCGGTTCCAGCTGTATCCGCACTCGTCCGCATGGGAGGGGATCCCCTGCTTCAGCCGTTTGATCACCGGAAGAGCATCGAGGGTGCGGTTTGCCGTCTCCCATTCCCGGGGATTTTTCTTTTTCGTCTCCAGGTTCAGCAGATCATAGCTGAATGTCACCCTCAGCCTGCAGTCATTGGGATTTCCCTCTGACATCATACAGCATGGTTTTCTTCCTATGGCAAATGTCTCGCCCCCGGTATTCTCCGCTTCGCCTGTTTTCTCATCCTTATTTACATTCAGCCGCCCGACAGCGTCCTCCATACTGCTCAGAGGATAGGGCGGCAGAATCTCCGCCATGTGTTTCCATTCCTCACGCAGTTCTTCGTCTATCCCCAGCATTTCCGATATGCGGATCACTGCCGGGTAAATCCCTTTCATAATAACCACATCATCCATGACGTCTTTTGCATAAGTGACGGATTCCGCCCACCCCAGATGTCCGATGTGGTACGTCCCGTCCTCCATCTCCCCGCAGGGGTGGAAACGGTAGAACTCCGCCACGCCTTTGAGCCAGGGATAGATCCTCTCCAGGAAATCTTCATCCGCTGTGTAAAAATACTGCTCCAGCATGGAATTTCCCGCATCTCCGGCGTCGTAGGAGAGATTGGAGTGCCAGCGGAATTTCTGCAGACCGCCCTCCCGCCGTTCCACTTCGGAGTAAAACACCGCCCACCGGGAATTGAGCCCGCTCCGGTCTGCCATAAAGGACAGAAGCCGTTCTGTCGCCGGAGCATCGTACAGAAACGCATTTTTCAGATCCCGGGCGATCTCGTCGGGCAGGATCTCCGGTCCGGAAAAACCTTCCGTCTCCGGCAGATAGATCCCTCCGTTTCCGCCAAACTGCTGTTCACAGGCTTTCTGATAGCGTGGGAGATTGCGCAGGAGCATCCCGAAAAGAGGCTCGTTGCACTCCCCGTGGTTTGCCTGGGCAAGCCCGTAGTGGGAACGGCTCTGGTTATACCACCAGAACTGACCGCCCCATGTCCTCACATCCCCTTTTGTAGAAAACAGGAGTCCGTTAAACTTGGCGGGATAGTCCCCCCGCATGGTGCTTCCGATATAGTAGAGGTATGTATACCAGGCCCTGTAAAAGTCCGGATGATCCGGTGTGTAGATGTAGGACTTTTCCCAGTAGGCGTGCCACCATGCTTCATGGGTGGATCTGATCTCTTCCGGAGACGTCTGTTTCGCGCTTTCACGCGCCTGTTCAGCGGCTGACTCCGCACCCGCCAGAGAGGAAAACGAAGCCCCGCTTGCGAAAAATATTTGATACTGCTCTGCCGTCGGAAGAATCGTCAGAGTGATACTCTCAGGTGTCCCGGGCATCTGCTCTGCCGTCTTTTCTGCGGTCCGTCTCGCGTTCCGCTCTGTTATCTGTCCCACGTTCTGCTCTGTCATTCGCTCCGCTATGCAGTCTGTAGTCTGCCCTGCCGCCCGCTCCGCAGTGTCTCCTCCCGGCGCATTTTTTATATCAAGTACCTCTGCATTCTCTGCCCATGCCCGCACACAGGAGGCGCAGAAGTGGTCATTTTCCCGGATTCCTGTACTGCACGGCTCGGAAAATTCCTGTGTCAGCAGGATCTCCTCCACGCGCGCGGAAACTGCGGACTTCGCCCGGTGATTTTTCCGCTCCACCAGTTCCGGGCGGAGCATGGACAGCGTGATGCGGATCGGTTTTTTCACCTGACGGACATCCTTAAAGCTGCACACGAAGACGTCCGCTTCAGACCATACCCGGATATCCGCTTCCACCCCGCCACCGGATATTTCCAGGCAGGCGTCGTACATATGGAGGATCTGCCGGGTCTCCTCATGAAACACCTCTTCTTCAAAATCGATCTGTACCCCGGCACATCCTCCGCAGTACTCGTTTGCCCCATAGTAATCCGGGGAGTCCATCTTCCATTCTCCGGCTGTGGTAGCCCCATTGGTGGCAAACACATCGACCCGGTTCACCTGCATATTGATCATTTCCGGATCAATCCATACCATAGATCCGGTGCGCCCGTTTCCAAGGGGCATGCCCTGATAAGGCTCGGGCGTCGACCCGCAGTAATACAAGTCGGCCCGCTGTGTAAGACTTCTGTAGTCTGTCATTTTTCTCACCTGCTCTTCGTCATATTTCTACCGGTACCACTCTGCCTGTGCATTATACATTCTGCGGTACTCCGCGCACCGCCCCATCAGCTGTTCATGGGTACCGGCGTCTGTACACCGGCCCTCTTCCATAACAAGGATCCGGTCCGCGATCTTTGCCGCGCCAATCCTGTGAGTGACCAGTACTGCCGTCCGCCCTCTCGTGATCTCCGCAAATTTATGATAGAGGGCGCTCTCTTCGATGGGGTCGATCGCCGCAGTCGGTTCGTCTAGCACGATAAAACCACAATTTCTGTAGATTCCTCTAGCGATGGCGATACGCTGCCATTGACCACCCGAGAGATCGATTCCGCCGAACTCCACGGCCAGATTCGTATCCATAGGCAGGCCGATCCCCATGCTTTCCAGTAAAGCTCTTGCTTTTTCTTCGTCCTCCGGCTCCTCTATGTCGCTGATCATGACATTTTCTTTCAGGGACATCTTATAGCGCCGGAAATCCTGGAACACAGCCGACACGCCCCGTGTCCTGGCTTTATTAGCTTTCCCGTCATCTGAATGTTTCCTTCTGTCCGCTGTCTCTTCTGGTATTGTTTCCCACCTTTCAGCCAACTCAACCGTCCCGGAAGTCGGCTCATAGAGCCCCAGCAGGATCTTGCCAAGCGTGGTTTTTCCCGAACCGTTCTGTCCCACCAGGGCCACGGTTTCCCCTTCTCTGATCTCCAGGTTCAGGTCTTTGAGCACGTCCGTTTCCGAATTGGGATAGCGGAAACAGACGTTTTTCAACTTAATGGCTGCAGACCCGGAAGCATTTTCTGATGAAATTCCTGCCGGACTTCCCGCCTCTCTTCCCGGTATTTTCTCCTCTTCCTCCGGGAGTTCGAGAAATTCCAGAAGGCTTTTCACTGCGCCCATAGAACCGATATTTTCACCGATGTCTCCGCTGACCAGTTCTTTCATCTCATCAAAAAGCAGGCCGATACCATTGAGCACCGCCGCAAAGGCCCCCACCGAGACTGCTCCCGCCACAACGTCGGAAAAAAGCATGTAAAGAACAACTCCGTATCCGGTCAGCGTCACCAGTTTACATAAAAGATCGATCCGCAGGCTCCTTGTCTTATATTTCATTTCCAGAGAATTGACGACGCCCATCACTTCAAAAAATAAGTTCCGGAAGAAATCCACCGCCCCCAGGATCCTTGTCTCCTTGAAATACTCCCTGGACGTAATACACTGTTTATAGTAATCCATTTTCCGCGCAGGAGCCGCGGTGTCGTCCACCAGACGTTCCTTTGCCTTTATCTTAAAATAATATCCCAGGCACACCGGCAGGAAAATGAGGGCAACAGCAAAGATGAACTTGGGGTCCACCGTGTAAAAATAACTTCCCAGAAACAGGTACAGAGGCAGATGGCATGTGAACGGCGTAAAGCAGATAAAGAGGAGAAAGATCGCTTCATCCCTGCCCTGGACTGCCTTTTGAAACTGATTGTAGATCTGTTCATTTTCAAAATTGATGGCCTTCAGGCGGTCGGACTTTCTGTGCAGTTCCCAGGTGATATCCCTGTTTATGATATCAAAGATCACATTCATAATATAAACGCTTAAACCGTTCAGGATCTGATTGACAACCGTTACTGCACCGTACAGAAGCGCCGCACGGACCACGCCCGGTTTCCCCGTCTCACCGCTGACAGCTCCGATGACCACATCGTATAGATTCTGGGAAAGCCAGATCAGGATCCCCATGCACAGACTGTTTGCGATGCTGACCAGGGCGCTGAGCGCAAAAAGTCCCGGACAGGATCTGACCATTTTCGGGAACATCACCCGGATAGTTTTTAAAAATGCATTATTATTCTTTTTCAACATACCACTCCTTCTGACTCTCATACATTTCTGAAAATACGGTATGCCCAATCATCAGCCCGTCAAATGTCCCCTGCTCGCATACCCGTCCGCCGCCGATCACGTAAATGCAGTCCGAATCCCGTGTCACCGCCAGGCGGTGGGATATGGTCACTGTGGTCTTTTTTCTGAATGCACTATTCAGGGAATCATAAAACTGCTGTTCCGCGATGGGATCCAGAGCCGCTGTCGGTTCATCCAGAAATACCAGTTCCGAACTGCCGATCAGGTTTCGTGCAAGGGCAAGCCTCTGCCACTGACCGCCGGAGAAATCCTGTCCGTCCCAGAAATGACTCCCCAGGAACGTATCCGCACCGCCTTTGTAGCTCTGCACGGTCTCGAAAAGCCCCACATCTGCCAAACCCCTGTCAATCTCTTCGGGACTCACCCTGTCCGTGCGCCGGAGCGCCCCTACCAGGATATTGTCCCTAACCGTCAGCGCATATCTGCTGAAATCCTGGAAAACCGCGGCGCACAGCCTCCTCACCTGGTCCTTCCGGTATTCTTTTATATTTCTCCCGTTCAGGTAAATGCTTCCCTCATATCCGTCATACACACCCAGAATCAGCTTCACAAGCGTTGTCTTCCCGGCGCCGTTTATGCCGACGATGCTGTACTTCTTTCCCGCCTCGATTTTCAGGGACAGATGTCTCAGGATGTATTTGTCCGTGTCCGGATATTTAAAAGACAAGTTCCGGCATTCCAGTGACTCAAAGTGCTCCAGAGCTGCCCCGGCTTTCTCCAGTTTTTCTCCCTCCTGCTTTTCCTCTTCAAGGGACAGAAATTTCTGAAAATCTTTCATATATTCATTCGCCGCTGTAAGGGCATCCACATCCTGCATGAACTCCCAGGCGATCGCTTTTACCAGTGCATAAAGGGAACTTACAAGAGATATGTAGAGTCCCACGCTCATGCTTCCGCTCATCACCGGGTCGATCAGCATCATCGCCGCGATCACTGCAATCAGCGCGGTAAATACACTTCCGGCCTTGCTTTTTATATACCAACGGATACTCGTCTTCAGTTTCAGCAGACGGGCAGTCTCCGAATTTCTCCACCACTCTTCATTGATATGGTTGCCATAGCGGAAAAGCTTTCTCTCACTGACATACTCTCTCCGGAGCATGATCTCGGAGAAATAGTCTGCTTTCCTTTTCGCTTTTGTCACTTCTTTCACCGCGTTGTAGGAAGCACGTCCGCTTTTTACTGCCAGAATGAACAGCGGTACGGAGCAGGAGAGTATGATTACCGCGGGCAGAAGAGCTCCGCCTGCCAGTACCACGACGATCCCCACAGTCTTCACAACAAAACTGATGACATTCAGATAACTGCTGTAGCACTGAACGATCTGCTTTTCCGCGTCCGGCACCACCCGGTCTGCCAGATCCATCGCCGTCTTATTTTCGATATACCTGTACTGCATTTTTGCGTACTTGTCCAAAATAATCCGGCTGCTCTCTCTGCGCACGCCATTCAGCAGATATGTATTTATCCATTCCATGAGGTTCGGCTCCAGCCAGACAAAAAGCTGCATGCCCACATAGACCAGGATCAATACCAGGACCTGCAGGATATCCCTTTCACCGCTCTCAAAATACCGAAGCACTGTGTCAAGGAACCGTGCCAGAACCACAACCATGGCGCTCTGCACGGCTCCTGATAATATTTTCAGGAGAAAAAGCGCGCCCGAAGCGACGGGAGCAGCTTTAAAATTAAGCTTTATCACTTATACATACTTTTCCTTCCGTAGCATTTAATTGAATTTCCATTCCATCTTCAAATCTGTAATTAATCCCTCCGACGGCAGGGATATGCATTTCTCTCGCCAGGATAGCCCCATGGCTTAAAATGCTGCTTTCGGGAATGATCAGCCCTTTAATATTGAAAAAATATGCAGAAAGGACCGGCGATATCCAGTTACTGTATACAATACTTCCGCTCGGAATATTAACGATTTCAAAAATGTCACCCGGATTTTTTAATACATAGACCTTGCCGGATGTATATCCCTGTGAAACGGTAACTCCTTCCAAAGTACTTTTTGATTCAGAACCGGCATAAACTCCAACACCATTTTCTATCACTAACGGCATATCATAATTCTTGCAGGATTCAAAACTTTTACGCCGCAGTTCTGCCACTTCCGATGAAACTTTCTTCCCCTCAGCCAGATCCTTTAATTCATGAAACTCATAAAACCAGATGCTGTCTTTCTGCAAATTAAGTTTACTTTCTATTTTCTGCAGTAAATTCCGTATGACATATGACCCCAGGCACAACAGATAATCATCATCTTCTGTCCTCTGCACCACTTTCCTGTATCTTTCGATTAATGCACAAATATTTTCATCAAAATCCCTGCTGTTGTATAACGGTTCTCCCGCTTCCTCATTAATTTCCCGTTCGCCGATAATATCAATGATCTGATCCAGATAATCGGCCAGACTCTTGCACATAATGTAAAACGGATGGGATGTCTCCGCACCGTATTTTTTTAGAAACAATGCCTTTTTTTCATCAAAATCCGAAGTCCCTTTATTTTGCAGCAGCTTTATAAAATCTTTTCTTTTGTTTGTATTTATTGTGTCTATCGAATGCATTACACTGAAAAATACATCCTGATAATTCTCAAATTTTTCTTTTAACGCATCGATTAATTCCTGATAACAAGTTTTTCTATATATGAACCAGTTCACATTCATATACGATTCCACCGCACCGCGATAGATCTGAACTGAAGATTCCAGCATTTCAATATCTGCTTTTTCTTTCCGATCCAGAAGATCCTGAAATATTCCCATATAATGCTGCGAAATAGAATCCCAGTCTTTCCATTGTTCATCATCGATACTTTTTAAACGGAACTCACTGCTGAAATATACATAATTTTCTATTATAATATGAGGTCTTTCCGTCAGCAGTCCCGACGGATCCAGAGTCCGGATCAAAGGTGTAAACGGGAGCGACAGCTCTTCCTGCAGGATCCATATTCCTTCAATATTTTTTACACTGTCAAGTGGTATTTTTATTTTGCCGGTAGTCATCGGACGGCATTGTAAGAAAATGATCGTTCCTTCACTAACACAAAATTCGACATCAACATTCGCATTCAACAGTTCCCGCAGCCTTCTTTCCGCATCTGTCAGGTCTCGAATAACCGATTCAGAAACATATCCCGGATTTTCTCTGATCCACCCTCTGTTATCAACATATAAATCTGGTGTAATGTCTCCTTTTACCAAATGACTGCATGAAGTATCTGCAAACTCGATCACAATATCTTTTCCGGAGTCATAAGGAGAGGCTGAAAACATGATCCCGGAGAAATCACAATCGATATATGGCTGGACAATGATTCCCATATTCCTCCAGTCATTTCCTGCAGAATCCAGGACTTGGCACGAAGCGCTCATCACTTGTTCATACGATTTGACTCTTACACTTTCAAACACCCCTGCCATAGAAGTTTCCTGCGAATCTTCTTTTTGAAATGAGGAACGCACGATCAATTCTTCTGAAATGCTGAAGTGCTTTTTCACTGCATTTTCTATTTCCTGGCAGACTTCCTCTTTTGTAACGTCCATTTTCCATGCAGCCGGGCACTTCACTGCCAGTGTTGCCGGAATATTTATCCCATTCTTTTTCATAAGCCACAGATTCTTCGCCTTATTGCCATACAAAGCAATTTCTTTTTCACAGATTTCATCCAGAACATTAATCCTCTGCATTCCTATAACCTCCTGAACTGTAAATCATTGTTACCCCTGTGCCATCACACCATATTATCTAAGTATCACTTTCTCCCCATAAACCTCCCCGCTAAACTCCGCCTGCAAATATCTGTCCGGGAAATTTATGATCTCATTCCCTTCCATCTGCACATCCCTGCAGTTCCTAAACACCACTCTGGGACTTCCCTGCCCGCCTCTTCCGGCCCAGATCACATTGCCGCAGAACCGGATCTCCCCCGTATGGTCTGCGAACAGCACCGTCTCTTTCCCCTGCACAAACAGGTTGTCCTCGATCCGGATATTCCGGTGTACCATCTGCTCCGACTGCGGATCCACGCCGGACTCGATGTGGATCACGCCATCGCAGAACTGGTATGCCGAAGTACAGCAGTCCAAAAACTGGTTTTCCCGGACCGACACGTCTGTACACGTCCCGGACTCGTACCACTCCCGCACGTCTCCCGTAATGGTGACGGCGCTTCCCGACGACTCGAAAATATTATTCTCAATCCGTACCTGCCCCGGCGTAGTCACCAGGATTCCCCGGGCGCGGCAGCTTCCAAAATAATTGTTCCGGCACAGAACAGACGGCGTGTTGGTCAGGTTTTCTAGAGAACAGTTTTCATCTGCCCCCTCCGGTATCTTATCCGCCAGTTCCAGTTCAAACTCCACGGGTGTGATCAGCCGGTATGAAGCAACTCTTGCTGTTCCAACAAGGCTTCTGTCCTCCGGCCGGAGAAATGCGATCTCATCCCCTGGAGAAGCCCACCTCTCAAATCCCGCCGACTGGGGATGGCAGTAAACTCCGGTCACTTTTTTATCCCCGCTGATCTTGCGGATCCCGGCCGCGGTTCCATGTACATTCACCGGATCATCCATCAGCCCCCGGAACCGGCAGTTCTCTATGGTGATCTGCCCGCCGTTGTTGGAAAAATGAAGTCCGTCGTCATGGCCGGAGATGATCTGGTATCCGCCTGCATGGTCCGCGGTAAATGCCACGCCTCTGGCTGTAATATCCCGGTTAAACTGGAACACGATCCCCAGGCCTGCCGTATGGTATACCGTCACACTTTCCACCAGAACGTCCTCCGAATGCTGCACCAGCATCCCAGGATGCACCCGTTTTCCGTGCCGCAGTACGAGAAGATTTCCCGGCTTCGGTACCACCCGGAAGCTTCCCTCGAGACGCACCACAGCCGTTCCGTCTTCAGGCATCCTCTCCTGCGGAATTTTCTCTGCACATGGGCTTTCACCCGTCCTTGTTTCGTCCTTCCATACAAAACGCGCCTTCACCTGCGGAAATGTATCTCCCGCCCCGCTTCTCACCCGGTTTGTGTCCGCGTCAAACTCAATTGCGGCAAACATGGGCTCCTTCCGCACATCAGCGTCAGCTTTCTCCCCTTCCTGCAGGAAATACAGCTTCTCATCCTCGATGCAGCAGGGGAATTTTCCCGGATCGATCCCGATCTCAACCGCCTCCTCCGACGCCCGTAGAACACGCGCCTCCGCGCCGTGGGGCATGGCGGAGGTGATCTTCAGGTTCTTCACCTCGATATGACGGCATCCGGAAACTGCCAGGGGCGTCATATCGCCATGAAAGCAGAATACCGCATCCTGACCTTCCAGGCACACATGCTCCAGATCTTCCAGAAACACGCCGAAGCTCCGTGACTCCGCCTGATCGGAGTTGGAGACGGAGACCGCCCGCTTTACGGCGTCCGCCGGATAGAAATGATACGTTCCCTGTTCCAGGACAAAACGGGTATCCCGGGGATTTTCTGCTGTCATCTTCCGAAAACGCTCCGTCAGGGTACGCTCCGCCTCATCTCCGCACTGCCGGGCTTTTGCGCCCTCCGGCATAATCCCGTAATCTCCTGCATAGACTGTCCTCATATTGCTCTCCGCCTTTCTTCTCGCATCCGTGTTCTTTTACTCCTGTCTTCCGGTACTTCTGACACCTCTTCTGCGCTTCCTTACTTTTCTCCTTCCAGTTCCATCTCCACGCGGAATCTGGCGTCCTCTCCGTACCACATGGTAAAGTTTGTCCCCCAGACATTATTGCACAGGTTCACCCAGAACCCTTTATCCGCCGCAGGTATCTCATCGGTAAAATCAAGCAGTCCCGGCCGTTCCAGGCTGATGACCGGCGCGTCCACAGTGCGGAAAGTAAGATGCTCCATGGCGACTTTTTCCTCCACAGCGTGGATCCGCCTTCCCCCTCCGGACACCACATCATCCGGACGGATCTTTCCGCCCATCTTCTGGATCCACCGGATCTCATCCGCCGGGCAGAATCCAAGCCATGCCGCTTCCGCCACACGGCTTTCCTGTTTTCCTGTCCATGCAAAATCAAAGGTAATCTTATCTTCGTCAAACACGACTTTCAGTTCCGTTTCCTCCATGCCTCCGTACAGCCGGACCGCTTCCTCCGGCAGTTTCATGCGGATCACCAGTTCATTCCCTTTTGTCCGGACCTCTGTTTTCTCCGGACGGTACTGCCTGTAATGGTCAATGGCCTCCGCTATCCCGATCTTACTGTCGTCCTCGATGGCCCAGGACTCATCAGTGATCACATACTGGCTCAGATAGCGGTCATATTCTTCCTGGGAAAATACTTCGTAGACAAAGCTCCCCAGTCTGTGTTCCTTATCCGCGAGCACTCTGCCGTCCCGTGACAGAGTATCGATCGAACCGTCTTCTCCAACGCTCACTTCGTAACCGCCGATTTCCATCAGCTGTCCGGGCTCTTTCTTCTCATATCCAGTCAGATCAGTAAGAGGTCTCTTATATTCAGAAACCGCACGTTTCGCCCGCGCGAGAGATTCTCCGGAAAGGCTGTTTACCGCGTCTTCCACATAATCTCTCTGCTCCTGCCAGGAAAGCTCCATGTTGCGGAATTTCTCCGTCGTCTTTTCCCGCAGGAAATCTTCCTTCTTAAAGTAGCGGTGCTCTCCTTCCAGCTCTCCGTTCTCCAGCTGCCTGCCGAGCCACATCTTCTCATCCAGCCCCCATGTGTGCTCCGGCACCAGAATCAGGTGGCGGTACATTTTTTCCATATCCTCCTCGGGCAGTTCCTCTTTTAAACGGAGCAGAGCCCGGTACTTGCTCACCTTTCCCGGATCGGACGCTGTGCCGAAGATCCAGGTGTCGCCGATCTCCTGCGTTACAACAGGCAGTTCCACCCGGCCGTCTTTTGCTGCCTGCTCCACAGCTTCCGCCACGTCCTCAAGAGTTCCTGCCACCAGTTCTGCTTCCGGGAAACGCCCGTGCAGTTCCCGGTAAACTTTGCGGATCTCCTCCGCGGACTGGGGTCCCCGGTTATCTCCCGTATGGGCAAAGTATACAGCCGTCCCGCTCTTTCCGATCTCTGTCATCTGACCGTAATCTCCGTTATACATCACGATCACGGACTCCCCGTTTCCACTCTCCCAGCGAAACAGATCCGGAACAGCGGGTCTTGTAGATGAGGGATTTACTCCGATATGCAGGAACTTCACCCCCGCGTTTTCAAGCAGAGCAATCATAGAACGGGTATGTCCCGGCACATCCGTCATCTTCGCAGCCACCGTCTTCACCCCGAAACGCTCATCCAGTTTCCGGGAGATATTCAGCCCGTAACGGAAGAGATCCCGGTTCATCAGCTCTGTATGTGTAGTGAACGGAAGAGCATGCCAGCGGATTTCTCCGTGGCGGATCGCATCCTCCATCCACTCCGGATGTTCTCCTTCCTCCAGATACTGCCCGATCAGCCAGGAACCGGTGGTCCAGATGAAGCGCTCCTTCTCTCCCCGCATCTCCCGGGCTGTCCGCATGGCATTAGGGATATATTCCTTCATATAACACTCTTTGATAGTCCGGGCAAAATTCGTAAATCCCAGATCCAGATGGGTTTTAAAAATCACAATAATCTTTTCCATCGCAGTTGTTCTCCTGTTTCTTTCATTTATCACTGATATTTCTTCTATGATCTGTACGATTCTTTCTGCCTCCTGCGTTTATTTCCAAGCCAGGGTAAACTGTGCGCAGAAATTCTTTTCGGTCAGGCGGTACTCCGGCCTCACTTCGGGACCGCAGCTTCCCGTGCCCACACCGCTCATATAGTAGTCCAGATGGAGGACGGTGTCCCCGCATTTTTCCAGTTCAAAGTCATGGTTTTTCCGCTCCAGTTCCTCCCATTCATATTCAGATACGCTGAAACTGAACGGTTTTTCCGATGTGATTTTCAGCCTCTCTTTTCCGTCTGAGAGAATACAGTATTCCGTACCGCAGTGGGAAGAATTTTCCTGCGGGAAAATATAAGGCTCGAACATCTCTTCCACCTTTCCCTCAAAACGGTCAAGCCATGTGCCTTCCTTCTTATCCACGTAGCTCTCCGTTGGGCCATACCCGAAATAGGTACACCGGTCCACGCTCCGGTTCAGATGAAAACGCAGTCCGAATCTGGGGATCCAGGGAATACTCTCCCGGATTCTGGTCTGAAGCTTCAGGGTGATCTTCCCTCTGCCATCGATGCAGAACACCGCGTCGATATCCGCAAGGGACGCACGTCCCGGAACAACGAGAGAAAGCCTGCACCGGATGCGGACTTCCTGCTGCTGCGCTTCCCGGACGTCTTTCTCAACGATAACCTCATATACATAAGGACGGATCCGGTCGAATCCCATGGTCTTGAAATTATAAGTTCCGCCGGGCTCTCTTCCGCATAAGTACATATCGTTGTCCAGAGGTGCCCGATACATCTGATATTCCACCGGACCGTGCAGGTATTCTTTTCCACAGTAAACCATGGAGTCAAAATTTCCGGCCGTTTTGTCGAAGCGGTAAGCAAAGTCGAGGCCATTTATCAGGACAGAATTCTCCGTCTCGCAGAGCTGCAGTTCTTCACCTTCATCCGGCTTCGCTTTCCCGTCCGCGGTCTCTTCCATTTCCGCGCTCTCCTCCATTTCCGCCGGAACATCATCCAGACGGAATTGCTCAAATCCTAGCCAGCTTCCATCCTCCGGGTACTTCATAGACCCTTTTTTATAAAAATCGATCTTCAGGAACACCCTTTCTCCCGGATGCTTCCCATGAGGGATATCTAGCTCCCGGCTCTCGCCCGGACGTACGCTGAACGGTTCTGCCGTGCCTTCCTCCAGAAGTTTCCCGTCCCTTCTTACGCTCCAGCGGATTTCCAGATAGTCCTTTAAATCTGTAAAATGCAGTCTGTTTTCGATCCGGTATCCGTTCCCTGTCCGGATCACTGCCGCCGGACGCGCACAGTTCCACAATTCCCGCAGTCCCGTGTGGGGACGGCGGTCCGGAAAGACCAGGCCGTCCACACAGAAATTCTTATCATGCTTCTCTTCCCCGAAATCACCGCCGTAGAGGAACTGCTTTTCTCCGGTCTCCGCCTTCCGCAGAACCGCATGGTCACACCACTCCCAGACGAAACCGCCCGCCAGGATATCATAGCGGTAAAACTGGTCATAGTATTCTTTCAGACCTCCCGGGCCGTTTCCCATGGCGTGGGCGTACTCTGTCAGGATCAGCGGTTTCCGTAAGAATACGGGAGGCGCAGATGACGCAGGCGCGGAAGCAGAAGATTCGCAGTAATCCGCCACAAGTTCCAGTTCCGGATACATGATCCCCTTCACATCCAGAGGGCTTTCATCGAGTCTGCCTTTATCTTTTTCCTTACAGATCAGAGATTCATAGTGGAGAAGGCGTGTGCTGTCCAGCTCCTTCACTTTCCGCGCTGCTTCCGCCGTATTTTCCCCGTATCCGCTTTCATTTCCCAGTGACCAGAAGATCACGCAGGGACGGTTCTTGTCACGCTCTACCAGACGTACCGCCCGGTCCATGACCGCTGTCCCGAACCGCGGGTCTGCCTGGGTCCCGCTGTACCGCTCCAGGTCACGCTCCCCGTTCATGCCCCAGGTGCCGTGAGATTCCATATCTGCCTCATCCATCACATAGAATCCGTACTCATCGCAGAGATGGTAGAATTCCGGACAGTCCGGATAGTGGGAGGTGCGGATGGCATTCACATTGGCGCGCTTCATCATCTTCAGATCGGTCTCCATCCGTTCCCGGCTGCACACATATCCCGTATCCGGCCAGCTCTCATGCCGGTTGACGCCCCGGAGCAGAATGGCTCTGCCGTTTACAAGCACCTTTCCATCCCTTACGCAGACTTCCCGGATGCCGACGCGCTCCCGGATCCGCTCATTTTCCGTCTCGATCAGCATCTCATAGAGGTAAGGCTGCTCCGCGTTCCACAGCACAGGGGCCGGGATCTCGAGGAGCAGTTTCTCCCCGGAAGTTTCTCCCTGCGCTACAGGATTCCCTTCCCGGTCCGTGACCGTAATCCGCTTCCACACGGGATTTTCATCTTTGTCTCCGCCGGATTCTTCACGCATCTTTCCCGGTATCTGCGCGCCATCATGATTTCCCGCAGTCCGCACCCCATCCAGGTTTCCCGCAGTCTTCATCCGCACAGAGACGACCGCTTTCCCGTCGCCGATCCGGGTCTGTACCGCATAGTCAAAGATAAAGTCTGCCGGTCTCTTTAAGATATAGATGTCCCGGAAAATGCCGGACAGACGGAATTTATCCTGATCTTCCAGATAGGTACCGTCGCACCATTTGAGCACCGCGATGTCGATCTCATTTATCCCATCCCTGAGAAGCCCGGTGATCTCATACTCTGCCGTGGAATGGGAAACCTGGCTGTATCCGGCAAACGTGCCGTTGATATAGACATAGTGGCAGGAATCCGCTCCCTCCAGATTAAGGAAGTAACGCTCTCCTTCTTTTTTCCTGATCCGGAATTCCCTGTGGTAACAGCCGCAGGGATTCTCCTTTGGCACATAGGGCGGGATATAGGGAATGAGATAATCAATGTTCTCATACACCGGCACCTCATAGCCGTGGAACTGCCAGTTTGAGGGAACCGGGATCTGCGCGTTCATCTGCTGCTCCCCGTTCCCGTCCTGCTGTTTGTCCCCTTCTGCAGTATTCTTCCAGAAAGGATCCGCCTCCCCGGCAGAGGGATAGAATCGGAAATCCCACATCCCGTTCAGGAGGATCACACTGGGATTGTTCTCTTTCGCTGCCGTGCTCTGATCCGCCGGGCAGGGGATATAGTAAGCCCGGTCAGGCATAGTGTTCACCCTCGGTCTCCCAAGATTCTGGTGATAATTTCTTTTCATGATATCGTTCATATTAACGCTCCGATCCGCACCGGCATCCACTGGCCTGTGCTGTTTATATCCCTGCTGTATTCCCGTTAAATCCCGATCTCCTGCACGCCGTCCGCAGAGAGTCCGGTCTGCACTTCCGCGTTCTCTGCACTGTACACGGTCACAGTATCCCCGGCGTTTCCCTGAACGATCACCCGGCAGCTGTCTTCACCACGGACAATGTCCAGTACCTCGGTCTCCATCCCGTCAGTCACAGCCGCCACGTCTCCCCGGATGGTAATCTGGGTGATCCGGTCTCTCTCCACCGGCAGAGTATACGCCTTTCCCGCCAGATGAAGCTGCGCATATGCCGTCCTCACCGGAGAGCTCCACCAGTCTGTGTTGACCGCATAGATCACGCGGCTTCCGTCCTCCCGGTCATAAACAGCGCTCTCCACCGTATCGTTTCCGGTAAGCCAGCCCTTCTCCAACTGTTCTCCGGATGCCTCCCGGGCAAACTGCGTGAGGACCTGCTCATAGAGACCGCGGACGCCCGCTGCCGCCGGGTACTCTCTGACGTTCATAAGATAAACTTCTCCCCTGCCGATACAGTGCCGGATCAGAAGGGGCTGTCCGTCCTTCTCCCGGAGCACCTCAACATTTTCACCCGGAGCAATCTCTCCCACAGACACCCCGTCCTTCTCCGGCAGGAATCCTTTCAGCCGGACTCCGGTCAGCCTTTCTGCATCAATCGGATGGGGAATCCCCCGGATCGCATCATCCCGGTCCGTATCCGTGTAGAGATGGCACCATCCGAGCAGAAGTTTTCCACCTTCCCGGACATATTCGCAGAGTTTATCCACATGTTTTTCCTCCGCTGTGTTAAAACCGAGGAAAGCCATATGACTGTATCGCCTGTATTTCTCCACAGACGCCTCCACGGGAAGGATATCCACCGTACCGTAAGGCGTCCTTGTGTAATACCCCTGGGGCGCGTCCGGACAGGGATGGCGGTAAATGGCATCCAGAAGGGAATCCGGATAGAACACGCGGATCAGATCCCAGCTTTCCTCCGGGGTGTCGAACTTCCACTTTTCCCCCTCCTGGGACCAGGCATTTCTCCGCGTAAAGCAGACCCAGGCGTCATTCGCCCCGTGAAGCAGCGCTGCCGGGCTGACCATGGTTCCCCTGCGGCTGTGCGTCTCCACGAAACGCAGGAACTCCCTCTGCACGTCCGCATGTCCCACACAGGAAGGGCTGAAACGGTCAGATTCGGCGAAGAGCTCCTCCATCCGGTAGAATCCCTCTTCCGTATTAATATGCCGGCACCCCTGCAGGTAACTGATATAGAGCGCCAGCCGGAATCTGCGGAAATGGGAGTCGCTGTCATGGGGCGTGGTTCCCCACTGCACGGCAAGGTGGGCGGTAAACACGTCTCTGTCATAAGCGATGCCGGCGCCCCGCAGAGCGGAAAGGATCACTTCTACAGGTCCGTACATCAGCTCCGCGCCGCACACTTCCACGCCTGCCTGGTAAATATATTTGAAGAGAGTCGAAGGACCTGTATGCCTGCGTATCCCTTTCAGCGACCGTGACATCTTTTCCACAAACTGCCTTGCCCCGTCGTCCATTCCCTTACACTTTACCGGACTGAAATTATAGTAGACGTCGTCCGGGCCGTACTCAAAAGGAGTCCGGTACGTATAATCCGGGTGACGGCACACTTTCCGGCAGATCTGTTCATAGAGCGTTTCGTTGACATAACGGGCAGTCTGAAGCCAGTAATAAAAGGCCCCGTCTCTCTCATGTCCCTGGCTTCCCAGGTAGTATTTGCCCTGGAGCATCTCATCGGAAGGATTCGCATTGATACCCGGCAGCTCTCTGCCGTCGCTGATATAGCAGTAGCTGACGTTCAGTTCGTTTAAGAGCTCTGCCATCCGCTTCCATACGTCCGGATGGCAGGTCCGGCTCCCGCACCACCGGTAAACCGGGCGAAAGGTAAGCATATTTCCCAAGTGTCCGGACAGATACCAACGCAGGAAGTCTTCCATGTCATCCATCTCCTGGGGAATATACACTGCGTCCCCGCTTCCGGTTACCACGCCGTCCCCGTCTTTCCTGACGATCCGGGCAATCTCTGCCGCGGATGTCTCCCCGCAGGCACGCACTTCCACCTGCAAGTGAGCACCCACCTCTCCTGCGCGGATCCGGATCACATGAAGCCCCGCTTCCGCGAAATTCATCCGTGTCACGCCCGTTACAACCGTCAGTTTCTCCGGCACCAGGATCTCCACTTCCGTCTCCGGCTCCCGGGTGCGCACCAGGATCCCGAACTCTTCCCCCGCAGGCACATACTCCGGGCAGTAGATCAGCGTCACGGCTCCGTATTCCTCCAGATGGAGCGCCAGGCGGGTCAGCGTATACGGCGCCGGGCACAGATAGTCCGAAGCATTACTCAGAACCAGCTCATTTTCTCCTTCCCGCAGCACTCCCGCCGGGATACGGATCTCGTTCTCCGCACCTGCAAAGCAGCGCTGAAACAGCCTGTGAATCCCCAGTTTCTCCCCGTTCAGCTCCACGTCCATGGAAGTCCATTCCTTCCCGGACAGATTTTCTCCCAGCCAGTTCATAAAAGGATGATACTTGTTGGTCAGATCAAAGGGCGGAAGGATATTAAAGCCGGTATCGTTCGTCAGCGACAGATCTTCGATCCACAGGGTTCCCCGCGTCTTCTCCGTACAGATGGAGACAAGCACCGCAGCCGTGTCGGAGTCGATTGTGATCTCTCCGGAAATGTCTGTCCAGTCCGCTGTCCCGGCAGGCAGAAATATCACCGTTGTCTCATCTGCCTCGCCGCTGATATCCCGGACGTCCCTGCCCTCTTTCTTACGGTATGTCTCGAAGACTATCTGCGCCTCCCCGCCTTCTTCCACTGTGAAATCCTGCGTCCGCACCAGCCCGTGGAACTTCCAGGTAGTATCCCCACTCTCCGGCACCGCGTACTGGGAGTTGATCCGGGGCGGGCAGTCGATCCGGTAATATGCCCGGCGGGGCCAGTCCCCCCCGCTGGAGACGATTTTTAAAGAAAATCTGCTGTGATGCGTCTCCGTTGAAAGAGAATCGTCAATATCCCGGAAGAGCAGGGGAAGTCCGCCTTCATACATGAGAGACGGATGGATTCCCACCCGTCCCCGCAGCTGCAGACGGCAGTCTTTTCTTTTCAGATTCTCAGAAGAAAGCCCTGTCCTGAAACAGATGCGGGTTTCTTCATTATGTTTTATTGTGTAGCTGTTTTCATCCAGAATGATCTGTTCTGTCATTCTCCTTTTCCTCCTATCGAAATCCGGATCTCCGCCCCGGCAGGGACCGCCACTTTTTTCATGCGTCCGAAATAACCGTGTCCCAGCTTTTTCTCCGTCAGACTGTGATCTGCCAGGATCGTAACTTCCGCGTCATATTCAGTCGGATTCGCAATCCGCAGGACGACCCTGCCGTCTGTTCCGTCCCCCGTTCTGCCGCCTGCTGCTTCACTGCCGGCTGCTCCCTTCGCAGACTCTCCCGCATCTCTGACAACTTCCACCTTCACATGGTCACTGCACTGTACTACGTCCCGGTCCAGATCCACATAGATACCCGGGATCTCCACATAGGTCAGAAGCATGGTCGTCTCCGGCCAGTTGGAGCCGTACAGGAAGCCGCCCACCGTATGCTTTCCTTCCCAGTCGCTCATCTGCACACGCTCATTGAAGAATCCCGCCGGAAGAGGTTTATCTGCAAGTGTGTCAACCGGACGGTCCGGAAGAGATACGAACTGGGAGAGAGCATGGCTGATCCGGCCCATCCACTCCAGATATCTCTGATCTCCGGTAAAACGGTAGAGTTTCAGCAGCGAGTTGCCGGACAGGGTGCAGATGCCCGGTGCCGAGTGCTTATTCTGCGCATTGGCAAATACCGTGCCCCTCGTGTGCGCCCCGATCTTAGCCGCAGCGCTCCCCTCCGGGAAATCAAAGTCATAGCTCACCACCCAGGTGACGGCAAGTTCAAAAGCTTCCTTCGCCGCATCGAGCCATTTCTTCTTTCCTGTCGTCTCGTAGAGCTGTACACAGGACTCCAGAAGACCGAAAGCAGACTCGCTGTCCGGGGCCTGGCAGATCTCGCCGGGGCCTCCGTTTACCACGCCTTTTCTCAGGCAGCCGTCACAATAGATGTCCCCCAGTTTCTCCGCAGTCTCCAGATATTTTGCACATCTTTCCTGATATTCCTCTGCTCTCTTATGATCTGCTCCTGCATCTCCCTGCTCCCGGTTCTCCTCTGCACCGCTGAAATATTCATACGCCAGAGCCAGCGCCCCGCAGGCGATCGCCGCGCTGGCGGTATCTCCCACAAGGAGCTCCTCTTCCTCCATATCGATGAACTGTCCCAGTTGCCCGTGTTTCTCAAAGAACCGCACAAACGCATCCGCCTGGCGCAGAATGCTCTCCTCTACAATATGGAGAAGCGCCCTATTCTCCGACGCATGCACGCCTCCGCCTGCTTCCGTGCCTGCCGGGGTCTGCTCTGTTCCGCCGTTTCCGCGCTGCGCCGTCTGCTCCGCCCGCAGATACAGGGCCTGTTTTACCATGAAATACAGGAGATCCGCATCTTTTCTCACAAGCAGAACCGGCTTTGACGTATCCATAAATGCATCGCCGTAGCACTGTCCACCGGCATACATAGGCACATACCATCCGTTGTCTCTCTGAAGCTTTTCCACAATAAACCGGAGTGTGGAAAGTGCCTGTTCCCGAGCTGTCCCCCGGTCTTCCATAAGGTAGGAATAAGTGTTCATTCCGCCGCCGACCCATCCGGACTGCCAGTGTGCCGGGATCGTTTCTCCTGTTCCAACCATCAGATAACCCTCAGGGGAGAAATTCATCCGGATGCATTTTTCTTTCACCGTCTGATAAGCCCGGGAAAACGGAATGCTGCAGTAATCCCCTCCCTGTTCCATCTCTTCTCTTACACGGTTAAAATACATGAAAAACCGTTTCATATCTTCTGCCTCAAAGGCATGGCACTCCGCTTCAAGCACAAGCACATCTCCCTTTTTCAGCAGTGCCCCTTCATCGTCAGATGGATAACCGCAGGTGGGATAGAAACCGGAACCATCCGGAAGATCCCCGAAGAAATAAACATTCTTCTCCCTCACCCCCGGGGAGGAGACGCTGAAAACAGCCTGGTCCTTATTCTCCTTTACCGTAAATCCCGTATATCTTCCGTTCTCCTCATGTTTCGCAAGCATGAGAAATCCTTTTTTGTTCTTCTTTTCATAATAGCCCGACGCCGGTGTGCTCATGTCTCCGGAGAGAAACTGAATCCGGGACTCTTCTTCTTTCTTTGCCAGACGTGGGATGTCCGTAACCACCGCCGTCCAGCCGTCTGCTGTCTTCTCCGCACAGTAAGGCGGATAGGGGATGTATCTGCTCTCCATACGGTTTCCGTTGTATACTGCCGCAGGCATGAATACATAATTATCCCTGTCCCATCCCTCTACGGCATTTTCCAGAGTCAGGGAAACCGGGATTTCCAGGTCTTCCAGTGCCGCTGCACAGATGTGGAACTTTCTGACATACCCGGTTCCGCTCTGCTCGCAGATCACCTGCAGCGGAGCCGTCTTTACCTCATATATCTGCCGCTTCTCACTTTTTCCGCTGTTTCCATCCGCTCTGCTGTCATCCTCTGCTCCGCTGTTCTCCCCGATCCTCCAGAGTTCTTCCGTCACCGGGACGCTTCCGTTATATTGTTTTACTCTGATCTGATACATTGATTTTCTCCTTTTCCTTTCATCCGTAATTCTTCCGGCTTTCTCTGCGCAGCTTCCTTCACACTGTTTCCGCAATCCGCTGTTCTGCTGCCGGTTCCGCTTCTCTATTCTGCACAAATCACATACTCCCTGTGCTCACTGTTCATCTCTGCCCCGTACTTCCGGACAGCCAGTGCTTTCTCATCTTCCCCGCTCTGCCGGGCAGCAAACTCCACCTCATACTCTCCGTCAAATCCGCCAAACCCACAGCATCCGTCCGCGTCTGTCTCCAGAACCGCCTCCGTCTTCCAGGTCCCCCGGATCAGCTTTCTCAGCCGTTCATAGGCAGGCTTCGGCGAAAGATCCGGGCGGATCAGGCCGCCCTCCGTCTCATTCCACGTATAGGTGTCGCAGAGATCCCAGTAGGTACACTCTTTTACCGCCGGATGGGCGAAGGCGAGTTTGTACATACGCACGAGGAAATCCGCCTGCGTCTCCTCTGTGATGGGCTGTCCGGCCCGGTACTCCTCCACGTTCGCGATGCCCAGCTGACCCGCAGTAGTCGGGTCCACATCCCACGGGGAATAAGCCCCCGGGCGCTGTGCAGATGACGCCCCGATCTCGGTAAACCTCACGCCCCTGTGGTAGCGCTCTTCCAGTGCCCCGAAATGTTCCCACATGCTCTTATAAAACGATACCGCACTGCTGTCGTAGAGTTCAAAATATCCCCGGATTCCCAGATCATCCACTCGCCCGCCGAACAGCCCGGCATTCCGGATCCCCTTCTCATAGAAATCCGGATCAATGGTATGTCCGCCGTTGTCCACAATGGATGCATGGGGCGCCAGATCACTGACCCACCGGTACACCAGTCCCTCATTTACCCGGAGATTTCCCGCCTTCTGGATCTCGTCATAGGCTTCGTTTACCGGATGCCAGCAGGAAATACGGTCACGGTAACGCTCCACGGTCTCACATACATGTGCTTCCAGGGCTTTCCGCGCCTCTTCCTCCGTGCATTTCCCAATCCACTGCGGGGAGACGTCATCCCGCGGATAGAGCAGGGCATGGGCAGTGATCCGCTGCCCCAGTGCTTCCGCTCTCTGAATCATCCGCTCCATGGGGCCGTACCCGCCGCACTCCCGGTCGAAAGTATGGATCCCCCGCTCCGGTTCCAGCACCCGCCATCCCCACCAGAGGGTTACAGCATTGAAAAGCGCTCCGATCCTTTCCCAGTAGCGCTCTGCCCCGGGCCCCTCCCCGCACGCCAGATGATTCGTCATACTGATATGTCCGTTGGGGCACACGCCGAATGTAAACTCATGGTTTCTGTGTACTGCCCGCAGTCTCACGCCCCGGCATGGCTTCCCGTATGCATTGAGGACGCGGATGCGGAAACCGTGTACTCTGTTTTTCTGTATTTCCCTGTCCAGCTCCTCTTCCATTTCTTCCGCTGACCGTATCCGGTTCCATTCCATAATATACTGCCTCCTGAATAATATACTGCCGCCCGGGCAGCTCTTTCTTCTTACCATCGTAATGAACTGTCCGCTCTCCGACAACTACGAAATTTAACGCTTACTCTGAAAATTAACTCTCATTTTTCCGGATGCCTTTTCCGAAAAACCCTTTGTTATCAAAGAATACGGGAAAACTCAGGGGAGGTGTAAAAAAATATGACTTTCCATCCGCTCGAAGAATCGCTTGAAAACAAAGATATTCCATCCTATAATAAAAAGACGGACATTCGCCGCAGCATGAGACGGACTTCCATACATACAGCAACGATACATCAAAATAAATCTACCTGAAAGGATTGAGGGGCCTATGACTCTGGGGGAAAAATTACACTTTGACTTTAAAGGAATTAAACAGAATGCAGCGGAGGAGAGAAGCTTCTTCTCGACACTGTCAATCTCATTTCTGATCGTGTCGATCATTTCCTCTGTCCTCCTGACCACTCTATTGGCAGCAGTCTTTATCCGTTCCATGACGCAGTCGGTCCGGAATAACACCCAGCAGCTTCTGTCACAGACCAACTATGCCATTGAGAAGATCAATGAGGACGCGAACCGTCTGGAAGGATTTCTCTTTACCAATAACGGCATCATGTCATACCTCTCCCTGCCCGAGCCCAGCGTCAGCGGTATCGTACAGGCGCAGCTGGAGGTAAACAAGATGCTTATTACCATGCCCTATGTTCAGAGCGTGTATCTGTACAATGCCCGAATTGACAATATGTACTGCTCCGATACCGGACATCAGGTGCCTCTTGACTCTGTCAAAGACCAGGAAATGTTCGCGCGTCTGGAGGATCCTTCTTTTGCCGAATCCTATGATGGAAGGCCGCTCCCGGGCCAGTTGGATGAGAGTACGGAGGCGGCGGAAGTGATTACCTATTACTACTTCATCGGCTCCGGCGCCGTCGATAACCGGCAAAGCGCCATTATCGTAAACTTCGACATCTCCGTGCTGATTGATCCCATCAGTTCCATCCGGAATCTGTCCTTTGATTCCGCTTCCAATTTCATTCTTCTGGACAGCAGCGACACATTCCTCACCGGAGTTCTGAACCTGGACATCAGTGACGAAAAGGGTTGGGCCGAAGAGGCGTTGAAGACGGCAGATTCTCCGGATTTCTATGTCTCCGTTGACGGGAAGACTTACCTGAAAACAGGCACGGATAATAACTCCTACGGGTGGACGCTGCTGAACTTCACTCCGTTGAGTTCCATCTTCCAGAATTATCTCTTCATTATGCTGATGTGCCTGCTTGTCATGATCCTGGTTCTGATCATCAGCTGGTTCATCTGCCGCCGTTTTGCAAAGCAGCTCAATCAGCCCCTTGAAGCGCTGTCGCACATCGTAAAGGGAAAAAACCCGAAGGATAACCGGACTTTCGAAACGAAAGAGTTTCGCACGATCATGGAGACTGTAACCTCACTGTATGAGAACAACGAACAGCTCCGCTCCCTGCAGCACAAGAGCCGTTACTCGCTGATCCAGTCCACTTTAAACGATCTTATAACTGATCACCATTTAGCGCCCCCCCAACAGGTCCATCAGGATCTTGAATATCTGGGGCTGACCTATCTCGAAACCGGAAAACTCTGCATGACTGTGTTCAAGATGGACAATTACCGTCAGGTTCTGTCTTCCCATTCTTCTGATGAGATGTGGGCGCTGCGTTTTTCCGTGGTGAATATCGTGGAGGAACTGGGATCAGCTTCCTTTACCTGCAGTGCATTCAGCCATGACGACGATAAATTTATCCTGCTGACGGCCTGTCCGCCCGATGACGATCTGGTGGCATTTGAGAATCATCTCCTGGAACTGTTTAAAACCGTACAGGAAAATATTTCCAAATATCTGCACTTTACCATGACCGCAGCTTACAGTCCGGTATTCCAGGGGACGGAGCAGCTTCCCATGTACTACCGGCGCACGGCTGACGCCCTGCACCTGAAGATGCGCTACGGGCACGAAGCGGTGATCGATCCGTACCAGAGCGACGAGATACAGCCGGAAGTATTCCAGTTTTCAGCGAAATACTTCTCCCAGCTCTGCGATCAGCTTGCTGCAGGACAGTTTGAAGCTGCCTGGGAAGTTTATGAAAAGCTTACGGACCACCTGTTCGAGGCAGACTATAATGATATCACCGCCACAGTCGTCCGCCTGGCTCACGGCGTCTACGAGCGTCTCTCCGAGAAGTACCCCATGCTCCAGGAGCCGCTCATGAACAGTATGAAACTTGTCATCGCCGGTCTGGAGGATGCAGAAGTCCGGGAAGATATTGATAATCTCTCAAAGAATTTCTTCCGGAAAGCCTGTGAGGAAATTCAGCAGATCAAAGAGAACCCGGCACAGCAGAAAGCTCCGCTTCTTGTTGCCCGCATTATCGAGATCATCGAGGAGGAATACGCCGATCCCACCCTCTGCCTTGCGGGTATCGCGGAGAAGATCGGCCTGTCATCCAACTACACGGGGCACATTTTCAAGCAGCACACGCAGAAGTCGGTGGCCCAGTATCTGCTGGATGTACGCATGGATAAAGTCGCATACTACATACAGAACACAAACCTGCCCCTGACTAAAATTCTGGAAAAAGTGGGACTGGAAAAGAACAATTATTTCTATACAAGATTTAAGAACTATTTCGGAATGTCGCTGGGTGACTACCGGCAGAAATTCCAGGCGAAAGGGAATGAATAATACAGCATGTTGAAAAACCGGGACCGGTGCATCTTCTGTGCGCCGGTCCCGGTTTTTATATCCGTTTTATTTATCTGTCTTATATACGTTTTCTATGCGCTTTTTACAGCTTATTTGGAAGCGTTCCATGCGTCGAGCTGTGCCTGCTTCTCAGCGATGATCTTGTCAACGCCTGCGCTCTGGAGTCTCTCAAGGAACTGCGGAACCATTGTCTCCGGATCAACAGAACCTGTTACAAGAGATTTCTGCATTTCTTTTACAACAGATGTAACGTTTGCAATCTCGGTCTGTACGTTGGAAGGATCAAATACGAATCCGCTCAGCGGTGAAGCCTCTGCCTCCTGGTCTCCTTCATATACGATCTTATACATTTCCTCTGACTGTTTGCCTCTTTCGTTCTTCGGCTGAGGTGTACGGCTGAAATCTCCGTCTGCGTCATAGGACTGTCCGATCATATAATCGTTGTAGTTGATGAAGTAACCTCCATCTGTATAAACAAGATTTCCGGCATCATCCCAACTGTAATCCACACCCTCTTCGCCGTAGCAGAGCAGCTTGTACAGGTCATCATCCGTGTTCAGCAGTTCCATAAGTTCTACACACTTCTCAATGTTCTCTGACTCAGCATTGATTGCAACTGCAGCCGTCGGGCCTGCACCAGCCGGCATAATCAGATCTGTAAGGCTGACTTCCACTGCCGGAGCCTGGGTGATATCAGTCACCATACTCATACCTTTGTCTACCGGGAAGTCCACGTCATCCGGCCATCCGAGCGCCACTTCACAGAGGAATCTTGCTGCCTGACGGTCTGCGGATGAGTCGATTATAGTAGCTGCATCTGGCTGAATATATCCTGCCTCATACCATCTGCGCATCATCTTGCAGTATTCCATGAACTCATCAGTTGCATACTGGTTGAATACAGTTGTCGGGTCGTCGAAATTAATCCAGCCTACGCTGCCCTCTACACTGTCGCCCACATACTCGCAGTTGAAGAACTGTGCCGCCTGTGCCTGGGAGAACAGGTTTGATCCGTTCTGCGCTTCCCAGCCGATCATGTCCGGATGAGCAGCCATAGCCGGAGCCAGGTACTCTGTCTCAATTTTGTTCAGCGCGTCAAAGATCTCCATACCTTTGAGGGACTGCCAGTCGAATCCCACTTCCTCTGCAATATCCTTGCGGAGACGTAAGCCGATCTTCTTGGAAGAACCAAACAGCTGGTAGTTTACGATACCATAGATCTTGCCGTCTACCTTCATGCCTTCCCAGAGAGACTCGGGAATTGTGGAATATGTCTCCGGTGCCAGCTTCGGAAGCAGGTCTGTCAGGTCTGCGAATGCACCGTCCTGTGCATTTCCGAAATAGTCTCCCAGCCAGTTGGATGTAAACGCCATATCCCAGTCGTCTCCGGTGTCAATCATCAGCTGGATTGCCTGGTAGTCGGAAGCTGTGGAGTTCAGGTTCAGGTGTACACCGATCTCTTTTTCCGTCACCTCATTGACCTTTTCCATAATCCTGTCCTGATCATTAATAGTACCTGCCGGAACATAGAAATTCACTTCTACGACATCGCTGCCCTCTCCTTCCTTCTCCGTTCCGCCGCCGGATCCACCGCTGTTTCCACAGCCTGCCAGAAGGCCTGCTGCCATAGTCCCTGCCAGAAGCACGGCTACAATACGTTTCCTCATAATGTTTTCCTCCTTTATTTGGAATTTGAATTTATTTATCAACATCTGTGCTGCAGATGTCTGATACAACAGTTACTCCTTAACCGCTCCCATTGTCAGACCCTTGTTAAAGTATTTCTGAAGGAACGGATACAGGAAGATAATCGGTCCGATGGCGAGGATACAGGTCGCCATACGGATACTCTCGGACGGCAGGTTCGCCAGTGCCATGGACATTCCTTCCGTCCTGGTGGCGTTTGCCATAACCGTCTGGATGTTAGTCAGCATCGACTGCAGCAGATACTGCAGATTATATAACTTCTGGTCTGTGATGTACAGATTACATGTCATCCAGTCATTCCAGAAGGCAATTGCCGTGAACAGTCCCAGGGATGCCAGGGACGGTTTGGACAGCGGCAGGACGATCTTGAAGAACGTCCGGATCTCTCCCGATCCGTCAATTCTAGCCGACTCGATCAGCGATTCCGGGATGCTGCGCAGGAATTTTCTCATGATCAGCACGTTTGTCGGCGAGATCAGAGACCCCACAAAGAGCACCCAGATCGTATTCTTTAAATTCAGAGTCTGGCTCATCAGGATGTAGCTTGCCACCAGACCGCCGTTAAACAGGCATGGGATGTACACCAACAGGGAGAGAAAGAACCTTCCCTTTACTTCCGGTCTCGTCAGCGCATAAGCTGTCATGGCTGTAAACAGCAGCTGAAGAAACGTTCCCACTACCGTGACGAAAATAGTGATCCCATAGGCCCGGAAAATCGTGTTGGATGCGGAAAATGCATACCGGTAAGCCTCGATGCTGAACACCTTCGGGATCAGGTGATACCCGTCGGCCACCAGGGAACTCTCCGCTGTCAGAGAGATTCCGAGCACCAGCAGAAGCGGCACCACACACACCAGCGACAGTAAGATAAATACAATATGTACGGATATGTCAAATACTCCGATTTTATGTTTTCTTCCTTCCATTTCTATCCCTCCTAGAGCATTGAACTATCCGGATCAATTCGATGGATGATACGGTCAGTTACAAGTACAAGCACAAATCCGACAACTGACTGGTATAAACTTGCCGCGGCAGACATTCCGTAGTCATTAAGTGTACGCAGTGCGCGATACACATAGGAGTCGATAACGTCTGTAGTCGGGTAGAGCATACCGGAGTTGTTGGTGGCTGTGATGAATCCCTGCCAGTCTCCTGCTCCACCTTTGAAGATGTTACCGATTGCCAGAAGCGTCAGGATCACGAACGTCGGTTTCAGCAGCGGCAGCGTGATATGTTTGATCTTCTGCCAGCGGCTCGCTCCGTCCAGTTCCGCCGCCTCATAGTAATCTGTGTTGATTCCGGAGATCGCCGCCACGTAGAGCACCGAGTTATATCCGAATCCTTTCCACAGATAGATCAGAGGCATAATGAATCTCCAGTAAGAGGGCTCCATATAGAAGTTAATGTCCATTCCGAATACGGAACTTAAGATTCCGCGTCCCGGATTCATCAGAGCATACATGATATACTGTACAATAACCCATGAAATAAATGTGGGGAGAAGAATCGCCCCTTTGTAGATTGATGCGCTTACCTTGCCCCGGATCTCATTTAAAAGGACAGCCACCGTAATGGCAAGAACCGGACCCAATACAAGCTGAATCACATTGTAAAAAATCGTGTTGAATGTAACTCTGCCTGCCACATCGGATACAAAGAAGAATTCGAAGTTCTTCCAGATCGGATTCATCCAGTCACTTCCGAAGATTCCGTCTTTCCAGTTATAATCCTTAAATGCTACCAGGATACCCGGAAGAGGCAGGTAGCAGAAGATCGCCAGGCAGATGAACCCCGGGAGCATCAGCCCGTAGAAAGGAAGCTGCCGTTTGATCACGATTTTCGTCCGGGTCCTTTTCCGTTTCTTTTCCTCGGGCGTCATCTCCGACCATTTCTTTTTCTTTGCTACAGCCGTACTCTTACTCACGGTCAGCTCCTCCTTTCACTTTTCTGTATTCCATCTGCTCGGAAGCCTCTTTCGCTGCCAGGCAGGTCTGGGCGCTTATAATTCCTGCTCGAAGAGGAGCGATGGACTCGCTTACCTTGCCCCGGATCAGATCCACAAAGTTCTGCATCAGCACCTGGTCTCCGCCGCCGTGTCCATTGGCAGGTGTATGAAATTCCATGGTCGTCACCGCATCGCTCATATGGTCGTATACGTGGATCTCGTCTTTGATAAAGTCATATTCCAGTGTCCCCTTATACCCGTAGATCCTTCCGCCTCTTCTCGCTGCCTTCTTTCTCGCGAAGAAGTTCTGGGAGTAGATGGCGTGCATTCCGGATTCGTAGCGGACGATCATGCTTCCGCTGTCCTCATTCCCCGTATCTACCGCGAAACAGCAGTAGTCGCTTCTCGGTGTGTCGCTGCGGACTTTTTCTATATTATAGGTACTTTCCATACAGGTCTCGGTTCTGTCGCACTCGCTGCACCGCAGCCCCGCCGGCATATCTCCCTTGAAGATCTGTTTGGACTTCATGGCACATACCATTTCCGGATCCTCGCCGCACAGGTAATTGATCACATCGATATCGTGGGTTGCCTTCTGCAGGAACAGACCGTGTGCCACCGACTCGTCTCTGTACCAGTCATGGAAATACACA
The DNA here is from genome assembly GCF_002160525.1 of Lachnoclostridium sp. An169. Taxonomy (GTDB): domain Bacteria; phylum Bacillota; class Clostridia; order Lachnospirales; family Lachnospiraceae; genus Mediterraneibacter; species Mediterraneibacter cottocaccae. The sequence goes on from NZ_NFKT01000022.1 coordinate 47,350, forward strand.
AATCCATATCCCACATCGTTGAATGCCTGTACGTGATCCACCTTTCCGATAGTTCCCGCCTCCACGATCTTCTTCGCCGTCTGGATCATCTTCGTTGTCCGGAGCGGGAAGGATACGACAACCGGGGCATGCGGTTTGCTGTCACATTCCTTTAAGAGCTCCAGATCTTCATGACAGATACCCACCGGTTTCTCTAAAAATAATGGAAGATTCTTCTCCATCACCATCTTTGCGAAATGTGCATGGGTGTTGCAGTTGGTTCCCACCATCACACCGTCCAGTTCTTCCTTCTCCAGCATCTCCTCTGCTGTTTCATAGAAATGAATCTGATCCGGATTCATCGGGCACTTTCTCAGCAACCCGTCGATCTTGTCGATCTCAAATCTATGCATCTCCTCCGCTGTTCCGTTTTTCAGCATCAGCTCTCTTACTCTGGCAGGGTTCTTATCCGCAACGGCTGTCACTTCCACATCTACCGGAAGAGCTCTCATCTGATCCATAAGCATGTCGATTCGAACACCGTAACCGATTACTCCGATACAAATCTTTTTCACCTTGTTTTCCTTCTTTCTATCTTTTACATCTCTGCAGGACCCACTGTCCTTGTCTGTAGCCATATTATCTGTCCGGCATTTGTTTTTTTCAACAAAGATTACCTTTTGTCACTCTGACTTTTTCGGAAAAATGCTCTCTAAAATTTAACACTCACACTAAAAAATGATGAAAATCTGTGTTTCTCGGGGTGAAAATACTGAGAAAACGGCTCCTGAAAACGGTAGGGACTGCCGATCCTGTCTGTTCCTGGCTGCTTTGCTGTCCTGAATATTTTCCAAAAACTTTCCAAAAATATTTCATAAAACGAACTGTACTTCATTTTAGAAAACATTTTCCCAATTTAGAGAAATTTTATTGAATTCCAGACTATGCATAAATAAATCAACCACTTGTAACCGAGAAAAACATTCGCTATAATGAAGAAAGGAAAAAGCCTATGAAAAATGAGCTTGCCGGAGATCTCACTCTAGCGAAAGGCAAGATCCAATACGATACATACTGCAAGCGGATTCTGGCAAACAAGATCATCCTTGCCTGGATCATGAAATACGTGACCGAAGAATTTAAAGACATGGAGATCAGCCAGATCCGAAAATGCATTGGAGAAGACGTGGAGATATCTGAGGTAAACGTTCTCCCCGGACGGACCAATACACAGACCGGTGCAGCAAATATGTCAGATGTATCAGCCGGAACAAACTCCACTCTGCCGGAAGCAGAGAAAGTCAGCGGAGATTCTCAGGAAGATTCCGTCCCCGGGGAAGGAGAGCTCTACTATGATATCCGTTTCTCTGTATATTATGCACAGAAAAAGCGACGGATCAAGATGCTCATCAATGTAGAAGCCCAGAAAGATTTCCATCCCGGGTATTCACTCATAACCAGGGGAATATTCTATGGCGTCCGGATGATCTCCGCTCAAAAAGGAACGGAATTTACCGGGACGGACTATGATAGTATTCACAAAGTATATACTATCTGGATTTGTATGAACGCTCCGGATTATATCGGAAATGCCATATCAGATTATAAGATCTGCAAAGACGACTTAAGCCCGGGCATTCCAGAGCAGAAGTCAGAATACGACAAACTGACCGTAGTTATGATCTGTCTGAATCCCAAGTCGGAAAACGGCAACCGGCTGACAAAAATGCTGAATATTCTCTTGTCTCCAGTGATGAAAGCAGAATCAAAGATCAGGCTGTTGGAATACGAATTTGATATACCGATGGAAAATAAAATGGGAGAGGAGTTGAATCAGATGTGCAATTTAAGCGATTATGTAGAAGAAATGGGAATAAAAAAAGGAATTGAACGTGGAATTGAGCAGGGCAGAGCGCAAGGAATTGAGCAGGGCAGAGAACAGCTTCTTACCCAACTGATCATGAAAAAATATTTTAAGGGCAAGTCAACTGCAGAGATTGCGGATGAATTGGAGGAAGATGAGGAAACGATCCGGAATATTCTAAAGAAAACTGTAAATAATTAATTCTCTATTTTCCTGCACAGACGGACCGGGATGGCTACCAAGCCACTCCCGGTCCTGTATCTTCTCCTGCACCATTGAAAACGCTTGTCTCTACTTGAAATCTCCCCGGATCTCCCGCACGATCCTGATCATCGTCAGATAATTCTCCGCAGGCACATAATCCGGAATCGAATTTCCCGTTCCGAAGGCGAATCCGCCGTGTCCTTTGCACTTTGCGATCACGTCGGCAATATATTCCCGCATTTCCGGCTCTGCATATCCGCAAACTACATCCACATCGATACCGCCGAAATTGCCGATCCGATCACCATATTTTTCCACCCATACCGGAAACGGCGCGATCTGATCTTCATTGGAATGTTTCGCGTCAATTCCCACTTTATCGATCAGATCGTCCATCACATCGAAGATCTTCCCGCAGGAATGGAGCAGAAACGGTTTTCCATAGCTGTGCACCAGATCGACAATAGGCTTGTACTGGGGAAGGATCAGTTCTCTTGTATCCATCGGTGAAAGAAGAGTACTGCTCTTATATCCCAGATCATCGCCAAACCGCAGCACACAGTATGCGTTGCCAAACTCCTTCATGAAACGTTTCCAGATCCCGAGATTATTCTCTCCGACTTTGCGGAACAGCTCATGATACAGATCCTCATCGTCTGCGGAGATGTAGCAGAGTCCCTCATATCCTGTCAGATTCTGTACACCTTCGAAGATCCCGTTTCCTACTCCGCCGACCGCTTTCATTCCTTCCGGCATTTCATCGCGAAGCGCGGCAAAATATTTTGAATAGGTGTTAAAATAGATCTCCGGTATCTCCTCCCACGGATATTTCCGGAAATCCTCTTCCTCCTGGATCGCCGGAGTGACCCGGCTGTCTCCAAGTGCGCCTCCTCCCGGCATAATATCATTGATACAGCACTCAAACGGCACGATATCATAACCGTGATCTTTAAAGAAATTGCAGTACAACCGGAAAAATTCGTGAATATCCCTGTCGTCTCCCCGGTAAAGTGCCGTCATATCCTTTCCGATGATCTCTCCGATCTTGTCAAACGACACGATATGCTCATAGAGCGGGATCCGCTCCACTTCTTTGTTCTGCGCACATGCCACCACGTTTCTGTAATCCGGTTCAAACATATTTTATCTCTCCTCTCTTTCTTCTGCCCGGTCTGTCACAGGAGTCAGGATTGTCTCAGTACCAGCGGTTCTACATCCGCATGCTCCAGCATCTCCTCCGCGCTCTCCCCGGCTCCGCCGATGGTGATCACATAGCGGTTTTCCAGGAATCCCGCACAGTCGATACGGAAATTAGTCTCCCATTTATTGTTCAGGATCCAGCTGTATACCGGTCCCCTCGGGTCCACGGTGGTCGAGTACTTCCAAAGTTTCAGAGCTCCGATTGTAAACATCGGGGTATCCAGGGAATTGACTGTCACTGTCTCCTGCGCTCCCCGGCTCACCATACCGCGGTCCACTGCGTAGTAGTCCTGGCATGTCTCCGGCAGGCTGACTCCTGCTTTGAACATCACTCCCGCTTTATCCAGATACCATTCCCCGTCTTTTGCCTCAACCGGGAACAGTACATACATTCCTTCCGGATCGAGCTCCAGGTCTTTCGCCATATTGACCGTCACATCGATCCTCGGCAGATCATTGTAGAACACATATTCCGTAAAACATTTCTTTGTGGATCTGATCTCATATTCAGCCCGGATCTTTGTGGACACGTCGCCGGAGGAAATCACTTCGATCCCAAGCGGTTTTCCATAGAACACTTTGTCCTGCGGGATTTTTCTTGCACTGTATCCGAATCCCGCGGCGTCCGAACGGTTGGCATTCTCAAACACCTGGTAGACCGGCTGTCCCAGATAACCGGCGCTCTCGCAGATCAGCTCGTTTCCTGTGGCCTTATTTATAATAGAAAGAATCCTGCCGTCATCCCATTTCACTTCATAGAATTTATTGCTGAAAGAATGGATGTTCCGGTCATTTTTCGTCTCCTCTGTACCGTCAAAACGGATCGCCAGTTTCTTTCTCTCCTTCGCTTTCAGGTCAACCGTCACTGTCACAAGCTTTCCGCGCAGGCTGTCCACTCTCTGGACCGGATATTTCCTGCCGTCCTCATCAACGACCGTATATCCGCCGTTTGCGAACATCCCCTCCTCCCAGAAATCCGTGTGCAGACCGACCACAGCCTTCACATCTGTGTCATGGGGATTGACTACCACATATTCCATAGGTCTGACGGAGATAAATTCACCTTCCCCGAGCACTCTGGAGAGCTTATCCAGGGCAGTCGAAGCCAGAATATCCGCGTCCACCGCCAGTTTCGCTTTTCTCAGGTCCAGCTGCTGAACCAGAAGTTTATAGGGATCCGGACAGGAGGAGGAATGTCCCCATGTATGCTCTGCATAGAGGATCAGCTTGTTGGTAATCTCGTCCATCTCCGCTTTTGTCACGATTCCGCCCTGATCAGTCTTTCTGATCAGCTTCTGGGTTCTCTGGGCATTGCGGAAGATCTTTGTCTCCGCCGGCGTCGCCAGACATCCGTCTGTCCACCAGTCGGGCCAGTCTCCCTCGTAAGTCTCTATGTTCGGAACATTCTCTTTCAGATGACGGAAGAATTCATCCAGAGTTCCGGTAACGATCTCGATCTCATCCCCGTACTTCTCATTCCACTCATCCAGAAGCGCGCAGTGCCGGTCATCCACAGGATTGTTGTCCGTATATACCGCGCCTCCCATGATCGGCAGGAAATCATATTCATATCCGTCTTTCTTAAGCGCGTTCACCAGATCGAAGATCCTCCGGGACGCATAGCTGTCGCATCCGGTCACTTCTACAAATCCCGCGTCGTCCGGGAGCATGCCCGGGATTCCCGGATCTCCGCCGGGCGCATATCCGGGGATCAGTCCGAGGATATTACCCTTGTGATAGGTCAGTCCGTTCCATACCAACAGTTTGTCTCCCTTTGGAGTTTTCCAGTAGAAGGGAACCAGCGGTCTGCCAAACGGCGCCCCGCCGTGATGCGGATTGATGCAGGATACAATATTTTCTACCCCCGCGTCGGCAAGGATCTGGGAATATCCCCATCCCAGGCCGTTTACATCAGAGAGCATCAGCGTTTTCGGCGTCTCGATGTTGTTCGCCCTTGCAAAATCCATGCTGTATTCCACACTGGCTTTCAGGTTATCGTAGTTCAGGATCTCTGCAAAATGCAGGTATCCCGCCGTGATCTCGAATTTTCCCGTTCTCACGGCGTCCAGTAACTTCAGACGGCCGCCTTCCCCGTATCTCTTCAGATACTGCTCCACTGCCCAGAAACCTTCCGCAGTAAATTTGAAGGGCTGATCTGTCTTGATGGGATTTAAGATACAGTCCACAGCCTGACGCATGAAGTCAGCCTGATAAATCTGCATTTTTTCCTGTCTCTCGGTATAACCGATATCAATATGTGAATGATATATGAGAAAAATTTTAAATGCCATCGCTGAAATTCTCCTTGTTTTATTGATTCATTTTTCCTCAGGTATAACTGTCACTGCATCAAACATTATCCCTCCATCTGCTTCTCCCGTTTTCTCCAATTCGATCACATTGACCTCTCCCGGCATCAGCTCTGCTTCCGCCGTAATCTCTCCTCCGTCCGCAAGGTTTCCGCTTCCGGTTCCGGGGAATATCAGATCCGCTTCCTGCTCTTTTCCGTTGACGCGCAGACGGTATGAACTGTTCTTCTCTCCGGCAAGGGCGTAGTGGAAGATCAGCGTAACCTTTCTCCTCCCTGTTTCATCCGCACCGGCTTCTCCGCCGTCAATGCCGTCCACAATACATCCCTGTCCCGGCACACCCAGATATTTCACTGTTCTTCCCGTAAATGCCTGAGGATCGCACTCTCTCTGGGGCAGACCGTCCCAACATCCGTTTCCTCTCGGAAATACCTGTCCGTTTGCCGCCGGATATGTAACTGCTTTCTCTTTCTTCCGGATCAGTACCAACCGGTCGATACCGAGATAAGTAGTCTGGAACGCCCGGCAATCCAGGCGGATACGGTTCAGCCCCGGTTTTAATGTCACCGGAAGAGACAATTTCTCGATCTTCTTCTCTGTATCTGCAAATATCACTGCTCCCTGCTCTGCTCCGTTTACGGACAGCCACAGCTCCGTGTCCCCGTCGGCGCCATGATACCAGATCTCCAGTGTTCCATCGCCGCCGCTGCCGCCGTCCATCACAGCTTCAATGAAGGTATCTCTCAGGTTCAGATTTTTCAGGACATTGTACCAGCTCGCCTCCGCGCAGGGCTCCAGAACCGCTCCCCGTCCGGCCTCGCACAGTGCGGGCTGCGCCACGCTGCGATCCGTTTCAGATTCAAAGGAAAAGGAACTCAAACGCAGGATCCCCTGCCTGTCTTTTCCCGTCTCTGTTTCTTCCAGATTTTTTCCCTCTGCCCCAGTTACGTTGCTGTCACCACTGCACTCTTTCTTCTGTTCCACAGTAATACACAGATTCAGCTTTCCCTCCTGATTATTCAGGGCACATCTGACTTCCATATATTTCTCCCGGCTGTCATCGTCGGATTTTCCAACGGGATCACTGTCCGCTTCCGTGCCGGATTCATCCTTTTCTTCTCTGCCTGGGATCTCGCATTTTCCGATGATCTTCCCGTTTTTATTCCCTTCCCGCACGCAAATCGTAACAGGACTTTCCGCCTCTGCCATAGCTTGGAAACAGATTACCGCATTCTCCTCCATGCTGCTGATATTCGGAAATTCCAGATAATCTCCCTCCCGCAGCGACACGGCAAAGCTTCCGTCCGTCTCTTCTTTTTTGCAGTCACGCGGAGCCGCAAAATACCAGGAAGCATCGATCTTCTTCCAGGAAGCATCATACTGTCCGGAACCGTATTCCATAATTTTCTGGTCCACCACAATCTCGCCGTTATCCCGGTAATGGCAGGGTGCAATAAATGAAGCCCGATAGAACTGGTTTGGGTTATCCATTCCGCCGGATGCAAAATACGTCTGTCCCCGGAAAGTGAAATAACTGCCGTGATCCACGTTGCATCCGGTATTTCCGATATAATCATAAGGTCCGTACACATTGTCCGACACCGCAACGGAAGACGAATGGGTCAGATAGTATCTTCCGTTATATTTGTGGATGGACGCCTTGTCCTCGGGACAGATATTTCCCCGGTATTCTACTTTCCGCAAGGGTTCCGCCAGGTGGATCATGTCATCGGAAAGTTTTCCCATCATGTAGGCACAGCAGGGTTCGCACCGGCAGTCACCCACGATGATATAGGCGCTCCCGTCATCATCCTGAAATACGCAGGGATCCCACTTCGGGATTCCCGCCGGCTCATCCCGGAAGTCAACGAGAGGCCCTCCCAGAGCATCTTCAAAGGGGCCTGCCGGGTGATCGCTCACTCCGACGCCCACGCCCCAGGCTCCCGTAGAAAAATACCAGTAGTATTTTCCATCTCTATACGCCGCGTCCACAGCCCAGCACTGATCCAGTTTTCCGCAGTAGAACTCTTCGGGCAGGATCGTCCGTTCCAGTTTCCAGTTCACCAGATCTACGGACGACCAGATCTGCCAGTCCAGCATGCGGAATCCGCCTGCCCCAAACGAACTGTCATGGGTCGCATAGAGGTATACTTTATCTTCAAATACATGCACATGGGGATCACACACCCCCTGTCTCCATATAATGGGATTCATAGCTTCGCCTCTGCCTCCTGTCCTTTATTCTTTCTTTTACTTATATTCAGTCCGTACACTTTCAGCGAATTTTCTGCTGCTCAAGGCAGTTCATCTACAGATGCTTCGTAAAGTGCATTGATACTGTCAAGCTTCCAGTCCGGTGTGGATCCGTTTCCCATAGTCAGCATGAACCTGCCGTCCGGGCGCTCAAAGGTTCTTCTCAGATAATGAACTTCTTCCCGCACATCTTCCGGTGTACCGAAAGGAATCGTCCGCTGTACGTCGAATCCCGCCAGAATACAGATGCCGCTTCCATATTTCTCCGCGATCACTTTCTCATCCATCGTATATTTCTGGATGGGATGGATCACGTCCAGGCCAATCTCAATAAAATCCGGAAGGAACAGCTCGATGTTTCCACAGGTATGGAGCCACATATGGATTCCCAGGCTGTGGGCGCAGTCGATCAGTTCTTTGTAATACGGCTTGAAAAACTCCCGGAAAATATCAAGGGAGAAAAACGGTCCCGTCTGTGTCCCGATATCATCGCTGATAAAGAACCCGTCGATCTGCGCTTCATTTACCGCCCGCTCCATGGCCCGCCTGTAGAAATCCGTCAGATGCCGGAACAGCCTGTGTATCTCGTCGGGATACAGATAGAAATCTGTCAGCGCATTCTCCATCCCGCGGATAGACCAGAGCCGCTCAAACAGCCAGTACCAGGAGCGTCCCAGGCGGTATCTTCCGTCCGGAGCAGGATTATTTCCGATCAGCCCTCTGTACTCGGGAGAGGGGAAATTTGCGTAAAATTCTTTCTCCTCTTCCTCCCAGTCCCCGATCACACACCGGGCATCAATTCCCACATCACTCTGTTCCTCCATCTTCCTCGGCGCCCACATATACTGCGGATCATCCTCCGGCGCGTCAAATGCCACGGGAAGATTAATATCCACGATCTGGATATCCCTGGGATACTTCTCAAGCCACTGTGCTCTCGCCTCCTGATCCCCGTCAAAAATATTGTCATAAATCCACATATCATAGAGGACCGGCACACGCGAAGCACGTCCTCTACCCTCAATTACCTGCTTTACCTCTTCTCTCGTCAGATTTTCCATTTCTGCTCTCCTTATTTCTCCGCTTCTTCCATCATTGCCAGGACATTCTCCGTGGGAATGATATCCACAATCGTGTTGCAGGTAGACAGGATAAATCCGCCGCCCGGGCTTGCGATATCAATCGTCCTCCGCACGTCTGCCTTCACTTCCTCGGGCGTACCGAAACAGAGGATGTGGTCCAGATCAATATTTCCCCAGAGGCAGAGTGTGTCGCCGTACTTCGCCTTGATTTCGGCAATATCCATCCCTGCCGAAGGCTGCAGCGACTGCAGTCCGTCGAATCCGCACTCCACGATATTGTCCATCACGGAATTTAAGTTTCCGTCACTGTGAAGAAATACCGGCACATCTTTATACGCCTTGATTTCTTTTATCATCTGTTTATAGAACGGGTAAGCCAGTTCATCCATGATATAGGGCGGTAGGAACACGCCTGTATTAAACGCCATATCGTCCGTGATCAGAATGGCGTCTGCCCCTTTGTCGATGAACAGCTTCGCCTTCTTGATCTCAAAGGCGATCACCTTCTCGCTGATCGTATGCATTTCTTCCGTATTTGTCAGGCAGTAGACCATGTAGTCCTCCATGGGAAACATTTCATTTAACATGGAAATCGGTCCGCCTACCTGGGCAAAAATGAAAAGATCCGTCTCTTTTGCATAGCGCTCGATCAGGTCCCCTTTTACCTTGCTGATATCCGGCTCCTCGTACTGATCCGCATCCTCAATGTCGAGGGCAGGCTTCAGGATATGCTTGGTCTCTCCGCCCACCACAAATGTCTGACCGTACACGCTCTGCACGATCTTCTTACCGTCCTCTGTCTGTCCGATCTCCCACTCCGGCCAGTCGCCCGCATTGACCAGATCCATGTTCAGAAGCTTTCTGACCGCTACATCCCGCTCAAAATGCTGGTGATCCAGGGGATAATCCTTTCCAAGCAGCGCATTCGACACTTTCGGCTGAATATAGACCTCTCCTTTCGGCACCCGGTCTGTCTCCTGATGCCGGATCGCCGCCATCACTCTTTCTTTCCTCGTCATACTGTCACCTTCCCTTTCCACTCCTGTTACTTCGCAGCACATATCCTCAAAGCAGGTTTGCCGCTCCGATCATGCCCGCATCATTTTTCAATTCCGTAGTCATCACCCTGGGAACCTCTGCAATCTTTCCGGCAAAGCAGTATTTTCCGATGCTCCGGTTCAGACGATCTGTCAGCGCCGTTCCCTGATTAGACACACCGCCGCCCAGGAGAACCGCCTCCGGACGGAATATATTTACAATGTTCACGATTCCCGTTGTCAGGCGCTTCATATAGCTATCTACCACAGCCTGGGCAGCCCCGTCGCCTCCCGCTGCAGCAGTAAACACGGTCTCCGCAGTCACTTTTTCTTTTTCACCTCCGCAAAGTCTCCAAAGGGAGGATTTCTCATCCCTATCCATGGCACGTTTCGTATCGCGCACCAGGGCGGTTGCAGATACATAAGCCTCCAGGCATCCTTTCCTGCCGCATGTACACTGTTCGCCGTCCTCGCAGATTACCATATGCCCCAGCTCGCTGCCACCGGTCAGTGTCCCGTCAAAGATCCTGCCGTCCATGACGATACCGCCGCCGACTCCCGTTCCCAGAGTGAGCATCACCAGATTCTTATACTTTCTTCCGGCTCCGGCTTTTGCCTCTCCCAGTGCCGCGCAGTCCGCATCGTTGGCGATCTGTATCGGGACATCCATGTAGTTTCTCAGTTCTGCGGCAAATGGTATATTTTTCCATTTGATATTATTGGAATACAGGACAACGCCGTGTTTCCGGTCGATCGTCCCGGGCACACCCGCACCGATTCCGATACATTCCGACAGATCGTGATCCGATTTCTCGAATAGCGCGCGCACTGTGACGGCGATATCCCGGATCACTTCCTGGTATGGGCGCTCTGCTCTGGTAGGAATCTGCCGGAAAGCGAGAAGCTCATTTGCCTCGCTGACCAGGCTGATCTTGACGAACGTACCGCCAAGGTCAATGCCGACCCGGATGTTTTCCTTCTTTCCCGCCGTCGTAACCAGCGCCTCACATGTTCCTTCTATCACATAATCCCCGCTGCCTGCGCTTAGGAAAATGCTGTCGCCTTTGCGGAAAGAGACTGCTTCCCCGCCGCAGCGGACCTGCCCCTCTCCGTCCAGGACAAGGATGCTCACAAAGGAATCCGCCGTCGCCCGCCCCTGTTTCACGCCGGACTTTTCCGCCGTTTCTTCCTGTCCTGCACCGGCACCATCTTCTGTCCCCACGCGGATTCTGTCCACGGTGAAGTAATCACAGCGGGCGATATGGGGAGCGCACGGCTCTTGAAGTGCTGCCGGACCGCGCCGGGTCACATCCAGCGCCTTGCCGATATGCAGCTCCCTTGTCTTTCCGCTTTTGTCCTTTCTTCCGTAGTCGTACACTCTATAGGTTACATTGGAGTTCTGCTGGATCTCGGCGATCAGGATATTTTTCCCTATGGCGTGAATCGTTCCCGCCTCGATAAAAAACACATCGCCCTTTTTTACAGGAACCGCATTTAACACTTCCGTCAGCGTGTTGTTCCGGATCCGCTCCTCGAACTCCTCCCGGCTGACTTCCCGGGAGAATCCATAGTAAAGAAACGCTCCCTCCTCACAATCCACCACATACCACATCTCTGTTTTCCCGTACTGCCCTTCATTTTTCAGGGCGTACTCATTATCCGGATGAACCTGTATGGACAGGTTGTCTTTGGCATCGATCAGTTTAATCAGGATCGGAAAATCTTTGAACTTCTCACATTTCTTTCCCAGCACGGATCTTCCCTGTTCCTGTATGTACTCTGCCAGGGTTTTCCCGGCATATGCTCCGTTTGTTATGACGGACGGTCCGTCCGGGTGGCAGGAGAGCTCCCATGTCTCCGCCAGGACGTCCCCGTCATATTCTTTGTTGTATTCTTCTTTCAGTCTGTGCCCGCCCCAGATATAGTCCTTGCAGGCAGGCTTCAGTTTCAGCAGCGCCATTTTTCTATCCCTCCGAAATTTATTTCCCCAGGATCAGCGGCAGTGCGTCGCAGAGATTGTCATACTGTTTCAGGCAGAGAGAATCCATACCGCCTGCGTGAATGTTTCCGCCCCGGATTCCAACGGCGTGGAATCCTGCCAGACGGATCGCCATCACGCCCGCAGAGGAATCCTCGAATCCCAGCACTCTTCCCTTCTCCTCTTCCGTGATCCCCAGACCCACTCTCGCAGTCTCGGAATACAGCCACGGATGGGGCTTCGGCGCCAGCTCGCCGATGGTTCCGGTCTGTCCCTTTTTGAACGTTGTTCCCGCTGTGATGATGGCGTCGTAGAAATCAAGGGGATCACCCATTTTCAGGGTCTGGAAGGCGGAAATGATCTCCGGCATGGCTTTCGTATAGAGTCCGGATGTGACCAGACCGATGCGGATGCCGTTTCCTTTCACCTCCTCCAGAAATTCCCGCAGTCCCGGCGACGGAGTAAATGCCCCTGCCTTTCCTCTGCCTTCCAGGATCTCTTTCATCTCATATTCCGTGGTTTCAAAATAAATCTGACGCGCCTCCTCAACCGTCTTCTCCGGGCAGTACTTGTCAATACAGTACTGCAGGTGTTCCGACACCGAATGTCCGGATACATAGGGTTCATCTGCGCTCTCCAGAGTAAAGCCCATATCCTTTTTCAGCTTTGCCACTGTCTGCTCGATGATCCAGATCCAGAACGACTCGCTGCGCACGCTGGTTCCGTCCAGATCCATGAGGATCGCGGTGGCAGGTCCTTCATAATGAGCTTCCGGCACTTTGTAGATAGCCGGATACCCAAGCGCTGATTTCACATAACAGAGAGTTTTATCCCTGTATACGATAAACTCTTCCTTTCTGTCCAGGGGAGTCAGGATCGCCCGGACTCCCTCCTCTCCGCTCACAAAACTTCCATCGGAAGTCTGTGCGAGCTCCATCATATCCTCCAGTTTCCCGATTCCCGGGCATATCATGTCACTCATTTTTGGTGTACTCCTTTATACTCTATATTTGTGTATCCATATACTTGCATTTAATGTATTTTTATACTCGAAATCGAGGTACGGCTTATTTCATCGGTTTATTTCACCGGTCTATCTCATCGTGAACTTCACCGTACAGATCTTATTGGACGGAATCGTCAGCGCCACACTGCCGCCCTCTGTCTTCAATTCTTCCTTCACATCTTCTTTCAGATCGAGAAGTTCTGCCTTCTGAATGCCTCTGCACCACTGCACTGTCACTTCTTCCGTACTCTGTCCCGGGTTGAACAGTCTCATCACGACCGCGTCCCCTTCCTCCGCCTTTTTCAGACAGGACACCTGCGCGTTTCCTTTCACCTCATAGAAAGAGTAAGATGTCGGAAGATCGCCCTTCCCGCTGTTCGGCACATTCGTCTGAATCGGCTTGAGCGGGATATTAAACGCTTCCGCCCTGCGCGCCAGGTCATTTTCCGTAACATCCGCATTAACAGGACAGATTGCGTAGTGGTATTCCAGTTTTCTCTGGAGCTGTCCGCCGTCCTGATCCGGGAAATATCCCTCGCTCCTGAACTCGGTGCAGATGATATTTTTCACCGCACGGAAGAGTGTCAGAGACAGGGTCTTTTCCGTATCTGTGCGCAGTTCGTACTCGCCCAGACAGTCTGTGATAACGGCCAATCCGCGGTCGCCGTCATTGAGGGAAACAAAATTCTGCATGGGCTGCGTGGTCAGCTCGTTGAAATATTTTCCTTCCCCGTCGATCAGCGGCAGGGCGTTTCTGTGGTCCACTGTGAAATGTCCCTGTGCATTTGCGATCTCTGTCTGCACGCCGGTCTCCATAAGCACGCTCACGCGGTGGTCACGGCAGTTGTTGTTGATCACGGTCTTCACCTCCACCTGGCCGCTGCCCTTGCGGAGCGTGTAATATGTAGTAATGGGAAGCTCCTTCACTGTCTGGCTTCTCTCACTCTTTCCGGCGATGTAGCTCTCCGGACGGTATGCGTACTCCGGGATCTCCATCTTCAAATCCACACCGATGGTCGCAGAGAGATCTCCGTTCTCCAACAGGTAAATGGACGCCTGCACACCTTTGCTTGTATAGGTGCGGTTGTTGTACGGCGGGTAGTACATCCAGTAATCTCCCACGTCCCCGGTGCTCTCATAGTAGTTCAGCGGCCCATATGTATTGTCCGTCCGCTTGTCTGTGATAGTGATGCTTCCGTCCGCATTTACCTTTACTTTCAGGAATTCATTTTCCAGACGGTCCGTAGCCTTTGCGATCTCTTTCCCGTCCGTCTTTCTCGTCTTTGCCCAGAACTTCGTCTTCCGGTCAAAGTTCACCAGGTCGGTCAGCCGGTAGACTTCATAGCCGCCCGCCGGGATCTCTCCTGTATCGAAGAACACGGTGTGGCGGTCCGAATAATAGGGGAACGGCCTGGACTGCAGATGCACCACCGGAGAAATGTGCTCGGTCCGGCTCTTAAACTGCAGTTCTCTTGCATTTCCTTTGGCATCCTCAATGCCGAACTCCCAGATATTTCTGTCCTGCGGTGTATCAAGGACGACTTCCAGGACTTCCCGCCTCGGTTTTGCCGTGGGGTTGAATACCACGAAGATCATATCGTCCCTGTCATAGCCGGAGAGATCGATCCGGCGCACTATATTTTCCAGTCCGCGCATGTATACCGTGTATGCCAGCTCCTCCGCCTGTGACAGCCGGTAAACCACATCATTTGCCGTCTTGTCCTGGGTCACGCCGTTGATAGAGTCGTGGGGCTGCGAAAGCAGCATGTAGTCCAGTGCCCTGTCGAGGAAATGCTTCTCATACTCTCCTCCCAGAATCATGTTCACCGTGGAAACCGGCTCCGCCATGCCGAACAGTTTATTCTGGACTGCTTTGTTCAGTGTCTTGATGTACGGTCTTGTCATGAGCGCATTTCCGGAGAGGGAGGTGGTCGGGCCATCCCGCATCTCGCCGTGGATCTCATTTAACTCGTCAAAATTCAGCTTCTCCTTCATAACGCCTGTATACTCTTCCAGAGAAGAACTCTTAAACTCAATGTCCTCTGTCTGGGCGTTCATCTCCGCCAGAAGTTCCATCAGATGGGGCTGGGCTGTGGTGGAATCGCTTCCGTCCATCATGGCGCGGTCATCTGTAAGCCAGGATGCATCCATACCCTTCCAGGCGCGTTTCACAGCTTCTTTGATGTACTCTTTATGAATCCGCTCCGTGCTCTCCAGGCGGAAATAATCCTGAACCGCACCGTCACGGTCTGCCTGGTGGAACACCTGGCCATCCTTTCCGTAGTGGAACTCATACTCAGAGGATTTGTATTCTTTTCCGGTCATGACTTTCAGGTAGCCGTTCATGAAGAAATTCGCCCGTGCGTCTTCGCCCAGACGTGTGGCAAGAACCTCCGTCCCATCCGCGCCGATCCACCTGAACTCACTGTGGGGGGCTCGCGTCTTGTCTACATTTTTGGATACGATCACCGTGTCGATATCAAATCCCTTATAGATCTGGGGAAGCTGGGAGGGCTGTCCCCAGCCGAAAGATTCATACCCGATCTGCAGATAACCGCCCAGCTTCTCTGCCTCCTTCTTTCCCCTGATCAGGTTGCGGACCATGGACTCTCCCGAGATCGGATACAGATCCGGAAGGGTATACCAGGGACCGATGACGATCCGCTTCTCCCGGATCAGCCGCCTGACTGTCTCCGCTTTCTCCGGCGCCACCTCAAGGTAGTCGAGGATTCCGACCACCTGGCCGTCAAACATGAATGTCTTATAATCCGGGTTCTTCTCCAGAGTGTCGATCAGCTCGTCAACCATGTCCCGCAGATACATGCGGTTCTCCCAGATCGGATATCTCCACTCCCTGTCCCAGTGTGTATGAGGCACAACATAGCCTGTTGATTTCTTTCCCATTTCACCAATTCCTCCTGTGTTTCTTTATTTATTGGTTTTTTTATTATTGTTGCGGTTCACACCTGTACCCGCTTCATGGCTGTACTGCCCCATATTGTCACGAAGACCCGTAGTGGAGCGCCGGTCCTTAGGCTGCGTTCTTTGCAGCCTTAGTACCGCTGCGCTTCACTCCCGAGCGAAAGCGTGGCCGCCGGGGCAATATGGGGCAGTACAGCCGGATGACCGGCAGTGGTGTGAACAGTAACGCTGAATTACTTCGCCCCCATTTTCCGGCACGCGCGCAGGTTCTTCAACAAACAAATTTAAAGATTACTCACATTTTCAACACTTGGGACTCCTATTTTTAACACCCTCTCCGATTCCCTTTTTTCGGGCGTGAAATTGCCGTTTTTCAGGCTTCTCACATTTCGTTGCACACTGTTAAAAATCTTTGTTGAAGCAGGGAGAGGCACGTGATTATACTTTATGAATGAAGAAATTCATCTGAAAACGAGAGGAAAAGTTTTATGGAGGAAACAACTGTAAAAGAAACAAAGAAGAGTACTTTTTCCGACTCCGTCAGAAGCGTCTGGCAGATCATACGTCCGCACAGGAAAATGTTTTTCCTGTCTGTCGCCGCGTCCACAGTTCTGGTCTTCGTCCAGTTGGGGCAGGCCAGGCTTACCCAGGCGCTGATCGACCACATATCCGCAGGAAGGATAAGGACATTTGCCGTCACAGCAGCCGGATTTTTCGCGCTGATCGGCTCCGCTGCGCTGCTCCATTATCTCCGGCAGCTCACGGCAGGAAAGATGTCCGCCGGTGCTGTGCGGGACTTAAAATGCAGTGTGAGTGAATCTCTGTTAAATGCAGACTACCGGGAAATCAGCCTGGAGAGCTCCGGCAACGCCATGTCCACCGTCAACCAGGACATTTCAGCAGTCGGGCAGTTTCTCTCCCGGGGGTTCTCCAATGTATTTTCACAGCTTGCTCTTGCTTTGGGGACATTTATCTATATCCTCTGCATGGAGCCGAAACTGGGGCTGATCTCCTTTGTCTACCTGCCGTTCGGCGTCTGGCTTACTTTCTGTGTAAACCGCAAAATGGCGGGATATTATACGGAAATGGCAGAAGAATCGGGGAAATCCCTTTCCGTCGTGGAACAGGTCCTCACCCAGATCCCCGTGATCAAATCTTTCCTGATGGAAAAGCATGCACGTGCCCGGATCTATAAGAGTTACGGCCATGTTTTCCAGCAGCAGAAAAAGACAGCCGCCTGGGGCATCCTCCTGACTTTTCTGGTGACGACAACGCTTCAGATTCCGCGGCTCACTTATTTCGCCGTGGGCGGATTTATGGTCATCGGCGGCGCGCTTTCCATCGGAACATTTGTCTCCCTGTTTGACCTGCTCGCCTATATCACCCAGCCGGTCACCAGTCTTCCCTGGCTGCTCCAGGGTCTGAATCAGGTCATAGCGTCCGTCCGGCGTATCCGAAGGCTGCAGGAGCTTCCATCTGAGGAGAAGCCGGAGGAGGTCGGAAGGTGTATGTTCGAGGGAGCGCCCGCTCCCTGCATCGACATTCAGGGGATCTCCTTCGCTTACCGGGAGGGGCGCAGATTGTTCCGGAACTTTTCCTTTTTCCAGGATGAGCCGGGTATCACAGTGATATGTGGACCTTCCGGTTCCGGGAAAACGACTCTGCTCGATCTGATCTCAGGACTCTACCGCCCGGAGTGTGGACATATCTCAGTAAACGGAGAAATTTCAGCAGTGCTCCAGGACACCTTTCTCTTCTCCGGAAGCCTTCTGGAAAATGTCCGTCTGGCGAAACCGGACGCCTCGGATGAGGAAGTAACAGATGCCCTGAAAAAAGCAGGTGCCTACGATTTTGCCAGAACACTCCCCGAGGGACTTCATACAAATCTTGGCGACGGCGGTCAGTCCCTCTCCGGAGGGCAGCGCCAGCGGATCGGACTGGCACGCACAATCCTCCAGGACAGTCCCATCTGGCTGTTAGACGAACCTACGTCCGCGCTCGATCCAGAGACGGAGCAGATCATCCTGGATGTCATCGAACAAGAGAGAACAAAGAAGATCATCATTATCTCTGCCCACCGCCAGTCGCTGATCGCTCTGGCGGACCGGAAAGTAATGCTGTAAGAAGGAGGGGTTCGCGTTATGAAGAAATATAATATTCCCGCTCTGATCCGTGCCATACGTCTCATGGGCAGACGCAAATATGTTTTTCTGGGGGCCGTGTTCTTTTTCTGCGGAATGGAAGTGTTCGGCGCAGTCTTAAGCACCACCGGGCTGCAGCGCATCGTCAACGGTACCGGAAACGGAGACACAGCGCTCTTCCTCTCCGGACTCTTCCGTACCATCTTCGGGATTGTCCTGTGGGAGATCTATGCACCGCTCTGCCAGTACCTGAGAGAACTGTCCGCAGCCGGCACTATGCGCGATGTCAAGACCGGTCTGTGCGAACATATCCTGAAACTGCCCGCCGGATACCACGACCAGACCGCCAGCGGAGAAGTCCTCTCCTCGCTGACCAACGACTGTGCCTGCCTGGAAAGAATCTATACAAATACTTTCTGCGAGGTATGCCGTTACGCCATTGACGGCATAGGCGGAGTGGTCATCATGGCTGTCATTGACTGGCGGTTCGCCATCGTCGTATTCTCCCTGGGACTGATCAGCGTCCGTATCTCTTCTTACTTTTCTTCCCGCCTGGAAGAAAACGGAACGCAGGAACAGAAGCAGCTGGCAAAGACAAGCGCCGGCGCATATGAACTGATCCAGGCAGCAAAGACAATTCGTCTCTTCCGCCTGCAGAAAAAGAAGCAGCTGGAAATGGAAGAATCTGCCAGATCAGAGGCGGAAATTAAAGTAAAAGGTGCCGGCATCTCTGCAGCAATGAACTCCGCAATCACAGCAGTCAACTCCGGAGTTTACGTGGCAATCCTTCTTGTGGGTGCGCTTTTCGTCCGTTTCGAACTCTCCGACTGGGGCACTGTGATCGCGCTTATGTCACTGAAAGGTATCGCTGACATGCTTTTCGTTTACTGTCTGGAGTATCTGGCTGACATGCAGAAAGATCTTGCCGGAGCAAAACGACTGTTTGCCATTTTCGACAGAGAGGAAGAAGAAGTATCAGACTGTTTTAAAATTGAGGAAATGGACTGTTGCGAAACTATGAGAAATGGCTGTTGCGAAACTATGGGAAATGCCTGTTGCGAAACTATGGGAAATGCCTGTTGCGAAACCGGGGACTCGGAGGTTCCCATATTTCTCCGCAATGTATCGTTTTCCTATGAAGAAGGGAAACCGGTCCTCAGTAATTTCTCCATGGAGATCCGGGACCGGAGCCTGACCGTTCTGGCAGGGGAAAGCGGCAGCGGTAAGAGTACCGTCATGAAGATTCTCCTCGCCTTCTATGCGCCCTCGGCAGGGGAAGTGATTTTCCGCAGGAAAATGAAGCATAGGAAGGAGCAGAGCGGTATGCCGGATTGCTCCCGGGAACAGGTCGGACAGCGGTTCGGAGATCTCGCCGGTGAGACCGGAGCCCATGGGGCGCAGACCGCCCCGCACACCGAACCGCCCGTAACTCTGGAGCAGCTCCGGCAGATGACCGCCTACGTTCCCCAGGACGCCATGCTCTCCGGCGGGAACGTGCGGGAGAATATTGCCGGCGGGAATCCATCTCTTCCCGATGAAGCCGTCCGGAAGGCTGCCGGACTCGCCGGTGCAGATGAATTTATCCGATCCATGCCGGATGGCTACGACTCCCTTCTCGCCGACAGTGGAAAGAACCTCTCCGGCGGACAGCGCCAGCGCATCGCCATTGCCCGTGCTCTGGCAAAGGATGCCCCTGTCCTGCTTCTCGATGAAGTAACCTCCGCCCTGGATCCTGAAACGGCGGAACAGATCACGGAAACAATCCGCAAAATCAGCAGGGAAAAAGCCGTGCTGTGGATTTCCCACGATGATAAGGCGGAGAAGATCGCGGATTATGTGTATCGATTGTGATATGTGTACCGGCCGTAATATATGTACCAACTGTGATATGTGTACCAACTGTAAAAATAATACATCAAATGCATAATATTCTATAAATTTTTGCACGGGTCTGACAGAAAATCCTGTTCAGTCCCGTAATTTTTATATTTTATAGCTTGACAAAAAGTAACGAATATGTTACATTTTGTAATGTAATCGCCTGATTACTTTTTGACAGGTGAACGTGACATGATAAATAACAAGCCGGAAAGGAGGAGTGACATTGATATGGAACAGAATTAAAGTCCTGCGCGCCGAGAGGGACTGGACGCAGGCAGATCTGGCAGAGCGGGTGGGAATATCGCGGCAGGCGGTTATTTCCATAGAAAAATACAAATATACCCCGTCACTGGAACTGGCATTTAAGATCGCAGAAGCATTTGGAGTTTCTATTAACGAAGTTTTTGAACACAGAGAGGAGTAAATCACATGAACGAACAGACAGTTTTATTAATCCTGCTTATCCTGGCATTAGGCATAACCCTTTGGCTTTACATTCTCAAAGCCGTAAAACAGGTGAAATACAAAGGAGATGAACGCTGGGAAATGATCCAGCTCCACGCTATGACCACCGCAGACAAGACAAACGCCGTCCTTGTCCTGCTGCTTGTCCTGGCCCCGATATTTATAGACGGAGAGACCCTCTTTACACTGAACCGTATCTGCACGCTTGGCGCGGTGTATATCGGAATACGCAACCTGTTTGAGCTGATCGGGATATATTATCACGATCATACTCTTTAGGGACGTAGTAAAATTCAGTTTTGCTACGTCCCGAATTAACCTCCGCCCTGTCCCTTTTTGCAGACAGCCCTGTCCCCTTTTGAAAAATGCACAAATCACCCAGGTAATTAATGGCAACTTTATTATTCGTTTTAGTGAATGTGCACATAGGGGACACAGTAAATCTCAAAAAGGGACGGGGCGGTATAGCAGTTGGGGACGTAGTAAAATTGAATTTTACTACGTCCCCGATCATCAGACGACCACTTCAAGAATCGTTTTCCCCTGATATTCCAGTTCCCGGATTCCCGTCTTCTTATTTTTATTAAAGTTAAAGCTCAGCAGATATCCTCTGTCCTGTTTATAGAAATCCAGATATTCGAAAATCTGCGCCTCTCCCCTGGCGTTATACTCTTCTCCCCGCCAGATCTTTAACTCAATGATAAACTGCTTTCCCCTGTAATCGATCACAACATCTGTCCGCTTATTATCCCTGGTTCGCGCCTCAATATAATAATTGCCAACACCATTGATGATCGGCTTCAAATATAACAGGAACAGCTTTCTTCCGTTTCCCTCGATAAATTTCTGGTCGTTTTCGGAATATATTTCTTCATAATGCTCATAAAACTTCTTCATCACAAGATCCATCTGAAGCATTCCCGATACAATAAACTGATTGCGGTCCGCCGCGGCTTCTACATAAAGCTCACTGTCCACTGCCATCTCCGAAAGGAAAAGGTCGTACATCTGTATCTCAAAAATTCTGTTTGCAACAGCAACCGTTCCCTCCTTTTCCGTTAAGAATCCAAATGTAACCCCCAGGTCGATTACAGGTGTTTCCCGCTTAAACGGATAGCTGATACCTGCAAAAAGAATATTTTGCAGCATTTCTCTGAGCTTCGGATAGTCCAGCAATTTCTTTGTCATATCATCGAACAGTGTATTTGGTTCCTTTAGAAGCAGCTTGACCGCTGACAGAAAACCTTCCTTCGTCCATGCGGCAGATTTATCCAAAATTCCCTGCTCAGCCCCGATTCTCTCATCCATCAGTTGGCACAGCTTGGACACAAGAAACGGGTATCCCGAAGTATAATCATACAGGAGCTGACTCATCGTCGCCAGATCCATCCCTGTATGATAGTCTGCCTCATATTCTTCCAGCATCGACTCTATATCTTCCGCCGTGAAGCTCATATCAATCACAAAATCCGCCGCCACATTCCAGGGGCTGTTATATTTTGTTTCCTCTTCCGGATGGAGTTTTATTTTCAGTGTTTTAACATCATACACTCCGGCAAGAATCACCGATTGAAATGTCTCATCCTTACCCTGCTGCCACCGCAGATATTTTTCCCGAAGCAGCCCCAGAAATGACAGGAAGATCTGGTTGTCCGAACTTTTGTCCACTTCATCGATCATCAGGACAACTTTTTTCCTGCTCTTTCTGCATAATGAACTGATCTTCATGCCGAGTGAACGCATTGGGAATTTTTCTGAAAGCGGAGTGAACCATTCTTCCACAAGTTTCTCTTCTGTATTCTGTCTGCGCAGACATTCCCCGATATCCATAACCAGGCCTTCCGCAAGACTGGACAACGACTGAAAATATTCATCTGCAGCTTCAAAACTGAGACTCAAGACAAGATATTCTCCTGCAAGTTTCTTCTCCAACAGATATAATGTCGTTGTCTTCCCGTACTGTCTTGCGCGGTTGATCGTAAAATACTGTCCTTTTTCAATATATTCCCGGATGATCCTGTCGATTCTTCCGCTGATATCTACCATGTAATTTTTCTCCGGAATACATGTCCCGGCAGTACAGAATCTTTTTTGCATAGCAGAATACTCCTTCCTTCTTCCGCGTTAATCAATATATCGGTGAATCACTATCCTGTACCCTGTATTGTATCACAAAACCACGCATTCCAGATAAACGCATTAAAAATTTTTCAAAAACCAGGAGAACCTGCTGTTCGTCTCCCGCCATATCAGCTTACACTTTCAGCATAGTCTCCTGGTTTTCCAGTATAATTATCTTCTGAACTTCATTCTTCTTATTACAAATACTGCACCTGCTGCCACTACTGCCAGCACCATTACCCCCGCCGTGGCACCAATTGGAGACACATCTCCTGTCTGCACGGTATGCTGACCGTTCTGGTTATCCGGTGTCTTCTGACTATTCTGATCCTGAGTAGTCGAATTGCCGTCATTGGTTCCCGGTTTATTCACATCATCTGAACTGCCCGTATCCCCCGGCTTGCTCGGATCGCCCGGGTCACTCGGATTGCCCGGCTCACTCGGATCGCTCGGGTCGCTCGGATCGCTTGGATCGCTCGGGTCGCTCGGATCGCTCGGGTCACTCGGGTCGCTCGGGTCACTTGGATCGCTCGGGTCGCTTGGATCACTCGGATCGCCCGGGTCGCTTGGATCACTCGGATCGCTCGGGTCACTCGGGTCGCCTGGCTCACTCGGGTCGCCTGGCTCACTCGGATCCTTTTCTTCAATCAGTACCAGTGCGTTGCGGGCTGCCACCAGTTCAGTCTCTGCCTGATCCACTACCGCCTGATCGTCCACAGACAGAGTCTCATCTGCGAGCACTGCATTTGCCTGTGTCAAAGCTACATTAAATACTGCCACAGATTCCTCCGTATATTTGGTCAAATCCAGGTCTTTCAGGCTGTCAACAAGTTTCTGCAGATTAGCTTTATCCGCTTTATAACGCTGTGCCAGGATCGCATCCAACAGTGCATCCGCCGCCGGAGTGATATCTTCCTCCAGAGCGTCTCCGTCTGCCGCAACTGCTTTTGCCTCTTCAAGAGCCGCAGTCAGGAGATCCCATTTTTCCGTCACATAACGGTCAGCTTCCGCTGTCATTGCTTCTGCCGTCTCGATCAGAAGATTCAGATTCGTCTTGTCTCCCTGATAGATACCCAGTCCCCAGATACCTTCCAGAAGATTATTCCACGCTGTATTGACTTCTTCCTGTGTGGCCGTCTCATCCTCAAGAACTGCCTGCGCCTCTGCGAGAACTTTCTCAAAGTAAGCCTTCGCGCTGTCCACAACACCGTCTGTGTTCAGAGTGAGAGCATAATCGTAAGTTTTCTGAAGAAGCGTCCTATCTGTCTCGACATCTGTCTTTCTTTCATAAGGTACATAAAGTCTGATCCACTGAAAGTGCAGGGCATCACTCTGAGTTATTATCAAGTTATGTTTTCCCTGTGGGCTGTCTGTAACCTGCTGCTCCTTCTGAAGATAGTCTGACCAACTGCCACTGCTCAATGCAATAGATGAAAATGCAGATTCTTCTTTGCTGTCCGCATGCAGTTCCATAATATTCTCACTATTCGGATAGCTGAATTCTACTGCATATTTTTCAATGCCGTTTCCAAAGTCCACATCATTATACTGAACATAAGAATCCGTGTTCCAAAATACAATTCCACTGGTTCCATCCTGTTCAATTCTGCCGTACTTTTCATCTGCATCCAGACCTGTCAGCTCTACGATCTTTCCATCGTATACAAGCACTTCTTTTTCATTCCATACAGTCTCGTCTGTCCTGGATACTGCTTTTAATTTAATCTTTGTCTCTCTTACGGCCGGGATACCCACCGTAAGTATGCCCGATTCTTCATCCAGTTCAATGTTGTTATCCGGCGTTTCCAGAGACCAGATTACGTCTTCTGTTTCCACTGCTTCTCCCAGATCATCCAGGAGCTGTGCAGAAAATTCATAATTGCATGTTTCCTGCTCCGGCGCTGTGACGATATCCTGTCCGCCAATCTCTAATCCTTCAATATCAGTACCTGCATCCGCCTGTGAAAACTTCAGACCTACCAGGTTAAGCGCTCCCGGGCTTGCAACCGCATACAGATCATGCACTCCATTCACAATGTCCGGATCTGTCTTTAACCAGGACTGTTCCTGTATACCCCATGCTCCTGTTGTCTTACAGTCTATAACTCCGATTAATGTGCCGTTTATGCCGTCCAGTCTCAGTTCGAGATCTCCAACTCTTTCCAGATTTCCGGTCTCATATGTCGCAGTTACTCTTTTGGCTCCGTCTTTAAAGTCGATATTTTCAAACACTATATACGAACCGTCAGGATCCAGGCCTGCTTTTCCGCTCTGTTTATTCGCCCCGTTCTGATACCGGTCGGCCTCGTCACCGGTTATCCACTCATACGGAGTTTTTGTCTCAACCTGGGAGCTGTCTGTATAGAGTTCAAAATAGTCCAGATTCCATTTTCCGTTAGGTACATTCAGACGGACTGTATGTGTTCCGGTCTCCTCAATGACAATCGTATCTCTAACGTTGATCCAGTTTTTCCATCCTCCTGTGCCAGGCAGCGTTGTTGTTCTGAGAAGCTCTCCGTCAAGAATAAACTCCACAATGCCTTCGCTGTCATTTACAGAAACATAGTATGTCAGATGATATGTTCCCGGTTCTTTGACCGTTATCGTATATTCCATCCAGTCGCCATCATCGATATAACCAACGTGGTCTCCATCTTCAATCTGAACATCCTGCTGTGCTGTAAAGTCTTCTGCCTCTACCCTGCCCGGGATTACCTGTCCTCCAAAGCTGTATTCCATCCAGTTCAGTTTCCAGTCACCGCTTTGTGCTGTGATTCTTATGGTCTGTTCGCCTTTTGGAAGAGTTACTGCTTCAGTTAATGTTTTCCACTCCCCGTCAGTAGAATCCAGACAAATGACTGTTATGTTCTCTCCTCCGGATGACAGCTCAAATTCTGCTTTGCTTCCTGCCGGAATATTTACACGGAAATCCACATTATATACTCCTGATTTCCACACATCCGAGCTATATTCAAACCAGTCGCCCGGATCAATTGCTGTGAGATTATCCCCACCGCCTTCGTCAGAACATGCCTCCTTTTCAATTCCTTCCATACTCTTGTAATTTTCTGCTTCTACTTTACCGGGAATACTTTCTTTTCCGACATAAACACTAATTTCTTTTTCCAGTTTCTTTCCGTTTACCGCTGTAGTGACCGTTATCGTTGTATTTCCTTTTCCTTCTGCTTTCACATAACCGTTCTCATCAACACTGGCTACAGACTCATCCTCTGACTCATATGTAAGGTCAGCGCAGTCAATATAATGTCCGTTTTCTGTTTTAATCTGCGTGTTAATATAAGCAATCTCATCTTTTCCCGCTGTTAAATTAATATCGTCGGCAATCAGTTCGCTGCCCTCATCCCCAACATATAAGGTGTATGTATCCGACAGTTCCCCATTTTTTGCAGTTATTACGGCCTTGCCGGCCTTTTTTGCCGTAACTGTGCCGTCTGTATCTACCGACGCCACAGACTCATCGGAACTGCTGAAAACAGTGCCTTCCACATCTGTCAGTGCATATCCGCTTTCCGTACGGATTACAGCCTCTCCTGCAAGCTTCTCTCCGACCTCTGCCACAGAAGCCACCCCCGGCTTATTCTCAAAGGAAAGGAATAATTCTTTGGGCTGATCTTCCTGATCACTGTAACGGAAATCCTTTAATAAACCAATTGTGCTTATATCGATGGAACTGATTCCCATTGCCCTGGCAGGAGAATCTGCTGACAGCCTGTAATCCCGGTCTGCCGGATCTATAAACTCAGGATCCTGTTCTACACTGTTCTGGTCATATGAGTTGATATTTTTATCAAAGTTTTTCCATTCCTCCAGACTCAGTATATTTCCCATAATATCTAACTTTCCGGTTCCTACTGAGTTGAAGTAAACATTCTCATCCATTTTCCGCAGTGCTTCCATAGCAGGAGTTCCTGTGGAGTTTGCATTGTCATTGACCTTTAGATACAGCCGGTCCCCGGAACCGCTCTCCGACCAGGTTCCGTTTCCTGCAAGGGATCCTCCTGTACCATTATAGATAATATTATTTTCAAAGGTCATGTAGCCACATGGCTCGATATAAGGCTCAATATCCGCGCTTCCATTTGTCTGGTATCCCACGTCAAACACATTATTTTTTACATAACTGGAAATTCCTTTGATCATGGTGCCCGCATTTACTGTAACCGCGCTTTCATCATATACAATGTTGTTTGTAACCATCAGATAATGAGAGCCGTCATCCGCAAATATACTGTGTCCGCGCCATCCCGTCGACGGCTGTCCGCGGTATGCGTTGTAAATAATATTGTGGTCGATCCAGTTGTCACGTCCGATTCCCCAGCTTTCTACTCCTCCGCCGTCTCCTGAATAACTGCCGGTATTATAAATGACATTATATCCAATATAATTTTTTGTTGTCTGGTTATATTTCCAGTGTTCCTCAAACGGAACATCCTCGACTCCATTGGCTTCAAACACTCCGTATCTGATGCCTTTCATGGATATACCATATCGCGGAGTTCCTGAGATATTATTATATGTGATTGTATTTTCCCCGCTGTTCATCAGATAAACACCTGATCCATGGCTGACAAAATGGCCCACATTCTGGATTCTGTTATTCGAAACCGTATTATTTTTATTGATATAATTTAAACTCCCAGGATTTTCACCTATCATGAAAATTCCCGCGTATCCGGTATCTTCTATATCATTTCCATAAATAAGGTTATTCTGGCTGTAATGGTTTAATACTACTGCCATATACCCGCCGTTTTTCAGGATACAATTGCTGACTGTAATATTTTCTGTATTGTTTAGATCTACAATACCTTTTAAATTGCACTCATATTCCTCTGTCTTATCGCCATATCTTCCAGAATGTGCCAACAGATTTTCACCAAAAGCTGTCATTTCCAGGTCTAATCCGTCGATAACAATATTCTCTACCGGATTTTCCTGCGTTCCGTTCAGGTAAAATATTCTGTCCGCAGTCGGGGCAATGATTTCGCTTTCCTCCGGATCCGTACCTTCTAACGGTTTATAGTACAGTGTATTTCCTGACACCGCCCATTCTCCGGATTCATTGATATACTCTTTTGCTCCCTGAAGATACTGAATACTGCCGCTCCATGCTCCGGCCGGATAAGTGGTGCTGACCTGACCGCCGTTCACAGACTCCACTTTCAGGACTTCCCCAAACCAGTTTGTCGGACCTCCATAGACAGCCTGCATATGGCTCTGGTCTTCTACCTCAATGCCACCCCAGTTGCTTTCTCTGGCATTTGTAAGCCTCTTTCCGTCCGCAAACAGCGAATATAATTCCGTTCTCCCGGTAACATCCGCTTCATAGATACCGTCTCCATCCGGATCTGTCCATCCGGTCACTTTTTCTCCGCCTACAATCCGGACTTTCTCGTTATTATAATTTTTGTAAATCACCTTATATTCCGGATCAAAATCATCCCCATCGATCTGAATACCTTCATCGAGATAATAAGTGCCTTCTCTTATATAAATATAGGTATCTCCATCCAGACCTTCCCTGATTGCTTTGCGTACTGCCTCCTGCGCTGCCTGAATGGTTGCATATGGGTTCTCTAACGTTCCGTCTCCTTTTTCATCAGATCCATCCGTGGCCACATAAACTGCTGCAGTATTTTCCTGCAGTGAAGGTGAGCCCTCATCTGCCAGAGCAATACCTGCCGGCGGAACAGCCCACGTCACTGCCAGCAGTCCGCTCATCAGCTTTGCAATCAGCCTTTTTCTTCCTGCTGCCTTTTTTCTTTTCTTCATATCCTCTCTTCTTACCTCCTCCTTGTTTCCCACTGCAGATTATCCTGCTGTCTGCTTTTTATCATAGGGCCTTTCTCGGCTGTAACGATAGAGTAAAATAAGCTCTTTTCTGCAAAATATTCCTTAAAACAGTCTGCAAAATATTCAAATTTCCCTTTTTTACAGTTTTTCTACTTTTTTACAGAACCATTTTTTATTGCCACAGGTTATTCATCGGAACACTTATCCTTTCCATCGCCGGATCAACTCTTCTGTCTCTTTTCTTCTGCTCCATTCCACGATATGATAATCGCTCAGACAGTCCTTGTAAGCCTCATTTCTCTTTGCCGTTCCCTCTTCGTCGTCAATCAGCAGATGGTAAAACAGTCCCTTCGCATTCTTCTCTGCAATACAGGAAAAGTCTTCCACGCTTCCTATAATTTCCATATTTTTCCCGCGTTCATGGAGCCTGTCATATACCTCCATCCAGTGTCTGGCGGAGGGCTGCCCGGCCCCGTATACCCACTGGTACGCCTGAATATCTGTATTGTCAAGCAGCATATCCAGATGCTTAAGATTGCCCACACCGTCGAGATGATACATCACGTTCGGGAACTCTTTTTTCAGCTTCTTAATATCATCCAGTGCGTACTCCTCAAACATTTCCGGACTTATCATATAAGCGAAGTCATCCTGGAAAATGTAGGACCGTTCTTTGCTGTACAGCCCGCTCCAGTCACTGTATCCCGGATGGTCTGTTCCAAGCACACTTTCCAGATCCCTGTAGGCATCCACAAACGCATTCCGTATTTCATTCTGTACCCGGAGTACTTCTTCCGGCTCATCAAAGAGCGCAAACATATACTCCTCATTTCCAAGCAGTGTCGCCAGGACGTCCTGCACGCTTCCAAGGTCCGGCATGGACATCAGCACCTGGCTGCCCCACTGTTCTTTTCCTGCCCGGTAGATATCCTTGATTCTTTTTGCCCACACGTTATCCGGGTCATATTTTACATGGAGTTCTTCAACCGGCACCTGTTTCATAGGAAAATACCATACGGTTCCGGTACTGTTATCCAGTCCGGCTCCGCAGAATCCTGCCAGGGCGCCCGGACCGAACGCCGCCATGTTGATCAGCGGGAATGCATCTCCCAGAAATTCATATTGGCAGAGCTCATAATCCAGTGCGTCGACAATCTCCTCCGGAGAATACTCCAGACAGTTACAGTTTTTCATGGACAGCACCGGCACATCCGGTTTCTTTCTCTCCGGCGGGTAAGCAGACTTTACCACTGCCTTGATCAGCGGTCTTTCCAGTTTTCCTTCCCACCAGAGGGTATAATCTTTTTCTATCTGTTTCCATCTCTCCCGGTCAAAATGTATGCCCATATTCGTTTTCCCCTTCATCTTCCATACTTATCCCGATCCGCCAGAATCAGCAGATTCACGCTCTCGCACCAACAGCAGCTCCCCGGAAATACGCCTCCTATACACCGCTCAGTCTCCCAGTCGGACATATTTACCCGCTCGCACATAAATCCCGGAGCCTGCTTCTCAGGGCTGACCCGGGTACTCTCCCCTTCTGCCAGAAGCATGGCGTCTTTCGGGACATCCCAGGAATAGATGGGGCATTCTTCTGTGGACATATACTGGCTGACCGTATTCGTAATGTCGCGAAACAGTTCCAGATATTTCTCATCTCCGGTCCACCGGTACAGATCATACAGGCTGTATCCTGACAGCGTGCAGATTCCCGGAGCAGCGTGCTTGTTCTGTACATTTGCGAACACGCATCCCGTGCTCTTTATATCCAGACGGGCAAACTCGCTGCCTTCACGGAATTTATAATTGTACGCCACCACCCAGCTGCTGCAGAACTCTGCCAGAAACCGGCTGCGGGACAACCATTTTTCTTTTCCTGTCAGC
The DNA here is from genome assembly GCF_002160525.1 of Lachnoclostridium sp. An169. Classification (GTDB taxonomy): domain Bacteria; phylum Bacillota; class Clostridia; order Lachnospirales; family Lachnospiraceae; genus Mediterraneibacter; species Mediterraneibacter cottocaccae. The sequence continues at coordinate 77,490 of NZ_NFKT01000022.1, forward strand.
CGGTACAGAGTTACCAGACTCTCCAGAAGGGCAAATGCGCTTTCACTGTCCGGACACTGCAGGATCTCTCCCGGTCCGCCTGTCGTGTATCCGTGTTCCCTCACCTGGTCAAAATAATACTCCGCGCTTTTCTCTGCCGTCTCCATATAATCAGGTTCATTAAAATACTCGGCGGCCCTGGCAAGACCACCCGGGATCATTGCCCCCGCAGTACTTCCTCCCACAATGATATCTCCCGTGTCCAGGCTCACAAACTGACCAAACTGGCCATACTTGTTCCACAGCCGTACAAAGGCGTCCGCCAGTTTTCCTGTCCCTTTCACGAATTCTTCCGGTATCTCTTCTCCCCTGTCTTTCATCAGGTCGTAGTGCATGAACAGATAATATAGGACATCCGCTGATTTTCTCACCATATGCCAGTCTTCCGTCCATGGATAACCGAAAATATCTCTGACCGGATTTCCTTTTTCATCACTGGACTCATAGAAAAATCCCGACTCTGCCTGCTGCCTGAACAGATGCCGCAGTGTCTTCATTCCCCGCTCCCATTCCTGAACCCCTCCCAGGCGCATCAGCGCATATGTATACATTCCGCCGCCGATCCACCCCGGCTGCCAGCTCATCTTTCCCGCGGGAGCAGCTTCCGTGCCATAAAATTCCCCTTCTTCTTTCCAGTTGTACCGGTTCATCTTACTGCGCTGAATTTCAAACTGCCGCTCTGCAGCCATCGGTTCCGGCAGACTGTCGTCCATCCCCATACATTTTCTTGTTATAAAAAACTGATGGAAAAAATCTTCCGTGCTGCTGCACGCGAACTCATGTACCTGAAACGGGATCTCGATCTTTTCTCCTTCTGCAAAATCCTTTCCCGTATCCCGGCTCTCCTGCATAAAGGGCCACAGATACATGGCATTCTTTCTCATATGCGGATATGTCACACGGACGCTCCCTTTTTCATATGCCAGTCCCAGATTTATTCCGTCGATCTCCTGTATCGTATAGAACAGGACGGCTTTTTCTTCCTTTCCCGACCAGACGCCCACGCACGGAACCGCTGTGTCCCCCGTCGTCACCTCGATCACTCCGCCTCCGTCCTTTTCAAGTCTCGGTACGTCCGTGATCGTTACCGGCATATCCACTTTTGCCTCTTCCGGCGTAAAAAGGGGCGGATACATCTTTTTACTAACCTCAAACCGGTTTCCGTCGTAGCAGCACGCCGGAAGAAATACATACTCCTCTCCCGTCACCGGAAATGGAAGCCGGTATTCCAGCTCCGCATAGGTATTTTCAGCCTTTTCCATAAAGAGAAGGGACGCTTTCCCGTTCTCTATAATTTCTTCTGTTTTTGTTCCCGCCCGCATGTTCCATTTCATCTTCATCTATCCGTTCCTGCCTTTCCCTGGATAAAGTCAGCCCCCGTCACTACCCACATTCGTGACGGGGGCTGTTCCTGTCCCAACGTTATATCTCTGCCGCTTTTATTTGTTTTCTGCAACCCACTCGTCCAGCTGTTTCTGGCACTCGGCAATCAGATCATTACATCCTGCCTGCTCCAGTTTGTTCAGGAATTCCGGAAGCACTTCCTCCGGATTGACAACACCTGTTGCCAGAGAGGAATAGTATTCATCTACAACTGCGCTTACACTTGCAAGCTGTGTCTGTACAGATGTAGAATCGAAGGAGAATCCCAGTGCCTCTGACGGTTCCGCGGAATTGTTGATCTCTTCTGTGAGCTCCCAGTCATTTTCGCCCTGTCCCTCTCTGTACAGCGCATTGAACTGATCTCCGTATACCCAGTCCTGATTCGGATTATATGCGGAATTCTCCACCGGAATCGCATAATTTCCTTCTTTTGTATAGTGCACACCTTCAATGCCGAAACAGATAAGGTTATAAAGTTCGGGGTCTGTATTTACTCTGTTCAGGAACATCATCGCTCGCTCCGGATTCTTTGAAGTCCTGCTCACCGCAGTAAGTGCCGCTGTAATACTGGATGTGGACAGATGGGCTGTTCCGATCTGCTGATACGTAAAGTCCTTGCCGGTCTTTGCCTTTGTATCCGTCTCAACACCCGGTTTGTATGTTGAAGTCAGTTTGGAAACAGATTTTCCTGCCTGGATATCCATATTTTCATCCGTCACTGTCGCGGAATCGCTTCTGAAATACCCCTTCTGATTCCACTCATACATCATCTGGAAGAAATCCTGTACCTGCGGAAGTTCAAACTGGTTTACCACTTTCATCTCATCGTCACCGTACACGAGCGCGCCCGGGATCTTGCTTCCAGCCAGTTCTTCAAAGCCAAGGGTGTTCTGATAGTTGTTGAGGAGTTCTGCCGGTCCACAGTTTACGATCGGGTATATATCCGGATTATCTGCCTTGATCTTTTCAAAGAGAGGCTCCATGTCTTCCAGACTCTTCACTGTTGTCAGGTCAAAATCATACTTCTCAAGCACATCCGTTTCCACTCCGACAGCTCCCTGGTATGCCCAGATCTGCATATTCGGAACTGCATAAATATTTCCGTTTACTGTGGCGGCTTTCCATCCCTCCTCGGGAATCAGCTTTTTCAAATCCTGTCCGTACTCATCCAGAAGGTCGTTAAGTTCCAGAAATGCATTTTTGGATACATTATTATAGAAGTTATTTGACCAGTGCGCCGTATAGCAGAGATCAAATGCCTCCTGGGATGCGATTGCCATCTGTACTTTGTCGTCATAACTTCCCCAGTCACATTCCACAAAGTTTACTCTTACATTCAGGTCATCCTTCAGATACTCGTAGATTGCGTCCTCCACCTTGTCTGTGTCAGCCTGGGGACCGTTGCCCGGAATATACCATGTCAGTGTGACTTCCTCGAGACCGCTTGCGGAATCTCCTCCTGTCTGAGTGTTTTCATTTGCCTTGCCGTTTCCGCATCCTGCCAGACTTCCTGCCAGTGCAGCAGCCGTAAGTGTAAGTGCCATTCCTTTTTTCCATGTCCTTTTCATAAATCAAATCCTCTTCCTTTCTTTTTTACTTTTTTATCCTGTTCTTTTCACAATTCTGTGCTAATCTCTCTTTTATGTCCACCTCCCGCTCTTCCTTCCTGAATTTTCAGCCCTTTACAGAGCCAACCGTAATTCCTTTTACAAAATACTTCTGGAAAAACGGGAAAATCACAAGCATTGGTCCCACAGCAACAACACACAGCGCCATTCTGGCTGTCTCCCCCGGAATCTGGGACAGATCCACAGATATTCCTGCCACCATGGACGATCTCAGAAACTCGATATTGTTCATGATCCGGTACAGATAATACTGCAGCGATGTAAGGCTGTTCTCATTAATATACAGCATGGACAGCCACCAGTCATTCCAGTATGTAAATGCGGTAAACAGTCCGATTGTGGCAAATGCCGGCTTTGATATGGGAACTACAATCCGGAAAAACGTATACGCCTCGGACGCTCCGTCTATCTTCGCCGCTTCAATCAGTGCCATAGGCGTATCCTGGAAGAATCCTCTCATCAGAAATACATGCCACGGCATGATAATATAGGGAAGTATCATTGCAAAAATCGTATCCTTCAAATGATAGTACTGGGTATTGACGATGTAACTCGCCACCATGCCCCCGTTAAACAGCAGGGTGAAAAATACCATAAAAGAAAGAACCCTGCTCAGTTTGTAATCTCTTCTCGCCATTGCGTACGCCAGCGTACTGGTACAAAGAATGCTGACTACCGTCCCGACTACCGTCACAAAGATTGTAACAAAATATGAAGTCAGAATCTGTGCCGGATTTCTGAAAACATATTTGTATGCTTCCACAGAGAACTCTGACGGCCAGAGACTGTACCCTTCCTTTGCCAGCGTCACTTCATCCGTAAAGGATGCGGCAAGAATATAAAGAAGCGGTACAACACAACACAGTGCGATAAGAATAAATATCAGGTTGATAATAATTTTCGATAATCTCCGTACTCCTTTTTTCTGAACCATCTTCCTGCCTCCTAAAAAATCGCATAGTCTTTATTTCTCTTCTTTACAATCAGATTCGAAATAAGTACAAGCGCAAAACCGACAATTGACTGATACAGCGCTGCTGCGGAAGAAATGCCGATATTGCCAGTCACCCGAAGCGCCCGGTATACATAAGTATCGATAACGTCTGTGGTCTCGTACAGAGCCCCGGCATTCCTCGTAAGGAAATAGAACATTCCGAAATCGGAGTAAAAGATCTTACCGATCTGAAGGAGTGTCATCATTACGATTGTCGGCATCATATATGGTATCATAATCCTGAAAACCTGCTGTCTCCTGTTTGCCCCGTCAATCGCCGCAGCTTCCAGATAGCTGGAATCAATGCTGATCAGGGTTGCGTAAAAGAGCAGTGTCATATATCCGATGTTCTTCCAGAGATAGGCGATTGTCAGAATGACAGGCCATACTTCCGGTGTCGCATAGAAATTAACCGGCTCCTTTCCCGCTGCTTCCATCAGATTCGGGATAACACCCAGATCAGGGCTTAACATGGCGTACACCACATAACTCGCTACAACCCATGATACAAAATATGGAATAAACATCGCCGTCTGGTAAACTTTTATCTTTCTTCTTGTCAGCTCATTCATTAAAATTGCCAGAAAAATTGCTGCTGCAAGTGTCAGCGTAATAAATACTGCGTTGAGACAAAGCGTGTTTCTCGTAATTCTGAAAGCATCCTGGGATTTAAAAAGGAACTCAAAATTTTCAAATCCTACCCAGTCGCTCGCCCATATGCCTTTCGCGTAATCCACTCTCTTAAATGGAATAACAATACCGATCAGGGGAGCATAATAAAATGCCAGAAGGAAAAGAAACCCCGGTACCGCAAGTACGGTCAGTCCCCAGTTCATTTTCCGCTGTGACTTTATCAGCCCTGCTTTTTTAGTCCTTTTGTTTTTCACATATCCTGCCTCCATTCTTCACTGCCCTTGGCTTTCTTTCTGCCGTCATTATAAAGTCCGAATCTGCCTGTTTTCCAGAGTAAAATCAGGTGTTTTTGTATAAAATGAGCCAAAAGTACACTGTTTTTCGCCGATTTTACAGTATTATTCCCTTTTTACACCTTCTCTGCACTTTACAGACTTTTCATCTTTCATTACAATAATTACGAAACAAAAATCTGTGGTGGAGGTAGAAAATGAAGTTTTTCAAAAAAAGTACGTATCATCAAAGTTTAATCATCGTTCTCTCTCTTCTCCTGATCGTTTTCTGTATTCCCTATGCGGTCACCCTGTACAGTTCTTCAAGGAGCCGGATTCTTGATACCATGCAGACGGCAAACAATCAGAATCTTCAACAGATAAAATACAACTATGATATATATGAAGATATTATATCAAACCTCTGCTTTTCCATATATCTCGACAATGAAACTCAGAGCCTTCTGTACAATCCCCAGGTTACCTACCAGGAGGCCTACAGACAGATCGATTATTTTAAATCTTCTGTCCTTAATGTATATCCTTTTGTGTATTCCATCACTGTCTATAACGGAATACAGCAAAAATACTACTCAACGCTGATGGATTCCACAGAATATCTGGCCACACTGCCGGAGCTGTTTACAGATAATAAGATGCCGGTCCGGCTTCAGCCTATTCTGCGCCGCATTCCCAACGAAAACGGAAGCGGGGAATTCTATGTATACAGTTATCTGATATATGATTTTGAAAACAGCGAAACCAATTCTGCGAGCTATATTGTTATCGAGCAGAATGCAAACTGGCTGATCGATAATTTTACACAGATCCAGCGGACAGCCGGCGATATTCCCACAGAACTCTATCTGCTTGACAAGGACGGGAATATCTTTTCACAGGATCCGTCCACAATCCCCCAGGACAGCCTCAACGTGCTGGAGGACTATTTTTCCACCGGCGGCAAACAGCCGGCAGACTCCAAACAGGATGAGTCTCTGTATACGGACGATTATTCTTTTCACGGCGGTCATTACCTTATCACCCAGCTGTTTCTCAACAGCAGCGGAGATTCTCTTCTGATGCTTCAGAATTACAACGACGTGTTTTCGAATTTGCAGTCCTTCCGTCATACATTTACGTTTTTTATTATCATATGGGTTCTTCTTTTTGCTGCGGCTATATGGGGAGTTTCGAAAAAACTTTATGCGCCCGTCCACAAAATGCTCAAATTCGTCAACGGGCTTTCCGGGCATACGCCTGAAACAGGCAATGAATTCCAACAGCTGATGAACCTTTACAAAGACTCGTACGATAAACTGACCAACCATACAAACGCCGCCCACTATGTAATGACACATTATCAGCTGGAGAAGCTTCTCACAGACAGCTCGGAAACTGTATGGAAGAATTTTGCCGCATATACTCCGGACCACTGGCTTGCATCCGCTTCCGGGATACCTCTCCGGGTCTTTCATATTACAATAGATAACCGGAAATCCGATGGAGACCTGTGGTCTGAAGACGATATACGCCTGTTTCTGTTTGCAGCGCAGAATATCCTGGCTGAACTGCTGGAGAAAGAACGACCTGCTGAAGTATTCATTTCAAACGAGTATTCCGTATGGGGTATTATGAAGTCCAACGGATGCAGCCGCGATAAAGCGCTTGAAGACATTCTGCTTCAGACACAGACATACCTTAAAGATTACCTGTATATCCGCCTGAATGCCACATACAGCAGCGAGGCGCTCCATCCGGAAGACCTGAGCGGACTGTACCACGAAGTTCTCTCGCTGCACGATTATCATTACATTTTCGGTCCTGATGCCATCATCAGTCCCGATACCTGCAGAGAAAACCTGGAAAACGAATGCGATCATATTCCGGACAACCTTGTGAAAAAATGTCTGTCTGCCATCAAACGCAACAGTTTTGACTCTGCCTCCGATACGATTGACCAGATTTTCCACACATTCCGGACTATGCGTCATGAAAATGTCAAAATATGCATTATGACCCTGGCAAACCAGATCAATTTTACCTTAAAAGAGCTGTCCACCTCAAAAGGAATCCTGACGCGAATCCGCTATGAACAGGTCTACTCGCTCTTCGACTCTGCACAGTATATGTGTGAAGCCCAGAATGGTCTGAAAGACTATCTGAAAAACACACTGTGCATTTTCCAGACAAAAAAAGATGAAGACAAAGAACACCTGTTTATCCAGAGTATTCAGGATTACATCACGGCCAACTACAGCGACCCGAATCTGTCCTCACAGCTTATCGGGGAACAGTTTCATCTGTCAGCCAAATATGTAATGAAACGGTTTGTAAATTATTCGGGAATTTCACTGAATGATTATATCATAGAAGTGCGGATGCACCAGGCCGCTGTCCTTCTGAAAAACAGCGATCTTTCAATCGGAAAGGTTGCCGCATCCGTTGGAATCTTAAACGAAAACTATTTTTACAAGCTGTTTAAAAAGTTTTACGGTTGTACCCCGCGGGAGTATTCCGTTAAATCGGGGACGTAGTAAAATTCAGTTTTGCTACGTCCCGAATTAACCTCCGCCCTGTCCCTTTTTGCAGACAGCCCTGTCCCCTTTTGAAAAATGCACAAATCACCCAGGTAAT
>NZ_NFKT01000023.1 GCF_002160525.1 Lachnoclostridium sp. An169
AGAAAGAGACACCTTCACAGGGAATTCAGGTTTGAAAAAGCCTGGATTTTGTGGGAGTGTCTCTTTCCTGTATATCAGGGGCTAAAAATTGGTATTATCCGACAGCCCCCTGCAAGATACAATTACTTCCTTATAGGTGGGCGGCTAAAGAGAACGGCACCTTTTTATAGTTCTGTGTTTATTTTCCCATGTTCTTTTTCAAACTTGGCTACATGCCGTTTCATCAGTACCTCAAGTTCGCGATTTGCTGAACGGGCATTGTATTCAGCCACATACCGGAATTTCTTTAATAACTCGGGATCTGTCCTCAATGTGAATTTTGCTGTATCAGATGGCATATAAAGTTCCTCCAATTTGTTATGCCACTAGTATAACGTCTAAATGACGGCAATATTCGATGTGACGGCTTTGTGACGGCTCAAACTATTAATCCTCTATTTTCCCATAACGTTCTTCAAAATTACGGATATGCCTATTGATAATTATCTGCAATTCATTATTTGCAGAACGCCCATTATATCCGGCTATATATCGAAATTTTTTCAATGAATTGGTGTCTATTCTTAACGTGAATTTAGATTTATCCTTGTTCAAAATGTTCCCCCGTTTATCAACATTTCTTTGACTTTATTATACCGTCAAAGCGACGGCATTTTTGAATTGACGGCATTGTGACGGCATATTATAATTTATTCAAATCAGTATAAAAATATACAATGTCGATTAAGAAAGAAGGAAAAACAATGAAGAAATTTAAAAATTTGTTTCGTATATTAGGATATGCAATATATTTTTTGTTGGGCTCTTTTGTTATATTTATCAATTTCATGACGATTCCGAATATCTCTACATCATCATCTGCACGGTTAGAAATTGCTGTCGCTATTTTGGCAGCACTATATTTTCCCGGAATGATCTGCATACAGTTTCACACTATCCGTAATTTGGAAAATAAAATTGAAGAGTTAGAAAACGAAAGATCCGATAAAAATCCGGATGCGCATCTATCTTTGTAAAGATTTAAATTATAGTTATGCCATGTATTTGGCAGATTTGTACTTAAATCTGCTTGAGTGCTATTCAAAATGAAAATAAGTCAGTGTCAACAAGACGTGCAAACGTCGGCGCAAGCCCTTGTTGTTGATAATGGCTTATTTTTATTTTACTGAAAAAAACTCTCAGAATCGAGTGTAAAAACTTAAATCGAAGTATTCTCCCATATTACTTCTGAATCCGTTGCAATAGCAAATTTTGCGGATTCAGAAGGAGCAAGAATATGGATCCAATAGAACTAAAAGAAGAAAAAACGAAAACAATCCTTTTTCTCAATTTGTATCATACTTAGAGCCGAACGCAGACAAGGGAAAAATATGTACTGGTATACATATCTGCCGGATACACGGAAAGGACGTGTGCTGACCAAGAGAAAAAATAGAAAAGACCTGGAAAATGCTATCGTGAAAGATTTTAGAGACCGTGACAAATGCATGACTATTCATGATTTATTTTATGAATGTTATTTAAAACGTGTCGAGTGTCGTTCAATCTCAGAAGCCACATATACACGATATTGTAATGTTTTTAAAAAGTACTATGTGAATTCAGAAATGGAAAATAGAATAGTAAAAGAACTGGACGAACGGGAATTGTATGATTTTATCCTTACGATCGTAGCGGAAAACCATATCAGTGCAAAAGAATACGGACTACTTAGAACGATAACAACTGCAATGTTGAAAACCGCAAAACGCTTCGGATTAACTAATATCAGTCCCTCGGCATTTTTCAGTGATCTGGATATCGGGAAAAGAGCTTTTACCAAAAAGAAGAAGCCTGATTGCATGGAAGTATATACCCTTAATGAGCTCCATGCCATCAAAGAGTATGTGAAAGAGAATCCGTCTATACGCAATATCTCCGCAATTATTATTGCAAAAACAGGTATGCGTGATGGAGAATGCGTTGCATTAAAACCGGAAGATATTGATTTTAAAAAGAGCACAATACATGTTCACCGCACTGAAACCAAATACCGGGATCGGACAACAAACAAATATGTTACAGAAGTTGTTGACGTAACTAAAAGCGATGCCGGGGACCGATATATCGTTGTAGATACGGAAACCTTGGATTTTTTCAGACTGGCGATGCTGTTGAGCAAGGACGAGTATATTTTTTCTGACAATGGAAGAAGAATCCGCGCACACGCTGTCCGTAGAAAGCTGAAACGAATCTGTGAAGCTCTGGAAATCACATACCGTCCGCCGCATAAGCTGAGAAAAACATATATCACAGAACTTGAGAAAAATCAGGTTCCAAAAAGCATTATTATCTCGCAGGTCGGACACAGTAACTTTAAGACAACAGAACAATATTACATTTTTGATAATTCAGAATTGTCAACCAGAAAGGATATCATCAGCCGCGCGCTGACGTATTAGTGGTGATTACTCAATGATTACTCAGAGAAATGCAAAAATAAAAGTGCTGAAAACCGCCCAAACAACGGATTTCAGCACCCAACCCAACAGGGGATGAGAGAATCGAACTCCCACCAAAGGTTTTGGAGACCCCTATCATACCATTTGACCAATCCCCTATCTTGTGGCTTGCCACTCACAAGCCACTTACATAGTATAATGTGAACCGGAGATTTTGTCAAGAATTTTTTGGAATTTTCTATTTTTCTATTCTGTTTTACCTATTCACCTATTTCACATTGTTTCCGGCTATTTTTGTCGTTGCTTCAACACATCAACTTAAATCCCATATTCTTTGTAAAGCGCTTCCCGATATTCCGGATCGGATGCGATTTTTATAATCAGATCAGTCCGGTTATCTTCGCTCAGAAGGAGAATAAGGCGACTGTAGCGATCGGAAGCCTGCTCCTGTCCCTCCGTACGCCCTTCTTTTCTCCCCTGTTCAAGGGCATCGTTCCATATCATCTGTCCAAGTTTCGTCATAGAAATTGCCTCCTTAATTGATTTCAGATCATTTTCATCAAGAAATTTTACTGCAAAGGTATAAAGAATTGCCTCCATTTTCTGAATATCGTTCCTGGAAAATACATTTTCGGCTGACCTCAGGACCTCTATGGATTTCAGCATCCGCTCCTTTCGGTCGGAGCGCCCACCCATAAGCGGAGCAAAGAGCAGGGGAATAATATCTTTCCGGTCCGGCGGGAGCGATTGCTTTTCAGAAAAACGTTCCAGAATCAGGTCTGCATCAGTATCTTTCAGACGAATTAGTTTTACCCGGTACGTGTTGATCCCTTCTGTAATACTGTCCTGCAGATGTTTCACCTGCGAAGAACAGATCACGTAAGTTATAACGGGAGCATTGTAGAGTCTTGCAGTGGAAGCTTCATACTCCCGGAAACGTTTGAGATCTTTTTCAGAAATCGCATCACTTTCAAATTCAAAATGATAATAAGAACCATTTTCCATTTCATATAGGAAATCTTCATACCTGTGCCGGGCTTCCAGTTCCACGATCTCTGTAGGAGCTGCCCGGAGTACTTTTTCCTCAATGCCAAGCCACTGTATCATTTCATCTCCAAAGTAGGCGGCTGATTTGAGGGCAAGATCTTCAGCCTGGGAAAGACTGGCTGTTCTTTTGTGTGTGTTCTGCAATATTACCTCCGTTTCTAACAGGCACAGCACAATCTCCATATTAGTATAATAACACAACAGACAGCAGTTTGTTTTATCTTTTGCAAAATTTCATGTCAATAAGTTACCTGTTCATTGGATATCTGTCCGAAACGGACGGCGATATTCAGATGAGTGTTTGATGAAAGAAATGTTTCTGAAAAAAACATAGAAGGAAAACATTTCATGTTAATATTGTTGCAGTGTATATGGTGACGGTTTCTGTGCCGTACTGTTGTCTGTAGATCAAGGATAACGCAATGAGTACAAAAATACAATCGGGATTTTTGCCAAAATATTTTTTCAGATTTTGTTAAACTTTTTCTGATATCCGGCAGTTATTTATAATGAGACAGCCGGACTGCAAGACTGACAAAGCAGAAGAATAATACAGTGGAGAAGGGGAAAAAGAGACATGAAGGACAGAAAACTGATCGAGAGAGCCCGAAACGGCGACAAAGACGCTCTTGACGAAATTGTTATCAGATATTACGACGACATTTACCGATTCTGTCTTTACATGACCGGGGAGGAACAGGATTCCTATGACATCTCCCAGGAAGTGTTCCTTCGTTTTTTCTCCTATATGAATTCTTATCGCCACAGGAACCTGAAAGGTTATCTTCTGATCATAGCGAGGAATCTCTGCCGGGATTATTTACGCAGAAGGAGCCGGGAAAATGAAACCGGATTTCCGGACGGGCTGGCGGAGAAGAAAGATCCCATCGGCAGCGTCGAACTGGAACTGCTGATGAACCGCCTGTTGGGGCAGCTCCCATGTGAACAGCGGGAGGTAATCATCCTGCGTATCCGGGAGGAGTTTAAGTTCAAAGAGATCGCTGGGATAACAGGGGACAGCCTGTCCACGGTAAAATCCCGGTACCGCCTGGGAATTGCCAGAATGCGCAGTCTGCTTGAATCAGAGAAAGGGGATGACAGTCTATGACGAGCAAGCGCGAGGAAAGAAAATTAAAAAAACTGTTCAGAACTGCGGACAGCCGGATTATGATCGATCCAAAGCAGCGGCGCCGGACGGCGGTCCTTCTGCAGCGGATGGCGGTTGGAGAAAAGGTGGCAGTCGTAGAAAGCATGGAAGCCGGAGACCGAGTGACAGTCATAGAAAGCGCGGCGGGCGGATGGGATAGTGAACGAAGGCTTATTGATACGAAATCAACGTGGCAGATCCTGAAAAGCCAGCTGCACTATATGGAAAAGAAATTCTGGGCGGCGGATATTCTGGCAAACCTGGTGTTTGTTTCGTTCTTTTTTATCCTGCGCTTTTACGGAGCCGGGACTGCGGATATCCGGATGTATTCTTCACTTGCCGCTTCGATATTGGGGAGCGTATCCATTCTGGTTCTGTCAAATGTTTTCGAAAACGGCATGGCGGAGCTTACGGAGACGTGTTTTTTTAATATGAAGCAGCTTGCGGCACTGCAGATGACGGTGCTGGGGGGAGTAAATCTTGCGGGGCTTACATTTGCGGCGGTTTATGCGGGGATACAGTGGCGGATTCCGCTGATCTGGATGGGACTTTATGTGGGGGGGCCTTTTCTGTTTACTGCGGCGGTGAGCCTGTCCTGTCTGATAAAGGAAAAGCTCAGAAATCAAGCTTTTTGCGTGCTTGCAGCGGGAATGATCTCAGCGGTGCTGTTTTCTGTACTTGCCTCTCTTTCGGGTCTCCCGGCGGGAGTGCGGAGGGCTGAATCGGCTGGGGCTTTTCTGCACAGGAATGAATGGATATCAGAAAGTGTCCTGATATCCGGAAAGGAACTGCTGAGGGAGAGCGGACTGGCACTGTGGATTGTCATATTTGCAGGGGGAGCAGTTCTGCTAGCTGTGCAGACAGCCCGGCTGTTTGGAAAAATCGGGAAAGGGGAGATTTTATGCACAGACTGGAACTGACAGGAATTGAAAAGGAATTTAAAGGGAAAAAGGCCGTGGAGTGTACAGACCTGCAGCTCGCGAGCGGCATATACGGTCTTCTGGGGGAAAACGGAGCGGGAAAAACGACCTTGATGCGGATGATCTGCGGCGTGCTGCGGCCGGACAGGGGCGTGATCCGATGCGATAAGATTCCTATCGGAGAAATGGGAAAATCCTACCGCGCCCTGCTGGGGTATCTGCCTCAGGATTTCGGATATTATAAGGACTTTACTGCAAGGCGTTTTCTGAACTATATGGCTGCTCTGAAAGCTCTGCCGGAAAAATACGCGGCAGAGCGGATCGATGAACTTCTGGAACTGGCAGACCTGAAACCGTTTCAGAACCAGAAGCTGAAGACATACTCCGGCGGAATGATCCGGAGAGTGGGGATTGTCCAGGCACTTCTGAATGATCCGAAGATCCTTGTTCTGGATGAGCCCACAGCGGGACTTGACCCGAAGGAGCGGGTGCGGTTCAGAAATATGATCAGCGCCCTTGGGAAGGAACGGATCGTGCTGCTTTCGACGCATATTGTGACGGATGTGGATTACATTGCAGGCCAGATTCTGATCATGAAGGAGGGCAGGATCATCCGGAAAGGGACAGAACGGGAGCTTGCGGAGGCTCTTCCGCAGATTGTGTGGGAATGCAGAGTGTCCGAAAGCAGTGTGGAGCACTTTGAGAAGAAATACATCGTCAGCAATCTGCGCCGCAGCGGAGATGAGAGCGGAAGAGAAGTGGAACTGCGGATTGTCTCAGAAGAAAAGCCGACAGTAGATTCCATACCCCGGGAAGCGGTTCTGGAAGACATTTATCTGTATCTGACACGGGAGCGGCAGCACTTTGCGGAAAATTTTACAGAAAAAGCAGGGCGGAAATCCGGCAGAAGAACGCAGACGGGAGGAAATGCAGATGAGATTATATAAAATGGAACTGTACAAACTGATCGGCAGAAAGTTTTTCCTGGTCAGCCTGGCAGCAGGGATGGCACTGCTTTTTCTTTATTTCTGGTTTGTCAATGTAGGCGAAGAGAGGTCCACGGTGAACGGGACACTGTACACGGGATATGAGGCAGTCCGGACGGACCGGCGGATTACGGAAGAATTCAGAGGTGTATTTACCGATGAGACCGCGCAGCAGATCATTGACAGGTACGGATTCCCTTCCCAGGTGGAAGAATATTACGGCGGGTTCCGGGATGAAAATTATCTGAACGGATTTGTCACCGAGTATCTGGGAAACGGATATTTCAGCAGCTGGGACGACTACCGGGTGTCGGATGATCTGTACCCGCTTGCTGATACCGAACTGGGGAAAGCGGCGGAACTTACGGGGAAGGAACTGATATTTGACTATGTGAAAGGGTGGGGCGTTCTTCTCGATACACTGCAGATGGGAATGGTTTTCGCAAGCATTCTGATCCTGATCGGGATCTCGCCTGTATTTGCAGAGGAGAGACAGTGCCGGACTGCGCCGCTTTTGTTTACAAGCGAGGAAGGAAAGAACAGGGATGTTGCGGCGAAGGCTGCCGCGGCATTTACCCTTGCCGTGCTGGTATATGCTGTGATGGCAGCAGGCGCGCTTCTCATGGTCGGAAGCGTCTACGGCACCGGCGGAGGGGAGTGTATCAGCGGGATTGTGATGATGCGGACGCTGAACACGGCGAATGCGGCGTCCATGATCCCGGTGTCCCGTTTTACAGGCATTGTCCTGGCGCTGAATTTCCTGGCGATTGTTTCCCTGTGCGCCATTACTCTTTGTGTATCCGCGTATTTCGGGTCCCTGTTTCAGGCGGTGTCCGTATCCTGTATGATCTGGCTGGCGCCTCTGATGCTCCGGATTCTGTTCGGCGGGGCGGGATATATGCTGGCGGCGGGAATGCCCCTGTTTCTTATTATGTACGGAATTGTCGAGGACTGGTACCGGATACTTTTTATTCCGGCAGGCGTTGCGTTGGCGGTTCTTGTCTGCTGTACGCTGGACGGGTGCAGAAAATACAGGGCTTCGGAAACAGTGTGAGTTTCTGTTGCACGGAATTTGTATAAAATATATAATAGTTCCATGGGTTTACAAAAATATTCTTGTAAAGTGAGGGAAAAGACTATGCCAAAAATATTTGCAGCAACAAATCCTGAAATCAGTGAAAGAGAAAAACGCAACATGGAATGCTCCAGAAAGATAGCTTCCCAGGGGATGGTTCTTCTGGAGAACCGGGGAGCCCTTCCTCTGAAAGAAACAGGCAAAATCGCTCTGTTCGGAAACGGCGCCCGCCGTACGGTCAAGGGCGGGACTGGTTCCGGCGATGTGAACAGCCGTTTTGTGGTAAATGTGGAACAGGGACTGGAGGAAGCCGGTTTCACAGTGACAACAAAGGCGTGGATGGACCGTTATGACCAGGCGGTGAATGACGCACGCAGAACCTATTTCCTCGGGATCAAAGAAGCTTTGGAAAAAGAGGGAAGAGCCGCGGTTATGAGACTTTTTACAGAGCCTTTCCAGGCTCCGGGGATTATTCCCGTGACAGAGGAGGATGTCAGATCCGCGGATACGGATACCGCAGTGTTTGTGATCGCCAGAAATTCCGGAGAGGGCAAGGACCGCTCGGCGGGAGCCGGAGATTTCGAGCTGTACGAGGAAGAGAAGGCGGCGGTGAAGCTTCTGGCAGAACGCTTTGAAAATCTGGTCGTCGTCCTGAATGTGGGCGGTGTGATCGACACTTCCTGGCTGAAAAGCGCGGAAGGAGTCGGCGCAGTTCTCCTGATGAGCCAGGCCGGAAATATTGGCGGATATGCGCTCGCTGACGTGCTGACCGGAAAAGTGGTTCCGAGCGGACATCTGACGACCACATGGGCAAAGAACTATCTGGATTACCCGATGGCAGCGGATTTCAGTTATAAAAACGGGGATCTGGATGATGAATACTATAAGGAAGGCATTTTTGTGGGATACCGCTATTTTGACACATTTGGCATCGAACCGTCCTATCCTTTCGGGTACGGGCTGTCCTATACGGATTTTTCTGTGCGGACACTTTCTGCAGAGGCGGATGAAAAGGAAATCTCCGTAAAGGTGGAAGTTAAGAATACCGGGGAGAGTTACTCCGGAAGAGAAGTCGTGCAGGTCTATGTCAGCGCGCCGGCGGGGCGTCTGGAAAAGCCTTATCAGGAGCTTGCCGCGTATAAAAAGACAAAGGAGCTGGCGCCGGGAGAAACCCAGGAGCTTACGATAAGCTTCCCGACAGAGCGCATGGCGTCCTATAATGTGGAAAAGGCTTCCTGGGTGCTTGAAGCGGGAACGTACTATATCCGTGTGGGTGTGAATTCCAGGGCAACCCATATTGCGGCGGCGGTGGTTCTGGACCAGGAGGCAGTGACTGAGAAACTCTCCAACCGTCTGCCTTTAGACTGTGAGATGGACGAGCTCTCCGCCGACGGTGCTGTACCGTATACATATGAAGGGGAAGATGCAGAGAAGAAGGAAGCGGTAAGGCTTCCGATTTCCGCCGGGAAGATTCCCTGCAGAGAAGCTGTCTATCATACGGGAAATGAAGAGCTGCCGAAGAGCACACGCACGGATGTGATCACCATGGATCAGGTGCGCGCCGGGGAAGCCTCTCTGGATGAACTTGTATCCCAGCTGACTGTTGAACAGATGGCAGAACTCTGTGTAGGCACTGCAAGAGGAGGCATGGGCGGTGAATCTGTGATCGGAGCGGCGTCTGCCCTCTGCCCGGGAGCAGCAGGAGATACCACGTCTATTATGATAGAGGACAGAAATGTGCGGAACATGATTCTTGCCGACGGACCCGCAGGATTGCGTCTGTCCCGGTATTTTGTCGCAGATTCCCAGGGAAATATTGTTCCCGGGACCGGAGATTCTCCGATGCCCGATATGGATGAACTCAAAGGGATGATGGGAATGGA
Organism: Lachnoclostridium sp. An169; assembly: GCF_002160525.1. Lineage (GTDB taxonomy): Bacteria > Bacillota > Clostridia > Lachnospirales > Lachnospiraceae > Mediterraneibacter > Mediterraneibacter cottocaccae. The sequence continues at coordinate 9,500 of NZ_NFKT01000023.1, forward strand.
GGACAAAAAAACGGAACTGCCGGAAGACGCTGTGACCTATTACCAGTACTGCACGGCAATCCCGATCGCGACTCTGCTGGCCCAGACCTGGGATGTGGAAGCCGTTGAGGCGGCAGGAGACATCGTAGGTGAGGAGATGAACGAGCTGGGCGTTACACTCTGGCTTGCACCGGGCATGAACATTCACCGCAACCCGCTGTGCGGACGTAATTTCGAATACTATTCGGAGGATCCCCTTGTATCCGGTATGTGTGCGGCTGCCGATACCCTCGGTGTACAGAAACACGCAGGTGTGGGTACGACAATCAAGCATTTTGCATTCAATAATCAGGAGGATAACCGGATGCATGTGAGCGCCCATATCGGTGAGCGCGCCATCCGCGAGATCTATCTGAAAGGATTTGAGATTGCGGTAAAATATGCACAGCCCATGTCCATTATGACGTCCTACAACCTGATCAATGGAACCCATACAGCCAACAGCCGGGATCTGCTGACCGCGATTGCACGGGATGAGTGGGGCTTTAAGGGAATGGTAATGACGGACTGGGGAACAACGGGCGGTATTGAGATGAATCCGGGACAGACGCACAGATATGGATGTTCCAGTGCAGCGGGATGTGTGGCAGCAGGAAATGACCTGACCATGCCGGGCTCCCAGAATGATGTGGATGAGATCATCCGCTCCGTGGGCGCGGCAGAAGGAGAGGCTGCATATCCGATTACGCTGGGAGACCTGCAGGCATGTGCGAAACGGATTCTGAATATTATTCTGCAGAGTTCTGCCTATGCCGATGCTGTCCCCTATGCTGTCCCCTATGCAGCTTCCCGGGGAAAGCATGTTGACATTTCTGCTTTCCAGTGGTAAAGTGGTAGAAAACCATTGAGGGAGAGCAAGTAATTTCAGCAGATGCTTCACAGAGAGCTGCAGATGGTGGGAATGCGGCATGTCAGAACTGAGATGAATGGGCTCCTGAGGGCGAGTTGAAAAGAGAAGTAGGCGAGCCGGAGACTTAAACTCCGTTATCAAAGAAAGCATATGTCGGTATGCGTGAGTGGATGCGGTTGATCTGCATCAAGCCGGGTGGCACCGCAGGAGTTTTGTTGTGAATAACAGCTCTTGTCCCTGCATGATATTTGTCAGGGACAGGAGCTTTTTTTGATGTCCTGAACCTGAAGCAGAAAGGAGATCCAGAAAATGAAACTTGAAAACTATGAGGTACACCTTCCAAATTATTCGATCGGAGATAAAATCTATGACAAGATCGGTCCGGTCTGCGAATCTTACGGGAAAAAAGTGCTGGTGATCGGCGGAAAGAACGCGCTCGCCGCAGCTTTTGACAAAATCAGTTCCTATGTGGAAAAGACCGGGCTGGAGATCATAGGCAAAGAATATTATGGGGAAAACTGCACCTACGAAACGGTAGAGCGCCTGCGTGAAATGCCTCTCTACCATGAGGCGGACATGGTGTTCGGCGTGGGCGGCGGGAAGGCGCTTGACACGGTGAAATGTCTGTGTATCCCGGATGACAAGCCGGTGTTTACTTTCCCGACCATCGCTTCCAATTGCTCGGCATGTACATCGGTGTCCATCATGTACAATGAGGACGGGACATTTCTGAAGCCTCATTTCTTTGTCCGCCCGTCTATGCATGCGTTTATCGACACAGAGATCATAGCGAAGGCGCCGGCTCAGTATATGTGGGCGGGAATCGGTGACACCTACGCAAAATACTATGAGGCGACGATCTCTTCGAGAGATGAGCGTCTGGAACACTTTACCGCACTGGGGGTGGCGGTCAGCCGCATGTGCCTGGATCCTCTGGTGGATTACGGCCCGAAGGCACTGGAAGACCACAAAAAGGGACTCTGTACTTATGAGGTGGAACAGGTGGTGCTCGCCGTTGTCGTGACTACCGGCATTGCGTCGATATTTCTGACCAAGGATTATACACCGGATTACAACAGCGGACTTGCGCATGCGGTCTTTTATGCCATGACATCCTATCCGGTAATTGAGGAAAGGCATCTCCACGGCGAGGTGGTGGGATTCGGAGTCCTTCTTGCCCTGCTTGTGGACCATCAGTATGATGAGTTTGAAAAGATCTATAAGCTCAACAGGGCAACAGGACTTCCTGTCTCTCTCGAGGAAATCGAGATTACGGATGCACAGTGGGAGGAGTGCATGACGCGCATCCCGGAGATGTCTGATGTGGCGCATTATCCTTACAAAGTGACGCGGGAGATGCTGGATGATGCGATGAGGAAACTCAAAGAGCGCTGCGGCAGGGAGGCATGAACATGAAGAAAAATAACAGCACTGCAGTCATTCTCGGTGTATCGTTTGTCTGGTTTACCACACATTTCGGAGGCGGTTTCGCATCGGGAGCACAGATTTACAGTTATTTTGTGAGATATGGTATCTGGTGTATTCTCATGCCTGTCCTTGCGATGCTCTACAACGCTGTATTTTTCGCTTACAGCCTTTATTTTGCCAGAAAGCATGGAACTTATGACTACCGTTCCTATAACAATGCATTTTACGGCAGATTTGCCCCGGTGTTTTCCAATCTGTTCGAAGTGCTCTACATCTGCGTGATGTGTGTGGCTCCGGCGGTCGCATTCGCCACAGGCGGCGCTACACTGAGCACGCTGACCGGACTTCCGTATCTGCTCTGTACGTTCCTGATCGGTGTGTTTATCTTCGTGGTTGCCATATTCGGGACAGACCTTGTGAGAAAGGTGGCGTCAGTGCTTTCCATCTGCATTATCGCAGGGCTTCTGATCGTGTATATCCCCAACATTATCGTGGGATTTTCCGGAATCCGGGCTGCGGCAGAGAGCATGACACAGGAGAATCTTCCCCTTGGGGACGCCCTTTATTCGGCGTTCCTTTACGGTACATTCCAGCTGTCCAACATCGCGGTTTTCGTCCAGCACGCGAAATCCTTTGAAAGACCGAAGGACGCGGTGAAAAGCATGGGGGCCGGATTTGTGGTCAATTCTCTGATGATGGTCATGGTTGTGCTCGGACTTATGACAGTCTATACGAATCCGGATGCGGCAGGACAGAGTGTTCCGACTCTTTTTATGGTTCAGAATGGCGTGGGAGCATCCTTCATGACGCCGCTGATCTCCATCCTGATTATCCTGGGGGCAGTTTCCACTGCAGTAAACATGGTGGCTGCAATGGTGAAACGAGTCTGCGGGGAAGAAAAACCGGCGCTGGCAGAAAAATATGTATCTGTGGGAAAGAGCCGGATTCCGAAAAAGGAAATCGCCGCTGCGCTTGTCTGCTGTCTGGCTGATTTCGGAATCGCCCAGTTCGGTCTGCTCACGCTGATCCAGAAAGCTTACAGCGCTATTGCATACCTGGCAATCCCGGTGATCCTGATCCCTTATATCATTCACATGATAGCAGGGCGGAAAGATTAATTTACAGAATCACTTTTTTAGGGTATACTGGACTGAAAGTTCAAAAGAAATGAGAGGTTAATTCATATGGCGATTTTTCGGGCTGTCTACAATATACTCTGGGGTGATATCATCCGGATTCCCCTGCCGGGAGGAAGTACGCTGGGGCTTTCCCTTCTGGTGCTGATTCTGGTTCCGGCGGGACTTTATTTTACGATACGGACGCGGTTCCTGCCGTTCCGGCTTTTCCCGGAGATGCTGAAAGTGACGTTGGAAAACAACAAAAAGATTGAGCATGAGGGAATCTCGGGGGTACAGGCGCTGATTGTATCCACGGCATGCCGGGTAGGCATGGGAAATCTGGTGGGCGTTGTGGCGGCGATCTCTGCCGGAGGCGCCGGAGCGGTATTCTGGATGTGGGTGATTGCCCTGGTCGGCTCTTCAACGGCATTTATCGAGGCAACTCTGGCGCAGCTCTACAAGGAGAAAGATCCGCTCTACGGCGGCTATCGGGGAGGACCGGCATATTATATTCATCATCTGTTTATAAAAGAGGGAAGCAAAAGAAAACATTCGGTTCTTGCGTGCCTGTTTGCCGCGTCAGGACTGATCTGCTGGTTCGGAATCAGCCAGGTGACGGGAAATTCGATCTCCTCCTCTTTTGAAAATGCATTTCATATCCCTCCGCTTTACTCGACCATCGCACTTGTGGCTGTAGCAGCGGTGATTGTTCTCAGAAAGAATGCGACGGTAAAAGTGCTTGATATTATGGTGCCGATTATGGCGGCATGCTATTTCTTTATTACGATCTTTATTATCGTAAAAAATGCCGGTCAGCTCCCCTCGGTATTTGAAAGAATCTTTGCGGAAGCTTTCGGATTCCGCCAGGTTGTGGGCGGAGGAATCGGAGCGGTAATCATGAACGGGGCAAAGAGGGGGCTTTTCTCCAACGAAGCAGGCTCCGGTTCCGCTCCCTGTGCGGCGGCTGCAGCGGACATCAGCCATCCGGCAAAGGAGGGGCTTCTTCAGGCACTGGGCGTATTTATCGATACTCTGGTGATCTGTACCTGCTCTGCGATGATTATGCTTCTGACGCCGGAGAGCATGACAAGCGGGCTTGAGGGAATGGATCTCCTGCAGACGGCGATGCAGTACCATCTGGGAGAGTTCGGCGTGATTTTCATTGCCGTGATTCTGTGGCTGTTCAGCTTTTCTACCTTCCTGGGTATCCTGTTCTATGCCCGGTCCAATGTGGCGTACCTGTTCGGCGACAACTGGATTTCCCAGACGATTTACAAGGTCATTGCACTTGTGATGCTTTTTATCGGCGGTCTGGCGGCATACCAGTTTGTATGGGATCTGGGCGATGTGGGCGTGGGCCTGATGACGGTGTTCAACATGATCGCACTCATTCCCCTGGCGCCCAAAGCACTGGAGTCGCTGAGAGACTATGAGAACAATGAGATGAAGCAAAAGAAAAAAGTGGCGGGAGAAACAGAAAAGCAGTAAAATGGAATACGATCGGACAGGAGGGTGTTATGATGGCGGACAGAGAACAGTTGATTGAAGTTTTTCACGATACGGAAATCTGGTGGGAAACAAGCCGGAAACTTTCTGACTCAGTGAAGAGATCCGTGTCACAGACAAAGCTCTACCGGGAAGATGAGTACCCGGCTCTTCCGGCGACAGAGGTTCCCCTGACAGAGATCTCTGTGACAGCTTCCAGATCTTTCGAGGCGGCGATAAGGCTTCGGAAAGAATTCCCCTCGGAAAAGATCGCCGTGCACAATTTTGCCTCAGCGACAAATCCGGGAGGCGGAGTGACGAAGGGGAGCCGTGCTCAGGAGGAGTGCCTCTGCAGATGTTCCACTCTGTATCCGGTGCTCTCTTCCGAGTATCTGTACCGGGAGTTTTACCAGTTTCACAGGGCGCGCGGAGATGTCAGATATACGGATGCCTGTATTTACACGCCGGACATTCTGATCATCAAGAGCGATGTGGATCTGCCTCAGAGACTGCCGGAAGACCAGTGGTGTACAGTGGATGTGATCACCTGTGCGGCGCCCAACCTGCGGGCAAAACCGTACAACCGGATGAATCCGGGGACGGGCAGCGCTGTCTCGGTGACGGATGAGGAACTTCTTGCCATCCACAAAAAGAGAGCCCGGCATATGCTGACTGTTGCGGCGGCAAATGGTGCCCGGGTGCTTGTTCTCGGCGCCTTCGGGTGCGGAGCCTTCCAGAATAATCCGGAGATCGTGGCACAGGCATATAAGGATATTATGCCGGAGTTTGAGAGATGTTTCCGGAAGATTGAGTTTGCGGTCTACTGCACGCCGCGGGATCAGAAGAACTATCAGGTATTCCGGCGGATTCTGGGAGAAGGGGGCATGGAAGACCCGTATGGAATCTCAGTTCGTGTTTTAAACGAGATCCGCAGTCTGGCAGAAAAGTACGGAATCGGAAAGGTGATCCTGTTCGGTTCCAGGGCGAGAGGCGATTTTAAGCGGACCAGCGACATCGATCTTGCTGTCTCCGGGGGAAATATCAGCGCATTTGCACTTGCAGTCGATGAAGAAACCTATACGCTGCTCAAATACGATGTGGTAAATCTGGATGGAAGCGTACAGGAGGAGCTGCGGGAGTCTATTGCCAGAGAGGGGAAATTGCTGTATGAAAAAGTATGAGAATTTTTCCAGGGCACTGGATAATCTTCAGGATATTTACCGTTATCAGGAGCCTTATGACAACGTGGTGCTGACCGGACTGGTGGCACTCTATGAGATCTGTTTTGAGCAGGCGTGGAAGGCGATGAAAGAGATCCTGGAATACAGCGGCTATAAAGAGAGCGCAACCGGGGCTCCGAGACAGATCTTAAAGACGGCATATCAGGCAGGTATGATTGGGGACCAGCAGCTTTGGCTGGATGCGCTTGCGAGCCGGAACAACGTGGCGCATGCCTGTAATAAGGATGTCGCACTGGATATTATCCGGGCGGTAAAATCGAGGTATTATGAGATGTTTGTCAGTCTGAAAAATGAGATAGAGACAGAATGGCTGTAAAATATAACTGAGCCGGAAGTCAGATCAGGAGAAAAACAGATCAGAAAAGAATCAGACCAGGAGGAAATCAGAATGAATAATATTGAGAGAAGAGACAGAGAGATGGCTTATATTTCCGATGATTCCGTGATGGAGGAACAGAAAGTATGCCGCAGGATTCTGCAGAGACTGAACACGGTGGACCGCTCGGATTTTGACGAGATCGGGAAGATCGTAAAGGAACTGCTGGGAAAATCAGAAGGGGCGTTCATCAACCCGCCGTTTTACTGCGATTACGGCAGCCATATCGAAGTGGGAAAGAATTTCTTTGCAAATTATAACTGTACAATTATCGATGTGGCGAAGGTGAAAATCGGCGATAACTGCCAGATGGCTCCGAATGTGGCAATCTATACGGCAGGACATCCCCTTCATCCGGTTTCCAGAAATTCCATGTACGAGTATGGCATCAGTGTCACTATCGGGGACAATGTGTGGATCGGCGGCAATACGGTGATCCTGCCCGGGGTCCACATCGGAGACAATGTGGTGATCGGCGCCGGAAGTGTGGTGACAAAGGATATTCCGGACTGGAGCGTGGCGGTCGGCAATCCCTGCAGAGTTGTGAAGACGATCACGGAAGAGGATAAGAAGTATTACTATAAAGACCGCGAGTTTGACCCCGAGGCGTGGGCTGCGATAGAGAAGCTTGGTTGAGGTGACGGAAATGCCTGATGTAAAACACATTTTATTTGATCTGGACGGAACGCTGCTCCCCATGGTGCAGGATGAGTTTGTAAAATTCTACATGCCGCTGCTGGCGAAATCCTACATTTCCGCAGGAGTCCCGGTGGAGCCGAAGGCGTTTATCAAAGCTGTGTGGAAAGGCTATGAGGCCATGGTAAAAAACGACGGAAGCCGGACGAACCGGGAGGCTTTCTGGAGTTACATGGAGGATATCCTTCCGGTTTCCACGGAAGAGTCCGAGGCGCTGGCGCTTAAGTTTTATGCAAATGATTTCAATCAGGCGATAAAGTCCACATCGCCGTCCCCCTATGCGGACAGGATTGTGAAGGCGGCAAAAGAGCGGGGAATTCACACGTATCTGGCAACCAACCCGGTTTTCCCGCGGGTGGCCACCATGAACCGGATCCGGTGGGCGGGAATGGATGCACGGGATTTTGAACTGATTACGACATATGAGGATTATTCCTACTGCAAGCCGAATGTGGAATATTTCCGGACTGTTTTACAGGAACTCGGCCTGAGGCCGGAAGAGTGTCTGATGGTGGGAAACGACGTGGAGGAGGATCTGGTGATCCGGGAGCTGGGAGTGAAGACCTATCTGGTGACGGACACCATGGAGAATAAGAAAAATCTTCCCATCCATACGGATTACATGGGAACTCTGGAAGAACTTTTTAAAGTTGTCACATCAGCGTAAGGCTGATATAATAAATAAGACTGAATATGCCAGAAAAGTAAATCGAAAAGGACGGGGCTTTCATGGATGTGCAGCTGCGGAGAAAGGCAGAGGTTCGTGAAAGTCCCCGATTCAGACTAGGAGGAAGAAGAATGGCTGATTATGTGGTTACGACAGACTCAAATTCAGATGTTCTTCCCGAATTTATCGCGGAGAACCATCTGACGATTATCCCGCAGTACTATGCATTCGGGGAGACCGTTTACGGGGACGAGCTGAACATGGAGCCTCATGAATTTTACGAAACCATGAGGAACGGGGAACTTCCCAAGTCCATGGCAAACAACCCGGCAGTGATCCGGGAGCGTTTCGAAAAGATCTTAAAGGAAGGGAAAAATATTTTCCACATCGCATTTTCCAGTGCGCTGAGCGGAAGCTGCAACAATGTAATGATGGTGGCAAACGAGCTTCTGGAAGACTATCCGGAACGGAAGATCACGGTGTTCGATTCACTGAACGCATCTCTCGGCGAAGGACTCAGCGTCTACCGGGCAGTCGAACTCTGGAAAGCCGGAAAGACAATGGAAGAAGTATATGATATCCTGATGGAAGAGAGAGATCATGTAAACGTATCTTTCACGGTCAATGACCTGAACCACCTGCAGAGAGGCGGCCGTGTCTCCAGGACAACGGCGGTTGTGGGAAGCCTGGTAAACATCAAACCGATCCTCACTGTGACAAGTACCGGAGAGCTGAAAGCTGACGGGACAGTGAGAGGAAGAAAGAAATCTCTGAAAACTCTTGTGACCCGCATGGAAGCGGCGCTTGATCTTGACAATTACGGAAAAGACAGGCTTGTCGCCGTACTCCACGGGGACTGCAGGGACGAGGCACAGGGAGTGGTGGATATGGTGAAAGAGATGGGATTCACCAACGTGCTGCTCAACGACGTGAGCCCCAGCATCGGAACCCACGCGGGCCCGGGAGTTGTGGGACTTGTGTTCTACGGGAAGAAGAGAGCGTAGAAAGAAGAGAGCGAAAAAAGAAAGCTTTCACGGAAGAAATACCTTCCGCGAAAGCTTTTTTCCTGTCTTACAGCAGTCCGAAATCCGCCATTGCCTTTCTCAGGACTTCTTTGTGCGCGTCTTCCATCTCTGTCAGCGGCGCTCTTAAGGAACCGACCTCTTTGCCCATCATGTTCATGGCTGCTTTTACCGGGATCGGGTTGACTTCGCAGAACAGTGCGCTGCAAAGCGGCAGAGCATCGAGCTGCATTTTACGGCTTCCCTCAACGTCTCCGGAGAGATATTTCATAACCATGTCGTGTACGTAGGCCGGCGCAACATTGGAGAGAACAGAGATTACACCGATTCCTCCAAGGGAGAGAAGCGGAACAACCTGGTCGTCGTTTCCGGAATAGAGATCAATGTTGCCGTCGCACAGGTGCATGATCTGCGCCACGTTGGAGATATTTCCGGAAGCTTCTTTTACGCCCACGATGTTGTCAACGTTTTTCACAAGTGTGGCAAGCGTCTGGGGCTGAATGGAACAGCCGGTACGGCTTGGCACGTTGTAAAGGATGGCCGGGATCTTAACTTCATTGCAGATCGCGGTATAGTGTGCGATCAGACCGTTCTGTGTCGCCTTGTTATAGTAGGGAGTAACGAGAAGAAGTCCGTCCGCCCCGTCTTTTTCCGCCTCTGTGGAAAGCTGGATTGCAGTGGCAGTGGAATTGGAGCCTGTGCCTGCGATAACCGGGATTCTGTGTTTTACGCGCTCAACTGTGAAGCGGATCGCCTCGCTGTGCTCCTCTTCTGTCATGGTAGCGGATTCGCCGGTAGTTCCGCAGATGATGATGGCGTCGGTTCCGCCTGCGATCTGCTCCTCCAGGATCTCGTCCAGTTTGTCGTAATTAATTTCAAGATTTTCTTTCATTGGTGTGACAATGGCTACACCTGCACCTTTGAAAATTGCCATTCTTTTTTTCCTCCTTAAAATGGTGAATAAAATAAAAGAAACGGCAAGAGGCGCCGTTCCAAAATATACGTTTCGGTATAAATCAGATAGCTCTCCATCCTGCGATGACAGTCATGACACTGTTCGCGCCATGCCCAGGAACAAAGCTTCAGGTTCTTCATCCCTTCGGCATCTTCCCCTTTCCGGCGGCTTCTTCTGTCCCTGAAACATCCGTCACCGTACTTTTGAAAGATGCGACCTCTATCTACGTTTCTGTATCCAATGCAATGATAACACTGCGGCGGGGGCGCTGTCAATGATAAGTTGCGGCGTCGGTCCGGGTGTCGGTCCGGGACTGGAGCGCCAGCTTTATCTCCTGAAAATAGGCATCCTCCGGACAGCACTGAAGGATGTGGTTCACTTTTCCGGAGAAAGAGGCGAGATAGGCTTCTTCCGTGTTACTATAATTTATGCGCGCAAGATGTCCTTTGAGACCATATTTCCGGATATAATACCATTCCTGGCGGAGACGGCGGCGGTACGCTTTTGAGACCTGGATATGATCGTTTACCACCAGGCCGGTCACTTCCTGCCTGCCGCTCTGTGTGATGATGCGCGTCTTCTTTTCGTTGAGTTCAAAACCGAGGCGAAGGAGAAAGGCGCGGACTTTGGCGGTGACTTTCCGCGCGTCAAAAGAGCCGGAGAAGGTCATGTCGTCGCAGTACCGGGTGTAGCTGATGTCCCGCTGGCGGCACCATTCTTCCATATACCTGTCAAAAGGCTTCATGACCAGATTGGAAATGTACGGGGATGTGGGCGCACCCTGGGGAAGCATGCTGTCATAGCAGCAAAGACTGGCAAGGAGCGTCTGCACCTGGGGCGGGAAAATGGTCCCGGGAAATGCGTGCTGACACACACTGATATAGGAAATGCTTCCGAAAAAGTCATGGATGTCGAGCTTGAGAATCTTCTCTTTTCCCACATGGGGAAGGGCATTGTCCCGGGTGGAAGCGCCGCTTCGGTAAGCGCAGGCACACCCGGAGACCGGGAACTGTACAAGAACCTTCCGGAGAATCTGGCGCTGGACATACTTCAGCAGCGGATCCGGCGCATAAAGTGTGCGGAATCCTCCGTTTCTTTTCGGAATCTTCTTTTTTGCGTAGTGGTCTTCCGTGTGGTTGGACAGCCCGTAGAGAAGGGCGAGCTGTTTTTCGGAGGAGAGACGCATGGAGCCGGTGAGGTTCAGTGAGAGAATAAAATCCCGGCACTGTGCAGGCGTACAGTATTTCCACAGACCGTGCCCGGCCGGGGAGTCAGTAGTCTCTTCCGACTGCTTTTCTTCGATTTGTGTATCGTGGTTTATAAGGACAGCACCCATAGAGACAGCTCCTTGTTATCAACAGTTTTTTATTAACAGAAAACCGGGAACACAATATGGTGATACCGTAATCCGCGGATGTGTACCGGCGCCGCAGGCGCATGCACATGGAAGTGTGCAGTAGTACACAGGAGCGGCGGAGGGACGGCAGTGCCGTTTCACCGGATAAAAATAACAGGAAGGCGACTCGCCTCCCCCTGCGGAAAAGTCTGGTTTCTGCAGTAAGCTGTTCCCGGTATCTGATTTTCAATATATCAGGTTTCAATATATCACAGGAAAAAGGAAAGAACAACCTTTGACATTTCATCCGGAGTGTGATAAGCTAGATACGCTTCAAAGTGTAAATGACTGGAATTCATTTGCACTTTTTTTGCGCGGTTTTACGGCATCAGGGTCAGACAGCATGGCAGGAGGAACGAAAAGACAATGTAACAGAAAAACAGGCACAGAAGAAACGGAAAAAACAAGAGCTGCGGAAGAAGAAAGGAGAGACGCTGTGATTACGATCGGTAATTATGTGAAGGCGAAGACGGTTGAGGAGGCATATGAGCTGAATCAGGCGAGAAACAGCCGCATTATGGGAGGCATGATGTGGATGCGCCTGGGAAATGCGAGGGTCAAGACGGTGATTGACCTGTCGGATCTCGGTCTGGATCAGATCGAAGAGACAGACCATGTATTTCGGATCGGGGCGATGTGTACGCTCCGTCAGCTTGAACAGTGTGAAGGATTAAAGGAGCTGTATGGAGACGGGATCGCCGAATCTGTCCGACATATTGTGGGGGTGCAGTTCCGGAACCAGGCTACTGTAGGGGGAAGTATTTACGGGAGATATGGATTCTCGGACGTGCTGACCGCGCTGCTCGCCCTGGATACCTTTGTAGAGCTGTACGACGGCGGAACGATCCGCCTCTCGGAGTTTGTGAAGAGAAAACCGGACAAGGATCTTCTGCTCTCCGTGATCGTGAGAAAGAGCAAGAGAAAGTTCCACTACGAATCCATCCGCCGGACAAAGACGGACTTTCCGGTGCTTACCTGCGCGGTTGTTACCGGAATCGTAAACGGTCAGGAGTCCTGGTATTTTTCCGTGGGGGCACGTCCGATGAAGGCGGCTCTTCTGGAAAAGCAGTGGGAGGTGCCGAAAGATGCGGCGGAAGATGTTCTCGCTGATTTTGCGAAACAGGCGGCATCTGAGTTTAACTACGGGACAAATATGCGCGGCAGCGCCGAGTACAGACAGCATCTGGCGGAAGTGCTGATCCGCCGTGCCATGAGTGCCATTCTGGCGGAGGAAAGATAGTATGGAAGTTCAGTTTATTTTAAATGGAAAAAATATCACAGCAGAAGCAGGACCGGATACGATCCTTATGAATCTTCTCCGCGACCTGGGATGTAAAAGTGTGAAATGCGGCTGCGAGACGACAAACTGCGGCCTCTGTACCGTGTGGATCGACGGTAAATCAAGACTCTCCTGTTCGGTTCTGGCAGCCGGCGTGGGCGGTCATGAGGTTACGACTCTGGAGGGAGTTGAGAAAGAGGCGGCGGAGTTCGGTGAATTTCTGGCACAGGAAGGTGCGGAGCAGTGCGGATTCTGTTCCCCCGGATTTATCATGAATGTGCTTGCCATGGTGCGTGAACTTGAGAACCCGGATCTGGAGGAGATCAAAGAATCTCTCTCCGGAAATCTGTGCCGCTGCACCGGATATATGGGACAGCTCAGGGCGATCCGGAAGTATATGCAGAGTAAAAACATGAAGATTCAGGAAGAGAATCGGGAAGAAAGTCAGGAAGAAAATCAGGAAGAGAAGAAGGAGGTAGGCGCATGAGTACAGACAAGTTGCGTTTTGTAAACCAGCCGGTGAAGAAAGTAGATGCGGATGCCCTTGTGACGGGAAAAGCAGTTTATACGAATGATCTTGCGCCCGCTGACTGCCTGATTGTGAAGATTATCCGCAGTCCCCACGCCCATGCCCTGATCAAAGATATCAACGTGACCCGGGCCCTTGCCGTGCCGGGAATCGAGTGCATTCTGACATACAGGGACTGTCCGGACAAGCGGTTTACCATGGCAGGACAGACTTATCCCGAACCCAGTCCCTATGACAGACTGATTCTGGATCAGAGGATGCGTTTCGTAGGGGATGCGGCAGCTATCGTGGCAGGAACCAGTGAAGAGGCTGTAAAAAAGGCCATGAAGCTTGTGAAAATCAAATATGAGGTGCTGGAGCCGGTTCTTGATTTCAGAAAGGCGAAAGACAATCCCATCCTCGTACACCCGGAGGATAACTGGAAAAGCCTCTGTCCGGTGGGCGCGGACAACAAGCGCAACCTGTGCGCCCATGAAGTGAGCGAATCCGGTGATATTGACGCCGTGCTTGACTCCTGCGATATCGTGATCGATCAGGTTTATCACACAAAGGCGAACCAGCAGGCCATGATGGAGACGTTCCGCACGTATACGTATCTGGATACATACGGCAGGCTCAACGTGGTTTCCTCCACCCAGGTGCCTTTCCATATCCGGAGAATCCTGGCAAATGCCCTGGACATCCCGAAGCATAAGATCCGTGTGATCAAACCCAGGATCGGCGGGGGATTCGGAGCAAAACAGACTTCCGTATCCGAGGTCTATCCGGCGCTTGTCACCTGGAAGACAGGGAAACCGGCAAAGATCATTTTCACAAGGGAAGAATCTCTGATCGCATCTTCGCCCCGGCATGAGATGGAGATGCACGTCCGCCTGGGCGCGGATAAAGACGGGCGGATCCGGGGAATCGATCTCTACACCCTGTCCAACACGGGCGCTTTCGGCGAGCATGGACCGACAACCGTGGGGCTTTCCGGACACAAGTCCATTCCCCTCTACGGAAAGACGGATGCTTTTCGGTTTACCTATGACGTGGTCTATACCAACGTGATGTCCGCCGGGGCATACCGGGGATACGGGGCTACCCAGGGAATCTTTGCCGTGGAGTCCGCGGTAAATGAGCTCGCCCGGAAGCTTGACATGGATCCGACGGTTTTAAGAGAGATGAACATGGTCCGGGAGGGACAGGTGATGCCCGCCTACTACGGTGAGACGGCGCAGAGCTGCGCCCTGGACCGCTGCCTTGCCCGGGCGAAGGAGATGATCGGATGGGACAGAAAATATCCCCGCTATGACTGCGGAAACGGAAAAGTCCGGGGCGTTGGCGTCGCAATGGCGATGCAGGGCTCGGGGATCTCTTCCGTGGATACCGGAAGCGTTGCCATCAAGGTAAACGACGACGGATATTACAGCCTGATGATCGGCGCCTCGGATATGGGAACCGGATGCGACACGATCCTGGCGCAGATGGCGGCAGAGTGCCTGGAGTGTGATATCAGTGATATCCTCGTACATGGCGTGGATACAGACGTCTCTCCTTACGACTGCGGCTCCTATGCGTCCAGTACGACCTACGTGACCGGAATGGCTGTGGTGAAGACCTGTGAGACGCTGAAAAAGAAAATCTGTCAGAGAGGCGCGGAATATCTCAACTGCGCTGTGGACGATGTGGAATTCGACGGACAGAAAGTGACAGACCTGAAAACAGGGAAATCCATCAGCAGACAGGAAATCGGCAACCGGGTTATGTGCTTTAACAACGAGGCGCTTTCCGCAAGCGAGGCGTTTTCCTCTCCCACATCCCCGCCGCCTTTTATGGCAGGTATCGCCGAGGTGGAGATCGATAAGGAGACGGGAACCGTGGAGATGGTCGATTACGTGGCTGTCGTGGACTGCGGAACCGTGGTGAATCCGAATCTTGCCCGTGTGCAGGTGGAGGGCGGTATCGCCCAGGGAATCGGCATGGCGCTCTTCGAGGATATTGTCTACAATGAAAAAGGAAAGAACTACAGCAATTCCTTTATGCAGTACAAGATCCCCAGCCGTCTCGATGTGGGAACGATCCGTGTGGATTTCGAGAGCAGCTATGAGCCCACCGGGCCTTTCGGGGCGAAATCCATCGGAGAGATCGTCATCAACACCCCTTCTCCCGCCATCGCCGACGCCGTTGCCAACGCCGTGGGCGTGACCGTGCGCGAGCTGCCGATTACGGCGGAGAAAGTGTACTGGGGGATGCAGGGGAAATAAAGCTTTCGCCAGGAGATAAGATCCGGTTCAAATATAAAAACTGAATACTTGTGAAAGAATCCGCAGAGGATACAGAGTTTTCATCACAGTGCGGGGCTGCGCTTCACCCTATTTGTCGGGTCCGCCAAACGCACTGCTCACGAAAACTCCGTATCCTCTGCTTGTTTTTTCAAATCGGAAGTTTTTAATTCGAACCGGAGTATTTATCCCCGATGCGGAAGTTTATTTTTCGAAAAAGACATCAAAAATCGCGGTACGGTTTTCTTTGCTTTTACCTATGCAGAAAAATGAAGTTTCCAGGAGATATCTTCCTGATGGGATAGAAGAAATCTCCGCCGCGAACTTTTTATGCTTCGCACTTCTGATATGCCAGCCGTTCGCTTCCGTCATCGGTATAGATGATACCGCAGTAATGAAAACCGTTTTTTTCAAGCATATGCTGCATTACGTGGTTATCGCGGTGGGTGTCGATTTTCAGATTGCCGCACTGTTTCAGTGCCCAGTCAAGACAGAAGGAAGCGGCGCCTTTGATCGTGCCGGCGGATGTGATGCGGTGGACGACACCATAGGGGCGTTCGTTCAGCCACTGGCCGCTGTAGATCCGGGCGTAAGTGTCGTCCGGTCCTTTTTTATAATAGAAAGTGGCGATAATCTCCGAGTGCTCCACGCATACATAGCTGCATCCGGAGAGGATATCCTGTTCGATCAGAGAAACGGAGGGATATGTAGTGCCCCACTGGGAGGGATTCCCGTGGGAAGCCATGAACATCCGGGCATTCTCGTACATCTTTATCAACAGTTCCATTTCATCATGTCTGGTTTTTCTTATTTCCATGTATTACCTCATATACCTCTCATAAACTGAAAATTTCTGCAGTCCAGTCTATTATAAACATATTCCGGAGAAAGATACAATTCTTTTTTTCTGACAGTTTTTGCAGTAAACTTCTTTTTAAAAAGAATAACAGCAGAATGGAGGCTGGAAAAGATGAAGATTGCGGTGATTGGAATGGGAAACATGGGAAGCCAGTACGCGCAGATGATTGCGGAGGGGAAGATTCCCGGGATGGAGCTTGCAGCGGTGACGCGGGTGAGAAAAGAGCGGTGGGAGACTTTGAAGGATATTATGCCGCAGGGGCTGAAGATATACGAGTCTGCGCAGGCGCTGTACGATGCTTTTGACAGGGGCGAGGTACAGGCGGACGGGGTGATTATCGCCACGCCCCACTACGCTCACAGCGAGGAGGCGGTGCAGGCTTTTGAACGGGGGCTTCACGTACTGTGTGACAAGCCCGCGGGCGTGTATTCCAGACAGGCACGGGAGATGACGGAGGCGTACAGAAAGGCGGCGGAGAGGAAGAACGCGGAGCAGCGGAAGGCAGCAGAAGAGAAGCCGGGGCTTTTATACGGATTTATTTTCAATCAGAGAACTATGCCTGTATACCGGAAATTAAGAGAACTTGTGCGGGGAGGAAAGTACGGGGATCTGAAGCGGGTAAACTGGGTGGTGACGGACTGGTACCGTTCTAATGCCTACTATACGTCCAATGCCTGGAGGGGAACATGGAAAGGCGACGGAGGCGGTACGCTTCTGAATCAGTGCCCCCACAATCTGGACCTGCTCCAGTGGATCTGCGGGATGCCTGCGCGGGTTCAGGGATTCTGCCATGAAGGGAAATATCATCCTATCGAGGTGGAAGACGAAGTGACCGCCTATATGGAGTGGGAAAACGGCGCCACGGGAATTTTCATCGCTTCCACGGGAGAAGCGCCGGGAGTCAACCGCCTGGAACTGAGCATGGACAATGCTCTGCTGGTCTGTGAAAACGGGAAGATACGGGTCTGCGAATTGGACAAACCGGAGATCGAGTACCGTCTTGGAACGGGGGATCCCTACGGACAGCCGCGGGGAACATGGAGCACCATTGACTGTGAAAACGAACAGCATCCCCACGAAAAGGTACTGCAGGAATTTGCCCGGGGGAACATGACTGCATCCGGGAAGGAGGCGGTTTACAGCCTGCTTCTGTCAAACGCCATCTATCTGTCCTCCTGGGAAAAGCAGATGGTGGAGATACCGAAGCCGGATACAGAGGAAGAGAGAAGATTTGAGCAGAAGTTTGAAAAATACCTGGAGGAAAAAGTACGCAAGCAGGAGAAGAAAAGAGAAAATCTGCCGGAAAATCCGGGGAAAAACATAAAATAGTGCTAGCAGAAAGCAAAAACACAATATGTAGTGTTTACACAAAAAATCCGGGTGGATTTTGTACAAAATCGTGTACAATAACGATAATGATAACAATTATCATAATAACTCTTGCCTTTTTCAGAACGTGATGATATACTAGCGCATGTAAACAAGGAGCGGCAGAGAATATGCAGCACTTAAGATAACAATTACACAGTAATTCAGTTTCATGAGGAGGTTTTCAGAAAATGGCAAAAGTTAATTTTGACCAGTGGGAAGGCTTTAACGGAAAACTCTGGAAAGAGGAAGTCAATGTGCGTGATTTCATTCAGCACAACTACACACAGTATGACGGAGACGAGTCTTTCCTGGCAGGACCGACAGAGGCGACGAACAAACTCTGGGGAGAACTTCAGAAGCTTCAGAAAGAGGAGCGTGCCAAAGGCGGAGTTCTGGATATGGAGACAGAGGTTGTTTCCGGCCTGACAGCATACGGCCCGGGATATATCAACGAAGACATGAAAGATCTGGAGCAGATAGTGGGACTTCAGACAGACAAGCCGCTCAAGAGAGCGTTCATGCCTTACGGTGGAATCAAGATGGCAGAGCAGGCGTGCACGACTTACGGTTATACACCTAGCGCAAAGCTGCATGAGATTTTTACAAAATATCATAAGACACACAACCAGGCAGTGTTTGACATCTACACACCGGAGATGAAAAAAGCCCGTCACAACAAGATTATCACAGGACTTCCGGACACATACGGAAGAGGACGTATTGTAGGCGATTACCGCCGTGTGGCTCTCTACGGAATCGATTACCTGATCGAGAAGAAGCAGTCCGATTTCGTTGAGTATGAGAGACACGGAATGAAAGGAACAGATTTCCGTCTCCGTGAAGAGATCGCAGACCAGATCCGCGCCCTGAACGGTATGAAAGAAATGGCTGCCGCTTACGGATACGACATTTCCAAACCGGCGACAAACGCAAAAGAAGCAGTACAGTGGCTGTACTTCGGATACCTTGCAGCTATCAAGACACAGAACGGCGCGGCGATGAGCGTTGGTCGTATTTCCACATTCCTTGACATTTATATCCAGAGAGACCTGGAGAAGGGAATCCTCACAGAGGAGCAGGCTCAGGAGCTTATCGACCACATTGTCATGAAGTTCAGAATGGTGAAGTTCGCAAGAATCCCGTCCTATAACGAGCTGTTTTCCGGAGACCCGGTATGGGCGACACTGGAGATGGCGGGAATCGGAATGGATGGACGCCATATGGTAACAAAGAACGATTACCGTTTCCTCCACACACTGGAGAACATGGGACCGTCACCGGAGCCGAACCTGACCGTGCTTTACTCTTCCCATCTGCCGGAGAACTTCAAGAAATATGCAGCATATATTTCCGTGAAGACAAGCTCCATCCAGTATGAGAACGATGATGTAATGCGTCCGGTATGGGGCGACGACTACTCCATCTGCTGCTGCGTATCTGCAACAGAGACCGGAAAAGAGATCCAGTTCTTCGGAGCACGCGCAAATCTGGCAAAATGCCTTCTCTACGCGATCAACGGCGGTGTTGACGAGAAGACGAAACAGCAGGTGGCTCCGCTGTACAGACCGATCACATCCGAATACCTCGACTATGATGAGGTTATGGAGAAATATGACCAGATGATGGAGTGGCTGTCCAAGCTGTACGTTGATACACTGAACATGATCCACTACATGCATGACAAATATTACTACGAGGCAGCAGAGATGGCGCTCATCGATACCAATGTAAGACGTACATTTGCAACAGGTATCGCAGGCTTCTCACATGTGGTTGACTCCTTAAGCGCAATCAAATATGCAAAGGTAAAAGTGATCCGCGATGATGACGGACTTGCAGTTGATTATGAAGTAGAGGGAGATTTCCCGAGGTACGGAAACGACGATGACCGCGCGGACGAGATCGCGGTATGGCTGCTCCGCACATTCATGAGCAAGCTGAAAAAATGCCATACCTACAGAAATTCCGAGCCTACAACATCCATCCTTACCATCACATCCAACGTGGTATACGGAAAGGCAACAGGATCCCTTCCGGATGGAAGAAAAGCAGGCGAGCCGCTGGCACCGGGAGCAAACCCGTCCTACGGTGCAGAGAAGAACGGCCTTCTGGCATCCCTCAACTCTGTGGCAAAACTGCCCTATGAGCAGGCACTTGACGGAATTTCCAATACACAGACCATCAGCCCGGGAGCACTCGGACATGATGATGCCGAGCGCACAGACAACCTGGTACATGTGCTTGACGGCTACTTTGATCAGGGTGCACATCACCTGAACGTGAATGTATTCGGTACGGAGAAACTGATCGATGCCATGGAGCATCCGGAGAAAGAAGAGTACGCGAACTTCACGATCCGTGTATCCGGATACGCAGTTAAGTTCATCGACCTGACAAGAGAGCAGCAGCTTGACGTAATCGCAAGAACATGCCACGATAGAATGTAATATTCGGGGACGTAGTAAAATTCAATTTGACTACGTCCCTTTTTAGACGCCGCCCTGTCCCTTTTTGCAGATAGCCCTGTCCCCACTTGAAATTTCCACAAACTTGCTTCTTATTATTGAAGAAAATGAAAGTGTTTTTCGTCAATTTGCACATAGGGGACACAGTAAATCGCAAAAAGGGACAGGGCGGAGGTTAATTGGGGACGTAGCAAAACTTAATTTTACTACGTCCCCAAAGGAGGTAATTATGCAGGGATACATCCATTCAACAGAGAGTTTCGGGTCGGTTGACGGCCCCGGAGTCCGCTTTGTCATCTTTGTCAGCGGATGTCCGATGCGCTGCCAGTTCTGCCACAATCCGGACACATGGAACATGCAGGCGGGGGAGCTGAAAAGTACAGATGATCTTTTAAAGCAGGCTCTCCGCTACAGGGCATACTGGAAAAACGGCGGCGGCATCACGGTCAGCGGCGGGGAACCGCTTATGCAGATCGATTTTCTGACAGAACTGTTTAAAAAGGCGAAGGAGCAGGGAATACACACAACGATCGATACGAGCGGAGCTCCTTTTACCCGTGAGGAGCCGTTCTTTGGCAAATTTAACGAGCTGATGAAATATACGGATCTGCTTCTGCTCGACATCAAGCATATCGATGAGGAGCAGCATAAGAAGCTGACAGGGCGCACGAATGTCAACATTCTGGACCTGGCGAGGTATCTTTCCGATATCGGCAAACCGGTCTGGATCCGCCATGTGCTTGTGCCGGAGCGCAGCGATTATGATGAATATCTTGAAAAGCTGAACGCGTTTATAGAGACGCTGAATAATGTGGAGAAAGTAGAAGTTCTCCCCTACCACACTCTTGGAGAATACAAATGGAAAGAGCTGGGGTATGACTATCCCCTTGCGGGAATCGAGCCTCCTTCAAAAGAGAGGATTGAAAACGCGAACCGCCTTCTTCACACGAAAGGTTAATATTGAAAATTTCGGAGAAATCCCGGGACCTGATGCATTTATCCCAGTAATCAGGCTCTGGGATTTTTTAATACTTTTCAGCTATAGATTGCTATAAAGAATAAGTATTGGCTATTTTCATGATAAAGTGCTACATTTATAACTGTAAAGAGCAGAGAAGGAAGTGGTGACAAGTTATGAAAAATGGAGAAGAAAATACGGTTATCCAGAATCTGCTTGATGCCGGCTGCGGCAAAAAGTTTATCGAAAACTTTCTGACATGCCGCAGAAAAGGCGAAGTGGGAAAACAGCTGAAGCTGCTTTCGGGGCAGCGGGATGAACTGCTTACGCGTGTACACGAGGAGGAAAAAAAGATTAACTGTCTGGATTACCTTGTGTATCAGATTGAAAAAGAAAAACACTGAAAGAATGATATAATAAAGGAGTAGATGAATTATGAAAATGATTGAAAATCAGAGATTTGATGAGGAACGGGCATTATACGGAAGCCACGGGATTACGGTGAAGAATTCTTCCTTTGACGGTCCGGCAGACGGAGAGAGTGCGCTCAAAGAGAGCAGCGATATCGCTGTGGATCATGTTTTCTGCAATCTGCGTTATCCGTTCTGGCATGACCACCGTCTGGAGATCCGGGACTGCGAGATGACGGAACTGTGCCGGGCAGCGCTCTGGTATTCGGATCATATTACAATTACGAATACGAAGATGCACGGGATCAAAGCTCTGCGGGAGTGCAGCGATGTAAGGATTGAGAACTGTGATATTATCTCACCGGAGTTTGGCTGGTCTGTGAAGAATATTGACATGAGACATACAACGGCAGAGAGCGAATACTTCATGATGCGTTCCGAGAACCTGCATTTTGAAGATGTGAATTTTAAAGGCAAATATTCATTCCAGTATACGGAAAATTCCGTGTTCGACAACTGTGTTTTTGACACAAAAGATGCATTCTGGCATTCGAAAAATGTGACAGTCAAAAACAGCGTAATCAAAGGCGAGTACCTTGCATGGTATTCCCAGGGACTCACGCTGATCAACTGTAAGATTACGGGAACACAGCCGTTCTGCTACTGTGAAGGCCTGAAGCTGATCGACTGCGAGATGGAGGATACGGACCTCTGTTTTGAAAAATCCGATGTAAACGCTGTGATCACCACGCCTGTGATCAGCATAAAAAATCCGAAATCCGGAGTGATCCATGTACCGGCTCTTGGCGAACTGATTATGGATGATGAAAATGCGGCGGGCAAGGTTATGATCGGAAATGATGCGGATGATGCGGTCAGTGAAAAATCTGTCTGCGCATAAAAGCCGGTCTGTATAAAATGTAAATATGAAATCAGAAAATTTGAAAACACTTATTTCACTCTCCATGCCTGCAGTGATCGAGCAGATCCTTGCTACGCTTCTGCAGTATGTTGACACAGCCATGGTCGGGCAGCTGGGGGAGCGCGCCACAGCATCAGTCAGCATTACCACAAATGTGACCTGGCTGGTGAACAGTGTGCCGGGAGCAATCGGTACGGCAATGCTCGTGCTGATTTCAAGGGCTGCCGGGGCAGGAGAGAAAAAACGGGTTAAAAAACTTTCACAGCAGGCATTTCTCCTGGCTGTGGCAGCAGGGCTGATCCTCGGGACCGGCTCTGTTTTGCTGAGCCCGTACATACCGGTCTGGATGGGAGCAGAGCCGGCGGTTCAGGCGGATGCTTCGCGGTACTTCTTCCTGATCAGCCTTCCCATGGCATTCCGGTCGGTGAGTTCCGTGCTCGGTTCCTCGCTGCGGGCGGTACACAATACAAAGACGCCGATGCTCATAAGCATAGCTGCCAACGGAATCAATATTGTCCTCAATTACCTGCTGATCTACACGGCGGGACTGGGTGTGACAGGAGCGGCAATCGCTTCTGCGGTTTCCTATACGGCATCGGGGATTCTGATGTTCTGCGCCTGCCAGAGAAACCCTCTCCTTCGCTGGAAAGCAGGTGAGTTCTCTGTGGACGGCGGACTGATCCGGGAGTGCGCTCTTGTAGGAACTCCCGTACTGGGCAGCAGTGTGGTCTCCTGCATGGGATATGTGGTGTTTGCCAGCCTGGTATCCGGGATGGGAACGACGGTGTTTGCCGCCCATTCCATCGCCGTGACGGCAGAGGAGATCTTCTACGTCCCGGGATACGGACTGCGCACGGCGGCGTCCACCATGATAGGAAATGCAAGAGGAGAAGGAAATGTCCCCCGGCTGAAATCGGTGGCGAAGCTGAGTGTGGTGCTGACGGTGGCAATGATGTGTGTCAGCGGACTTGTCCTTTACATATGTGCGGCTCCGCTGATGCGACTTTTTTCCCCGAGTGAACCGGTTGTCCGCCTCGGCGCGGAAATGCTCCGCCTTGTGGCTCTCTCGGAACCTTTTTTCGGGTTGATGATTGTTCTGGAGGGGATTTTCTACGGAATGGGAAAGACCGGATATTCCTTTTTCGTTGAAATGACCGGAATGTGGGGCGTGAGGATCCTTTTTACATTCCTGTGCGTAAACTGGTGGAATCTGGGGCTTCGCGCAGTCTGGTACTGTATGATCGCAGATAACGTGACCAAAGCAGTCCTGTTCGCACTCCCTTTCCTCCGCAGAGGGGAAAAATCGGTCTTTCGTGTATAGACTAACGAACGTCCCCGGGAAAAACCGATACTTCCTGTATGAGTAAACGTAATCCCGGAGAACGTATCATATAAGCAGACCTTCAAGCGGGAGCGGGTCTGCGTTATGATACGTTCTCCGGGATGGATGTTGTCTCATACAGAAAGCCGGGATTTTTCCCTATTTTTTAAGGGTATGCCAGTTCTCTTTCTTCTCATATTCTTTATGAATGCCGTCATCGTTATAGAGCAGGTATTCGGCTCCATCATATCCGAGCATCTTCAGGTCATCCCAGTTTACCATATCCACGCACTCTGCAGCTTCGGCAACGGGGATGCATTTGCCGGCGCGGATGAAGAGGGGCACCTCGTTCAGCGCCACGTCGATCCAGTGAGAACCTTTTTCCATGATCTCCTCATAGATCGTTCCGTCCGGAAGGAATTTGATGAACTGCATTTCCTCCGGCAGGTACACAAGACGTCCGGCTGCGTTCTGCTGGCAGACAGGTGCGATCATGATCTCGTCTCCAAGCATCAGCTGGTCTTCGATCTGGCGGGCGGTTTTGTCCTCCGGGTAAACGAAGGCCAGAGGCTTGAAGTACATGTCGTCATTTAAGGCTGCCTTCATGTATTCGCTGTAGAGATAGGGCAGCAGGCGGTATCTTACGCCGACCACGTGGCGGAAATCTTCCACATTTTCGAACTGATAGCATTCCTGGTCACGGGTTCCCAGGGCAGCGTGGTTGCGCATCAGCGGGGTAAATACGCCCAAAGCAAGGAAACGAAGCAGAAGCTCTCTTGTGGTGTCGGCGCCGAATCCGCCCAGGTCCGCTCCGGCATAGAGGAAACCGCACATGTTCAGGGACGGCATCATCTTCAGGTTCAGGAGCAGATGGGACCACCAGGACTTGTTGTCTCCGGTCCACACTCCGCCGTAGCGGTGCATTCCGATGTAGGAAGAGCGGGAGAACATAAGGAAACGTCTGTCCGGATCGATCCGCTCGAACCCTTCCCCTGCCGCACGGGTCATATTATAGCCGTAGAGGTTGTGAACCTGGTCATGGCGGACGCGCCCGACTGCTGTCTCATGGTAGAATCTCTTATAGTTTTCGTGGTTGTCGGAAAGCATCTGCATCCGCCAGCCCATTTGATCCTGCGGAATTTCTCCCGCCATGAAACGGGTGAACAGATCCTTCATTTCCTTCTGGCTTTCCGGCGTGTAGAAAATCGCAGGCTCATTCATGTCGTTCCAGAATCCCTCGATTCCCTGGTCTGTAAGGAAACGGTACTGGTCGCCGAACCATCTGCGGGCGTCGGCATTTAACACATCCGGAAAATGGGTGTCGCCTGGCCAGACCGCAGCTACAAAGTTGCTGCCGTCCTCCCTCTTGCAGAAATAATTTTTCTCAACCCCCTCCTCATAGACGCGGTATCCCTCTTCGATCTTTACCCCGGCGTCAATGATGGGGATCAGGCGGATGTGATTGTCCTTCATTTCCTGAACAAATCCCGGGAAATCATCCTGGAAATTTTCCTCATTCAGGGTGAAATCCATATATTTTTCCATATAATCAATGTCCATGTAAACCATGTCAAGCGGGATATGATTCTCGCGGTAGCCTTTTACCACGTTGCGGAAATCCTCTTTGGTCTTGTACCCCCAGCGGCTCTGCCCGAATCCGAAGGCAAATTTCGGGGGGATATAGCTTCTGCCGATAATATGGCGGAACTGTTTTACAATGTCGTACGGGGAATCTCCGGTGATGACATAGAGATTCAGGTCCGCCTTATCGCAGGTGACTTTCAGAGTGTCCGCTCTCGTGTATCCGATGTCAAATGTCAGGTAGGTGGGATAGTCGAAGAACAGTCCGAAATTGTCTTTTCCTGCTATGATGATGAAATTGTGCGCTCCGTAGAGAGAGATCTTGTCCTCGGTGTGGTTGGGGTCGTCGGTGCAGTCGCTGACATAGCGGAATCCCCGCTTGTTGATGCCCCGGTTCGCCTCGCCCAGGCCATAGACGATATCTTCGTTATCCATTATATATGTAAAAGTAAATCCCGCCTCTCCATCTGTTCCGGAAAGGCTGATTTCGCCGTAGGGAACGGTTTCCGGCGCATTTTTACTTTCTGTTCCGCCAATAGCGGCAGCTTCAACATCCTCCGTCACGGCTTCGGTCGGAAATGGTGTACCGAATACATACTTCTTGATCATGATGATTTCCTCCTGTTCTGGTGTAAATGAAATTTGAACTGTTATCTCATTATAGGGAAATTTGTGAAAAAAAGCTTGCACCATACTGCACTTTCATGACACAATAATGCTGTGATGGAAAGGAGCGCCAAATGAACAGACAGATTGCAGAGTTTCTGAGCCGGCAGGAAGAGCAGGAGCGGCAGATATACAGGTCGGAGGAACAGTTAAGGAAAATGATCGAAAATGATTTTCTCGACAGTGGTAATATTTTCCGTACAATCGGAGAAAAGTACCGCGGAAGGGAGAACGGCACAGTGCGGTTCTTCCGAAGGACTTCGTTTTTTCCCCTTCAGGAGACAATGCCGGTTCCGGTGAGAAAATGCAGCTCCTTCTATATCAGTAAACATACGATGAGCCAGGTTCCGTATTTCCATAATCATGACTTCTATGAGCTGGTCTATGTCATGCAGGGAAAATGTACCCAGTGGTTCCCGGGAAAGATACCGGAGAAAAGTTCTCCGGCAGCGGAGCCGGAGACACCTTTGGTTCTCTCAGCCGGGGAGGGGAGTCTGATCCGTCCCGGCATGGTCCATGCTGTCGGCAGATGCAGCGCGGATGACCAGATCCTGAAATTTATGATTCCCCGGAAGCTTTTTGAATCCTGCGTGCCGGCAGCAGATATTCCCCTTACCTTCTGCGGTGCCGGTCCCCGGATCGACTATCTGATCTGTATGATGCTCTCAGAGAGCACCGGGCGGCGGATATACTGGGAGGAGTCAGTGAAACATTATCTGGCGCTGTTTTTTATCGAACTGATGCGGGGCCCGTCCGGACAGGGAGGAGAGATGGCGCGCAGGTTGGAACAGTATTTTGAGCTTCACCCGGATACAGCGGCGCTCAGGACGTTTGCCACAGAGATCGGATACAGCAGTGCATATGCGGGGAAAAGAATCCGGGAGCAGACCGGGGAAAATTTCTCCCGGAATCTTCTGGACTGGAGGATGAAGAAGGCTGCCCGGCTTCTTTCCGATACGGATGAGCCCGTGGAGGCGGTTGCGGCGGCGCTTGGATATGCAGGAAGATCCGGCCTGTATAAACAGTTTCAGGAGCGATACGGCATGACGCCCGGCGAATACCGGGAGCTTTTCCGGAAATAAAAGAAAAGATACAGATATCTTTACAGGAGACAGACAGGTGCGCTGAGTGGACAGTCTGTCTCCGTTCTTTTCTGTATAATTATAAGCATGCACAGTACAGAGAAATGAGGAGGAAAGCGATGAAGAGCAGGACGAAAAACCATCTGACAGACGAAAAGATCCGGGAACTTCTGCGGATTCATTTTGGCAGCGCATGCGAGGCGGATACAATCGAAGAACTGGAGGGGGGCATGTTTAACGCCATCTACCGGATCGGAAGAAAGAGGGAAAAGGACCGCATCATACTAAAAGTGGGAGTTGTGCCCGGCACTCCGCTTCTGACCTACGAGCAGGATGTGATGCCAACAGAGGTGGAGTGCTACCGGCTGATCCGACAGGAAACCGGTGTTCCGGTTCCTGAGATTCTTGCATGTGATTTCAGTAAAAAATACATAGCAAGCAATTATTTTTTTATGACGGAACTGACCGGACAGCCCCTCTCGGAGGTGATGCGGAAGATGGATGGGGAAAACCTGAAAAAGATCCGCAGGGAACTGGCAGGGTATCTGGAGCAGATCCACAGGATACACGGATCCTATTTCGGATATTTCACGGAGGATCCCGGACGGAGATACGGGACATGGAGAGAGGCGTTCTTCGCCATGTTCGCCCAGATTCTGGATGATGCACGGGAGCATGGAGTGCGGCTTCCCTATCACCGGATTGAGAATGTCCTCAAGGAAAAAGCATACTGCCTTGATGCCCTCAGGGAGCCGTCCCTTGTGGAATATGACTGCCATGAAGGCAACATATTTGTAAAGCGGTCAGAAGACGGAGCCGGGGAATATGTGATCGAAGGGATCATTGATTTTGAGAGAGCCTGGTGGGGAGATCCGCTGGCGGATTTCCCGGCGGCCTTTGTCCTTACGGATGATATCCGGAAGGAAAAGGATTTTCTGGACAGTTATCTGGAAGCCTCAGGGCGGCGGGCGTTTACGGAAGAGGACGCTGTCCGCTGCCAGATGTACCGGATGTATCTCATGGTGATCATGGCGTCGGAGACCTTCCGTTACAGTTTCCCCTACTCTGCGCTGCAGGGATTCTGGGCGAAGGCACAGGTGCGGAAATGTCTGAAATACCTGGAGACGGGGAAGGAATATCCGGAAGGAAAGAAGCGGCCGGAAAGTGAGGGAAAATGATGAGAGGCGGCAAAAAGCGATACTCTCAGGGAGGACAACGGCAGATACTGCAGATGCTAAGGAAGAAACAGAAGCCCCGGGAGAAGGAGCAGAAGTACCCGGCGGAGCAGCTTGGCACCGCGCCTGTGGGGCGGCTGATTCTGGAGATGTCCGTTCCCTCTGTCATCGGAGTGATGGCATACAGCATTTATAATCTGTTTGATACGGTATTCCTGTCGCAGGGGGCAGGTATGGAGGCAGTGGGAGGGGCGGCGGTCTCGTTTCCGCTGTTTCTTTTTCTCTCTGCAGTCTCATCCACCCTGGGGAGCGGGGCGGCGTCTGTCATGTCCCGGGCATTCGGGCGCGGAGACATGGAGCAGGCGGCGAAAACGGCGGGGAACACGTTTGCCGTTTTCTATGGGACGGCCGTTCTGGTCACCGTGTTCGGGCTTCTGTTCCTCGACCCTGTTCTCTATGCCATGGGCGTGACGGACGATCTGCTTCCCTACGCCAGAGACTACACCCGCATTATTCTGGCAGGTGCGGTGACAAGCACGGGATTTTCCAGTCTGATCCGGGCGGAGGGCAGCAGCCGGTACGCCATGAATATCTGGGTGATTCCCCTGTCGGCGAATGTAGTGTTTGACTGCCTGTTCATTTTCGCATTCCGCATGGGTGTGACGGGAGCGGCTCTTGGGACGGTTCTGGGACAGTGCATTTCCATGGGGATGAGCATCTGGTATTTCTTCCTGTCGGGAAAGAGCTGTCTGAATCTGAAGCTCCGGCATTTTATTCCGGATTTTCCGGTTATAAAAGAGATCCTGCTGACCGGGCTTCCGTCGTTTGTCCAGACATGCGGGACCGGGCTGTCCACGGTGATTGTCAACTGGTTCCTGAGAAAATACGGAGGCAGCCTGTCCATCGGCACTTACGGGATCGCGGGGCGGGTCATGACATTTGTCCAGTTCCCGGTTATGGGGCTTGCCCAGGGGATACAGCCGGTGATCGGATATAACCGGGGCGCGGGAAAACGGGAGCGCGTCAGAGAGACTATGAAGAAATCCCTCCGGGGCGCCGCAGTGTACGGGGGAGCTGTGTATCTGCTGACAGCGCTGTTCCCGGAGACGGTGCTGGGGATTTTTACGGGGGATGAAGAAGTCCTCAAGCTTGGAAGCAGGATCCTGCGCATTGCGGGATTGGGGCTTGCCTTCAGCGCAGTTGTGTGGATCCGCGCCACATACTTTCAGGCGGTGGGAAGAAAGCGGGCGGCTCTTCTGGCAGGGCTTCTCGGTCCGGTGATTTTCTTTGCTCCTGCGGCGTTTGTTCTCGGAGGGATGTTCGGACTGGACGGGATCTGGTACGCCTTTCCCGTGTCCGCTGCAGCAGCCTGTCTTGTGACAAAAAACTGTACTGACAGATGAATGAACTGACAGATGAATCATGAAAAATTGCATTGACATTTCCGTTCTGTTGCGCATACAATAGTTGTATGCGCAACTGTTGTTTTTGGCAGGTTATTGAGAAAGATTACGGGAGGTTGCAGGAGATGATCAGACGGATTTTTTCTTATTCCGGGCAGTACAGAAAGTATCTTATCTTTGCCGCCCTGTGTGTGGCGGCGGAATCGGTTTTTGAACTTCTGATTCCCCTTATTATGGCGAATATCGTGGACATCGGAGTGGCAAACGGAGACCGGGCTTACATTTTTCAGCAGGGAGGGCTGATGATCCTCTGTGCGGGAGGGGCGCTGATCCTGGGAATCGGCAGCGCAAAATTCTCTGCCATCGGCGGGCAGGGGCTTGGCGCCAACATCCGGGAGGCAGAGTATGCGAAGCTGCAGCAGTATTCCTTCGCAAATGTGGATCACTTCCAGCTTTCCTCCCTGGTCACCCGCATGACCAGTGACGTCACCAATATCCAGAACAGTATTTCCGGGGGAATGCGCCCGGCGTGCAGGGGACCGGTGATGCTGGTGGCCGCCACCTTTGTGGCGTTTACGATCAACGCGGAGCTGGCGGTTGTATTTCTCGTGGCGCTTCCCACGCTTGGAATCTGCCTGTTCCTGATTATCCGCAACGTCCGTCCGCTGTATGCGAAGATGCAGGGGGCCATCGATCTTGTGAACCGGATCATTCAGGAGAATCTGACGGCAGTGCGCGTGGTAAAGGCGTATGTCCGCGGTGAATACGAGATCGGTAAATTCGGGGAAGTCAATACCAATCTGCAGACCCAGTCCGAACGCGCGTTCAGGCTGGCCACGACAAATATGGCAGCTATGCAGTTTGTCATGTACGGAACGATCCTGAGTATCCTCTGGTTCGGCGGAAACATGATCCAGGTGGGAGATATGCAGGTGGGAGAGCTGACCGGATTTTTAAGCTACGTCCTGCAGATTCTCAACTCTCTGATGATGATCTCCAACATTTTCCTGATGCTGACCCGCTCTCTTGCTTCCGGAAAGCGGATTCTGGAGGTGATGGACGAGGAGATCGACATCCGGGAGGACAATGCCCGGGATATCGAGGTGACAAGGGGAGAGATCATTTTCGACCATGTGTATTTTAAGTACCGGAAAGATGCGCCGGAGTATGTGCTCTCCGACATTTCCCTGAAAATAGAGGCGGGGCAGACTGTGGGAATCGTAGGGCAGACCGGATCCGCCAAGTCCACCCTTGTCCAGCTGATCCCCAGGCTGTACGACATTACGTCGGGAAGCCTTCTGATTGACGGATATCCGGTTGACCAGTATCCGCTGAAACACCTGCGTGATGCGGTGGCTATGGTTCTGCAGAAGAATACCCTGTTTTCCGGAACTCTCCGTGAGAACCTGCTCTGGGGGAATCCGGAGGCGGATCAGGAAGAGATCGAGGAAGCCTGCAGGATCGCCGGCGCGGATGAGTTTATCGGGCGCCTGGAAAAAGGGTACGACACGGAGATGGGGCAGGGCGGCGTGAACGTCTCCGGAGGGCAGAAGCAGCGGCTCTGTATCGCCCGTGCGCTTCTGAAAAAGCCGAAGGTGCTCATCCTGGACGATTCCACCAGCGCGGTGGACACGGCAACAGAGGCTCGGATCCGGCAGGAACTGTCGGAAAAACTGCCTGATATGACAAAGATTATCATCGCCCAGAGAATTTCTTCGGTGCGGCACGCAGACCAGATCATCGTCCTGGACGACGGGAAAGTGCAGGGAATCGGAACTCACGAAGAGCTTCTTGCAGGAAATGAGATCTACCGGGAAATCTATGATTCACAGAAGGAAGGAGCGGATCTGTAATGGCGAGATATACGGGATATAAAAGGCCGAAGAATACCAGAAAGGCTCTGGCGGAACTGTTCCGATACATGGGATACCACAAGTGGATGCTTCTTCTTGTGGCGGTTCTTGTGCTGATCAGTACCGGGGCAAGCGTGACAGGAACATACCTGTTGAAGCCGGTGATCAACCGGTTCATTCTTCCGGGGGACATCCGGGGCCTTATCATGGCTCTTGCCGGAATGGGGATCATGTATTTCTGCGGAGCGCTTTCCACTTTCTTCTACAACAGGCTGATGGTAAAGACCTCCCAGAAAGTGGTGGGGGATATCCGCCGGGATCTGTTCGTCCACGTGCAGAGACTTCCCCTGAAATACTTCGACTCCCATACCCACGGGGAGATGATGAGCCGTTTTACCAATGATGTGGACACGGTACAGGAGGCGCTGAACAACAGCTTTACCATGGTGATCCAGAGTTCCCTTACTCTTGTGGGAACCGTGGTGATGCTCCTTGTGCTCAATGTGAGGATGTCCCTGATCGTGATTGTGTTCCTTTGCCTGATGTTCTGGTTTATCAAGTGGAACGGGAAACGGAGCAAGGAATACTATAACCGGCAGCAGGCGGAACTTGCGGGAATCAACGGATTCGTGGAGGAGATGGTGGCAGGACAGAAGGTGGAGAAGATCTTTAACCATGAAGAGGAAGATATGAAGATCTTTAAAAAGAGAAATGAAGCCCTGCGCAAGGCTTCCACGAAAGCTCTCGCCTATTCCGGAATGATGGTGCCGTCCATCGTAAGCCTCTCCTATGCAAATTATGCCATATCCGCGTGCGCGGGAGGACTTCTTGCCATCGCCGGACTGATGGATCTGGGAAGCCTGGCGGCGTATCTGGTCTATGTGCGGCAGAGCGCCATGCCCCTGAACCAGTTTACCCAGCAGGTAAACTTCATCCTCTCTGCCCTTGCCGGAGCAGAACGGATCTTCGAGATGATGCACGAGGAGCCGGAGGTGGATGAGGGAACAGTAACTCTGGTAAATGTAAGGGAAATGGAGGGAAATATATGTTCTGAGAACTACCCGGAATACACAGGCAGCACACATCTCATGGAATGCCCGGAATATACGGGGAAATATGCGTGGAAGGATGGAAAAACGGGCGCGCTGACACCCCTTCGCGGAGACGTGCGGTTTGAAAATGTGACCTTCGGATACGTTCCGGGGAAAACCGTTCTCTCCGGAATCAGCCTTTACGCGAAACCGGGACAGAAGATCGCATTTGTCGGATCCACCGGAGCGGGCAAGACGACGATCATCAACCTGATCAACCGTTTCTATGAGATCCAGGGCGGAAAGATTACCTACGACGGAATCGATGTGAGGCGGATCCGCAAAGATGACCTTCGCAGATCCCTGGGAATGGTGATCCAGGATACCCACCTCTTTACCGGGACGATCGCGGACAATATCCGCTATGGAAGGCTGGACGCCACGGATGAAGAAGTCCGGGAAGCGGCGCGGCTTGCCAATGCAGATTCGTTTATCCGCAGGCTCCCGAAGGGGTATGATACGATGCTCTACAGTGACGGCAGCAATCTCTCCCAGGGACAGCGGCAGCTCCTCGCCATTGCCAGGGCGGCGGTGGCGCATCCGCCGGTGCTGATTCTGGATGAGGCGACTTCCTCTATTGATACCCGTACCGAGCGCCTGATTGAAAAAGGTATGGATGCGATCATGGAGGGAAGGACTGTGTTCGTGATTGCCCACCGGCTTTCCACCGTCCGCAATTCCCAGGCGATCATGGTACTGGAACATGGACAGATCATCGAGCGTGGAAACCACGAGGAGCTTCTGGAACAGAAAGGACGGTATTATCAGCTTTATACGGGAATGTATGAACTGGAGTGACGCCGGAAGGAAGAGGTATAGAGAGATGACAGAGAAAGAAAAATTCAGAAAAATATTGTTTCAGGTTGAGCTTCTGAAACGGAGAAAGGTACAGGCGTATCTCCGGCAGATCGGCCTGACACCGGGGCAGGGGCAGGCGCGGATCCTGATGTACCTTTCGGAACATACAGATGTCACCCAGCGCCAGCTTTCCGATGAATGCCTTCTGGATGTGACGACCATGTCCCGGGTGCTTGACCGGATGGAGAAAATGGGGGTGATCATCCGGGAGCGGGACCCCGAGTGCCGCCGCGCATACAAAGTCAGCCTGACCGGAGCCGGGGAGGCGAAGGCGGAAGAGGTAAAGGTCGGATTTCGGGAACTGGAAGAAGTGATGTGTAAGGGGATCTCCCGGGAGGAGATCCGGGTGCTGACGGAAGGGCTGGCGAAGGTGGAGGAGAACCTGCGGGAGATGCCTGGCGAAAAAGTATAAAAAGAGTCTGAGAAGATCCGGTACGGAGGAAAGCTCCGGAGCCGGATTTTTTCTTGCTTTTATTGTCCCCTTTTCCTCTCCTGATACGAATACATATACAGAAGAGTATTCATATCAGGAAAAGGGGACAAGGGGTGAGATGGAAAAATACGGGAGAATACCGGAAGAATTTCTGCCGGTTATGAAAGCGGCACAGGCATGCATTGATGATGCAGGCGAAGAACGGCCGGAGGTGGTGTGGCTGAAGGAACGGTTTGATAATATAAGGAAGAAATATTTCCTGCGAACCAGAATGGAAGCGGACCGGTTTGTTTTTGAGCGCATGTACGGGTGCCCTCCGCAGACGGATACGGACTGTCTGAAGATCCGCTACTGGCGTACCGGAAAATATACGCCCATCAACCGGGAACAGTGCCGGATGCTTGGGGAGGCGTTGGAACTGTCCGGGGAGGAGATGCTCTTTTTGTTCCAGGGGTATTATGACCGCAGTGCCACAGTGTATATGGAAGGAGAGGACAGTGAAGAATACCGGGAAAAATGCAGGAGAATGGAAGGGCTGATCCGGAGATACCTTGCGCATATTCCGGAAGAGACCCTGAACCGGCTGAAGATAGCTCCCTCGGAAAGAGACCATTATTTCCGGCATCTGTACTTTACCGATGCCTTCCGCTATGTCTGTGAACCCGTCCGGGAAAACACGGCAGCGCTGAAAAAACATATCACCAGTACCCGCTATGATTCGGAGATTCGCAGACAGATGAAGCTTCTGGGAGAGATTCCGCGCCGGACCATGATCCGTCATCTGATTATTCTGGGGGCGCCGGAGCTGACTCTGGATTGGATGAACCGGCAGCTGAAAGCGTTCGGATATCTGCCATTAAGGGAAGAACATACCATGACCGGAGGAGAGCGGCTGGACCGGCTTCTGATCTCCATACTCGCGGAATACGAGAAGACACGCGCCGGGAAAACGAACGAGGAGAACAGGATATGGCTCCGGAGAAGCTGCCGGATACTGGATGATTTCTATAAGAAGAAAAAATACAGACGCATGAGATTTATGCATTTTAAGTCGCTGGAGATATAGAAAAGCGGAAGATACAGGAGAAAATTGCACAGAATGAAAATACAGGGAAAAATACAGGAAAAAGCATGGAAAACTCTGAAAAATGCATGAAAGAGCGTGAAAAACTTCAAAAATGCTGATAAAAACAGAGAAAAACCGCGGCAGCGAGAGAAAAATGCAGGAAATCATTGACGAACTCTCAAAAATTCTATACAATAACATTCAGTGCGACTTAAGAGAAAATATAGAGAAAGAGTGGAGGAGTCCTGCAATGACTGCATACAAAGATTTAAGTAGGGAAGAATTACTGGAACTCAAAAGCGGCCTGGAGGCACAGTTTGAAGAAGTAAAGGCAAAAGGCCTGAAGCTTGACATGTCCCGCGGAAAACCGTCCGCAGATCAGCTTGATCTGTCCATGGAAATGATGGACGTGCTTCACAGCGGTGTGAACCTTGTCTGTGAGGACGGCATTGACTGCCGCAACTATGGCGGTCTGGACGGAATCGACGAAGCAAAACAGCTCATGGCGGATATGATGGAAGTGCCGAAAGACAATGTGATCATTTTCGGAAATTCCAGCCTGAACGTGATGTACGACACAGTAGCGCGCGCCATGACACACGGCATTATGGGAAGTACACCGTGGTGCAAACTGGACAAGGTGAAATTCCTCTGCCCGGTTCCGGGATATGACAGACATTTTGCCATTACAGAATTTTTTGGCATTGAGATGATCAATATCCCAATGACTCCGACGGGACCGGATATGGACATGGTGGAAAAACTGGTCAGCGAAGATCCTGCTGTTAAGGGAATCTGGTGTGTGCCGAAATATTCCAACCCGCAGGGCATCACCTACTCTGATGAGACGGTATACCGCTTCGCAAACCTGAAGCCGGCAGCAGAAGATTTCCGTATTTTCTGGGACAATGCCTACTGCGTTCACCATCTGTATGAAGATAAGCAGGATTATCTCCTTGAACTGCTTATGGAGTGCAAGAAAGCGGGCAATCCGGATATGGTTTACAAATTCGCTTCCACATCAAAGATCAGTTTCCCGGGATCCGGTATCGCGGCGATGGCAGCTTCCGAGGCGAACTTAAAAGACATCCGCAATATGATGAAAGTTCAGACGATCGGGCATGACAAGGTAAACCAGCTCCGTCATGTGCGTTTCTTCAAGGACGTTCACGGAATTGTGGAGCATATGAAGAAGCATGCGAATATTATGAGACCGAAGTTCGAGGCGGTCATCGAGGTTCTGGAGAGAGAACTGGGCGGTCTGGAGATCGGATCCTGGATCAAGCCTCTGGGAGGATACTTTATCTCCTTTGATGCTATGGACGGCTGTGCAAAGGCCATCGTGGCGAAGGCGAAGGAGGCAGGTCTTGTGATGACAGGTGCGGGAGCAACCTTCCCCTACGGAAAGGATCCGCATGACAGCAACATCCGAATTGCTCCCTCCTATCCGACACCGGAAGAACTGGCGGTTGCGGCAGATATCTTCGTGCTCAGCGTGAAGCTGGTAAGCATTGACAAGATTCTGGAGAGCAAGTAGTCTGAAAGACAGACGGAATAAAGCAAAAGCAGAACAATACAGATTTTACCGAAGAAAATGGCGGCAAGAGGAAGAAACTCCTTTTTGCCGCCGTTTTTCCTTATCCGCGTTGCATGCCGCTGTCGAGATACTGTGCGATCAGAGTGAGAAAACGTTTCAGTACCGGATGGTCATCGTCTTCCAGATAAAATACGCCGAAAGAGATTTTCGGCAGGTTGGTGATGGGAATGTAGCACAGTCCGGCTTCCCTTGCCTGGGGAATGTCCGGATAAAGCGTGTAGCCGATCTCTGCTTTTGCCATGGTAAATGCACTCTCGATATTCTCTGCAAAGAACCGGCATTCGGGGGGCAGGTTCACGAGGATATTGTTCTGGATCGTGAAAATGGCGTCAGGGACCTGGCGGGGAGAACAGGCAATAAAATTCCCGGAAAGCTGGCTTTTGACGAGTGTCCTGTGCACGGACAGAGGATGTTCCGGGGAGCAGACGCATGCCATGGGAACAGAACAGAGTTCCCTGAAGGCAAGAGAGGATTTTTTCTGCTCCTCTCTGATCCCCAAAACGGCGTGTACCTGTCTGTTTTCCAGCATATTGAAAATAGAAGGAAAAGGGACAAGATGGAAGTTGGGGCGGAGCAGCGGAAACTCTGCATAAAGCGTCTTCAGGACCGGCGGAAACAGGCTGAGCTCCATGTGGTTATGGCAGCCCAGCTCAAGATGGATATTATGCTCGTGCTTTCCGAGCCGCTCCTTTGCGGACATGGCAGTTCTCAGGATCAGCTTTGCATCGCTGAGGAACAAAATGCCTTCCGGTGTGAGCGAGACGCTCTTGCTGGTCCGGCTGAACAGTTTTACTTCCAGCTCTTCTTCCAGAGCCTGGATCTGGTGGCTCACGGCGGGCTGAGTGATTTTCAGTTCACGGGACGCCTTCGAAAAATTCAGATGTTCTGCCACAGACAGAAAACATTCCAACTGTACGGTATTCATAGAATAATCTCCTGTATATCACAAAAATTAATAGAAAATAATAAAGAATTTTAATAGATTATAGCATTTTTCGATTTGCACTTCAAGACAGGACGAAAAATCAGATTGACGCCTGATTTGCAGGGAAAAGACGGAGAGATAAAGAAAAAGAATGGGAAACTATTAAAATTTTTTATAGGTGATAAGTTTTTTGAATTTCCCATTTGGAAAAAACCGAGCTAAAATCTACTATGGACAGAAAATAAGGTTACGAACTGTTCGGATTTGAACTAATTACGAAAAATGATTTACAGGAGGTGTTCTAAGAGATGACGGACGAGTTCAGGACGGAAGAGCTGCTCTCGATGATGAAGAAAATCAGCCTGAACCTGACAACCCAGTTGGAAGTGTATTTAAGATACCGGGACATGAGCGGTATTCAGGTGTATCTGCTGGTTTATATCCTGAGGCACCATCCGGAAGGTACATATCTGACAGAGCTGTGTCATGAAATCGGGGTATCAAAACCGACGCTGTCCGCACTGATAAAAAAACTGAGAGAAAAAGACTATCTTTATTTTCAGGAGAATCCGGAAGACATCCGGAAAAAGAAAGTCCTCCCCACGGAAAAGCTTCTGAATGAAGGGGAAGAGTTCCTGCAGAAAGCCCGCAGAATGGAGGCTGAGATCTACAGCGTATTCGACGGAAAAGAGAAAGAACAGCTGTGGAAACTGGAACAGAAGCTTCTCAAGCAGCTTTCCGGGATGGAGCACAATGAAAACAGACAGGAGGTTATTTTACAGTGAGAAAAGTGTTACAACAGCTTAAACAGTATAAGCGGGAGACCTTTCTGACGATCGGGCTGACCGCGCTTGAAGTTATAATGGAAATACTGATGCCATTTATCACTGCCCTGATTATAGACCAGGGGCTTGAAGTCAGTAATCTTTCCGCCGTTTACCGCTATGGAATCATCATGGTACTCATGGCGTTCCTGAGCCTGGTTTTCGGCGCACTGGCAGGAAAGAATGCGGCCGGGGCTGCATCGGGGCTGTCTGCCAACCTGCGTGAAGCGATTTATGCGAATATTCAGACATTTTCATTTTCCAATATCGACAAATTCAGCGTACCCGGACTGGTTACACGTATGACAACGGATATCACAAACGTGCAGAATGCATTTATGATGATCATCCGTGTGGCAGTCCGTGCTCCGTTGAACCTGATTTTCAGCTTTATTATGTGCCTGATTATCAGCCCGCACTTAAGTTCCATGTTCCTGATCGCGGTTGTATTTCTTGTAATCGTTATCGGATCGATCATGGTTGTCACGCTGAAGATTTTCCGCCAGGTATTCCGCAGGTACGATGACCTGAATGCCAGCGTACAGGAAAACGTTACGGCAATCCGTGTCGTCAAGGCGTTTGTCCGTGAAGATTACGAGAACGTGAAGTTTTCCAAAGCATCGAAGATGCTCTATGATCTTTCCGTCAAAGCAGAAGGTCTTCTGGCGTTTAACAACCCGGCGATGATGGTTGCCGTTTATTTCTGTATTATTTCGGTATCATGGTTTGGCGCACAGTTTATTGTGGGCGGTTCTCTGACGACCGGAGATCTGACCAGCCTGTTCAGCTACATTATGTCGCTGCTTATGAGCCTGATGATGCTCTCCATGATCGTTGTCATGATCAGTATGTCCATGGCGAGCATCCGCCGTATCAGCGAGGTGCTGAATGAAAAGGCAGACCTGACAGACCCGGAAAATCCGGTTATGACAGTGAAGGATGGAAGCATTGATTTCAATCACGTGAACTTTTCCTACAAGCACGGCAGCGGGAAGAACTCCCTTTCCGATATCGAACTTCATATTAAGAGCGGAGAGACTATCGGCGTGATCGGAGGCACGGGATCCGGAAAAAGTACTCTGGTCAATCTGATCTGCCGTCTGTATGATGTGGATGACGGTTCGGTATGTGTAGGCGGAATCGACGTCCGGAAATATGATACGGAAGTGCTCCGTAATCAGGTGTCTGTTGTGCTTCAGAAGAATACCCTGTTCTCCGGCACGATCCTCGACAACCTGCGCTGGGGAAATCCGGACGCCACAGAGGAAGAATGTATTGAGGCATGTAAGGCGGCCTGCGCGGATGAATTTATCGACCGGATGCCAGATGGATATCACACCATGATCGCACGGGGAGGAGCCAATGTATCCGGCGGTCAGAAACAGCGTCTGTGTATTGCCCGCGCACTTCTGAAGAAGCCGAAAGTGCTGATCCTGGATGATTCGACCAGCGCGGTAGATACAGCGACAGATGCAAGTATCCGTAAGGCTTTCGCAGAGCAGATCCCGGGGACGACGAAGATCATTATCGCGCAGCGTGTTTCCAGTGTGCAGTCAGCAGACCGGATTCTCGTGCTGGACGATGGAAAGATCGATGCATTTGACACCCATGAGAACCTGCTGAAGACGAACGCGATCTATCAGGAGATCTACAACTCCCAGCTTGAAGGCGGCGGAGACTTTGATCAGCCGTCATAGAAAGCACGGCAAAAACATGGAAACACCGCAAGGGTGTACCACTATGCCGTGAGAGACACGGCAGAAATAAGGAAAGGAGAACTGATCTATGAGCGAAAAGAGAAGACCTGAAGTGAATACAGCGATGAAGCTGATCAACAGGGTCATACGATATATGCTTCACTATTATAAAATTCCTTTTTTCTTTGTAGTCGTCTGTATCCTGATCACTGCCATTGCAACGGTGGTCGGAGCTACGTTTCCGCAGACTCTGGTAGACGATTACATTACCCCGATGCTTGCAAACGGATCGGATGATTTCAGCGGACTGGCAGCGGATCTTGTCCGGCTGGCATGCATCATGGGAATCGGCGTTATCACGGCATTTACCTACAACAGAATTATGGTAAATGTCAGCCAGGGAACGATGCGCCGCTTAAGGGATGACCTGTTCCGCAGAATGGAGTCGCTCCCGATTAAGTATTTTGATACGCATGCACACGGCGATATCATGTCCGTGTACACCAATGATGTGGATACCTTAAGACAGCTGTTAAGCCAGAGTATCCCGCAGATCATCAACTCGGTAATCACCATGGCGGCAACCCTGGTTACCATGATCATCCTGAATCCCGCGTTGACAGTGATCTCGATTCTGACGGCATGCGTCATGCTGGTTGTCACCTCGAATTTCTCGAAGCTTTCCGGAAAGTACTTTATCCGGCAGCAGATCGACCTTGGCGCTGTGGACGGGTTTATTGAAGAAATGCTGGACGGTCAGAAAGTGGTAAAAGTATTCTGCCATGAGCAGGCGGCAATGGATGATTTCCATAAAGTAAACGAGGAACTGAGGAACAGTACCAACAAGGCAAATACTTATGCAAACCTGCTGATGCCTGTCAATGCCAATATCGGTTGGATCAGCTACGCGCTGGTTGCCATTGTCGGCGCTATTCTCGGTATCAACGGAATCGCCGGAGTTACCATCGGTACGGTTGTTACGTTCGTGGGATTAAACAAGAGCTTTACAAACCCGATCACTCAGGTCAGCCAACAGATCAACTTCGTTGTCAACGCCGCAGCCGGTGCACAGCGTGTGTTTGACCTGATGGACCAGGAGCCGGAGAAAGACGAAGGATATGTAGAGCTTGTCAATGCAAAGGTGGATGAAAACG
This sequence comes from Lachnoclostridium sp. An169, assembly GCF_002160525.1. Taxonomy (GTDB): domain Bacteria; phylum Bacillota; class Clostridia; order Lachnospirales; family Lachnospiraceae; genus Mediterraneibacter; species Mediterraneibacter cottocaccae. Next base: position 50,556 of record NZ_NFKT01000023.1, read on the forward strand.
GAAACCTTACCGAATCTCCCACAAGAACAAACCTCTGGGCATGGAAACATCCCCACAAAGCAGAGGGTACGGTTACTTATACAAAGCAGGAGGGCGGTGTTGTATTCGACGATGTGGACTTCGGATATGACGAGAAGAAGATCGTCCTGCACAACATCAGCCTTTACGCGGAGCCGGGACAGAAGATTGCCTTTGTCGGCGCTACCGGAGCGGGCAAGACGACGATCACCAACCTGATCAACCGTTTCTACGATATTGCGGACGGAAAGATCCGCTATGACGGTATCAATATCAACAAGATCAAGAAACCGGATCTGAGAAGGTCCCTTGGTATGGTGCTCCAGGATACCCACCTGTTTACCGGAACGGTTATGGACAATATCCGCTACGGCAAGCTGGATGCTACGGATGAAGAATGTATCAAGGCGGCAAAACTTGCCAATGCGGATGGATTTATCCGCCGTCTGCCGGACGGATATAATACCATGCTTACCGGCGACGGTGCGAACTTAAGCCAGGGCCAGAGACAGCTTCTTGCCATTGCCCGCGCCGCAGTTGCCGATCCGCCGGCACTGATTCTGGATGAGGCGACGTCCTCCATTGATACACGTACCGAGAAACTGGTGCAGGCAGGCATGGACGCGCTGATGAAAGGACGTACCACATTCGTTATCGCCCACCGTCTGTCCACGGTCAAGAATTCAGACTGTATTATGGTCATGGAACAGGGACGCATTATCGAGCGCGGCACCCACGATGACCTGATCGCGGCAAAAGGAAAATATTATCAGCTGTATACGGGAAATTTCGCTTCGTAGGAAGAAGGAGAAGGGAGAAACCCGGAAAATGAAATGTGACAGGTGAAACACAGGATCCCTGCACTGGAAACGAGAAGATTCCAGTGCAGGGATCCTGCATTTTATTCAGCGCTCCTGCGCCTCCGTATGGAAGATGAGAGGATGTTTCCAACAGTATGTGATGCCTCCGGTGTCTCCGGTGAGAAGGAGATCCCGGAAGTTTTCTTCTTCAGCAATCTCGATACCGATTCCCCAGTAAACATATTCGTCCTCCGCTCCTGAGACAGGATCAGAAATACGGATGGAAGAAAAAGAGCAGGGAACCGGCGACTCGGAAGGCTGCTGCGCGTAGCGCACGGAAAAGCCGAGAGTCTCACATGTCATATCATCCCGGGAAGGGATGACCTCAATGGGGATATACAGTTCCTGCCCTTTCGCCACATCGGAAAGCAATTCCTCAATTTCTTCCGGAATCAGGATCTTGTTCGGATTTTTATCTGTTGGTCCGCCCAATCGTGCAGTGCCAAGAGGCACATTCCTGATAACCGTCTCATTCCCGGGAGAGAGGAGTTCAGAGAGGTTCACCCGGAGTTCCGGATCCAGGGAGGCGGAAAGAGACAGCGTATCCATACAGATTTTGTAGGATCCGGGTTCTGCCGGTCCGAAATCGATGGTCGTCATTCCGGCTCCTTTTAATGTCTGGCTGAATAATCCTGAGGTTTCCTGCATTTTCGGAAGGACAGTTCCGTCTTCGGATACCGCATAGATGTCGGAGGGAATGCCGAGTGTCCAGTCTGCTTCCTTTAAAGTGTAAATATCTGCAGTGAGCCTTCCGTCCTGGATAAAAGTATCAACGAGAAATCCGCCGAATTCTGTCATCTCATAGCAGTAGGAATCCGGTGGGACATCGGTGACAGGAATCAGGGAAAACGGGATTTCCACATTGCCGTCTTTATATTCCACGCAGAATCCTTCCGTATTTATCCCGGATTCGGCCGCTTGCCTTTCAATCGCCCCTGCGGATAACTGTATGGTCTGGTAGCTGACGGCGCTGGCATCCATGTTAAGGGAAGCTCCGGGCGTCAGGGGGACTCCCAGGCAGGTGATCTCAATATAGGGAATGATCCTGTTGTACCAGAAAAGTTCTTCCGGCGGCAGCCCGTCGGGAACCTGCTCCATCGTTGCATCCATTCCGAGATCGGCGGCAAAGGAATTATTGACGAGCTTAAGTTGGATACACAGTGTTCCCTCGTTCAGAATTCCTTTCTGGACTGTGATCGTGTACAGTCCGTCTCCAGTCACGGCGCTGCGCTGTTCTTCCGGCACGCTGACATCTACAATATAAAAAGGTGTTGACGGATCAGTATTCACCCCGTATCCCGGCACGATGCCGAAGTAGCGCAGGATGATGTAAGCGCATGCGGTGAGGACAGCCGCGATGAGCATAAGGATCAGCGCCATGGTCAGGAACCGGCGCAGTTTCACAAGGGAGCGCTGATGGCGCTTCTTTACCGTCTCATAGGGCAGGTTCATGGACTTGGCGATTTCCTGGATGGACATGCCGCCGTAGTATTTCATGCGGATCAGATCCAGGTCCTCCGGGGAGAGGGTGTTAAGGGCTGCCTGCAGATCGATTTCTGTGATCACCTGTTCCTCAAGACTATGAGGATCCGTCAGTTCTTCGGCAGACTTCATCTGTATTTTCTTCGGGCGGTCAGCCTGCATTCGGTCGATCTGTATCTGACCATTCCATGCCTGGTCAGCGCGGATTTTACGAAAGCGGTCCACTGCCTTGTTGCGGGCAATGGAGACAAGCAGAGCGGCAGGTGAGCCCTTATCCGGATCGTAGGCATCTTTCTGCATATAAAACGCCAGAAAAGTATCGTTGACGCACTCTCTGATATCTTCCGGATTATCGAGGTACGCGGCTGTCGTCTTCCAGATGAGGGCAGCATACTGCCGGATCAGTTCTTCCGGTGAGGGAAGATTCCTCCCCGGCTTTCCTGTTGTTCTCTGCGGCTGTTCCATAGCTACCCCCTTTCAGTTAATTCTCTGTTTCTTCTGGATCTTCAGTATGTTCCTTCGCTTCCGTCTCTATGGAGAAGGTATAGTCCCAGGAATATATGACGGAGGCAGACTGATATTTGTTGGAGAGCAGGGACAGGTCGTCGGTACTGACATCTTCCGGCCAGGAGTATTCCAGTCCCCAGAATCGCCATTCCTCATAGTTCGGATCGGTGACCGTTCCTGTGGAGGACGGATACAGCAGCTCATCCGGGGCGTCTGTCAGCCCGATTCCAAAAGTCAGCATATAGCAGCTTAAATCTTCCCTGTAAGGTGTGACCTCAACGGGAAAATAGAGCCGCACAGTTCCTTCATTCAGATAACTGTCGCGCGCCTCCGGAAGAGGGTGCTCATCGGTGGGAGTGCCGAATTCGGCAGTGCCTCCCGGGATCTCAAGAGTGTGGTCCTCCTCCGGGTCAAGGATCCGGGAGAGGGAGATGGATGTATCTTCCGGCATGTCGGCCGAAATAAGGATAGAACTCAGCTCAATGGTATAGCTGCCCGGCTCTGCCGGACCGAAATCCCAGGAAGAAAGTCCGGTTCCGATCAGGCCTCCGTTTCCTGCCGGTGAACCGGTCAGCCTGCTTCCGTCCTCGGACACGGCGGTAATCTCATCATAGGACGCCGGGACAAATGTCTCCCCGGGCAGTGCATATACATCTGCCATAAGGTGTCCGTCTTCGATATATGCATCTGTCATAAATCCGCCAAGCTCTGTGAGCTCATAGCTGTACTGCTCCAGCGGGAGCTCCTGGATGGGCGTCAGGCGTATGGGAATCTCGAAGAAGCTGTTTTCCGAGACGAGAATAAATTCGTGCTCCTCAGTATCTTCTCCGTTGGAGTCCGGCTCTCCGGAATCATTTTCCACAGAATCCGGTTCCCCGGATGCCGCTGTGCCGGGCATTTCATCCAGAAACCAGATCATCTGCATAACCTGGGTGTCCTCATCTGCGGCGTACCCGAGGCTCTGTATGTGTGCCCCTGTATTTTCCGGTTCGCCTTTCAGAAACCAGTAATCCACCGGGGAATACCATGGCGGCACATATTCGGCAGCTTCGTTTCCCGATTCGCCGTCAATAGAGATAATCTCAGCGATGATCGGCTGCTGGGGCTCGGCGTTTCCCGCTTCATAGCTGTTTTCCGGGAATGGCGCACCCGGAGTGTTATTGTGAACGGTGATTTCCGCTCCAAAAGTGCCATTGCTCAGCAGAGCGCGGTTGATGGTGATATGATACTGACCGTTGTCCGATGAGACGGGCTCATTGAGGACGAAGATCTTATTTTCGATATCCAGGTTCACTCCATAGCCGGGCACAATGCCGAAGTAGCGCAGGATGATGTAAGCACATGCAGTAAGTACAGCTGCGATAAGGAGGATGATGAGTGCTGTGGTCAGGAACCGGCGCAGTTTAAAAAGAGAGCGCTGATGACGTTTCTTCACAGTCTCATAAGGCAGATCCATGGACTCTGCGATCTCCCGGATGGACATGCCGTTGTAGTATTTCATGCGGATCAGGTCGAACTCTTCCGGTGAAAGAGTGTCCAGCGCGGCTTTCAGATCCGTTTCTGTGATGATGCGGTCTTCCAGATTTTCCGGATCGGGGATCCTTTCGATATCAAACGCTTCTGTGCTGCCGGCCGCAGGAAAACTGCCGGCCGTTTTCCCGGAAAATGCGCCGGAGTGTGCGTCAGATCCGGAAGCACGGTTCTTCCGGTATCTGTCCACCGCCTTATTGCGGGCAATGGAGACAAGCAGGGAGGCGTAAGACCTTTTAGCCGGGGTAAAATTTTCGATCTGCATGTAAAATGCAAGAAAAGTGTCATTTACACATTCCTTGATGTCTTCCGGGTCCCGGAGATATGTTGCGGCAGTTTTCCATACGAGTAACGCATACTGCGCCATCAGTTCTTCCGGGGAAGGGAGAACTGACGGCGCAGTATCGGATTTCGGATCTGGTCTGGAGGATCTCATGGAGCGTCTCCTTTTCAGTGGATTTGTAAAAATATTTCCTAACAAAAGAAATGTTAGACTTTACATGGTTATAGAATACCATAATGTGACCGGTTTCGACAACAAGGTAAAGTCTAACATTTTTCAAATTTTTCTGAATATTTACCATACTCCGAGTACATGCTGCATTCCCAGGCTCACCAGGGCAATGCCAACCCAGCAGCAGAATCCGGTGAAGATCGGTTTGCCGCCGGTTTTTACCAGCTTGATAATGTTTGTGTTCAGACCGATGGCAGCCATCGCCATAACGATAAGGAATTTACTCAGGTCTTTCAGCGGAGCGGTCACTGCAGCGGGCAGCGAGAATACGGTAGTCACCACGGATGCCAGCACGAAGAAGAGGACAAAATATGGGAAGGACTTCTTCAGACTGAATGTGGACGCTGCAGAAGAGGTCGCAAGTTTCGCTTTCCTCCCTCTGTAAATGGCAAGTGCAAGGGTGATGGGAATAATCGCCAGTGTCCTTGTCATTTTGACGATGGCAGCAGCGTCCAGGGTATTGCTCCCGTGGATGCCGTCCCATGCAGTGGCAGCAGCAGTGACAGACGATGTGTCATTGATTGCCGTACCTGCGAAAAGCCCGAATCCCTCATTGCTTAAGCCCAGAAGAGAGCCAAGGGTAGGGAAAATGAGCGCAGCCAGAACGTTGAAGAGGAAGATAACGGAGATGGACTGTGCCACTTCCTCGTCCGACGCGTCGATTACCGGAGCAGTTGCTGCGATGGCGCTTCCCCCGCAGATGGATGAACCCACCCCCACCAGGATGGCATTGTTCGCCTTCAGCTTCAGTGCTTTATAAAGAAGAAAAGCGATGATTAGTGATGTGGCGATAGTGGAGATAATAATAGGAAGAGACTGTCTCCCTTTTGCCAGAATCTCGGTCAGATTCATGCCGAATCCAAGAAAAACCACAGCGGCCTGCAGAATTTTCTTGGAGGTGTAGTTGATCCCTCCGAGGAATGGCTCTTTGTTTGTAACGATCAGAGTCACGATCATACCGATGAGAATGGCGAACACCGGCCCGCCGACAACCGGTACGGCCTGTCCCAGAAACCAGGAAGGCACGGCAATTATAAGGCAGAGCAGCAGTCCGGCCCCGTTTTTCTTTATAAAGTTCATTTGTTTTTCCTCCTTCAGACTGTATCTTTTTTCCAACTGGAAAAATCATACCATAAATTTACAATAAAATGTAATTATATATCTTTATTTTATCATAAAAATATGTTATGATAAGACACAGGGAGTAGTTAAGTATAAATGGAGGGCGGAGGTTTGGGTAAAAACTCCGCCCTTCTGCGTTTTATGGAAGAAGGGGTTTCTATGCTTGATTTCAGAATGGAGACATTTCTTGCAGTATGTCAGTGCATGAATTTCACACGGGCCTCGGAAAAACTGAATATCACACAGCCTGCGGTATCCCAGCATATCCGTTTCCTTGAGAAACATTACAATACAAAGCTGTTCCGCTATGAGGGGAAGAAGCTGCGTCTGACCGGAGCGGGAGAGATTCTGAAAAATGCATCCCTTACGATGATGCACGATGAGCTTTCCATGGCAGATGAGATGAAGAAATCGCAGGAAGAGGAGCGGGAACTCCGGTTCGGCGCCACGCGGACGGTCGGGGATGCGCTGATGGGGCGGATTCTGCGGGATTATCTTGAAAAATATCCGGATGCCAGGATTCAGATGATTGTGGAGAACACCCATGATCTCCTGGAAAAACTGGACGAGGGGGCCATTGATTTTGCTCTTGTGGAAGGATTTTTCAAAAAGACGGAGTATGATTTCCGGAAATTTTCCGATGAGAAGTTTATTGCAGTCTGCAGTCCTGAGTATTGCAAAAGACTTCCGGTGAAGGTAGATCCGGCAGACGGAATGCCGCAGAAGATCAAAATTGAAAATCTTTTTCATGAACGGCTTCTTCTGCGGGAACCCGGTTCCGGTACAAGAGAGGTGCTGGAACGCTTTCTTGACGCGAGAAACCTGAGTCTTGCAGATTTTGAAAAAGTTATGGAAGTAGGGAGCCTGCACACGATCAGGGAGTTGACAAAAACGGGATGTGGTATTACATTTTTATATGAGACTGCGGTGGAAGAGGAGCTGGCTGCGGGAGAACTTGTAAAGATCCCTCTGCAGGATTTTGACGTCTCCCATGAGTTTACCTTTATCTGGAGACGCGGAAGTATCTATGCGGAGCGTTACAGGGAAGTGTTCCGCAGATTCCTGGAATCCGGACGCGGTCATCAAAAGAAAAGGAAGTGACAGACGCACGATGTTACAGGTTGAACATTTATCATATGATGTAATGGAAGAAGGAAAACAGTCGGAGATTCTCTCGGACGTAAGTTTTTCTGTAAATGACGGAGAGATGCTTGTCATTACGGGACCAAACGGCGGCGGGAAATCCACGCTTGCCAAGCTCCTGATGGGCATCAATAAGGCGACAGGCGGAAAGATCCTCTTAAACGGCGAGGACATTACGGATTATTCCATTGACGAGCGCGCGAAGGCGGGAATCGGTTTTGCCTTTCAGCAGCCGCCACGGTTTAAGGGAATGACGGTGCGCAGGCTTCTGTCCCTGGCGGCGGGCAAACCGCTGGACGAGAAGGTGTGCTGTGAGCTCTTAAGCAGCGTAGGGCTCTGTGCGAGAGAATATATTGACCGGGAAGCTGACGCCACACTTTCCGGCGGAGAAATGAAGAGGATCGAGATCGCTACAGTTCTGGCAAAGCACCACGATCTGTGCATTTTTGACGAGCCTGAAGCGGGAATCGATCTGTGGAGCTTCTCCATGCTGATCAAACGCTTTGAGCAGATCCACAGGGAGAAGAAGGAGACACTGATTCTGATTTCCCATCAGGAGAGGATTATCCAGATGGCAGACCGGATTATGGTGATTTCTGACGGAAAAGTGGAGTCCATCGGTGATGCGGCGGACATCATGCCGTCGCTGTTCGGTCAGGAGATTGACTCCTGTGAGTGCAGAAGACAAAAGGGAGGTGAACTCTATGGAGCCTAATTCAAAAGTACAGCTTGACAAGGTGACAGAAGATGTGCTCAAAGTGATCGACTCTTACGGGTTTAAACAGGAAGGAGCATATAATCTGCGCCTGAACGGTATGGCGGTGTGCCATGGTGACAGCAGGCATATCAATATTGTGAAGAAAGAAGACAAGCCGGGAATCGACATCCATATCAGCGGAGAGGCGAAAAACGAGCAGGTCCATATCCCGGTTGTCATGTCTAAGGAAGGCGTTGACATCGTATATAATGATTTCTATATAGAGGACGGAGCAGACGTGACCATCATTGCCGGATGCGGGATCCACGGGGAAGGATGCAGTGAGACCCGTCACGACGGAATCCACACTTTCCACGTGGGAAAGAATGCTAATGTAAAATATGTGGAAAACCATTACGCAGAAGGAAACGGAAGAGGAAAAAAGGTTCTCAATCCGGTGACAAAGATCTATGTCGGGGAAAATTCGGTATTTACCCTTGAGACAACCCAGATTAAAGGTGTAGATTCCACAGAGAGGGAAAATTATATCGAACTTGCCGATAATGCGAAGCTTTTCGTTACAGAAAAGCTGATGACACATGAAGGACAGACTGCGGTTTCCAATATGGATGTGGAGTTAAACGGCGAGAACAGCTCTGCAAGAATTGTGTCCCGTTCCGTTGGAAAGGGAACATCCCACCAGGTGTTCCACCCCAGAGCAATCGGAAACAACCAGTGCCACGCACATATCCAGTGCGACTCCATTATTATGGATAAGGCAGAGATCAGTTCCATCCCGGAGATCGACGCCAAACACGTGGACGCCCAGATCATCCATGAGGCCGCCATCGGAAGAATCAACGATGAACAGCTGATCAAACTCCGCACCTTCGGTCTCAGCGAAGAGGAAGCGGAATCCGTGATCATCGAGAACTTCCTGAGATAATTCGTTTTGACAAATATGGGCGGGACATATTTTCAGAAGATATAGTCAGATAATATTTTTGAAAATACAGTTTGCTTAAAATACGGCTGATTAAAGTGATGTTTATTTTTTTCCTGCGCCAATTCCCAGGCAGTACCGGATTATGTTGTCACGAAGCCCCCTAGTGGAGCGCCGGGATAACATGATCCGGTACTGCCGGACCATTGGCGCATTCTTCTATTTACACACATCAATCCATTCTTTTGCCTGCGAATATTTCTCCAGTTCCTCACAAGTCATCTCCACCGCAGAGTTGGAGCTTCCCGCCGCCGGAAATACCGTCTCAAACCGTTTCAGCGATTCATCCAGATAGGTGGTCACGGTATCCGGATTCCCGAACGGGCAGACCCCGCCGATGGCGTGTCCGGTAAGTCTTTCCACATCTTCGGGGGCAAGCATCTTTGCCTTCATCCCAAAGAAATGTTTGAACTTGCTGTTGTCGATCTTCATATCCCCTGCGGTCACGATAAGGATGGCGCCGTCTTTCTCCTTTGTGTAGAAGGAGAGTGTCTTTGCAATCCGCGCAGGCTCCACTCCGACTGCCTCGGCGGCAAGCTCTACCGTGGCACTGGATACGGGAAATTCCAAAATTTCTTTGTTAATGTTATTGGATTCAAAATAATTTCTGACGATCTCTACTGACATCTTATATTTCCTCTTTTCTTATTAGTATTACATCCGGTCTGACATTAGCATCATATCCGGCTTGAAGGGGCGGGGCAGGTATATCTGCCTGAGCTGAGTTTCAATAATTCTTCTCCAGAGAATGATGGATGAAGAAATAGATCCCCTGTTGGATCAGGAATAAGCCGAAAACAAGGCAGATGATCCACGGAGAGGCATGGAACAGCGCCAGGATAAATGCCAGAACCAACAGAATCAGGGTGAGAAGCTGATTCGTCAGCGCGCAGGATAATGCCTGAGATCATTAAAATGATACCGGCAGAGAATAAGATAGTAAAGGTTCTGTTCTCTTTCATTTTGATTCCTCCTCATAGATAAAGATATCTTCAATGCTCATCTCGAAATAGCGTGCGATTTTGAACGCAAGCTTTATGGAAGGGTTATATCGCCCGTTCTCCAGGGAACCGATCGTCTGGCGGGAGACGTCCAACGCATCGGCAAGTTCTTCCTGGCGGATTCCCCTTTGCTTCCGTAGCTCTTCCAGCCGGTTTTTCATATACCCACCTCTCAGACTCGTTTATGGAAAGTTTACTTTCCGTATCCTGATTATAGCACGGAAGACAAAAATGTCAAGCTGACTTTCCATAAATTACTGACTTCCCATAAATTAGTTACTTTTCATATTCCTTTTCGTATCCTCGCCAGATCCCAGGCTGTACTGTCCCATGTTGTCACGAAGGGCCGTAGTGGAGCGCCGGTCCTTGGACCGCGTCTTTTGCGGTCCTATGTACCGCTGCGCTCCACTCCCGAGCGAAAGCGTGGCCGCCGGGGCAACATGGGACAGTACAGCCGGACGGACATCTGGCAGACATATGAAAAGGAACAATCTTATTGCTTTTCCTGCCAGAACATGGTAACATAATTCTCGGAAAATTGAATAACAAGTTTTCCCGGGCGGGGAGCGCCGTCCGGGTTTTAACTGTACACCAGAGCAATTACATCTTGATCGTACAAAAACATTATGCGAGGGAATCCGTGTTCCGGAGTGAGAGGATGCCAGTGAGCATCGACCGACAAGTGCGCGCCATACGGTTGACATTCTGCCGCAGGAGGCAGAAAGTATGGACGCATGTGTACAGGAGGTTATGGTAATGAAAAATGTCAACGTGAAGAAACTTGCCCTTGCGGGTATCCTTGTTGCGGTGGGAATCGTCTGTTCCCCGCTGTCGATTCCGGTGGGAGCCTCAAAATGTGCTCCGGTCCAGCATTTTATCAACATTCTTGCAGGCGTGTTCCTGGGACCCGGATACGGAGTCGGTATGGCATTTGTTACGAGCCTTCTCAGAAATCTGATGGGGACGGGAACTCTGCTTGCATTTCCCGGATCCATGTGCGGAGCATTTTTGTGCGGTATTCTGTATAAATACGGAAAACACCTTCCGCTTGCATATCTGGGAGAGCTGTTCGGAACATCTGTCATCGGCGGGCTGTTAAGCTATCCGATCGCTACACTGATTATGGGAAGCGAGAGCGCGGTGTTCGGGTTTGTCCTCCCCTTCTTTGTTTCAAGCTGCGGGGGAACGATCATTGCGGCTGTGCTTGTGACAACGATGAAGAAGATGAAGATATTCGATATCTATCTTGGCAATCTGGAGGCAAAGCCACAGCAGGCGAAAAACTGAGAACAAAAATATAAAAAAGTTAAGAGAGAACGAAAGAAAAAGCGGGGGAATTTGGAGAAACTGTGAAGTCCGAAGGCTCCGCTTTTCTTTTGAAGATGAGGTACAGTTATCATGATGAAAGAATGTCTGGACAATGTCAGAAAGACCGTGCCGCTTGTGCACAATATCACCAACTATGTGACCGTAAACGACGTGGCTAATGCCCTGCTTGCCTGCGGCGGCAGTCCCATTATGTCCGATGAGGCGGAGGATGTGGAAGACATCACTTCCGTGTGCAACGGCCTGAATATCAATATCGGAACCCTTCACAAAACCAGTATAGAAGGAATGTTCCGGGCAGGAAAGAAGGCAAATGAACTGGGGCATCCCGTCCTTCTTGACCCGGTGGGAGCAGGGGCGAGCGCCCTTCGCACGGATACAGCGCTGGGCCTTATGAGGGAGCTGAAGCTTACCGCCATCCGGGGAAATATCTCCGAGATCCGGACACTTGCCCTTGGAAGCGGCACTACAAAAGGCGTGGACGCGGATGCGGCAGACGCTGTGACGGAGGAGAACCTGGCAGATGCAGTAGAATTTGTGAAAGACTTTTCCAGGTCTGCAGGCTGTATTGTGGCAGTGACAGGAGCAATCGATCTGGTAACGGATGGAGAGAAATGTTATGTAATCCGTAACGGACGCCCGGAGATGGGGAAGATCACCGGAACCGGATGCCAGCTCTCCGGAATTATGACGGCGTTTCTGGCGGCAAATCCGGACAATGTTCTGGAAGCAGCGGCCTCCGCTGTGTGCATGATGGGATATGCCGGAGAGATCGGATGGAGCCGGATGCAAGAGGGGGATGGAAATGCTACATACCGGAACCGGATCATCGATGCGATCTATAACATGTCGGGAAATGATTTAGAGAAAGGAGCAAGATATGAGCGGCGATAGAAAGAATAATGTGGACAGAAAAGCTCTCCTTCTGTATGCTGTGACAGACAGAACCTGGCTGCGGGGACAGACTCTGAAAAGTCAGGTGGAGGCGGCATTAAAAGGCGGGGCAACCTTTATTCAGCTCCGGGAGAAAGAGCTGGATGAAGAGGCATTTCTGGAAGAGGCTCTGGAGATCGGGAAGCTCTGCCGGGAATATGGCGTCCCCTTTGTCATTAACGACAATGTGGATATCGCGGAAAAAGCCGGAGCAGACGGAGTCCATGTGGGGCAGCATGATATGGAAGCGGGGGATGTGCGCCGCAGGCTGGGACCGGATAAGATTATCGGTGTTTCCGCGCAGACTGTGGAGCAGGCGCTTCGCGCACAGGAGCATGGCGCAGATTACCTCGGTGTGGGAGCCGTATTCCCCACCGGCTCAAAGGCAGATGCAACGGAAGTCGAGCATGAGACGCTCCGGAGAATCTGTGATGCCGTGGACATCCCCGTGATCGCCATCGGCGGGATCACAAGGGATAATGTCCTGGAACTTCGGGGGACCGGGATCTGCGGAATCGCAGTGATCAGTGCGATTTTTGCAAAGCAGGACATTGAGGCGGCTGCGGCTGACTTAAAGGAACAGACAGAAAAGATGTTGGGGTAATAGAACTATGATCAAGGGAGCAGTTTTTGATGTGGATGGAGTACTCTTAAACTCCATGCCTGTCTGGGAAAATCTGGGAGAATTGTATCTGGAAAGCCTGGGAATACAGGCGGAAAAAGGACTTGGTGAAATCCTTTTTGCCATGAGTATGGAAGAAGCGGCAGAATATCTGATCGTTCATTACGGGCTTGACAAGACTCCGCAGCAGATCGTGGACGGACTTGCCAGAGAGGTGCGGGAATTCTATGAGAACCGTGTCCCTTTGAAAGAGGGAGTCAGGCAGTTCCTCACTGAGCTGAAGGAAAGAAAGATTCCGATGGTAATCGCTACGTCCGGAGACCGCAGGAATGCGGAGGCAGCCTTGAAACGGCTGAAGGTCTATTCCTTTTTTCAGGCGATGTTTACCTCCTCCGGGATCGGAAGCGGGAAGAATCAGCCTGACATTTTCTATGCTGCGGCATTGCAGCTTGACACGGAGCCGGGGGAGACACTTGTGTTTGAGGATGCGCTTCACGCCATTCAGACGGCAAAGCGGGCGGGATTTAAGACAGTAGCTGTCTATGACAGATCCGACGATAAAGATCTGGCTCAGATCTGGAATACGGCAGATATCTATCTTCCGGAATTTAAAGATTTCAATCTGTTCTGGAAACGGGTGGAACAGTTGGAAAATACAAAAAAGAGAAAATAGGAGAACACAGATGAAAACTGCACTTACAATTGCGGGAAGCGACTCCAGCGGCGGAGCCGGCATCCAGGCAGATATCAAGACCATGACGGCAAACGGAGTATTCGCTATGAGCGCGGTCACAGCCCTTACGGCGCAGAATACAGTGGGCGTTAAGGACATTATGGAGGTTACGCCGGAATTTCTGGCAGAGCAGATTGACTGTATCTTTACCGATATCCGGCCGGATGCGGTGAAGATCGGGATGGTATCCTCATCGGGACTGATCCGGGTAATTGCGGAAAAGCTCAGAACGTATAAAGCGACACATATTGTGGTGGATCCGGTTATGGTTTCGACGAGCGGATCAAAACTTCTCTCGGACGGCTCGTCGGGGACGCTCAGGGAGGAACTTCTTCCTCTGGCAGATATCCTGACACCTAATATCCCGGAGGCAGAGGTGCTTGCCGGAATGCAGATCAGATCGGAAAAGGAGATGCTCGCAGCGGCTGAGAAGATCGGTACGTCTTACGGCTGCGGTGTGCTTGTGAAAGGAGGACACCGGGTCAGCGACGCCAATGACCTGTTCTGGAAGAATGGGGTACACCGCTGGTTTTACGGCAGGAGGATAGACAACCCCAATACGCATGGGACAGGGTGTACTCTTTCCAGCGCCATTGCCGCCAATCTGGCAAAAGGTTTTTCCATGGAGAGGTCTGTGGAGCGGGCAAAAGAGTATATTTCCGGGGCTCTCTCGGCCATGCTTGATCTGGGACAGGGGAGTGGTCCGATGAACCATGCATTTAACATAACAGGTGACTTTGTCCGTGAAGCGGAGCTCCCGGAGTGATGCCGCCTGAGGACAGGCTTTCAATATATTTTTTTGGCGTCATGCCATATTTTTTCTTAAATTCACGATAGAAGTAAGAAAGATTGGAAAATCCGGCAGACAGTGAGGCCTCCAGAACGGAAGTCTCTCCGCCGGCCAAAAGTCCGGCGGCTTTTTCCAGTCTCAGATTCTTTATATATTCCAGGCAGGAAATTCCCACGTATTTTTTAAAGAAACGCATAAAATAATATTCGCTGAAATAGCACCGCTCTGCCAGCCGGGCAATGGAAAGATCTTCACTGTAGTGCTCGCCGATATAATCGAGTATCTGACGGATTTTCTGAATATGGTCTGTCTCGATCCGGGGGCGGGATGCATTTTCTCTTCCAAAGGGAATGAGGGCAGAGAGTACCTTGAGCAGGAGGGCTTTCAGCTTCAGTTCATATCCCGGGAGCTGTCTGGTGTATGCAGTATTCATATCTGAAAAAATATCCCTGAGCTCCCGGTAGGCCGGATGGTCCGGATGGATTACAGCGGGCAGGATGAGGGTCTGCTGCGTGATGGGCTTGAGATAGCGCACGGAACAGACGTCGGCAGAATTCGAACCGAGGAAATTCATATGAAATACATAAGTCTCTGACTTCATAAAACCGCCGGTCTCAACGGAAAGAGAGTGGAGGATGGACGGGGGAAGAAAGAGAATGTCCCCCTCAGTGACCTCAAAGGAGTCAAACTGGATCTGATAGGTACAGCGGCCACCTGTAATCATTGTAAATTCAGCCTCCTCGTGCCAGTGCGCGGCGACTGTGGGATAAATGTAAGAGAGCAGTGTGATATATTTCTGCAGGGGGAACATGGATTCTCCATGTCTTGCCTGTTCTTTCTGTTCCGGTGATAAGGGAACCTGCCGATACATGTTTTTTCCTCCTGTTGTGCTGTTCAGAACTTTTTTATCTGATCTGCCGGAAAAAAATACAGGCAGGATTGTACTATAATTTGTAAAAAAGATCTGGAATTCATTGAATTGGTACACAGATATGATAACAGGATTATACAAGAAATGCAATCCGGAAGAAACTGTACTTCCATCCGTCTTCAAATCGTGTTACAATAACCTGAGAATCAGCGGAAGAGGGAGGCATGTTATGCTTACAGAAGAAAAACTTGAGAATCTCATCCTGAAATATGATATCCCTTATAATCATAATATCGCTCTTGCACGCCGGACCACAGGAAGAGAATGGGTGCTGCCGGACACTCTGGAGAATGTGAAAGAATTCGAAAAGGCGGAATATTTTTACGTCTGTTTTTCAGAACAGGGAATCTGTATCTTCCCGGCTCTGGAAAACTGGAATTCGGGAGAACCGCTTGTGTTCGGGTGGAAGCAGATTACCGGTTTTGAGGTGAAAAAGGGATGGTTTACGGAGAATGATCTCAGGCTTTCTTCAGGAAAGGTACGTCTCCGGCTGAAGCTGGTCAAAAAGATGGCGAATAATTCCTGGGTGCGGGAAAACATGATTTTTCTCGACAGCGTGAATTATTACCGCCGCTAATCAGAGGCTTCCGGAGAAGGGAAGCATTTATACCTCAATATTTATACATCAAAAAAGAGAAAAAAGGAGTAAAGTATTTATGGACGGTTCAATGTTTATCGGAACGTGGTGGTCACTGCTTCCGCCGATCCTGGCGATTGTACTGGCATTTATCACAAAAGAAGTGTACAGTTCGCTGTTTATCGGTGTCGCAGTAGGCGCGCTGCTTTACAGTGGTTTCCACCCGTGGAATTCATTTGTCAATTTTTTCGAGATCATGAAAGACAGTATGAATCTGAATATTCTGATCTTTGACGTGCTGTTGGGCATGATTATTGTGCTCATGGCGAAGACGGGAGGCTCTGCTGCCTACGGAAAATGGGCGGGGAGTAAGATCAAGTCGAAAAAGAGTGCCCTGCTTGCCACAACCGGTCTGGGAATCCTGATTTTTGTGGACGACTATTTCAACTGTCTGACCGTGGGTTCTGTTATGAGGCCTGTGACAGACCGTTATAAGGTCTCCAGAGCAAAACTTGCCTACATTATCGATGCGACGGCGGCTCCGGTGTGTATTATCGCACCGATCTCAAGCTGGGCTGCGGCGGTGAATTCCTACGTGCCGGAAGATGCGGGGATCAGCGGATTTCAGCTGTTCCTGCGGACGATTCCGTATAACCTGTATGCGATTCTGACTCTGGTTATGGTTATCTTCATGACACTGACGGCATTTGACTTCGGGCTGATGAAGAAACATGAGGACAACGCGGCAAAAGGAGATCTTTTCACAAGCGGTGCGGAGGAGTTCGAACAGGTTCCCGAGGAAGAAGTAAACCCCAACGGCAAGGTGATTGACCTTGTGCTTCCGGTTGCCGTGCTGATTGTCTCCGCCATCGGCGCCATGATTTATACCGGATACCTGGGAGGCGCAACGGATGTGATTACCGCATTCTCCGGATGCGATGCCGAGACAAGCCTGATCTTTGCAACCACGCTGACAATCTTTGTCATGCTGTTTTTATATCTGCCGAGAAAGGTCGTCACTTTCAAGGGATTTATGGACAGCCTTGTAGAAGGGTTCAAGCTGATGATTCCGGCAGTGACGATTCTGATTTTCGCATGGTCCCTGAAGGGGGTCGGCGATGCGCTGGGACTGGCTGATTTTGTCGGCCATGTCGTCGGAGACAATGCGTCGGCAAGTATCTTTATCCCGGCTGTGCTGTATATTGCAGCGGTATTCCTCTCATTTTCCACGGGAACATCCTGGGGAACATTCGCTATCCTTGTTCCGATCGCGACAGCGATGTTCGAGGGCAGTACAAATCTGGAGATGATGATCGTTGCTGTGGCGGCTGTTCTTGCAGGAGCAGTTTGCGGCGACCACATTTCTCCGATTTCAGACACAACAGTTATGTCATCGGCGGGAGCGCAGAGTAACCATCTGAATCACGTATCTACGCAGATGCAGTATGCTGCCGTAGTAATGATCGTTTCCCTGATCGGATACCTGCTGGCCGGAATCGTGCAGATCTGGTGGGTTGTGCTCGGATTCAGCCTGATCCTGCTGCTGGCGGTGCTTTCCGGAATGAAGATCTTCTTTGAGAGAAAAGAGAAAAAACAGGCGGCTGCGTCAGGGGGCGGGAAATGATCCGGCTTGATGTTCCGTATATCGACCAGAGCGTAAAGTATCCGACCGGATGCGAGAGCGTGTCTGCAGTAATGCTGCTGCAGTTTCTCGGGATTCCGGTTACGGTCGATGAATTTATAGAAAACGATCTGGAAAAACAAGACTTTGAATTAAGGAACGGGGTCCTTTATGGACCCGATCCCCGCAGATATTTCTGCGGAAGTCCGTACGATGAAGATGCATTCGGGTGCTATGCCCCTGTGATCGTCCGGGCGCTTGAGCGGGCATTGGAAAATGCCGTCCATCGGTATGGAGAAAAATACAGAGAATTTCAGGTGAAAGACGAGACGGGGCTCACTGCAGAAGAGCTGACAGAAAAATATGTCAGCAAAGGAATGCCCGTGATATTCTGGGCGTGCATCAATATGCGGGAGCCGGTTACCGGTCCCTCCTGGCGGCTCTCTGATACGGGAGAAGAATTTACCTGGATTTCCAATGAACACTGTATGCTTCTGGTAGGATTTGACGAAGAAGGTTATTATTTCAATGATCCCTATGATAATAACGGAGTGATACGGTATCCGAAGGATGTGGTGGAAGACAGGCACCGGGCGCAGCATATGCAGGCGGTTGCAGTTTGGGGACGTAGTAAAGTTTAGCTTTACTACGTCCCCTTTTGATGCTGACTGTGTCCCAAAATTACAACAGCTGTATTCCGTTTTCTCTTGCGCGCGTTACGATCTCCTCCGGCCAGAGGGAAGACTGTACCTCGCCGATATGAGCTTTACGCAGGTAGTACATGCAGATTCTGGACTGCCCGATTCCACCGCCCACGGTATAGGGCAGTTCTCCGTTCAGCAGGGATTTCTGGAAGGGGAGCTCTGCCCGTTCTTCGCATCCTGCTTCTTTGAGCTGGCGGCGGAGAGAGTCTTCATCCACACGGATTCCCATGGAGGAGAGCTCAAGGGCCATGTCAAGAACCGGGTAATAGACGATAATATCGCCGTTTAACTCCCAGTCATCATAGTCCGGTGCGCGTCCGTCATGTTTTTCACCGGAAGCGAGGACTTTGCCGATCTGGGAGACAAAGACGGCTCCTTTGGCTCTGGCGATCAGGTTCTCGCGCTCTTTCGGCGTGCGGTCCGGATACATATCTTCCAGTTCCTGTGAAGTGATGAAAAAGATATCATCCGGCAGGAGCGGTTCAATATAGTTATACCGTCTTGATATGTAGTCCTCCGTGTCTTTCAGCGCGCTGTATACTTTGCGTACTGTGTACTGCAGCGTCTCGGTATTGCGTTCTTCCCTGGAAATGATCTTCTCCCAGTCCCACTGATCGACATAGAGGGAATGAATGTTGTCCGTGTCCTCATCCCGGCGCACGGCACTCATATCCGTGTAGAGCCCTTCACCGGAATGAAATCCGTATTTCTTCAGGGCGAATCTTTTCCATTTTGCCAGAGAGTGGACAATCTCGGCAACGGCCTCATCCTGCTCCCTGATACCGAAAGCGACAGGACGCTCCACGCCGTTTAAGTTGTCGTTCAGTCCGGAGTCCGGATAGACGAACAGCGGAGCGGAGACACGGGTGAGGTGCAGGGCTTTTGCAAGCGCGCGTTCGAAATGATCTTTAACCTCTTTGATGGCCACTTCCGTCTCCCGGATTGTCAGGGGAGAGGAGTAACCCTCGGGTATTTTTAACTGTTCCATTATAAAAATCTCCTTTTGTCTTTTATTTCAAAGTCTGAGACATTTCCTTTCTATTTTAAGTTGCGCAGGGGGAGAAGTCAACAGGGTTATAAATTAACAGATAATTTAAAATTATTTGATAAAAATACTAAAAATTTATTGACAAAAGTAAAAGTGAGTGATATTATAATTACAACAAATAAAAACTTTAAAAAGTTTTTAACCTGCCGGACACGGAGGGGGAAAGGTAATCAGATATAGAGAAAGATCATAATGACGAGAAAGTTATGAGAGAAGCAAAATCTATATCACGGAAGATTATCAAAGAACCAGAGCCGGACAGGAATCTAAGAACAGGAGGTACGGACCACCGGGAACATTAATTTAATCTATCAGAAAAAAGATAGAAAGAGGTAAAAAGAATGATAGAAATATCAGAGTGAAGATGGATGTTGATCATAAAAAAGTGATTGGCATCCATCTTCTTTGTCTTGTATTGCGCCGGGAAAATTGGTAGAATAGACGGGAATAGAAAGGGGATCCGGAGATCCCGGGGAAAATGAATGGGGAAAAAGAATAATTAAAAAGGAACAAGGAGAAGAAAGATGAATCTACGGGAGATAATCGGAAACTGGGATGTTGGTTTTTCAATCGGGAAAATTCTGGAAAACGGACGCGCTCTTACGGACACGGAGATGATCGCTGTGGCAGCAGCGGCAGTGATCGGTCTGCTGATCTGTCTTCTGGGACTTAAGATTGTCCGGGTGTGGGCGGCGCTTTTCGGTCTGGCGGCAGGCTTCCTGGGCGGTACACTGGTGATGGATGTAACGGGGATTACCCTGACATATGACTGGATACCGGGAGTGGTTCTCGGAATCATTCTCGGAGGGCTCTCGGCATGGCTGTACCGGTTTGGAATCTTTATCACAGTATGGGCGGCAGCAGGGCTGGGGTGTGCGTATTTTATCGGTCCCGCTGATGTGACCGGCGCTCTTATCTGTGCAGCGGCGGGGCTTGTGGCGGCACTCCTTACGATAAAATTCAAAGAAGTCATTACGATTCTGTTTACAGCAATATTCGGTGCGCTTACGGTAGGGGCTGCGGCAGTACTTCTGCTTCCGGAGGGGACAGAACTGGTATTTGGCATTGTGGCGGCAGTGTGCCTGATCGCAGGTATCCTTGTGCAGCTTCTTCTGGAGTCCAGAAAGAGGAAACGGGCGAGCTTAAGGAAAGCGGAGGAGATCCGCAGAACTCACTCCACGGCGAATGAGGTGGAGCGCGCGCGGGCGGTCATGGAAAATCTGGACAGAATGGATGATGAGGATTTCGTGGAAGCCGATTTTGCGGACGAAGAGGATGACGAGGAAGACTGAGCCGGTCCGGATGATAAAATTTCATCAGTTGTGAAACGATGGAAAAGGTCTCTCTCCGGTTGTCATAAGACAGACAAAGTTGTATAATGTACCCATGGATATTCATCCGAAAGACCGACAGATAAATCTGACAGAAAAGGGGGCTTGCGTATGAAAATTGATATGCATTGCCATGTAAAAGAAGGGTCGATTGACAGCAAGGTAGGGCTGGAGGAATACATCACGATCCTGAAGAAACACGGATTCCAGGGGATGGTCATAACCGACCATGATACATACAACGGATACCGGTACTGGAAAAATAATCTGAAAGGGAAAAAACATACGGACTTTGTTGTGCTCAAGGGAATCGAGTATGATACAAGGGACGCCGGGCACATCCTGGTGATTATGCCGGAGGGAGTCAAGATGAAACTCCTGGAGATGAGGGGAATGCCTCTTGCACTGCTGATTGATCTGGTGCATCGCAACGGCGGAGTTCTGGGACCGGCACATCCGTGCGGCGAGAAGTACATGAGCTTTACGAATGCGAGACGCTATTATCTCTCGCCGGAGATCGTGAAGCGGTTTGATTTTATCGAGGCGTTCAACAGCTGTGAGTCAGCAGCTTCCAATGCCGGGGCACTGCAGTTGGCGAAAAAGTACGGCAAACTGACGACCGGCGGCAGCGACTCCCACAAACCGGACTGCGTAGGGCGGGGATATACGATCCTTCCGGAACCGGTGACCTGCGAGACGGAGCTGATTTCACTGATTCATAAAAAGACGCCGCTGAAAGCAGGCGGTGTTCTGTACGAAAAAACGACGAAAGAGAAAATCGGTAAGGTGAACAAGCTTCTGGTATATTCTTTCTGGGTGTACAACAAGAGCGGGGAGCTGCTCAAGCGCCGCGGAAGAAATAAGAAGATGGAAGAAGAGCATCCTTTCGATCCGATCGATCCGATCGAGTTGTACTATCATTCTTAGACGGCAATCCGCAGAGCGGAACACAGATCGGAACAGGATACAGACGGATGAAAACGATGGGGCAGCCATTCCCAACTGTCAGTTTCTTATGACAGTTGGGAATGGCTGTTTTCTGTTTCGCAGATGCAGCCTTCGTCTGGAAATTACAGCTGTCAGTACGGTTCAGGGAGCTCCTGCGGAACATGGCGGTCTGCAGTCCGGCCTGGAAGGTCCGTTCAGGCCAGGTTCCGGTATTTCCCGGGGGAGACGCCGTATTTTCGTTTGAAAATCCGGTTGAAATATGAGAGATTCTCAAAACCGGTCCGGCCGGCAATCTCCAGAATCGGCTCGGATGTGGAGCGCAGGAGGCGTTCCGCCATTGTAAGCCGGTAGTCGTTCAGATATTCGATGAAACCGGTTCCCATATGAGTCTTGAAAAATTTCATAAAATGAGACTTGCTGTAATAGGTAAGGGATGCCATATCATCGATGGAAATCGGTTCGGAGTAGTGTTCTTCTACATATTTCAGGATTGTTTTGATTTTCTCCAGAGATTTTGCATGAGGAAGATCCGGATTCTTCAGCTCCTGCTGATGGCTGACAAGCAGAAAGAAGAACTCGTAGAGAAGCCCCTTTACCGCGAGCTGGTATCCTTCGGGCCGGGCGCTGCAGTAGCCGTCGATCCTGCGGATGCAGGACTGCGCCTCGGAATGAAAGGAAACCGCCTGGGTGAGGAAAGTCTCCGAGGGAATAACTCCTTCCATCAGGGGTGTGAGAAAGCGGTCGGAACAGAGGTCGTTCTCTCCGGAGCTGAGAAGGGAAGGCTTGAAAATAATATTTTCATATTCCATGGAATGGGTTCCTGCCTGCTCGATCATGTGGAGCCTGCCGGGGCGGATAAAAATGATATCCCCTGCAGTGACGAGCTGTTTCTGGAAATCGGCGGACACGTATCCCTGCCCTTTCTGTATGACAATCAGTTCCGCTTCCGAATGCCAGTGGAGCGGCACGCAGGAAAAATCCAGCGGGATGGAGCATAAATAAGTAATATAAGGAAAATCTTCTGCAGTGTGTGATTTTGTCTCGTGATAGTTCTGATAATCCAGATTCTGGTATTGGCTGATATTCATAAGATATTCTCCTGTCTGCCTGTATACAGGGATCCGAATTCGTATACGGGGCTCTGTATGTATTCTGCGCTTCAGTTTTTAAAATTTATAGAATGATAGTATTGTACAATAAAATGCAAGTATTTTGCAAGAAATCAGAAGAAAATCGTATTAAAATGCGAACTATAAGGAAATGGTGCCGGGGGTGCCGAAGAAATTACAGAGATGGGTTTGAAAGGAGATCAGCAGACCATGAACATTCAGGAAAAGTTACAGAAGTATCTTGGAAAATCAGTTGCCGATGCATCAAATGAAGAGATTTATCACGCTCTTATGACAATCGTCCAGGAGATGGCGGCAGAAAAAGAACGCACAGACAGCAAGAAAAAGCTTTACTATATTTCCGCAGAGTTCCTCATCGGAAAACTTCTCTCCAACAACATGATTAATCTCGGAATCTATAAGGAAGTAAAAGAGATTCTCACACAGAACGGAAAAGATCTTACAGAGATCGAGGAGGTTGAGCCGGAACCGTCACTGGGAAACGGCGGTCTGGGAAGACTGGCGGCATGCTTTCTTGACTCTATCGCAACGCTGGGGCTCGCCGGGGACGGAATCGGACTGAACTATCATCTGGGACTTTTCAAACAGGTGTTTGAAGACCGCCTTCAGAAGGAGACTCCGAATCCGTGGATCGAGGAGTATTCCTGGCTGAAAAAGACAGACGTCACATATCCGGTTGACTTTAAAGGTTTAAGAGTCAACGCCAGAATGTATGACATTGAAGTGACAGGGTACAACAACAAGACGAACAAACTGCATCTGTTCGATCTGGACTCTGTAGATGAGACAATCGTTAAGGACGGCATTGATTTTGACAAAGAGGATATCCGGAAGAATCTGACACTTTTCCTCTATCCGGATGACAGTGATGAGAACGGACGTCTGCTCCGTATCTATCAGCAGTACATGATGGTAAGCGCAGGGGCACAGCTCATCCTTGACGAGTGTACTGCAAAGGGATGCAAGCTTTATGATCTGCCGGATTACGCGGTGATCCAGATCAACGACACCCATCCGACCATGGTGATCCCGGAGCTGATCCGTCTCCTTGTGGCAAGGGGAATGGATATGGACGATGCCATTGACGTGGTATCAAGGACATGTGCATACACGAACCACACGATTCTGGCAGAGGCACTTGAAAAATGGCCGGTTTCCTACCTGAAGAAGGTCGTTCCGCAGCTCATGCCGATCATCGAAGTGCTGGACGACAAAGTAAGAAGAAAATTTGACGACGAGAGTGTGGCAGTGATCGACAGAAATGATACGGTTCACATGGCGCATATTGATATTCACTACGGATTCAGTGTAAACGGCGTGGCTGCGCTGCACACAGAGATCCTGAAAAACTCGGAGCTCAACAATTTCTACCGGATCTACCCGGAGAAATTCAACAACAAGACAAACGGTATCACCTTCCGCCGCTGGCTGCTCCACTGCAACCCGCTTCTGGCTGATATGCTCGATGAGACGATTGGAGAAGGATATCACAGAGATGCCATGGAGCTTGAGAAGCTGCTTGCATATAAAGATGATGAAAAAGTGCTCACAAAGCTGATGGAGATCAAGCACAGGAATAAAGAAGCACTCTGCACTTATCTCAAAGAGACGCAGGGAATCGAAATCAGCCCGGATACGATTTTCGATATCCAGGTAAAACGTCTCCACGAGTACAAACGCCAGCAGCTCAACGCCCTGTACATTATTGACAAATACCTGGAAATCAAGGCAGGAAAGATCCCGTCAGCTCCGGTGACTGCAATTTTCGGCGCAAAGGCTGCTCCGGCTTACACGATTGCAAAAGATATCATCCATCTGATCCTCTGTCTGCAGGAGATCATCAACAACGATCCGGACGTGAGTCCGTACCTGAGAGTTGTCATGGTGGAAAACTACAACGTTTCCAAAGCAGAGAAACTGATTCCGGCATGCGATATTTCCGAGCAGATCTCTCTGGCGTCCAAGGAGGCGAGCGGAACCGGAAATATGAAGTTCATGCTCAACGGCGCGGTTACACTGGGAACAGAGGACGGTGCAAATGTAGAGATTCACGAGTGTGTGGGAGATGAGAACATCTTCGTGTTCGGTGCAACCAGCGATGAGGTAATCGAGCACTACGCGAAAGCAGATTATGTGTCAAGAGATTATTACGAGAAGAACCCGGCGATCAAGGCGGCTGTGGACTTCATTACAGGCGAGAAGATGCTTGAGGTGGGCTGCAGAGAGAACCTGGAGCGCCTGAAAAATGAGATTATCGGAAAAGACTGGTTCATGACGCTGCTTGACTTCGACTCCTACAAGGAGAAGAAAGATGAGGCGCTGAACGCATACGCAGACCGGAAAGAATGGGCGAAGAAAACTCTTGTCAACATTGCGAAAGCAGGTTACTTCTCCTCTGACAGAACCATTGAAGAGTACAACAGAGATATCTGGAAATTACAGGAGGAAAAATAAAATGAAAAGAGCAAGCGGAATTTTAATGCCGGTATTCTCGCTTCCTTCCAAATACGGGATCGGATGTTTCTCCAAAGAGGCGTATAAGTTCGTTGACCTGCTCAGAAAAGCAGGACAGAGCTACTGGCAGATCCTGCCGCTTGGACCGACTGGCTACGGGGATTCCCCGTACCAGTCTTTCTCCACATACGCAGGAAATCCCTATTTTATCGACTTGAAAACGCTGATTAAAGAAGGTCTTCTGACAAAGAAAGAGTGTAAAGAATACGATTTCGGGGACAGAGACGATCAGATCGACTATGAGAAGATCTACAAGGCACGTTTCAGGGTGCTGAGAAAAGCCTATGACCGTTTTAAGGAAAACGGCGGGGACAAGGCGGAGGACTATACTGCATTTACCGGGGAAAATGCATACTGGCTCGATGATTACAGCCTCTATATGGCGGTCAAGGACAGTCAGGGTGGCGTAAGCTGGAAGGAATGGGAAGCGCCCCTGAAGAACCGGGAAGAGGCAGCCGTGAAAGCGGCAAAAGAGGAACTGGCTGACGAGATCGGGTTCTATCAATTCCAGCAGTATGAGTTTGATAAGCAGTGGAAAGCTCTTCATGCCTATGCCAATAAAAACGGCGTGAAGATCATCGGCGATATCCCGATTTACGTGGCGTTTGATAGCGCGGACACATGGGCTGCGCCGGAGCTCTTCCAGTTCGATGAGGAGAACAATCCCACCGGAGTGGCAGGGTGTCCTCCGGATGCATTTTCCGCTACCGGACAGCTCTGGGGCAATCCTCTTTATAACTGGGAATACCACAAGAAGACCGGATATGAGTGGTGGATCCGCCGGATCGAGTACTGTTTCAAGCTGTACGATGTAGTCCGCATCGACCATTTCCGGGGTTTTGACGAGTATTATGCAGTTCCATATGGCGATCCGACGGCAGAAAACGGAAAATGGATGCCGGGACCGGGAATGGACCTGTTCCGCGCAATCGAGGCGAAGCTTGGCAGACCGGAGATCATCGCGGAGGATCTGGGATTCTTAACCCCCAGTGTCCTGAAACTGCTGAAAGACAGCGGCTTCCCGGGCATGAAGGTGCTTCAGTTTGCATTTGACGCCAGAGAGTCGTCCAACTATCTGCCCCATACGTATCCGCAGAACTGCGTGGTTTACACAGGAACCCACGACAACGACACCACAAGAGGCTGGTATCATGAGGTGGGCAAATATGCGCGGGATTTTGCAAAAGAATATATGGCGAAACCGCGGCTCGATGAGGACTCCCTTGCAGGCGACTTCATCGCCATGGCCATGAGCAGCGTGGCTGACCTCTGCGTGATCCCCATGCAGGACTATCTGGGACTCGGAAGTGAGGCGAGAATCAATACGCCTTCCACCCTGGGAGGAAACTGGGTATGGCGGATGAAGAAGAAAGCGTTCGACGGCGATGTGGTAAAAGAGATCGCGCGGGTGACGAAACTGTACGGCAGGATGCCGGAGGATGAGGGGAAAAAGAAAGAGTAAGAAATAGCAGGAAATAGATAGAGAAGGGATGTACCATCTGGTGTAATGGTGTACATCTCTTCTCCTTTTCAGGACAGATTCCTGTCTTTCTGTCAGATCTAAATATAAAAAGAACGGCATGATTTTTGATCATGCGTTCCTATATATCTGAATTATCTTCAACATATTCCATGATGTCGGATACACTGCAATGGAGCAAGGAACAAAGCTGATTGACTGTGTTTGTTGTAACACTTTTTCCTTGCTTAAGTGCATAGTATGTGGAGCGGGGAAACCCCCGTTTGGCCAGTTCGTATGAACTGATCTTTTTTTCTTTCATTGTCTTGAATAACGGTTCATAACTAATCATATTCGTACCTCATAATTTGATTATATGAGGGTGGATGAAAATTGAATATGTACGAAAATCCGCACGGATCATTTACTGCTTGTCGGCTCATCTTCAATATATTCCATAATGTCAGATACAGAACAATCCAGTAAACGGCAGAGTTGATTTACCGTGTTGGTACTGATGCTGTTGCCTTTCTGGATGGAGTAGTAAGTTGCTTTAGAAAACCCCTTTTTGAACAGAGCATAAGAAGTAATATGTTTTTCTGACATTGTTTTGAACAATGGATGATAGCTGATCACAGTTTTACTTCCTTTCCCTGTAATTTATGTAATCATTGTAAATTTATACTCGGATATTGAAAATGTACGAATATTCGAGTATAATGACATATGTACGAAAATCCATACATAAAGGAAGGGGAATAATAAAAGATGACGAGACAACAGATGCTGTCATATTTATCGCAGATTTTATCTTTGGAGATGAAGTTATATGAAATGGAAGAGATCAGAAACCAGTATTGTTATCAGATTCAGAATCTGAACAATATTGTTCAGAAGAATTTATATGATGATAAAGAAAAGCCAGAAGGAAAGTGGGAAACGATGATTTTATGTGGACTGGCATATGGTTTTTTTGGATTTATTGGAATGTTTATTTTGATGGCCATTTTGGGTTCAACAACTGAGAGGGGAATGCTGGCAAGTTCTGTAGTGGGGATTATTGTTTGTATAGGAGTGTTTATTTTTTGGATTTATGGAAACATGCAGGATAAGGCTGCCTGGCGTCGAAATCATGCCTGGGTACAGGATACCAATGCACAGATTCAAAAAAACGCACAAAATGCCAATCGGGAGATACAGCTTATCAATTCGGAAATAAATCGCCTGGATTCAAATTATAATATGCTGCTTAACACTTTGGATAGATTATACAATGCAAATGTGATTTATCCTAAATACAGAGATCTTGTTGCAATCTCCTCCTTTTATGAATACTTTTCTTCGGGCAGGTGTTCTCAACTGCAGGGACATGAAGGAGCATACAATATTTATGAAAATGAACTGATGGGAAGAACGATCATAGGAAAACTGGATGATATCTTGTACAGCCTGGATTCGATAAGGGAGAATCAGTATCTTCTTTATTCTGAATTACAGAGAAGTAATCAGACGGTAAACAGGCTGTCAAATACGATCAATAATGCTGTCTCCCAATTACAGGACATATCGAGAAATCAGGAAGTAATTGCATATAATTCCGAAGTCACGCGAAAGAATACGGAAGTGATAAAGTGGATTTCAGTTTGCGATTATTTGAATATAAGATAAGTGAGCAATGTAGAAAAGGGGCTGTCGGGAAATAGATAGTTCCAAGCAGGGGCAGGCGTGACTCATACGAGTCTCGCCTGCCCCTGAAATTTATCCTCTAAAAAGAAAGAAAGATGACTAACGACA
>NZ_NFKT01000024.1 GCF_002160525.1 Lachnoclostridium sp. An169
CTTACCAACTCATGTAAAAAACTCCTTACCGCATGATGTAAAAAAGTTCTTACCGCGGCATGTAAAAAACTCCTTACCCTGTGGCTGTAAAATCACCTTACCACGCACACTTTTCCTGCTTCTCTGATCGTCATATCCATCCTCCATTCTTCAGGCAACTTTTGCCTGATTATTCTCATTCATTTCCGGGAATAATATCTTCGCCTTTTCCGGCAACAGGCGGCAGAACAGCTCTTTGTACCGTTCATATGCCTGGTTGTTGAGCGGTGCTTTCAAACAAGTAAGGCTCCAGACCAGCAATTCTTCTTCCTCTGTGTCATACTTTCCAGGTGTAAAGCCATTGCCGTTATAAACCGGCCTTGGCGGTTTGCTGATTTCCTGCAGCTCTCCTTTTGTTTTAGCTTTCTGAATCATTCCTGTCTTTTTCCGGACAAAGCCTAATATAATCTCATCCAGCATCCCTCGCTCCTGATAACGCCAGGCTCGCTGAAAGATTAACTGGAGTGTTTGTATCCGCTCTTCTTCAAGCACACTGTTTCCTTTCCATCCAATTTCCTCCCGTGCTTTCTCATATTCAGCTTCCAACATGATACTTTCCTCCATAAAAAAGACCGGCATGGTGTCTTCCTTTTCCATACCGGCGCTGTTTTCTGTTCCTATACTTTTCTTCTTCAATTTGCTATTTCCTCTGTCAATTTCCCGTGGACAATGTACCGATAGTCACGTCTAGAGCTGACACAGGTGGAAAGTGTCACCACCCGGTCTGTTTCCACGACTTCCACACCGGTATCATATCCCGCATAGGAGCGGATCTGCTTCAGAAAAGCCTGAAAGTCTGTCTCTTCCGGAAACGCATAGGTGTAAGCCTCGCTCCCCACATACCCGGCATAACAGGAGAAAATCTGATATTTCAGTACCTTCCCCGGCACATACAGGTAAAAATAAGAAGAAGCCTCCCACAGAGCCCGATCCTGATAATGGGAGAGGGTTCCAAACATACTGCCGTTTTTCATATTGTGACCGTATACAATGGTGTTTGGATCCGTGAAATCCGGCTGGTTATGCCAGTCCGCAAAGATACTGCCGCTGCTGTTGTACTCCCCGGTAAACAGATGATGCAGATAATAAGCATTATCGGTTCCCTGTACCACCGGATAACTGATGGAAAGGCCGGGAATATCAATCCAGGCGATCACGTCCGAGTTCACAGCCTGCAGTCCCTCAAAATCAATCTGCAAATATCCGTCCGGTTCCACATCGCTTTTGTCTGGTTCCGGCTTATCCTCCGGATCCTCCACAAATGAGGCAAGCTCTTCGTAGGTATCTTCGCCCTCCTGGTATTCTCCATAGATTCCTCTCAGTTTCCACGCAGAAAAAGCAAGGGCGCCGATGGCAAGCAGGATCCCTGCCAGAAACAGCAGCTTTTCTCCTTTTCTCATGCTTCCACTCCCTTCTGTTTCTGCAAAGGGGCTGACGTCGCAGCCCGCTTTGCGTAATAATAATCATCTATACCTTTGATTTTTCCATTCCAGTTACCATCTGCATCCTGGTCCCAGATCATACGGCTAACCGGCAGGGACAACTCCTGACAGATCCCATAGACTTTTCCACAGGCGTTCTGGATGATCCGGCGCTTTTCCACCTTGTATGGACAGTTTGCCGGCGTCCCCCTTTCATTGCAGACAGCACATTTATGATAATGCCTATCACAGTCTGTTTTCAGCTTCTTGTCCATGTCAAACGCCTCAAAGAGAAATTTCATCTTTCTTCGCTGAAATTCCTCCAACACCGGGCGCAGGCTCCGGTACATATTCACGCCTGCCAGACAGATAAACGTATGACCGGACAGGTAATGAGCAATCGAGCCTTTCAGCCCGCCCTCTGTCAGATAGACGTTTTCCACATCCAGATCTCCGATCACATGAACCGGGCTTCCGGAGGAAACACCGTGTGGATAGCCCGCACTGGAAAACCAGAGATATTTGTTGTTATCCCTGGGATGGTCCAGACGAATCTGACACGCCTGGATCTTTCCGTCCATGGACTCCACAGGAACCAGGAATCCGGAGTTCTTCGTTTTAAAATTCAGCGTCCAGCGTTCTTCCGTATCCCGGTAAAATCCCGGTACGCCTTCTAGCACGCAGCCGCTCTCCTGAAGTGTCTCTGCAATCTTATGCAGCCCGTACATCGGAACACTACGGTAGCGCCGCTCTTTTATCTGTTCGATTGTAAGGCCCCGGGATCTCAGGTTTTCTCTATGTACACTGTAAAGGGGAAGCCGGTCCAGTAATTCCGTATAGGTACGGTGCCGTTCATCCAGTGGCGCCAGCTTCGACTGCACAGGCTCTTCCTTTTCTTCCTGTACCTTTGCCTGGCGCACCTGCCGGTATTCCCCTTTATTCAAAGCCTCCCGGATTTCCTCATTTGCTTCCCGGTAGGTCAGGTTATGCAAGTCCGCATAAAGCTGCAGCATCCCGCCGGATTTGTCACAGCGGTTACAGCGAAAGACGTTTTTTGCCGGATTGATATTCAGCCGCCCTTTGGTGTCGCCACAGAACGGGCAGTCGTAGTAATTTCCACGGCGCTTATGCAGCCGCAGAAGGTTGGCAACATCCGTGATGTCATAATCAAACCCGGTCATATCATACATCCAGGTCCGACCTCCTTTCTTCCGCAGCCTAAAGAAGACTGCGGAAAGTTGTATTTAATGATTAACCGGCCTTTGGAAGTGCCTGGCTCAAAAGGACCCTGGCTGCCGCCGGGATCAGATTGTTATGCCCCCGGTAGCTGGAAGCGAAATAATCCAGGCTGGAAGGGCTTTCCACCGCCACTTCACCCATAGATTTCCCGCCGAATTTCCCTTTTCCGCCGATGACCACGGCTTTCGCCTGTTCATAGGTCATGCGCTTCACCAGCTCCTCCACAGGAAGGTTTCCATCCAGAGGAGTGTTCTTCACAGGTGCAGGCTGTCGCATCGGCTGTACAGACGCTCCCATCATATTTCCCTGCGCCTGTGCCTGATGATAGAATTGGTTCATCATGCTCTGGCTGGGGCTGGATTCTGCCGTACTTCCCGGATACACCATATTTCCTGCAGGCGTATTCCCTGCATAGTGATTCTGGCTATTGTAGCCAGGCTGTCCGGTAGAAACCGGCTCTCCTCCATATGGAGAGATCCCTGCTTCCGGATACTGCATTGGTACGGGAATCCCCGCATCCACCTGCGCCGGATCATTGCTTTCTCCTACGTCCGCAAACTGGACACCAAAGCCCGCATCGGAGAGTGCCCTTCCCACGGCGGCAGTCTCTGCCATCTCTAGGAACTTGTCTCCAAACTTCGGATCCTCTGAGCGGAATTTCATAGAAAAAGCATTGGCAATATAGTTCTCCGGTGCATCTTCATGGTTCAGATAGATCCTTGCCTCTGCCAGCGCCATATTTTCGTTAAACCGAACAATGGTACTGGCGATCCGCCCCAGAGGATAGGCCAGACGGAACCAGAGTTTCCGGTACTTCACATCAAGGTAAAGCTGGTCTTCCTGATCCTCCTGTTTGATTGTGCGGGCAAATTCCAGAGGCTCAAATCCCTCTACCCGGTTCAAAGCCGCCACTGCCTGATTTTTCTGATACAGTAATTCGTTCATAAATCTGCTCCTTTCGCAAACAGGGCAGGATATCCCTCTACATAAGGAATAGCCTGCCTTTCTTTATAAGTGGAAATTATTTTTTATACTGCAAGCCGAAGCTGTTCCGGCTCACGCTCCTGAAGATACTGATAATAGTAACGGGTGATCCGCTCTCCAAGTGCTGTATTGCGCCTGCCGGCATCATCCGTGTGGATTGCCTGGCAGACTGCGTTCCATTGCCCCACCAGATACACCTTTTTCTTTGCACGGGTAATGCCTGTGTACAGGATATTCCGCTTCAGCATCATATAAAAGGCTCTCACCCAGGGGATGATGACAATATCGCACTCGGATCCCTGGGACTTGTGTATGGTAATGGCATTGGCGTGTTCGATCATCTCCAGATCCTCCGTCTCGTAGGTCACGATACGTCCATCCGGAAATTCGATCACCGTTTTTGCGGTTCCTTCCTCATCCGTATAAAAATCCGTAATCCTTCCCAGGTCACCATTGCTGGCCATCAACGTATTCTTGTTCTGCAGTACCTTATCCCCTTCCCGATAGGTCTGCCCTCCTGCGGACAGTTCCTTTTTCCCAGGACTAGGGGGATTGATCAGATCCTCCAGACTCCGGTTCAGATCGTTAGCGCCATTTACCGTCTTTACCCGATAGGGTGTCAAAATCTGTACATGATCCAGCCCGTTCCTTGCGACCTCTTCCTGATAGAGCTGACGTACCATGGCTGCTGTCTCATCTGCCGAATTGCAGGAGACAAACTGAAAATCATCTCCAAAGCCAAAATCCGTCCGGTTTGCCAACATTTTACGGGCATTTAAGTGGATGTTGCTGGTCTTTCCCTGGCGGAATACCAGATCCAGCACCGTCACAGGGATCAGCCCGCAGCCGATCAATTGCCGGAACACATCACCAGCTCCCACAGAAGGGAGCTGATCTACGTCGCCTACCAGCAGGATACGGGAGGCAGGCTTTACCCTGCGGAAAAATTCATATCCCAAATGCATATCTACCATGGATACTTCATCCAGATTTAAGAAACCGGCCTCCAGATATTCTACTGCGTCTTCATAATCGGCAGAGTCACCCAGAAGTCCCAGAGCCATGTGCATCGTTGAGGCGTCTTCATGCCCGGTGCTTTCCGCCATCCGGCGTGCCGCACGCCCCGTAGGAGCCATGAGCTGCACTTGTGACCTGCAGACAATAGCATGGATATAAAGGATGACCTTTAACACAGTGGTCTTCCCAGTCCCAGGCCCACCGGTAATAATACTGATCTGGTTTTGGAACACCATACGCACTGCCTGTTTCTGCCTCTCTGACAGGGTAATCGCCAGGGCAGTCTGGGCCTGCGCCAATTCCTTTTCGATGTCATACGCCTCGCCCTGATCCAACAAACGCCGGGCGATCATGGAAGCGGTCTGGTTTTCTTCCTCATACTGCTTCTTCACATACACCCGCTCGCCGTCTACCACAATACTTTCCTGCATCACCAGCCGGTAGAGTACCCGCTGGATGTCTGTTTCTGTCACTGCCTGATGCGGAAGATCCTGGTTCAGCATGGTATATGCCCGCTGGATCAGCTCCGGGCGCTCCAGGTACAGATGCCCCTCCTCCTTCATAGCTGATTCCATGAGATGGGAGAGGCAGCCTGAAATCCGCATGGGGTCATTGAGCGCCTGGCAGTTCTGCCGTCCAATGGCATCCACTGTTAAAAAGCCAAACCCTTTCACAGCACAGAGCTGATAAGGCCTGTGACGGACAATCTCCACGGACTCATTGCGAAACCGCTGGAGGATCAGGTTCACCTTTTTAGGCGTTACCTTATAGGGTGCCAGGAATGTCATGAGTTCCCGGAACACCTTATTTTTCCCGTAGGACTCCACAATCCCCTTCAGCTTTTTCTGGGAAATTCCTTTCACCTTCAGAAGCTCCTGGGGATGTTCTTCCATGATTTCCAGCGTATTAAGGCCAAATTCTTTGTAAATGGCCTCTGCAACTTTTGGCCCCACACCCTTTACAGAACCGCAGGAGAGGTAGCCTAAGATCCCCTCCTTCGTGCGCGGCACGATCTCCATGAAATTTTCCACCTGATACTGCAGGCCGTGGCTGGACTTTTCCCACTGTCCTTCCATCTCAATCTCGATCTGGTCAGACTGGGGCAGGTCAAAGCCTATGGCGGTAAACCCGATCACTTTCTGGCCCTGTAAGTATTTGTCTCTGGCAGCAAGCGGTACAGAAGCATCCTTCGTCGTAAACACCGCAATGGTGTATCCATTCTCCTCATTCAGAAATATGGTTTTCCGGTATCTGCACCGCATATTCGATCTCCTTCCAATTTTTTATCTTCCGTAACTGAAACGGATCCCGGCCTCCTTCGAGCCAGTACACCTCCTTCCCGGTATCATGGGCATAACGGATTTCTCCTTCCATGCCGGAAGAAATCCTGCCGCCACAGATAATCAGCACATCACAGAAGTCTAAAAGCTGTTTTCCAATGGAAAGCGCCAGCTTCCGTTCCTCTGGTATGGTGTCATCCAGCATCAGCGGCAGATAGGCATGGGAGGCATACGTGCGGCAGTGGAATACCTCTCTGACCGTATCCAGATACGCCTTCGCAAGCCCCATGTTAAACATTCGTTCTTCCCGGGTTTTTGCAGACAACGGAGAGCAGATATACGCTCTTTTTCCTTTTAACATCACGCCGCCTCCTTCTTTAACCGGAAGATCCGGTTTTCTGTTTCTGTAGCATACTCTTTGAAAATATCCGGATGCTGCATTTTCAGCTTTTCAAGATTTTCTTTCCCGATCATCGTCCTGCGTGTCGGGTTAAAGGTAATCTTGTAACGGTTGGTTCCGTCTTCCAGAAAGGCCTTGCATCCCTGTCCCATCAGCTCCACAAAGGGAACACTGATCGCACGCTGTTCTGCGTCAATTTCCTTCTTGCGCTTCTCCAAACGAGATTTTTCATCTGATAAAGCAAGATACTTTTCCAGGCTTCTGGAATCCAGCGTTGTGATCGGGATTTCCGGGATCGACTTATCAGCATAGCCGCTGTAACGGCGGATGCTGGCAAGCACCAGATCCGGTTTCCCCACCAACGGCGGTTCCACCTTCTTCTCCACAAATTCACGCCAGAAATATCCTTCCTGCTCGATGATATCCTGCTCTTCCATGAGATCACGCTCCAGAGAACGGTATACAAAGTCGTTCTCGTTATTTCCCCACAGACACGCAATAAATGCATGACTGATGTTCACCACCGACATATAGTGCCGCACCTGATAGACATAGTGCTCCGGGATTTTCCCGTCATCCCACTTCTCTTTGGCGTTATAATTACAGGTTTTGCACTCCAGTATGGCAAAGCTGCCATCCGGCATACGCACAAAAAAATCAATATCGGCAAGCATAAACGGGTAAAGCGGATGCCGGAACATAATCCGCACGGGAAACACCTCCAGGCCGGTTTTCTTAGAGAAAATCTCCGCTACCAGATCCTCCAGTCTGTGTCCAAATTCCTTGGCAACCCAGTTGGCTTCAGGTTCCTCAATCACCGGGGTAACGCCGATCTTGTCATAGTAAAGATCACGGCTGGTAACAAAAGGCGAGATTCCCATGATAGCGGCCACATCACTGCCTCCGATACCCAAACGGCGGAATGCGAGCCATTGCTCTCTGGAGAGGGTACTGATATCCACGACCTGTTCCGGTTCATAATCCATTTGTAACGTCTGTTTCATAAGCTCCTCCTTAACACTTAACGGCGCCATATACATCAAATTCCTTCCAGTCCATGGCAAGGGCCCTGGTCAGGTTTTCCTCCATCCGCAAAAGCTGGCTGCCGGTAAATCCCTGGCAAGCGGCATAGAAGGGTGCCTCGTTCATGGCATAGTAAAGGTCATGGGCCGTGCAGGCCTGTTCCCCGTTCTGTGCCACATACATCTCCACCACTTCATTACGGATCGCCGCCTTGATTTTCAGCTTTTTCATCAGTAACCTTAAGCAGTTCACCGGGTTATGGATCTCAATTTCCAGAAGCGCTGCCAGACGCTCTGTGGCATCCTTGTATCTTGCATACACTTCTTTCAAATTGTTGCGGTAA
Source organism: Lachnoclostridium sp. An169 (assembly GCF_002160525.1). Classification (GTDB taxonomy): domain Bacteria; phylum Bacillota; class Clostridia; order Lachnospirales; family Lachnospiraceae; genus Mediterraneibacter; species Mediterraneibacter cottocaccae. The sequence goes on from NZ_NFKT01000024.1 coordinate 7,747, forward strand.
TCCAGGATCGTGCTGTGGTTCCTGTGCGCCAGAGTGATCGGGCTTCCCAGGCTGAGCGTACGGTTGTTCCCGTCTGTCAGCAGCATAGGATACAGATTGACACCGCTGGCTGCAACATCAGAAGTGGTCAGGCGCAGCGCCGGCGTAAGATTCTTCCTGCTTACTCCGTACCGGTCCAGTGCATCCCTGTAGGTATCCAGAAGCTCCTGGTTCCCGGAAAGCGTCCACATGGCACTCATGACGGAATGGTCATAGGTTCCGGAGCCTTCCAGATAAGCGCTTCCCTTGAAATTCGTGTGCAGATATTCACTGGTCATCTCAAAGATTGCTTTCATGTCCAGTACGCTGTAATCATGGGCGTCTCCCCCGTGGACTGCAGAGACTTTTCCATCCGCAATCTTGATAAGGCATTCCCCTTTCGCTGCTTTCAGGCAGCAATTCACAACCTTTGCATAGGTTGCCAGATCCAGCTTTCGCAGGCCGTCCCCGCCAATACCGGCACGTCCTAAGATTGTCTGGATCGCACAGTTCCGGACCGGATATGCCTCGCCTCGTACCTTCAGTACAAGCCGGGTGTGCTTTTCCGTATCCTTCAGGATCTCCTCCATCTCTTCATCTCCGTTCTCCAGGTTGCCCGCCTCTTTTTCAAGCGGCACCAGCCGGAGGGCACGGATGGGCTTGCGGATCCACTCTGAGGCTTTCCCTCTTCTTGAAAGAAAATCAAGCATCTCCTCCGCCGTGGCAAATGTCTTTTCAAAACCATCTGCGTAAACCATTGTTTCATTCATTGTTTCTTCCACCTTTCTTTAAAATATTTTTCCATAAACAGCCGAAGCTGATTGTGGCAGGCCACACACATACACAAAAATCCGGCAGAAACATTTTCTTCCGGATAAACGGCAATAAAAAAGGATGAGCAGAGAAACCTCTTGTTTTCTCCATTCATCCTTTTCCAATCTGGTTCTTCACCGATAAAACAAAAAAAGTGCCACACAGCCATTTCAGGCATACGGTGACACTTCACTACAAACATAAACAACTTATGCCGGGAAAAGCTCCTGCTTTTCCTCTTCATGTACGGGATTTCTCAAAATCCCAAAACATGATCCCCCGCCGGGGAACGCATAAAAAAGAACTATATCAGTATAGTAGCACAGGATATAGGTGCTGTCAATTTGTTTTATACTATATATGGAATGCAATAACGGTATAAATATCCTATTTTGTGGTTTTTGTTTCCTCCTCGCTGACAAACGTGATCTGTCTTGCCATAAATTCCTCACAGCTTGTCAGAGTTTTTCCATGCTTCTTCTGCTCCTCACTGGCATTTTGATTACATCGTTCTTCAAAGATACATCCCTCACAGTTGTTTGCCAGCGCCCTGCGGACCCATTTCAATTCTTCCTGCGTACCTATGATTTTCATTAAAAACACCTCATTAACATCATACCCTAAAACAGCGCTTCTATCACATTTTTTTGCAATCAGGTATATAGCAGTAAATTCCGGTTATATTCCGTAATATGAGCATTTATATAGTGAATAACTCTATTTTATTCCGTAATTTGCCGGAAGTAAATAGTTTAAAATCGAAGGAAGATGTAGGAAGAGAGGTGGATGACATGGAGAAAAAATTTATCGGTGACAGGATTACCGAACTGCGGATAAAAAAGAATGTATCCGAATATCAGATGAGCCTGGATCTCGGCAAAAACAAAAGTTACATCCAGTCCATTTCTTCCGGGCGCTCCCTGCCTACCATGGAGAACTTCCTGGAAATCTGCGAATATCTGGAAGTAACTCCCTGCCAGTTCTTCGATACAGCTCTTCACAATCTTCCTCTATACGAAAAAGCGGCTGACTTATTAAAGCAGCTCGACGATGAGGATATGATCGCTGTAATCAGTATACTACATCGGCTCGCTGCCAGACATAAATAATTTTCAGAGGCTGTCCACACGGGCAGCTTTTTTTCTATTTTTTTACACATTCTGCATTTTCTCCCCTATTTCCCTTACAAATGGCAAAATAGAGTACCTTGAAAATTTCACACCCTCCCGGAAGAGGGATACGGGTGCCTGCAGATAGTGCAGCACGATGCGTGCCTGCAGGCTTTAAGATTGCATAGCAACGCCGAAGACGCGGCTTGGGAAGGCGCAGGAACTGGCTTCCAGGGAGAATTAACTTTTTTGATTTGAATTATCATGAATACGAAATTTACAACCTGGCAGAAAAAACGTATAATAATGGCACGAGGATGTCTTAGTTATACGTTTTTCCTGCTGTTCTTTGAAAGGAGGATAAATGACAGCAGAAACCAACTACTCAAAAACATCTGCTTTATCATCCGGTGGATCTGATACTTACTCGGTAAGTGATATAGCCATCATTCTTGGAATAAGTAAAAAATCAGCTTATAAATTATGCGAACAGAATTTCTTTATTTCCAAACGGATAGGCAGAATTATACGGGTAAATAAAAAATCCTTTGAGGACTGGCTGAACGGCAGACCTGAATAAAGGAGAAAAACGTATGGCTACAATCATTAAGCGTAAAAAGAATTATTCTGTCGTTTATTATTACGATACGCCGCAAGGCGAAAAGAAACAGAAGTGGGAAACCTTTACAAGTTACAAAGACGCAAATAAAAGGAAAGTAGAAATAGAAAATCAGCAGGAGAATGGAACATTTATTGCTCCTACTTCACAAACAGTAGAAGATTTTCTATATGATTTCGTAACTTTGTACGGTGAAAAGAAATGGGGACTTACTACCTACGACAGTAATTTAGGATTAATCAGCAACTACATCAATCCGATTATAGGATCGACACCAATTCAGAAGGTAAACCGTAAATTTGTTGATTCTTACTACAAAACACTGACAAAAACAAAACCTGTGATTGTCAGGAACCGTAAGCCCAAAAGCGAATTTCTTCCACCGGCAACGATTGAAAAAATCTTCAAACTTCTTTCTACTGCATTTAAACAGGCTGTCAAATGGGAGCTTGTCGGGAAAAATCCTTTTCAGCTTTCCGATGCACTTCCCCGAACCAAATACAAAAAACGTGATATATGGACGGCAGAAAGCATCAGTAAAGCGCTTAACAGCTGTAAAGATGGTAAATTGTATGTAGCAATAAATCTTGCTTTTGCCTGCTCTATGAGAGAAGGAGAGATCCTTGGACTTACCTGGGACCTTGTAAATATCTCCAATGAGGCAATCGCAGAAGATAATGCGTACATTGATATTAAAAAAGAGCTGCTCAGAGTTTCTAAACGGGCTCTGGAAACCCTGGATCAGAAAGATGTCTATTATATCTTTCCGCCATTGATGCCGAATACATCAACCAGGGTTGTTCTGAAAAAGCCAAAAAACGATACCAGTATCCGGCGTGTGTGGATACCGAAAACACTGGCTTACATTCTTCGTGATTGGAAAAAGGCACAGGATGAGCTTAAAGAATTTCTCGGTGACGAATATCAGGACTTCAATCTTGTTGTCGCTCTTGCGAATGGTCGCCCATGTGAAGGAAGGGTATTGCTGAAGGCTTTTGAAGAACTTCGTGAGGAAGCCGGATTGCCTAACGTAGTGTTCCATTCACTCAGACATTCCAGTACAACTTACAAACTCAAGCTGAACCATGGCGATATTAAAGCTACTCAGGGAGATACTGGACATGCTCAGGCAGATATGGTTACTGAGGTTTATTCTCATATACTTGATGAGGATAGAAAAATTAATGCTCAAAAATTTGATGCAGCGTTCTACGCTAATCCCGATCTGAGCAAATACAATCCGCCTCTTCCAAACGAGAAGCCTGAAAAAGCAGAAATAGACATCAACAGCTTAATCGAGCAGCTGAAAAAATCGCCTGAGCTGGCTAATACACTGGCACAGCTTTTGGCCCAATAACTTATTAGCACAGAATTTGCTAATTTTCTTATTAGCAAACACATTGATTTTATTAGCAGAAGGTGGTAAAGCAGTTCAAGTCCAATTAGCAGGAATTTATATTTATGCATTTTATATCCATGCATGAATTTCTAAAAGAGAAAACGCCACAAATCCTTGGATTCATGGCGTTTATACGTTCCTGACTGGAGTCGAACCAGCGGCCTATTGCTTAGGAGTTCCTTGCGGAACGTGGTAGCTAGTGGTTCGATTATCCTTACGGTGGCGTTTAACAGCGGAAATACAGGCAAAAGTCTCTGTTCCTTCTGGAAGCTGATAAACTGACCTATACTCAAATTTACTTTAAAGTGTGAGCAAACGGTTAGCAGAACGGAGCAAATCAGCCTTAAAAATCCACACGTTATATAAATCAATTTTACATCATTTATCACAAGAAAAAAAGATACTCGTATTAAAGAGGACGTTCAGAAATGAGCGTCCTTTCTCTTTGAGAATGAAAGGAGAATTAAAAGCTATGAAAAAGATATTGAAGCGATTAGCCACAGGCTTCCTTGCCTTTGCGACTATCGTTACCGCTTTGCCGACAACGGCAGTCCACGCTTCCGAGAAGCAATATTGGACAGAAAGTGCAGAGCGTGTCGGTATCGTTGAAAAAGTAATGAATGACGGTTCTATCGGTTCGACATTCAATGAGGGACACATGACCGTTGAGGGCGAGGACGCTTTCTGCGTGGATATTAACACCAACTTCCGCAACGGTTATAAGACCAGAGCCGACGCAAGCACACGCATGAGCTACGACCAGATTTCAGATGTTGCCCTCTCAATCGAGTATGTTAATCAGTATGTGCAGAGCCACAGCGGATTGAGCAGTCAGCATATCTATCTTTTGAAACAGTGCGTCGTATGGCAGAGATTGAGCGTTCATCTTGGCTGGCAATGCGATAACGTCAGAGCTTCCTATGATGAAATCTCAAAAGCCGTACAGGACGAAGTTTACGCTGGGGCGAAAGCCTTTGCCAGCGAGAACAAGGGACGCTATGAATGTGGCGGTTATATCTACTCTGGCGAGGGACAGGACATTGGACAGTTCTGGGCGAAACTTGCCGTAGGAAATGCCACCCTTAAAAAGACTTCCAGTAATGCCAGCATTACCGACGGAAACGGGCTTTACTCTATCGCTGGTGCGACATATGGTGTCTATTCTGATAAGGACTGTACGAAACAGCTTGCCACCCTTACGACTGATAACAGCGGAAATACTGATACCGTGGAAGTAAAGGCTGGAACAGTCTACATCAAAGAGCTTTCTGCTCCTGCTGGTTATAAGGTGGACAACACTGTCTATTCCTTAAATGTGGAAGCTGGCAAGACAGCGACACTCAATGTATCAGATACGCCAAAGGTCACAGACACCCTTATCGAGCTTTTCAAGATTGACATGGAAACACAGAAAGACGCTCCACAGGGCGACGCTTCCTTAGAGGGTGCGGAGTTCACATGGAAATTCTATGCGGGACACTATACCGCTGACAATCTCCCTAGTGAGCCTACAAAAACATGGGTGACAAAGACAATCGCTGAAAAGGACAGCGACGGCACTATCCATTATGTTTCCCGCCTTTCTGATGAATACAAGGTATCTGGGGACAGCTTCTATACACAGGGCGGAAAGAACGTGCTTCCTTTAGGAACGCTGACCGTTGAGGAAACGAAAGCACCTAACGGCTATCTTCTTGACGGTGCATATATGCAGACTGACGGAAGCGAGGAACAGATTAAAGGAATGTACCTTACACAGATTACCGAGGACGGCGACATTGCCGTACTGTCTGGAAGCAATCAGTACCATGTATCAGACAAGGTTATCCGTGGCGGTGTAAAAATCCAGAAAAGAGATTTAGAAACCAGCGATACCAAAGGTCAAGGAAGTGCGACTTTGAAAGACGCTGAATTTGAAATCATTTCTCTGAATGACAACGCTGTACTTGTCGAGGGGAAACTTTACAGCAAGAATGAAGTGGTAAAGACAATCCTTACCGACATTGAGGGCGTGGCTTCTACTTCTGCCGACCTGTTACCTTACGGAAAATACCGTATCGAGGAAAGCAAAGCTCCAGAGGGCTATCTGACGGACGGTGCAGAACCGATTGAATTTGAAATCACAGAGGACGGAAAAATCGTTGACCTTACAGGGACAGACACATCAATCTACAATCAAGTGAAGCGTGGCGACCTAGAGGGTGTCAAGATTGGTGCTGGCACACACCAACGTCTTGCGGGAGTTCCGTTTAGGATCACAAGCAAGACCACAGGTGAGAGCCACATTATCGTAACTGATGATAACGGGCAGTTCTCCACTTCTTCCGACTGGGCTTCCCATAAGAACAACACCAACGCAGGAAAGACCAGCGAGGACGGTATCTGGTTTGGAACAAGCGAGCCAGACGACAGCAAAGGTGCTTTGATTTACGATACCTATATCATTGAGGAATTACGCTGTGAGAGCAACAAGGGCTTTGAGCTTATCCCACCTTTTGAAATCGTGGTGTCCAGAAACAATGTGACCGTTGACTTAGGGACGCTTACTGATGAATACGAGAAAGAAATCTCTATCCATACCACAGCCACAGGCAAGGACGGCGAGAAATCTATCGTGGCAGGTAAAAAGGTAACAATCGTTGACACGGTTACGCTTGATGGGCTGGAAAAAGGCACAAAGTATCAGTTGAAAGGCTGGCAGATGTTGAAAGAGGAAAATGCCGAGCTTCTTATTGACGGTCAGCGTGTAGAGAACAGCTACACCTTTACTGCTGATGATGAAGAAATGAAAGTGGAAATTTCCTATACATTCAATGCGTCTGATTTAGGTGGCAAGAACCTTGTAACTTTTGAGGAACTTTACGACCTTTCCAATGAGGACGAGCCTGTAAAGGTGGCTGAACACAAGGACATTGACGACGAGGGACAGACTGTGCTTATCACAGAGCGTATCATCTCTATCCATACCACAGCGACCAGCGAGGACGGAAAGAAAGAGATTGAAGCTGGAAAAGACGTGACAATCATTGATACCGTTACTCTTGACGGCTTGGAAATCGGCACAAAGTATCAGCTCAAAGGCTGGCAGATGATTAAGGACGAAAATGCAGAACTTATCATCAATGGTGAACGTGTCGAGAATGACTATACCTTTACTGCCGACAGTGAAAGCATGGAAGTCCAGATTGCCTTTACATTCGACGCTTCCGAGCTTGGCGGGAAAGAACTTGTGACCTTTGAGGAATTATACGATTTGAGCAATCCAGATGAACCGACTAAGGTTACAGAGCATAAGGACATTGAGGACGACGGGCAGACGGTGACAATCACAGAAGTACCAGAAACACCGGAAGAACCAACAGAACCGGAACAGCCGACCACACCAGATACACCGAACAAGACAACAGACGCTCCAAAGACAGGCGATAATACAAACATTGCCTTATTCTTAGGGCTTCTTGTTCTCTCTGGTGCAGGCGTGGCAGGAACATATTTCTTCAAGCGTAGACGTTCATAATCGAATGGTCTGCTTATGATGAAGAAATCACGTTCCCCGCCGTATGTACTTATAACAGGAAATGAAAATTTAAACTGTTCCTTTTCTGTTAATCTGCTTGCGGATTGACGGAAAAGAACAGTCCACTAGGGGCGTGGGGAGTGTAGCTCCCCACATATTAATCACAGAAAGAAATGAGGTATGAACACATGAAATTGAAATATATCGTGCCTAACATGGCACAGACTTTTGGTAACTTGGAGTTTGCAGGAGAAAATGACGTGGAGCAACAGCGTGTCAATGGTCGCTTTGTCCCCGTAACGAGAAGTTATAACCTGTATTCCGACATTCAGAGAGCCGACGACATTATCGTGGTGCTTCCCGCAAAGACTGGGGAGAAGCGTTTCAAGTATGAGCAGAAAGTCAAGCTCGTCAATCCTAAGATTACCGCCGAGGGAAAGAACGTGCGAGGTCGTGGCTACACAAACTATATCTTAACGGCTGATGATATGCTTCCAGTCGAGGAAAGTAAGTAAAGGGGGATAACAGATTATGAGATTAGCGAATGGAATTGTGTTAGATAAGGAAAAGACGTTTGGAGTGCTGAAATTCTCTGCACTTAGACATGAAGTGCGAGTGGAGAATGAGGACGGGACGACCAGCGAGGAAATCAAGCGTAGAACCTATGATTTGAAGTGCAGTCAGCAGGAACGCACGATACAGGTATCTATCCCAGCGGAAATCCCTGTCAAGGACTACCCGTACAATGCCGAGGTGGAGCTTATCAATCCTGTTGCCGATACGGTGGCAAACGCCAACTACCGAGGGGCAGACGTGGAATGGTACATCAAGGCAGACGACATTGTACTGAAAAATAAAGGCGGTCAGCCCGCAGGCAATCCACAGCACCACGCTCCACAGGGACAGCAGAAAAAATAAAATTGTAGGATAAAATTAAGAAACTATTTTGCTTATCTTTGAAATTTTTTCAGAATAATATAGTAAAATATTGTACATAGTTTCAGAGAGGAGTGAGGATAGTGATTTTAATGATGATTATTCCAATCATTTTAACTGTATTTCCAGTAATGCTGTATCAAGTAGTTTTATTGTTGTGTAAGAGAAAATCAACTTCTACACATTATTTTTGGACATACACTATGATGATTTATGTATGGCTTGTTTTTTCTGTTACGGGTATCGGCTCTGTATGGGACATCATTTCAAAAGGCGGGCTGATTGAAACTTTTCAACAGGCAAATATTGGAATTATCCCGTTTCAGTCAGATGGTTTATTTACTTATTGCATGAATATAATTATGCTTATGCCATTGGGATTTTTATTGCCGTATATATGGAAAAATTTTAGAAATCCAATAAAAGTCGCCCTAACAGGATTAGTGTTTTCAGTATTTATCGAATTTGCTCAATTACCAACTAATCGTTTGGTAGATATTGATGATTTGCTGATGAATACATTAGGTGCGGTTTTAGGATATGTTGTATGGAAACTGATTGGAAATCATTTCTTTAACAAAAAAGAAAAACAGCGAACTATTTCATTGGGAAATTCGGAGCCAGTTATTTATTTAGTGTTAGCTTGTGCAAGTAATTTCCTACTATATAACTGGACATGGTTTCTTTAGAAATAAAGCGGTTAGTCTATACGATTAACCGCTTTTTCTATATTCAGAAAGGGGTGTTTATGAACCTATACAAATACAAGGGAAAGCGTATCAGAGCCAGCGACAAGAACCTTGTGTACCGCTTTTGTACAGGTACGCTCCTGCTCCTGCTCGTGGTGGTTCTCCTGCTACTGAACATGGGACAGCTTTTGCGTACCGATTGGGAGCATTTCAGCTTGCTTGATAATGGCGTGACGCTTTCCACATACAACTTCATAACCATAGGGATAGCGACTGGTGTTTGTACATTGGTCGCTTTTCTTTATTACCGCTTCTTCCATGACAGCTTTAAGAAGCTCCTGCACCGTCAAAAACTGGCACGCATGATACTGGACAATAAGTGGTATGAAGCCCAGACCGTACAGGACAGCGGTTTTTTCACTGACCTGCAGAGCAGATCAAGGGAAAAAATCGTCTGGTTTCCTAAAATCTATTATCAAATGGACACAGGACTGCTCCATATCCGCTGTGAAATCTCTTTGGGGAAGTATCAAGACCAGCTTTTGCGACTGGAAGATAAACTGGAAAGCGGGTTGTACTGTGAGCTGATCGACAAGACGCTCCATGACGGCTATATCGAGTACACCCTGCTCTATGACATGATAGCGAACCGTATCACGATTGACGAGGTAAAGGCTGAAAACGGGGGCTTGCGTCTGATGAAGAACCTTACATGGGAATATGACGCACTCCCTCACGCCCTTATCTGTGGCGGGACTGGCGGTGGAAAGACCTATTTCCTGCTGACAATCATTGAAGCCCTCTTACAGACCAACGCACAGCTTTTCATCTTAGACCCTAAGAACGCTGATCTTGCGGACTTGGGTACGGTCATGGATAACGTGTACCACACAAAAGAAGATATGATAGAGTGTGTCAATGCGTTCTATGAGGGCATGGTAGCAAGAAGCGAGGAAATGAAACAGCACCCAGACTATAAGACGGGTGAGAACTATGCCTATCTGGGTTTACCGCCCTGCTTCCTTATCTTTGATGAGTATGTGGCGTTCTTGGAAATGCTGGGGACAAAGGAAAGCATGAGCCTTTTAAGCCAACTAAAGAAAATCGTCATGCTTGGCAGACAGGCGGGTTATTTCCTTATTGTTGCCTGCCAGCGTCCCGACGCAAAGTATTTTTCAGACGGTATCAGAGATAATTTCAACTTCCGTTTGGGCTTGGGGCGTATCAGTGAGCTAGGCTACGGTATGCTCTTTGGAAGCGACGTAAAGAAACAGTTTTTCCAGAAGCGTATCAAAGGGCGTGGCTATTGTGATGTAGGTACAAGTGTCATATCGGAATTTTATACTCCCCTTGTTCCAAAGGAGCATGACTTTTTACAAGCTATCGGTTCTCTCGTCCTCATAAGGCAGGACGGGACGGCGACGTGCGAAGCGAAAGGCGACGGAACGGACTAGCCTTGCTGGTGTGGCGTAAGCCACGCCAGCGAAAGAAGCCCCTCGGTATCTAACAGAGGGGCACAATTCCGCTGGAAACTACGGTCAAAAAGTCTGGAAATCCCGCTTGATAAAAGGGTTTTCTCTCATTCATAGCTGACTGTGACAATCGGCGGAAAATATCACACTTTCACGATTGGGGGTATGCAGGCTGAATGAAAGCACCTTTATAACCGCCTTGAAAGAGAAACGTCAGTCTTACGGCGTGTCCCAGACAAGGCTTGCAATCATGGCTGGTATCAGCCGTGAACACTTGAACCGTATCGAAGCGGGAAAGGTAACGCTCACGGACGATATGCAGGAAAAGCTCATGGAAGCTGTCGAGAAATTCAATCCCGACGCTCCCATGTTCCTGCTGTTCGACTATGTGCGTATCCGTTTTCCCACGCTGGATATCCAGCACGTTATCAAAGATATATTGAAGCTCAATATCGACTATATGCTCCATGAGGACTACGGACACTACAAATACACCGAGCATTACTATCTGGGTGATGTGTTTGTCTACACCTCGCAGGACGAGGAAAAAGGCACGCTTCTAGAGCTGAAAGGAAAAGGCTGTCGCCAGTTTGAAAGCTATCTGCTGGCACAGGAGCGAAGCTGGTATGACTTCCTCATGGACGCTCTGGTTGAGGGCGGTGTGATGAAACGCCTTGACCTTGCGATTAACGACAGGGCGGGCATACTGGATATTCCAGATCTGACCGCCAAATGCAACCGTGAGGAATGTGTGTCCCTGTTCCGTTCTTTCAAGTCCTATGCTTCGGGCGAGCTGGTGAAGCACAACGAGCAGGACAAGGCGGGCATGGGACACACGCTGTATATCGGCTCTTTGAAATCGGAAGTCTACTTCTGCTGTTATGAGAAGAACTATGAACAGTACGCAAAGCTGGGCGTGCCGATTGAGGAAGCTCCGATAAAGAACCGCTTCGAGATACGACTGAAAGATGAAAGAGCCTATTATGCTGTCCGTGAACTGCTGACCCATTATGACGCAGAACAGACAGCATTTTCTATCATCAATCACTATATCCGCTTCGTGGACAGAGAGCCGGAGAAGCGAAAGACAGACTGGAAGCTCAATGACCGCTGGGCGTGGTTTATCGGGAAAGACCGCCCGCCTATCAAATTGACAACCGACCCAGAGCCTTACACGCTGGAAAGGACGCTGGGCTGGATAAGCCGACAGGTCGCCCCTACGCTGAAAATGCTGAAAAAGATAGACGCTGGCAACAGCACAAGCTATCTGAAAGAGATTGAGGACAACGCAAAGCTGACGGAAAAGCACTTGCAGATAATCAAACAGCAGACAGCGGACACAGAGGAGCTTATCACAGAGTAAAGGAGAAATTTGGTTATGGCAGAACTTGTCAAGGACTTGGTGCTGGTATCGCTGGGAATGGGTATCGGTGTCGTCCTTATGTGTATCGCACAGGTCAGCAAAATGGCTGATGAACAAATGGAAGAAATCAAGAAAGAAAGGATTGATAAAGAATGAATTTCGGACAGAACTTATACAACTGGTTTTTAAGCAACGCCCAGAGCTTGGTGCTTATGGCAATCGTGGTTATCGGTATCTACTTAGGATTTAAGAGAGAGTTTTCTAAGTTAATCGGCTTCCTTGTGATTGCCTTAATCGCTGTCGGGCTGGTATTCAATGCAGGCGGGGTCAAAGACGTGCTGTTAGAGCTGTTCAACCGTATCATTGGAGCGTAACAATCAGCAGTTTGCGGACACGCAAACTTACCTGTCCCCCCCCTATGGGAGTTCGGGCATAGGGGGGAATGAAAGGGGGTGACGGAATGGTACACAGATAAAAAATAGTCATGCTATGAATTTCATTGAATGGCTGATTTTCAACTGATATAATGTAAGTATGGAAATCATAAATTAAATTTGCGAGGGTAGAAAATGAATGACAAAATGATTGTAAAGAACTTCTATGAGAGGATTGTTTCAGAAAATAGACTTGAAGAATTATCTAAATATGTATCAGAAAACTGTGCTCTGACTCTCGGAGACAAAACTGTACCTTTGGGGTTGGACGGCATGAAGCAACATCTAATATCCGTAAAAAAGACTTATCCAGACTATACAATGAAAATAGTACGTCAATTCAATGATAAGGAATATGTGATTTCTGAATTTATAATGGCAGGTACACATGAGGGTGAATGGATAGGTATTAAACCCACTCATAAGAAATTATCATTTACAGGTGTCAATATAGACAGAGTTGTAAATGGAAAAATCATTGAACATGGTGGTTCTGTAAATACATTTGAAACTCTCTTAGAAGCAAATTTAATTAAGCCAGTATAAGAAGTGAGGTGACTGTATGGAAATTCGACAATTAGAACCCTTTGAGATTGACGAAGCTATCACTTTGATATGGGAAGTATTTTTACAATTTGAAGCTCCCGACTATTCAGATGAGGGTATTCAATCATTTAAGGATTTTATTGAGAATGATGAAATCCTAAAGACGCTTGAATTTTTTGGAGCTTATGAGCAGGACGAATTGAAAGGTGTAATTGCTACAAGCGAAAATCGAAAGCACATCTGCTGTTTCTTTGTAAAAGCAAAATATCATAGGCAAGGAATTGGAAGAACTCTTTGGGAATATGTTTTAAACCACAGTGAAAGAAATGTATTCACCGTTAATTCTTCTCCATATGCTGTACCCGTTTATCGTAAACTGGGGTTTGTTGAAACAGATACGGAACAGTTAGCGGATGGAATGAGATACACGCCTATGAAGTTTGTAAATGCTTGTATGCAATAAATCAAAGTGTTTGGAGGGAAAAAATTATGCTTGATAAAATACCGAGTGCAGAGGAAATGATGACTTTGGTTGGGCAATCATTGTATGATGTATGGAATAAGTTATGTACTTTAATTGACGAAAAATATGAAATGGAACGTCTATGGAATAAAGGTGGAAAGGCATGGACTTATGAGTATAAATATCGCCGAGGTGGTAAGACACTCTGTGCGTTATATGCTAGAGAAAATTGTATAGGATTTATGATTATCTTTGGAAAAGACGAAAGAGCAAAATTTGAAGCAGAACGCAATGATTATTCTCAACAAGTCCAAAAAATCTATGATGAAGCTAAAACCTATCGAGATGGTAAATGGGTAATGTTTGAACCCACCGATACATCAATGTTTCAAGATTTTATTAAATTACTAGGAATTAAGAGAAAGCCAAATAAAAAGTAATAATTATCACGTTGGCGTATACGAAATCATAATTTTACAATTTCATATCCCACACACAAAGCGGTTACTCCTTTGGAGATCAACCGCTTTTTCTATACTCAAATTTCAGATTGGAGTGATTGATTGAAAGATATTTTTACCGATATGCAGGCAAAAATTGGGTGTCCGTATCTTTCCGACCTGCCCTATTACAAGCGTACGGTCTGGTTTGAGATGAAACGCCTTTGCCTGTCTGACTACCCTAAGAAACAGTTAGAAGATTTTTCACGCTATGTATTCGGTGTGCCTTACGCCGTCATACAGGAAGCGTTGACAAGAGAGGAGTGATGAAACATGGAAGAAATGCGTGTGCAGATTGAAGCCAGAGAACCAACAGACGGAGAAATCCGAGCCTTTTGGTTCACCCTGCCTATCGACACAGAACAGGTGGAAGAAATGCTGGGGATTGATGTAGATACAGACTATTACTATATCACAGGCAAGGAGCTTCCCTTTGCTGATGAAGTACAGGAAGATACCACCGTGGAAAAGCTCAATGACCTGTACCATACCTACGAAAATTTACCCTCTGATTTGAAAGAGGACTATACGGAGCTGATGTGCTATTTCACTGACCTTGATGAATTGCACAGATATAGAAACGACATCATTCATTACTCATGGTGTAAGAACATGACGGACGTTGCCCGCCACATTCTGAACAATGACCCAGACTTTACTTCCCTTAGTGAGAGCTTCACCCGCTATTTCGATTTTGAAGCCTACGGACAGTACCTTGACGACAACGGACGCTTTGTGGAAACCGACCACGGTATCTATGAGCTTCCGTAGAAAAGAGGTGTGTGCCTGTGGTTGACGACATGAGGGTGTATATAGCTAATCTTGGCAAGTACAATGAGGGCGAACTTGTCGGGGATTGGTTCTCTTTCCCTATCGACGAGGAAGATGTTGCGGAGCGTATCGGGCTGAACAGCTACTATGAAGAATACGCTGTCCATGATACCGACAACTTTCCGATTGAAATCGGGGAATATATCTCCATTCAAGAACTCAATGAGATGTACGAGATGATTTGTGAGCTTCCCGATTATATCACCGACGCTCTGGACGAGTTTGTTTCCCACTATGGAAGTCTGGAAGAGGTCTACGAACACAAGGACGACATTTATTTCTACCCAGACTGTGAGGACATGACCGATATTGCCTATTACTTCATTGACGAGTTACAGGTATTGGGTGAGATACCGCTACCGTTGCAGAACTATATCGACTATGAAGCATACGGCAGGGACTTGTCCATAGAGGGGACATTTATTGAAACAAGCCGAGGGATATGCGAGATACCATATTAGAGCTGGCAGATCAGCGACAGGAACTGTTGCTACTGACAGCTTTTTCTATCAAGGACAGTCTGAAAATGGCTGTCCTTTTCCATTACAACGAAAGGAGCTGAAACGAATTGAAGAAGATTAAGAGCTACACGGGTATCTGGAACGTGGAAAAAGTCTTATACGCAATCAATGACTTTACTCTCCCGTTTCCCGTTACCTTTACCCAGATAACGTGGTTTGTCATCACGGAGTTTGCTGTCATTCTCTTAGGGGACTTACCGCCGTTATCGCTTATCGAGGGGGCATTTTTAAAATACTTCGGTATTCCCGTTGCCCTCACATGGTTCATGAGCCAAAAGACCTTTGACGGCAAGAAGCCTTACAGCTTCTTGAAATCGCAGATTACGTTTGCTCTGCGACCAAAAGTGACCTATGCAGGAAAAGCCGTGAAGCTGGAAAAGGAAGTGTTCAGCGAACCCGTCACGGCGGTTAGGAGTGTGATGTATGTTCCCGATTAAGTATATCGACAACAACCTTGTCTGGAACAAGGACAATGAGGTATTCGCCTACTATGAGCTGATACCATACAATTACAGCTTTCTATCGGCTGAACAGAAATTTATCGTCCATGACAGCTTCCGTCAGCTTATCGCACAGAGCCGTGAGGGGAAGATACACGCCTTGCAGATAGCAACGGAAAGCTCCGTCAGAAGCATACAGGAGCAGTCAAAGAAGCTGGTGACGGGGCGACTTCGTGATGTGGCGATACAGAAGATAGATGAACAGACGGAAGCCCTTGTTTCCATGATTGGCGACAATCAAGTGGACTACCGCTTTTTTATCGGCTTCAAGCTCATTGTGACCGAGGAAAAGGTCAGCCTTGACAGCATGAAGAAATCAGCGTTTCTGACGTTCAAGGAATTTCTAAACGAGGTCAACCACACGCTGATGAACGATTTTATCTCCATGCCAGATGATGAAATCAACCGCTACATGAAAATGGAAAAACTGCTGGAAAATAAAATCTCCCGCCGTTTCAAGTTCCGTCGTTTGGACAAGAACGACTTCGGGTATCTTATCGAGCATATCTACGGCAGGGACGGCGTGGCGTATGAGGACTACGAATATTCGCTTCCAAAGAAGAAGCTGAAAAAGGCAACGCTTATCAAGCAGTACGACCTTATCCGTCCTACCCGCTGTCTGGTAGAGGAAAGCCAGCGATACATAAGGCTGGAACATGAGGACAGCGAGAGCTTCGTGTCCTACTTTACCGTCAATGCGATTGTGGGTGAGCTGGACTTCCCGTCCAGTGAGATATTTTACTTCCAGCAACAGCAGTTCACGTTTCCTGTTGATACAAGCATGAATGTAGAAATCGTGGGAAACAGAAAAGCGTTATCGACTGTCCGCAACAAGAAAAAAGAGCTGAAAGACTTGGACAACCACGCCTATCAGTCTGGAAGCGAAACAAGCTCAAATGTGGTGGACGCACTGGACAGCGTGGACGAGCTGGAAACCGACTTAGACCAGAGCAAGGAAAGTATGTATAAACTTTCTTACGTTATCCGTGTATCAGCTCCCGACCTTGACGAGCTGAAACGACGCTGTGATGAGGTCAAGGACTTCTACGACGACCTCAATGTAAAGTTAGTCCGTCCTGCTGGGGATATGCTGGGGCTTCACTCTGAATTTCTCCCCGCCAGCAAGCGTTACATCAATGACTATGTGCAGTATGTGAAATCCGACTTCTTGGCAGGTCTTGGCTTCGGAGCGACCCAGCAGTTAGGAGAAAATACAGGTATCTATATCGGCTATTCCGTGGACACAGGAAGAAACGTCTATTTACAGCCGTCCCTTGCTTCACAGGGTATCAAGGGGACAGTCACCAATGCTTTGGCGTCTGCCTTTGTCGGTTCGCTGGGCGGTGGGAAGTCATTCTGTAATAATCTTATCGTCTACTATTCCGTCCTCTTTGGCGGGCAGGCGGTCATTCTCGACCCTAAGAGCGAGCGTGGGAACTGGAAAGAAACGCTCCCAGAGATAGCCCATGAAATCAATATCGTCAATCTTACCAGCGATAAGGAAAATGCAGGGCTTCTTGACCCGTTCGTGATTATGAAGAACGTCAAAGACGCTGAAAGTCTGGCGATAGACATTCTCACATTCCTTACGGGGATTTCCTCTAGGGACGGTGAGAAATTCCCTGTCCTTAGAAAAGCGGTGCGAGCCGTGACCCAGAGCGATCAGCGAGGCTTGCTTCATGTGATAGACGAGCTACGCAGAGAGGACACGGCGATAGCCCGCAACATTGCCGACCATATCGACAGCTTTACGGACTATGATTTCGCACATCTGCTGTTCTCTGACGGTTCAGTGTCTAATGCTATCAGCTTGGACAATCAGCTCAATATCATACAGGTGGCAGATTTGGTACTCCCAGACAAGGACACGACCTTTGAGGAATACACGACCATAGAACTGCTGTCCGTGGCTATGCTGATTGTCATTTCCACCTTTGCCTTAGACTTCATTCATTCAGACCGCAGTATCTTTAAAATCGTGGATTTAGATGAAGCGTGGGCGTTCCTCAACGTGGCGCAGGGCGAAACCCTTTCTAACAAGCTGGTGCGTGCAGGGCGAGCTATGCAGGCTGGCGTGTACTTCGTCACACAATCCTCTGGCGACGTGTCCAAAGAGAGCCTAAAGAACAATATCGGTCTGAAATTCGCTTTCCGTTCTACGGACATCAACGAGATAAAGCAGACCCTTGAATTTTTCGGTATCGACAAGGACGACGAGAACAACCAGAAACGACTTCGTGACTTGGAGAACGGACAATGCCTGCTTCAAGATTTGTACGGACGTGTGGGCGTGGTACAGATACACCCTGTCTTTGAAGAACTATTGCACGCCTTTGATACCAGACCGCCCGTGAAAAGCGAGGTGGAGTGATGAAAGATAGGATAAAGGGGCTTCTGACAAGAAAGAAGCTCTTTCGTTTTTTCAAGATTGCTCTGATAGTCATTTTTACCTCTATTGTGTTCCTCTCCCTGTTCGGGACGGTGGCACACGCTTCTGGGCTGGTAGATGATACCGTCAATGCGGACAACCTGTATTCACAGTACCCGTTGGAGAATTACCAGCTTGACTTCTATGTGGACAATAGCTGGGGCTGGCTTCCGTGGAACTGGCTGGACGGTATCGGGAAGTCCGTACAGTACGGCTTGTACTGTATCACCAACTTTATCTGGACTATCAGCCTGTATCTAAGTAACGCCACGGGGTACGTCGTCCAGCAGGCGTATAAGCTGGACTTTATCAACGACATGGCAGACAGTATCGGAAAGAGCATACAGACCCTAGCGGGTGTGACGGAAAACGGCTTTGGAAGTACGGGCTTTTATGTAGGCTTCCTGCTCCTCATTATCCTTATCGTGGGTATGTATGTAGCCTACACAGGGCTTATCAAGCGAGAAACCAGCAAGGCACTCCACGCCGTTATCAACTTCGTTGTGGTGTTTATCGTGTCCGCTTCCTTTATCGCTTATGCTCCCGACTATATCAAGAAGATTAACGATTTTTCCAGTGATATAAGTACCGCTTCGCTGGATTTGGGAACAAAAATCATGCTCCCCGACAGCGACAGTCAAGGAAAAGACAGCGTGGACTTGATAAGGGACAGCCTGTTCTCCATACAGGTACAACAGCCGTGGCTACTCCTGCAATTTGGAAACAGCGATATAGAGGAAATCGGGGCTGACCGTGTGGAAGCTCTGGTATCGGCTAGTCCCTCTGCCGACGACGGGGCGACCCGTGAGGACGTGGTGAAAACGGAAATCGAGGATAACGACAACGACAATCTGACGATACCGCAGGTCATCAACCGTCTGGGAATGGTGTTCTTCCTGCTTATCTTCAATCTGGGGATAACGATATTTGTTTTCCTGCTTACGGGCATGATGATATTCTCCCAGATACTTTTTATCATCTTTGCCATGTTCCTGCCGATTAGCTTCCTGCTCTCCATGATACCGAGCTATGAGAACATGGCGAAACAGGCAATCGTGCGAGTGTTCAATACGATTATGACAAGGGCGGGAATAACGCTCATTGTCACGGTGGCTTTCAGTATTTCCAGTATGTTCTACAACATATCCACCGATTACCCGTTCTTTATGATTGCGTTCTTACAGATAGTCTGCTTTGCGGGTATCTACATGAAGCTGGGCGACCTTATGAGTATGTTCAGTTTAAACGCTGGGGACAGCCAGAGCATGGGACGCAGGATATTCCGTCGCCCGTATCTGTTCATGCGACACAGGGCTAGGCGTATGGAACACCGTATCGCAAGGGCTGTCGGTGCTGGAAGTGTCGCTGGTGCGGTGGCTGGTACAGTAGCCGGAACAGCCATGAATGACGGTTCTGGGAAATCTGCCAGAGCTGGTACGGGTAGAAAAGAGCGTCGAGAAAATGCGTCTTTTGGAAGCCGAGCTGGTTCTGCTGTGGGTGCGGTGCTTGATACGAAAAACAAGGTCAAGGACAAGGCAACGACTGTCAAGGAGAATATCAAGGATATGCCGACCCAGACTGCCTATGCCGTACACTCCGCAAAGGAAAAGGCAAAAGCAAATGTGTCCGACTTCAAGCGTGGCATTGTGCAGGGGCAGGAAACCAGACAGAGCGAACGTGCCGACAAGCTCCAACAACATAGACAGAATATCGCTGACAAGCGTATGGAGCTTCAAAAAGCACAGGAAGCAAGGCAGACTGGAAGAAAGACGGACGGATCAGCGACAACAGGAGCTACCCGTCCCCATGAAAGACCTGTGACCGCTTCTCCTGCTTCAAAGACAGACACAGGAAAAATGCAGGAAATCAAGCGTCCTGTCACTACTGACAAGGTACATACCGAGCTGACCACGCCACAATCTGTCAAGGAACGTCCGCTGGCTTCAAAATCTGATGAACCTATGCCACAGAAACACGGGACAAGGCTTAATGGTGTGGAACTGAACCGACAGACCACCAGAAAAGAGCGAAACATTAAGAAAGCGACCATAAACACCACGGAAAAGAAAGGACGTAAGAAATGAAGCTGAGACATATCGCCATTATCGGCAGTCTGTTTCCCTTTCTTCTTGCGATAGTGCTTTTCTTTGGTGTGCTTATCAGTGCCGAGGACGACGACGGGGGCGGTGGCTCTTCCTCATGGGTAACGGGTATGAACCTGTCCGCAGAGGTCTTGAAACATCAGCCTATGGTGGAAAAATACGCCAGAGAATACGGCATATCCGAGTACGTCCCCTATCTGCTGGCAATCATACAGGTGGAAAGTGGCGGGACAGCCGAGGACGTTATGCAGAGTTCCGAGAGCATGGGCTTACCGCCTAATTCCCTTGATACAGAAAGCTCAATCAAGCAGGGGTGCAAGTATTTTGCGTCTCTGTTTTCTTCAGCAGAAAGTCAAGGCATAGAGGATATAAACGTCGTGGTACAGTCCTATAACTATGGCGGTGGATATATCGACTATGTAGCTAAGAACGGGAAAAAGCACAGCTTCACGCTGGCAGAGAATTTCGCCCGTGACAAGTCTGGTGGAACAAAAGTCACTTACACGAACCCTATCGCTGTTGCCCGCAACGGTGGCTGGCGTTACGGGTACGGGAATATGTTCTATGTGGAGCTTGTCAGCCAGTATCTCACCGTCAATCAAGTATCGGGCGAGCTGGCACAGAAGATAATGAACGAAGCTCTGAAATATCAAGGCTGGGACTATGTGTACGGCGGGAGCAATCCTAATACTTCTTTTGACTGTTCAGGGCTGGTTCAATGGTGCTATGGCAAGGCAGGTATTTCCTTACCGAGAACGGCACAGGCACAGTATGACGCTACCCAGCATATCCCGCTATCACAGGCACAGGCTGGGGATTTGGTGTTCTTCCACAGTACCTACAATGCGGGGACGTATGTAACCCACGTCGGTATCTATGTGGGAAATAACCAGATGTACCACGCTGGCGACCCGATAGGCTACGCTGATTTGAACAATAGCTACTGGCAACAGCACCTTATCGGGGCTGGCAGAATTAAGCAATAGAAAGAAAGGAATGGAAATATCATGTTCAAGAAGAAAGAAAAACCGATAAAGGAAAAGAAAATCTGCACTATGAAAGTGGGGACGCATAAGAAGTCCGTCATTGCCCTCTGGGTGGTGCTTATCGCAAGCGTGAGCTTTGGTGTGTATAAGAATTTTACGGCTATCGACCAACACACCACGCATGAGATAGAAACCATACAGCTCCGCTTGAATGACACCAACGGCATAGAAAATTTCGTGAAGAATTTCTGTAAATCCTATTACACATGGAGCAACAGCAAGGAAGCAATCGAAGCAAGGACACAGGCTATCAGTGCCTATCTGACACAGGAATTGCAGGATTTGAATGTTGATACGGTGAGAACGGATATACCGACCAGCTCCACGGTCACGGACGTACTTATCTGGGACGTGGAACAGTCTGGGGAGAACGCTTTTTCTGTCACCTATGAGGTAGATCAACAGATAAAAGAGGGCGACCAGACAAGGGACGTATCAGAAACCTATACCGTGACCGTCCATGTGGACGCTGACGGGGATATGGTGATTATCCAGAACCCGACCCTTGCTCCCGCTATGGAAAAATCCGATTATGAACCAAAGACACAGGAAGCAGACAACAGTGTGGACGCTGACACAGTAAATGACGCCACGGCGTTTCTGGAAACATTCTTTAAGCTGTACCCTACTGCAACGGACAAGGAGCTTGCCTACTATGTAGAGGGAAATGCCCTTGAACCGATAAACGGCGACTATCTCTTTTCCGAGCTTGTCAATCCAGTATTTACGGCTGACGGCGACAACGTGAAAGTGAGTGTTGCGGTGAAATTCATTGATAATCAGACAAAGGCAACACAGGTATCACAGTATGAGCTGACGCTACATAAAGATAGCAACTGGAAAATCATAAGGTAGTCAATAGGCTTGCGTCATACATCGTATCGTATGCTACGCAAGCCTTTAACTCTTGCATATATTTATGATTTTGTATATAATTAACCCTCCATTAGTACACCAACCTTTGAAGTGATGATATACTTTTAGTAAGATAGGAGGTTTTTTGATGAATACATATCAAACAACAGAAGTTGCTCGAATAATTGGTGTACACCCAAACACAGTTAGATTGTATGAACAACTTCATTTAATACCACTGGCAAAACGCCAAAAAAATGGATATCGCATTTTTACGGATTTTCACATAGAGCAATTTCGTTTAGCCCGTACAGCTTTAAAAGTTGAAATTTTGCAAAATGGATTGAGAAAAAAAGCTATGAATATTATTAAAGTTTCTGCTACAGGAAATTTTGATATGGCTATTAAATTGACAGATGAATATTTATCACAGCTTGAGCGTGAAAAACATAATGCGGAGCAGGCAATACAAATTGTAAATGAACTCTTAAATGGAGAAAGTAGTCCTAATCAGGTATTATTGAAACGTAAAGAAGTATCAGAGTTTTTAGGCATTACAATGGACACTTTGCGAAATTGGGAGTTGAACGGTTTACTGTGTGTTAAGCGTAAAGCAAATGGTTATCGAGTATATTCAAATGATGATATAAAACGATTACGCATTATTAAAGCATTAAGATGTGCTAACTATTCTTTATCTTCTATTCTTAGAATGTTAAATGCTTTATCGGTCAATCCAGACATAAATATAAAATCTGTGATTGGTATGCCGGAAGAAAACGAAGATATTATAACCGCTTGCGATAAGCTATTGCTGTCACTTAATGACGCTTCTGAAAATGCTCGATTTATGAAAGCGACCCTAATTAATATGAAAAAATCCTTTTAAATACACCCTACATTTTAACACCAGAGTTTTCTCTGGTGTTATTATTTGTCCGTAAAATAAAGGAGGGAATAAAATTGAATACAACAATTAAAGTTGAACATCTCAAAAAATCCTACGGAAATACTTGTGTTGTCAATGATATAAGTCTTTCTGTAAATGAAGGTGAAGTTTTTGGACTTTTGGGAGCGAATGGGGCAGGAAAAAGCACCACGATTGAATGTATTTTAGGAACGAGACAGGCAGACAGTGGGACAGTAGAAATACTTGGAATGTGTCCGACAAAAGAGCGAAAACGATTGTTTGAAAACGTAGGCGTACAGTTTCAAGAGTCAAACTATCAAGAAAAAATTTTGGTGTCAGAGTTATGCGAGGAAACACAATGCCTATATAAAGAAGTTACGGATTATAAAATTTTATTGAAGCAATTCGGACTGTCTGACAAATTAAAAAGTCCTGTATCGGAACTGTCTGGCGGACAGAAACAAAAACTATTTATTGTTTTAGCACTTATCCCTAACCCTAAAGTAGTCTTTTTAGATGAATTGACGACAGGATTGGACACCAAAGCCCGCCGTGATGTATGGAAATGTTTATCGGAGCTAAAGAAAAAAGGATTAACTATTTTCCTTACCTCTCATTTTATGGACGAGGTAGAAAATCTTTGCGATAGGATTATGATTTTGAAAAAGGGAAATACCGTTTTTTCTGGGACAATTGAAGAAGCGATTGCCAGCAGTCCATATAAAGAATTTGAGGAAGTTTATCTTTGGTATGCAGAGGAGGACATGACAAATGAAAACATTTAAGACTATGCTAAAAACAGAATTAAAACTTTCTCTTAGGGGTATGGATATGTTCATTTTTGCTATCTGTATGCCTGTGGTAGTAATAGTTCTATTGGGTATTATTTATGGCGATAAACCTGCTTTTGCTGATGCTGAATATACTTTTTTGCAACAATCATTCGGTGCAGTATCTACAATAGCTATTTGTGCTGGCGGACTAATGGGCTTGCCTTTAGTTGTATCTGATTATAGAAACAGAAAAATTTTAAAGAGACTTAAAGTGACACCTGTTAAGCCGATTACAATTTTACTGGTCGAAATAACTATTTACTGTATTTATTCATTGGTGTCATTGGCACTCATTTATTTAGTGGCTTTTTTATTTTTTGATTTTCAGATAATAGGAAGTTTTTGGCAGTTTTTCTTATCTTTCGTGTTGGTAATGTTGTCTATGTTTAGCATTGGTATGATGGTTGGTGGAATAGCACCAAATATGAAAATCGCAAGTACCGTTGCCAGTATTTTATACTTTCCAATGCTAATTTTTTCGGGTGCAACGCTTCCTTATGAGATTATGCCTAATGCGTTACAAAACTTTGCAAATATACTCCCATTAACACAGGGAATAAAATTATTAAAAGGCACAGCGTTAGGTTTGCCGATTGATAATATCATCTTTCCTATCGGGTTAATGGTTGTAATTATCGTGATTTGTACGACTGTTTCTTTGAAATTCTTTAAATGGGAATAACTATGATAGTTTTAAAAAAGAAAGATATGAAAAAAATTCTTCAAGCTGGAGCAAAGGCCAGAGGTGTGTCGTTATCTGAGTTCAGAGCCGAGATACAAGAAAATATTGACAACACTATGAATAGTAAAGACCCAGTGATACAGAAACGCTTCAAGAAATACTTTGGAAACAGAACGCCTACACCAGAAGAATATATTTACACAATTACAAAAAAAGTGAAAATTTAAGTTTTCTTCCTGCTTCCTGCGGTGCAGATCAGCAGGAAGAACTTACCTTTAAAAAAAGTTGTGGTGCATTTTAAAAAATATCTTGAAAAACATTTTAATTGCCCTTACCATTGCTTTATCAAGCTTGATACCGATTGAAATGTGGGAGGTAATAACTTGGTTATTGAGGAATTTAAAGATATTAAAATTGCATATATACGCAGAACCGGTAAGTATGGTGCAGAAAACAAGCAACTAATGGAAAAGTTAAAAGAATATTTAAAAAGTAATGATTTATTCAAAGATGATACAACGATACTAGGTATAGCTTTGGACAATCCTTTATCAACGCCAGAAAACGAACAGCGATATGACGTGGGAATGATTATCACTGGCAAGGATATTCATTGTGATTTACCTATTCGTAATATTGATAGTGGGCATTACGCTATATTTGAGGTTCCACACGCAGAAAATGACGTGGCAAATTTTTGGAAGAATATTGACACATTAACTTCCGATTTGCCAGTTGACTATACGAAACCGATAATTGAGCGATATGCTTTCTCGAAAATCTCATTACATTTGTGTGAATTTTGTATTCCGTTAAAATAAAAGGTGGTGTTGCCGTGGAAAAGCAATCATGGATATTATGTCCTATTTGCAATAGTAAGACACGAGTTAAAGTGCGAAAAGATACAGAATTGATAAATTTCCCTTTATTCTGTCCAAAATGCAAGCATGAAACTTTAATCAATACAAATCGTGGAATAGTAAAAATTATTAAAGAGCCAGACGCTAAGACGCAGAGCCAATAGTTTGTAAGAATTTTCTTACAGATTATTGGCTTTTTTCATTAAATCCTGCTTCCTGCAAAGCAGATCGGCAGGATAATTTGTAAGAGGAAAAAGAAAACGAGAAGCCTATTTGCTTCCCGTCCCCTTATATTTCATGATACCGTCGATTGTTCCTTGAATGATTTTAAGTTCTTCATCTGTCAGCTCATCGAGCGATACGTCTATCTGCCTGCGGATTGTAGATTTTTTTGCTTTCTCCTGCGGATAGAAATATTCGTCAACAGAGATATGGAACATGGTCACTAAATCATGAAATAGCTGAAAGCTGGGGTGTTTCCCTATATTCTCAATATCTGCGATATGACGTTCTCCGTAAAAGACCTTATCGCCTAAATCATTACGGGAAAGCCCAGCTTTCTCTCTCGCTTTTCTGATTGCCAGTCCCAGCGGACGGAAATCAAAGCTGTGCGTATCTTTCTTTTTCCTCATTTTCAATCACCTGTCATGAGTTTATACTTCATGACACATGATTAGAATGTGTTAAAAATACATATATCATGCGTTAATAATTCATATCAATATTACCTTGACGGTAAATAAAAAAAACCGTTCTAAGGTAATATCTTTTTCCATGTCTTTCAATCTGATTAGGACGGTTTTGGATACCCAGAGCTGTCCTTTTCTTTTGCACTCACGGGACAACTTTGGGTAAGGGGGTTGTGTCATGATTGCGTATCAGCAAATACGCCAGTATTCACAACTGAATAACCGCCTTACAATGGTTATCCAGTCAACACGCCCTGAACATGAGTTAAAAATTCATATCACTTACGTTAGCAAAACAGTCTGTTGGTACATTCGTATTCTAATAGACTGTTTTTATTATATCCGAGATTTACAAATTCTTTTTTGTAAATCTTGGTAGCTGGACACCTCCTTGGGTAGTTGGGGTGCGGAAAGGGGGAAATGGACTTCCGTTCATTTCTACTTTGCACAGAAAGGAGGTGAAACAGTGGAAACATCTTCTTTCAGACAAGCCGTTGAAGCACAGTTCGATTGCCTTTCAAAGAAAGTCATCAAGCGAGCTGTGATGAAAGGCTACCGTGATATGAAGCGACGTGAAAAGCGTGAGTGTTCATTTTCTGATTTGCCAGATTATCAGCAGGAACGCTTTGGCGAGTGTGATAAGTACGAAAGCGACTACACCGTGTTTAACGTGCTGGGAATTGAAGTATGGATTGAAAATGACAAGTTGAGTGAAGCCCTTAAAGCTCTGACCGAGAAGAAGCGAAATATTATTCTGTTGTCCTACTTCATGGATATGGCAGACGGAGAAATCAGCCATTTTATCAATATCCCTCGTTCAAACGTCCAGTATCACAGAACAAAGACGCTTGAAACATTGAGGAAATACATGGAGGAACACAAATGAAGAAACATGAACGTTTACCTTTTGAGGTTATCGTATCAGCGACAGAGGGCGACCCAGAAGCCATTGCTACAGTGATGAACTTCTACGACGGATATATCTCAAAGCTCTGTTTGCGAAAGCTCTATGATGAACACGGAAATGTGTGTATGGTAGTGGACGCAGATTTGAAAAACAGAATACAGACAGCCTTTCTGGACATGATACTCAATTTTGAAATCGCAGTAATCTAAATACATACAGGCGGGCGTGGTGTTTTCCCCTTTCCAGCCACACCGCTTGTCATTCTATAAAAGTCAATAGTCCTGCTGTTGGCTTTTACAGGCTGACAAGCCGTTGCAGTTCTTTGAAAACTAAATAAAGCAGACAGATACGTTTGTGATACAGCGAGCCACGGGGACTGTACGCCATGACCTTTCCAAAAGAGAGCGAGCGACCCACACAGTGATCCGAGAGTGACCTTTGGAAAAGTCGCTCCGCTATGACCTGTATTCACAGAATAATGATACGTCCCAGAGGTGGTTTTGCTCATAGGAATGAGATTGGTTGAGATACCAGCGGAGCTTTTCCAGAGCCGTCTGTCTGCTTGTAAAAAAATTTACCAAAGCAATAAAATACTATTCCCTACATAATCATAGTACGATATAATGAATTATGTTAGACGAAAGTATTTATTGCTATCAATGAAAGGAGTCTTATTTGTGATAGATGATAGCAAAAATACGCAATCTCCCGAAATGGAAAAAAGGACTTATACGGTAGATGAAATCGCAAAACAACTGAATATCAGCAAAAAGGCTACATATGCTCTGGTGAAAAGCGGGCAGTTCAGTTATGTTCGAGCTGGTAGAGTCATACGAGTGTCTAAACTTTCTTTCGATAAATGGTTAAATCAAATTTAACTATTAAGGAGAGATAAGTTATGGCTACAATAAAACAAAGAAAAAAGAGTTTTTCAGTAATCTATTGGTATTTGGATAACACTGGCGAAAGAAAACAGAAGTGGGACACGCTGGGAACTAGAAAAGAAGCAAAACAGCGAAAGGCATTTGTAGAGTATTATCAAGAAAAGTTTGGCTATGTCATTGTTCCCTTAGAAGAACAGTTTGCACAGCAGATTGAGGACTCTAAAAAAGAGTTAGAGGTAGTCAATGAGGATATTACATTCCGAGATTTTTTAAAGATTTTTGTTAATCTCTACGGGACATCTAAATGGTCGCCAAATACATTTAGTAGCAAGGTCGGCTCTATTAGAAATTATATCAATCCGTATATCGGTGATTGGAAGCTCAATGAGATTACGACAAAGAAGTTATCAAAATACTACAATGATTTATTAAGCGTCCCAGAAGTACCGCAATCAAACAGAAAACCTAGCGGGCGTTGTGTTCAGCCAGCAAACATCAAGAAAATTCACGATATTATTCGCTGTGCTTTAAATCAAGCTATCCGCTGGGAATACTTCGACCCTAACAAAAGAAATCCTGCGTCATTGGCTACCTTGCCAAAAGTTCCAAAGGTCAGACGTAAGGTTTGGAGTATTGATACTTTCAAAGAAGCTGTTAAATCTGCGGAAGATGATTTGCTCGTTATGTGTATGCACTTAGCCTTTTCCTGCTCTATGCGTATCGGTGAAATCACAGGTCTTACATGGGAAGATGTGATTATTGACGAGGAAGCGATTGCCAACAACAACGCAAAAGTAATTATCAACAAGGAATTATCCAGAATAAATGCGGAAGCAATGCAAAAGCTGAAAGAGAAAGATGTTATTAAGATTTTTCCTACACAGAAACCGCATTGCACTACACGCCTTGTTCTGAAAACTCCAAAGACGGAAACAAGTAATAGAACCGTCTGGTTGCCTAAGACTGTTGCTAAACTATTAGTGCAGTATAAAAAAGACCAGCAGGAGATGAAAGAATTTCTTGGCAATGCCTATAACGATTACAATCTCGTCATTGCATTGGAAAATGGAAATCCTGTGGAAAGCCGTATTGTCAGAGACAGATTTCAAAAGCTGTGTGAAGAAAACGATTTTGAAGTAGTCGTTTTTCACAGCCTGCGTCATTTGAGTACGGGATATAAGCTGAAAATGACAAATGGTGATGTAAAATCCGTACAGGGTGATACAGGTCATGCGGAAGCAGAAATGGTGACAGATGTTTATTCTGAAATCATTGACGAAGACAGACGTTTCAATGCTCAAAAAATGGATAAAGAATTTTATTCCACCCTCAATGATGAGGAAGAAAAACCCGAGACAAAAACGAGTGTCAGTGACAGCGATATGATGTTGCTGGAGCTTCTAAAATCCCTGTCGCCAGAGATGAAAGAGCAACTCTTGAAGCAAACACTTCAAAATCAATCAAATAGCTAATTTCAAAAAGTGTTAGCAAAATTAAAGAAAATCAGCGATTTTTCATCAGAAATAAAAAAGTGTTAGCAAGCCATACTACCAAAACAGTCCTAAAAAAAATCGAATTTCTATATAAATAAAAAGCTACTAACTTACTTAATAGTTTGTAGAGGGTGTTCGCAACAAAAAAGCTGTAAACCCTTAAAAATAAAGGCTTACAGCGGATTTTCTGGCGTCCCAGACAGGAGTCGAACCTGCGACGTTCCGCTTAGGAGGCGGACCCTCTATCCTACTGAGGTACTGGGACATTATTCAATTTTATCTATAAAACTCAGCTAGAAAAAGCAAGTTAGGCGATTGCTCCAACACGCCCTTAGGAGGCAATCGCTCTATCCTACTGAGCTACAGGAACTTATATATATTATAACGGTTTTATGCAACCGCTACAACCAAATTATTCAGTTTTGGACTTGAACGGGCTGCCGCTTAGGAGGCGGACGCTCTATCCTGCTGAGCTACAGAAACATTGCGCTTTTATCAATCACGCAACAATTAGTATATCATATTTTTCTTTGTTTCACAACTGTTTTTAAAAATTAATATACCCCTGAAGCCATATCGTTCCCTTGAATCTTCGTCCGATCTCCGGCTCTCCCATCAGAGAATCCGCAGGGATACAGACGTCGAATTTCAGTTCATTCACATTCAGTTTCATCTGATACAGCTTTACTCCTGTGGCAGTATTTTGCCGCTCTCTCACAGCCAGGATCTCACCCATAATCGAGTACAGATCACACTCTACTCCATAGGGCATAAAGTACGTGTCCACGATGGTAAATACATCTTCTGTAATAAGACGCCGCGAGACTTTTGAATAAGTGTCGATATCATCAAGCGTCAGTGTCTCTATCGCTGCCTGATCGCCGTTTCTCGCAGCGTTGATCAACATCTTCCGGTTGTCCTGTGCCTGCCGTTCATTCTTGAGCTGGCGCTCGCTTTTCACAACAGGCAGAAGAATGGTCCCGGAGAGAGACAGACCGGAAAATGTAACGGATGTTGTCAGATCCGACACAAATCCCGCCTGTTTTTCTTTCATATACTCAATCCCGTTCTGCAGGGTGAAGATCAGACTGATTCCGATTTTGGAATCTTCGCACATTCCCACATACTGCTCTTTGTCGATCTTTTTTTCCACCACAATGTCTGCAAAGGTTGTGATTCCGCTCCCGTTAAAATAGGGGAAATAGTATGCGGGCTCAAAGTTTTCATATTCATCGAGCTCGCCGCAGAGAGCGATGCCGATACACTGCCCGTACTCTTTCTGATATTCGCAGAAATCTTCTTCCTGATTATAGGATATGGTCGTATAGTGTGTGCATTTGTTCCGGACATCATCCAGAACTCCTTTCAGGTCTTTCCTCGTCCTGATATTATCAAACCCGATTGCTTTCAAATATTGATGCATTTTATTTTATTATTTTCCTACTCTCTTCTCATTTAATCACATGGATCTGCAGCGTCCGGTCTCTTATTTCTTCGGCATGATTACTGCATTTCCGCCCATGTATGGACGCAGGACTTCCGGAATCTTCACAGATCCGTCCGCCTGCAGATTATTCTCCAGGAATGCAATCAGCATTCTCGGAGGAGCTACAACCGTATTATTCAGCGTGTGAGCGAAATAGTTTCCGTTCTCTCCTTTCACACGGATTCCCAGACGTCTTGCCTGCGCATCGCCCAGGTTGGAACAGCTTCCTACTTCAAAATACTTTTTCTGTCTCGGAGACCATGCCTCTACGTCTACAGATTTTACTTTCAGATCCGCCAGATCTCCGGAGCAGCACTCCAGTGTTCTGACAGGAATATCCATGGAACGGAACAGATCTACCGTATTCTGCCACAGCTTATCATACCACTCCATACTGTCTTCCGGCTTGCATACTACGATCATTTCCTGTTTTTCAAACTGGTGGATTCTGTATACACCTCTCTCTTCGATTCCATGTGCTCCTTTTTCCTTTCTGAAGCACGGAGAATAGCTTGTAAGAGTCTGCGGAAGTTCATCCTCCGTCAGAAGAGTATTGATAAATTTACCGATCATGGAATGTTCGCTTGTACCGATCAGATACAGGTCTTCTCCCTCGATTTTGTACATCATCGCATCCATCTCAGCAAAGCTCATTACGCCGGTAACAACATTGCTCCGGATCATAAAAGGCGGTACACAGTAGGTGAATCCTCTGTTAATCATAAAATCTCTCGCATATGCGAGAACTGCAGAATGAAGCCTTGCGATATCTCCCATCAGGTAATAGAACCCGTTTCCGGCTACCCTTCTTGCACTGTCCAGATCGATTCCATTGAACGATTCCATAATTTCCGTATGGTACGGAATCTCAAAATCCGGTACTACCGGCTCGCCGAATCTCTCAAGTTCCACATTTTCACTGTCATCTTTTCCGATCGGAACAGAAGGATCGATAATATTCGGAATTGTCATCATGATCTTTCTGATCTTCTCTTCCACTTCTTTCTCTTCTTCCGAAAGAGCATCGATACGTCCGCCGCTCTCTGCCACTTTCTTCTTCAGTTCTTCTGCTTCCTCAAGCTTTTTCTGAGCCATCATTGCCCCGATCTGTTTGGAAGCTTTGTTCTTCTCTGCTCTGAGCGCTTCTACTTCCTGTTTGATTTCACGGTTTCTTTTGTCAAGTTCAATTACTTCATCCACCAGAGGAAGTTTTTCATTCTGAAATTTGTTCTTAATATTCTGTTTTACTACATCAGGATTGTTTCTTACAAATTTGATATCAAGCATTTTTTGTACCTCTCATTTCTTTTACTTATTTTTCTAAATCTTTTATGTCATATTCTTCCTGATAGATGGCTTTTTCGAGACACTGTCTCTCCTCTTCAGCAAGTTCAATATAACTCTCGCCTTTCACGATTTCCTTGATATACGTATAACAGCCTTCTCTGCTGTGCATCGCATTGAATATCCATCCGTTATTATTCTCATCAAGCATTGTCAGGGCAAAACTTAAATTTCCGCCCATTTCATGAAATGCATCATATTTTACGATTCCCACTTTCTGGTAGTGGCCTTCCATTTTCTTGTAGATATTTTTGATATTCTCTTCATTTTCTTTTGCAAGATCGCCGATTTCTTCGAGCTCCCTGAATTTTTCAAAGAAGCTTTTCTCCAAAGTTTTTGCGTTTTTTCCTTTCATAAACACGTTATAACTTTTCTGGAGTTTACTGTATTTCTGATAAACAAGTATATTTAATACGATCAGAACGATCAGTAATACAAACACAACAATAAAAAGATAGAATGGATCTATCCCGAGGTTACCCAATATCCCGTTCATTATCTGTACACTCCCTTTTATTTATATCTTTCATTATTCCCATCTGTACTGTGAAAGATAATCTGCTCCCCATTATTGTTTCAAAATCTTATCTAATTTGTATGGATAGACATAATTAAATCATAGATTCTTTCCAGCTCTTCTTCGGAATAATATTCGATTTCTATTCTGCCTTTTCCATTTGCCTTTGCATTTACGCTTACTTTTGTACCAATTATATTTTTCATCTGTTCTTCAATATTCTGGTAAACAAACGTATGTTCTGGCTTTTCTTTCTTAATCTCCTTCTTCGGATTTTTCAGTGCTTTAACCAGTTTTTCAGTCTCTCTTACGCTGAGTTTTTCATCAAATATCCTGTTGGCAAGCTGATACTGCTGTTCTTCATCATCGATAGCAAGAAGTGCCCTGGCATGTCCGGTACTTATCATGTCATCAACGATCATCTGCTGAACCCGGCTGCTCAGTTTCAGAAGTCTCATGGAGTTTGTGACTGCGGTTCTGCTCTTAGATACTCTTTCTGCCACTTCGTCCTGTTTCAGATTAAACTCTTCCAGAAGTCTTTTGTATGCCATTGCTTCTTCAATCGGATTGAGATTTTCACGCTGGATATTCTCAATCAGAGAGATTTCCACAATTTCCTGATCTGTATACTCCTTAATAATGACAGGAACTTCTTTTACGCCTGCAAGTTTTGCAGCCCTCCATCTTCTCTCTCCTGCTATGATTTCATAATAATCTTTCTTTTTCTGCACAATCAGAGGCTGAAGTATTCCAAACTGTTTTATCGAATCAGCCAGTTCCATAAGAGAATCTTCATCAAAATCTTTTCTCGGCTGTTCCCTGTTTGGTTCCACCTGGTTTATCTTTACGAGGATTTCACCTGTCTCGCTTGTTTTTTCATCCGTTTTGTTTACTTCCGGCTTCTTTTCGTTCGTTTTTAATGTCTTTTCCGCCTTATTCGGTATAAGGCTGTCAAGCCCTTTTCCAAGTCCGTTTCTTTTCACTGCCATATTACTCTTCTCCTTTATGAATCACTTCTTCTGCTAAAAGCATATAGCTCTCGGCGCCTGTTGACTTGGGATCATAGAGGTTAATTGGCATTCCGTAGCTCGGTGCTTCCGCCAGTCTTATATTTCTCGGTATTATAGTTTTATATATATTCTGATTTAAGTTATCCTTTACGTTTTCGACTACCTGCAGTGAAAGATTGGTTCTGGCGTCATACATGGTAAAGACTACACCCTCGATTTCCAGTGAAGAATTTAATCTTTCCTGCACCAGTTCAATCGTATGTATCAGCTGGCTCAAACCTTCCAGTGCATAATATTCACACTGAATTGGAACAAGAACGGAATCCGCTGTTGTCATGGCATTTATAGTAAGCATACTCAAGGCAGGCGGACAGTCGATTATAGTGAAATCATATTCATCTTTTACTTTATCGACCTCTTCCTTTAAAATAAACTCCTTATTATCTATTCCGATCAGTTCAATTTCAGCCGCTGATAAATTAATATTTGAAGGAAGTACGTCAAGGTTCTCTATCACTTCGCTCTGAATACATTTCTCAATGCCAACATTGCCAATAATAAGATCATAGACTGTTTTTTCTACATTATCTTTATCAACGCCGAGTCCGCTGGTCATATTTCCCTGCGGGTCCATATCCAATGCAAGAACTCTTTGTCCCATACTGGCCAGAGAAGCTGACAGATTGATTGCCGTTGTTGTCTTACCAACGCCTCCCTTTTGGTTGGCTATTGCTATTATTCTACCCATTGTCGTACTCCTTTCATTCGGATGCTTTTTCATTATATCACTTTTCTTTCTATTAATCTATATCAATGTTTCACGTGAAACATCTTTTTACAGTATTTTTATTTATATCAAATATTTTTCTAATGTTTCACGTGAAACATTTACTATTATTTTTGCAAACCTCAATTATCTCTCTGCCATTTTTCAAGCTCAAAATCATCATAATATTTTTTAATATAAACCATTTATTTCAATGTTTCACGTGAAACATCATTCTATTCCTGTAAACTTCTATTTTCACTTTTCCATTTTTACTTTATTACTTTTACTTTATCATTTTTACTTTATTATTTACTTTACTAGTCACTTTACTATTTTCACTTCAGTCTCCTATTGATTTCACTTTCATCGTTTTCCCTTTCCTCGAATTTTTTTATTTTTCTTATTTTCCCCTTTAAATCCTTTGTACTAAATTTTAAAATCGATTTTTTGACATCCATATCGAATTCCAGGCTGTTCTGTCTCGTATTGCCATGAAGACCCGTAGTGGAACGCAGCGGAAGCGCGGTCGCCATGGCGATACGAGACAGAACATCCGACCGATAATCCATCAAAGAACCTCATTTTAAAATGTTTCACGTGAAACATTATTTTCACTTTTCTTAAAATACTGATTGTAGTATAATAGAAATAAATACTGAAAGAGGGTGAGTCGAATGAGTTTCAAAAAATTTCTTGGATACATGGCGCTGTTTACTGGAACGACGATTGGGGTTATGCATCTTGCCAACAGAATAATCCATTACATTTCTACGTCCGATAATCTTCTTGAAGAAGAAAAGAATGAATACTATGACTGGAGATTTGGAAGAATTTCCTATAAGAAAAAAGGAACGGGAAGTCCGCTTCTTCTGATTCATGATCTGAATGTCTGTTCTTCATCATACGAGTGGAATAAAATTGAAAACGATTTATCAAAGCAGTATACAGTTTATACAATTGATCTGCTCGGCTGCGGCTGCT
Organism: Lachnoclostridium sp. An169; assembly: GCF_002160525.1. Lineage (GTDB taxonomy): Bacteria > Bacillota > Clostridia > Lachnospirales > Lachnospiraceae > Mediterraneibacter > Mediterraneibacter cottocaccae. Next base: position 43,273 of record NZ_NFKT01000024.1, read on the forward strand.
CCGACAGACCGCTTCTTACATATACGAACTATTTGTATGTGCAGCTCATAACAGATTTTATAAAACACATAATCGGAGATAAAACGGATGTGATTGTTTCCGGCGAGTCTTCATCTTTTGTATTAATGGCTTGTTCAAATGATAATACAATTATCAACAGGATTATTATGATCAATCCTCAGAACATTGTAACCCTGGCAAAAGTACCAACAAAACGTTCAAAGATGATAAAACACATCTTATCATCTCCCATTGTCGGTACATTTATCTACAATATAAAGATCAATAAGAAAACTGTGCGAAAAGCCCTTGCTTCAGCCTGCTACTATGATCAGAATAAAATCACCGAGAAAGATATTCTCATTGCCGTTGAATCATCCCAGAAAGAGAAGACACATTCACGTTATCTGTATGCATGCCTGAAATCACGTTATACAAACGCCAATGTGCTCTGTTCTCTTCCAAATCTGAACAACAGCATATTCATCATCACAGGAACAAATAATCCGGAAAACACACTGGCTGCCGGACAGTATCAGAATCATCTTCCTTCGATTGAAATCGTGGGGATTGATCATGCAAAGCAGTTTCCGCATATTGAAAAACCGGAAGAATTTATCGAGCAGGTAAATATACTCTTCTCCGACAGTGAATAATTGATGTCAAAAAAAACAACCGATGATTTAAGTAGATAATTTCCTTTATCTGTCAAATCATCGGTTGATATTTTATTATTTTCTATTTCATATACACACTTTAATACAAACTTTAAATCAAGCTTTAATGCAGGCTTTAATACATGCTTTAATAATACCTTACTTCAACGGTTCTTTTCCCGGAACTCCGGCTTTTCTCGGATATTTCTTAGGTGTGCTCACTTTCTTGGATATTTTCACAAGCGCTCTTCCCATATCACTTCCGGGCAGGACAAACTTATCAATCTTCTCTATCTTACCTCCCAGAATCTTTACAGCTTTCTCCGCCTCCCTGATCTCCTCATCGGATGAACCGCTCTTGTACGACACGAAATTTCCGCCGCATCTTACAAAGGGAAGACAGTATTCACTCAGAGTTGCAAGATTCGCAACTGCTCTGGAAACACAGCAGTCAGACTTTTCTCTGTACTCCGCCTTTTTTGCAAGATCTTCTGCTCTACCGTGCACCGCTGATATATCATCCAGTTTCAGTTCACTGATCACTGTATCGAGGAATTTTACTCTTTTATTCAGAGAATCCAGCAGAGTCACATTGATATGCGGAAAGGCAATCTTAATCGGGATTCCTGGAAAACCTGCTCCTGTTCCTACATCGATCAGAGAATGCACGAAAGACAGATCCAGTACTCTTACAAGAGAAAGACTGTCTATAAAGTGTTTCAGCACAACCTCATCATAATCGGTTATTGCGGTAAGATTCATTACCTTATTCCATTCATTCAGAAGTTCATAATATCTGTCAAACTGACTGCACTGTTTTTCCGTCAGTTGAATCCCGTGCCAGTTTTTTTCATTATAAATACTTTTTTTCACATTATCCATTATTTCACCACACTTATTCACATTTTTACAGACTTATACACTCTTTTTTCCACCCAGATAAACAAGCAGTACGGATATATCTGCCGGTGACACCCCGGATATTCTGGAAGCCTGTCCGATCGAAAGGGGACGTATCTGATTCAGTTTCTGTTTTGCCTCTATCCTGAGGCTCTGAATCTCGTCATAATTGATATCTTCCGGAATAATCTTGTTCTCCATCTTTTTGAATTGCTCTACCTGCCGCATCTGCCTTTTGATATAACCGTCATACTTTATGTTAATATCTACCTGTTCGATAACATCCTCCGGAAGCTCCGGTCTGTTCTTATCGATCTCTCGGAGTTTTTCATAGGACAGTTCCGGTCTTCTGATCAGTTCAGCGAGTGTTGTTCCGGAAGAAAGGGGCGTGCTCCCCCATGATTCAAGGACTCGCTGAACTTCCGGAGATGTGCCGATATTCGTATGCTCCACACGATGAATTTCCTCATCGATGAGCTTCTCCTTCAGAAGAAGCTTCTGATATCTTTCTTCACTGATCAGCCCCACTTCATACCCGATCTTTGTCAGACGGATATCTGCATTATCCTGTCTTAAGAGAAGCCTGTACTCTGCTCTTGAAGTCATCATACGGTATGGCTCATGACTCTCCTTTGTGACAAGATCATCAATCAGAACACCGATATATCCCTGAGACCGGTCTATGACAATTCCGTCTTTTCCCTGAAGTTTTCTCGCCGCATTAATTCCTGCAATCAATCCCTGTGCCGCTGCTTCCTCATATCCCGAACTGCCGTTAAACTGTCCTCCACTGAACAGTCCTTCTATATTCTTGAATTCCAGTGTGCTTTTCAACTGTCTGGCATCAATACAGTCATATTCTATAGCATACGCATTGCGAACTATTTTAGCATTTTCCAGTCCCGGTACACTTCTGTACATTGCATACTGTACATCTTCCGGAAGAGAACTTGACATACCTCCCACATACATTTCGTTTGTGTGAAGTCCTTCCGGTTCGATAAAGACCTGATGCCGGTTCTTGTCCGGAAACTTTACAACCTTATCCTCTATGGACGGACAGTATCTCGGCCCCGTCCCCTCAATCGCCCCGGAAAACAATGGCGAACGGTCCAGATTTCTGCGGATAATCTCATGCGTATTTTCATTTGTATAAGTGAGCCAGCAGGATGCCTGCTCGATCTGTACGTCTTCCGGATCCGTGGTAAAAGAAAACGGTACTACTCTCTCGTCACCCTTCTGCTCTTCCATTTTACTGAAGTCAATAGATTTTTTATCAATCCTGGCAGGAGTTCCTGTCTTGAATCTGTACATTTTCACTCCCAGAGCCTTCAGGCTGTCCGTGAGGTAATTGGCGCTCTGCAGTCCGTTCGGGCCGGTATAGGTACTCACATCTCCGTAAATACATCTTGCTTTCAGATAGGTTCCGGTGCAAAGAACAACAGCCCTGCAGTGATAGACTGCTCCGGAGTAGGTCTGTACGCCGGTAACTTTTCCGTCCTCTGCAAGAATATCCGTCACTTCCATCTGACGGATATCAAGATTCTCCTGATTTTCCAGTACCTGACGCATCGCCCTGCTGTACTCCGCCTTGTCCGCCTGTGCCCTCAGTGAGTGAACCGCCGGTCCTTTCGAACTGTTAAGCATCTTTGACTGAATAAATGTACGGTCTATGACCTTCCCCATCTCTCCGCCGAGAGCATCTACTTCCCTTACCAGATGTCCCTTTGAACTGCCTCCTATATTGGGATTACATGGCATCAGTGCAATACTGTCCACACTCACTGTAAATATAACTGTTTTAAATCCAAGACGCGCCGCCGCAAGGGCTGCCTCGCATCCGGCATGCCCCGCTCCTACCACGGCAATATCATACTCGTCTTTATTTACCCATACAGAATTTGCTGAATATTTCATTGATCAAATCTTCTCCTACTGAATCTCCTGTTATTCTTCCAAGCGCTTCATATGCATCCATCAGATCAATCGAATAGAAATCCTCCGGCATACCGTTTTCGATGCTTCCAATTACTTTTTTCATACTCTCCCGCGCATCCGTCAGGGCACTTTTCTGCCTTGCATTTGTAATATAGACTTCATCGTTAAACGAGATACTTCCCTTCAGGAACATTTTTTCCACCGTCTTCTCCAGTTCGCTGATTCCCTGCTCTTCCTTTGCGGAAATCTCGATCACCGGTATCTCTGAAAGGTCTGCATTTTTATCATTTATCCACACTGTCCGGATTCTTTCCCGCATCTTATCCACATCTACCACTGTTTTCAGATCGGATTTGTTTAAAAGTATGATAACCTTTTTATCCCGGATCAGATCCAGAATCTTATCATCGTCCTCATCCAGTTCTTCGGACGCATCTACAACGTAGATCACGAGGTCCGCATTCCGCGCATAGTCCTTCGCCTTATCCACACCCATTTTTTCTACAATATCTTCCGTCTGCCTGATGCCCGCCGTGTCGATAATATTCAGGCTGAGCCCTTTCAGATGAATCTGTTCTTCCAGGGCGTCCCTTGTAGTTCCGGCAATCTCTGTCACAATCGCCCGGTCATACCCCATGAGAACATTCAGGAGGGATGACTTTCCCGCATTCGGCTTTCCCAGTATGACGGTCTGGATCCCTTCCCTCATAATTCTTCCGTCATCTGATGATAAAATCAGCCTGTCCAGTTCAGAAACAATCTTCTCCGCCGCTGTTTTCAACGTATCCCCATATCCGTCCACACTGATATGTTCCGGGTCATCCAGCGCACTCTCTATGAAAGCCGTATGATAGATGATTTCATTTCTTATGTCGTTGATTCTATTTTTTACGCTGCCCTTCAACTGGCTGATCGAACTTTTCCTTGCGTACTCGTTTCTGGATGTGATCAGATCGCTGACTGCCTCTGCCTGGGAAAGATCCATCTTGCCATTGAGAAATGCTCTCTTCGTAAACTCCCCCGGCTCTGCCGGCCTCACTCCGTTTTTCAGCACAGTCTCAAGAACTCTGCGCACCACAAATGTACCGCCGTGGCAGTTGATCTCAATCGTGTCCTCCCCCGTATACGTGTGGGGAGCCCTCATTGCCATGACAAGTACCTGGTCAATCTCTTCCTCTCCATCGTAAATATGCCCGTAATGAATCGTGTGGCTTTTTACATCCGAGACTTTTTCCCTGCCTCTGAATATCCTGTCCGCTGCCGGAAAAGCCTCCTCGCCGCTGATCCTCACGATCCCGATCCCGGAGTTCGTCATTCCTGTCGATATCGCCGCGATCGTCTCTCTCTCCATGATATATCAACCTCCTTCACGCACAAAAGGACGTTTTGCCGTCTTCACGAAAGTCTCGTGAAGCGTAAAACGTCCTTTCGCTTCAGAACAAAATCTGAAAAACTATCTCTTCAGAGTAACTACAACTTTTCTGTAAGGTTCTTCTCCCTCGCTGTGGGTCGTCACATACGGATCCGACTGCAGCGCGGAATGGATGATTCTCCGCTCATACGGATTCATGGGCTCAAGTGCAACCGGTCTTCTCGTTCTCTTCACCTTGTGTGCGATATTCTTTGCCAGATGCTTCAAAGTCTCTTCTCTTCTCGAACGGTAATTCTCCGTATCAAGTTTCACTCTTACATAGCCTTCCTGGTGCTTGTTCGCGACACGGTTTGCAAGATACTGCAGAGCGTCCAGAGTCTGTCCTCTCTTTCCGATGAGAATCCCCATATGCTCCCCCTTCATGTCGATAAACAGGGCGCCGTCGCTGTCAATCTCGGAGTGAATCTCAACTTCCATATTCATGGCCGTAAGCGTATCCCTGATGAATTTCTCAACTGCCTGGATCGTCTCATCCTCCACTTTTGCAAGCTCGATTTCTTCCCTTTTTCCTTCTGTCTGTACTTCCTGCGGCTGGGGTGCTTCCTTTTTCTTTTCTTTCTTTTTATCTTTCTTTGGTTCTCTTTTTATTTCTTTTTTCTCTTTTTTCCTTACTTCTGTCTCTTTCTCAGCTTCGTCCTTTGTCTCCTGCTCCTCTTTCTCTTCCTTCATCTGAACAGGCTTTTCGTCCTTTTCTTCTTTTTCTTCCTTTAAGAAATCCATTGAGAAGATATCTTCTTCCGGTTCGGGCTCTTCCTTTTTCCAGGCTTCGATTACCGCCTGTTTCATGCCGATTCCCAGAAATCCCGGGCTTCCTTTTTCAATTACGTCATATTCAAGTCTGTCGCTTGTAACGCCCAACTGAATCAATGCTTCTGTGATTGCATCGTCAACTGTCTTTGCTGATACCCTGATACTTCCTTTCATCCCGATTCCTTCCTTTCTCCTGCTCAGACGCCCTGCCTTCAGGCGTCTGCTGCGGACAGACGACTATTTTTTCCGTTTACTCTTGTTCTTAGTCTCTTTCTTGTCTTCACTGCTGCTCTCATCAGCAGGTGTCTCTGTAGCAAGACCGCTGTTATATCTGCTTACCAGATTTGCCTTTGCCGTAAGGCTTCCCGGTTTCGCGTTCATCGCTCTTTGCTGGGTCTGTCTTAACTTCTCTTCTTTTTCAGCATCCGTAAGTCCTGTCTGCTGTCTGGAAGTATTTCCTACATTCCTTGTGCTCGTCAGCGCCATGCGGTTGATCTCCTTCGCAGAGGTACCTTTCTTCTCGCGCTTTTTCTGAGCCTTCTTCTGATTTTCCTTAATAATATCTTCCACAGATTTCTTGCTGAGATATTTATTGATTGCGAGCTGCTGCACACATCTTACCACAGCACTGGCAGCCCAGTAAAGTCCCATACCTGCCGGCATTGTAAATCCGATAAATACGGAGAACAGCGGCATCGTATATGTCATTGTCTTCATGGACGCTGCCATCGGGTTGTCCTGGCTGTTTCCCGTGGACGGCTGCTGCGCCGATGTAAGTTTTACACTGATAAACTGTGTGAGACCTGCCAGGATCGGAATGATAACCGCCAGAATGATTCCCGTGAAAGATCTATTGTGGAATGCATTCGTCAGCAGAGTGATCGGCGCCTCACCGATGTTGATACCGATAAAACTGTTCAGGTGTGTAACCTGGTCCATCGTTGAATGGGCAATATCGGAAATGGACGGGATCTGATCGATCAGCTGTCCCCAGGTTGCATCCTGGAACTTGTACAGTACATTTACGATCGTGCTTGCCTTGCTGTAATCATAGGAATCCGGATTCATCAGAACCGGACTTGCAGAACCGATGGTCTCCATGATGGACTGCCATCCGTCTGTCGCCATAATCGCTTCCACAACCGGCTCGTAAACTTTTCTCACACCGGACACATATCTCGGAATATTGTAAACAACCGGGTACAGTGCAAAGAGAATCGGCATCTGGATCAGAAGCGGAAGACATCCGCCCGACATTGACGTGCCGTACTTCTCATAGACCATCTTCATCTCATCCTGCTGCTTGAGCATGGACGCCTGGTCTTTCTTTCCTTCATACTTTTTCTGGATTTTCTGAATTTCAGGCTGCATTACCGCCGACATCTTGGAATATTTCTGCTGCTTGATGGTAAGCGGTATCATCAGTGAATAAACAATCACCGTAAAGATGATAATACAGATACCGATATTCTCGATACCGATCGCACTCATTACATTGTAGATACCGTTCATGATCTGACCAAGCAGCCATGCAATCTGCCCGATGATCGGCCAGTCCCCATAGCCCGAGGCTAAAAGTCCATAAACTTCCATTACTTATCCTCCTTAAGGTACCGGATCATATCCGCCTTTTGAAAATGGATTGCAGCGCAGGATCCGCCAGAGCGCCATTGCGCCGCCCTTTAAAGCCCCGTATTTCTCAATCGCCTCAAGACCGTACTGAGAACACGTCGGATAATACTTACAGGTGCTGTACCCTTTCAGACCGGATAAATATTTTCTGTAAAACCGGATCATGCCTATGAGGATCCGTTTCATCCGCGCCACTTCCTTCTGTAGATTTATTGTCGTCCTAAGGGACGTATATATTATGAAGTTTTCCGAGATGGATCAGCGCACTTTCAATCTCATGATACCCTTTTTCTCCTGCGCTCTTTCTTGCTATAACAATAATATCATACCCACTTCGGAAATGAACTTCTGACAGTCTGTAGCTCTCTCTGATCAGTCTTGTGAGACGGTGCCTCACAACACTGTTTCCTACTTTCTTGCTGACGGAGATTCCGAGGCGGTTCCTGTCTGTATTATTCGGAAGAATATACATAACAAGGTAACTGTTGGCCACGGATTTCCCCTTTCTGTAAACAATCTGAAAATCTTTATTTTTCTTTAAAGATTCGGAAAATTTCATCAATACCTCTTCAATATTAACTAATAATAAATAGAAGAAAAGGCCACATATCTGCGGCCTAAGCTGATAACTGTTTTCTCCCTTTTGCTCTTCTGGCAGCTAAAACTTTTCTTCCGCCCGGTGTGCTCATTCTTGCTCTGAATCCATGAACTTTTGATCTGGATCTTTTCTTCGGCTGAAATGTCATCTTCATTCCTCATACACCTCCCTTTTCTGTTATACTTATTAAAGTATTCACAATAATTATCATTCTCCCGTATCTTTTTCTCCCAAAAGACACTGCTCTTAATTATAGTTAAAAAATGGCTGTAAGTCAAGCAAAATCAGCGTTTTTTCGCTGTTTTTCATTTTGTCCTCCATTTTTCACCATGCCTGTGTGGAAAACTTTGCAGATATCCCATAAATATCCAATAGTTATCCACAAGTTTTCCACATTTGTTGATAACTTGTGGATAACTATTGGATAAATACAAAATAACGTGTTGAAAAAAATAAATTTTATCTGGAAAACTACCCGGGGAGCGGTTTAAAGATGTTAATAAAGTTATGAACACGGATTTTTCGTTGCTTATGCCAACATTTTGATGTAAAATGTAGTAGAGAGATTTTGCCTTCATATCTCTCTATTATATTGATTAGGAGTTACTTTTGATGAACATTGTAGAACAGAACTGGGATCAGATACTGAATAAGATGAAACTTGAGTACTGCTCATCCAATATTTCCTATAATACATGGATAGCGCCTCTGACTGTGTATGAAGTAAAAGACAACACGGTTTATATTCTTGTAAAATTAAGGGCAAGCCTTGAACATATTGAAGAAAAATATCTGCTCCCATTCAAAGTCTGCATTGCAGAAGTAACCGGGATCGAATATGAGGTCGCGTTTGTCACGGACAACCAGACCGTCCTTCAGGAAAAGAAGGAGAATATTATTAAGAAAAACAAGGTCAATGCCCTTTATGAAAATGCAAACCTTAATCCCAAATATACATTTGATACTTTTGTCGTGGGAAGCAACAATAATTTCGCACATGCTGCTTCTCTCGCGGTGGCGGAATCTCCGGGCGAGATCTACAATCCTCTCTTTATATATGGAGGCGTAGGTCTTGGGAAAACCCACCTGATGCATTCCATCGCCCACTATATTCTGGAGAACGATCCCTCAAAGAAAGTTCTCTATGTCACAAGTGAGACTTTTACCAACGAGCTGATCGATGCCCTGAAAGTCGGTAAAAACGGAAATGAGCTGGCAATGACCACTTTCCGTGAAAAATACAGAAACAACGATGTGCTTCTCATCGATGATATCCAGTTTATCATCGGTAAGGAAAGTACCCAGGAAGAATTTTTCCACACATTTAACCACCTTCATGTATCCGGAAAACAGATCATCATCTCCAGTGATAAGCCGCCGAAAGATATTGAAACTCTTGAGGCCAGACTCCGTACCCGTTTCGAGTGGGGACTGATCGCGGATATCTCCTCCCCGGACTATGAGACGAGGATGGCGATCCTCAGGAAGAAAGAAGAACTTGACGGACTGGAGCGTTATCACATTCCGGATGAAGTCATGCAGTACATTGCCAATAATATCAAGTCAAATATCCGTGAGCTGGAAGGGTCGCTTAACAAGCTGATCGCCCTCTCCAACCTTGAGAACAAACCTATCGATATTCCGCTTGCTGCGGAAGCTCTCAAGGATATGATCTCCCCGGACAACAACCGGGTGATCACTCCGGAACTGATTCTGGAAGTTGTCTCGGAACACTTTAACATCCCTGTCTCTGAACTGAAAGGGAAGAAAAGGAACTCCGAGATCGTTCTTCCGCGCCAGATCGTCATGTATCTGTGCCGGGAGATGACCGACACAGCGCTGAAATCCATCGGCGCCCTTCTGGGCGGGAAGGACCATGCGTCCATCAGCCACGGAGTCAAGAAAATTGAGAAGGACCTTAAGACAGACGAGGCCCTTAACAATACTGTGAATATCATAAAGAAGAAAATTAACCCTGTATAACCTTCGGAACAGCCGATGTGGATAACTCTGTAAATAAACTGGGAATAATGATGTGAAGAAGCTGGGAATAACGTCAGGACGGATTTTTGCACCCTGAATTATTCCCACAGATTCTACATCGATTTCAATCGAAACCTACAGAGTTATCAAAGCGGACAAAGCCTTGTTTTTCAAGGGTTTGAGGCAGATATTAACATATTCACATCCCCTAAGGCGGCGAAGGCGGAATCGATTCATACCAAAATACATAAAAGCGCACGCGCGAAAATTTTTCCACACAGCGAAAGGAGTTACCGCAAATGAAAATTGTTTGTACCAAATCCAATCTTGTCAAAGGAGTAAGTATTGTATCAAAGGCTGTTCCATCAAAAACAACAATGCCGATCCTCGAATGTATTCTGATTGACGCGTCCACAGACGTCGTCAAACTGACTGCCAATGACATGGAGCTTGGAATAGAGACTTCCATTGACGGTGAGATTATTGAAAGAGGCATCATTGCCCTGAATGCAAGAATTTTTTCAGAGATTGTAAGAAAGCTTCCGGACAGTGAAGTTGTGATCGAGACACAGGATGACAGCCAGGCACTCATTACCTGCGAGAAAGCGAAGTTTAATATTGCAGCACAGTCAGGAGAAGATTTCTCCTATCTTCCGGCTGTCGAGAAGGATGATTTTATTACCGTTTCGGAGTTTACGCTCAAGGAAGTAATTCGTCAGACGATTTTTTCAATCGCTGATAATGACACAAACAAGATGATGACCGGAGAGCTTTTCGAGATTGAGGACAATGTCCTGAAGGTGGTATCCCTGGACGGACACAGAATCTCCATCCGGAAGATCGAACTGAAGGATTCCTATTCTCCGAAGAAGGTGATCGTCCCGGGAAAGACTCTGCAGGAGATCAGCAAGATCATCGGAGGCGAGGCAGAGGCAGACGTGGACATTTCGTTTACCAGGAACCATATTGTATTCGAATTTGACCGCACGGTAGTCGTATCCCGTCTGATTGAAGGGGAGTATTTCAAGATTGACCAGATGCTTTCCAGCGACTACGAGACAAAGGTAAGGATTAACAAGAGAGAACTCCTTGAGTGTATCGACCGTGCTACCCTTCTCATCAAGGAGGGAGACAAGAAGCCCATCATCATCGATATCCGGGACGAGTCCATGGAACTGAAGATCAAATCCCAGGTGGGATCCATGGACGAAGTGATCCTGTGTACGAAAGAGGGAAAGGATCTGCTGATTGGATTCAACCCCAAATTCTTAATCGATGCGCTCCGCGTCATTGATGACGAAGAGGTAGACCTGTACTTCATGAATGCAAAGGCACCGTGCTTTATCAAGGACGAGGTACAGAGCTATATCTATCTGATTCTTCCGGTTAACTTTAACGCGGCAGTATAAGAAGGAGTATGAGGGTAATGGATAAATTCAGACTGAGAGCCGGAGAAGATTTCATCCGGCTCGGACAGGTTTTAAAAGCGGCGGGGCTGGTGGAGAACGGCGCCGAAGCGAAGGAAGTCATACAGAACGGTGAAGTGACTGTCAACGGGGAGACGGACACCCGCCGTGGAAGGAAGCTCTATGACGGCGATGTTGCGGCATATGCGGGCAGGGAAATTAAAATTGAAAAATAACAGGAAAAAGTGTAGAATAATTACGATGGGTAGATTATGGTAATCAAATCTTTAAAGCTGAAAAACTACAGAAATTATGATTTTTTAGATTTGAAATTCGATCCGAAGACAAATATTCTGTATGGGGACAATGCCCAGGGAAAGACGAATATTCTTGAGGCGCTGTATCTGTCAGGAACTACCAAATCACATCGGGGAACGAAAGACAGAGACATCATTCAGTTTGGACACGATGAATCCCATCTGGAGACAGTTGTAGAGAAAAAGGGAAGCTGTTTTCAGATCGATATGCATCTCAAGAAGAACAGCCCGAAAGGTATCGCAATCGACAGGATACCGATACGCAGGGCCAGTGAACTGTTCGGCATTGTCCACTTTGTGTTCTTCTCTCCGGAGGACTTAAATATCATCAAGGAGGGACCGGCAGGCAGGAGACGGTTTATTGATCTGGAACTTTCACAGCTCGATAAAATATATCTCAGCAATCTGTCAAATTATAATCGTATCATTAATCAGAGAAATTCCCTGTTAAAAGATATATACGGACAGGCACATCTCATGGAGACGCTGGATATATGGGATATGCAGCTGGTGGCATACGGGACAAAAGTGCTGGAGAGAAGAAGAGAGTTTATTTCTGAAGTAAATGAAATAATTTCTGAAATACATTATAAACTGACCGGCGGAAAGGAAAAAATCATGCTGACCTACGAGGAGAGCATAGGAAACCTTACGCTGGAGCAGGCTCTTAAGAAGAACAGAGAGCGGGATATCCGTCTGAAAAGTACGTCTGTGGGACCTCACAGGGACGACATATGTTTCATGACGGAGGGGGGACTGGACATCCGCAAATTCGGTTCCCAGGGACAGCAGAGGACAGCTGCTCTTTCTCTGAAGCTCTCGGAGATCGAGCACGTAAAACGGCTGATCGGAGATACACCGATACTTTTGCTTGACGATGTGTTGTCTGAACTGGACAAACACAGGCAAAACTATCTGTTAGACAGTATACATGACATACAGACGATAATTACCTGTACCGGACTTGATGAATTCGTGAATCACCGGTTTTCCATAAACAAGATTTTTCATATCAGGAACGGGCAGGCAGTAAAAGCAAATTAGGAGGTTATTAAATGGGTGCATCAGGAACAGAATTTGACGCTGAATATGGGGCGGATCAGATCCAGATACTGGAAGGCCTGGAGGCTGTGAGGAAAAGACCGGGGATGTATATCGGCAGCACTTCCGTGAGAGGTCTTCACCATCTGGTATACGAGATCGTGGACAATTCGGTGGATGAGGCTCTGGCAGGTTACTGTGACGAGATTCAGGTGGACATCAATAAAGACAACTCGGTGACAGTCAGCGACAACGGCCGCGGAATCCCTGTGGGAATTAACCATAAGGCAGGTCTCCCGGCTGTTGAGGTGGTGTTTACCGTCCTTCATGCCGGCGGAAAATTCGGCGGCGGGGGATATAAGGTATCCGGAGGCCTTCACGGCGTAGGTGCATCTGTTGTAAACGCGCTTTCCGAGTGGCTTGAGGTGGAGATCTACCACGAGGGACAGATCTACAAACAGCGCTATGAGCGGGGAAAAGTCGCATATAAACTGAAAGTGATCGGTGAATGTGAACCGGACAGAACGGGGACAAAGGTTACGTTTCTTCCGGACAAGGAGATCTTTGAGGATACTGTTTTTGACTATGATACGCTCAAACAGCGTTTTCGTGAGATGGCATTTCTGACAAGAGGACTCCGCATTGTTCTTCGGGACTGGAGAGGGGAAGAGCTTCACGAGCACACCTTCCACTATGAGGGAGGCATCAAGGAGTTCGTGTCCTATCTGAATAAGAGCAAAACGCCTCTCTATGACCAGATTATTTACTGCGAGGGAACAAAGGACGGCGTGTATGTGGAAGTTGCCATGCAGCACAATGATTCCTACACGGACAACACATACGGATTTGTAAACAATATTACAACTCCTGAGGGCGGAACCCATGTGGAGGGATTCAGAAGTGCGCTGACAAAGACATTTAATGATTATGCAAGAAAGAATAAACTTTTAAAAGACAGTGAAGCAAATCTTACCGGGGAAGATATCAGGGAAGGTCTGACCGCTATCATCAGCGTCAAGATCGAGGATCCCCAGTTTGAGGGACAGACGAAACAGAAGCTCGGAAACAGTGAGGCAAGAGGTGCGGTCAATAATATTGTGAGCACCCAGCTTGAGATCTTCCTGGAGCAGAACCCGAACGTGGCAAAACTGACTGTTGAGAAGTCCGTTATGGCGCAGCGCGCAAGAGAGGCTGCGAGAAAAGCCCGGGATCTGACAAGAAGAAAATCCGCTCTGGAAGGTATGTCCCTGCCCGGAAAGCTTGCCGACTGTTCCGACAAGGATCCGGCAAACTGTGAGATCTACATCGTAGAGGGAGATTCCGCCGGCGGTTCCGCGAAAACAGCGCGTGACCGTGCCACCCAGGCGATCCTTCCGCTGAGAGGAAAGATCCTCAATGTGGAGAAGGCAAGGCTTGACAGGATCTATTCCAATGCGGAGATCAAGGCGATGATTACGGCATTCGGAACCGGAATCCACGATGATTTTGATATCACAAAACTGAGATACCACAAGATTATTATCATGACAGATGCCGATGTGGACGGCGCCCATATCAGTACGTTATTATTGACATTCCTCTATCGTTTTATGCCGGATCTGATCAAAGAGGGGTATGTATATCTGGCACAGCCGCCTCTCTATAAGCTGGAAAAGAACAAAAAAGTCTGGTATGCATACAGCGATGAGGAGCTTGCGAGCATCATCAACGAAGTGGGAAGAGACAGCAACAACAAGATCCAGCGCTACAAAGGTCTGGGAGAGATGGATGCGGAGCAGCTCTGGGAGACCACCATGGATCCGGAACACAGGATTCTTCTGAAGGTGACCATGGACGAGGAGACTTCTTCCGAACTCGACCTTACTTTCACTACGCTGATGGGCGATAAAGTCGAACCCCGAAGGGAATTTATCGAAGAGAACGCGAAGTATGTCAGAAACCTGGACATCTGATAATTTTTTATTAAGGAGATAAGACATGGAAGATAATATTTTTGATAAAGTCCACGAGGTCGACCTGAAGAAGACGATGGAGACTTCCTATATCGATTATGCCATGAGCGTAATCGCAGCCCGGGCGCTTCCTGATGTAAGAGACGGACTCAAACCCGTGCAGAGAAGAATTCTCTATTCGATGATCGAACTGAATAACGGACCGGACAAGCCGCATCGTAAGTGTGCGCGTATTGTCGGTGATACAATGGGTAAATATCATCCCCACGGAGACAGTTCCATCTACGGAGCCCTGGTAAATCTGGCGCAGGACTGGTCTACCAGATACCCCCTTGTTGACGGACACGGAAACTTTGGTTCCGTGGACGGAGACGGCGCTGCCGCGATGAGGTACACGGAGGCGCGTCTGAGCAGAATTTCCATGGAGATGACAGCGGACATCAATAAGGATACCGTTGATTTTGTACCGAACTTTGATGAGACAGAGAAAGAGCCGACCGTGCTGCCGTCAAGATTTCCCAATCTTCTGGTGAACGGAACTTCCGGTATTGCAGTCGGTATGGCGACGAATATTCCGCCCCACAACCTGAGAGAAGTTATCGCTGCGGTTGTGCAGATCATTGACGATCAGATCGAAGATAAAGAAGAGACGACCATCGACGAGATCCTTCAGATCATCAAGGGGCCGGATTTCCCGACGGGAGCAGAGATCCTCGGAACAAGAGGGATCGAGGAGGCATACAGGACCGGAAGAGGCAAGATCAGGGTACGCGCTGTGACGAACATCGAACCCATGCAGAACGGGAAGAACAGGATCATTGTCACAGAGCTTCCGTTTATGGTAAACAAGGCAAGGCTGATTGAGAAGATCGCGGATCTTGTGAAAGAGAAAAAGATCGACGGAATCACAGACTTAAGCGACCAGTCGAGCCGCGAGGGAATGAGAATCTGCATCGAGCTCCGGCGGGATGTGAATCCCAATGTGATCCTGAACCAGCTTTACAAACATACCCAGCTTCAGGATACATTCGGCGTGATTATGCTTGCTCTTGTAAATAATCAGCCCAAGGTTATGAATCTTCTGGAGATGCTTAATTTTTATCTGCAGCATCAGGAAGAGGTTGTAACAAGAAGAACAAAATACGATCTCAACAAGGCGGAAGAGAGAGCCCATATTTTACAGGGTCTGCTTATCGCCCTTGACAATATCGACGAGGTAATCCGGATCATCAGAGGATCCGCCACAGTCCAGATCGCCAAGACGGAATTGATGGAGCGGTTCGGACTGACAGATGTGCAGGCACAGGCGATCGTAGACATGCGTCTGCGTGCTCTGACCGGTCTGGAAAGAGAGAAGATCGAGACGGAATACGCCGAGCTGATGAAGCGGATCGGCGAGTTGAAGGCAATTCTTGCCGATAGGAAACTGCTTCTTGGCGTAATTAAGAAAGAGATTCTCGTGATTTCCGAGAAGTACGGAGATGACAGAAGGACCAAGATCGGATATGATGAGTTTGACATTTCCATGGAAGATCTCATACCGAGAGAAAACGTGGTTATTACCATGACGAATCTGGGATATATCAAGCGGATGAGCATGGATACCTTTAAGAGCCAGAACCGCGGCGGAAAAGGTATCAAAGGCATGCAGACGCTGGAGGATGATTATATCCGCGAGCTGTTCGTCACCACAACGCACCATTACATTATGTTCTTTACGAATAAAGGGCGTGTTTACCGGCTGAAGAGCTACGAGATCCCGGAGGCGGGAAGAACGGCAAGGGGAACCGCAATTATCAATCTCCTTCAGCTGATGCCGGATGAAAAGATTACAGCCATGATTCCGCTCAATGAATATGAGGACGGAAAATATCTGTTCATGGCGACGGAGAAAGGTCTGGTCAAGAAGACGCCGATCGGCGAGTACGCAAATGTAAGAAAGACCGGACTTGCCGCCATTGTTCTCAGAGAAGATGACAGGCTGATCGAGGTGAAGGTGACAGACAATAAGCAGGATATCCTTCTCGCTACGAAATACGGCCAGTGTATCCGCTTCAATGAGCAGGATGTACGTCCGACAGGCAGAGTTTCCATGGGTGTGAGAGGCATGAACTTAACTGACGGCGATCTTGTAGTCGGAATGCAGATCAGCAGTCAGGGCGAATATCTGCTTGTAGTATCGGAAAAAGGTATGGGCAAGCTCACGGAAATGAGCGAATTTACACCGCAGAACCGCGGCGGAAAAGGTGTGAAGTGTTACAAGATCACTGAGAAGACCGGCAATGTGGTGGGAATGAAAGCTGTGGATCAGGACAGTGAAATTATGATTATCAATACCGAAGGAATTATTATCCGCATGAAATGTTCTGATATCTCGGTATACGGAAGAATCACATCAGGAGTAAAACTGATTAATCTTCCTGAAAATGAAAAGGTAGCCAGTGTTGCAAAAGTGAGAAAGGCTTCCGCGGAAATCGACGGAGAACAGATTGAGATCTCCGAAGATGGAGAAGAGGAGAAAGCGGAGACGGAATAATCCGCCGGCTCCGGAAAGAAATAAGAGGTTTGGCTGTTTCAGTAAGATGAAGCGGCTGAGCCTCTTTTTTATTGAAATATGATAAGTAATTATTGAAATATAATAAGCAATTATTGAGAAAGAGAATAAATTTATTGAAAAACAATAAAATTATATTGACAAATGATATGATGTGAGCATATAATGCAGTCAGGATCTGAGAAGAAAAGGAAAAGGAGACAAAATTATGAAACAGAGCAGACTGATACCATTTACAAAATATTTTCTGGACTTTATGTTTTTCACGGGCTTACTCGTAGTGATTACCCTGCCGCTGACTCTAAATCTTGCGGGAAAATATTTCTCACAGAGCATAAGGGAAAACTACTGGGGAATGCTGATCATTTTAGGACTATCCGGAATATGCGGTCTTCTGATCGTATATGAGCTCAGAAAAGTGATGAAAACAGTTGTGAAAAAAGACTGTTTTGTGGATAACAATATAAAGAGCCTGAAGATTATGGGAAGGGTAAGTTTCTGCATCTGTGTGCTTTTCCTTATCAAGATCTTCTTTTTGCCGACTCCGGCTACATTTATCATCGTACTTACCTTCTTTATCGCGGGACTTTTCAGCCATGTGCTGAGTCTTGTGTTTGCGGAGGCCGTCCGCTTTAAAGAAGAAAACGACCTGACGATATAGGAGGAGAACGAGATGGCAATTATAGTGAATCTGGATGTAATGATGGCAAAACGAAAAATGAGTGTAACAGAACTTGCAAATAAAGTGGATATCACCATGGCAAATCTTTCTATATTAAAGAACAACAAGGCAAAGGCGGTCCGGTTTACAACACTGGATGCCATATGCAGAGTTCTGGAGTGCCAGCCCGGCGATATCCTTGAATATGTGGAGGATGATGGGAATGGATAATTCTTTAACTCTGAAAATGAAGCAGGACAGCAGATGGTATCTGGCAATGAGTTGTATATACGGACTGCTTTTTACCGGCTGTCTCTATAAAAATCTTTCCGGCGCGGCATTTCCGGTTATGGTTCTTGTGTCGATTCTGTTTGCGGCGGCGTTCCTGAACCGGGCGGGCATCCGTCTGAAGAGGGATTCTGTTTTTTACTTCGCGGGGATTCTTCTTCTGGGAGTGTCTACATGCCTGACTGCAAATACGTTTTTTCACTTTTTTAATATGGCAGGGATTCTTCTCCTGCTGATGGCAGTGATGGTTCACCAGATCTATGAGGATAACTTCTGGGGATTTACGCTTTATGTGAAAAACTTTTTCCGGTTCATCGGAGCGTGGATATCCGAGGTTCCTTCTCCTTTTTCAGACTGGGGAAAAATCAGGAAACACAGAAAAGCAGCAGAAGAAAAGCAGGAGAAAAAGAGGAAAAAATATAAAAATCTGGGTCCTGTAATTCTTGGAATATTTATCGCTTTTCTCTTTATGCTTATTGTTTTTCCGCTGCTTCTTATGTCGGACAGAGTGTTTTCTCAGATGTTTATCAACATTTTCAGGCTCGTTGATATGAGATTTATTTTTGAATATATCGATGTGGAAAATCTTCTGGGAATTCTGTTTACTTTTTTCCTGGGGATGATTTCAATATATGCATTTTTCTCCGGACTGTATAAAAAAGATCTTCCTCTGGAGGAAAAGAAAAACAGGAAGAATGTAAATGCCGTAACAGGAATAACATTTGCCTCCGTGCTTGCGTTTATCTATGTACTCTACTCTGCAGTTCAGATCCTTTTCCTTTTTCTCAGAGTAGGGGACGCTCTTCCGGACGGTATGACGTATTCCGAATATGCACATGAAGGATTCTGGCAGCTTCTGTTCGTCAGCATTATCAATTTCGGCGCGGTTCTTGTATGTGTGAAGGTATTTGAAAATAACAGGATCCTCCGGATTCTGCTATGTATAATTTCCGTGTGTACCTGTGTGATGATCGTGTCTGCGGCATACCGGATGATGCTCTATGTATCAGAGTATAACCTGACGTTCTTAAGAGTACTGGTGCTGTGGTTTCTGGGAATGCTCATGCTGATTTTCCTGGGAGTGATCTACAGTATATTCCGGGAGAAATTCCGTCTGTTCCGCTATATCATGGCGGTTGTGTCGGTGTGTTACATTGTATTTTCCTTCTCTCATATCGATGCGGTGATTGCTTCTTACAATGTGGAGAACACAGAGAATATGACCCCGGAAGATATCCGGTATCTGCTCTACAGCCTGTCAGAGGACGCGGCTCCGGTAATCGCCCGGATCGACCTGGATACACTCGAAGAGATATCAGAAGAGTACAATGGCGATGTGATCGGAGATGTGTATTACTATTTTGAAAATCTGCGCGGGAAAAGTACGGAACAGTCGCTTCGCACCTGGAACTATGCGAGAAGCCGGGCATACGATGCGGCAGAAAACTGGTATCCCCAGGTAAAGTATTGAAACAGGGGAATGGAGTGATTGCCGGAAAGGAATAAAATGGCAGAACACGTCATAGAATAAAAAAGAATACAGATAAGGGAAGCGGTTGTATGGGAAACAGAATCTCATCTGCAGTGATCAATTTTTTCATCCGTGCAGTGATCGGGATGGCCCTGATTTTTTTGATAAATACCTGTGTGCTTCCCGCTGATTCTTCAATTAATGTGGGTCTGAATGCAGTCTCCTTTTTGACAGCCGGAAGCCTTGGAATTCCGGGGGTCTGTCTTCTTTACGGGATTGTCTGCTATCAGATTTTGTGAATCTTTTACAAAAAGCGGCGAATTTTATTTTGCGTCTGGACAAAATAAAATCCGCCGTTTATAATGCGTCTTACAACAGCAGGAAATCATCTGCTGAACCATCGGCATATCGGGGGATGGCTGATGGATCTTGAGCCGGAAGTTTTACGGTCCGGCGTTCATACATTTTTGTTCATACTGATAATTCGCAGTAAAACTCAGATTATGTCAGTAGTAAAAAAAGATGTTGGAAGTGGATCAGGACACTTTGTGATCTGTGATTTACAGGAAGAATACACGGAAAATCTTCTGAAGGCACTGAGGGAGAAGTTCCCGGGGGACTGCCAGTTTTACCTTTTCCGGAACATAGAGAGACTGAAGGCATTTGCCATGGAGAATCCGGTCGGAATCCTGCTGATCGGGGAAGAATATCCCGCCGGGCAGAGAGAAGAGATTCCTGCGGCGGAAAAGTTCCTTCTGACAGGGGAGCGTTTGCCGGATAAGGCTGCAGCAACCGGTTCCTGTTCTCTGCCAGGGGAAAATGTGACGGAGCAGCCTGTCTTCCGCTATCAGCCGGCGGACCAGATCGTAAAGATCATACTGGGATACCAGACATGCGTGCCCGCAGAACAGGCCGGGAAGAAAAAAGGCGGGGTACGGATCCGCGATGCTCCGGACTTTATGGGACTCATCGGAGTCTACTCTCCGGTACACCGGGCGGGAAAGACAAAGTTTGCCATACGCCTTGGAAAGCAGCTTGCTCTTAAGCGGTCGGTTCTCTATCTGAACATGGAGGGATATTCAGGAGGCAGGTTCTATTTTCCCGACGGGCCGGAGTACGATCTGGGGGATCTGATCTATTATGTCAGACAGGAGATTACAGATCCCGGAATCCGAATCAGCGCCATGACCGGACAGGCGGGTGGCATGGACTATATCATGCCCATGAAAAACGAGTGCGACCTGCGGGGAGTTACGAAAGAAGAATGGATGCTGCTTTTTGATACAATTCTGGAAAAATGCATCTATGACGTGGTGATTCTCGATCTGGGAGACTGTATCAGCGGTCTTTACGACATCCTACGAAGGTGCGGGAGAGTTTATACCCATTATCTGGAAGAGGGAGCGGCAAGAGCGAAGATCAGCCAGTACGAGGAGAATCTCAGGGCCGCCGGATACGGAGATATCCTCTCGAAAACAGTGAAGAAAAAGGCGGGAAGGACGAGAAACACGGGAGAAAGAAGTGAGAGCGCCGGATGATCAGAACCGAGCAGTTTTATGAGCGGATAATGCTCAGGATGGATATGTCACGGGAGACAGGGGACGAAGAGCTCCGGGAAATTATACGTAATGTACTGGAAGAGGCAGGAAAAGAGGAATTCATCTCGCTCAGTGAACGGATACAGATCAGCAGGGAGCTTTTCAATGCGTTCCGAAAACTGGATATCCTGCAGGAGCTGATCGAGGATGACGCGGTAACGGAGATTATGGTGAACGGGACGGAAAATATCTTTTTTGAAAAAGGCGGAAGACTCTTCAAATCCGAACGGAGATTTCTATCGGAGGACAGGCTGATGGACGTGATACAGCAGATTGTAGGAGAGACGAACCGGTATGTCAATGAGTCTTCACCCATCGCTGATGCCCGGCTTAAAGACGGCTCACGGGTGAATGTGGTTCTCAAACCGGTTGCCGTGAACGGTCCGGTTCTCACCATCCGGAAATTTCCATCCGAGGCAGTCACCATGAAGCAGCTCATAAAGATGGGGAGCATTACCCGGGAGGCCGCGGAATTTCTGGGAAAACTTGTGAGCGCAAAATACAATATTTTCGTAAGCGGGGGAACCGGGGCGGGAAAGACCACATTTCTGAATGCGCTGTCGGACTTTATTCCAAAAGAGGAGAGGATCATCACTATTGAGGACAATGCGGAACTGCAGATCCGGGGAGTTGAGAACCTGGTGAAACTGGAAGCGAGAACGGCCAATCTGGAGGGAGAAGGAGCGGTTACCATACGGGATCTTATCAGATCAGCCCTCAGAATGAGACCGGACCGGATCATCGTGGGAGAAGTACGGGGCGATGAGACTGTGGATATGATCTCTTCTGCAATGCTCAACGGGCACAGCGGTTCCATGTCCACGGGACATGCGAACAATCCGTCAGATATGCTGAACCGTCTGGAAACCATGATGATGATGGGGATTGATCTGCCTCTGCAGGCGATTCAGCGGCAGATTGCGTCGGCGCTTGACATTATTATCCATCTGGGAAGACTGAGGGACAGGTCGAGAAAGGTGCTTCAGATTGCAGAGGTGACAGTCTGTGAGAACGGAAGGATCCTTACCAATCCCCTGTATGAATTCAGAGAGGAGGGCGTGGAGCATGAAAAAATTAAGGGAAGCCTTATGAAGATCGGTGAGCTCGAAAATCAGGGGAAGCTTTTGGCTGCAGGATATAAGAAAACGTGAATATGCAGCCGGCTTTATAAAGACAACAGTAGTGTTTCTCCTCATTCTCTATGTATTCTATGAATCATTTGTTCCGGGCGTCATCCTTTTTCCCATCTGGATTCTGTATATGAAAGAGTGGCTGGAGGACAGGGCAAAGAGAAAAGAGATGGATTTCCGGATCCAGTTCAGGGACAGTATACAGTCGGTGTCGGCGGCGCTTAAAGCCGGATATTCCGTGGAAAATGCAATCCGGGAGACAAGGAAAGATCTCTCCCCCATGTACGGGGAAGAGGCGCGGATCATGAAGGAATATACGCTGATGATATATAAGCTGGATATGAACCGGACGGCAGGGCAGGTCCTCGGAGAGTTCGCAGACCGGGTAAGGCAGGAGGATGTGACGGATTTTGTCAATGTCTTTACAGCGGCCAGACAGAGCGGCGGCGACAGTATCGCATTGATCCGGAACGCGGTGAAGATAATCGGAGAAAAGATAGATACGGAAAGGGAGATCCGGACGATGCTTGCCGCAAAGAAACTGGAATTCGAAATCATGTGTGCAGTTCCTTTCTTTATCATTCTGTACATGAAGATGACATTCGGAGATTTCCTGTCCATGCTGTATGGAAATCTGCCTGGGGCGGCGGTGATGAGCGGATGTCTGGCGGTTTACCTGGCGGCTTATATGTACGGGAGGAGACTGATGCAGATTGAAGTATAGAGAGAAAAGACGAAGAGCGGAAGCAGTAAAAGAGCGGGTACGATCGGTTTTGAAAAGTCCTGTATTGAGAAAAGCGGGAGCAGTGGCTGCAGCTGCAGCGGTCTGTTTTGTCTGTGTATATGCGTGGGACAGCGCAAGGGAGGTTGAAACCAATGAACAGGGACAGAAGATATTAAGAAGAAACGGCCAGGGAGAAGGAGACAGGAGCACTGTGCTGAAAGCGGAGATTGAAGGAACAGAGCAATCAGTAGATATCACCGTGTCAGAGGAGATGTACGATCCGGAGGAAGTAAGGAAGCTCTTCGACGAAGCGGGAGCAACTCTGGATAAACGGATTCTCGGGGACAATGAAAGTCTGGAAGAGGTGAGAACCGACCTGGAATTCTTCACTCAGATACCGGATACCGGAATCCGCGTGGAATGGGAGACAGACAATCATGAAATCATTGACCGCCAGGGAAAAGTGTACAATCAGGAAACGCCGGAAGACGGAGTACTGGTAAAGCTGACAGCGAACCTCAGTTACGAAGAAGAACAGTCAGTCTGCGAGTTTTATGCAAGAGTATTTCCGGAAAAGATCAGTAATTCGGAAAAAATGATGAATGAACTTCAGAAAGAACTGAAAAAGGCGGATGAAGAGAACCGGACAAAAGAGTATATGATTCTCCCGGAAGAAGTAGAGGGCAGGAAAGTCTCCTGGAGTATGGAGAAGGATAACAGAGCTTATGCAGTACTGGTGATCGGATTCGGTGCGGCGTGCATGCTCTGTGTCTCGGAAAATCAGAACAGGAAAGAAAAAGAAAAGAAACGGATTATCCAGATGAAAAGGGATTATCCGCAGATTATCAGTAAGTTTAATCTGTATATCGGAGCAGGGATGACGGTGAGGCGCGCCTGGTTCTGCATTGCAGGCAGCTATCAGGAAGAGAAGGAACAATCAGGAGAGCGCTGTGCCTATGAAGAGATGGTACATACCATGAATCAGATTCAGAGCGGTGCCCCGGAGGGAGAATGCTATGAGGAGTTCGGTGTGCGCTGTAAAATCACGGTATACCGGAAGTTCGGAACCATGCTCTCCCAGAATCTCAGAAAAGGTTCAAAGGGGATCACCGAACTGCTGCGAAAAGAATCAGAGGAAGCATTTGAGGAGCGTAAGAATACAGCAAAGAAACTGGGAGAAGAGGCCGGAACAAAGATGATGATCCCGCTGTTTATGATGCTTGCGGTTGTATTTGCCATTGTGATTATACCGGCGCTGTTCTCCGTTCAGATCTGAGAAGTAAGGGAGGAAAAGAATGAGGACAATGTGGAAAAAAGCGGAAAATTGGGTGGCGGCTGTGAAAAACTGGCTGGATGACATGCTGATCCGCCGGAGCCTTTCAGGAATCACGGTGATCGAGCTTGTGCTTATACTGGTGATTATCATTGCACTTCTGCTTATCTTTAAGAACCAGCTGATTGACCTGATTAACACGATCTTTGACAAGATAACCTCGGAAAGTGCGAATATCTGAGGAAGACCGAAATGAAGATTCAGGAGAAAAAAGGAGAGATCACAGCCTTTCTCAGCATTGTTTTTGTGCTTCTGGTCTCCTTTATCTCGGGAATTCTTCAGATTTCATCGATACATGTGTCAAAAAACATGAGCCGTCTGGAAACAGACAGAGCGATATTTTCCATATTTGGAGAATATCAGAGAAACCTTCTGGAAGATTACCATGTGTTTGCACTTGAAGGATCCTATGGCTCAGGGGAATATAAGGAAGATAATATTCTGAGACGGATGCACTATTACGGAAGTCCGGGAACGGAACATGAAATCACCGGAATCCAGTATCTTACGGATAACAACGGACAGAGTTTTCGCGAGCAGGTACTTGCGTATATGGAACAGAGATACGGAATCGGGATTATACAGAATCTTACCGGACTGACGGGAGAGTGGAGCAGACAGGAGATTGAGACAGAAGAAATGGAAAAAGAGCTGAAAGAAGAGGGCTCCTCCGTTCTGGATGAGTTCAATGAAATACGAGGGGATTCGGAAGAACTGGAGGAAGATCCCTTCACCTGCCTGGAAGAAATCGAAAAATCAGGACTTCTCTCCGTTGTACTTCCCGGGGAGATGAGTCTGTCCGGCAGGGCGGTCAGCCTGGAAAAGCAGGTATCATACCGGAGCCGGACGACAGGGAGGGGATCCTTTCCGATGCGTCAGAATATGGACGGAATTGAAGAAAAGCTGATGTTTGACGAATATGTGCTTAAGTACTTTAAAAATGCGGCAATGGACAGCAGCGGCGCCGCAAAAGAGGATGATAATCGGAATACTTCTCTCGAATACGAGGTGGAATATATTCTGGAAGGAAAATCTTCGGACAAAGAGAATCTGGAGGCTGTTCTTCTTAAAATATTTCTGATCCGCATGGCACTTAATTACGCTTATCTTATGACGGATACACAGAAACAGGGGGAGGCAAAAGCCCTGGCACTGACCATATCCGTGATCCTGCTGAACCCGGAACTTTCCGAGGCAGTCAGTCCTCTGATTCTTCTGGCATGGGCGGCAGGGGAGAGTGTAGTGGATATAAGGACTCTGCTGGCGGGAAGAAAAGCGCCTCTGGTGAAAAGTAAGGAAAACTGGCAGGTCTCTTTATTCTCGCTGTTCACCCTCGGTACAGGGACGGAAGACCTTTCCGGAGGAGACACGGAAGATGGGATTTCCTATGAAGACTATCTGAGAGGATTTCTGTTTCTGAAAAATAAAGACAATGTAACGATGAGAACAATCGACAGAGTGGAGGAGAATCTTTCTGCTGTGAGAGGCATGGATTTCTTCCGTGCAGATCAGTGTATTACCAGACTGGAACTGAAAAATACAGTGGAGATATACGGGAATATCACGTATGAGTTCCCGGCGTATTTCGGATATGAATAACGAAGGAAAAAGTGAACAGTAATCATCCCCGGTGCAGATGCCCTTTGTCATCTTTAATTTTTTAAACACCCCCGAAGAAACTGTAGAAAGGAAAAAGCTGCGACGAATGATGCAAAAATGTATTTATATTGTTAATTGTATAAAAAGGGCATCTGCACCGGGGATGAGATATCAGAACAGAAAATGAAAAACAATACAAGAAGAAAATATTTCTTTCAGGCAGGGGTGACCATTGAAGCGGCACTGGGAATTCCGCTGTTTCTCTTTGCAGCACTGTGCCTGATCTATCTGATCGAGATACAGAGCATTAAAGTGAGTATAAAAAATGCCTCGTGGAACGCGGCAAAATGTGCGGTGGAAGATACGGCCACGGTTCCGGTCCTCAACAGCATCAAGTTAAAATCCGATATCATAGACATGATCGGAGAAGAGCGGATCGAGAGAAGTATACTGGAGGATGGAAGTTCTTCGATTACATGCTGGAAATCCTATATGTCTCCGGCATCCGGTGAACTGAATATTGTCGTGGAATACAAGGTAAAGATTCCGCTTCCGCTTTTTGGAAACCCGTCTGCGAAGATCCGGGAAGAGTTCCGGATGAGCGCGTGGACCGGATATCAGGATCGGGGAGAGAAAGAAGGGGATTCGGAGATCGTCTATATTACAGATACGGGACTGGTATACCATGAAGATTATCAGTGTTCCTACCTTCAGCTGTCAATACGATTTGTCCCATACAGCGGACTGTCTTTCATGCGAAATGAATATGGTGGAAAATACTATGCCTGTGAAAAATGTGTATTCGGTTCTTCCCTCGCAGGAGTATATATCACAGAGAGCGGAAACAGGTATCACAATTCTCTGACATGCAGCGGTTTGAAGCGGACGATCCATGCAGTTGAGCGGTCAGAAGTCGGAATGAGAGGAGCGTGTTCAAGATGTTCAAAGTAAAGGAAGCTGCAGATGCTCTGTTTCAGTTTATTACGGAACACAGATGGATGATATGCCAGGCAGCTTTTGCGTTGTATATGATTGTGCTGTCGGTAAGGGAT
Organism: Lachnoclostridium sp. An169; assembly: GCF_002160525.1. Taxonomy (GTDB): domain Bacteria; phylum Bacillota; class Clostridia; order Lachnospirales; family Lachnospiraceae; genus Mediterraneibacter; species Mediterraneibacter cottocaccae. The sequence continues at coordinate 70,288 of NZ_NFKT01000024.1, forward strand.
ATCCGGGAAAGGAGAATGAGTCTTCTGCTCCTTCTGTCAGGAGTTCCACTGGCTGTAGGAAGCTTCTTCTGCGGCAGGGATGTACCGGCAGCAATACTTATATCAGGAGCAGCGGTTGGAATTGTATTTCTGGCGGTGAGCAGGGGAACGAAAGAAGCGTTCGGCTACGGGGACAGTCTACTTATTGTGATCATGGGAATGATGCTGGGATTCTGGGAGATCCTCTCGGTATTGCTTGCTGCATTTCTCCTTGCGGCTGTGTTTTCCGCAGTTCTTCTCTTCCGTAATCATTTTGACAGGAAAGCGTCATTTCCATTCGTCCCTTTTCTGACCGCCGCTTATATAGGAGGAATGTTTCTTGGCGGATATTAGAAGGGTGAAAGGGAGTACCGTAATTGAGATGGCCTATATCATACCGCTGTTTTTCCTGATCTTTGTTATCATCATAAACACGGTCTTTTATTTTCATGACAAGGCGGTACTGAACGGGGCAGCGGCAGAGACAGCAGTTGCCGGGGCACAGATGATACGAAGAAAGGGAACGGCAGAGTATGACCTGGACGGATTTTTCATGGAGCGGATAAAGGGAAAACTGATCTATATGACCGATGTTGAGGTAAACACAACGGAAGATGAAGATCAGATTACCGTAAGTGTGTCGGCACAGAGAAAAGGAATGAAACTGGAGATCCGGCAGTGTTCAAAGATTGTAAAACCGGAGGAGCGGATAAGATGGCTGAATTAAAGATGAATATAACCTATGAGAAAGACCTGGACGATCAGGCCATTCGTATTGACACAGATCTTCCTTACCGGGAAGACTATCAGATGAAAATGCTGAAAAATAATGAGATCGGAGATCTTCTGAAAGTGTCGGGGACAGGAATTGACGGAGGCAGCAGATATACCTTCCGGACAGACGGCTGGATATCTCTGGAGAAACAGTATGAAACAAAAGATATAAACCGGGAAGTGATACTGGAAGTGACAGAGGCTGTCCTTTCGGTTATCGATACCATAAAAAATTATATGCTGAACCCGGATAATATTCTGATTTCCCCGGAACTGATCTTCGAAAAAGGAGGAAAGTACAGGTTCTGTTATCTTCCGGTGAGATATATGCCGCTCTGTGAATCTTTCCACAAACTTACGGAATTCTTCGTAAAACGGCTGGATTACCGGGATACGGAAGGAATCTTTCTTGCTTATCGCCTACATAAAGAGAGCCTTCAGGAGCAGTATGAGCTGAAAACGATTCTTGATGATTACAAGGAGGAGATGAATCAAAGAAAGGCAGAAATGGAGAAAAAAGAAGAGAGAACAAGTGAGATCCGCAAGGGGGAAAACTCTAGGGACAGTTTTACGGAAAATATCATTTTCTCGCCGGATCAGGAAGATATGGAGAATTTTTACCCGGTAGGGAATACAGGGAATTCTGTCGTTCCGCTCAGAGAGGAATATGCAAGATACGGACCGCTGAAAAAGGTGGTAACCCGCTTTAAAACCGGAATATGGGGAGAATGGGAAGATCTGATTACAGAAACAGATGGACAGGATGGAACGACTCATTTATAATTAGAGAAAATTATAAAAGAAAAGGAGAGTTCCTGTGAGAAAGATGCCGGAGGCAGTATGCACTGTCAGTTTGATTATTGTAAATGTGGTGGTTTTCCTGATTATGACAATATTTGGAAACACAGAAGATACCATGTATATGCTGGAACATGGAGCCATGTACGGACCATATGTTACAGAAGGACATGAATATTACAGGCTTGTGACCTGTATCTTCCTCCATTTTGGAATTGAACATCTTGTCAACAACATGGTTCTGCTCGGCGCACTGGGCTGGAATCTGGAGTTGGAGACTGGTAAAATCCGGTTTCTCATCATCTATTTTGTCAGCGGCATAGGCGGAAATATTTTTTCCCTTTTCTGGGATCAGATGCATGGACAGTTTGCAGTTTCCGCAGGAGCATCGGGCGCAATATACGGGCTGATGGGAGCTCTTGTCTATGTGGTCATCGCAAACAGAGGAAGACTGGGAAGACTTTCAAGCAGAGGAATGCTGTTCATGGTTGCACTGAGCTTCTATTTCGGATTTACGAGCAGCGGGGTAGACAATACCGCCCATATAGGCGGCCTTGTCTGTGGTTTTCTCCTCGCTGTGATTCTGTATCGCAGAAAAAAGAATGAATTCAGATGGGAAGGAAGACGGTAAATACAGTTCCGTTTTCTTTGGATGACTCGGCGGTAATCGTTCCTCCGTGCGCTTCTACGATCCGTTTGGAAAGAGAAAGCCCCAGTCCGGTGCCGCCTTCCTTGTGGGTGACAAAAGGTTCAAAAATCGTGTCCATGATGTCATCCGGAATACCGCATCCGTTATCTTTGCAGCGGATAATAATCTGATCGCTGTCACGTTCGGCACAGAGTGTGATGGAACCCTCTTCTCCAACCGCGTCCTTTGCATTGCGCAGAAGGTTCAGGACAACTTCTTCCAGTTTCATCTTGTCACCGGTAAAGTCGCCCATGCCATGAGCAATCTTTGAGGAAAACTCAATATCGGAATCTTCGGCGTCCAGTGAGATGGCAAAGGATACGGCAATATTTCGGATCAGCCGTTCAATGCTGAAAACAGAGTGATGGAGTCGGTTGCTGTTGTTGAAAGTGGAGAGCTCATTGAGCAGCCCGCACATGAACTGCACATCATCCATCGTCTGGTTCCAGTTGGCAAATTCTTTTACCTCAGGATGCTGCGCTTCGATAATCTGAAGCGAGGAGGAGACAAGTGTCAGAGGATTGCGGATCTCATGTGCGATCGTGGATACAGCTGTGTGATGATTCTCAAGAAGCTGTGAGATGATCTGTCTGGCGTCTTTGTTTTCCTCCATCAGCTGATTCATTTTGTTAATATCTATGTTATTTAGCATTCTGGTACCTCACTTTCAAATGGAAACTTTTGAAACACATTTTCCCTTTATTAGTCTAGCATGGAGCCGGATGGGCTTTCAACAGAATAAGTCTGACATGTTTCGACAGCATTACAGAGTGTGCGCTGTTATTCGACAGATATCCACATATGAAGAAAAACTCTTCTCATTTTTGAAAAAATGTTCTATACTACTAGCATAAAACATTGTGGAAAAGAGGAATGACTATGAAAGATAAGGATTGTATATTCTGTAAAATAGCAGCAGGAGAAATTCCATCTGCTACTCTGTATGAAGATGAAGATTTTCGGGTGATACTGGATCTGAGTCCGGCGTCCAAAGGCCATGCTCTGATCCTTCCGAAAGAGCATTACAGAAATCTGTATGATATTGATGAAGAGACAGCTGCGAAGGCGTTTGTACTTGCTAAGAAAATGGTAAAGAAGATGACGGATGTACTTGGCTGTGACGGTTATAATGTAGTACAGAATAACGAAGAGGCTGCCGGACAGACTGTATTTCATTTCCATATGCATCTGATTCCAAGATATAAGGGGGATAACGTCGGTTTGGGCTGGAAGATGGGCGAACTGACGGATGCGGATAAAGAAGAAATACTCAAGAAAATAAAATAAACCGGTGAAATCATGTTTACAGGAAATCGTGATTATAACGAGATTTATCAGCAGTACAAGGATCTCGTTTTCAGAATAGCGTTTATTTATTCAGGTCGTGATTTTCATACGGCAGAGGATATTTCTCAGGATATCTTTGAAGATCTTTACCGGGGTTTTGAAAATTTTGACAGGACAAAAATCAAAGGATGGATGACAAAAGTAGCCAGGAACAAGGCGATTAATTACAGAAAGAAGCATGAAAAAGAATTTTTCTCTGAAGATTATGATTCCATCGTGGAGAGCAGCCTCGTAACAGACAGTATCGAAGAGGAGTACCTGGAAGATATACGCAAAGAAGAAAGAAATAACCTGGGCGGCGATATCCTGCTTGGACTGATGGAGAAAAATCCGAGATGGCATGATGCTGTTCTCTATGCATATTATGTGGGAATGCCGCAGGATAAAGTGGCAGAGCAGATGGGGGTAAGCCTTCAGGTTGTACACAGTATGCTGCATAGAGCAAGAGAGTGGATGAAAAAGACATATGGCGTAGAGTATGAGGAGATGAACATAAAGTAAAAGAGAAAGTAATAAAAAGCAGCCGGAATAAGAAATCAGTAAAAGAAACAGGTGCCGGTGAACGGCACCTGTGTTTTCAGAAAATCTAATTCTGTTTTGCTGATGCAGCTTCCTCGATCAGGTTAATGATTGTATTGATCGAGTCCTGCTGTCCGGAATTTCTCATGGCATCGATGTAAGTGCCGCGGTTCTCGTAGAGCCGGTGTACCGCATCCAGCAGGGAGTCCCGATTGAGCTCTTCTTCCTCAAGAACCATACTGAATCCCTGCTTCTCGAAAGAACGGGCATTGAGAATCTGGTCTCCCCGGCTCGCTTTTGCGGAGAGAGGAATCAGAAGATTAGGTTTCCGCAGGGCAAGAAGTTCGCAGATAGCATTGGCTCCCGCACGGGAAATCACAATATCTGCAAGGGCGAAGATATCCCGAAGTTCATTCTTAATATACTCAAACTGACAGTAGCCTTTTGTTCCATTCAGAGATTCATCGACCTTTCCCTTTCCGCAGAGGTGGATGATCTGGAAAGTCACAAGCAGTTCCGGAAGTGCTTCACGGACTGCAGTGTTTACAACTACAGAGCCAAGGCTTCCTCCGATGACGAGGATAACCGGTTTGTCTGCAGTGAAACCGCACATATCCATGGCAGCAATCTTATTGCCGGAGAGAAGCTCCTGACGGATCGGTGATCCTGTGAGAACCGCTTTTCCCTGGGGGAGGCTTTCAAGAGTCTCCGGAAAGTTGCAGCAGACTTTGACTGCAGAGGGAATGGCGATCTTATTTGCCAGACCGGGAGTCATATCGGACTCATGGATAATCACAGGCACTTTGCACTGTTTTCCCGCGAGAACTACGGGAACAGATACGAAGCCGCCCTTTGAAAAGATTACATCAGGCTTTAAGTCTTTAATTAACTTTCGGGCTTCACCGAAGCCTTTGATAACACGGAACGGATCTGTAAAGTTCTGAACGCTTAAGTAGCGGCGGAGCTTTCCGGATGAGATTCCATGGTAAGGGATACCAAAAGGTACGATAAGTTCCTTTTCAATTCCTGAGTAAGAACCTATGTATTGGATATCATAACCAAGTTCCCGGAGTCTCGGGAGCAGGGCAATATTCGGAGTAACATGTCCGGCAGTACCACCGCCGGTTAAAATGATTCGCTTCATAAAATACCTCCAGAGAAAGATTGTGATTACGGACCGCAGATGAAGCGGCGGTCACTGTAACAGGAAACAGCACACAGCTGACGATAATTTCATATTAACCTTATTTGCTGAAATGTCAAGGGCAAAAATAGGGCAGAAAACAGGTGTAAATAATGAAAGATCTGAAAAAATTATCACTTAAAGAAGAAATCGACAGAGAAGCCGACGAGATTGAAAAGGAAATTATGTCCAGAGATGATCTCGATGATATAAAATTTTCTGAAGATATGGAGACTTCTCTTTTTAATAGAATACAGGAATATGAGTTTGATAAGCGTGAGAAGAAGGTACACTACAAAAGAAAAAAGAAGCGGTATCTTATTTTCGCGCTGGCTGCAGTTATCGTACTTGTGTGCGGCAGTGTGATGACCGGCGTGGGGAGCAAGTCATACTGGAAGGTGTTGTGGGATCGAGTTGTTGGGGATGAGAATTTGTCGTATGTGGATGTTGAGAATATGGAATCTAAGACAACAGAAGATTTTGATGAGATAAATGTATATAGGGAAATAAATGAAAAATTAGGAATTAATATGGTTAGATTTCTATATAAGCCAGTAGATATGGAATTGATAAGATATGCTATTGATGAAGATCAGAGAAGAGCATTTTTATATTATGGATATGAGGATGAAGTAATTAGATTTAGTGCATATTTAAATGATGATGATTCTTCATTTGTTCAAAAAGAAGTAGATATGCTTACGGATAAATATAATATAGATGTTGGAAAGGATAATAGTATTGAAATTGTTGTTGAAGAATATGAGATAAAAGGAACAAATTCTAAAAGATATATTGGAGAATTTAAGTATAAGGATGTTTATTATCAATTGAAAGGGGTTATGCAAAAGAATGAATTTGAGCAAATTTTGAAAAATTTACAATTTTTTTGAAATTTCGCGTAAGTTTTTTGAAGTTGAATTGTATATATAATAGAGAAACATAAAAAGGAATGGTAGAGATGAAAAAAAGAATTTTGTCAATGGTATGTAGTTTACTCATTTTATCTTCTTTATTGTTAGGTTCATTTACTGATGTAGAAGCATCAGATGAAATGAAAAAAGTAGATGGATCATATCTTACAATGGACGAGACTTCTACAGGTTATTCTTCTGATAGATTAACAAAAGGAAAGCATATGATGGATGGGGAGTGCTCCATTACAAAAGCCGGGAAAAATAGAATATATGCTTATGGTGCTACAACAGGAAATCATACAGTAGATTATATTGCTGTAATAGTCTATGTTGAAAGATATCATCCGGAAACAGATAGGTGGGGGCATGTAGATGCTTGGATTGAGGAATGTGAAAATGATTTTTTGGCAAGTACAGCTAAAACGCTTACAGTAGATACAGGATATTATTATAGAGTACGTGCAGATCACTTTGCAGAGAAAGCACCAGATCCAATGGAGGAAACATATTCTGTAACTAACGGCATCTGGATCTAAAACTAAATACAATCTCAAGACTTCATTTCCTCTTTTGGAGCCTTGAGAGCAGCCGCCTTTGAGGCATCAACAGAAACTATCAACAAATTAGATTCAATAATTTGAGATACCTGTTCCGAGAAAACACCACAAATTTTTGATGCTACATAAAGCGGCTGCTCTCAGGGCTCCAGAAGAGGAATTTTATATTTAAACAGGGAGAGGCACTATTTCAGGTGAATCTCCCTGTTTTTCAGATTAATTATGATATTCTGTCAGATATTTTTCCGCATCCTCGGAGGAGATCTCATATATCTCCTGCAAAGTATTTTTAATCTCTGCTTCTGGAACAGACTGTTTTCGAAATTTAAAAATTAATCCGCGGATTCCTTTCTCCATTCCGATTTTCTCACCATCAGCTTTTCCGGCTTCGTACCAGTCCTTTTTCATTGCTTCATCATGTTTTTCCTGATCAAATGTTTCCAGCAGCATCTGGATCACCTCTGCTTTCTGCGACACCAGAATATCCGGCATGATCCCGCTTTCTATACATTCATCTATCGCCTGCATGAGTGATGCATGAAGAGGAATATCAGGAGATAGATTTCTGCGCACTGTATCTACAAAGATCGCATACTCCTTAAGCCGCCTGCATTTTTCCATCAATTCTTTATTATGTCCATAGTTAATATTCAGCATTGTCGCGATACATTCCAGACAGGCTTCCTTTTTTCTGTCCGTGTTCTGGGGTGTAG
>NZ_NFKT01000025.1 GCF_002160525.1 Lachnoclostridium sp. An169
ATCCTATTACTTAGTAAAAGTTGGAATATAAGTTGTAGAGCCGTATACGAGACCCGTACGTACGGTTCAATGGGAGGGGCGAGATTTTATTCTCCCTCTACCCTATTTCGCGTCAGGAAAATGGCGCGATATTTTTTCGCTTTTTTTCAGCCGTTGTCTTTTTGTTGTCATTTCCATTTTACACTGTACTCATCAAAGGAAAGGAAGTGACATCTATGACAGCGATCATAAAACGGGAGATCCGGAATTATCTGAAAAGGCCGCTGTTCTGGCTGGGGATTGTGATCGTAATCTTCGGCGTGTTTCAGCAGTTGGAGCCTTATCTGAACATTCATTACATTACCTCGGAGAAAGAAATAGAAAATGACTACCCGGATGTTGTCCCGGAAGCGGATGTCTACGAAGGGTATATCCCGGCCAGTGAGGCGGAGAGAAGAGCGGGCTGGGAGGAGGAAATCCGCGAGACACTGACCGCAGAGTTCGGGATGAGCAGTCAGGAGGCGGAAACAGTCATCGAAAGTTTGAGTGATATGACAGTGGAAGCAGCCTGCCGGTATCTGCGGGATGAGTACGGATACTACGGCGCCATTAATGCCTGGGAGAATTCTGCCTATCGGAAAGGGACGAAAGAGGAGATCAATGCCTATATTGAGAGCAGGCTTGGGGAACATCCTTTTTCCTATTATTTCTCCCGGAAATTTGCAGATTTTACCGGTCTGTTCATGGCGTTTCTGGCAACGGTGCTGCTGGCGTTCCTCTTTATGCAGGATATGCGGAAGAATACCTATGAGCTTCTGCACACGAAACCTGTCAGTGCCGGGCAGTATGTACTTGGAAAGACGGCGGGAGGATTTCTGGTGTGTCTGCTGGTTCTTGTTATTATGAATCTTGTGTTCTACACTGCATGCCGGATCTATACGGCGGACGCCGGGTTCGAGGTGCGGCTAATGGATTTTATCGGGGCGACATGCATATATCTCCTGCCGAACATGCTGATGATCGTGTGCGTGTATGCGCTGATCTCGCTGCTCTTTAGGAATCCTCTGCCCGCGGTGCCCATGCTCGTGCTCTACATCCTGTATTCCAATATGGGCAGCAGGAATGCGGACGGAGTGTTCGGATACTATGGGAGACCTCTGGCGATTATAGTGCGGTTTCCGGGGATGTTTTTTGATACGGCACCTCCGCCGATGGCTTTGTTTAACCAGTGTTTCCTGATCATTGCCTCCATCGGTGTGATCCTGATCTGTATGCAGCTCTGGAGGAGGCGGAAGATATGAGAACCGGGAAATCGGAACGTAAGACCGTCGGATCGGAACGGAAGAACGCCGGGCTGGGACTGAACAATGTCAGGCTGGAAATGAAGATCAGCCTGCCCTTATATAAGATCGCATATTCCCTGTGCTTTACTGTGATCTTAAGTATGATCCGGGGCGTGATCCTCACTTATGAGATCGGCATATCCATGGAGGCTCCGATGGCACTGCTTGCCCTGGTATTCTGCGCGGACACTTATGTGCAGGAGATCACAGGCAGGCGCTCGGAGGTGTGGCGACTGTATCCCATGAAGAACAAACTTGCCTCCATGGCGCTGCGGATGGGAATCCAGGAGGGAATGCTGTTTCTGCTTTCCGCGGCGGGCTACGGAATGTTCATCCTCATCCAGAGACCGCTCTCCCTCTACACGGCAGGCGAGAGTACGGAAAATGAGTGGAGCATGTTTCTGGGATTCCTTCTGGCCATGTTCGTGACTTTATGGTTCTGGGGAATGTTCTCCGCTGTGCTGTCCTGCCTGCTCCGCAGCCAGTGGGCAGGGATCGGCTGCGGACTTGTCCTGTGGCTAGTGACGAATTCCACGTTTGGAAAGGCAGTCCTGGGAGACTGGAATCTTTTCTCCTATACATTCCGGGACATCGAAAACGGCGGGGATCTGAGCTGGCTGTGGGGGAAAGCCCTGTGTGCAGGACTCTGTGTAATCATGGCGCTTCTGGCGCCGCAGATCATGAGGAAAAGAGGTTAAAAATTATGAGTATAAAAATCAAAGATCTGACTGTGACATTTAAAAATAACGTGACCGCCATTGACCACGCAGATCTGGAGATCCCCGGCGGCATCTATGGGCTTCTGGGAGAAAACGGCGCGGGAAAAACCACGCTGATGCGCGTGCTGACTACCGTGCTGCGTCCGGCGGGCGGCGCAGTAAGCCTGGACGGAATCATTTACTGTGAAGGAAATTACCCGAAGATCCAGAAGAAGATCGGGTATCTTCCCCAGGAGATTGACCTGTATCCGAATCTGACGCTGCAGGAGTGCCTGGAATATATGGGAGCGCTCTCCGGGATACCGAAAGACAAATGCAGGGAGCGGATCCGCTATTACCTGGAGAAAACCAACCTGACGCAGCACCGCAGAAAAAAGATGCGCCAGCTCTCCGGCGGAATGAAACGGCGGGCAGGGCTGATCCAGGCGCTGTTAAGCGAGCCGGAGTTCCTGATCGTTGACGAGCCCACTACAGGCCTGGACCCGGAGGAGAGAATCCGCATCCGCAATCTGTTGGTGGATTTCTCCGAGAACCGAACCGTCCTTTTTTCCACCCATGTGGTGGAGGACCTGACGGCGGTCTGCAGCCAGCTTGCAGTGATGAAGAAGGGAAAGTTCCTCTACTCCGGCAGTATGAAAGAGCTGTTACGAGAGACGGCCGGACATGTGTGGACCTGCCATATGGCGGATGAGAGACAGGCAAGAGAACTGGAGAGAAAGTATCATGTCTCGTCGAAACAGTTTTCGGAAAACGGAATGGAAATCCGGCTGATCAGCCGGGAAAGACCGGAGATCCAGTGCGCGCCGGCACAGCCTACTCTTGAGGATGCATATATCTATATCGATCGCAGATCTTCATTGACAAAATGAGAAATCTATGTAATAATATTTTCGATTTTAGGCTGTGAACATACGTGAGTACAGGAGATGTAGTGGTCCAGAGACGGAGTGCCACCGGCTGAAAGCATTCCTCGCGAACCTTCTGGAAGTTTCAGTATGGGAGCCTTCCGGCGAAAAGCATATGTAATCTGCGTTAAGCCGGATGTTCGTGTAGCAGGATATTACACAAAATGAGTGCAGAGTATAAAGAGAAGATACTCTGAAATAGGGTGGTACCGCGATTAACATCGTCCCTTGCATGAATGACAGGGGACGGTGTTTTTTTCGTCTCCCAAACGATCAGAAAGGAGAATCGCAATGAAAGATAAAATCAACAGTGTTTTATCAGAAGCAAAAACAAAGATTGCTGAGGCGGCCAGTGAGAGCGGGCTGCAGAGCGTGAAAAGCGCGTATGTTGGAAAACAGGGCTCTCTGACACTTTTGATGAAGGAGCTTCCGAAACTGGATGCTGCTCTTCGTCCGGAAATGGGGAAACTGCTGAACCAGGCAAAGAATCAGGTTACAGAGCTGATCGATGCCAAGAGAACGGAGCTGAAGCTGAAGGCGTCGGAGGTATCTCCGGATTTTGACTGTTCGGTTCCGGGAATTATGCCGTCCGGCGGAGGACTTCATCCGATCACACAGATGTGCTACGACCTGAACGATACCTTCCGTTCCATGGGATTTGAAATCTTTGAGGAGGATGAGATCACAAGCGAGCTGTACGCCTTCGACAAGCTGAATTTCCCGCCGAATCATCCGGCCCGCGAGAGCATGGACACATACTGGCTGGAGGGACATGACAGCGGCAGCACGAACGAGAAGCTCTGCCTGCGTCCTCATCTGACAGGCGGAAGCGTCCGTTATATGCAGACTCATAAGCCTCCTTACCGTTTCGTTTATCCCGGACGTGTATACAGAAATGAGACGACAGACGCCCACCATGAGAGAGCGTTCTTCCAGTATGAAGCGCTGATCGTGGACAAGGACATCACATTTACATCCGGAAAGGTTATGATCCAGAGCATCCTGAGCAAAGTGTTCGGAAGACATGTTCCGGTGAGGATGCGCTCCGGTTTCTTCCCCTTTGTGGAACCTGGATTTGAGATCGACATGCAGTGCCAGGTATGTGGAGGAAAAGGGTGCAGCGTATGCAAACATGTAGGATGGATCGAGGTTATGCCGGGCGGTTCGCCTCATCCCAATGTACTGAGGGCAGCAGGCCTGGATCCGGATGTATATACCGGATTCTATGTAAATATCGGCCTGGACCGTCTTGTTATGATGCGTTACGGTGTAGATGACGTCAGACTGTTCCACAGCGCTGACTTAAGATTCCTGAAACAGTTTAAATAAGGAGAGAGAAAATGAAGTTATCATTATCATGGATAAAGGATTTTGTAAATATCCCGGAAGATATGGATCTGAAAAAACTGGCATATGATCTGACCATGTCTACCGTAGAGGTGGAAGATGTGGAATACCTTGCCCGCCGTTTTGACAACATGATCGTAGGCGTCATCGAGAAGATCGAGGCCCATCCGAACGCAGACCGGCTGAGAGTGTGCAAAGTCGATATCGGCGGTGGAGAGATCAGGGATATCGTCTGCGGCGGCAGCAACCTGGAAGAAGGAATGCGCGTCGCTGTATCCTGCCCGGGCGCTGTCGTGCGCTGGCACGGGGAAGGGGAACCTGTCGTGATCAAAAATTCCAAGCTCCGCGGGGTTGAGTCATACGGCATGATCTGTGCGTCCGATGAGATCGGACTGGGAGACCTGTTCCCTGCAAAGCAGGAGGCGGAGATCCTGGATCTTTCTGCTTTTGACGTACCGGCAGGTACTTCTCTGGCAGACGCGCTGGATATGAACGATGTGATCCTTGAGATCGACAATAAATCAATGACAAACAGACCGGACCTGTGGGGCCACTATGGGATCGCCCGTGAGATCGCGGCTCTTTATGATCTGCAGCTGGCAGAGATCAGACCTTTCGAGACTGACGTTCAGTCTGATTTTCGGGTTGAGATTGAGGATCCGGACAGATGTACCAGATTTATGGGAGTGGAGATGTCCGGCGTATATGTAAAGCCGTCGCCTTACAAGATGCAGAACCGGCTTTGGAAGGCAGGAATGCGTCCGATCAATGCGCTGGTGGATATCACCAACTATGTGATGCTGGCCACCGGAAGTCCGTCTCATGCCTATGATGCGGATAATATTGTGGATCACATTGTAGTGAGACACGCTAAAGAAGATGAAAAGCTGATGCTGCTCAATGACAAGGTACTGGATCTGTGTACGGATGACCTGGTGATCGCTGATGGAGAAGGCCCTGTAGGGCTTGCAGGCGTTATGGGCGGTGCGAAAGATTCTATCCTTCCCAAAACCGAGCGAGTGATCCTTGAAGTGGCAAACTTTGACGCTGCGGGCATCAGGAGGACTGCGCTCCGCTACGACAACCGTACTGAGGCTTCTGCCCGGTATGAGAAAGCAATCGACCCGGAGAGGTGCGAGCAGGCGGTTGCCCTTTCCATGCAGTATTTCAAAGAGCTTTATCCGGAGCTGAAAGTGACGGGATTCTGCGATAACTATGTGAAGAAACTTAATAGAGCGCAGATCGACGTCAGCCTGTCCTGGCTGGAAAAGAGACTGGGGAAACATCTGACAAATGATGTGATCCGGGGAAAACTGGAGAAACTGGGATTTGATGTACAGATCGACGGCGACAACATGCATGTGACTGCGCCTACATGGCGTTCTACAGGGGATATTTCCATCAAGGACGATGTGATGGAAGAAGTTGCCAGGATGTACGGATATGATAATTTTGATGCGACGGAGTTTACCACTACATTTACAGGAGCCATCAACCAGAAAGACAAGAGCCTGATCAGAAATATCAAGGAATACCTTGCGATCCGCTGCGGGATGCAGGAGGTATATACCTACCCGTGGATGAATGATGTGTTTGTGAACGCAGTTCTGCAGAGCACGGACGGGATCTTAAGACTTTCGACCCCGCCTGCACCGGACCTGTCCTGCATCCGTTCCTCCCTGCTTCCGAATCTCTGTGAGGCAGTTGCAAAAAATGAACGCTATTTCAATGATTTTGCTATCTTTGAAGAGGCTCAGGTATTCTTTGACAGAAACTATACATCCGTATATGATCCGACAGAGTCTCTTCCGGAGCAGCGGAGACATATCGGAGCGGCATTTGCAAGTGATGTAAAAGATATCAATACACTTTTCAGAGAGGTAAAGGGTGTTCTTGAGTACATGCCGCGCTACACGCATATGGAGGCGTTTGAGTTCAGAAAAGAAGAAAAACCGGTATGGGCGGACAATGTTGTCTGGCTGAATATTTATCTCGGCGACAAGAGGATCGGCGACATGGGACTTGTGGCAAAGAAGGTCTCCATGGACTGCGGCATCAAGAATCTTTCTGTGATGCTGTTCGAACTGGATGCTGCGAAACTGCAGCCGCTGAAGTCCAGAACAAACAAATTTACCCACCTTGCCGAGTATCCGGAGACAGATTACGATATTTCCATGCTGTTTGATTCCAATGTGGAATGGAACGATATCTATGACGCAGTCATGGGGCAGAAGAAGGCAAGCGCGCTTCTGAAGGAAGCATCCTTCGTGGATGAGTACAGAGGAAAACAGATCCCACAGGGGAAAAAGTCCGTGACGATCAGGCTGACAATCGGATCAGATGAAAAGACGCTGACTTCCCAGGAGATCGAGAGTGCGGCAAACCAGGTAATGAAGAAACTCGGAAAGAAGATGGGAGCGGAGCTTCGGACACAGTAAGCGAAAGATATGAAGACAAGTGATTTTTATTATGATCTTCCGGAGGAACTGATCGCTCAGGATCCTCTGGAGGACCGGTCATCCTCCCGGCTCCTTGTACTGGACAAAGAGACGGGAAAAACAGAACATCATGTATTCCGTGAGGTCATCAATTACCTGAACCCGGGGGACTGCCTGGTTATCAATGACACAAAGGTAATCCCCGCCCGGCTGATCGGTGCAAAAGAGGGAACCGGGGCGAAGATCGAAGTGCTCCTCCTCAAAAGAGGGGCGGATGACGTCTGGGAGACGCTGGTGAAACCGGGACGGAAGGCAAAGCCGGGAACACGTATCAGCTTCGGCGACGGGCTTCTTGTCGGCGAAGTTGTGGATGTGGTGGACGAGGGAAACCGTCTGATCCACTTTGAATATGAGGGAATCTTCGAGGAGATTCTCGATCAGCTTGGTCAGATGCCCCTTCCACCCTATATTACCCACCAGCTCAAGGACAAGGACCGCTACAATACTGTCTATGCGGCGCACCCCGGTTCTGCGGCGGCGCCTACAGCGGGACTTCACTTTACGCCGGAACTTTTAAAGGCGATTGAAGAAAAAGGAATTGATATCGCCCACGTGACTCTCCATGTGGGACTGGGGACGTTCCGTCCGGTAAAGGTGGATGATGTGGAAAACCACCACATGCACTCGGAATTTTACATGATCGATGAAGAGGCTGCGGAAAAGATCAACCGCGCCAAAGAAAGCGGGGGAAAAGTGATCTGCGTGGGAACCACGAGCTGCCGGACTATCGAGTCGGCGGCGGATGAGAACGGCAGGCTGAAACCATGCAGCGGATGGACGGAGATCTTCATCTATCCGGGCTATCAGTTCAAGATACTGGACGCCCTGATCACCAATTTCCATCTGCCGGAGTCCACCCTGATCATGCTTGTATCGGCGCTGGCAGGCAGAGAACATGTGCTGGCAGCGTATGAGGAAGCGGTGCGGGAGAGGTACCGGTTCTTTAGTTTCGGGGATGCGATGCTTATCATTTAACACCGTTTTTGAACATTTGTGAGGAAATAGAATTCCGGAAGTCGATGAAGCTTCCGGAATTTTTTTGATCATAGATATTCTGATTACGGACGGAAGAGTTCCGGAGCTTTGCCTGGTGGGGATAATTCTGCAGAAACATATGTCAGAGATGATATTGACAAATATGTTGGATACGACATATAATAAAAGAAAAGGACAAAGGGGAAGGACAATGGATCAGTTTAAGATTGAATTTTACACAAAAGACAATGGCGAAAAACCGGCAAAAGATTTTCTCCTGAGTCTGGATATAAAGATGCGGGCGAAATTATCGGGAATTCTTGCTATTTTGGAAACAGAATTATACTGACGAATGGTTTTATAAAGAAGTCACAGAAAACACCGAAATCAGAAATTAAACTTGCAAAAAAATATCGTGATGATTATGAAAGGAGAACAAATCATGACTAAATATGAAGATGTAAGAGAACAACTGTTAAATAATCCGGAAGTAAAAGCAGAATACGAAAACCTTCAGCCGGAATTCGATATCATCCATGCGATGATCAAAGCGAGAAAAGAGCAGAACCTGACTCAGAAAGAGTTATCTGAGAGGACAGGAATCACCCAGGCAGATATCAGCCGGATTGAAAATGGAACGCGCAACCCGAGTCTGAATATGATTAAACGTCTGGCAAAGGGGATGGGAATGAGATTAAAACTGGAATTCATTCCGGAGCCGGAAAAGAAATAATCCCATTCGCATCACAGCTCTACCGGCGTCTCACAGTTCTACCGGCAAAAAGGCAAATATCACCGCGATCACCACTGCCGGGAGAAAATTTGCCACCCGGATCTTCTTTTCCCAGAGCAGATTGACTCCCACGCAGAAAATGAGGATGGAGCCCACCAGTGAGAGGTTGAAGAGAGCGGCGTCCGTCATAATGGGCTTCAAAAAGCCTGCAAGAAGGGTGAGTACGCCCTCAAATACAGCCACAGGGATTGCGGAGAAGATGCAGCCGATGCCCATAGAGCAGGTCATCACCATGATGATGATCAGGTCAAGCACCATTTTGGTGGCAAGGATCGAATAATCGCCGTACAGACCGTCCTGGATGGCGCCCACGATTGCCATGGCTCCGATGCATACAGTCAGGGAAGAGGTGACGAAAGCATCGAGAAAACGGC
This sequence comes from Lachnoclostridium sp. An169, assembly GCF_002160525.1. GTDB lineage: Bacteria > Bacillota > Clostridia > Lachnospirales > Lachnospiraceae > Mediterraneibacter > Mediterraneibacter cottocaccae. Next base: position 8,934 of record NZ_NFKT01000025.1, read on the forward strand.
TGTCTTTTGCATTGCCGGATCTGATCTTCAGCCATTCCCCAAAGCGCTCAAACAGACCTTCAATATTGATGATCTCACCGATCAGGGCACCCACCACAAGGGAGAGTACAATGAGCATGGAATGTCCGCTGCTCAAAGCCGCCCCGTCGACAGAGAGCATGCACTCCATTGCTCCGGCGGTTCCGATGAAAAGAACGCTGATTCCGCATGCTTTATTTACCGTGTCCTGTATCCTTTCTGTGAGAAATTTTCCAAAAAAGAAACCGGCAGCTCCGCCGGCGATAATTCCAATTACGTTAATTAATGTACCGAAACCTGGCATGGTTATCCTCCTGTGCTGTCTTTCTGACAGCGCTTTTTTCTGCTGTCACACATGAGTATTATTATAGCTTTTTCTTTTGTTTTACGCAATGAAAAAACAGGAACCTGCGCCAGGGGTATCAGCTGCTCTGTTTATATTTATTTTATAAAATTAACACACTGCAGCCAATGTTCAATCACAGACCCCTCTTAGAATAGAACAATCGACGGAGTCGAAGTAAGTAGATAAGAGAGGGTTGTAAAATGATCGAAGTGAAACATCTGACGAAATTCTATGGAGATCACAAGGCGGTGGATGACATTTCTTTTACCGTCAGGGACGGTACGGTCTGTGGTTTCCTGGGACCCAACGGAGCGGGAAAGTCAACGACCATGAATATCATGACCGGGTGTCTCTCCGCGACTGAGGGCACCATTACCATCGGTGGTTATGACATATTTGAGAATCCCATAGAAGCGAAAAAATGTATCGGCTATCTGCCGGAACAGCCGCCTCTGTATTTTGAGGAGACGCCCAGAGAATACCTGCGTTTTGTGGCTGAGGCAAAAAAGATCCCCCGGGAGAAGATCAGAGAGGAGATCGACCGGATCATGGAGGAGACACAGCTCACCGCCGTGGCGGACCGGCTGATCAAGAACCTGTCAAAAGGATATAAGCAGAGAGTGGGGATCGCCCAGACTCTGTTGGGGAATCCGAAAGTGATTATCCTCGACGAGCCTACTGTGGGGCTGGACCCCATTCAGGTAGTTGAGATCCGCGACCTGATCAAATCTCTGGGAGAAAAGCACACGGTAATCCTGAGCAGCCACATTCTCTCAGAGGTCCAGAACATGTGCGACGAGATTCTAATTATCTCGAAGGGTAAACTGATCGCCTATGACACGGCGGAGAATCTGGAGAAAATGATGCAGCCGCGGACATCCATCGAAGTCCTGACGGATGCGGATGAAGAGGAGAGCAAGGCGGTGCTCTCATCCGTTGAAGGTATTGAGAAGCTGGAATTCTCGGAAGGGGAGCAGGGGCTTTTAAAGATCCTGATCGATACTGCCCCGGAGAATGAATTCGCAGTGAGAAAGGTGCTTTCCCGCAGGTTCGCCGCAGTGGACAGGGCGGTGCTGAAAATGGATGTGGTGAAGGCAAATCTGGAAGAAATCTTTATCGAACTGACAAGTCCGGAAGAGACTCCGGAAAATCAAGAAAACGAGGAGGAGAAAGTACAATGACAGCGGTTTTTCGACATGAGATCCGATTATTGTTTTCCGGCCTGACAGGGTATGTGTACGGCGCGTTTTCCCTGTTTTTTGTGGCGGTCTACATGATGTATTACAATCTGAGCGCCGCTTATGCCAATTTTGAGTTTGCCCTGGCAGGGGCTTCTTTTGCGTTTATCATCACGATTCCGATCCTGACCATGCGGATCATCGCGGAGGAGAAAAAGCAGAAAACAGATCAGCTTCTGTATTCTCTTCCGATTTCCACCACGCAGATCGTGATGGGGAAATTTCTGGCGGTGTTTGTCACATCGATTATCCCCATGTGTTTTGTGGTGTTTTATCCCCTGATTCTGGCAAACTACGGAAACCTGTATCTGCCGACAGCGTTTGGCGCCATGTTCGGCTATGTGATGACAGCGGCGGCGCTGATGGCGATGGGAATTTTCATCTCCTCTGTCACGGAGTCCCAGCCCATGGCCGCGGGAATCTGTTTTGCGGCAATGCTGCTCAACTACTATATGGTGACACTGGCGGAATATGCCACATCTTCTGCCTACGGTTCCCTGATAGCGCTTATTGTGATTGAAGTGATTATCGCACTGCTGATTCAGCATATGACGCGCAATTCTGTTCTTTCCCAGGGGGTTGCCATTGTGGCGGTGATCGCCACGGCGGGGACTTATATCTATAACAGCGACTGGTTTGTGGGGCTGTTCCCGAAGATTCTGGAAAATATATCGGTCTATGAACGGTTCTACGAATTTGTGGACGGAATCTTTGACTACACTCATGTAGTTTATTTTATCAGCGTGATTGCTTTTTTCCTGTTTTTAACCGTCCAGTCACTTGAGAAAAGGAGATATAACTGATGAAGGTTTCGATAAAAGATTCTTTACAGAAATTAAAAGAACAGTTTGCCACCCGTTCCACCAGAGCGGGCAGCTACAGCTTTTTTGTGACGGTCATTGTACTGGCAATTCTTGTCACGGTGAATTTCGCCTTAAGTTTTTTCCCGGACAGTTATACGCAGAAGGATCTGACGGCGAATCAGCTCTATTCACTCTCCAGTCAGTCAAAGGTGCTTCTCGGAACGCTGGAGGATGACATTACGATCTACTGGATCGTCACAACCGGAAATGAGGATGAATATCTGGAACGGCTTCTGCACAATTACGAGGATTACAGCAGCCATGTGACGGTGGAGCAGGTTGACCCGGATCTGAATCCGGATTTTACAAATTCCTATACGTCAGAAACAATCTACAACAACTCCCTGATCGTGGAGTGCGGAGACCGTTACCGCTACATCAGCTATGAGGACGTCTATGAGACGAGCGGCTATTCCTATTATTCCAGTTATACAAACGACAGTAAATTTGCCGGGGAGAGCCTGATCACATCGGCGATTTCCTACTGTACAACAGAGGAGCTTCCGGTGATTCACATCCTGGAGGGACACGGCGAGGCGGCGATGACCTCATCTTTTGAGGAGGCGCTGGAGCGGGACAACATTGAGACGGAGACCCTGTCGCTTTTAAGCTATGAATCCGTTCCCGAGGAGGTGGAGTGTATTCTGATTAACGCACCATCCACGGACATTTCAGAGACGGAGCGGGATATGCTGACCGCGTTTCTGGACAATGGAGGAAGGGTTCTGATCATCAGCGGAACAGCCGAGGGGGATGAACTGACCAATCTGAACAGTGTGATGGAGTATTACGGAATCTCGGTTAAGGAAGGTGTTGTAATCGAGGAAAATATGGAAAACTATGTTTTCGGAAGCCCGGTTCTTCTGATGCCGGAAATGAATTCCAGCGATATCACGAACCCGCTGATCGAGGATAACTACCATGTGATTGTCCCGGTTGCCAAGGCTCTGGACGTTTCCGGTGCGGCAGATGATGTTGATGTGACCTCACTTCTGGAATCCTCGGAAGATTCATTTATCAAAGAGGAAGGCTATGGGATTACGACCTATGAAAAAGAAGCCGGAGATACGGAAGGTCCGCTGACGCTTGCAGCGCTGGTCACAAAGGATCTGGATGACGACAGACAGATGCAGCTTGTGTGGATTGCTTCGTCCGAGATGCTGAGCGATGTGTATAACTCATATTCTTCAGATGCAAATGAAGATTTTGTATTAAATGCACTGGAGATGATGAGCGAGAAGGACAACAGCATTTCCGTGCGTTCCAAGAGCCTTTCCTATGAATATCTGACGATCAGCACAAGTGATGCAACCTACATCCAGGTTCTGACAATGGTGCTGATCCCGGCGGCTTATCTGATCGTCGGCATTGTGGTAGTAGTAAGGAGGAAACGCAGATGAAACGGCAGAGAAGATTGATGGTGCTTCTGGGAATACTGGTGATCTGCATCGGTGCGGCGGCAGTCATTTCCAATATTAATTTCGAGGAGAAGATGGTAGGCACCGAGACGGCAATCGTGGATGTGGAGAGCTCGGAGATCACTTCCCTTTCCTGGAACTATGAGGAAGCGGTGTCATTTACCTGTGAAGATGACCAGTGGAAATATACAGAAGACGAAAATATGCCCGTGAACCAGGAACTGCTCGGGGAGATCGCGGAAAATCTTTCCGATATTACATCAGACAAAATGGTGGAAGAGCCTCAGGCGTTAAGTGTCTACGGACTGGATGACCCGGCATATTCCCTGTCGGTGGGAACGGCGGATGAGACGGTGGAGATCTCCATTGGAAATGAGAGTTTTACAGACGGTGAGGTCTATATCTCCACAGGCGACGGCTATGTCTATCTGACGGATTCGTCTCTGATCGATGAGATTTCCTACTCGCTGTACGATCTTGTCCAGACGGACGAGATCCCGGAGATGGAAACAGTCACAGAGGTTGCCATTGACAAAGAAGATCCGGCGGATATTGTTTATCAGGAGAACAGCGGGTACGGCTACAGTGATGCTTATACCTATTATCTGAAAAACGGAGAAGAATACCAGAATCTGGACAATGAAAATACGGAAACGCTTTTCTCCACTCTGTCCGGCTTCTCCTGGGAGGAATGTGTGGATTATTATGCGGAAGATTCGGAGCTTGCCACCTATGGACTGGACGACCCGGATGCAGTGGTTACGGTTTCCTATGAGGATGAGGAAGGAACGGCGCAGCAGTTTATCTACGAGGTGGCGTCTGCTGACGGCAGTTTTTACGGAAGAGTGAAGGACTCTGCGGTGGTATGCGGCATCAGTCAGGATGTGTATGACGCTGCGGTTAATGCTTCCTATGACGAGCTGAAACCGGATGAGATCATTCTCCTCGACTGGGAGACTGTGGACAGTATTGATGTTGAGATCGATGGAAATGTTTATACGGTCGAGATCACTCATGGCGGCGAGGATGAAGATGACACATATACATTAAATGATGAAAAAATCGAATTCGGCGATGTTCTGGATGATCTGCTGACCGTGACACGGGCGGATGATGAAGAGCTGGAGGAAGCAGGGCTTGGAGATCCGGAAGCCGGGGATAATACTCTGGAAATGGCCCTGACCTTCCACAGAAATACGGAGGAATATGATACGGTGGAACTTGATTTCTACCAGTATAACGGAACATACTGTATCTCTGTACTGAACGGAGAAGAGAAAAATTATGTGAGCAGAGAGGATGTGGTGTCACTTAAAGAGGCAGTGAATACGATAGTGCTGGATCAGTGATTGAAAATTGAGGAGTGTGGAAGAAATTTTCGGGATAAAAAGCAAATAGAATAAATTCACCTGTTTTTCACATTCAGGAGTGCCTTAGTTTAAATTCAGTTTAGCTTCATCGGCTAAAGTATACCCATGATTCTGACACAGGGAGGACAGAGCCGATGGAAGTACTGGCAGTTATAAATGCAGTAATTGAAAAAACGTTGAAGGAGAAGGTGGAACAGTATGCTTTCCTGGAAGGCTTTCTTTCATATGAATTAAAGCTGCATACGGAAAAAAAGAAAATCCGGTACAGGACAGTTATGGTATTTGTGGATCAGAGAGGCATGGAAAAATATCGGGATACGCTTCAGCAGTTGAAAAATCTGGACTATCCCATTATCCTGCTCTCTGATCCGTATTCATTTGAAGATTTCCAGAACACGGTCAGTCAGTATGTGAAAAACCGGGAACTGGAAGAACGGCGGCTGTGTTTCGGTCAGCTTCTTGTAGACCGGAGCCAGCACAGGATCATACTGGCTGGGGAAGAGGTGAAGATGGGACCGTTTGAGTTTGAAATTCTTCTCTTTCTGCTGAATCATCCCGGAAAGGCCATGACCCGGAAGGAGCTGAATTATCTTCTTCCGGAGCGGAAGCGGGAGAGCGGGCGCAATATCGATACGCATATCAAGAATATCAGGAAGCTCCTTCATATGGAGGATGTGATCAAGAGCGTGCGGTCGGTGGGATACCGGATTGAGCGGGAGAACTTTTACCGGGAGATGACGGGAGAAATTAGATGAAGGCGGCAGGCAGCAGCGGGAGAAAGTAATTCAGACATTGACGGATATATTTCCGCAGGCTATGATAGAAGCAGATCAAACTCAGGGAGAGAAGCCGAAAAATAGGGATGTAAAAGCATTTTGACGGGGAAAATCCCGCATGTAAAAGCGGTTTGATAGACATTGGTTTTTCTTTTATTTAAGATACAGACAAAGAAAAAAGAGGGAGGGAAAGACTGGTGGATATAGGAGGCAAGATCAAAAACGCAAGGATAAATGCCGGTCTCACCCAGGAACAGGTGGCGGAATTCCTAAGTGTCAGCCGCCAGACCATTTCCAACTGGGAGAACGGAAAGACATATCCGGACATCGTGAGTGTTGTAAAAATGAGCGACTTATATGACATCAGCCTTGACCATCTGCTGAAGGAGGAAAAGCCTATGTCAAAGTCAGACTATCTGAATTATCTGGAAGAAAGCACGAACACTGTAAAAAGCAGAACCAGGTTGTCCATCATAATCCTGATTGCTGTATATCTGGGAATCTGGGCTGCCTCGCTCATCGCATTCTGGTTTTTCGGCAGCGGCTCGGATGCGTTGGGGTACAGCATTTTGTATCTGTGGATACTGCTTCCCGTAACGACATTTATCGTATCGCTGATAATCGGAAGAAATAATTACTGGGGACATAAGAAATGGTTTGCTGCTGCCGGGTTCGGGCTGATGTATATGCTCGCAGAGTACGGGACGTTCAGCGCGGCCAATATGGTAACATTTCATAAGATCAATGTACCGGAATTTATTATGATCCCAGTCGGGGCAGTTATATCGCTGATTGGGATGGGAATCGGTGCAGGTGTCCGTTACGTGAATATTAAAAGAAAAAAATGTTCTTAACAATCCATTAACAGTCAGTGGGTATAATAGTCAAAAATCAATAGAATTGAGGTGTCCCCAATGATAAATATACTTGTTGTGGAAGATGACAGAGATCTGAATCAGACAGTATGCCGCCACTTAATTACCCGAAAATACAATGCTGTCAGTGCATTAAATGCTGCGGAGGCATTTGATCAGCTCTATGCGCATCCTGTGGACCTGATTATCTCTGATATCATGATGCCCGGAATGGATGGTTTCGATTTTGCGAAGGCAGTGCGGCAGCAGGACAAGAATATTCCTATTCTGTTTATGACCGCCCGTGACGATTTTACATCCAAGGAGCGGGGATATCATCTGGGCATTGATGATTATCTTGTAAAACCCATTGATCTCAATGAACTTGTGCTCCATGTCGAGGCGCTGATTCGCCGTGCCAATATCGCTGCGGAGAAAAAACTTACCGTGGGAAATCTGGTGATGAATGAAGATGAAATGAGCGCAGAGGTAGACGGAGAGCCGGTTATACTGACTTTGCGGGAGTTCCAGATTCTGTTCAAGCTGCTGTCCTATCCAAAGCGGACCTTTACCCGCAGCCAGCTTCTGGATGAGTTTTCCGGTATAGAGAGAGAAAGCGGCCTGCGGACAGTGGATGTGCATATTACGAATCTGCGCTCCAAACTGGCAAAGTGTACCGGCTTTCAGATTGTTACTGTACGGGGACTGGGGTATAAGGCGGTGATTCTATGAAGGATGCAAAGGGTGATTCCCGTATCAATGCAAGGAGCATGACTTTTCGCAACTATTTTTATATATTCCTGTCCATGCTTCTGTTTTGCGGAAGCTATGCCGGACTGTATTTTTTACAGATTCAGGCAAGTGAAACAGTTTATATCGTACTGTCCATGCTGACATATATTGTGGTAATCAGTCTTGTGACATGTTTCCTTTTCGCTTTTTTCAGGCGTCACTTTCTTATGCGTCCAATCCGCCGCGTGTGTGTGGCTGCCCAGAGGGTTGCAGCAGGGGATTTTTCCGTCCGGTTGTCTTCTATGCGATGCGACGGGAAAAAGGACGAGTTTGAGGTGTTGTTTGAGGACTTCAACACCATGGTCGAGGAACTGGCGAGCACAGAAATGTTGAAAAATGACTTCGTTTCCAATGTGTCACACGAACTCAAGACTCCTCTGGCAGTGATTCAGAACTATGCAACCATTCTTCAAAGCGGAGAACTGACCGAGACGGAGCGAAAGGAGTATTCTCAGCGCATTGGTCAGGCTGCCGGGCGGCTGTCAATACTGATCACTAATATTTTGCAGGTGAACCGGTTGGAAAATCAGAAAATCAAGCCTGCATACCAGCCCTTCAATCTCAGCGAAGCGCTGAGCCGCTGCATCCTGAACTACGATACTCTGCTGGAGGAAAAAGACATTGAACTGGAAGCAGATATGGATCAGAATCTGGTTCTGAACAGCGATGAAGGTCTGCTTGATATGGTATGGAACAATTTACTGTCCAATGCAGTGAAGTTCACTCCGGAGCATGGCTGTATTAAAGTCAAACTGGAGCAGAAGGAAAATTCTGCTGTTGTATCAGTGACCGACAACGGATGTGGAATGGATGAAGAAACCCTTCGGCACATCTTTGACAAATTTTATCAGGGAGACACTTCTCATGCTACCCAGGGCAACGGTCTGGGGCTGGCTCTTGTCAGGCGGATTGTAGAATTGCTGGAAGGGGATATTTCTGTGGAAAGCATACCCGGGAAAGGGTCAATATTTACCGTAGGATTTGCGATACAATAAATGCAGTGTAATAATTTCTGAATGAACTTTTGGCGAAAGCCTGTCTGGAAGATTCCGGGCAGGCTTTTTCTTCTTAATCGAGCATTAACAATCTGTTGATGATTGCAAAATAAATGAGGACTATTCTAAGCACAGATTCAGAAAACAAGAATATTCTGAATTCAAAATTTCATTTCGCAGGAGGTATGAATGATGAAGAAAATTATTGGAATTATCCTGGCAGGTGTTGGAATCACAGTTGGCGGGTATGTCTGGAATAAAAGGAGGCATGCGGCATGAGATACTGCACTTTCTGTGGAACAGCTTTGGAAGATGGGGATGTGTACTGCAGCAAATGCGGGAGAAAAACAACTGCACAGACCTGGCAGATCCCGCATTGTTCGCTACCGAAATCTGCTCCGGCGGAACCCAAAAACAAGCTGTGCTGTGAGCTGGCATATACCGGGACGCTGTTTTGGCTGCCTCTGATCGTCTGCCCCGGGGAGAAGGATGCCAGGTACCACGCCAATCAGGGACTCTGGCTGCTAATACTGTCTGTAGCAGCCTGCACAGGAATTCGTCTTTTGTCTGCTGTCAATGAATTTCTGGCAGGCAGACTGTTGGGAGCGGTGTTCGGCGGCGTATATTCGCTGCTGTTTATCCTCTTCCTGTTCGGGATGCTTTTCCTGCTTTGGAGCGCTGTGACCCGGGCTATGGACATCCATCGGGACGAAGCAGCCAGACCGATTTTATTTTTTGAGAAAATACCCATTATCCGTGTTAAGAAGGAGGGAGAATAAAATGTTTTGTCCATTCTGTGGAAAAGAGATTCGCAGCGGTTCGATTTACTGCCCACACTGTGGAAAATCAGTGCACACCAACTCTGAAAATGCCCAAATGTGGGATGGATTTGCGTGTTTCCTGGCGGAAGGAAGTCTCGGACTGGCAAAGGCAATGGCTGCTGTTCTGCTTGGCGGTCTGTCCGGTGCATGTGGGATTGCAGCAACAGCTTCCTTCGCACTGGCCTGTTACCTCATCTATAATTTTTCAAAAGGACTGGCAGTGACGATTCCCTGGTTCCTGGTGGATACACTGCCTGTTGTGTCGGTTGGAGGGATGCCGCTCCTGCTGAGCGGTCTTACCGGGCTTTTAGTCGCACTGCTTCTGGGAATGGCCGCTGCTGCAATGATCTACTGCCTGCGAACCGGTATTGCAGGGGGTGCTGGGAAGAAAAACAAAACTTCACCGGCACAGAATGTCTGAGAGTGGTTTAACCTCGGCGTTCTTGGTCTGAACAGCTTTATTATGTTATATTACCGCGGCGCTCAGGGGGCGATCCAGTATGTAGTCTGCGCCGGAGCGCTTGGATATGCCCTGGTTCTCCTTTCCCAGTCGGTTCTGTACCGACGCTGTCCGGAACAGCGAATGCAGACCTTGAAACTGACCCGAAAAATATTCCGGCTGATTTATACTGCCGTCTACCTTACGTCCACTATGATGAATATTATCGTGGCATCCCAGATGCAAAACAGCATACCGTTTATGGTCTATTACGGCTGGATCTTTATCTGGGCAGCAGTGTGGGGAACAAACTGCTTCTGGGCACAAAAAGTATGCCGTTTATTTAAAGTACTGATTCCTCTAATTAAAGTAAAAATTATCGGAATAAAACTGTAATATTTTTTCTGTTGCCTGGTGTGGGCCGGGGGAGTATGATAAAGGAAGATGCAGAAAGCAGCTCAACGAGACCGGATAAAAGGAGAAGAACACCCGTGAACAGAGCAGAGGTATCATCCGAAAAGAAAATTGTATTGCAGTTTACTGCTTTGACCTTTTGTATTGCCTATGGTGTATCAGGTGTGCTGATTATTCTGGGACAATTCGGATATAGATTTTACGGAATGGTGTATTCACTGCAGCATTTTGCAATGAATATCCCCTTTGCTGTCTATATTCTATCACCTGCGATTGCTTCCTATATTGTTCTGAAGAAGAATGAGAAGATTTCGGGTTTTCGGGAATGGGTGAAACCGATTATTTTCATAAAAAATAAGCTTACTGTCTATTTGCTTATTGTTGGAGGAATCGTTCTGTATTTTGGAATACGCATGATAGCAGCGGGACGTGAGGAAATGCAGCTTCCTTTTTACATGTTCCTCCTTTCCCTGCCGGGAAATTTCATTATCGGCGGTCTGGAGGAAGCGGGCTGGACATATGTACTGCAGCCCAGGCTGGATAAAAAGTACGGCTTTATCCTTGCATCTGCTGCAGTCGGAGTCATTTGGATTTTCTGGCATATTCCCCTCTTTTTCATTCCCGGCACCAATCACTGTGAAGGCATGATCGATTTCTGGATGTTTAATGTCCAGGTGATGTCGTTAAGCTTTTTCAGAGGGGCAGTCTGTAGAATAGCGGGGAAAGGGCGCGTGTCTGCGTATGTGCTTTTTCATACGATGTTCAACGCCGCGTCCTCTCTGTTTGGACCTGTGACATGGTCGGAAACGGTTGGGGCGAATACTGCAATGATCGTTTTTTCAATAATAATTGTTATTGTAGATAAGAGATTTAGGGAGACATTTTATGGGAAATTTTAAAGCATATTTAGAAGAGACAATTCCGGAAAAAGATAGTTTAAGAATTGTAAAAAAAGAAGCGGAAAATTATTACAAAGAGCACTCGCCTGCTGAATGTTTTTCTATGGGACTGGAATTATATCAGTCGAACAATTTTCAAATACAGGAAGTAGGAGTTTTTCTACTGGGATATGCGGCTTGTGAAAATAATGCTGCTCTGTCTTTTATGAAAGAAACAGTAAGTCAGCATGACAGTTGGAAGGTACAGGAAATCCTGGCAATGGCATTTGATAATTATTGTAAAATCATTGGTTATGAAACAGCATTGCCGGTGATTGAAGAATGGCTGGGCAGCGGGCAGGCTAATGTGAGACGGGCTGTGACGGAAGGATTGCGAATATGGACAAGCCGTCCTTTTTTCAGGGATAATCCTCAGATCGCAATAAAGTTATTATCCGCCTGTAAAGATGATGAGAGCGAGTATGTGCGCAAGTCGGCAGGAAATGCGCTGAGAGATATAAGCAAGAAATATCCGGAAATGATTTTTAGCGAACTTGATTCGTGGGATTTATCATCAAAAGAAGTAAAGCAGGTATACAAACTGGCATCTAAATTTTTGGAATCACGATAAGTAATGATGAGATCCTGTTTGGCTATAATGTGGATGACAGTATTCCGGCATCAAAGGTTTTAGATGATGGATATGGACAGTGCAATAGGGAATAACCGACTAGCTCCAACGTGGTTCCCAAAAGAACTGCCAACACCGCATACAGTTCGCATCTCAACACGACTTTGATGCGTTTTGGAAAAACATCCGTAAAAATCTTAAAATTGCGGATGAAAATTAAAATAACTGGCTTGACTTTCATGCTGCTATCAGTTATAATTTTAAAAATGTCCGCAAAATAATAAAAAAGGCGGATGGAATTCGAAATGAAAGGAGATGCCAGTATGAAAAGTCGGGCTGAGTGTTTAAAAGAATACGGTTCTGATTATCTGATTCAGCAAAAAGTTAAATCAGGCGAACTGTTTCGTGTTGGAAAGGCGCTTTACTCGGATGAAAAGAGCGTGCCGGAAGTGGCAGTGCTGGCATATAAATACCCGCAGGCTGTCCTGACCATGCACAGCGCTTTTTATTTTCATGGTCTGACCGATGTTATCCCGGAAAGATATGATCTGGCAACAGACCGGAATGCTGCAAAGATCAGGGACAGAAGAGTGAAACAATACTTCATTCCTTCTCATTTTGTGGATCAGGGTATTGAGACAACGATATACAAAGGATATCCCATAAGAGTGTACAATAAAGAACGGATGCTGATAGAACTGCTCCGATATAAGTCAAAGCTGCCTTTTGATTTTTATAAAGAAGTCCTTCTTAATTACAGGAAGATCCTACCAAAGCTAAATATCCAGGAAATTCAGGATTATGCTATGGATGCACCCAAGAGCAGTAAGATAATGGAGACACTACAGATGGAGGTTATGTGATGGCAAATTTGGAGGAACTGGCTACGCAGGTAAAAAACGAAGGCCATTCAGAAGTAAATGCTGAAGCGAAGGTATGTCAGGACATTGTGTTGAAGGCAATATCACAAAGCAGTCTTAGCCGAAATGTGACGGTGAAAGGCGGCGTGGTGATGCGGAGCATAACAGGTGATGTCAGACGTGCCACTCAGGATATGGATCTGGATTTTCTCAGGTACTCACTTTCTGAAACAGCCATCAGGGATTTCGTTGAGAAACTGAACTGTCTGGAAGGAATCACGATCACAATTACAGGAGATATTGAAGAATTATCCCAACAGGAATACAGGGGAAAACGGGTATATGTGACACTGTCTGATGATACAGGTCATTCATTTTTAAGTAAGATCGACCTTGGGGTACATAAACAGGTTCAAATTGAACAGGATGAATACTGCTTTGATGTGTGCCTGGATGATGTAGGAGCAAGCCTTTTGATAAATTCGAAAGAGCAGATTTTCACAGAGAAATTAAGGTCTCTACTTAGATTTGGTCCATTATCCACAAGATACAAAGATATTTTTGATCTTTGCTACCTTTCTGACTACCTGGATAACACAAAACTCCGTCAATGCATGGACACTTATATCTTTAAAGACCCTGGCATGCGTGAAACGAACATGAAAGCTGTGATGAACCGAGTGAACCGGACATTTTCTGACCGCCTCTACAGAAGAAATATAGAGAGGGCAGGAAGGGCAAACTGGATCGGGATAAAAACTTCCGATGCGCTTGAAAAGATAAAGGATTTTTTGGACTCGTTATAAGGCAAACTAAGAATACTATTTAAGAAGTATCGTAAGCGCTCAATAAAATAATGGATATCTTTTCACAGGATATTCAGCTTATGATGTGATTGTTGCTTATGATGGAAATATTCCGGTTGGATGCGCCAGCTTTAAGCGCTATGATGAGGAATGTGCCGAAGTGAAACGGGTCTTTGTGAAACAGGCTTATCGGAAAAAGACTTTATAAGTTCTTAGATAAATGGAAAGAAGCGCAGGAGGTACCTGTATGAAGATTGAGATAGGAAAAGAATTTCCCGAGTATTTTAAACCGTTATATCCGGAAGAGTTTGACCTGTTCTCACATTTTGAGGTGACGGCAGGGATACCGACGGTTTTATTTGCCGTCACTACATGGAAAGAAAACGGACAGCCGAATATATGTTTTCATTCCTGGAGCTGTTTCCACGGAGATAAAACGGCGTTTTTTGCTGTTATGGGAAATCTGTACCAGCACACGCATACTTATGCAAATATCCTGAGAGAGAAATGTTTCTGCATTAATTTTCTGCCGATCAGCCATTACGAAAACCTTGTGGAGACGATTCGCCATAATGAGTACGAAGATGATGAATTTGCATCAGGAAATTTTACCCTTTCCAATGCCGGCACCATTCATGCGCCGATGATACAGGAGGCATTTATCAGTATGGAGTGCACGTTAAAAGAGGTGCAGGATCTCAGCGGGGCAGGGGTCACCGCCATGGTTATCGGGCAGGTGCAGCACATCTCTGTTGAGGAAGAGTATGCAAGAGGATATCAGAAACGGTACGGAAAAGAGGGATTCATGATGCTGGTGCCGGCGCCTCAGGATCTTGTCTCCGGAGAGCCGAATCAGTCCGCGATCGCTACTGTGAATATCGAAAAATATGACTGACCGTGTTGGTGATGAAAAGAGATGTATTACAAACAGCTCTATAATTAATAAAACAGAAGCGATTTGAAAACAAAAGAATAACAGAAACCCGTTAAGATAAGACCTGTCAGATGAACATAATAATATGTTTAAGAAAGAGAGGTCTTTTTCAATGGGTAAAACAGTTTATTTGGTAACAGGGGCAGCAGGTTTTCTTGGAAGCCATGTATGTGATGAACTTCTGGAGCGGGGAGATCATGTGAGGGCTCTTGTACTCCCTGGTGATAAATCCGTAAAATACGTTCCGGAGGAAGTGGACATTGTTGAGGGTGACCTCTGCGACGTGGATTCACTGGAACGGTTTTTTACGATCTCCGAAGGAGAGGAGTCTGTAGTCATCCACTGTGCGAGCATGGTGACGACGAATGCAGAGTTCAGCCAGAAGCTGATGGACGTCAATGTGGGCGGAACGAAAAATATGATCGATATGTGCCTGAAGCATCCGGAATGTAAGAAGATGGTCTACGTCAGTTCCACAGGCGCAATCCCGGAGCAGCCAAAAGGCACGGTGATCCGTGAGACAGACCATTTCACCCCTATCGATGAGAAACGTCAGGTGGGATGTTACAGCCAGTCCAAAGCTCTGGCGACCCAGGCAGTGTTGGATGCATGTAAAGAGAGAGGTCTGAAAGCCTGCGTGGTGCATCCGAGCGGGATCCTGGGACCAAAAGACTACGCAGTCAGTGAGACGACAGGCACGGTCATCAAGATCATGAACGGAAAGATGCCTGTGGGAATGGGCGGTTCTTTTAATCTCTGCGATGTGCGCGATCTGGCGCACGGATGCGTGGGCGCGGCAGACAGGGGCAGGATCGGAGAGTGCTACATCCTGGGGAATAAAGAAGTGACCTTAAAGGAGATGTGCAGGATGCTCCATGAGGCAAGCGGGTGTAAGACGCCGTATTTCTATGTCCCGATCAGCATGGCATATAAACTTGCGGAACAGATGGAGAAAAAAGCGGAAAAGACGGGAGAAAAACCGATGATGACGAATTTCGCCGTATATAATCTGGCGAGAAATAATAAGTTTGATTACTCCAAGGCGGAGCGGGAGCTGGGATATCATACCAGACCGTATGAGGAAACCCTCCGGGACGAAGCCAGATGGCTGATGGCAGAAGGATATCTTGAGACGGCATAACGCATAAAAACAGGAGAAAATGGAGGGAGAACAATCATGGAGAAGAAAATCTGTGTTATCACCGGAGGCGGAAGCGGCATGGGACTGGAGAGCGCAAAGCTCATGGGCAGGACCCACTATGTGATCATCTGCGGACGTACTGTCGGCAAACTGAAAGACGCCATTGAAAATCTGAAGAGGGAAGGTGTGGAGTGCGAGGCATTTCCCTGTGATGTGGGAGACTATACTTCTGTGCGGAAGCTTGCGGAACACGCCCGAAAGCTTGGCGAGGTGCAGGCGGTGATCCATGCGGCCGGGATGAGTCCGCATATGGGAGATGCGGAGGATATCATGCAGACTAATGCACTGGGCACGGTCTATATGAATACGGAGTTTGCCAGAGTGATGGGCGAAGGGGGATGCATCCTGGATGTCTCTTCCATGTCAGCCTATCTCACTCCGTCACTTGTGATGCCGCGAAAACTCTACAAATATGCTCTGGAAGATGTGGAACTGTTCCGGGAGAAGATCAACAGGAGCCTGAGGATTTTCCCGAAGTCTGTGCGGCCGGGTGTGGCATCCGGGGTATCTGCGTTTAGCCGGTGAAGATTTCCAAGTTGATAATTTCTGGCGAGATGATCTCTTATTTTTTCCGTTGCACAGTGAGGGGCTCAGGGAGTATGATATAAATGGTGCAAAAAGTGACTCAATCAGGATTCGCAGTAAAAAGGAGGAGTTTGCAATGTCAGATCAGAAACCAGTACCGGGCACCGGAGGAAACCGCTATATTCCATATGAAGAGCGGACCGGCGGGGAATCCACGGTTTATTTTACAAGAGACCTGTCCGCGGAGGGACTTCGGAAAATATTCAAAAGAGTGAGCGGTGAGCTTACGGGCAAGGTGGGAATCAAGCTTCACACCGGGGAGCCGCATGGCCCCAACATTATCCCCCGTCCATGGGTGGAGGCGCTGATCAGAAATGAGCTGCCGGAGGCTAATATCGTGGAGACGAACACGTATTATGACGGTGGACGTTATACGACGGAAGCCCACAGGGAGACGCTGAAAGTAAACGGATGGACGTTCTGTCCGGTAGACATCCTGGATGAGGACGGTGCGGTTCCGTTTCCGGTGGAAGGCGGCAAGTGGTTCCACGAGATGTACATGGGGAAAAATCTTCAGAACTATGATTCCCTCTTTGTCCTGACTCATTTCAAGGGGCATACCCAGGGCGGCTTCGGCGGTTCCGGCAAGAATATCGGCATCGGATGTGCGGATGGAAGGATCGGAAAGGCGATGATCCACACGACGCCGGGATCCGATGATATGTGGGATATTGCGAAAGAAGAATTTATGGAGCGGATGATGGAGTCCGCAAAAGCTGTGGTGGATCATTTCGGAAAACATATCTGTTTTGTAAATGTTCTGCGCAACATGTCAGTTTCCTGCGACTGTGAGGGAGTGGCGGCAGCGCCGGTTGTGACGCCGAACATCGGGATTGTCGCTTCCACGGATATCCTTGCGGCAGATCAGGCGTCCGTTGATCTGGTTTATGCGCTGAAGGAAGAGGACCGGCATGCTCTGACCGAGCGGATGGAGTCCCGGCACGGATTAAGGCAGCTCACCTATATGAAGGAGCTTCATATGGGAAATGACAGATACCATCTGTTCGATATCGACAATGAGGACAGAGAGATTACACTGGCGGAGGCTGTGAAAGATGTTGTTCCATTCGAAGGATAGGGAACGCGCGGCAGAAAATTCTCTTATGCGGCGGGGATTTCTGACCCTGCCGCTTCTTGCTGCGCTGTTGTTCACGGGATGTTCTTCTCTGGGGGCGGTAAATGAGGAGCCGGTGCAGTCCGATCTCTTTGCCATGGACACTTATATGACGTTTACTGCATACGGGGACGGGGCAGAGCAGGCGCTTGCAGACGTAGAAGAACGGATAAAGGAACTGGAAGGAGAATGGTCTGTCACAGATGAAGGCAGTGAGATCTACAGGGTCAACCACAGCGGCGGCGCACCGGTGGAACTTGGAGCGGATACGGCGGGAATCGTAAGCTTTGCCCTGGAGATGGCAGAGGAGACCGGAGGGGCTCTGGATCCTACAATCTACCCGGTGCTGACGGCGTGGGGATTTACCACGGATGAAAACCGGATTCCCTCCCAGGAGGAGATCGACAGCCTTCTTGAACATGTGGGATATGAAAAAGTAGAAATGTCAGGAAATCAGATCTCCCTTCCGGAAGGGATGGAGATAGACCTGGGTGCAGTGGGAAAAGGATATGCCGGGGATCTTGCGGCGGAGATTATAAGAGAAAAGGGGATCACCAGCGCGCTCCTGGATATCGGCGGCAATATTCAGGCAGTCGGCTCCCGCCCCGGCGGAGGGGACTGGCGGCTGGGAATTCAGAATCCATTCGGGGACGGGCAGATCGGGCTGCTCACAGTGTCTGACTGCGCGGTGGTGACTTCAGGCAATTATGAGCGCTATTTTATTGGAGAAGATGGAAAACGGTACTGCCACATTATCGATCCGAAGACCGGATATCCGGTGGATAACGGTCTGGCTTCCGTCACAGTAATCACAGAGGAGGGAAGGAGAGGAGACGCTCTTTCCACAGCGCTGTTTGTGATGGGCGCGGAAGAAGCGGAAAATTACTGGAGGGATAACAGCGGATTTGAGCTGATTATCATCACGGAGGAGGGAAAAGTCCTTATTACCGAAGGCGTGTCGGATCAGTTCACTCTGGGAAGTTCCTTTTCAAATATGGAGGTCAGTGTGATCTCCAGATAAAGGAGGAGTTCAATGAGAGCAAACTTTTGTCAGAGATTCCTCCGGCAGACATTGTGATTACAATGGGGTGCAACGTGAACTGCCCGTATCTGCCATGCAGTTACAGAGAGGACTGGGGGCTGTATAAGCTCCCTTTTTTGATGGAAAAATAAAAAACTTAAATGTAACTGTTGACATTACAATAAAGACGTGCTACTTTAATAACGCGAGATGTAATAAAAACGATTACAACAAAGAAGGAAAGCAAAATGAAAAAATAATAGAATTCAAAAGATAGCAGTGACGGAATTAAAAAGGAGGCAGAGGGCAAATGGCGATCCAGATTTTACACAGGAAAAACCAGGCAGAGAGCACCCATAAGATAGAGAAAATAGATTTTTCCCGGTTTTTGAGCGGGATGCCTGCCAGAGACTATATTTTTCAGAATATTCCTTATGAGGAACAGATCCGGCAGGTGGCAGAGCTTCTGGAGGATGCGGACGCGGTGATTATCGGCGCGGGCGCCGGTTTGTCCACAGCGGCAGGAATGAATTACGGGGGACGGCGTTTTACGGATAATTTTCAGGAGTTTATCGACCGGTACGGACCGGCATATATGACAGATATGTACAGTGCGGGATTCTACCCGTTCCCCACCCAGGAGGAAAAATGGGGCTACTGGTCCAAACACGCTTACCTGAACCGGATCGAGCCGGATGCGCTCCCCCTTTACCGTTCCGTTTATGATCTGGTGAAAGAGAAACCACACTTTGTGCTGACTACAAATGTGGACCATCAGTTCTGGAAAGTGGGATTTTCCGATGAGGAGATCTTCGCCACCCAGGGGGATTACGGAGAGATCCAGTGTGAAAAAGGCTGTCATCCGAAAGTATATGATGCTGTGGAGCTTTTCAGCAGAATGAATGAGGCGAGAACAGGCTGTCAGATCCCCTCGGAGCTGGTGCCGAAATGTCCGGTGTGCGGCGGCAATATGACCATGCATCTGCGGTGCGACCAGTATTTTTTGGAAGATGAGCACTGGCATGAGGCCGCGGCGCGTTACGGAGATTTCTTAAGTGAGTACAGCGGGAAAAAAGTCGTGCTTCTGGAGCTTGGCGTCGGCTTCAATACACCGACCATCATCCGTTTCCCCTTTGAAAAGATGGTGCGCCAGGAGGCGGGCTGGTCTCTGGTGCGTCTGAATCTGAACGAGGCGGTAGTGCCGGAAAGCCTCGGAGAGCGGGCGGTAGGGATCAATGCCGATCTTGCCGGAAGTATTGAAGATATACGGAAGCTATGTGCGGGGACCGGAGAGGAGCGTGCAGAAAATGACGCATGAAGAACAGAGAATCTGGCTGATCCGGGAATTGCTGGCGGAACTTCCTCAGTACAGTGAGATGAAAGTTCCGGACAATGAGGAAGAGCAGAAGAGGCTCCTGAGAAGCCTGATGAATATCCGCGTTCTCCGCCCGATCAGTGATGAATTTCTTAAAATTCAGGATGAATACTTGAGGGAAGAGGTCGCAGAAAAAGGAATTACAGACAGTGCATCGCTGCCTCCGTCATCCCTTGACAGCCGTCTGGTATTATGGCGCGGGGATATTACAACGCTGAAGATCGATGCGATCGTAAACGCAGCCAACAGTGCTTTGAGGGGATGTTTTGTGCCCTGCCATTCCTGCGTGGACAACATCATTCACAGCGTAAGCGGCATACAGCTCCGTCTGGCATGCGATCGGCTTATGAATGAGCAGGGGCACGACGAGCCCACGGGGAAAGCAAAGATCACGCCTGCATATAACCTGCCCTGCAGGTATGTACTCCACACGGTAGGACCGATCGTATCGGGAATCCTGACGGAGCAGCACTGCAGACTGCTCGCGGACTGCTACCGCTCCTGTCTGGAACTGGCAGCAGAAAGTGGTCTGAAAAGCATTGCATTCTGCTGTATTTCCACGGGAGAGTTTCATTTTCCGCAGAAAAAAGCGGCAAAGATCGCGGTGCGCACAGTCAGGGAATTTCTGGATAAAGATGATCGAATTGAGCGGGTTGTGTTTAATGTATTCAAAGAAACGGATTACGAAATTTACAGAGAACTGCTGGAATAATGTACAGCGGTTCTTTTTTTGCAATCGTCTTCCTGCGGATTCTTCCCGCAGATTTTTTTCCAGATTTCCGCAGGCCATGCAACTGACAGTGGAAATGCCTTTCAGGCATAAAATTGCATGAAAAATAAGTATTGGATATATCGGGAGAGAACAATTATACTTTCATGGTGAGTTATGCGGGTGAGGCGGCTGGATCAGGCGTTTCGCTCGTCAATATGTTCAACACGGTGTTTATTTATCTGTTTTCCGCACTGACAGCAGGCGGTGCCGAGTGGTGTTCTCTGTTCTTTTCGGGATCGGGATGAACCTGGGCGTAATCGGAGTCGCTTTTGCCATGTGTCTGGACTGGATGATCCGGGCGGCATTCTTCTGGGGCAGGTTCCGGCGGGGAAAGTGGAAAAGCTTCCGGGTGATCGGATAAGCTGTTTCCCGGGCGACCGGATCGGTTGCTTTCCGGGGAATCGGACAGCATCAATGCATAATGATATCTCCCGTGCTTTATGCACGGTTTATTATAGATGATAAAGATAAGACTTATTTTTCAGGAGGTATTTGCGATGAGTTACAATTTTTTTGATCCTACACGGGTTCTTTTCGGTGCAGGCCAGTTAAACCATCTTCATGAGCAGACCATGCCGGGCAAAAAGGCCATGGTTGTCATTTCCAACGGAAAATCAACGAGAGAAAACGGTTCCCTGGACCGGACTCTGGATGAACTTCACAAAGCGGGCGTGGAAACCGTCCTTTTTGACAAGGTTGGCGCCAATCCGCTGAAAAGTGTGGTGGAGGAAGGCGGAAGATTCGCCCGGGACAATGGATGCGATTTCGTAGTGGCACTGGGCGGAGGCTCTGTCATGGATGCGGCGAAGATCATGGCAATGTACGCTCTTCAGCCGGGAGATCTGTGGGATTATGTGGCAGGGGCGACAGGAAAGATGCAGCCCCTCGCGAACCCGACACTTCCGGTGATTGCGATCACGACCACAGCGGGAACAGGATCTGAAGTAGATCAGTGGGGCGTTGTCACGAACCCGGAGACCAACGAGAAGATCGGCTGTGGCGGGCAGGACAGCCTGTTCCCTGTAATCGCAGTTGTAGACCCGGAACTGATGGCGACCGTTCCTCCGAAATTTACCGCTTACCAGGGATTTGACGCGCTGTTCCACTCCACGGAAGGATACATCTCCGGCGTCACCAGCCTGATGGGAGATATGGTTCAGCTCGCAGCCATCGAGAATATCGGAAAATATCTGGCACGGGCAGTAAAGGACGGCAGCGACATGGAGGCAAGGGAGCATGTGGCGTTTGCCAACACCATGTCAGGCTATTCCATGGTTGTGGGGGCATGTACAAGCGAGCACGCCATGGAGCATGCCATGAGCGCTTATCATCAGGAACTGCCCCACGGAGCCGGACTGATCATGATCTCAAAAGAGTACTATACTCATTTTGTCAACAAGCACTGCTGC
Source organism: Lachnoclostridium sp. An169 (assembly GCF_002160525.1). Classification (GTDB taxonomy): domain Bacteria; phylum Bacillota; class Clostridia; order Lachnospirales; family Lachnospiraceae; genus Mediterraneibacter; species Mediterraneibacter cottocaccae. The sequence continues at coordinate 30,864 of NZ_NFKT01000025.1, forward strand.
GATGAGCGTTTTGTCCGCATGGCGCAGGCACTTGGAAAAACAGATGCGAAAGATCCCATGGATTTCGTGACGGCGCTTGTGGAACTTCAGGAGGCGTGCGGGGTTGCTGATCTGAAGATGTCAGATTACGGAATTCAGAAAGATGAGTGTATGACTCTGGCAAAAAATGCACGGGCTACCATGGGCGGGCTCTTTGCCTCTGATCCGGTGCAGATGACGGATGAGGAGTGCGCGGCGATCTATGAGAAGTCTTACCGTTGACGGATCGTTTCAACTTTGTATGTCAATTAAGAAAACAGGAGTGCTTATGTGATGCGATTTCACATAAGCACTCCGTAATTTTACACAAAAACATCCGCGAAAAAGTATTCATTCTGTCTGTACAAGACATTCTTTTTTGTAAAAACAGATCCCGTATTTCCGGATATTCCTGTATCCTTCTGCCCTCAGAGCGGCTTCATATCCTATGGGCATTGTTTTCTTCATGCTGATCCCTCTCTTAAGAAATAACCTGTGTATAGTATAACCGGTAATCCGCGGGAGGGCAAGCGGAGTTCAGAATAGAAAATAAGCAAGAAAATTCAAAAAGTCTCTTTTATCAAAAAAATACCCGCAAAAGCAAATTTTTGCATGACAGCCGGTGCCTTTCTCTTATATAATAGAGCCATGCCATTTATGCTGCGAAAAAAGCAGATGACAGAGAATACAGTTACTGGGAGGAGAACATCATGGGAAACCGTTATGAGATTGACTGGAAGAAATACGCGTCCCTCGCCCGTCAGGCGGCTGCAGAGGGAGCCGTGCTTCTGCGCAATGAATACACGGGCGGGAAGGGAAACGGGAAACGGGCGCTTCCGCTGCATGCAGAAGAGCACATCGCCGTGTTCGGAAGAATCCAGTTCGACTATTACAAGAGCGGTACAGGATCGGGCGGTCTGGTGAATACGAAATATGTAGTGGGGATCCTGGACGCCCTGAAGGAAGAGAATCTGGTCATTGACAGTGAGGTGGAAGCGTATTACACGGAATGGCTTGCATCTCATCCTTTTGATCAGGGAACCGGCTGGGCGCAGGAGCCCTGGAGTCAGGAGGAGGCGCCTCTTCCGGATGAACTTGTGAGAAATGCGGCGGAAAGGTCTGATGCCGCCGTGATCGTTATCGGCAGGACTGCCGGGGAGGACCGCGACGCGGCGGCTGAGAAGGGGAGCTATCTTCTGACAGATCAGGAGGAAGAGATGCTCGCAAAGGTATGCGGGGCATTTGACCGGACCATCGTGCTGCTCAATGTGGGCAGTATTATCGATATGAACTGGGTGGAACAGTACAGGCCATCCGCTGTCCTCTATGTCTGGCAGGGCGGTATGGAAGGCGGACACGGCGCTGCGGACGTACTTATGGGACGGGTAAATCCCTGTGGAAAACTGCCGGATACGATTGCGCGCGACATCAGCGATTATCCGTCCACTGCGAATTTCGGTGGGGAGGATTCCAATATCTATGCGGAAGATATCTATGTGGGATACCGGTATTTTGAGACGTTTGCAAAGGAAAAGACGGCATACCCCTTCGGATACGGGCTTTCCTATACGGATTTCTCGGTGGAGTGCGTGAAAGCGGAGCGTAAGAACACGGGAAGCGAAAAGGCGGAAACTGTCCTTACTGTGAAAGTGACGAATACGGGTGCGGTTCCGGGAAAAGAAGTGGTTCAGGTCTATGCAGGCGCTCCACAGGGCGTGCTCGGGAAACCTGCCCGTACTCTTGCCGCATTTGCCAAGACAGGAGAGCTTAAGTCCGGGGAGACGGAAGAGCTGCTTCTGACCGTGGCGGACCGCTCTCTTGCCTCCTATGACGATGCGGGACTGACCGGACACCGCGCCTGTTATGTCCTGGAGGCGGGAGACTATGAGTTCTATGTGGGAACAGATGTGAGAAGCGCGTCTCCGGCGGGCGGCTTTACACAGGAGGAAACAGTGGTGGCAAAGCAGTGCAGCGAGGCGGCAGCGCCGGAACATTCCTTTAAGCGTATGGCTCCGGAAGGATGCGGCAATACACTGGCTCCGGCAAAGACGGCTTCCATGAAAGACCATATGGCACAGGAGAATATTTCGGAAATTCCATATACCGGCAACCGGAGGTGGAAGCTGGCAGATGTGTACGACGGAAAGACAGATATGGATACATTCCTGGGGCAGCTCTCGGACAGCGACCTGTGTGCGCTGGTGAAAGGGGAGGGCATGTGTTCGCCCAAGGTTACACCGGGAACGGCAGCGGCGTTCGGCGGGCTGACAGAGAGTCTGAAGAATTTCGGTGTTCCCTGCGGCTGCTGTGCGGACGGACCTTCCGGCATCCGTATGGACTGCGGGACAAAGGCATTCAGCATGCCGAACGGCGTCTGCCTTGCCTCTACCTTTAATGAGGAACTTCTGGAAGAACTCTATGAGATGGAAGGCGCAGAACTCAGGAAGAACCGGATCGATACCCTCCTGGGACCGGGGATGAACATCCACAGGAATCCGCTGAATGGCAGAAACTTCGAATACTTCTCCGAGGATCCCCTGCTCACCGGAAAGATGGCCGCAGCACAGCTCCGTGGGATGAACCGCTACGGAGTGACAGGAACAGTGAAGCATTTTGCCGGCAATAATCAGGAACATAACCGCAGAAAATATAATTCCATTATGTCGGAGCGCGCACTGCGGGAGATCTACCTGAAAGGCTTTGAAATCGCGGTAAAAGAAGGCGGCGCGTATTCCGTGATGACCACATACGGCGCGGTGAACGGCGTGTGGACGGCGTCAAACTACGATCTGGTTACGACCATTCTCCGGAAAGAATGGGGCTTTGACGGTATGGTCATGACCGACTGGTGGGCGGAGATGAACGACGAGGGAGAGGTTCCTTCCATACAGAATCTTGCCGCCATGGTGCGTGCGCAGAATGATGTGTTCATGGTGGTTCCGGATACGGAGAATTATCCCTGCAATCTGGAAGAAAGCCTGAAAAACGGTTTGCTAAAGCGGGCTTCTCTGCAGAGATGTGCAGCTAATGTACTGAACATGCTGATGCGTTCTCCGGTGATGGAACGTTTCCTGGGCCGTATCAGTGAGGAAGAGAAGGAGGCTTTTGAGAAGCTGGAAAGCGAGGATCAGGTGGACTTTGATCTGGTTTACCACGATGTGGACGGAGAGCTGGTTCTGCCTGGCGGGGAGATCTGCACGGACAAAGGCTCTTCCGCGGTAATCGGTGTAAGACTTCTCCGCAGGGGAAAATATCATCTGTCCATGCGTGTGAAAGCCGACGCCGGAGAACTGGCTCAGATCCCGGTATCGGTATTCCTGGGAGGAAACCTTGCCGGCACAGTGACCATCAACGGAACCAACGGAGAATGGATTGAGACAGAAATGGATCTGGGCGTGGTGGTATTTCCCAACAATTACATCCGCCTTTATTTTGCCCAGAGCGGCATGGAGATCGAATCGCTGAAGATCTGGTGGGAAGAGATGAAGGGGCTGCAGGCTTAAAATGCACATTACAGAAATGAGGAGGAAATATATATGAAGATCAGAAAATTACCGGAGAAGCTGCTCCACGGCGGCGACTACAATCCGGATCAGTGGTTGGACTGCCCGGAGGTCCTTGAGGAGGACATCCGGCTGATGAAAGAAGCACATGTTAATTGCGTAAGCCTGGGCATCTTTGCCTGGGGAAAACTGGAGCCTGAGGAGGGCAGATATGAACTGGACTGGCTGGGCGGGATCATCGACCGGCTCTATGACAACGGGATCAGCACGATCCTGGCAACCCCCACCGGGGCGATGCCTCACTGGCTGCAGGAAAATTACGAGGAAGTGCGCCAGGTGCTCTCTAACGGGATCAGAAAACTTCCGGGCGGACGGCATAATTTCTGCCCTTCTTCTCCGGTGATGAGAAAGAAGATGCAGGGAATCGACCGTGCGCTGTCCAAAAAGTTCGGGAAACATCCGGGCGTGATTGCATGGCATCTCTCCAATGAGTATGCGGGCGGCGCGGGAGATAACGGGGACGGAGCGTGCTACTGTCCGCTTTGCCAGGCGAATTTCCGGAAATGGCTCAAAGAGCGCTACCATACGCTTGACAACTTAAATCATGCATGGTGGAACTCCTTCTGGAGTAATGACATTACCGACTGGGAGCAGATTCATGCGCCGTCCACAATCGGGGAATCCACTCTGGACGGGCTGAAACTGGACTGGAGACGGTTCGTCAGCGACCAGATTCTGGACTTCTGTAAAGAAGAAAGAGATGTGGTGCGGGAATTTTCCGACCGCCCGGTGGTGACAAACCTGATGGGGGCATTCTATCCGCTGGACTATTTCAAATGGGCAAAGGAACTGGATATCGTCTCGCTGGACAATTATCCGTTCTGGCATTACATGGAGGACGAGTCGCTCATGGCATCCGCATCGTCCTTTGCACATACGCTGATGAGAAGCCTGAAGAAACAGCCGTACCTTCTGATGGAGAGCGTGCCGTCCGCCGTACAGTGGGGACCGAAAAACACGCTGAAGCGTCCGGGCATGCATGCCCTTTCCTCTCTCCAGGCGATTGCCTGCGGCTCCGACAGCGTCCAGTATTTCCAGTGGCGCAAGGGCAGAGGCGGCAGCGAGAAGTACCACGGCGCTGTAGTGGATCACAAAAACGGCGGAAATACGAGAGTGTTCCGGGATGTGGCGGATCTGGGAGAACGTTTGGAGGACATTGCCTCAAGAGTGCTCAGAACATGCAACCGCCCGAGAGCAGCCATCGTATTTGACTGGGAGAACAGGTGGGCTGTGGACGGAACGGCGGCGGTTACGAATCCGTTTGACTATACGCACAGGTGGCAGAGATACTACCGGGCATTCTGGGATCTGGGAATGGATGTGGATATCATCAATATGGACGATCCGCTGGAAGGTTACTCGCTGATCGTTGCGCCTTATAACTACATGTACCGGGGAGATTATGCAGACCGTGTGAGAAAGTTCACCGCGGGGGGCGGCACTTATGTGACGACCTGCTGGAGCGGCGAGGTGGATGAGAGCAGTCTCTGCTTTACGGGAAAACATCCTCTTTCCGATGTGCTGGGAATCCGCACCGAGGAAATCGACGTTATGCCGGATTACGTACACAACCGGGTGATCTGCGGGGACAAAGCTTACGACATTCAGGATCTGTGCGCTCTGGTGCATGCGGAGGCGGCAGAGGTTCTCGGCACCTATGAGAAAGATTTCTATGCCGGATACCCGGCAGTGACCGTGAACCGTTACGGAGAGGGGAAGGCCTATTTCATCGCCTCGGCAAATGAGGAGCCGTTTTACCGGGATTTCCTGAAGATGGTGGCAGAAGAGACAGGGACGGGATGCACACTGAAAGTGTCCGGGGAGCTGCCGAAAGGAGTGACAGTGAATGAGCGCCGGGGAGAAGAGGAAAATGACTCCCTCTGGTTTGTCCAGAATTTCAATGCGGGCGAGACGGCGGTTGTATTTGAGGATACATACCGGGATATTGAAACAGGAGAAGAAGTAAGCGGTGAGTGCGTGATGAAAGGATACCAGTGCCTGATCCTGAAAAAAATATAAAAATGTCGTTTTCAGGATAAAAGAGAACGGATTTCCGAAATACAAGGTCGGCGGAATGTGGCAGTATTAATTCAGGATAACTTGTTGGAACAGGTAAAACAGGAGATGAGGAGATAATGCAGAGCATAAAACTGAGTGCGGTCGTTAATAAGATAATGGATCTGGTGTTCCTGACCATATACTGGCTGGTGTGCTGTATTCCGGTATTCACGATCGGCGCGGCCACTACAGCATTATATTATACGATGCAGAAAGTAATCAAAAATGACCGTGGATATGCGGCGGGCGAGTACTGGAGCGCGTTCAAATCGAATTTTAAAGTTTCCACGCTGTGCTGGCTGATTCATCTGGCGTTGGGATTCCTGTTTGCGGATGAATGCTATATCTGCTATCAGATGTGGGCGGATGGAGATCCGGTCGGATGGCTGTGGCTTTTGTTTGCCCTGCTTGAGGCGATTAATGTTATGATGGCGCTGTTTACATTTCCGTATATTGCGCGGTTTGATGACCGGGTAGGACGCACGATGAAGAATTCGCTGTTCATCATGCTCCTTAATCTGCCGAAAGCTGTGCTTCAGCTTCTGCTGATCGCAATGTTTGTATATTGTATTTACCGCTTTGTGCCCGTCATTCTGGTGGCTCCGGCAGCGTATATGCTGCTCTCCACATATCTGTTGGAGAAGACTTTCCGGAAATATATGTCCAAAGAAGATCTGGCTGCGGAGCAGGAGAGAAACGCCGCGGTACAGTAGTGTAATATCGTGAAAGATAACAAAAAAAAGATAACAGAAAAAAGGAGAAGGCTTTTATCCCTACAGTATAGTAAGGATTGAAGCCTTCTCCTTTTACTGATCCGTTTTCCCAATCCGTTTTCTGAATCGGGGCAGGCGGGGGAGCTGCCTTGTTACAGCTCCCGCAGTGCGCGGTCCAGTTCCCGGATGCTTTCTTCGCTGATGTGCGTGTCAAGTTTCTCATTGATCTGACGGAGCGTGTAAGAAATAAACTGTTTTGGCAGGGACTCTGCGCCGGGAATGATACGCTCTAATACTTCTCTTGATTCCGGATCGGACAGCAGTTCCTGAACAGACATATCCGCATGGTAGATTTTCTTCAGCGGACGGTCCGTTTCATAGGAAACTGTATATTTTCCAGGTCCCAGAATACATATATGATCTTTTACATTGTCGAATACGGGGTTCCCGCCTTCTGTAAAGAGGCTTTCCGGCGCATGCGGAAGGGTCAGATATCCCTCGCATCCAAATGGGATCTCAGCTCCGATCTCCACATGATTTTTATCCGGGATTTTCCAGGATACCGTGTATTTTCCCGCCGGGGAGTTGTACTCTGCGGAAGCTTCACGGAGATGCCATTCCGGAAGCGGAGCCAGAAGGGCTCTGCGGCAGCCCGGCACATCCGGATCGAAATCCAGTCCGGCGGCATGGCGGAATACCCACTCCAGAACGGAACCATATGCGTAATGGTTCAGGCTGTTCATTCCGGTGCTCGAGATGGAACCGTCGTCCAGGACGCTGTTCCAACGCTCCCATACTGTAGTGGCGCCAAGAAGAATCTCGTGGAGCCATCCGGGTGTCTCTTCATTCAGGAGCAGTTTGTATGCCAGATCGGAAAACCCGTTTTCGGTCAGGATGTTTCCGAGAAGAGGAGTTCCAACAAATCCGGTTTTCAGCTTATCTCCGGAGTCAAGGAAGAGTTTCCGCAGATTTTTGCGGATCTTTTCTTCATCGTTTGACAGGTGGTATTTCAGTGTAAGAAGATGCGCGGTCTGGGTATTGACGCAGCATCTGCCCAGGGGACTGTAATATTCCTGCTTTACGGCATCGAACTGCTCAGCGGAAAGCTTCCTGTATGTTTTCTCATCTTCTGTTTTCCCAAGAACGGCAGCGGCGTTTGCGACAAGCCCTGCACTGGCTGCATAGTAGATATTGGCGATGAATCCTTCATCCGTGCCGCCAAGGACGGAATCTTCCTTCCCGTTCGGGTTATCCAACGCAAGCCAGTCGCCGTAATGGAAAACGTTCCGCCATCCGTGGTTTTCGCCGTCCACGGTGCCGATAAAGTCAACCCAGGATTTCATGCTTTCATACTGATCTTTAAGGATGGAGACATCTCCATAGAACTCATAGAGAGTCCATGGAATGATACACGCCGCATCTCCCCACACGGAAGCTGTTGTCTCCACGGAAAAGCTCGGCACAACATCAGGCACCCTGCCGCCGCGCACGGCCTGTTCCAGCTTCATATCATACAGGTATTTTGCATAGAAGGCATAAGTGTCTGCCAGATAGGTGGCCGTGGGAACAAACACCTGTGTATCTGCTGTCCAGCCCATGCGCTCGTCTCTCTGCGGACAGTCTGTCGGCACATCTACAAAGTTCCCCTTCATTCCCCAGCGGACATTGGAGATCAGACGGTTTACCAGGTCGTGGCCGGTTGTCACGTTCCCCTTCATTTCCACATCGCTGTACAGGGCAAGTCCGGTGAAGTCTTCTTTTCTCAGATCCGTGATTCCTTCGATCTTTACATAACGGTATCCGTAGAATGTAAAATGCGGTTTCAGGACAGTATCCCTGCCGTCTGTGACAAAATAATATTCCGATTTTGCTGACCGGAGATTTTCGTTGTAGAAATTTCCGCCCTGCAGGATCTCTCCTGTCTGGATATGGATGAGCGTACCTTCCGGCTCATGGACATTCAGGGTGAAGATTCCGGTAAATTCCTGTCCCATATCGAGGACGGTTTCTCCTGCCGGTGTGTGGACCAGCTCTTTCGGCTCCATGTGTTCGTGTACGGTAACCGGAAGGCTCATCCGGTCGGTCAGCGTCCCTTTTGGTGCGTCGCAGAGAAGAGCGCTCTCCGGCGGAAGTTCCGGAATCGTGTCATCCCGGTGCTCGCCGTCATAAATGTTGGAGAAAGTGATCGTGCTCCGCCGTACCGCCCAGCTTTCATCAGTCCCGATTACCTGCTCTGTTCCGTCTTCATAAAGAATGCGGAGTTCTGCGATGAGCTTCCATTCATTTCCGTAAAATCCTCCTTTTCCTGCGGCGTCAAACCCGAATCTTCCCTTGTACCAGCCGTTCCCGAGAAGTATGCTGAGTTTTCCGGAGCTTTTCAGTTCCTTTGTTACATCATACGTCTGGTACTGTACCCATTCGTTGTAGTCGCTGCAGTAGGGAGTCAGATATTCATTGCCGATCCGCTTTCCATTATAGAAGGCTTCATAGAGTCCCAGACCGCATATGTAGAATCTTGCCCGGGCAACGGTTTTCTCAGGGCTGATTTCCTTCTCAAAAAAGGGATGACGCGGTTCGGTATTATCACAGGTGATCCATTTCGCGTCCCAGGCCTCGTCTCTTTTGCCTGTTTCAAACCACTGAACCGGGCTTTCTGCCTCCTCGCCTGCGTCTGTGCGCACTGTGACAGTCCACCAGTAGCGGGTGCGGGGATACAGAGGAATATGGACACTGGTTCCGAGGCTGTCCGCACGGTCATCAAATCCGGTATCTGCCAGTATGTTTTCCATGGCGCTGTCCAGAGCCACCCTGATTCTGGCTGAAACCTGTTCCCGTCCTTCCGCTTCTGCGGTTTTCCATGTAAATACCGTTCGCTCCATACGGAATCCGAGGGGATTCTTAAGATGATTGACTTTCAGATCATAGAGTTTCATGCTGCACCTCTTTCCGGAACGCCGGGCGTTCCATGTTAAAATAATAAAGCTGTAATAAAGTATAATTTATTTCTCATAATCAGGACAGGTCTTATTTTGGTTTTACTGTATTCGGATTCGTTTTTTTGCATATCGGCATGGATCGGTTTTCCGTTAAAGATGTCGGAATCGGGCAAAAGCGAATCGGATTTCGCAGAGATTTTCCCGGAGAATTGTGGCACAATAAGTATCAGAAAAAGGAACAACACCCGAAAGGGAAGAAGGAAACAAAAAAGGGAGGCAATGTACACATGAAGCTGAAAACGACGAAGAAAATCGTAAGCGCTGCAATGTGCGGCGCGCTTGCTACAGGCCTGCTTGCGGGGTGCGGCGCAGGCGGAGGAAGTTCATCGGATACATCTTATACGATGTGGATCTATCAGGGAGCGGATTCCCAGTATTACACAGAGTATTCGGACAACCCGGTTTACCAGTATCTGGCATCCAAGACCTGGGGAGAAGAGGAGAAGACGATCGATATCAACTTCTGGGTTCCGGCTTCAGGAACCGCTTCTGACAGCTATTCGACCATGATGGGATCCGGAGATTACCCGGATATCCTGGATATGTCTATCAGCGATGGAGAGAAGCTGATGTATGAACAGGGCATTATCCTCGATCTGACAGACTATGTCCAGGAGTATATGCCGAACTACATGGCTTATCTGGAAGCACATCCGGAAGTAGCGGTGTACGCGACGACGGATATTGACGGAGAGGAAAAGTATCTCAGTATTATCACCGTCAATGACGATTATCCGTTTACATACTGCGGCTACCAGTACAGAAGAGACTGGATTGTAAAATACGGGACAAACCCGCAGACAGGAGAGCCGTTTACCGGCGGATATACGGACGAGAATGATCCGGACAGCTGGGAGGATGATGTTGTGTTCCCGAGCGGCGGAACGGATCCGGTCTACATCAGTGACTGGGAGTGGATGTTCGAGATTTTCGAAAAAGCATATGATGATCTGGGAATCGATGATTCCTACTGTATCAGTGTTTACTATCCGGGATATACCTGGACCGGCGATCTTGTTTCCTGCTTCGGCGGCGGTAACTTTGCGTTTTATGAGGATGCCGACGGTCAGATCCAGTACGGCGCTGTGACAGACAGTGCGAGAGCTTATCTGGAGTGTATGAATACATGGTATGAGAACGGTTGGCTGGATCCAAGCTTCAATGAGCGTACTTCTGATATGTTCTATGCAATCGATGATACCTCTGTCCGTCAGGGCAAGGTTGGCATGTGGTGCGGCATGCAGTCAGAACTTGGCGGACGTATGGATGCAGGAGATGAATATACGAGCGGTATCTATGTGGCGGGCTGTGAACTTCCAATCAATGATATCTATGGAACAGACGCCTGCAAGAATGTGGAGCCCAACTGTATTATGACAGGTCAGGGACTGAACGGAACCGGATATGCACTTACATCTGCAGCGGAAGATAAAGACATCCCGACTCTTCTTACCATGATTGATTACCTGTATTCTGAGGAGGGAGCGCTCATGGCGACCCTGGGTCTGAATCCGGAGCAGATGGAAGAGACTGGTACAACGTTCTACAGTGACAATGGGATTCCGGACGGAGCATATACAGTTCAGGATGACGGCACCTATCTGCTGGCAGATGCGGTCCGCAACGACAGCGGCGGACTCTGGTCAGCAGCATCCCTGGAAAAATTCCCGCACCTGCAGATGGTGGCAAATGTAGATTACGGATATGCGGACACTTATGAGCACTCCATGGAACTGTGGGTGAAATATCATAATACAGCCCAGATCAACGGAACTCCGGTTACGACAAATATGGAACAGGATGTTTCCGATACAATGTCCAATGCGCAGAGCCGACTGATGGAGTACACAGATATGAATGCAGTTGATTTCATCAAAGGCAACAAGGATATCAACAGCGATGCTGACTGGGAGACATGGTGCAAGGCACTTGCAAAATATGATTACCAGGGAGCAATCGAAGAGATCCAGCCGTACGCAGACAAATATGAGATCAACCCGACAGTAGAATAAAATTACAGAACATTTACTTTCCGGCGGAGATGCATATCTCCGCCGGGGACGTTAAGGAAAGAGAGGAGGCTCTTTATGGCGAAAAATAAAGCGGCGGTTTTAAAGGCGCCGAAAGTGACATGGAAACAGGATTTCCGGCGCAACTGGCCGGTATACTGCATGTTTATTCCTGCGGTCGTGTTCATGATTGTACTGCACTTTATTCCCATGTTCGGTATTGTGATGGCGTTTCAGAACTTCAGTATTTCAAAAGGGTATTTTGGAAGTGAGTTTGTAGGACTGAAGAACTTTGTGGATCTGTTTACCGGGGATCAGTTCCCCATTGCACTGCGCAATACAATCTGTATCGCATTGCTGAAGAATACACTGGGGTTTATCCCCCCGATTATTTTTGCGCTTCTTTTAAGTATGATTGAGAACAAGAGGTTTAAGCGGATCTGCCAGACTATGTCCTATCTGCCGAACTTTGTGGCAGCAGTGGTCGTGGCTTCTCTTGTTCAGGAATTTCTGGATCAGGATGGCCCGCTGACCATGCTTCTGACCAATGTGTTTGGTCTGGAGAACCAGAACTGGCTTGCCAACAACCATATTCCGATCTTCTGGATCATCTACATTCTGATGGGAGTCTGGCAGGGAATCGGCTGGGGATCCATCATGTATGTGGCGGCAATCTCAACAGTCAGCGGTGATCTCCATGAGGCAGCGGCGATCGATGGTGCAAACCGCTGGCAGCGACTGACGAAGATCACTCTTCCGTGCATCATGCCGACGATCATGATGATGTTTGTGCTTGGCGTGGGATTAAGCTTCTCCACCGGCTATGACAGTATCATTCTTCTGTATATGCCTTCCACGTACAATGTGGCGGATACCGTATACACCTATACATACCGTACTGCGTTCGGTGCGGCGACGAACTACAGCCTTTCCGCGGCATCCGGTCTGTTCCAGTCCGTTGTGGGAACCGTGCTGCTGATCGGATCCAACTGGATAAGCAGAAAGACGACAGAATCGTCCTTATTCTAACAGGAGGTGCAGGATGAGCGTGATAAGCAGAAAGAAAAAAGTAAGAACACCGGCAGAGGAAGAGACTTCTCTGAACATGGTGGAACATAAAAGTGTTGTTGACCACATAGCAGACGTGATCATTTATGTGATTGTGGCACTGATCGCCTTTGTCTGTGTTATCCCCATGTGGCATGTGCTGATGATTTCCCTTTCGGACGGGCGTGCGGCCATGGCTTATGAAGGACTGGCGTGGAAATGGATCGGAAATTTCAATCTGGGAGGTTATGAACTGATTTTCCAGGATTCCAGTATCATAAGCGGCTATGCCAATACACTGATTTATACAATAGGGGCTACGGCAATTGGCTTCATTCTCTCAGCGGTTACCGGTTATGCGCTGAGCAGAGAAACGAAGCTGAAAACTCCTGTATCCCTGATCCTGATGGCGACTATGCTGTTTTCCGGCGGTATGGTACCGACCTATATGGTCATCAAGGCACTCGGTTGGGTCGGAACCCGTTGGGCTCTTCTGATCCCGGGATGTACCAATGCCATGTTCATGATCATGATGATGAATGCATTTAATTCCGTGCCGAAGGAGATGTACGAGGCGGCGAGAATTGACGGGGCAGGGCATCTGAGAACCATGTGGCAGGTCATGCTTCCCCAGGCAATGAACCTCGGTTTCGTTATTATTCTGAACAGCGTGGTTGGTCAGTGGAACTCCTGGCTGCCGGCTTCCATCTATGTGACGAACAAGAAAGACCTCTGGCCGCTGCAGCTGTGGATCCGCCAGATCACGGCGGACAGCGAGAACTTCCTGCGAAGTTCGAATCCGGACTACAACCGGTATCTGATTGAATACGCGGTCATTGTGGCGGCAACGCTGCCTATCCTTCTGGCGTTCCCGTTCTTCCAGAACAAACTGGAGAAGGGCGTGATCGCCGGAGGAGTCAAAGGATAGATTAATTTCATACAGAAAAGTTACAGGGCTGGGTCCGTTTTCGGGCCCGGCCTGAAGTCGTGTTGTGGAGAAAAGAAAGAGATGTTATAATAATATCCATAATTTTAGTGAATCCGTGATTGAGTGGATGAACGGAAATATGAAGGACTGAAGGAGGAGCAAGATGCGCGGTACTGCAGGAAATAAAGACAGAAAAAATACTCTGACGATACGTTTTGTCCGCGTGCTGGGCATGACATTCATTCCTATGGGAATCCTGACATTTCTGGCGGCATGTATCATTGTGTGGATGACTGTGGGACAGACCTATGAGTCTTACGAAAGATCCCTGGACAGCGTACTGTCTCCTCTGGAGGAGAGCCTGCAGGAGATGGAGACGGATCTGGACCTGTTTGTGCTGGAATATCTGGCGGAGCTGACGCGGGAGACCGGACATGAAGAGATGAGAAATTATGAAATGATACAGGAACTGGGAGCGATCCAGGACGGCCGCCAGAATGAGGGGGCTGCCTATCTTTTTGACCGGAACAGCGGAACTCTCTATCTGGACTACAATTACCGGAATTATCTCTACGAGGATATGGAGAGTTTCCGGGCAAAGCTTTTAAGCCGGGGATTCCCTCAGGGGACAACAGACGGATGGAGCCTGTATCTCTATGGACAGACGTGTTATCTGGTTCACGGATATTCCTATGCCGGATATTATCTCGGATTCTATGTGGATATGAACCGGTATCTGGATGCGGCGGACCTGGATCCGGAGATCAACAGCCGGGAATGGTATGTCGGAGACTACTCAAAGATCATGTATCTGGATGACGGAGCTGCAGAACAGCTCCGTGGGTTGAGCACAGAAGAAATCGAAGCGCACACGGGGGATTACCAGTATCTGCTCTGGGAGAGCGGGAAGCTGGGAATCCGCATTGCTCTGCGGATGGCGGATACTACCTTTTTCCGCAACATGGCCGGTTTCCTTGGTTTCCTGCTTCTTACGCTTCTGGCGGAATTCATGTTTGTGTGGCTGTTCTGGAAAATGGTGAAAAAGTGGGTGACAGATCCGATCCGTGTGATGAATCAGGCAATGACGGCACTGGGGCACGATTCGGATGAAAAATACAGGATAGCCGGGGCACCGGAAGGAACTGCCATAGAATTCCGGAAAATGTACTGGAATTTTAACCGCATGGCGGAAGAGATTGAAAATGGAAAGAAGCGGGAACGCCAGCTCTATGATATGACACTGGACAATCTGAAGCTTCGAATGAATCCGCATATGCTGATGAATTCCCTGAACCTGATCTACAGCATGGCGCAGATTGAGGATTATCACAGCATTCAGGAGTTTTCCCTTTGCATGACGGACTATTTCCGCTATGTGCTCAAGGAGACCCGTGATATGGTCACGGTAAAGGAAGAGATGAACTTTGTAAAGAGTTATCTGGGAATCCAGAAGATCCGTTTCCCGAACCGGTTTAACTGTGTGTATACTATGGAGCCGGAAGCGGAATACGGATTGATTCCCCCTCTGCTGATTGAGAACTTTGTGGAAAATGCTGTGAAATATGCTCTGATTCCGGGAAAAGTAACAGAGATTCTCATCAATATCCGCAGACAGGAACAGTGGCTGTACATCTCGGTTACGGATACCGGACGGGGGATCGACCCGGCGGTGATGAAATGTATCTTAAGCGGACAGAATTACGTGGATGCCATGGGGAATGAGCATATCGGAATCCAGAACTGCAGGAAATGGATTGATTACCGGTACCGGGGAAAAGGTAATATCCGCATTACAAGCAGTCCGGGGGCAGGTACTCAGATATGGATTGAAGTGCCTTACATAGAAAAAGAGGAGGAGCAGGTATGAAGCTGTTGATTGTAGACGATGAACCGATCGCCATCGCAGGCATTCAGAGGGGCATTGATCTGAAAAAACTGGGGTTCCAGGAGGTGTTTACTGCGGGAAGTTACACAGAGGCGGTGGACGTCCTTTCGAAAGAAAAGATTGATCTTGCAGTCTGTGACATCGAGATGCCGGATCAGAGCGGGATCGAGCTGATGGGGTGGATTACAGAGAATTCTCCGGATACGGAGACAATCGTGTTGAGCTGTCATGACGAATTTGCCTATGCACAGCAGGCGATCCGCCTGCATTGTCTGGAATATGTCCTTAAGCCGGTGCGTTATGAGATCCTCTCGGAAGTTCTGGAACGTGCTGTCCGAACCATCAATGAGAAGCGTCAGCAGACGCTGATGACGGAGTACGGCCAACGCTATATTGACCGGATGGGAGAGGGCGGAGCAGAAAGTACGGGCAATGCGGTGGAAAAAGTGGCCCACTATATTGATACCCATCTGGATGAAGACCTGTCGGTCAAGGCTCTGGCAGGGATGGTGTTTTTAAGTGCAGATCATCTGACCAGAATGTTTAAAAAGGAGTATGGGAAGACCGTATCCGATTATATTCTGGAAAAGAGAATGGACCTTGCCCGGGAACTGCTGCGCAGTTCGGATCTGACGATCACCATGGTGGCAGGACGGATCGGGTTCAGCAGCTACTCTCATTTTACGGAACAGTTTAAGAAAATCTATGGCATGACGCCCAGGAAATTCCAGAGAGAGGAGCGGGAGAAAAAGTGAGAGTTTGGAAACGTCTGATACAGGGCGGATGCCTGCTTGCCTTTGCCGGAATCCTGTGCCTTGAAGCGGTATCCTCCGGCGATCCGGGAGACGGCGGAGAGGAAAGTTTACGGACAGGGGGAAACGGCAGTGTCTGTGTTCTCCGCATGACATATCCTGTGGACAGTAATCTGTCGCAGATTGGTGACCTGGACAGAATTGCGGATGCCGTCAATGAGATTGCAGCAGAGAAGATCGGTGCGGTGGTAGAGTTGATTCCCGTGGATATGACAGAGGCACAGGACAGCTATATGCTCTGGCTTGCGCGGGGGGACACCATTGATCTGATGCTGGTCCGGGACCAGGATATCTCGTCTTACATAGACAGAGGATTCCTTCAGCCCCTGAATTCTTATCTGAAATGGAACGGGGAGGATATCGTCTCAGCGGAAGAAGAACTGGGAGGCATGCTGACAAAGGGAGCCCGGCAGCAGGGGCGGACATATGGTATCGCCAACCTGACAGGACAGGAGGCAGAGGGATATGGCCTCTGGATATCGGAAGCGGTTCTCGAGGAAGCGGGAATTTCCTATGATGAAAATCATATCTATACTTTCGGCGAAATTGACCGGATTCTCGGCAGCCTGAAGCGGATTTATCCGGACAGTTACCCTCTGGGACAGATTACTGCAAGGCAGCGCAGTTCCACCGCAAAATATTTTATTCCCTGCGGGGACAGTCTGGAGAGCAGTCTGATTACCGGTGTGGTACAGGGGGAAAATGATACGGTAATTAACTTGTTTGCGATAGAGGAGTATGAGGATTTCCTTACTTATATGAGAAGGTGGTTTGAGGCGGAATATGCATTCCCGGATGCAGTTACTTATGATGCGTCTGTACTCCCGCTTCTGGAGGAGGGGAGAATTCTTATGTACCCGGCATCCAGTTATCCGGGGACAATGGATCGCCTGCTCGGTCATGAGACGGATTATGTCTGCCTGAAAATGACAGATACCGTTCAGAGAACCGATTATTCGGAGAACGGGTACTGGACGGTTCCCGTCACGGGAAACTATCCGGAGGAGGCTATGGAATTCCTGAATCTTATGTACTCGGATCCGGAGATTATCAGCCTGCTGAATTACGGAATCGAAGGCGAACACTATGAGCTTTCTGATTCGGGAGAGAGAATGTGGATTCAGACTGATGAGGGGGACCAAGAGATCGGCTTTTACAACCCGGCGGCGCAGATCGGGGATCTTCGGGAAATTCAGCCCTTCGGCACGGAAGATGTCCTGCAGGCTGCCGCAGAGTACAATGCGGGGGCAGCGGAAGCGGACAGCCGCTATGATGGATTTGTCTTTACAACATCACGGATCAGCCAGCAGTCAGAAGCGGTCCGGAACGTTGTGAGAAACTATGCGCCGGTTCTGGAAAGCGGCAGCGTGGATCTGTCGGATGCTTACCCGGAATTTCTTCAGAGTCTGAGCGAAGCGGGGATTGACAGTATTATTGAAGAAAAACAGGCGCAGCTCGATGAATGGCTGGAAAACTGAAAGTGGAAAAAGTGTCGGATTCCGGCAGAAATATATCGGATTTCTGAAATCAAAAAATCGCATTTCGTGGGACAATTAACCTATCTTCATTGGAGAGACCAAATGAAAGATAGGAGGAGGTTGTAACATGAAAAAAAGGAAAGTAGCAGCGCTGTTCTTCTGCGGAGCACTGGCAGTATCCATGCTTGCAGGATGCTCACAGGGGCAGACCGGAGGAGATGACAAAGCAGGTGCGGAGGATGACAAGAAAGCTGAGGCTGAGGCAGATCCGTCCGATCCGGCAGGATACTATCAGTACAGCTATGAAGTAGAGGGGATGGGAACATGGGTAAACTACATCCATCTCTATGAGGAGTCATCTATCGGACAGGTATTCTATGCCGGATTTGCGTCCAACCAGATTACGGTGGCAGGTACATATGAGATCACGGAAACACCCTGTGATTACAGTGTTTACATGACAAGAGAGGATCAGGAAGGTGGCAAGCTGACAGATGGCAGCGCGGACTATACGATCACTTTCAAAGGATTTGACGGTGCGGATCTCGGAAGCTGCGCATATGACGGAGAGTATATCTACAACGATACAACCGGCGTGGCAGGAACCGGCGCGGAAAACGTGGCGTACCAGAAAGACCCGGAAGGAATGGACGGCAAGTACGGACAGGCGGATTCCGGATATAAGGGAGAGGTTGGAGTAGCTTATCTCTCAGCCGTATCTCCGGATGATGAGACATGTACTGTGAAACTGAACCACAATGGAACGTATGAGGATCTGATGGATGTCCTTGTTGAAGGAACCTGGACGATGTCAGATGATGGCAAGACATTCACGCTGACTCCGGATGACGAGGGAGATACAGCAGCAACTCTGGTACTTTCCGATGACGGAACAACAGCTACATACACACCGGACGGCGGAACGGCTGTTACGCTGAATGTAGATACACAGAAAGCTGTTTCCTACTGCTTCGCAGCAGTGATCCCGGCTGCAGAGAATAACACCGGTGCAGATGTGGATATCAAACTGAACTGCTATGGCGATTCAACATGTGAGGTAATCATCAGCGCTTACGGCGTAGACATGCCGCTGGATCAGGGAACATATGAGGTCAGCGCAGAGGGAACAGCGACTGTTCACCTTGACACAGCAGGCAACCTGACATCTGAGGTAATCGACAATCTTCCGTCTATTGTTGTTTCCTATACAGGAACACCGATCGGAGATATCAATGCAACACTGGCATTTGCAATGACAGAGTAAAAACTTTCACGGACTTTACTTTTGTTACAGATTGTCCTAAAATAGTATCGGTTCCGGAACAGGATCTCCCCGTTCCGGGATCGATATTTTTTTGGAGGGACAGTATGAAAAAAACAGTTTTATACCGCGTTATCTTCTATGGAACTATCTATTTCCCGACAGCCCCATGACGCTGAGAGTGGTTCTGCTCCTTACCGCCATTATCCTCACCGGGATCGGCGCTGCCATGTCGCTGAATATGAGAATCATTCCGAACCCCGGGGACGGAATCGTCCAGGCAATCGCTGACTGTATCCATAAGAGTACCGGATTTGCCAAGAACTGCTTTGATCTTGTCAATATTACCTTTGCTGTGGCGGTCAGCCTGATCTTTGCCGGGGAGCTCCGCGGAGTCGGCATCGGGACTGTTCTGGCTGTAATCGGCGTGGGCAGGGCGATTGCCGTGTTTAATCACTTTACATATGACAGGATGAAGAAGATGGCCGGAGTGGAGGAATAGAAACGCCGGTGTATTTATCACGACCGTGCATATATCTGTTTTCAAACAAAATCAAAAGAAGTATAATGAAAGAGAGATATTTTGATAACTCGAAATAATTATTGTACGGAAAATTGATTTTGGGAGGAGGAAAGATTATGGCTGAATCACAGAAAAATTTAAGTGTAAATGCAGCGCTGCTTGCAGGATGTACCCGGAGATTGTTCTGGGTTCTGATCGTGTGGAATATAGTGGAATTATTTATATCGCTGATAGGAAAAACGGAAATGGCTCCGTTTTACGTTTCCGGAGCGATCCTTGAGGCGGTCGTCTCTGTCATCTATGGAATATTGCTGCTTCGTCTGGTCTCGGAAAGCCCTCGCTACCGTATTGCGGCAGTCTGCTGGTTTATCAACGCGGCAGGCAGCGCAGTACAGATTCCTCTCTCCGCAGGGGAAAACGCCATGGCAGTGCTGGCCGGAATGATCAATTTAGGAGTTTTGGCGGCAACTCTGTTGGGAACATATTATGAATGTGCGGGTCATTCGGAAGTTTTACAGGAAGCAGACTGGGATCTTTCCGATAAGTGGCAAAGATTGTGGAAATGGTATGTCAGGTTCTTTCTGGTGATGATCGGCGGGATTTTTCTTGGCGCGGTGATCCCGGCTGTCGGACTGCTCATTCTTATCGCGGCAGTGGCAGTGTCGCTGATTGCCGCGCTCGTCATCAGTGTGTTCAGGCTTATATATCTGTACAGAATGTCGAAGGTTTTTCAGACCTGTTCGAGAGCATAAAGGGAGTCGGAAGATGCGGATACGGGAACACGAATTTTTAAAGGCACTGATGCGCTCGCTGGGAATCGACGTCACGGTGTACCATGAGCCGTATACGGATGATTTTGCCTTTGACAAGGGATTAAGAGAGCAGCTTTACCGGGACTACAGTTACAGGGACCTCCTTCTGCAAATGGATGTAAGATGCCGGGAGAAAGGGCTGTATCCCTTTCGGGATTCTTTCGGAGTGTCCTACGTGATATTCGGAGGCGTCAAGTGGGAAGGACAGAGAGTACTGATTCTGGCAGGTCCTTATCTTGACGGCCGGTGGAAGGCAGATCCGGACGAAGTGATCCGGGAGAATCATCTGGAGCTGTATCACGTCCCGGTCCTGCAGGACTACTATGCAAGACTTGCGGCAATGGAGAATATGGAGGCTGTCCTCCGGCCTTTTTTTTCTTATTTCCAGGGGGAAGATATGGAGATCCGGCCTCTGGAAGTTCAGTTCCGGGAGACGGAAGAGACGCTGGAACTGAAGATCGGGGATGAGGACGACGGTCTGAGCGCGCGGATGACAGAAGAGCGGTACCATTATGAAGATGAGCTGCTGGACGCAGTAGAGCAGGGGGATCTGGATCGTGTCATCTCTCTGCAGAGAGAACTGAAAAAATACCATATTCCCAGACGGAGCGCAGATGATATCCGGAACGAGAAAAATATGGTTCTTACGCTGAACGTGCTATACCGGAAGGCTGTGCAGAAGGCGCATGTCCATCCTTTTCATATTGATGCGGTTTCCAACCGGTTTGCAAAGCAGATCGAGAACAGCCTGACATCAGGGTGCCTGGAGGCGACGGCCATGGAGATGGCGGAAGAGTACTGCCGCCTTGTGCGGAGATACTCTCTGAAAGGATATTCCGAACTGGTTGAGCGGGCAGTGAATTACATGGATTTTCATTTCCGGGAGCCCCTTTCTGTGGGAACACTGGCAGAGGTTCTATCGGTCAGCAGCGGCTACCTGTCCGCACAGTTTAAAAAAGAGACGGGAAAAACGGTGATCGGATGGCTGAATGAAAGAAGAGTTGACCGGGCGCTGCACCTGCTTGAGACGACAAAGCTTCCTGTCCATGAGGTGGCGGCAAGAGTGGGGATATACGATGAGAATTATTTTACCCGGCTGTTTAAAAAGGTGAAAGGCGAGACTCCGAGGGAACACAGAAAGGCGTTTGAGAGGAAAAAAGCAGAATAACCGGACAATTATTCGCATAACCGGAGAAAATGATGAGGATTGTGCTGTTTTTCCTGAGATATATTCTATAAGATTTCCGGATTTTCTATTATACTGATCTTACAGAATTCAGTGAGAAGGAGAATGAGGAAAATGAAGAAAAACAGTTTTAATACCGGATGGCTCTTTGAGGATGAGGCTTCCGGACGGAAGGAACAGGTCACTCTGCCCCATGACGCCATGATCAACACAGAGCGGAATCCGCAGATGCGGAATTATTTCCTGACTGCCGGGTTTCAGGGAAGCAGATACCGGTATACGAAAACATTTTTCGTGCCGGAGGAGTACCGGGATAAAACTGTGATTCTGGAGTTTGAGACGGTTTACTGTATGAGTACGGTGCTGTTAAACGGAGAGAAGATCTTTGAGAAGGCGTATGGGTATACCCCGCTCCAGATTCCTCTTACAGAGCGGCTCCGCTTCGGAGAAGAGAACACAGTGGAGGTCATCGCCGATGTGCCGAAGGAGGGATACGCCCGTTGGTATACCGGAGGGGGCATCTACCGTCCGGTGAACCTGTATGTGGGAGAGAAAGATCACATTCGTCTTTACGGTGTGAAAGTTACCACGCTTTCCATTCATCCGGCGAAGATCCGCGTGGATGTGGAGGTTGAAGGAGAAGGCGAGGTATATGTGGAGATCTCTAAAAAAGGGAAGGAAGACGGAGCAGTGGCGGCGGACGCAGAAAATGTGGCGGCACATGCAGCGGCGGCAGGTACGGGAACGGCTGCTGCCGCATCTGCTGCGGTATCCGGCGGACATGCTTCCCTGGAGTTCACCCTGGAGAATGCGGCGCTATGGAGCGCCGAGACGCCGGAACTCTACTGTGCGTCAGTGACGCTGAAAAAGGACGGGCAGGCAGTGGACACTGCGGAGGAGACATTCGGAATCCGCACCATTGACAAAGACCCGGAGAGAGGGCTACTGATCAACGGCGTCCCGACTTTCCTGCGGGGAGGCTGCATCCACAACGACAACGGCGTGATCGGCGTAATTAACAACGACGCCACAGAGCTGCACCGCGCGAAGCGGATCAAAGAGTCAGGATTTAATACTATCCGTTCCGCCCATCATCCCATGTCGAGAAGCCTGATGAAGGCATGCGACGAGGTGGGGCTTTATGTGATGGACGAGGCCTTCGACTACTGGTACCGTCCGAAGGTGCTCAATCCCCACAGGGAGACTTTCCTGGAGACGTTCCGGGAGGACACCCGTCTGATGGTGCAGGATGCATATAACCATCCCTGCGTGATTCTGTATTCCATCGGAAATGAGATCCCGGAGGCGGGAGGAGTCAAGGGCGTCCGCGTCGGGAAGGCGATTGTTGAGGAGATACGCCGGATCGATACCAGCCGGCTGACGACGCTTTGTCCGAGTGTACACTGGCTCAGGGAATATCTGGACGGCACTCCGTACCTGACGGAAGATGAAGATGAGTGGATGGCAAAGAGCCCGGAGAATAAGGAAGCGGACGGGAAACATTACATCCGGATTTTTATGGGCGCAGCGGAGAACCTTCCCGACAGTGAGAAAG
The DNA here is from genome assembly GCF_002160525.1 of Lachnoclostridium sp. An169. GTDB lineage: Bacteria > Bacillota > Clostridia > Lachnospirales > Lachnospiraceae > Mediterraneibacter > Mediterraneibacter cottocaccae. Next base: position 53,708 of record NZ_NFKT01000025.1, read on the forward strand.
GGGATCCCTATCCGCCGACTTTTGTGAAGGCGGACGAGGACGCCACGAAGAATCTCTATCCATTCCTCGATGTGGCGGGCTATAACTACTACGAGGACCGCTATGAAAAGCTGCACGAGCTTCATCCGGAGCGGGTTCTCCTGGGGACGGAGACGAGAGGAGACAGGATCGTGGATACCATGCGCTATGCCCGGAACCATCCGTTTCTGATCGGCGATTTCATCTGGACGCTCCAGGACCATCTCGGCGAGGTCAACTGCTGTAATATCCGTTATGGGGATGAGGATACGAAGGCGTACCCGTGGATCTCCAACTACGGCGGCGTGATCGATCTTTCCGGGCATATCCTTCCTGCCATCCACCGGTATGAGTTTGCCTGGAATCCGGAGAAGCACGGTCTGTATCTGGCGTCACAGCCGCCGGTGCATAAGGGAATCCGTCCGGAATTCGGCAGCTACAAATGGACGGACACAGTGGACGGCTGGACTTATGAAGGCTGTGAAGGGGAGAAAACCTGGGTGGACTTCTATACGGACGCCGACAGTGTGGAGCTGCAGATCAACGGGAAGACACTGGGAAGAGAGAAAGTGACCGATTATTTTGCCAAAATCCCCTGTGTCTATGAGCCGGGAATCCTGACCGGTATCGGGTATGACGGGGACGGAAAAGAACTGTACCGGACGGAAGTAAAGACGGCCGGGAAAGAAACGGTGCTGCGGGCGGTGCCGGATAAGACGGTGCTGAAAGAAGGAGGGGAAGATTTCTGCTTTATCGAGGTTGAAGTTACAGACTCTGAAGGCAACCGGAAACTTCTGCCGGAGAGGAAGGTTTCCGTGCAGGCGGAGGGCTGCGGGGTGATCCAGGGATTCGGCAGCGCTTGCCATAAAAATGCGGAAAAATATAACCAGGCGTCCCACACGACATATCTGGGGCGGCTTATGGCAGTGGTGCGCAGCACGGAAGAGAAAGGGGAGATCCGGATCCGTTTTTCCTGTGACGGACTGGAAGACACAGAGGTTATTCTTCTGTCAGAATAGCGGCGGATGGTGCCGCAGATCAGCCGGGAGAAGCGGGAGCGGCTTTTTGAAGAGGCGGCGGAAGGTAAGAGTCCCACATAAAAAAACAAATATATAAAAAAACGTACAAATGCATAATACAAATCTGTCCTTTCCGTTTAGGATTAAATTATTCGGAAGAAAGAGAGGACAGAGTCTATGAAAAATGTGGAAGAAATTTAAAAAACACTGACACTGCGTGAAAAAGCATCCCTGCTTTCAGGAGAGGATTTCTGGCATACAAAGGGAATCCCGGACAAGGGCGTACCGTCCGTTATGGTGACGGACGGTCCCCACGGTCTGAGAAAGCAGAGCGGGGAGAGCGATATGCTTGGAATCAATGACAGCGTGCCTGCCACCTGCTTTCCGTCCGCAGCCTGCGTCTGCAACAGCTGGGATGAAGAACTGATCGGCAGGATCGGAAAAGCATTGGGCGAGGAGTGCCAGGCGGAGGAAGTAGGCGTTCTGCTCGGACCCGGAAATAACATCAAGAGAAGCCCTCTGTGCGGCAGGAACTTCGAGTATTTCTCCGAGGATCCCTATCTGGCGGGGCATATGGCAAAAAGCCATATCAATGGTGTGCAGAGTATGGGTGTGGGTACCAGCCTGAAGCATTTCGCCGTGAATAATCAGGAGAATTACCGCATGAGCGTGGATGCCGTAGTCGATGAGAGAACGCTGAGGGAGATCTATCTGGCAGCTTTCGAGACGGCGGTGAAAGAGGCGAAGCCGTGGACCATCATGGGCGCTTACAACAAGGTGAACGGATCTTTCTGCTGCGAGAACCATCATCTGCTCCACGAGATCCTCCGGGATGAGTGGGGGTATGAGGGCGTTGTGATGTCTGACTGGGGCGCGGTAAACGACCATGTCAGCGGAATCCCGGAAGGGTTTGATCTGCGTATGCCATACTTAAGCGAGGCGAAAATCGACGAGATCGTCCGCGCGGTGGAAGAGGGCAGGCTCGCAGAAGAAGATCTGGACAAGGCGGTGGAAAGAGTCCTTACATTGGTGAAAAAATGTGTGGAGAACCGCCGGGAAGGATTCTCCCTGACTGCGGAAGATGTGGATCCGGCAATGGAGGCGGATGCTGTAGCTGCGGTGAAGGAGGCTGACAGGGCGGTAGTCTGCATCGGTCTTCCGGACGGCTGGGAGAGCGAGGGATACGACCGCACGAAAATGGATATACCGGCGAATCAGATCCATCTCCTGAAAGAACTTTCCAGGACAGGCAGGCCGGTTATCGCAGTTCTGTTCTGCGGCGCGCCGGTGACGACAGGATGGACAGAATATGTGGATGCCCTCCTTGTTCCGTATACCGGAGGGCAGGCAGTTGCACAGGCGCTGACGGATGTACTCTGTGGAACGGTGAATCCCTGTGGAAAACTGAGCGAGACATGGCCCCTTAAAATGAGCGACACACCCTGTTCCCTGACCTATCCGCAGAAGAAAAAGGCGGTCTATGAGGAAGGTGTGTTCGTAGGATATCGCTACTATGAGAAGAAACAGATGCCCGTAGCATTCCCATTCGGTTTCGGTCTCTCCTATACGGAATTCTCTTATGGAAACCTTCAGATCGGGAAAGACCCGGTAAAGGATACGGAGACGGTAAAGGTGAGAGCAGATGTGACCAACATCGGAAAAGTGCCGGGTAAAGAGATTATTCAGCTCTATGTGGGAGAAAAAGATGCTCCGGTTCCGCGTCCGGTGAAGGAACTTAAAGGTTTCCGGAAAATATCGCTGGAGCCGGGCGAAACCAGGACGGTGGAATTCACACTGGATAAGAGAAGCTTTGCATATTACGATGAAGAGATACATGACTGGTATGCCCCGACAGGCTCGTATGAGATCTCTGTGGGTGCGTCCAGTACGGATATCCGGCTGAGCGGAGAGATTCAGGTCGTCTCCACCGTACAGAAAAATGACGAGCTTACCGTCTATTCTTCTCTGGAAGAGATCCTGGCAGATCCGGTAGCTGTGCAGATCATGGGGGCGGCTATGGGAGGCGCATTCGGCGGAGCGCAGGGCGCGGAAGCCGGAGAGGGCAAAGCGGAGGACGGACAGCCGGCACAGTCTCCGGCAGGGGCAACGGCAGCCGCAGAAGGAGCGGCAATGGCGATGACCATGCCGATGATCAAGATCGCAGGCATGAGCGGCGGAGCATTCCCGGAGGAAGCGGTGTATCAGATGATCGGCGCGATCAATGCGGCGAAGAAAAATGCTTCACAGCCGGCAGATAAATAAATTTACTTTATAAGTATTTTCGCTTATAATAGAAAAAGCTACAGTGTAAATCTGCAAGACTGAAATGATGCGTATTGTAATGGAAGTCTCCGGGACCTGACCCGGTTACTGGAGAAACATCATGAAAAATCCGTCATTCTTCTCATTGACGAATATGACGTTCCTCTTGCAAAGGCGTTTGAAAACGGTTACTATGACCGGATGGTCTTTCTGATTCGCAACCTGTTTGAACAGGCACTGAAAACAAACAGGAGCCTTAAGTTTGCAGTCCTTACCGGATGCATGAGAATTTCAAAGGAAAGTATTTTTACCGGATTGAACAATCCGAAAATCCGTTCTGTTTCAGACGTGGAGTTTGACGAATATTTCGGTTTTACTGACGGAGAGGTGCGGAGTCTTCTGCGCTATTACGGGTTATCCGATCACTATGACGTGGTGAAAGAATGGTACGATGGATACCGGTTTGGAAATATAGACGTGTACTGTCCCTGGGATGTGCTGAATTACTGTGATACCCTGCGCAGTGATCCAAATGCACTGCCGCAGAATTACTGGATCAATACCAGCAGCAATGATGCTGTGAGAGTCTTTATTGAACAGTCTGATAACGGGACAACAAAGCGGGAGATTGAACGTCTCGTGGCCGGGGAAGAGATAAGAAAGGAGATCCGGCAGGAGCTGACTTATAAAGATATGTACCGGAATATTGATAACCTCTGGAGTGTATTGTTCACCACAGGCTATCTGACACAGAGGGGCAGACAGGAGGGAAATGAAATCAGCCTGGTTATTCCGAATGTGGAGATCAGAAATATTTTCACCACTCAGATTATGGAATTTTTCCGGGAGCAGGTGAAAGCAGACGGAGAAGCCTTAAATCATTTCTGCGATGCTCTGGAAAAGGGTGATGCACAGGAAGTAGAAAAAAGGCTGTAAAAACGCACTCAGGCAGATTGAGCACACCCATTATGAAGAAGAACTGAAAAATGAAGGGATTGACAGGATCCTGAAATACGGGATTGCCTGTTATAAGAAACGCTGCAAGGTCATGCTGCTTGGAGCGCAGGATATAGAATAGTAATTCAGCAGCCAGAGCTGTACTCCCGGGGCAGTCTCCGGGAGTACAGCCGCCCCTACGCCTTGTATTTCCAGTAGAGATCCTGCAGTTTTAAAGGTATTCCCGCAGCTTTTTCATGAGCTCGTCCTCAGCCTGGATGATCTTCCGGGTCAGATCGAGCGCTTTTTTATCTGCTTCCTTGAGTTCATTTGCCTTTTCTCCGAGTGTCTTGATCCCCATATTGCATCCGTCAATGAGAAGCTTTGCGATCTGGCTGTTGCTGCTGTCGAAAGTGAGCTTCATCTCTGTGGTAAACCAGGCGAAAGTGCTTGCCATGGCGCCGGGTTCTTTATCCTCATTTCCCGAGTCGTTCAGGAGAGTTACCGCCTCGGCTTCAAGCTGCCGGTGTTTCTCGGTGTAATTCTCAATAAGTTTTAAAAGCTCTGAGTCTTTGATAAATTCAGATGTCTGTTCCAGACTGTTTACTGCCATTTTGCATCCGGAAGAGCATTCTTCAAGAAGTAATCGCGTCTGTTCGTCCATATTCAGGAACTCCTTTCCCGTTTTTTTGTTAGTATGTGTAACTGTGTCCCGAATCATACGTCGGCTGTATTATAATAGAAAACATCTATGGAAAACAATAGCTTATGCGTATTTGCCCTTTCTGATACAGTCCGATATAATATAGGCTGACATAAAATATGAAAAAGGTGAAGAAGATGAATACAGAAGAATATCTTGTATATTTAAGAGAAGGAAAACGGGTAAGCGCCGGTTCAGGGCTCCATGAGATCATGCACCGACTCTCACAGGAGGCCCTTGAAATCACGGCGGAGCTCAACAATGGTTACCATTCACCGGAGGAGATCCGGAGTCTGATGGAGCGGCTGACGGGGAGGAAGATTGATCCCTCGTTTTCCATGTTTCCGCCGTTTTACTCTGAGTGCGGCAGAAATATCTTTCTGGGGAAGAATGTTTTTATTAATTTCGGATGTCATTTCCAGGATCAGGGAGGCATCTACATCGGGGACGGGACGCTGATCGGCTCCGGTGTGGTGATCGCCACCATCAATCATGACCTGGACCCTGCACGCCGCCATGACAATATTCCTTCTCCGGTGCATATCGGGAAAAATGTCTGGATCGGTTCCCACGCGACCATTCTTCCCGGAGTGACAGTGGGGGATGACGCGGTGATCGCGGCAGGTGCGGTTGTGACAAAAGATGTTCCGGAGAAAACGGTTGCCGCGGGAGTGCCTGCCAGAGTGATCCGGAATATATAAGTGGAATAAATCGGAGAGCCCCCGCATAGGATTGTGCACGGGGGTGATCATTTTGATCTATGTTGTGCAGAAAGGCGATACTCTTGAGGGGATTTCCGAGAACACGGGAATTCCTCTCTGGAAAATTATATATGACAATCAGCTTGAGGACAGAGACCGGCTCGCACAGGGGCAGGCGCTTCTGCTCCTCGGGGAAAATGAGACAGGAAACCTTGGAGACGGGATGAGGACGGGAGGCTATGCCTATCCGTTTATCGAGCCTGTGATTCTGGAACAGGCACTGGGGGCGCTGGGGGAACTTCTTGTCTTTTCTTATGGTTTTACCTTTGAAGGAAAACTGGTGCCGCCGCCCCAGGATGATCTGTGGATGATTGAGGCGGCGTGGAACCGGGGCGTGAAGCCTGTGCTCGTGCTGACTCCGTTTTCCGGAGGGGCATTCAACAATCAGCTGATCCGGGCGCTGGTGGAGAATCGGGAGATTCAGGACCGGGTGATCGAGGAACTGCTTGTGACCGTGGAAGACCGGGGCTACGCGGGAGTTGATGTGGATTTCGAGTATATTCTTCCGGAAAACAGAGTCTCCTATGCGGAATTTGTCGGAAGGCTGAAGAGACGGATGAATGAAAACGGATATCAGGTATCGGTTGCTGTTGCGCCGAAGACTGCGGACGACCAGAAAGGTCTTCTCGTGGAGGGCGTGGATTACGCCCGGCTCGGAGAAAACGCAGATTTCGTATTCCTTATGACTTATGAGTGGGGATATACCTACGGACCGCCCATGGCAGTGGCGCCCCTTGACAAGGTGCGGCAGGTGGTGGAGTATGCCGTCAGCAGGATCCCGGGGGAAAAGGTGATTCTGGGGATTCCCAATTACGGGTATGACTGGCCGGTGCCCTATGAGCGGGGAATCACCCGGGCCCGCACCATCGGAAATGTGGAGGCGGTCAGTATCGCCGCGGAGAACGGCGCGAAGATTGAGTATGCGGAAGTTTCCCGGGCGCCGTGGTTTTCCTACCGGCAGGCGGGGGTGGAACATGTGGTCTGGTTCGAGGATGTGAGAAGCGTTACGGCGAAGGTGGAGCTTGCCCGGGAGTTTGGCCTGGCGGGGGTGTGGTACTGGAATCTGATGCGGCCGTTCCGCGCCAACTGGCTTCTGCTGGAATAGTTTGTCTTGACAATTGCTCCGGCGGCATCCAAAATAAAAGGCAAATGCAGAAAGTTGGAGAACACAATGACAGACATGATTATATTCAGTTTTACAAGAACCGGAACGGAGCTGAACCGGAAGCTCTGCGGGCTCTGTGCGGCAGGAACGTGTCAGGGATATGCTGTGAAAAAATATGCCCTGGAATATGAAAAGGACGGCATCCTGCCGCTGCCTGATCCCGTGAGAGAGTTTATCGGGAGGCAGTGGGGGAAAAGCGCCTTTCTTTTCGTCGGCGCTGCCGGAATCGCGGTGCGGTATATCGCACCTTTTGTGAAGGACAAGTTTACAGATTCCCCGGTCCTGGTGATCGATGAGAAGGGGCGCTATGTGATCCCGATCCTGTCCGGACATGTGGGCGGTGCTGCATCCCTGGCGGATGAGATTGCCGCACAAATCGGGGCGACGGCGGTTCACACGACAGCGACGGATGTGCAGCAGAAGTTTGCGGTGGATGTATTTGCAAAAAGAAACAACCTTCTGATCGGGGACCGCACAGCGGCGAAGCGGATATCGGCGGCCGTTCTGGAAGGAGATAGGGTCGGGTTTTATATTGCCTGCAAAGATGTGGAAATCCGGGGAAAGATGCCGGAAGAACTGATATTCTGTAAAACGGCGGAAGAAGCAGAAAGGCAGAAGTACAGGATTATTGTGTCCGGAGAATCCTGCGGAATCAGTCCGTTTCCGGAAGAGAATACGCTTGTTCTGTATCCGCGGAGGATTACGGCAGGGATCGGATGCCGGCGGGGAGTCAGCCCGGAACTGTTGGAAAAAGGGTTCCTTGAGGTACTCGGGGAAAGCGGAATCCTGCCCGGGGAAGTGGAAGCCATCGCAAGCATAGACCTGAAAAAAAAGGAGCCTGCACTGCTGGCTCTCTCTGAAAAATATGGAATCCCGTTTTTTACATACTCTGCGGAACAGTTGAACGAAGTCCCGGCAGTGAGCTCGGAATCCGCGTTTGTAAAGGAAATTACCGGCGTGGACAATGTATGTGAGAGAGCTGCCCTTTACCACAGGAAAGGGGCAAGGCTGATCCGGGAGAAGTGGAAGGGCGGGCAGATGACAGCGGCGCTTGCCGCACACCCGGTCATACTGAAATTTACGGATTAGGGCTTCCGCGTTTTTGTCCGGGATGTCCGGAAAGAGAAAAAGAACGGAGCAGATATTCCACCCACTCCGTTCTTTTTCTCTTTCCCCGCAGCTCTCAGTCATTGGACTGCAGTGCATCGTATCCGGTTTCCTGTGTACGGATCTTTAAGGCACTGCGGATCTCATAGCTGAAGATCTTACCGTCTCCGACTTCCCCGGTGTATGCTGCCTTACAGATCGCCTCGATCGTTTTTTTCTCCCATTCCTCGGAAGAGACGACGATCTCAAATTTGATCTTCGGCTGCATGAAGATTTCCACCTCGGATCCGCGGACGATTTCCTTGTACCCGCGCTGCGCTCCGCATCCCATAACCTGGGAGACCGTGATGCCGTTGACGTCGATATCGTTGAGCGCCTGCTTTACATCTTCAAATTTTTCTTCTCTGACGATTGCTTCTACTTTGATCATCATAATAAATGTTTCCTCCTCACTTCACGAAACTTCACAATTATTTTCACGATACTGCCAAATCCGTCTTATGAATCCAGACCGTTGAAGGACGGATAAGCACTCTCGCCATGCTGTGTAACGTCCATGCCGATCATCTCGTCTTTCTGGTCAACACGCAGCTTCGTGAAGATGCGGATGATGCCGATGCAGATCAGTGTACCTGCAACTGCGACTGCAATGGTGACAAGGATACTGATGATCTGTGCCACGAACAGCCTTGTCTCGCCAAATACAAGACCATCCCACTGTGCCACGGAGTTGATGGATGACTGTCCGAACAATCCGGTTGCAATGCCGCCCCAGATACCGCCGATGCCATGGCATCCGAATGCGTCGAGGGCATCATCGATTTTCAGTTTGTGTTTGATGAAGTTCATCATAAAGTAGCAGATCGGGCTTACCAGTGCGCCGATGATAAATGACGCCCAGATCGGGACGAATCCTGCTCCCGGAGTGATTGCCACAAGTCCTACTACAAGACCGGTACATGCGCCTACCAGGGTCGGTTTTCCGTCTTTTACCGTATCGAGGAGCATCCACATCAGAAGTGCGGCTGCCGCAGAGATGGATGTTGTCATAAATGCATGTGCTGCAAGACCGTCTGCTGCGAGAGCACTTCCTGCGTTGAATCCGTACCAGCCAAACCACAGAAGCGCTGCGCCCAGTGCGACAAACGGAATATTGTGGATGCGGTAGGATGTCTTCTCATATCCTTTTCTTCTGCCAAGGTAGATGGCAAGTACAAGAGCGCTGACACCGGAGCTGATATGTACGACGTTTCCGCCTGCAAAGTCAACAGAGCCGATGGATGCAAGGAATCCGCCCTGTCCCCATACCATGTGTGCCATCGGATAGTAAACAATAACAGACCAGAGGGCGATGAAAGCAAAGAGTGCTTTGAATTTCATTCTTCCGACCACTGCACCGGTGATCAGCGCCGGTGTGATCATGGCAAACATCATCTGGAACGCTGCATAAACGAGGTGGGGAATACTGTCAGAATACGGTCCTGGCTCCCAGCCGACTCCGTTTAACGCTGCCCAGCGGAAATCTCCGATAATGCCGCCGTGGTTGCCGCCGAATGCAAGGGAATAACCGAAAAGCGTCCACATGATAACGGAAAGCCCCATAATCGATACGCAGGCCATCATCGTGTTTACAACGTTTTTCCTTCGAACCAGACCTCCATAGAAGAAAGCAAGTCCGGGCGTCATAATGAATACGAGCGCCGTGCAGATCATCATAAATCCTGTGTTTCCTGTGTCCATAAAAATACCTCCCAAATTCCTGTTTGATTTAGTCTTTTGGAAATTTCCTAAAAACAAGAAAAGGTGCCTGATGGATGCCGGCGTTTTTTTCGCCTCATCATCAGACACCTTTGTCTTGCAACAAGGATAACAGATCGCACTCTGGAAATCAAGAAAAAAAGAAAGAAAAAGCTGAGATTTGTTAAAATTTTAAGAAAATTATTATAAAAAAATAAAATTATCCGGCAGATTTACAGAAGAATATTCCGGTGGTAAAATAACAGGGGCATAAGTATATGCCGAAATGAAATCGGGAAGAACTGGCTGAAAAGCAGGCTGAAAAACAGACAGAGAAGGAAAACAGTATGACAGATAACAGTATGACAGATAACAGAGAAAGACCGTCGCTGCTCATTTTCGCGGGGACAACCGAGGGACGGCTTCTGGCACAATACGCATCGGAGAAAAAGATCCCCTGTTATGTGAGCACGGCGACGGAGTATGGAAAAAGTATCCTGGAAGGGATTGAGAACATTGAAAAAATATCCGGCAGGATGGACGAGAGAGAGATAAGGCGCTTTATTAAAGAGAAAAAGATCCGTCTGGTGATCGACGCTACCCACCCCTTCGCAGTGGCGGCTACGGAGAATATCCGGCAGGCGTGCGCAGAAACAGGCGCCGGATATGTGCGCTGCCTGAGGCAGGAGGGGGCTGCGGAAGCAGAAGAAGGCACCGGCACAGTGGCGGAAGAAAACGCGTATAGAGTAAGAAAAGAGCGCATAAAAGTTGTGGCGTCTGTAAAGGAGGCGGCAGAGTTCCTGAAAAATACCGGGGGAAATATCCTGATCGCTACGGGGAGCAAGGAACTGAAATATTATACGGAGATTCCGGATTACCGGGAGAGATGTTATGCCCGGGTGCTGTCTACTCCGGCGGCGGTGCAGGAAAGCGCTGCCCTCGGCTTTGAGGGACGCCACCTGATCGCCATGCAGGGACCTTTTTCCGCGGAGATGAACCTGGCGCTCCTGCATCAGGTAAATGCCCGGTATTTTGTGACCAAGGAATCCGGAAAGACAGGCGGCTTTTATGAGAAGCTGGAGGCGGCGGAAAAGACAGGGGCTGTCCTGGTAGTTGTGGGACGCCCGGAAGAAAAGGGAAAGAGCCTGGAAGAAACAGAGCGTATACTGAATGAATTTGCCGGGTGATACACGTCCCTACCGGAACTGCTTCGGCGTAAGCCCGGTATATTTTTTGAACACTTTGGAAAAATAGCTCTGGTCCTCGAATCCCGTGGCAATCGCGATGTCGATGATCGAATAGTCCGTATTTGCCAGGAGCCGCTTGCTCTCCTCGATCCGCACCATGTTCAGGTACTCCTTGAAAGAAGACCCGGTGGAACTCTTGAAAAGAGTGGAGAAATAGGAGGGATGGAGGTGTACATATGCCGCCACTTCCTCCAGGGTGAGCGGGGAATTGAAATTTTCCGAGATATAGAGCATGGCTTTCTTGATGATCTCGCTGTTTTTCGAGGGAATGTAGTTGAACATGCTCTCGGAGAATGTCTCCACGATCTCCTGCAGTTTGTGGCAGAGGGTGTCCATGGTGGTGATGTTCTGAAGGTTCTGGAGGAACTGGTTGTTCAGCTTCAGAATACTGTCCGTGGGGGCGCCGCCCTCGATGGCAGTCCGGGACAGGAGAGAACACAGTTCGATCGCCCTTGCCTTCACCACGTCCAGGCTGTTCCCCTGGGAAAAGAGTACATAGCCGAGCAGGTCGTTGAGCACGGCGTTGGCCTCCCGGACATCTCCCCGGCGCACTTTGCTGATGAGCTCCTTTTCCTTTTCATACGGATAGGAGTCCGCTCGGATACTGCCGTCCTTATAGCGCTGAATGGACTCGCTGATCCGGGACTGCTGCAGAAGTTTCTGGTTGTTCTGTTTCAGCTCATCCTTGCTGTCCGCGATCAGATTTGAGAAGAGGTAGAACAGCAGGTGGCTGATATGGTTCACCTGGGCGGGGGCGATGACAGGCAGTTCGTTCGCGTCATCGTAGAGTTCCAGCGCATCATCCAGGGGAATGTGGTACCTTCTGGTAACGTCGGAGATCAGAATGGAGTCTGCCTCGTCCATCAGAAAAGGGCCCACGAGAATCGATCCCAGGAATGTTTTCTTGGTGATCAGCGGGAATACGATGTGGTTTAAGTCTGCATGGCAGGCGAATATGTAAGGCTCTCCCAGGGAGATTGCCTTTTTGCTGGCGGATATGTGAAGTTTCTCACAGGTCTCCGAGTCAGGGAGATATTTCTGGAAACGGCTGCAGAAGCAGGGGGTATCGCCCACAGATACAAGCATCTCCCCGTTCTCGTTGATGATCTGGATGGGAAGATGGATGCAGGCGTGGAAAGTCTCTGCCATCCCTTTTAATGTTGTCTCGGATACAATGGAATATAATAACTGGTTCACGGAAGATGCCTCCTCGAATATTTATCTTTTTATCCAAAAAAAATACAAAGTTCTCAGTGCCCCTATCATAACATAGAAATCGGTTAACCGGACAAAAAAACTTTCCATATGGTTCAATACATTACAAAAATAAAAATAATCCAAAAAAATTACCAAAATACCGGGGACGATATTCCTATAATAAAGGCACAATAAATAATGTGGAGGTCACAATCATGGGAATCATTGAAGAAATGTCAGAGTATCTTCAGAAAGGAAGAGCAAAAAATGTAAAGGCGCTTGTACAGCAGGCGCTGGATGAGAACATGGATCCGAAGGTGATCTTAAACGACGGACTTCTTTCCGGCATGATGATCATCGGAGAAAAATTCAAAAATAACGAAGTGTTCGTTCCGGAAGTACTTGTCGCTGCAAGGGCAATGAACGCGGGTCTTGCAATTCTTGAGCCGAAGCTGGTTGAGATCGGAAACGAGCCGGTAGGAAAAGCCGTAATCGGAACCGTACAGGGAGATCTTCATGACATCGGAAAGAACCTTGTCGTTATGATGTTAAAAGGCGCCGGATTCGAGATCGTTGATCTCGGAGTTGACGTGGACCCGGCTTCCTACATTGACAAGGCTGAGGAAGTGGGAGCAGATATCATCTGTATGTCCGCGCTTCTTACAACGACAATGCCGAAAATGCAGGACTGCATCGATCAGCTCAAAGAGAGAGGCCTGCGTGACAAGTACATCGTTATGGTCGGCGGCGCTCCGGTAAATGAGAGTTTCTGCGAACAGATCGGCGCCGACTACTATACGCCGGATGCTGCAACCTGCGCGGAAGTTGCAAAGAAAGTTGTAACGGAGAGAAAAGCAGGCTGACAGAGGGCTTACAAGGAAACCAGTGGAAATCTGGTACAGGCTTACCCCTACTGTATGCAGGGACAAAGGACAGAATGCCATTGCCGCATAAGGACGGTGAGAAGGCGTCCGTAGGATGATCTGCAAGTCAGGAAACTTGATTACATAAGGCTCGGTCTTGGGTGGGAGACGGGCTTCTTTTTATTAGCGCAATTGATGGAAGGAAAACGAATACGATGAAGAAAACTGATTTTGACATCCGGATATCTGCGGAAAATGTATGCGCCTCCATCGGCGCAGATGAAAAAAGTGATCTCCATGAGGAGATCATGGAGGAACTAAGAGAGATGCTTCCCGCGGCATACGAAAAAATCCGTCCGACAGCACTTCTTGAGTTCGGAAGCCTGGAAGGATATTCTGTGGAAAAAGAAGGACGGGAGATAAAAGAAGCCTTGTTCTGCCTGTGCACGGTCGGAAAAGAGATGGTTGAGTGGTCTACCAGGCTGTTCGCGGAGGGAAACTGTCTCGGCGGCATGCTTGTGGATGCCATGTCAGATGACTATCTGTTCCAGATGGACGATGTGCTCCAGGAGTCGGCAGTGGCGATGTGCCGGGGAAAAGGGTTCGGCATTGCAGGCCGCGCCGAGGCGCCCCAGGATGTACCCATGAGCATCCAGAAGCGGGCCTACGAAGTGACCGGGGCTGCAGGAGAAGGGATCGGGATCACCTCGGGATTCATGTATGATCCTGTGAAAACCGTGTGCAACATCTATCTTCTGGACGATGACACGGAACGGTTCCGCCCGGAACATGACTGCAGTACCTGTACAAACTATTCCTGCAGGCGGAGAAACCTTCCGACAGTGAATGTCCGCGTGGTGACAAAAGAAAAGGCGGTTGTCATCCGTGCCCGGAAGTCCGAGCCCCTTCTGCGCAGCCTGCAGGAGAACGGCCTGTTTCTTCCCGCTGTCTGCGGAGGCAGGGGAACCTGCGGAAAATGCGGGGTGCGTTTTCTGAACAGAGCGCCGGAGCCGTCCGTGGAGGACAGGCGTTTTTTTGAGGAGGAAAAGCTTGCAGAAGGCTGGAGGCTGGCCTGCTGTGTTTATCCGAAACAGTCCTGTACGGTGGAGCTCTTTGAGAGTGAGAGCGGTAATTTTGTTGTCCTGGCGGGAGAAGAGGATCAGCCGGAGAAGAGAGCGGACGGGGAGTACGGGATCGCCGTGGATATCGGGACTACCACCCTGGCTCTGCAGCTGGTGGACCTTAAGACGAAGGAGACCGTCGATGTCTTTACGGATATCAACCGCCAGCGGGCTTACGGCGCTGATGTGATCAGCCGGATCGAGGCGTCCAACTCCGGGAAAAAGGAAGAGCTCAAGCGCAGTATCCGGGAGGATATCCTGCGGGGAACTGCCGCGCTGACGGAAAACGGGAAGATCCGGGTCCGCCGCATGGTAATCGCGGCGAATACCACCATGGTTCATCTGCTGATGGGGTATTCCTGCGAGACACTGGGCGTATTTCCGTTTACCCCGGTGAACATCCGGACGATCCGCACATCGTACCGGGAAATGTTCGGGAATATGGTGTCCGGGCAGCCGTCCCTGCAGGGCGGTGCGGACATGGCGGATTTTGAGATCATTGTGTGTCCGGGAATCTCCACCTATGTGGGGGGAGATATTGTCTCCGGGTTAAGTGTCCTCTCTTTCGACCGGAAGGACAAGCCCTGCGTCCTCATCGATCTCGGCACAAACGGCGAGATGGCAGTCGGCTGCGGGGAGAGGATCCTCTCTGCGTCCACGGCGGCAGGTCCGGCTTTTGAGGGCGGAAATATCGTATGCGGAACCGGAAGCATCCCGGGCGCCATATGCAAAGTGGAGACAGACGGAGAGCAGGTGAAGGTATTCACTATCGGAAACGCGCCGGCCCGGGGGATCTGCGGAACCGGAGTGATAGACACGGTCTGTGAGCTGAAGAAGAACGGGATCATCGATGAGACCGGGCTTATGGAGGAACCGTACTTTGAAGACGGATTTCTTCTCTCGGAGGAAAACGGCGGTATCCGCTTTTATCAGAAGGACGTCCGGGAGATACAGCTCGCCAAGTCTGCGGTCCGGGCGGGGCTTGAGACGCTGATTTCAAAATACGGCGTCACATACGAAGAGATCGACCGCATCTATATTGCCGGCGGATTCGGATATCAGATGGATATCCATAAGGCGGTGGATATCGGACTTCTTCCGGCTGAGTGTGAGGAGAAGATCGAAGCTGTGGGCAATACAAGCCTGAGAGGAGCGGTGCAGTGCCTGACAGAGGAAGACGCCCTGGAGAGAATGGAGAGCATGGCGGAAAAGGCGGATGAAGTTCCGCTCTCCAGTGATAAGGAATTCCAGGAATACTATATGGAATACATGTATTTCTGAGATTGCATAATGAAAGACGGTGTGATAAACTAAAAAACGTCAGGTCAGAATTTGAGATGGAGGAGAATCAGCTATGTCCCGGGGATTGATTCATATTTACTGCGGAGACGGAAAAGGAAAGACATCGGCGGCCATCGGACTTGCCGTGCGCGCTGCAGGGTGCGGGATGAAGGTCCTTTTCGTACGTTTCCTGAAAAATGAGGATTCCGGGGAACTGAAGATCCTGGACTCTGTCCCCGGGATTGATGTGATCCATATGGACAGATCCTACGGCTTTTTCCGGACCCTGTCGCAGAAGGAGCAGAATGAGGTCAGGGCCATGTACGGCAGGCTCTGGCGGAGAATCCTGCTCCTGGCCGGGCAGGAGGAAAGCAAAAGCCCTCATCCTTTTGACATGCTTGTTATGGATGAATTCATGGCAGCTTACAATTACGGGCTGATTCCACATGATGAGGCGCTGAAGTTCCTGGCAGAGAAACCGGAACATCTTGAGGTTGTCCTGACCGGAAGAAATCCGGACAGGAGACTGACCGAACTGGCGGACTATATATCAGAGATCCGCAAAGTCAGGCATCCCTTCGACCGCGGCATTGCGGCGAGAAGAGGGATCGAGTACTGATGCCAGATCCGGCATACATTTAAAAGACAAGAGGAAGTCAGGTGAGAGTCCTGCACAATACCCGTTGCTGTATTGGAGGAGCAGTGTTCCACCTCTGTGCGAACCGCACGGAAGCCACTGCGGGGCAAGTCCCTGTGGGAAGGCGGAGCACCTGCGTTGATTCCTGAGTCAGAATATTCACTTTTAAATGGATCTGGTGGTTACGGGAATATGACCGGGGTATGCTGCAATTCTTTTCCTGTTTTGTGGCACCTGGAATATTCAGAACAACTGTCACGAAAAAGGAGAGATGAAACATGACAAAAAAGGAAAAAATCTTACTGAAGGCATCAGCGGCATTCGCAGTGCTTTTTGCCGCTGCACCCGTGGCGAATGCCATGCACATCATGGAGGGCTATCTCCCGGCGGGATACTGTATCGCCTGGGGCGTCGTCTGCCTGCCGTTTCTGGTCGCAGGCTTTCTTTCCCTGAAGAAAAAGATTAAGGAAAACAGAAGAAATATGACACTGATCGCCATGGCGGGGGCGTTTATCTTCGTGATCTCCTCGCTCAAGATCCCGGCACCGACGGGAAGCTGTTCCCACATGACCGGGACAGGGCTCGGCGCGATCCTTTTCGGACCTGCAGCAGTCAGCATCCTGGGGATCATCGTGCTGCTCTTCCAGGCGATTCTTCTGGCACACGGGGGACTTACCACTCTGGGAGCCAACACATTTTCCATGGCGGTTGCAGGACCGCTGGTGTCTTTCGGTATTTATAAACTCTGCGGGAAACTGAAGGTAAACCGGAAGGTTTCCGTATTCCTGGCAGCGTGTCTCGGGGACCTCTTTACCTACTGTGTGACCAGCATCCAGCTCGCGCTTGCCAATCCTTCGGAAGCAGGCGGTGTGGGCGCTTCGGCTGTGAAATTCCTGGGCGTTTTTGCTCCGACCCAGCTTCCGCTGGCAGTGATCGAGGGGATCCTGACGGTGGTGATTGTGATCGGCCTGGAGACTTATGCAGGACCGGAGCTTCGCAGAATCGGCTTTCTTCCGGAGCGGAGCGCGGGCGCATCAGCAGATATTGCAGAGGGACACGGCACGGAAAAAGGAGGTGCAGGGAAATGAAGAAGATTCATATGAGTAAGAATACAAAAACAGTGATCATCCTGCTCGTTCTCGCAGTCGTGATCGCCGTGATCCCCCTGGTGCTGAACCGGGATGCAGAGTTCGGCGGTTCAGACGATGCGGGAAGCGTGATGATCGAGGAGATCCGGGGAGAGTACACCCCATGGTTTACACCGGTGCTTGAGACAGCTCTGGGCGGGGAACTTCCGGGTGAAGTAGAAAGCCTGATCTTCTGCGTGCAGACCGGGATCGGCGTGGGCGTCATCGCCTTTTTCATGGGACGCTTTGTGGAGCGCAGAAAGTGGATGAAAGGAACGGATCAGGAATGATCATGATAGACAGTCTGTGCTGCCGGTCCCGGCTGCGGGATAAAAATGCGGGGGTAAAATCGGCGTTCGCCCTGATTACCCTGGTGATCTGCATTGCCGCCCGGTCCTTTCCGGTTTCCGCGGTGGTGTTCGTCACAAACGGAGTGCTGACGGTGTGGAAGGGGAAAATCCCCGCCTCTTCCTACGTCAGGCTTCTTCTGGTCCCGGCTGCATTCCTCCTTGCGGGGATGGCTGTGATAATCGTGAATATTTCCGATGTGCCCATGGATGCTTTCGCCATACCGGCAGGAAGATGGTATCTGACCGGAAGCCGTCATGCCGTTCTTGAGGCACTGGAACTCGGAGGGGCAGCGATGGCTTCGGTCACATGCCTGTATTTTCTGGCGCTGAATACTTCCGTGACGGATATCCTGGGGGTACTGAGAGCGCTTCACTGTCCGTCTCTTCTGACAGAGCTGATGATGCTGATCTACCGGTTCATCTTCCTTCTGATGGAGACGGCGTCGGCGCTGATGACAGCCCAGGAGGCAAGGCTCGGGAACCGGAACCTGCGCACAGGGCTTCGCTCTTTCGGGATGATGGGAACTGCTCTGTTCCTGCGTTCCCTCAAGCGGGCTAATGCCCTCTATGACGCCATGGAGGCGCGCTGCTACGACGGGGAGATCCGGGTGCTTGCCAGGAAACAGCCGGCAGAGGCGGGGGACATCCTTCTGACGGTACTGTTTGAGGCGGCGCTTACAGGAGTGATGATATGGAGCAGGATAAGATGAAAGAGGACAGTGTAATCCGTGTGGAGAATCTCTCCTACACTTATGAAGGAAATGACAGAAAGGCGCTGGACGGGATCAGCCTTGAGATCGGAAGGGGCAGAAAGGTTGCCTTTATGGGCGGAAACGGGTCGGGAAAATCCACCTTTTTTCTCTGCCTGAACGGACTGCTCCGTCCCCGGGAAGGGCGGATTCTGATCGACGGGCAACCCATCCGCTATACAAGGAAAGGTCTCCTGGAGGTGAGAAAAAAAGTCGGAATCGTATTCCAGGAGCCGGACAACCAGCTCTTTTCCGCCAGTGTTTACCAGGAGATCTCATTCGGGATCCTGAACCTGGGGGCGGACGAGCAGACAGCCAGGCGTGAGGTGGAGCATGTGATAGCGGAACTGGGGATCGCGCCGTTTCAGGATCGTCCGGCCCATGCGTTAAGCGGCGGGCAGAAGAAACAGGTTGCCATCGCGGACATCCTGGTAATGCATCCGGAGATCATAATCCTGGATGAACCGGCAGCGGCTCTTGATCCGGAGCACACGGAGATCGTGCATCGGATTGTGGATGACCTCACCGGTCAGGGAATCACCGTCCTTATGTCCACCCATGATATCGACTATGCCCTTGGGTGGGCGGATGAGATCGTCCTTATGCATGAGGGAAAGGTGCTTCGCAAAGATGCGGCGCTTTCCGTGTGCATGGACAGGGAGGCGCTTGAGACGGCGCATCTGCGGGAACCGTCAGTCCTGCGGCTGTTCCGTAACCTGACGGAGAAGAAGATTTTAAAGGAAGGACGAAAGCCTCCGAAAACCATGGGACAGCTGGAAAGTTATTTGAGCGGGGAATAACCGGGAAAGACAGAGGAGCAGTTATGGAGAAAAAAGCAGTACTTATCGTAAGTTTCGGCACAAGTCATCTGGACACGATGGAGAAGACCATTGGGAAAATCGAGGAGGACGTATCGGAAGCATTTCCGGACAGGAAAGTTTACCGCGCCTTTACCAGCGGCATGATCATCCGGAAATTAAAGCGCACGGAGAATATGCAGATCGATACGGTAAAAGAGGCACTGGAGCGCATGGAAGCGGACGGGATTACGGACGTGGCGGTTCAGCCCACCCATATCATCAACGGAATCGAAAACGACCGCATGATGGAGGAGATTATGTCCGCCATGGGGAAATTCCACAGAATCCGCGTGGGCAAGCCTCTTCTGAGCAGCGTGGACGATTATAAGAAGGCGATCCACGCATTGATGGCGGAGACGGTTCTCCGGGAAGGAGAGGTTCTTGTGCTTATGGGACACGGAACGGAGCATCACGCAAACGCCGCCTACCCCATGCTGGAATATACCTTCCACGCCCTCGGATACACCCAGGTGCTTGTGGGAACTGTGGAGAGTTTCCCGGAGCTGAAAAACGTGATGACCAAACTGGAGATCTCCGGAAAGAAGAAAGTGCTTCTCATGCCCTTTATGCTTGTGGCCGGAGATCATGCGAAAAATGATATGGCAGGAGAGGAGGATTCCTGGAAGAGCGAGCTGGAAGCTGCGGGATATGAGGTCCGCGCCATGCTCAAGGGACTGGGAGAGTTTGAGGGAATCCGCCGGATCTTCCTGGAACATATCCGGGAGGCGCTCTGATATGGGAAGAGAGATCGGGAGAAACCGGTCCGGGCTGCGGTTCGGCTATACTACGGGAAGCTGTGCGGCAGCTGCGGCAAAGGCTGCCGCGCGTATGCTTCTCTCCGGCGAGGAGATTTTCGAGGTATCTCTGATGACGCCAAAGGGGATCGGCCTGAATCTGGAAGTGGAGGAGACGGGCAGAACATCCGGATGGGTACAGTGTGCTGTCCGCAAATTCAGCGGTGACGACCCGGATGTGACGGACGGCCTTCTGATTTTTGCCCGGGTGGAGAAGACCGGGGGAGAAGAGATCCTGCTGGAAGGCGGCAGCGGCGTGGGCAGGGTGACGAAGCCGGGGCTGGAACAACCGGTCGGCAGTGCTGCCATCAACCGGGTGCCCCGCCGGATGATCCGGGAAGCGGTCCGGGAAGTGTGCGGGGAATACGGATATACAGGGGGGATCCGTGTGACAGTCTCTGTGCCGGGCGGGGAAGAAACTGCAAAAAGGACATTTAATCCGAGGCTTGGAATTGAAGGCGGCATCTCGATTCTTGGCACCACGGGGTTCGTGGAGCCCATGAGTGAGAAGGCGCTGACGGATACCATATTTCTGGAAATGAAGATGCTGCATGAGAGCGGGCATGATTACTGCTTTGTAGTGCCCGGAAATTACGGGGCGGATTTCCTTGAGGACGCGCTTGGCGCAGATCCGGCTCTGGCGGTGAAATGCAGCAATTACGTGGGAGAGACAGTGGATGACGGGAAGATCCTGGGAATGAAGGGGCTTCTCTTTATCGGACATGCGGGGAAGTTCATCAAGCTTGCCGCAGGGGTGATGAATACCCATTCCCGGCAGGCGGACTGCCGGATGGAGGTGCTTGCCGCCCATGCGGCCATGGCAGGGGCCTCAAAAGAGCTGGTGAGAAAGATCATGGGATGCATCAACACCGACGAGGCGCTTCAGTTCCTCCGCCAGGCGGGGATTCTGGAGACTGTGATGGAGACTGTGATGGAGCGGATCGGTTATTACCTTGGCCTGCGGGCAGGGGAAGAGATGGAGATCGCAGCGGTCATGTTTTCCGGGAGGGAAATCCTCGGAATGACCCGGGGCGCCAAAGAGCTGCTTGAAACGATCCGTTCCGGAGAGGATAACAGAAAGATACAGGAGGAAGACAGAGACGATGCAGGGAACATTTACAGGAGCCGGAGTAGGGCCGGGAGATCCGGAACTGATGACACTCAAAGCGGTGCGGGCGGTACAGGCGTGTGATGTGATCGCCGTCCCGGTATCCGGCGCAGAGCTAAAAGAACCCTACTATGAAGAGGGGGATATGAGGGAACAGTCGAGGTTCTGGCTGGACCGGTGTGTGGCGTACGGGATTGCCGCCAGAGCGGTCCCGGAAGCCGCCGGGAAGGCAAGGCTTTTCCTGCCCATGCCGATGATTAAGGAAAAAGCGGTCTTAAAGGAAATCCACGACCGGGATGCGGCGCAGACGGCAGCGCTTCTGGATCAGGGGAAAAATGTAGTCTTTTTGACAATCGGAGATCCGTCCGTGTATTCCACCTGTATGTACGTCCATAAGAGACTCAAAGCCATGGGGTATCCCACGTCCCTGATTCCGGGAATCCCGTCTTTCTGCGCGGCGGCAGCGGTGCTTGACATCCCTCTTGTGGAGAACCGGGAGGAACTCCATGTGATCCCGGCTTCCTACGGGATCGAGGAGAGCCTTTCGCTTTCCGGTACAAAGGTACTCATGAAAGCGGGAAGAAAGATGCCCCGGGTGAAGGAGATCCTTTTAAGGGACGGAACGGACGCCAGGATGGTGGAAAACTGCGGGATGGACAGCCAGAAGATATACCGGAATGCCGGGGAGATCCCGGAAGAGGCAGGGTATTATTCCCTCCTCATCGTAAAAGAGAAGAAAAACAGTGGAAACGGAGGAGAAAGGGCATGATTACATTTGTCGGAGCAGGTCCCGGAGCGGAGGACCTGATCACAGTGAGAGGACAGGAACTCCTGAAAAGGGCGGATATCGTGATCTATGCGGGATCTCTTGTCAATCCGGGACTTCTCCGGGTGTGTCCTGAAGGCTGTGAGATCTACAACAGCGCAAAGATGACGTTGGAAGAAGTGATAGATGTGATGAGAGACGGACAGGCGCGGGGCAAAGAGATCGTCCGTCTCCACACAGGAGATCCCTGTCTCTACGGAGCCATCCGGGAGCAGATGGATCTGCTGGACAAAGAAGGCATCCCCTGGGAGGACTGTCCCGGGGTGAGCTCTTTTTGCGGAGCGGCAGCGGCCCTGGGAGCCGAGTACACCCTCCCCGGGATCTCCCAGTCCGTGGTGATTACGAGGATGGCAGGACGTACGCCCGTGCCGGAGAAGGAGTCGATCGCCTCTTTTGCCGCCCATCAGGCAACCATGGTGATTTTCCTGAGTACGGGAATGTTAAAGGAACTGTCCCGGGAACTGATCCGCGGAGGATATGCCCCGGATACTCCGGCCGCCATTGTCTACAAGGCGACCTGGTCGGATGAAAAGGTCCTGCGGTGTACTGTGGAGACGCTGGAGGAGACTGCCAGGGCAGAGCATGTGACAAAGACGGCGCTGATCATCGCAGGCAGGGTGCTGGACGGGGATTATGAGCGCTCAAAGCTCTACGACCCCGGTTTTACCACAGAGTTCCGGGAGGCGGTGCCCGGAAAGACAGAAGATCCGGGAAAGGAGTAGGAAGATGGCAAAGATATATGTGACGGGACTGGGACCCGGGGCGGGGGAGCAGATGACAGTCCGGGCGGAGAAGATTCTAAAAGAGGTTCCGGTGGTGATCGGCTATACGGTCTATATTGATCTGATCCGCAGCCAGTTTCCGGACAAGAAATATTTGACTACACCAATGCGCCGGGAGGCAGACCGGTGCCGGATGGCATTTGAGGAGGCAAAAAAGGGCACAGATGTGGCTATGGTCTGCAGCGGGGATCCGGGAATCTACGGCATGGCGGGGCTTCTCTACGAGATCGGGAAGGATGAGCCGGATGTGGAGATCGAGGT
>NZ_NFKT01000026.1 GCF_002160525.1 Lachnoclostridium sp. An169
TGCAAATGTCAACCACTTTTTTACATTGTTAGGTAAGATGTTTTTTACATCGTATGGTAAGGAGTTTTTTTCATACTCTGGTAAGCAGATTTTTACATCGTAAGGTAAGCACTTTTTTACTTTACCCGGTAAGCAGTTTTTACATCTCTGTTTCTCCTTGTGGGTAAAGGTCAGGGTGCTTCAGCCGATAGGATTCCCCGCGGAAAGAGTAACACTTGGCATGGTGCAGGATCCGGTCCAGCATCGCAGTGGTAAGTACCGGATCCCCCATCATCTCAGCCCAGTCAACGATCTCTTTGTTGGTGGTAAAGATGATGGAACTGGTTTCATAGGTATCACTGATAAATGTGAAAAACCTGTTTGCCTGTCCGCGGCTGATCGGTGTGTAGCCGATCTCATCAATTATGACAAGCTGTGCTTTCTTGATATTTTTGAGCCGGAATCCGGCTGCACGCTCTGTCTCTGCGGTATCAAGGATCTTGATCAGGCTGGTCATCTTCTCAAAACATACAGTATAGCCGCTGTTGACAGCCTGTAGGCCAAGGCCACAGGCAACCATGGTCTTGCCGAGGCCCGGAGGCCCCGCAAAGACAAGGTTTCCGCAGTTGTCCAGCCAGGACAATTCTTTCAAAACGGAGAGCTGTGCCTGGGTGATACCTGACTCCAGCTCTTCCGGATCAAACTCTTCCAGCGGTCGGATATTTGGTGGAAAATGCGCTGCGGAATAGTTACGCTTCCGGCGCCGTTCATTCCGCCCTTTGACTTCGGTCTCGAGAACAGCCAGAAGGAATTCCCTGCAGGAGGAGTCCTGAAGATCTGCGGTTTCCAGAAGATCCGGAAGCATACGCGCTGCATGCTTTAAGGTAAACGTTTCAAGCAGGGCTGTGAGCCGCTGTACAGGGATATGGCCGGTATCCATACTTTTTAAGATTTCACGGTTCATCGAGCAGCAGCCTCCTTCCTCTCTGTGCGTTCCTGAAATGCTTTTGCATAAACAGAAAGATCCGTGTAGCTGACACTGCCGGATGGAACCTGTGCGCGGCAGTCGTCTGTGGCCAGTTCCCGGCCGGCTTTTGCGAGGCTGTAAACAACTTTAAACTGTGAGAACTGATACCGGTATTTCTGGCAGCATTCCTTCATCACCTGCGCTACCAGGGATTTATCCGGATTCTCAGAATCAAGGAACTGTTCAATTGCCCGAAGCTGTTTGGAGATATGCCGCGGATTTTCCTTTTTCACACCATTGATGAAGTGCTGGAAGTCATAGCAGTTCCATTTGCCGCGGAGACGTTCCATGATCTCGATCCAGTCTCCGGAGTCCTGTTTCCGGTGTTCCGGGAGTTGATTGACACTTCCTTTCCTCTCGCTGAGATTATGGGAACAGATATAGTTCAGCTGGTCATCATAAATGTGGATCTTCCCACTGACAACTTTGAACCGTACCGTTTTGAAAGCATAATCACGGGGAACCGAATACCTGCATGATTTATACAGGACGTAAGGCAATGCCGCGATTTCATAGGTGCGGAACGTATTCGGAGATGTTTCATACACGGATGGAAGAAGAGGCCGCATGGCTGACCGTTCAACATTGTCGTAGACTGCTTTTGGGACTCGTAAGGTGGAACGGTGGATCCGCTGATTCTTGCGCTCCAGCCATCCGGGCAGGGAACGCCATACATCATCGATACAGGTGACCTTCCGCGCACTGAAGAAGTTTTTCTTCACGAACCCAACAGAGTTTTCGATAGGTCCCTTGCTTTCCGGGTCCGCCTTATTACACACCCAGAGCCGGATATCCTGTTCTGTACAGAAATCTTCAAAGGTCCTGGTCTTGATGACTTCACCATAGGTTTCACTGGAGACAAACACTGCGTCCTGGTCGATGACCAGTTCCTTAGGACGCCCTCCAAGTCTACAGAAACTACGATAGATCGCCTTACAGGCCTCTTCCGAGTTATACTTGTGATCCTGTGCATAGACGCATAAAAAACGACTGTAACGCAACAAAAGGCAGATGAAATGGATGTGCGTTGTTTTTGAGAGAGTCTCCTCACCGAAGTCGATGAGCATCTGTTCTCCGGGCGGGGTGTCAAAAACATAATCATAGATACGACGATGCTCCGGTTCCCTATTGATCTGTCCGGAATCCTCAAGATAGTGGATATAGTTGCGGAGCGTCTGCTGGTTCCCGGGAAGTTTTTCATACTCTCCGTTTTCGATGAATTTTTCTTCCAGAACATCGTAAACAGATGACATACAGAAACTTTTTCCACTGTTCGTCTCAAGGATTCTGATGATCGTGCTGCGGAAAGGCTCCGCGTCAAATGTTTTTGGTTTTGCAAGCTTAGCGCCTGGATCATCCGGGATTACATCCATGTCATAATACTTACTGATCGTGGGGCGGCTGGGAGGCTTGCGCCCCTGCGCTTCATAGTACCTGATAATATCAGCTTTTGTGTAACCTTGTAGTTTTAAATCCTGTATTTCCTGCATTTTTGTTTTTGTCAGCATAAAGGTCTCCTCTCTTGTGTACTGCTTACAGTATACAAAATCGGATGAACCGCTGACTCCTCCTGTGATAAAACTCGCCGCAGGGGATGTAAAAAAGTGATTACCGGACGGTGTAAAGAACTTCTTACCAACTCATGTAAAAAACTCCTTACCGCATGATGTAAAAAAGTTCTTACCGCGGCATGTAAAAAACTCCTTACCCTGTGGCTGTAAAATCACCTTACCACGCACAAGCGAATTATGGTCATCTTGAGGTCCCCCGCCCAAAACAGGACGTGGTCCCCATTGACATTGTTCCAGATCACATTCCGGAGCAGCATACAGCATCACAGATGCAGAACCCGTACCTTGACAATTCGCATACGATTGAAGTTGCTATGAAGAACATCACGGTCCGCATCAGCAATGATGCAGATCCTGTTCTGCTCACCAGGACATTCCACCTGCTTCAGGAGCTCTCATGTTAGGGGATATCTCCGGACTTGAGAAGATCTACATTGTCTGCGGCTACAGGAAATATAACAGCCATAGGCTTTGCCAGCGCAATGTTTCAGATGAGTCAGTCTATGTTCATTTTCAATGTGATTTTATCTGCAATCATTGGAAGAAGTTTGGCATCAGAAATTGAGAATAAGAGTATTCGCTTATACATAAATCAAATCGGTATCCGAAAATTGATATATGGAGGCAAAGAATTAGCACTGTTAATTTTTTCGGTATTCATAGATATTTTATTAGTTCTAACGAGTATCGTATTTTATTATGCTGTGCTTGTTCACAATCCAAATGTTGCAAGCGGCATATTCTATGATAGTAATGTGAGTATGGAAGTCGCTCAAATCATTTGTAATTGTATGTTTTGGCTGATAACGATTTTTCTCGTAATGCTAATGGCAACAAGGTTGAAGACACTTGTATGTGTAGGCGTGTACATGATTCTCTATATCATAATGAATTTAATGTCTTATATAGACGGGATAAAATATCTCTCGCCATTACATTACATAGTTGTAACTTCTTCAAACAGCTCACAAATCGCACTCTCTACAATGATTTTTCTCCTTTATTCTATTTGTGCGGGAATATTATTTACCCATATTGGTATTCGCAAGATTGAGAAAATGGATTTATAAAAAAAGTAGCAAAGGCAGCCGAGCCAGGCAACGATCAAGATGAACGCGCATTGGCATTGACATTGACATTCTTATTAGCCTTTACAGATAGGCAAGCACGGGGGGACAGCACAAAGTGCCGCCGCCCCGCATTATTAATCAGAATGAAATAGCTTTTCGTGATTGGCTTTGAAACATTTCTTTGACTGTTCTGATGCAGCATATTCCCCGTCTGCCCTTTGAAGTTTTGCAGAGGCAGATTGTTTCAGAATCATCATATCCACACTTTCATTTCTTTGCTTCACTTCAAAAAATATCAGAAAAAAATATGCGAAGCCATAAAGACATGGAATTTTCAAAATGTATCTGCAGGTTCCCGCTACTTTCTTTCCGGTGCATAGACCGCTTCCACCTCCATCCCGTCATCCGTCTGATCCAGCCGCACATAATAATCCCGGATGTAGTAGCTGGCATACTGTTCCTGCAGGGAATACAGCTCCAGCGTCTGAAAATCCACCAGGCACAAACCTCTGGGCTTTGGATCTTCCCCTTCCGGGCCATAAGTTTCCATAACCGAAAGCACCTTATCCAGACAGTCCTGGCAAAGAATGGTTTTTGCCTTCTCCACATTCAGGATACTGTCTTCCCCATAACTGACTTCCACCGTGGAAATCCCACGGGAGGGCGTCTGTGTGCTGGAAAAGAAGTCTCCGCCTTCCCCGGTGCCTGTCATGGCAGTCCTGGTGCCACTGGTATCTGCTCCGTCCTCCTCATGAGGCAGGATGCCGAAATCCAGCACATACCACTGGTTTACACTGATAATCCCCAGATCATCAAACTGCCGGAAATATTCCATCAGGCTTTCCTTTGCTGTGCCGCACAGATAACAGCCCTCCGGATCCGACAGCTCCGACTGGACTGCTGGCAATTCTTTATACTCCATTGAAGTGAACTCCTCCTGTTGCGGCATATCTGCCGTATCTTTCATTTTCCCAAAAGCTGTGAAAAAAAGAAGCAGGGCAGCCAGGATGCCCGCTCCCCATACCAGTTCTTTCCTCATCCGGTAATACTTTCCCTTCTGCATCGTCCTTCCTCCCGCTTTATTTATGTCTGTAACAAGCATTATTTGTGTCTGTTATGAGCATAAATAGTGTGTGGTTCAGGCACTATTTATGTCTTACCATAAAGGCAAACATGGAAAGGGGGTGTAAAGAACATGGAACAATCTGAAATCAGTCGGATCGGCAGGATCCTGAAGGAACGGCGGCTCCAGCTCGGATACACCCAGGAATATGCTGCAGAAAAAGCAGGCATTTCCTATTCATACTATACCAAGATTGAACGTGGACAACAACTTCCATCTCTGGAAGTTGCCATGGTCCTTTCCAAAACCTTCAGCTTGTCCATGGATCGCTGGCTTTTATGCCAGGCGCATGATTCCAGGATGTCACCGGCTGCCTTAAACCTCATCCAATATGCCAGCTCCCTGAATAACAAAACCATCGAAACGATCCAGGAGCTGCTCTCCAAAGCCTCCCTGGTAGAGAAACAGAACTGACCGCAGGGCCTAAGCCCCCTGCGGTTTTGCAATGAATACATTGCAATTATACTCGGAATATCCAGTAGAATCAAGGAAACTGCAATGAATACATTGCAAATTCACGAGATCGGTTTCGGCATACTCCCGGAAACACGAAAAAGGAGGCTTCTTTCATGGAACAAAAACTGAAACAGGATATTCAGATTGGCGAAACCATCCGCTCCCTGCGCATGGAGCGGAAGCTGACACAGGACCAGGTGGTTTCCAAACTGCAGCTTATGGATCTGGACATCACCCGGAGCATCTACTCTCAGATCGAAGGCGGTACCTACAGCATCCGCATCTCGGTCCTTGCAGGCCTGGCCCAGATCTTTCAGGTGGACTATAACACCTTCTTTCGGGATGTCCATCTCCCAGGTTCGGAATAATTCTTCTCTCCAAATCTTCCCACTTTCTCTTCGTTCTGACCGTGGCACACATTCTTCCCGGTTTCGCACAAAACTGGCACGGTTTTGCGATTGTGCCGTAAATTTCCCCATGTTACAATAGGTACTGTCAAAATTATATGCAGCGAAAACGCAGCGCATCCAAAGGCGGCAGCCTCCCGCCCGGATTGGCTGCGTTTTTTCGTGCAGGGAAAGGAGGTTTCCCTTCAACAACTTCATATGGCTTTGCAGAAGCATTCCGCATTGACCGGGCTGCTTCTGCTTTTTGAGGCAGGAAATTATAAGCACGGGCGGGAAAAGCAATCCCGTCCGTTTTTTCAAGATCAATGAAGGAGGTCATACATGAAACAGTTACCTGCAAACTCTTCACCGGAGAAAAAGCGGACGGTCTGCTACGGGAAATACCTCTACGCAGCCTTCCTGCTCTTTACGCTTATCGCAGCGAATGTCCAGCCGGTGCTTGCTTCCAATATGTGGGACAAGGCCAATGAGATCATGAAGGATGTCTACAACCAGATCGTCCTCATATCCACCATTGCCGCCGTAGTGACCGCATCCGTGGCGCTGCTTTTGATGAATTTCTCGAAATCCGGCAAGACCGTGGATGAGAGCCGTGCCTGGCTGAAGCGGATCATCATTACCTGGGCGATTCTGAACGGCCTTGGTTTTATTATGGCATACATTACCCCGTTCTTTGCCGGAGGCACATACAGCGGATAAGCCCGGAAAGGAGGAAACCACATGGGAATACTGGACGGAATCGTGGAATGGATCGCAGAACAGGTCATGAACATCCTGGATCTGATCACCACTTCAGTCCTGGGCGCCCTCGGCTGCTCCATGGACACGTTCCTGCGCTATTTTCCTGCAGCTGAAACCATGTACGATGTGTTTCTGGCACTGGCTCTTGGCCTCATCCTCTTAAACTGGGTGTGGCAGCTTTTCAAGAACTACTTCATGGGTGCCGGAATCGAAGCGGAGGATCCCCTGAAACTTTCCATCCGTTCTTTTATTTTTATCTTCCTGGCCTTTTATGCGGAAGACATCGTGAACCTGCTCCTTGGCATCGCCGGGACGCCTTATGACTGGATCTTAACGGAGGAGCTTCCCTCCCTGGATTTTGCCAGCTTCAATTCAGTCATCACCGTCATCCTGGGTGTATGCGCCAATGGAGCCGTGGCGATTATCGCCCTGATTTTAGTTTTGATTTTGGCGTGGAATTACATCAAGCTGCTCTTTGAGGCAGCGGAACGCTACATCCTTTTGGGAGTGCTGGTCTATACGGCGCCGGTTGCCTTTGCCACAGGTGCCTCCCAGTCCACCGGGAACATCTTCCATTCCTGGTGCCGGATGCTGGGCGGGCAGTTCTTCCTATTATTGATGAACGCCTGGTGCCTGCGGCTGTTTACCAGCATGGTCGGCACTTTCCTCGCAAACCCGTTATCACTCTGATGAAAGGAGGAGTCCATGAAATACAAAAAACCAATCCTCACTGCCCTGGTACTGGTTTCCTGCCTGGTTTTGTTCTGCTCCATGCCGGTCTTTGCGGCAGAGCTGACAGAAGCCCAGGTGGAGGAAGCCGTAGCAGAACAGGGAAAGGAAGCCGTGACCGGAAATGTGTTCATCTGGTTCCTCTGTGCCATTGCTTTCCTCAAGGTTTCCCAGAAGATCGACAGCTTTATGGCATCCCTGGGGATTAATGTAGGAAACACCGGCGGGAACATGATGGCGGAGCTGCTCATTGCAGGCCGGGGCCTTGCCGGAGCCTTCCATGGGCATGGTGGTGGCGGCGGATACCGCAGGGCATCCTCTCCCGGAAGCGCAGCCGTTGGCGGCAGCTTTCTCTCCGGAGGGCTTGCCGGTGCAGTGGGACGCCAGGTACAGCGGGAAGCCGTCAATGCTGCTACCCACTATTCGGAAGGGCCCAGCGTCGGGAATATGCTCTATCAGTCCTCGCTCAAGAAAGGCGGAGACTTTGCCAATCACGTGATCAGCAATATCGCCCAGGGCAATTACGGGCAGGTCGGCTCTATCAAAGGGGAGGATGCGGCAAAAGCCTATGCCTCCTACATGGGAATCGACACCTCTGCTCCGGATGCTGCCACCTACTCGAACATGGAGATTGGCGGTGGACGGATGACCGGCGTGGAAAAAACGGATGCCGGCAGCCGGGAATTTGCCCTCTACAGCGCTGACCAATATGCGGCGCCTACCCATGGCAGCTTTGAGACGGTCCAATCTGTGGACGGCGCTGCCTGGTATAAGCAGTACGCACAGGATACGGTGGAGAAAACGCCGTATGACGCTGGCAATGGAAAAGTCGCCTACAACGAATCCATTGTCCAGAAGCTGCCGCCTGCCCCGCAGCGAAAGGATCGGATGTAAATGGCGGAGCAAAGCTCCGGCCTTGGGGAAGCTGTCGATGTAGGCACCAGTGCAGCCTCCCACTTACAGGCCATGAAGACCGCCGCCCATCTGTCCAAGACCGTGGCGGGTGCGGCAGCCGGTCCCTTTACGGCAGCCATCAGTGCTGCCATCGCAAACCGGCATACTCTTTTGAAAGCCGGAGCCGTTATCCTGGGGTTTTTATTGCTTCCCGTGCTATTCATCCTGATGCTGCCGGGGCTGATCTTTGGATCTCTGACAGAAAACACTGGGGCTTTAAACAGCAATGCCCTGATCAATGAGAATATCCAGAACGCCAGGCAGGCGATTGTGGAAGTCCTGGAAGAAAGCCATGCGGATCTTTTAGAAGAGATCAACACTGCCATTGCAGCGCTTCCGGAGGGCTCCACCGTACAGATCGTAGATCCCTATGAGACGACCATAGCGGTCAATGCCCATCTTTTAATCTCCCAGTTCTGTGCGAGCCAGGATGATTATGAAAATATCAATATTGACAAACTCCAAAGCCTGATCCGGGAAAACAAGGACGGGCTTTTTTCTTATGATGTAGCGGAAGAAACCGTTTCTGTGGAAGTGGAGACGGAAACCGCAGAAGGGGAAACGCCTCAGACGGAAACCGTAACATTTACCCGCTATACCTATACCGTTTCCTTTGCCGGTGACGCCTATTTTGCTGACCATGTATTTTACTTGAGCGAGGAACAAAAGGAACTGGCGGAAAACTACGCCAGTAACCTGACCCTCTTCTTTGGCGCTGCCTCCGGCACGGCTATGGCGATCAACTTAAGTGATGAGGTGCTTGCCTACCGGCCACTGGTATCCGAGATTGCCGCCCGGTATGGAATGAGCGATTACGTGGAGCTGATCCTCGCCGTCATGATGCAGGAATCCGGCGGACGGGGAAGCGATCCCATGCAGGCATCGGAAAGCGGATACAATACCCGGTTCCCCAGAGGCCCCGGCACGATCACCGATCCGGAATACTCCATTGAGTGCGGCATCCAGGCGCTCCGGGACGTCCTGCAGAAAGCCGGATGCACCGGGCCGACGGACCTGGACCGGATCAAGCTGGCCCTCCAGGGCTATAATTACGGTTCCGCTTACATCGACTGGGCGATGGAACGGGATGGCGGTTATACAAAGGAAAACGCCATTGCCTACTCGGACATGATGTGTGCCCGGCCCGGCTGGAACTATTCCATCTACGGGGACAAGGAGTACGTGGATCATGTCCTGCGCTATTACCAGGTACTGAATACCGGCGGCACTTACCCGGCAGGCGGGATGCAGATCCCCCTCTACATCCAGACGGAATACGGAAACATCCCTTACGGCACCGGCTCCATTGCGGACTGCGGCTGCGGGCCTACTGCCTTTGCCATGGTAGCAAGCTACCTGACTGGCAGCACCATTACTCCGGTGGATGCAGTCGCCTGGTGCGGCAATTCCTATTATAAGGCGGGGGAAGGCACCTACTGGTCCTATTTCCAGGCGGCGGCTTCTCATTTCGGATGCGGAAGCGTCACCCAGACCACAGATGCCAATGCGGTGCTGCAGGCGTTATTAGAAGGGAAGCCTGTGATCTCCTCCCAGAGACCGGGGCTGTTTACCAGCGGCGGGCATTTTATTGTTCTCCGTGGCCTGACCGCAGACGGGAAGGTGCTGGTAAACGATCCCAATGATAGCGACTCCAAGAACTACGTGAGCCGTGCATTTGACATGATGACGGAAATCCATGCGACTTCCTCGCAGTATTGGATTTTCGAGAAGAAATAGAGGAGTGCTTATGAGCAGATTAAAACTGATCCTGTCCATCCTCCTGATGCTCTTTCTCCTATTGGTCGCCATCTTTCTTCCCTCCAAGCTCCGGGAACAAAAGGAAACACCGGATCCAGAGGCACAGGGAGAGGCCGCCACCCAGGAAGAGACAACACAGCCAGAGGAGCTGACCGAGATGGACTTTTTATCCTTTGAAGAACTGAGCCAGTTCTTCTCCTCCGCCCAGACTGCATCCTTAAAGGAGCAGTTTCCGGTATATCTTACCAGTATCGGGCGGACAGAAATTACTTCGGCAGAATATCTGCCGGACGAGACCGGTTATCCGGATACTACCACGGTGGAACTGCATTTTCTTCTGTCCGATGACAGCACCCTGCCGGTATTCTATGACACCATGACGGGTGCTTTTTCTTTTGGTGATGATCGGACAGTGCTGGGGACATCCGGGCAGACCTATGAAAAACCGGTGCTGGATACCCTGCCCCCTGTCTCCAGCAGTGAAGTGGAGCAGCGCCAGGAAGGCGGCTATGCGGATGTGACCGCACCAGAAGAGCCTGCACCGGATACCGGGACAGAAGAAACGGGAACTACGCAAAGCGGAGCTTCCGCAAATGCTGCGGATCCCGCACAGAACACCCAGGACGGAGAGGAGGTGCTGCCATGAGCAATCCGGATGAGCAGCGGACCTCCTTTATCCCGCCAAACTTCATCGAAAAGGGCAAGATCTTAAACGGCACCTTTGACATCCGCAATGCCATTGAAGCCATTATTTTCGCCCTGCTGATCGGGGTGCCGGTGGTCCACCTGCCGTTTTCCCTGACCACCCGCATCATCATCCTGTGCATGACCGCACTGCCGGCAGCTATGGTATCCCTCATCGGGATCGGCGGGGAAAGCATCACCGCTTTCCTTATGAACGCCCTGCGTTTTTTGAAGAACCGGCGGGTGATTTACCGCTCTGACGCAATGCCGGAGCCAAAGAAGAAACGGCAGAAGCTGCCTGGCACGAAAGAAGCCAAAAAACCCGCCAAACGGGAACGCCGGAAGAAAAAGGCGAAAAAGGGCTCTTTGGAGGATTCTCCCCCTTTTGAGGGGGCCGGTCAGCAGGACGATGCACCTCCCACGAAAGAGGCGCCCCAGCAGGATCTGTCCGGCTCCCCTTCCCCCACTCCTTCTGGGAAAACGAAACGGAAAAAGAAACGGGAGCCAAAGGTTCGTGAGCATAAATCCTTCGATACCTCCACCCGGCGGGGCATCCGCAGGCAGGCCAGAGAAGATATCCGGCAGTTAGCCTATGAGCAGAAATGCGCAAAGATAGCAAAGCGCCGGGAAGAGCGGGCGGAGAAGGAAAAGCTCCGTGCCAAAAAGAAACAGGCTGCGCAGGACGCCCGCCTTGCTGCACGGCAGGCGAAAGCGGCCCGCAAGGCAGAGGACCGAAAGGCAAGGGAGACGCAGGATGATAAGGCTGTACAAAAAAGTGCTTCAAAATCCCGTCAGACAGCATCCCAGTCTTCCGCCAGGAAAAAGAAACGGAAGTTTCAGACCATAGAGGACTACCTTCCGATTGAAAAGATTGCCCACGGTGTCATTTACACAACGGATGGACGGTATGTAAAGATCCTGGAAGTCGAGCCCATCAACTTCCTGCTCCGAAGTGCCAGGGAGCAGATGGGGATCATCTACAGCTTTATCAGCTACCTGAAGATCAGCCCGGTAAAGCTGCAGATCAAGATGATCTCCAAACGGGCGGACATCAACCAGCATCTGGAGAAATCCAGACAGGAGCTGGAAAATGAAACGGATCCCCGGTGCCGGGAGCTGCAGGAGGATTACCTGAAGTTTGTCCGAAACCTAAGTTCCAGGGAGGCCGTTTCCCGGCGGTTCTTCCTTGTTATGGAATATGAACCTTTTAACGCCAACCGGAAGGTGACGGAACGGGAGATCTTAGAATCCCTGGAGACGACGGCGCAGACAGCCAAGACCTTTCTGTACCAGTGCGGCAATGAGGTGACAGAACATGAAAATCCGGATGAGTTTACCACGGATGTTTTGTACACCCTCTTAAACCGCTCCCTTTGCGCCACCCATCCCTTGCAGGAGCGCATTGCTTCCGTATTGGCACGGTACGCAAAGGAGAACCGTGCCGATGAGGATATCCGCATCAGTGAATTTCTCTCCCCGGAAACCCTGGATTTCCGGCACTCCAGCTATGTGCTGATCAACGGGGTCTACCACTCCTATCTGTACGTACCGTCATCCGGCTACAAAAGCCGGGTGGTGCCGGGGTGGCTGTCGCTTTTGGTAAACGCTGGGGAAGGCATTGACGTGGATTTTTACCTCCACCGGCAGCCAAAGGATAAGATCCAGCAGCGGCTGGGACAACAGATCCGGATCAACCGTTCCAAGATCAAGGACGCCTCGGATACCAATACCGACTATGACGACCTGGATTCCGCCATCCGCTCCGGTTATTTCTTAAAACAGGGGCTGGCGAATAATGAGGACTTCTATTACATGAGCCTTCTCATTACCGTCACAGCCTCTACTTTAGAGGAACTGCAGTGGCGGGTACAGGAGATGAAAAAGCTCCTGATCTCCCAGGACATGGACCTGAGAACCTGCTACTTTCTGCAGGAGCAGGGCTTTTTATCCACGCTGCCCCTGGCATCTCTGGATAAGAAGCTGTATCAGCTTTCCAGGCGGAACGTTTTAACCAGCGGGGCGGCAAGCTGCTATCCTTTTGTCAGCTACTCCATCTGTGATGACAACGGGATTCTATTTGGTGTCAACAAGCACAACAACAGCCTTGTCATTGCGGATATCTTTGATTCCAGGCAGTACAAAAATGCCAACGTGGCGATCCTGGGCTGCTCCGGTGCAGGGAAAACCTTTACCATGCAGCTTTTTGCCACCCGGATGCGGCGCAAGAACATCAAAGTCTTCATCATAGCGCCGCTGAAAGGGCATGAGTTCTACCGGGCCTGCAAGAATATCGGCGGGGAGTTCATCCAGATTTCCCCCGCCAGCCGGAACTGCATCAACATCATGGAGATCCGGAAAACGGATAACTCCGTCAATGAGCTGCTGGACGGTCCTTCCATGGACAACTCGGCACTGGCCGGGAAGATCCAGAAGCTGCATATCTTCTTCAGCCTGCTCATCCCGGACATGACCCATGAGGAGCGGCAGCTTCTCGATGAGGCGCTGATCAAGACCTATGCCGAAAAGGGGATCACCCACAAAAACGAGTCCCTGATCGATCCGGCTCATCCGGACCGGTATAAACCCATGCCGATCCTGGAGGATGTCTACGATATCCTGATGGAAAGCGATGACACGAAACGCATGGCCCACATCTTAAACCGGCTGGTCCACGGCTCTGCTTCCTCTTTTAACCAGGAAACCAACGTGGATCTGACCAATAAGTATACGGTTCTCGATATCTCCGAGCTGACCGGGGATCTATTGACAGTGGGCATGTTTACCGTCTTGGATTATGTCTGGGATATCGCAAAGGAGAACCGAACGGAGGAAAAAGCCATCTTCGTGGATGAGGTCTGGCAGCTCATCGGTGCGTCCAGCAACCGCCTGGCTGCAGAATTTGTCCTGGAGATCGCCAAGATCATCCGGGGATACGGCGGTTCTGCCGTCTTTGCGACGCAGGATTTAAATGACTTTTTTGCCCTGGATGACGGCAAGTACGGAAAGGGAATCATAAACAACTGCAAGACTAAACTTGTCCTGAACCTGGAAGACGAAGAGGCGCAGCGGGTGAAACAGATCCTGCATCTCTCGGAAACGGAGGTGATGAACATTACGCACTTCCAGCGGGGCAATGGTCTGATCTCCACGAATAACAATAACATTACTGTGGAATTTAAGGCATCCGCCCTGGAAAAAGAGCTGATCACTACGGACCGGCAGGAACTTCTGGAGATCCTGGAACGGCACAGACAAAAAGCAGCCGGGTAACGATGCCAAAGCAACCCATGGGGAGTGTCTGATGCAGGGCAGGCACTTCCTTTTTTCATTCCCCTGTACCTTTTGAAAAGGAGGAGACTTATGAAACGAATCAAAACCCACATCCTCCGCCGCTGTTTCGCTTTCCTGATGGCAGCCATCGTCCTTGCGGGGACAGCCATCACAAGCCCCATGACAGCCCATGCGGCGGATGGAACCCTTAATTTCCAGACCGGTGAATTAATCTCTTATGGCGATTACTACACCACAAAGATGTCTGTGGATAACAACGGCACGGCCTACTGTGTCCAGCCCATGAAGAGAACGCCGGCGGCGGGCAGTTATCAGTACGACCTGCTGGGAAAAGACTCTGCGCTCCGCAAAGCGCTCTACTACCTGCCCGGCGGTTACGGCTATGAAGAGCAGAACATCGCCGGCACCTATTTAAGCGGCTGGTCTGAAAATGACCGCTACGTAATCGGTCATCTGGTGGCTTCCTATGTGTACAGCAATTACGACGCCGGAAGCGGAGCCTTTTATGGCGCGCCCCAAAGCTACATTGATAAGGCGGTGGAGATCGCCAATGCGATCCAGGGACTGCCTGCGCCGCCGGACTCCTTCCGTGCCTTTATCATTCCGTCTGACAGCAACCAGACCGTAGCGGGATGCTGGTACGAAAAGCCCTACGGCTGGATCGAGATCCGGAAATCCACGGCAA
Source organism: Lachnoclostridium sp. An169 (assembly GCF_002160525.1). GTDB lineage: Bacteria > Bacillota > Clostridia > Lachnospirales > Lachnospiraceae > Mediterraneibacter > Mediterraneibacter cottocaccae. The sequence continues at coordinate 14,476 of NZ_NFKT01000026.1, forward strand.
ACAGCTCCGTTTCTGACGGGAACGGCAATTACAGCTTAAAAGGCGCTCAGTATGGCATCTATCAGGGCAGCAACCTGGTAGAGACATTGACCACCGATGAGAATGGCTATGCCAAATCCGGAGATCTTGAGGTCGGCAGCTACACGATCAAAGAGCTTTCTCCGTCTCCTGGATACGCCCTGGATACCAATGCCTATGATGTGACCGTTTCTTCCAATGAAACAGCAAAAGCAGAGGTCAAGGAAATCCCCCAGAATAATCCCCTCTCCCTGGTGCTTCAGAAGCTGGATGCAGACTTAAAGGATGCCATTCCCCAGGGCGCTGCCAGCCTGAAGGATGCGGAGTTTACCGTGAAGTTCTACACCACCATCTCCGATACGGATCCGGCTGCAGGCGGCAGTGAGCCTGCCCGCACCTGGGTATTCCGTACAGGAGAAGACGGGGAGATTTCCTTTACGGAGGAATACAAGGTCAGCGGAGATGCGTTCTACTACGCAAGCGACGGCAAAACGCTGTGCGTGCCTCTTGGAACCGTGACCATCCAGGAAACCAAAGCGCCAGCAGGCTACCAGCTCAATGAAACGGTGTTCGTTCTGCCGATTTCCAGCAGCGGTACGGAAGAAACTGTCTCTGCTTACCAGGCGCCGGATGTACCGGATGCTGTCATCCGGGGCGGTGTCAAAGTACAGAAACGAGATCTGGAAACCGGCGGCACCACGCCCCAGGGCGGCGCTACACTGGAAGGCGCTGAGTTTGCCATCACCTCATTAAATGAGAACCCGGTAGTCGTCGATGGAACGACCTATCAGAAGGATGAAGTCGTCCTGACCATCAAGACCGATGCCTCTGGACTGGCATCCACTGCTGCGGACGCTCTGCCTTACGGCAGTTACCGTGTAGATGAAGTGACGCCTCCCACCGGTTATTTAGGGGAAGGCACCCTCTCCGCTGAGTTTACCATCTCTAAGAACGGGGAAATGGTGGACCTGACTGGAGAAGACAGTTCCATCTCAAACCAGATCATCCGGGGCGGTGTCAAAGTGCAGAAACGTGACATCGAAACCGGGAAAGCTGCCGCTCAGGGCGGTGCTACCTTGGAAGGCGCAGAATTTACCATCACCAGCTTAAATGCCAATCCGGTGATCGTGGACGGGGAAACCTACGAAAACGGGGAAATCGTCCTGACGCTTGTGACGGATGAGAAGGGGCTGGCTTCCACGGCGAAAGATGCCCTGCCTTACGGCCATTACCGGGTGGATGAGACAAAAGCACCGGAAGGGTATCTGAACGAGGGCCGTATCTCCCTGGAATTTGACATCACGGAAGACGGCAAGATCGTGGAACTGACCGAAACCGGCTCATCCATTGAAAACCAGGTCATCCGTGGGGATCTGGAGCTTGTTAAAGTCAGTGACGGGGATCTGTCCCGTCTCGCAGGCGTACCGTTTACTATTACTTCTAAAACAACTGGCGAGAGCCATACCATCGTGACCGACCAGAATGGATACGCCAGCACATCCGCTGAATGGAATAAACATACGTCCAATACCAACCGGGGCGAGACTGCGGAAGACGGTATCTGGTTCGGCACCTCCGAGCCGGATGACTCCAAAGGCGCCCTGATCTATGATACCTATACCATTGAAGAGCAGCGCTGTGAAGCCAATGAAGGCCGAAACCTTCTTACCTTTGATGTAGAAGTGTACCGGGATTCCGTTACCATCGACCTGGGGACGCTGACTAATGACAAGGTGGAGATTGCCACCACTGCACTGGATAAAGAAGGCGGCTCCCATATGGCAAAACCGGATGATAAGGTAACGATCATAGACACGGTTGAGTATGAAGGGCTGAAAAAAGGAGTGGAATACCGGGTAGTCGGCACGCTCATGAACAAAGAAACCGGGGAACCTTTTGAGGTTGATGGAAAACCGGTCACAGCAGAGACGACCTTTACGGCTAAAAAGTCTACCGGCAGCGTGGAAGTAGAATTTACCTTTGACGCTACGGGCCTTGGCGGAACCACCGTGGTCTGCTTCGAGGAACTGTGGCAGGATGACCTGAAAATGGCTGTTCACGCCGATATCGAGGATCAGGACCAGTCCATCTTCTTCCCTGAAATCGGTACTCAGGTGAAAGATTCCGAAACCGGCCTTCAGATGGCTCACGCAGATGAAGAGGTAACACTCATTGATACCGTATCCTATTCCAATGTCCAGCCGGGAGAGGAACTGACACTCAAAGGCATTCTGATGGATAAGGAAACCGGGGAAGCACTGGAGATTGACGGGGAAACCGTGACTTCTGAGCTGACCTTTACACCGGAAAGCACGGAAGGGACCGTGGATGTGGAGTTCACTTTCAACGCCACGGAAGCGGCAGGCAAGACACTGGTTGTCTTTGAATCCCTGTATTATGGGGAGGAAGAAATCGCTTCCCACCAGGATCTTAGTTCACCGGAGCAGACACTGGTTCTGCCTTCTGTCAGCACCACTGCAGCAAATCCGGAGCTTGGAAACCAGACCGGGCTTGCAAAGGCGGAAGCATCCATTACGGATGTGGCGGAATATACGAACCTTATTGCCGGGGAAACCTTCACGATCCGCGGCACGCTGATGGATCAGGAAACCGGCGAAGAGCTGCTGATCGATGACAAGCCCGTAACGGCTGAAGCAGAATTTACCCCGGAGGAGACTTCCGGAACCACCGAGCTGACCTTTACGTTTAACGCAGAGGCACTGGCCGGAAAAACACTGGTGGTCTTCGAGGAAATCTTTTATAAAGATCAGGTGGTTGCGTCCCACAGGGACATTTCTTCCGATCCGCAAAGTATCTACTTCCCGCAGATCGGCACCTCTGCCACAGACGGGGAGGACGGGGATCAGGAGATCCTGGCCGACAGCGAGGTAACCATCAAGGATACGGTTTCCTATGAAAACCTGATTCCCGGGGCATCCTATCTCTTAAAGGGCGTGCTGATGGATCAGGAAACCGGGGAAGAACTGCTTCTTGACGGCAATCCGGTCACGGCTGAAACCGCATTTACACCGGAAGAGCGCAGCGGCTCCGTAGAGGTTGTATTTACCTTAGACGGCAGCTCCCTTGCAGGAAAATCCCTGGTTGTCTTTGAAACCCTCTACTATGTAGATGCAGACGGGACACAGCGGGAGATCTGCTCTCACAAGGATATTGACGATGCGGGACAGACCGTACATCTCTCCGAAAATCCTCCGGAAGTACCGGAAGAACCGACGGAAACACCTTCCGTTTCTAATCCAGTCAAGACCGGGGATGATGCACCCATCTTTCTTTACCTCGGCATCGGGGCAGGCGCTCTTGTCCTTGCCGGGACACTGACCGTCCTGTATCTGCGCAGACGGAAACAGAAGGATAACCAATAACCCACACATTGACTCTAACAGGCGGTTCCTATTACTGGGCCGCCTGTTTCTATGGAAGGTGACAGATATGGAACGAACCCACTGTACGGCGGATGCCAAACATATCCGCCATTTTCTGGACTGCTGTGAGGGAAACTGGCACCAGTGCGTATATGTGCGCTGCGTTTCCTGTAAAACTCCGGGATACTGCAGGCAGCCGGACTTTTTGTATCATCCGGATCCGGAGGGGAAGCCCTGTATCCTCCTCATGAGGGATGCCAGGCTTCTTTTCGCCCGGCTTCCGGAGCCCACCGAGTGCGCCGGCGCATTGACCATGGAGCAGTTTACCTCCCTGTACCGGCCCTATCTGGAAAAAGAAGGGCTGCTTGACGCCCCCTGTCTTCCGGAAGCACTGCTGCGTCTTCAGGAGGCAGCCTGCTATGACTGGTAAAGTTGCGTTTTGCAGGGCTTCTACGTATGGGATAAGTAAGAAAACGAAAGGAGGAGCATCACATGAGTTATCTGATTCTGATCATCTGCTGGATCGACAGGGCATTTACCACCCTGATCTTTCTCCCCATGCTGTATATCCTGTACCGGAAGTTCCGCCCCACAAAGCCCTGGACGCCCCGCACCATGCGGCTGTACCTGGTCTGCAAGGTTCTGGTGATCCTGTTTCTGGTGCGTATCTTCTGCGCCGGATTCATCTTCACACCGGTCAACTTTGAGCGCTTCACGGACAGCGGCCTGTTTCCACTGATCAAGGCCATTTTTTACTCTGACTGGCCGTAAAAATGGTGAAACGTGCCATTTGGTCCGGATCTGGGACCAGTTTCGGCGCTCATCCTATGGGCATCTGTCACCTTTATCCTTACACTATAAGTAAGCAATACGTAGAGAATGATAAACGTATGCCGTACTTATGCCATACGTATGAAATTGAGGTGAACAGACTATGAAACAGAAGAAATCCATCCGCTGCCCATACTGCGGCGGCACTGCCATCCTCCGGGACGCTTCCTTCGTCTATGGGGAGAAGTCCTATGGCGGCAAGGTTTATGTATGCAGCAACTATCCCAGGTGCGACGCCTATGTAGGAGTCCATCCCGGAACCCGGATCCCCAAAGGCACGCTGGCAGACCAGGAACTTCGGAAGAAACGGATGCTGGCACACCAGATCTTTGACCAGATCTGGCTGAGGGGAATCTTAAGCCGTCCCGACGCCTATCACTGGCTGGCAGACAAGTTCTGCCTCTCCGATGAGCAGGCTCACATCGGGATGTTCGGAAACTATATGTGTGACCAGGTAATCCGGGAGTCCAAAAAACTTCTGGCGAACCAGCGCCCCCGCCTTCAGGCGGCAGGCTGAAGGGAGGGAAATGCGATGGTAAAGCCCATGACACCCGCCCAGAAGCAGCTGGCGGAAGATCATATGGATCTGGTCCCAAAGATCATCCGCTCAATGACAAACGGAAGCCCTTTAACCAGCGAGCAGCGGCAGGAACTTTGCCAGATCGGATACCTGGCCTTGTGCCGGGCAGCCGTCTCCTGCGGGGAAGGGTTCCCCTTCACTCCATACGCTGCAGCTGCTATCCGCAATGCCATTTATGACTCCTGGCGTCACGAAATCCGGGGAAAAGATCTTTTCTGCCCACTGCAGGAAGATCTGCTGGATGCTATGCCGGCCCTGCAGATTGGCCAGGAGCAGGAAGCAATGCCGGATGCAGCGCCCCTGGCACTGAAAGATACGGCGGCAGGTGCTTATCTGGAGACACTCAAAGCCTCCCAGTGCAGCACCATCCAAAAAGGCATTGAGGCCCTCTGCTTCCAGCTTGAGGGTTACTCGGCTAAGGAGCTGTCCGCTCACTACCAGGTGCCTTCCAACCACATCCGGGCCTGGCAGAGCAAAGCCCGCAGATTTTTACAGCAGGATGCAGCGCTGTGCGCTCTGTTATCCTGAACGATAAAGGAGGAACAATTATGCTTACGCTCTATACCGCTGTCGGCAGTCTTCAGTTTGTAAATGTGAACGGGAAACCGGTCCCCCATGTGATCAATAATCAGAAGGAATACGGGATGTCCAAAGAAGAGCTTCTGGTGTGGAGCTGCCTGGCCTTCCAGATCCTGACCTATCCGGAACTGGAGCGTCTGTTTGAAAAAAACTGTGCAGACTCCGGCCAGTCCATCTCCCTGCCGCTGTCCCATTACCTGAACCGTCTGCTCCTGCGGGGGCTTCTGGTAAAAGGGATGGGAGTAAGCGCCGTGGATGCCCTGTACCGGCTTCTGGGAACGCTGACCATCACGCCCGTCGAGGACCGTTTTCTTCCCCGGCTTGCCAGTGTGTTCCTGCTCTACACCAAAGGGCAGGTACAGCTGAAAGACATCCCACGGCTCCTGCGCAAGACAAAATGTACGCCCACGGAGCGGGAAGTCCTGGCTCTTGCCGGGAAAGCGCCCCTGTCCACGGCAGAGCTGCTGCTCAGTATGGAGCGAGGCATCCTGATCCGGAAGGAAGAGGATATCCTGGAGAAGCTCTACACCTCGCCGGAAGACACCTGCAGCATCCTTACGGATACCGTGCAGATCACCCACGCCCAGTATCCCATCCTGCAGGCGGTCAGCAACCTGTACCTGAACCAGAAGATCCTGTTCCAGAAGATTTGATCCGAAAGGAGAACCCTATGCCGAAACCATTATTTACCCGGCTGGCTGCCATCTGTGCAGTCGGCCTTTTCTGTGTCCTGTTTGGAGGCGTTTATGCCCTGTCCCAGAAGGATACCATCCTGCTGGTCATGAGCCTGCTTCTTGGAGTGTGCTGCATCATCCGCTTCCTTCTTTTATATCGTACCATCAAGACGGAAGACTACCTGATCCTGGAAGCCACCTGTGTTAAGCGGGAGAAATCGCCCCTCACCCGAAACCAGCAGGTGCTGTTCCGTACTACGGACGGAAAAGAATACCGCTTCAGCCTGGAAAAAAATACCCGGCTTCTGGCTGGCCACAGTTATCGGCTCTATTTTAAGAAAGAACGCACGCTGGAAGAAAATTCAGGAAAAGCGTTTCGCGATCCGGCGCTGATTGGTTACGAAGAACTGATAGAAGTAGCTGCAGAAGAATAAAAAATGTCCTGTACAACTGGGATCAATCAGGTGTACAGGACACTTTTTAGCGTGATAAGCTATCTGTTTTTATAGGTGAAGATAATCCCGATGATAGAGGCAATAAGGGCGAATGGCGCCAGTCTTACGAACAAAAATTCAACGCCATGCAGGATGGTCCCTGCAACTGCAAGCTCCGGATCATTGTAATCCCAGTTCAAATATTCGCTCTGCATAGCTGCAAAAGCAACAAATACGACTATGATAACCGCACACAACGCAAAAAGCAGATAGCGGATTGTCTGAATCCTCATCTTACTTCTTTTAGCAAATTGGAGGTTAATTTTTTCCAGTTTCTCAGAAATACTTTTGAGATCCAACTCATTCACACATGGCTCCTGTACGGTTTCTCCTAACAGTATACTTACTGAAGTATCCAGTTCGTCTGCTAACGAAATGAGCATATTTGAGTCAGGAACCGATAGACCAGACTCCCTTAGTTAAAGATATTGTTTTATCTGAGTGCCAGTTTAAGCTGACACTCAGATTTTTGTATCAATCAATTTTACCGACAAAGCGATAGTAAATCTCTATTTTCTGTTCACGAAAGCCGTTTTCGTATTTGATTGCTTCATGGACAACGATTTTATCAATCATATTGTTCAGCAGTTCTGCTGTCAATTCCGTAGGCTCGGAATATTGTTTGACGATCTCAATCCATTTTCTTGCATCTTCCACGGACTGTTTGCTTTCAGCCAATGCCGCCTTGAGCTTCTGGATTTTTTCATCCAACTCAATCTGCTCCAGCTGATATTTCTGCGACAGCATATTGAAGTTATACTCTGTTATGCGTTCAGAAACTCTGTCCTCGTACATTTTGGCAAACAACCTGTCAACCTCTGCCTTGCGCTTCTCCGCCTTAGAAAGCTCTGCCGTATGTTTCTTCATAGCAACAGCTCTTTCCTTATCTCCGGCTTTCAGAATGCTTTCCAAGAGCCTCTCTTCGTCCTCACGGACAGCTTTTGTCCAATGTTGAACTCGAAGCAGTACATAGGTATAGAGCGTATCGTAGCGGATATAGTGCATGGAGCATTTACCAGTGCCTTGCCCATAATTACTGCAATGGTAATGACCATAAGGCGTTTTGTTCTGACGATTCTCACCGTAGGCAAGAGACCAACCACAATCAGCGCATTTTACAAGACCCGAGAAAATCTTGGTGGTGCCATCTTTCTGTTTTCTTCTGCGGGAATCAATCTGATTCTGCACATGATAGAAAACATCTTTTGAAATTATGGCTTCATGAGTGTTTTCGATACGAACCCATTCTTCCTTCGGCTTACGGATTTTCTTTTTGTTCTTGTAAGAAATGTTAGTCTGCTTATTGTGGATGCTGTTGCCAATGTAGGTTTCATCTTTCAGAATTTCCTTTACCTGACCGATTGACCAATCGTATTGTTTGCTCTCCGGCGCATCTGCGTAGATGTGAGCGAATGTTCCATATCGTGTGTAGTTGAGCCAACCGGATGTAGGAACTTTTTCTTCGATGAGCCTGTGTGCAATACTTGCAGCACCGGAACCATGATAGGCAAGTTCAAAGATTTTCTCAACGATCCACTTAGTTTCATCGTCCACAACTATGGCATTTTTAATTTCTGGATGTTTCTTGTAACCTAAAGGTGCGTAAGTACAGATTCGCTGACCTGCAGCGTGTTTTGCACGAAGCGCAGCCTTTACTTTACGGCTGGTATCCTTGGCAAACCATTCGTTGAACAGATTCTTGAAAGGAACAAAATCACTGAGACCTTTTTCTGTATCCTCATTTTCTGTGACTGCGATATAACGGATATTTTTCTCTGGAAACACAAACTCCAAATAGTAATCCATCATAACGTGTTCACGACCAAAACGGGAAAGATCTTTTGTGATGATGCAGTTGATTCTGCCTGCATCCACATCGTCCATCATTCGCTGAAATGCCGGTCTGTCAAAGTTCGTACCTGACCATCCGTCATCAATATACTCGTCTATCACATGGAATTGGTTGTCACGGGCAAACTGCTGTAAAATCGTTCTTTGGGTTTCAATACTGACACTGTCTCCGAAGTTTTCATCGTCACGGCTTAATCTGTAATATAGTGCGGTATTGTACGGTTGCTTCATTCAAATCCTCCTTCTTTGAAACAACCCACGCTTACAATACTTCGTACTCGTATTGTACTATATGCGAGGGCAGTTTTCAATTTTGTCGACTGGACACTTGACGTTACTTTTTCTGACTCTTTACTGCATAACGGATAACATCTTCAATTACCTCATTGACGGTCTTTCCGGTCTCAGCAAAATGTTCACTGACAGGGATAATGGTTTTACCAACAATCAGATAGTTCGCACCATCCTCAGTGAAATAAACAGAAGTGTTTTCAAGTGTAGGTTCAGGCTCATCCCAGTCATCATAAAATTGAAGGTTCCATTCTTTGATAACTTCCGATGGCGGACTGAAAATCGGATTGAAGCAACTGCTCCATATATCCAGTTCATAATTGCTGTTGTCATAGTCGATCTGTTCCAAATCAAATTCGTGTTTCATCAGTTTCCTCCTTTGTGCATTGTCAGCTAACTTCCGTCCAATCGGATGGAAGTAAAATAAAAAAGCTGTCACACAGAGCATCAAGAAATAAGCACAAGAACACCTGCACTTTTCTGATGGTTCTATGTAACAGCCAACGTGAAGAAGGATTTATCCTCTCACAAATATGTCGGACTTCAAATCGGGCAATCCCGCAAAACTATAAAATCACAATCTTGAACCGATATTCAATTTTCTGTGTCTATTCTACTGGATAATTGTAAAAAAAACAAGTATGCAGAACTGCGCCAAAGAAATATTTTTACTTCGGTGCAAGTTGCGGCGAAGTTGGTTTTTATCATTTCACCTCTGGTCAATTCGTCCAGAAGTTGCATTTACAAAAACGTTCAGAATAAACGAGTAGCCATCATCGCCGATGATGTTCGAAGGGGATTGGGGATGTTGCCCCAACAAGCGAATGAGCAAAAGTAGTAAACTGGGTCCTGTTTACACTGCTTGCGAATTTGTGAACCTGTACAGGTTTACACTGCTTGCCAATTTGTGAAAGGGCAAAATACAGCCATAAATTATTTTCAACTTGGGAATAATTTCACTGTATTACTTGTGGCCAATTCGTCCACAAGTCGAACTTCTATTTTTGATTTTTGAACTTGTGACCACCTTGGGTATAAGTTATTTTTAAAACATTCATAGCAGAACTTATTCCCAAATTGAGAACAAGTGAAATACCAGATACCGCACTTCTCGCCAAATTGGCGAGAAGTTATTTCGTGTAATTTTTGCATAAAGTCAACCAAGAGATTTACCAGATTTAACTTCTGCGCAAGTTGAGCAGAAGTTGATTTATTCCCTACGAATTATCAGGAAGTTGCGATGCGACTTCAGACCAAATTGATCCAAAGTTACACGGCATCCTTACAGGAAAGGACTTCGTCCCAAATTGAGACGAAGTCCTTTCGTATAATTACTATATTACGCCACCCAGTTATAACCGGTCATCGCCTGATCAACGATATGATCAAATACCAGCGTACTCTTTCTCAAGAATATTTCTCTGTCGTAGCTCTCTGGCAAAAACTTATTCAGGATATAGACAATCTCACCCCTTACTCGTTCCTTCGGCTGAGGATCGTTTTGCCATCCAACAATAAACAATTCATTGCGCTTTTCGGTAAGCGTATTATACAGTTCTTTCGCTGCCAGTTTTACACGCTTTTCTTCATCAGCGGTAAGATGTTCTTTTCTAAGAAGGTCAAACAGTTCCAATTCAGCTTCCGACAATTCTTCCTTAATATGACGTTCTTCCTCCGCCCGGAGTTCTTCCATTAACTTCAGAAGTTTCTCATAAAAATCATCATTTTGAGAGCCACCGGCATTGTACTCATCAATTATATTTCTGAAGCGCTCTGCAAATTTTGTGCGGGTTATGTTGCGTCTTAGCATTTTCTGAAGCTTTTCCTCAATATGCTTACGCAAATTAGCAATTTCAAGATTTTTGTTCTTCAGCTTTTTGAATTGAGATCTGAGTTCATCAATATCCAGTTTGGATAAGTCAAGCTCTTTGCCTGCTTCTGTGATGGTGTATTTTCTTGCATCTGCAGCAGTGATAACACTCTGATCCAACAGTTCATTGATTCTGGCCTGCGCAGCTTCAATCTTTTCGGGGCGAATTTTTCCGTCAATGACACCTTTCAGATATAGAATTGCATCTTTGTAAGCTGGTTCAAAATCCATTTTGAAAATATCAGGTCTAAGCGACTCATACAGACCATCAACGGTATTAGCCATCACAGAAAACTCATTCTTCACATCATCGTTGCCCACAATGATATTGGCGTAATCCTCGAAGAACGATAGATTCTTGAAGGTATCTCCGTCTTCAACCACTTTGCTGAGATCCACATTATGACTCAGACAGAATGCTTTAGTAAGATCAATTGCTTCGTGCAACTGTCCCAGCAGCTTTTCCACATCCTTCACCGGCATTAAACCGCCATCATCAGACGCATAATCCGCCAATGCTCGTTTCAAATATTTGAACACATCCAAATAGTCGATAATTAGACCACATTCCTTGCCGTTATAGACACGGTTTGCACGGGCAATAGTCTGCATCAGAGTATGACCCTTCATAGGCTTGTCCAAATACAAGGTGGAAACAGACGGCGCATCAAATCCCGTCAGCCACATAGCACAGACGAAAACCAACTGCAACGGATTGTTTGGGTCTTTGAAGTTATCCTCAATATCAAAACCATTTTCATCAACCTTATTCATGCGTTCACGATGCGGTTTTATCGACAATCCTTCCGCTGCAAATTTAGCTTCTTCATCGGTATCTTCGCTGATGACAACAGCCATTTCCACTTTGCGCATATAGTCAACCATATCTTTCAGACGGAGCTTTTCAGCCGCATCTTTGGTTTTAGTGATCTGCGCATTTAACTTTTTAATTTCTTCTTTCCAGTAGTAGCTTACTTTATCGTACATCTTCACGGCAGTAAACTTGTCTACGGAAATAACCATGCCCTTTCCTCGGAAACCACGACGAGGGAAATGGTAAACAATATGCTGAGCAATGGCATCCAGACGGTCATCACGCTTGATGACTTCCAGTTCCTTTGCGTAGTGGTTTTCCAATCGACGCTGCTCTGCATCAGTTAGGTTTTCTTCTTCCAGAATTTCTGCAAAATCAGAATCAAGGAAATCGTTCTGCAACTCTACCTCCGGTACACGCTTCACATAGTAGAGTGGTACGGTAGCATTGTCTTTGATGGATTCTGCAAAATTGTATTCGCTGACATAATCACCGAACCACGCATTGGTCAGTCGTTTTGCGCCAAGTAACGGTGTACCTGTAAATGCCAGGAACTGTGCATTCGGTAAACCAGTGCGCATATTCTCTGCCAAATCCTTGTACTGTGTGCGGTGAGCTTCATCAACGATAACGATGATGTCATCACGTTCAGACAGGACAGGATATTTCTTTCCCTTGTCATATCTGAACTTATGAATCAGTGTAAACAGGATTGACTTGTTAGTTTTTAATTCCTCACGCAACTGCTTGCTGTTCGCAGGCTGCACCTTATCCTTATCGGTAATAAACTCTGTACGTAGAAAGTTCTTATAAATCTGCGTATCCAGATCTTCACGGTCAGTAACGATAAGGAATGTAAAGTTGCCCGTACATTTATGCTTGATCTTACGAGCGAGCATTACCATGGAATAACTCTTACCGCTTCCCTGAGTATGCCAGAACACACCCAGCTTACCTTTCAATTCCTCACGGCGCAGGAAAGCATCATAGGCGTTGTTTACACCAAAGAACTGGTGGTTCTTTGCAATGATTTTTATTCTGCGGCGGTCGTAAAGAATGAAGTTCTCTATGTAATCCAACAGATTCTTCGGTTCACAAAGACCGGCAATAAAATACTCCAAGCTGGTGCAATTTTCTCGGATGGCTTTTCTGTCCGGGTTTTCTTTTTCGTTCTCCACCTTCAGCCATTCAAAGAAGAACTCATAACCTGCGGCAAAGCTGCCCAGGCGAGTTTCCATACCATTAGACAGAACACAAATCTGGTTGTAGTTGAACAGATATGGAATGTCTTTCAGATAGTTCTTCAGGTTGATATCATAGGCGTTCTTTACCGGAATATTGCTGTTTTTCAGTTCAATGAAAACCATTGGGAAACCATTGATGAAAATGATCAAATCTGGTCTGCGCCAATGAGTTTCGCCCTTGATCCACATCTGAGAAGCAACCGTAAATGTATTGCTCAAAGCATCATTATAGGACAGCAAACGAAGAATGTTGGAGGTCTTCTTGCCGTTCTTGTTGTATTCTACAATGATACCGTTGCGGATCTTCTGATAGTTCTGGTAGTTGGTCAGCATTAGATCACCGGAAGCTGGCGTGCGGCACAGCTCGTCCACCACAGTGCGTACAGTTGCTTCCGGAATATCTGGATTGATCCTGCACAGGCTTTCGAACATCACATCCGGCAGAACAACCTGCTTCTTATCCTTGCGTCCGGTTCCGTCAGGAAGTGTGTCCGGTTCTTCTGTCATACAGTTCAGAACAATATAGTTATGCCGCTCATGCAAAGCCTTGATAGCTGCTTGCTCAATCATATCTTCTGTTATGATTTTCGGCATAGAATCACCTCCTAAATTTCCACAAGGAATGAAACCTTGCTTTTCTTCATTGCTTTCCAATAATCCCGCAAATCACTTTGCGGCAATGCTTCGTATATAAATAACCAGAAATTATCCATTTCTGTTGCCAACAGTGATCGAGCATAATCTTTGCACATTTTTACTGCTGCTTTATCTTTCTTTTTCTCATAGTATAGGTAGCTAAACAACAAGAACAGGCAGTTATTGCTGCTTTTTGCTACATCAAAATCGAGTTCTCTGATTTCGAACTCATATTTATTGGCATAATACAGTGCATAACACACCGCTTCATAATTCTTGAGTTTTACGCCTTCTTCATAAAGTAGTGCAGATATTTTTGAAATCATTGTTGTTTCAACGCCAAACGGCATGAATACATATTCTTCCAATAACGATACCAAATATGGGTAAATTACGGTCAAGTGAAAAATTGTTTTCACATAATACGATTTTGCATTTTCTGTAAGCTGTTTCTTAGCTAATACCTTCATGGCATAATTCAAAATGGCAGCATTGTCATGGTTTTCCTGCATCAATTCGATTGCCATATCCAGATATGCACGAACTTCCTTAAAATTCATCTTTTCTTTTGTATCAAACGCAGTGAAGGTGTTAATTTTTCGCACCCACTGCTCAACGGATGCCGTTGGGAGTTCATCTATGGAAGTTTTCTTATGGTTGAGAGCCAGATCATACGCTCTTAACTGCTCAGACAATTCGGTAAGAAATAACTGCCCATCCTCATTGGTAGAAACATAACAAGTATAATCGTCAATGTTTCTGATATAACGCCATCCTTTATCATACAAGATTTTATCAATCTTAACTAAAATGATCTCGGACAGTAAATTCGAAGCATGGGGACCGATCAACAATCCATGCGTTTCTCCGTGCTTTACATTTCTTGTACGGAAATCAAGCTCGTTATACCACTGTGAACTATCTTTCTGATTTTGCTTCGCCACATCTTTTCCAACTAATGCCCATGAAAGGGCATGGGTATATATACTTGGAAAACAGTTGGATACATCAGCATGAACCAAATATCTTGCCCCGAGCAATAAATCCGGTTCAGGTGTACCATCATCTTTCCAGTTTCTGTAGTTCATGGAAAACAGCGAATCAGAATCCTTCATTTTACGAATATGAGTTCTGCTGATTATATGTTCCTGATTTTTAGTCTCTTCCTCAAAATACTGCTGAAGCTGCGGCCATATCTCTGATATGTATTTGCACAAACGCTGATATGCCGCGGGATTAGGAATACCCAAGGGGCGTGGAGTGTTGATATTCCTCATGCTCTCGTGATAAATATACTCCGCCGGATTTTTAGGAAAAGCAGGCGATTGAGATTCGCAATAGTCGAAAAATGCTTTTGTTGTAAACACTGGAGGAAGCTTTTCGGTAAAAAGACCGTGAGCGAGCAAACCTTCATAGATTTCATCAGCAGATAATTCATTTGTAAAATCATAATAATGCTTGCTTTCTGCCATTTGCTATCACCCCGGCTTGTCTCATTTGTTATTTTGTATGTGGTCTCGTCCGCTAATCAAAAGCCCAAGAATTTTATTATATCCTTAAATCCAGAATCAACATGTTCAGAAAGAGGGATACCTTTGGCATCCTTAATGAACTCCATAAATTCAGGTAGATCCAGTAGAATTCTCTGAACAATACGTTTTTCTTTGATCTGATGAATTGCGCGAGTAGGATCACCCAATGCTTCAATCTGCTCTTGCAATTCTTTTTCTATCTTTGTCCAATACAAACTGTATGCCGTTTGTCCTTCAAGCGAGTATACCTTTGCACCAATAGAAGGCATGTTCTGATCTTGGTAGTATTGAATATCACCATCTGAAAGAATAATAAATGCAAGCTTCTTCTGGAACTGAGAATCCTTGATTACTTCCAGTACCTCAAACATACAGTTTCTTGACTTCAAGTAATGATCGCTAACGATCATAATAACGAAATCATGGGTTTCAATGGTCTGCATGAACTTTTTGAAGCTCTCATGGTATTCAACATCACGAATATCTCGAGAAATTTTGGCCTTTCCATTAATATGCGGAGCAAGCCCAGTTTCAATAAGATTTGCGATATCGGAGTCTTTCTGGCAGTAGGATAAAAACAAAGTTTTCTCCTGCTCTTCAGTAGATGCCACTGGAACACCTTCAGGACAATCAATCAAAGAAAGTTCCAGATAGCTTTTTACTGCAATTACAAACGGCTCGATGGCCTTACGCATAAAAGCAGCAATCATATCTTTGAATTTTCTGCTACTCGTATAGCCGAATGCCAATGCGTGCAATTGTTTCGGACCATCTAATATGTATTGCAATAACTGATAACCGTAATCGACGATCGCTTCCTGAGTATCAGGCAATGTCAGCATATCGTTCCAAGATTTATTTTTGTATATTTCTGCGAAGTCGTAATCCTCTTTGTGACAGTCGGAAATATACGCCATAATGAACGGAATATTCGTAATATAATCGAAGAAAATCTTTACGCAATTGATTTCTTCTTGGGAATCTATCTTCAGCATCTGGGAAGATAGGGTTCTATACTGCAATGAAATTTTTCTTAATTCTTTCTTTGTCACAGCTTAGCTCCTCCACACAAAGGGCAGTAAATGCCAATCTCTCTATCAAAATACTGTACTTTTACCGAAGAATCACAGCACTTCAGTTCAACTGTTTCATATTCATTAACAGACTGATACAATTCTTTTTCTGGTTCCTTCTTTGGAATATCCATCGACATTTTTACAAAGCCATTCTTGTTAAATTTCTTAATGGATTTGCCCAACGTCCTTTCCAACTCCGAATACATATAGTTCAATGCAACCTGTTCCATTTTTTCCAGAACTTCCGTGCAATAAAATGTATTGGTTCTGTTAGGAAGCCCACATACTGGGCAGAAAAAATGTAAATAGCTTTCATCTTGAAATGTGTCTGCATGGAGCATAAAACGATTCTTACAAAAATCACACTCCATTTCCAAGAACCCATCCTCATCAACTGGAATGCCAATTTCAAAAGTCTTTTCGCTCATACTTACACCTCCAGTTTGCCGCTCATCAAGCGAGGAAGCAACATGTCACGCTGTGTTTCCAGATTTTGGTTTTGGTACATAAAAGATTTAATCTCATCGAATAGTGGCTTTACCTTATCATGGTATGCCAGAATCAAATTTTCGCCGGGATCGACTACTTTCAGCTTTTCAAACTTACCTTTACTAAGATTAGTCATTGTTGCTCCAGTAGCACCAAACAATTCAATAGTTTCCTTTAGGGATTTGCAAGTGTGGTATAGCCATTCCAGCTCGTTCAGATTATTTAAAACAATCGAATTGATCTGCTGATTTGTATGAGCCGGTTCTGCATTGATGGATACAACGCCAGCGGTGCCAATACAGCTAACCATAATGGAATTGGTAGGAAGCAATTTTTTAGGTTGCGTATTATGTCCTCGTTCAGAAAGCTTGTCTTCGGTCTGAATAATAAACATGTTGCCATGCATATCAGGAGTCTTGACAAACATTATTTCTCCACCATAGTTTTCGGCAATCTCTGTAGAGGGGGTTTTGCCCGTTTCTACTCGGCCATAATCAGACAGTCGCTTAATTGTCCAGCCTTTTGGGAATCCGTCTTCAAACTTGGTATTTTCATGCCCAGGAAAGCGGAAACGGACAAACCATTCCTTGTACAGTTCCTGTGCGGCCTGTTCCAACAGTTTAATTCTGCGATTGTTTGCTTCAATCAAATCATCATAAGCAGACAGAATATCTGCGATACGTTCCTGTGTAGGGAGATCCGGCAAGTTGAGCTTCAAGCGTTGGACAAATCTCTTATCCGCACGCTGTCTGCCACTTGCACCGGTCATACTGTTGATTGCGGGCAATACAACTGCATCACTGGAAGTAAGATAATAGGTGAATCGTGCATCAGCCTTTTTCTTTTTTGCCCTGAAAACATAGAACTCCGTTGAACCAAACGCAGCATCACCATTAATGGCTACTTTGGCAATCTTTCTATTTTCCAAGCAAGGCGTAATACGAGAAAAAACGGTGTCACCATCACAAAACTTGCTGCTGCTTTGCCCATCATAAACCTTTACTTCTTCGTTCGTCACTGAACGGCGAGTGGGTGAAACTTTATCAATATCAATAAAAGGGTAAGATTCTCCCTTTTTTAGTTTTACAGGCGGATTTACATCAATAATATCTTCTAATCTTTTTTCTTCCCATTTACTCATTTATCTCCGCCTCCTTTCCGTTATTTAACAAATCTAAGCAAGAACGAAAATCGCCAAAGCAGCTGGCTTTCCTCAGCGCAATGCTCTGCCCAGATAATCATATATTCTATGTTTTTTACTGCATTCTCGTCTATACACTGTTTCAGTACACCATAATTTTGACGCACAAGCATGTCGTTGAAAACACCACTATCTAACTGCTTATCAATTTGGTCTTTGGCAATGCCTTTCCAAATCTCATCGTTATATTCGCAAGCTTTCAGCGCAATAGATGCAGTATTCTTCAGTGCAAGAAATTCATCCGCTTTTATATCATTCAGATTCGACAAAATGATGTAGGTAAGAATCTGATAGAAGCCGTAGAACAAACCGACTCGTTCCAGAACATCCAGCCCTGACTCAAAATCCCATAAAAGGCCGCTAACCCAAGTAAGTCCGCCGACTATAACGGAAATCTCAAGAAACATCAAAAATATCTGCCAGATTGTTTTAGACCGAATATGTTTCCGTTTTATTTGGCTCATTGAAATAACTCCTGTAAATTGGTTGCAATTTTGCTTTCTAAGCCATGCGCTTCTTCGTTCAGTTTGGAGAGGGCAGCATAATATGCCATCATACGCTGCTTAAACTCATCCTGCGTTAAACCATCATCCTCGATCACAACACCGACATAACGACCGGGATTCAGAGAGAAATCCTGATCGCCGATACTGTCATCCTCATAGCCCATGAGCTTTCCCTTGTCATCATAAATCTTGCCGATTTTTGCGACCTTACACAGACCAACCACATCTCTGTATTTTCCTTCCGGGAAGCGTTCTGTCAGCCAGTCAATATTGGACTGCCAGTAGCTCTTAGGCATAATATCTTCATCATCAGACACTTCCGGAGCTTCAGCCATTTTTGTGCGGTAATCAGCCAGCAGAGCGTCAAAGTCCTCCGTCTTACCTTCGTACAATCTGCTAATGATACCGAGGTTGCGGATCTGCTCATCGGAGAATTTGCGGTGCGCACGGTCGATCTGAGTGAAAATATTTCTGGCATCAATAAACAGGATTTCATCCTTCTTCACCTTCGCCTTATCGAAAAACCACAGGGTGGCAGGCAGCGTTACCGAAGTAAACATATTAGATGGCAGCGTTACCATCTGACTGATAATACCACTTTCAATCAGTTTTACACGAATATCCTTCTCGCTGTTGCCTGCGTCGGATGCGGAGTTTGCCATAACCAGAGCCGCACGACCGGTATCGTTCAACGCAGTCGCAAACTGATTTATCCAGAGATAGTTACCGTTAGGAACTGTTTCCTTGGCATCTTTCTTTTTGTTCTTGGTTTTGTTCTGAGGTACACCGTATGTGTTGAAGCGGGGCTGATCTTTTACCTGATCCAGTTCTACACCATCTACATTAAAAGGGGGATTTGCCATAACATAGTCGAAATTACCGAAGCTGTCGTATGGATCACGGTAATAGGAGTTTGCGTGGGTAATGGTGCCACGAACATTGTTCAGGACAAGGTTCATCTTTGCCAGTCGAACAGTTGCACCGGTCTTTTCTACGCCGTATGCACGCAGGTTCATCTGCTTGCCCTGAGCTTTGTGCTTTTCGATATAATGGGCAGTCTGAACAAACATACCTCCGCTACCACAAGCAGGGTCGAGAACCTTACCCTCAGTAGGTGCAAGAACTTCAACCATGTAACGGACAACAGATGCAGGGGTGAAGAATTCACCGCCGCCCTGACCTTCAGCCAGCGCAAATTCACCCAGAAAGTATTCGTAAATTTCACCGAAGATGTCCAGTTCCACATCCGCAGGAATATCTTTAAAATTCTTCAGAAGCTTTGCCAATACGAGGGGGTCATCCTCGCTGTTAACGCTGTAATAAATATCTTTCGGAAGCGTATCTTCCAGTTCGGCAGTGTATTTCTCCACCGCTTCCATGGCTTCCTTAACCTTTTTGGCAAGGTCTTCACTTTCCGGCAGATTCAACAGCCAATCATATCTGGCTTCTTCAGGCAGATAAAATCCACATTTTTCAATAGCGATTTCGTGAATCGGACGCTCCATTCGGGTTCCCTTGATGGAAGCAAACTCTGCCTGGATAGCCGGTTCATATTTGCTATATTTTACATCTGCAAATCGCAGGAAAATCAGGCCAAGAATAGGCTCGGCATATTCGGTGGACTTCAAGCCGGAATTTGCACGCAGCTGATCGGCAGTCGTCCACAATGTATCTTTTAAGTTTTTCAACTGTTTATTCGTCATTTGTATTCTCCTCCGGCACATATTGCATTAAATCGCCATAATCACATTTCAACACATCGCAAATCCTGCCAAGAATCGCAAGATTGACTGGTTCATCTCTGCGAAGTTTCGTCATTGTATTCGGAGCAATATCTGCCGCTTTTCGTAAATCTGCTTTACTCATTTTCTTATCGACAAGCAGTTTCCACATTCGGTTATATGAAATAGCCATGCTTCTACCTCCTGTTTCTTCTTTACACGCTTACTGTGTATAATAATAGCAAAGTTTGTCGCAACTTTCAAGACACATTCGCAATTATGTGCGATAACCGATTTTTTTTTAGGATTTTAGATATAAATGGTCATTTCGCTTCAATTCCATTCCCATCGGATAGGAAAAGATCAGTATCACTATAATCAGTATTATTTATATCAGTATTATTACATTGTGCTTTTGACAACTCTTGAATTGTCAAAAGCACAATTCAAGAACTTTCCAAAAGACAATTCAGTAATTGTCTTTCCACGACAAA
Organism: Lachnoclostridium sp. An169; assembly: GCF_002160525.1. Lineage (GTDB taxonomy): Bacteria > Bacillota > Clostridia > Lachnospirales > Lachnospiraceae > Mediterraneibacter > Mediterraneibacter cottocaccae. The sequence continues at coordinate 34,760 of NZ_NFKT01000026.1, forward strand.
ATGCCACCCGAAGGATTTCTCCCACGGGTGGCATCAAATAGTTTATCGTTTTTATTCTTCAAGGATTTTCATACGATGTCCTCCTCGTAAACCAGTTCCCGGAGGACGATTTCTTCCGCCTGTACTTTCAGGCTATTCATGTGCGCTACCCATGCAAGCTGCTGTGTTGCCTTATCCGGCGCTGGATTCTTCGCCAACAATTCTCCCATCAGCAACTCCATTCGCTTCTCACAGGTCTTTTGTACTTCCCACAGATGCGGGAACAATGTTTCTGTTAAAGCCATGTCGTTAAAAAGCATCGGTTTGTTCTGTTCTAAGAATGTTCTGCGCATCCTGGCATATTTGCCAAGTGGCTTAGTTCCTGTGTGTGCCAATCTGATGTCAGGAATATAGAAATCACTGCATTGGGTGTAAGTTAAGTTTTGAGCCATAATAGTACCTCCAATAAATCTTTGGTTTTTTGTATTGGAAGTAATGTAAGCGTGAGTATGTATATGGTCTCTTTAACTTTGGGAAATCCCTTTTTCCCATTTCGATACCGTCTGCCTTACTACATTCAGTTTTACGGCAAGTTCTTCTTGCGATAATCCTTTTGCCTTTCGGAGATTTTTAATATTTTCATTCAGCATAACCTGTGCCTCCTTTGTTTTGATACAACTATTAAATATCAAAAGCACCGTTGCCACAAGCAACACAAATTAACATTTCCATTATTACTACAAATGTTAATCTATTGATACCTCAAATATACCAAATAAGTATTCTTCCTGCTACACTTTAAGATAAAGGAATCGCAGTCAACGAATAAGTTTCTTGCTTTTGTGATAAAATTATGATAAAATAACGCCATAAAGGAGGCGATACTATGCTCAATATTCGTCCTGTTTCAGATCTGCGCAATCGCTTTTCTGAAGTTGAAGAGGATGTCCTGTCCAAAGGTGAACCGGTTTTTCTTACCAAAAACGGTTACGGTTCTATGGTTCTGCTCAGTCTGGAGCAATACGAAGAACTGACGAATGATGTGGAGCTGGCGTTGGATGAAGCGGACCGCGCCGCTGACCTCTCTGACACACGCTATTCTGCCGACGAGGTTTTTGGTCGGGTGAGGAGGCGCATCCGTGAACGAAAAGCATTATGACCTGCGGTTTCTCCCTCTATTTGAAGATGACCTCAATGAAATCGTAGACTACATTACCTATCGGCTGAGAAATCCCGCTGCAGCAGAACGACTGGTGGACGATGTGGAAACAGCCATTTTAGAAAGGCTTCCCTGTGCAGAATCCTTCGAGCCTTTTCACTCGGCACGAGAACGTCAATATCCATATTATCGCATCCAGGTGCGGAACTTCACCGTTTTCTATGTGGTGATTGGAAACATTATGGAAGTTCGACGGATTTTGTATAACCGCCGGAATTGGAAAGAACAGCTTTAAAATCAGTGCCCCGATCTTCTCATTCCATGAGACAGACCGGGGCACTTGGTTATACAGTCGCGCTTTTCAGGGGCTCACTCCCCTGGGACATCCACAAATTTGTATCCAACTCCCCACACCGTCTGGATATATTCTTTCTTTGTAACCTTCCGCAACTTCTGGCGAATATTTCCGATGATGCAGAACACCGCACTGCTTACATCCACAGGTTCCTCCTTCCAGACTGCCTGGTAGATTTGCTCTTTCGTGAAGACTCTCCCTGGCTGACTGGCAAGGTACGCCAGGGTGTGAAATTCGTAATTCTCTGTCAGAGAAATTCCTTGCCCCTGATAAGATGCCTGGTGGCGGAGTGAGTCAATACAGAGTCCGGAATACTCAAGAACCGAATCTGCCTCCGGCAATGCCTGACCTCCATCCAGTCTTGCCAGGATCTGTTCCTTCACCAGACCGGAACTTTCTGTCGTGCGAAGTACCAGCTCAATCATACCTGTTTCGTACCGCCTTCCCCGCCGTCTGAAATGTTACGGATATCAGCTCCTTTTTCCCGCTTCTGGAAATCTTCACGTCATATCCCACGAATTGCAGATACTGAAGCGCCAGCCATCTGCTTGTTCCCAGCCTTTCACTGTCTGCCTTTCTTTCCGTTTCTCCTGTACCGCCTGTTGCTGTGAAGGACAGTGTTTGGTCTTTTCCTGAGAAAAGGACCTGTACCGGATGTATTTCGCATACCAATACATAGAAAAGCGCACAGACAGCTGCCTGTACCTGGCAGGTACACAAAATCTCTTTATCCTCTGCGATTTCCCGAAAATCCATTTTTACGGGAATCTTTTCTTTGCGAAGCTCCGTTTCCATTTCCTCAAAGATCTCCAGGCACATCAACAGGAGATTCTTATGCTGCGTCTCTGTTTTCCACTGGGAAAAAGGCGTCTTATTTAATGTAAGCCAGTTTTCGATCAGATAACTTTTCTCTACTTTCCTGTCATCTTTCTCAGTCTTCATTGTTTATCCCCTCCTCCTGCCTGCATGGATCATTCCGGCTCCCTTTCTTTAAATCCCCATTCCTCAAAATCAGTATCTTCCGTTTCCTGCCTGGAGCCGTCTACTTCTTCAGACACAGCCTCTATTGGCCCGTTAAGCATGGGAGACGATGCTTCCGGCTGTAAATCCAGCTTTTGCGCAGCAACTCTCGGAAGCACATATCCGCAAAAGATCAGGATTGCTGAAAGCGCAAAATACTGCACACAACTGGATAAATAAAGATTCACGATTGCCAGTTCATTTCCGGCTACGGGAACGCCCTGCTCCAACTGCAGGGAAATATTCTTGTGGCAGGCGGCCAATGCCGTTACCGCTGTAACTAGCAGGATCAGTGCGAGGATGTAAAACACTGCAGAAAGCATTTTTCCCTTATGGATGGATCCAGGGGATGAAATCCGTCTCATTACCTTCCCCTCCTTCCATTCCGTGCCTTCGGTGTGTCCGATATCCGGTCCAGAACCTGGAGTTCTCCCCGTTTCAGCCTGCATATCACATCTGCCTGCTTCGCCAGCTCATTCGAGTGTGTAACTACGACCACACACTTATTCATCTTGTGGGCGCTTTCTTTGAGGATCTCCGTAATATCCCGTGCAGTATCCTCATCCAGATTTCCGGTAGGCTCATCGGCAAGAATGACCGGCGCCTCACTGGCCAGAGCCCGTGCGATAGCCACACGCTGCTGCTGTCCGCCGGAGAGTTTCAATACGTTGCGCTTTGCCTCTTCTTTTGTCAGCCCCAGCCGCTCCAGGATGGGAAGCGGCGGCAGCTTGGAGGTGAGGGCTACATTTTCCTTTGGATTCAGATAGTCGATCAGGTTGTATGCCTGGAAAATGAAAGACACATGATTCTTCCGGTGGTCGGAAAGCCCTGTCTTCGCAATATCCTGGTCCTCGAATAAGATCTGCCCGCTGGTCGGGCTATCCAGGCCGCCGATTAGGGACAAAAGCGTAGTCTTCCCACAGCCGGACGGGCCAAGGATTGCATAGAGCTTTCCCTGCTCCATCTGGACATTTATACCACGCAATACTTTTCTTCGGTTGTCATAGGTATAACCTACGTTTTTTACTTCCATGATGCTCATACTGTTTACCTCGTTTCATTTCTATTTCTTTACTCCATCTGTGACAAAATAGCCTTCGGTTTCATCCGCATGACCGGGATACACGACACCAGTACCGCTATGATAAGCAAGCCCGCTCCGGCAGCTGTGACCAGAACAAAATGATGGGGCGTAACAATGACGTTCTCAGCCGCCTTTCCAAACAGTGTGCCTAGAGTCCCCGCCATTTCCCGGCTTGCCAGATATGCCAGAGGAAATGCCACGATAGCCACCAGGCAGATCTCCAGCATTTGCTGCAATAGGACTGCGTACTTTTCAATTCCCACTGCCAGCAGAATACCGATTTCCCGTTTCCGGCTTCGGATAGACATGGAAAGGATCAGGATGATCAGTACCATGCTTACCACGGTAATCATTACAATCAGTGTTGTAACTAAAGTGGTGGTATCCGAGAGAGAGCTGGAAATACGCTCATATACTTCGTTGTTTACCGTGATGTAGTAGGAGTTCCAGTCGATGGAGGTGTTGTTCTGGACTTCCTGAACAATGCTCTCCAACTTCGCCGCGTCAGAAACGAAGAAATCTACGGAAGTAATCCCATTCCCTTCGCTTGCCGTATAGGGTGCAGAGATAGCGGACATGGTATCCATATCTACAAAGACATATTCCTCATAATCATAAAAGGTCGAGGGCCTTGCCATCGTTGCCTGTTCGTCATTATCATCCGCAATGACCTCAAACAAGCCCGCAATCTGGCACTCAACCAGAGGATCATCCGGATTTCCATTTTTTACTTCCAGGGTATCACCAATAGACAGTCCATATTTCTCAGCCAAGCCTTCGTACAAAATAATTCCACTATTACCCTCCGTTACATGGCGGCCTTCTGTTAAACGCAAGGCTCCACTAAGAAACAGTGGAGAATACTCCGAATCAAAGCAGCCTGTTCCATAAAAGAGGTCTGCTACATATTCCCGTTCATCTGTCCCTTTCATCAAAGTATCTTGATTATAGAGATTTACGATTGTCCAATGAGAAGTGTTATAGGCTTCCACACCGTAAATCGCAGCAATCTCCTCAATCATCTCATCTGTGACAGGCTGTAAGGTATAGCCATTGTTGGCATTGACGGTAAAACTGGCACCTGTCACGCCCCGCAGTTCTTCCGACTGTTCTTCTTGTGCATCTGCAATCGCCATCCCTGACAACACCAAAGTTACGATAAAAACAAGCAGGAAAAATAGTAATAGCGTCTTTTTCCACTTTCTGGCGGTATGTAAAACCGCTCGTATTCCTAAATTTGTTTTGTGGTTCATATCTCGTCTCCTTTATTCCATCTGGGATAAGATCTGTCTCGGCTTCAGCCGCATCGCCGGAATCCCAGACAGCAGCACTGCCATGATCAGCAGGATACACCCTGCAATAGTCACCAACAAAATATGCTCTGGCAGAACGATTACACTTTCTGATGCCTTGCCAAACAGCGTACCCAGGGTGCCAGCCACCTGCTTGCTGGAGAGGTAGGCCAGCGGAAAGGCAACCACTGCGATCAGAAGCGTTTCCAGCACATATTGGAGAATCACCGCAGATTTAGCAATACCTACTGCCAGCAGGATGCCGGTTTCTCTCTTTCGGCTGTGGATGGACATGGAGAGAATCAGCGTGATCAGTACCATACTCACTACCGTAATGACTACAATAAGCGTTGTTACCAAAGTATTGGTATCAGAGAGTGCGCTGGAAATATTCTGGTACACCTCGTCATTGGCAGAAATGATAAAGTGATCCCAGTTAATCGAGGATATGTTCTGTACCTCGGCTATCACGTTATCCAACTGTGCTGCGTCTTCCACGAAGAAATGCGCCTCTGTAAGTTTATTCCCATCTTCATAATTAACGGCCATTTCTTTCATCGCATTAAAGCTGCAAAAAGCATAATCAGCATAATCCCATAGCGTAGCAGCATCATACATATCAGCCTCATCCTCTTTATCGGCAACGACATCAAAAAATCCTACGATCTCCATGTCAACTTCTGGATCGTTATTATTCGGATCATTGATTCCTCTAATTTTATCGCCTATTTTTAAACCATTCCGTTCAGCGTTTTCTTTACTAATGATAAGACCGTTTTTTACATTTTCTGTAATATGCGAACCTTCTACTAGCTCAAATCTTCCGGATGAAAAAAGTTGATTGTATTCAGTATTTATTGAACCATAGGTATAATAACTATTGATAACATTTCCATTAACAAGTGCTTCGCCAGCTTCATTATAATAACCCGGCATAGCGACAAGCGCCGCATCATATCCTGCAACCCCATCTACAAAAGAAATTTCCTGAAGCATTTCGTCCGTGATAAATTCCTGTGTGCTATAAGAACCACCATTGCCGCTGGCCCAACCACCCGTGGATAGATTTCGTTCCACGGTGAAGCTGGCCCCTGTCACCCCCCGCAGTTCTTCCGTTTGTTCTTCCTGCGCGTCTGCAATCGCCAGCCCAGATAATACAAGTGTCGTAATGGACAGCAGTAAGCAGAACAAAAGTAGTGACTTCTTCCATTTCCGAGCTGTATATAAAAATGCCCGTATTCCTAAATTCGTTTTGTGCTTCATATTTCGTCTCCTTTATTCCATCTGGGATAAGATCTGTCTCGGTTTCAAACGCATCGCCGGAATCCCAGACAGCAGCACTGCCATGATCAGCAGGATACACCCTGCAATAGTCACCAACATAAAATGCTCTGGCGTGACAATCACGTTTTCTGCTGTTTTCCCAAACAGTGTTCCCAGGGCACCCGCAACCTGCCGACTGCATACATAAGCCAGAGGGAAGGCTGGTACAGCAATCAGCAATGTTTCCAGCAGGTACTGCAGAACGACTGCCGGCTTTGCAATTCCCACTGCCAATAAAATTCCAGTCTCTCTTTTACGGCTTCTGACAGACATGAAAAGGATAAGCGTGATCAATACCATACTTACAACTGTAATCACGACGATCAGCGTGGTGATTAAGGTGCCTGTATCAGAAAGTGCGCTGGAGATATTCTGGTATACCTCATCATTAGAAGTAATCTTATAGTTGTTCCAGTTAATTGATGAGATGTCCTGCACTTCTTTAATTACATTATCTAACTGGGCGGCATCCGTAACATAGAAATAGGCTTCGGAAATCCCATCACCGTCCTCTCCCCAGCCCTTTATCAATCCTTCCGCTGCGTCCATACTGCAAAATACAAAGCTGGAATAATCGTAATAAGAGGAGTCATCATACATATTGAGTTGATCCTCTTTATCTGCCACCACATCAAAGATGCCTACGATTTCCATATCCACTGCTGGGGTATTATTCTCTGGATAATAAATCCCAGTTAGTGTATCTCCAAGTTTCAAATGGTTCCACTCTGCAAGTTCCCGGCTGATAATAATACTGTTAGTCATATCGTCAGTGATATGGGTTCCTTCCACCAGCTCAAACCGACCAGACAAAAACAACTCATGGTACTGGGAGTTATAGGATCCATAGTTATAAAAGCTATAATTTTCATGAGTCAATTCTTTTCCCTGATCGTCGAATATGTTAGGAAGAGTAATCAGGGAAGCGTCATACCCCTGGATGCCGTCCACCGAGGCAATCTCCCGGATCATATCCTCTGTCATAAATTCCTGGGTGCTGTATGAACCGCCGCTTCCGCTTGACCAGCCGCCTGTGGATATGTCCCTCTGAACGGTGAAGCTGGCTCCAGTGGTTCCCCTGACTTCCTCCGTCTGCTCCTCCTGTGCATCTGCAATAGCAAGCCCTGACAGTACCAGGGTGCTGATCGATAAAATAAGACAGAATACCAGCAGCGTCTTTTTCCATTTACGGACCGTATATAAAATTGCCCGTAGTCCTAAATTCATATCATTTCTCCCTCCTTTACTCCATCTGCGCCAAAATCTGCCTGGGCTTTAACCGCAAGGCTGAAATACTGGACACCAGCACCGCCGCCACCAGCAGGATACCGCCCACGATAGCCACCAGCATGAAATGCTCCGGTGTGACGATGACATTCTCCGCCGCCTTGCCGAACAGCGTACCCAGGGCACCGGCAACCTGCTTGCTGGATAGGTAGGCCAGCGGAAAGGCCACCGCCGCGATCAGTAGGGTTTCCAGCACATATTGGAGAATGACCGCAGGCTTGGCGATACCCACCGCCAGCAAAATGCCTGTTTCCCGTTTCCGACTGCGAATGGACATGGAGAGAATCAGGGTAATAAGCACCATGCTCACAGCGGTAATAACAACAATGAGGGTGGTAATCAGGGTTTCGGTATCAGAGAGGGCGCTGGAAATATTCTGATATACCTCATCATTGGTAGTGATGTTAAAGTTGTTCCAGTTGATAGAGGAAATCTTTTGCACTTCTTCAATCACGCTATCTAACTGAGCAGCGTCAGAGACATAGAAATAGGCTTCGGAAATACCTTCGTTTTCGTCGCCCCAACCCTCAAGCAACCCTTCCGCTGCTTCCATACTGCAAAAGGTGTAGTTTGAATAGTCGAAATAGGAGGCATTATCATACAGATTCACCGCATCGTCTTTGTCAGCGACAATATCAAAAATACCCACAATTTCCATATCCACAGCCGGAGTGTTGCTTTCAGAATAATAAATCCCTGTCAAGGTATCTCCAATTTCTAACCCATTCCAATCAGCAAGGTCCCGGCTGATGATAAGTCCGTTTTTCATATCTTCGGTTATATGAGAACCCTCTACCAGTTCAAATCTTCCCGATAAGAACATAGCGTTGTACTCGGAATTATAAGAACCATAAGAATAAAAACCGTATCTTTCTGTTTTCAATGCCTCGCCATCTTCATTAAAGAAATCTTCATGTACAATAAGAGAAGCATCATAGCCAGCGATTCCATCCACAGACGCAATTTCCTTAATCACATCCTCAGATATAAATTCCTGAGTGCTATATGAACCGCCGCTACCATTTGACCAACCACCCGTAGATAAATTACGTTCCACGGTAAAGCTGGCTCCGGTGGTTCCTCGAACCTTCTCGGCCTGTTCCTTCTGGGCGTCGGCAATCGCCAGCCCGGACAGCACCAGAGTAGTAATGGCCAGAAGCAGGAAGAACACCAGCAAGGTCTTTTTCCATTTCCGCACGGTATATAAAATTGCCCGTAGTCCTAAATTCATATCGCCTGCACCTCCTTAACTCATCTGCGACAAGATACTCTTAGGTTTCATCTTCATAATGGGATAGGCCGCCAGTGCAGTAGAGGCCACACAAAGCGACATGCCAAAAGCCCACACCATAGCGTAATCTTCCCCTGAAACAGCCACCTCAATCTCGGCAAGGTTCAAATCCTTGGTAGATTCTTCCGCAGCTTCGTTTTCCCCTGTCAAGTCCACCGTTTCATAGGTTTCGCTTGTTACCTGAGAGAGCAGGCTGCTCCCGATCTGATGGGAAATGACGGTGCTGGTGCCAAAGGAGATTACAAGGGCGATGGCCGCCACAAGAACCACCTCCAGCAGATACTGCAACAAAACCGAGCCTTTTGAGATTCCCATCGCCAGATAGATACCGGTTTCATGGATGCGTCCCCTCAGCCGCAGCGTCAGGAATAGTGCCAGCACCAGGAAGCAGATCACAGATACCACCGCAATGGCAATAAACACGATATTCTGCAGGCCTTCCAAGGACTCCTTTGCGTTCTGGTAGTCGTTGTCATAGCGTGTGAGCGTACAGTCCTCCCATGCTACACCCGGAATATCCTTTACCTCATCCATGATGCGCTCAAGCTCATCCGGATTATCCACATAAAAATCCCCATACTGTACACTTGCTCCGTCTTCTGTTCCATAGAGCAGGCTGGCGGCTGTGGACAGGTCTGTAAATACAATATTGTCGTAGAGATCATAGGACGGTGCAATGCCGATAGAGTCCTGTTCTTTGGTATTGGTAAAGATCCCGGCCACCGTTACTAGAATGGTACGATTCTTCCCCTCCACATCCTTCAGCAGCATCGTATCCCCTACACTCAGCCCGTTTCTCTGTGCAAATTTCTCATGGATCAACACCTGGTTTCCGCCCTCCGTGGTAATCGGTTCGCCCTGTGTCAGTTCAAACCCGCCTTCCGTAAAGTAGCTGTCATCCTGGGAGTTTGAATTTGCCACAATCTTTCCAGCGTGTTCATAGCCTTCCGGTATCTGGGCAGCCTCCTCCGTGTTGATCGCAAGTGGGTTCCCCTGTGCATCACAATATTCCGCGTAGGAGTAAGAGCGGAGCGTGTACCTGCCGCTCAGTCCGTCAATCCCCAGGATCTGCTCCCGTACCTCCTCTGTGATCCCGCCCTCCAGCTGTTTTCCATTGATTGTGAAGTATCCCAGAAGAGCCTTTTTGATGTTGGAATTAGCCGTTTCTGTGGCAGACTGGATGGAAAAACAGGTCAGCATCAGTGTTGCCATGACCAGTAGGAACGCAAGCAGCGTAAGAGTCTTTCCTTTCTTCCGTGTGGAATATAGGAAAGCCCGTTTACACAAATTCATTTTTCTGTCACCTCATTTCTTATGTTGTTCTATTGTCCATGTGTAAGTGAACATTCTAAGGATACATAAGAAAGGTGGAGTTTAGGTGGAGTTGAGATGTTCTTTTGGTGGAGTTAGAAAAGGGCCAAAAACCGAGAGGCTTCCATATAGATAACCTCTCGGTTTTGTAAAATAACTTTCTCACGTATTATCTACTAACAGCAAGCCTTAACTAATGATTAATTTTTATTATTGATAAAACAGTTCCCAAAATCATAATTACAAGAACCCCTATTAGAATAATCAGTTTTTGTATTTCAAAATTACCAGCTACAATGGGGAATAAAGAAACCACATTATTCTCTGATATAATTTGAAGCTGACAGAGTGACCAATATCCTAAAGCTGTTAGATAACCGGCTCCTATATTGCTTCCTATTTGTGAAAACAAAATTCCTGCAGTTCCCATAAATCCCGCATAAAGTATCGTGGAGATTACATATGTCCAAAATGGAAACATACAGTTCCGACTTTGCATAATCAATGCAAACCCAATAATTGCGACAGATATAATTGCAAATCCACAGAACAAACGAATAATTACACTTTTTAAATACGACCATGTTTTTGTGCAAACAATTTCTTTTATACTCATATCTAATTCATATTGAGTAATAGGAACAAGTATAATTATCCCCATCAAGGCAACTGATTGTGAAAAACATTGTGCCGATTGTATGTGATTTAAATTTGATATACCTCTAATAGCAGGAATGAGTAGAAAGTAAATTGCAGTCAGCAATAAACTATTTCTGAAAACGAGTCCGAAGTCTCTCTTTAAAAATTCCAAAATGCTTTTGTATGAAATAAGCATAATCCAGTTTTCCACCTCGTTTCTTGTTATAAATTACTATTGACAAATAGATCAGAACAATCGATACAAACATCATTAACCCTCTATTAAGCCAAATGATGTTAAAATCTCGTTGGATAAGTTCTGCTCCATTCAGCGAATTATGACGTATCATTAAAGTGTATAATCGGGTATCCCCAGAAAGCCCCGTGATAGCAGAGTCAATAAACCACCAGATGAACTGCACCAATATCGCAATAGGCGTAGTTGTTAAAATTGTCAAAAATGTTCCCAAACCAGTGACAACTATTACAGTAGGAAGTAACCACCATAAAATGTATTTAATAAATGCAAATGCGTCTATTGCAATACCTGTTTCGGCAGAGTATTCCATAAGTGGTATCAGCGACTCAAAGCTCAAAATAATAACTGGAAGTATTACCGCTGTTAAAATAGCCAAAGTTCGAACAGTAATGAGTTTTACCGTTTCTATTTGTTTGCTGTTTATTAATTCATTCATTTTATTCCTTCTGTCTTTTAACCAGAAAACAACAACGATAAAAATAGGATATAACCCTAAAACTCTTGTCATGTAATCACAAAACAGCCTTGCAAAAGCGATGCTAACCTTATCATCATAAATCGTTTTATTATACTCATTGATAGCTTCATCATAGGTCATTTCTGCTTGTCCGTAGTATTCCAATAGCATATCCATAGAATAGTAAGAACCATCTCCGATTATTTCCTCTGCTTGTGACATAAGTTCTTTAAATCTTTCATATGAAACCTGTGCTACAAAATGCTTTGTATAATCTTCTTCCTCTTGTAAAGTATCGCTATTCTCCGTCGAAAAACTAAAACTACCATCTTGATTTTGTGCAGCATCTCCTCCCATATGGATAATATTTCCATTAACGGACGGAAAGTAATCATCTGGAAGATTTTTTATCTGTTCTTCGGATAAACCTGTGATTTCTTCAATAATGGATAAAATTTCTTTTTGTTCTTCTGTACTTAAAATTACTTCCTTATAATAATTAAAAGGATATGTGGCATAAGAATTGTTCAAATACTCAATAATTAACATATCTGTTCCGCCGCACATAATTTTATCTGGTACTTCTTTTTTTATCAAACCATAATTATCTGCCCCTTGTTCTGGTTTGGCTAAAATAGATCCTCCCGTTATCTGTGAAGTAATAGACGCTTCGGCTCCATTGGACGCTTGTATTTCTTTACTTGTTACTCCATAAAAATTTTCATGCCAGCTAAGCAGAAGTAATCCAATGAAAAGTATATATACAATACTAAAACATATTTTTTTTAATTCCTTAATAAACAGCATTTATTTTCCCTCCCCCGCTCTATGTTCTGAAAGCAGATACATGTAACTGTCCTCAATCGTTGTTTCGCATACACTCCATGATTTGTTTTGTTTTTCATCAGAAAATAATCTACATGAAATATCCTTACCGTTTTGATGAATACTGATAATATTGTAGTGATTTTTAAAATCTTCAAGTTCATCTTGCGGGAATGAAACGGTATATATTTTCCCATTGCCTATCTTTAATAAAGCTTCCGTATCGCCCTCAAAAACAACTTTACCTGCACATAATACAGCAACATTTGAACAAGTTGCTTCAATATCCGCAGCAATATGTGTTGATAGTAAAATAATTCTATTTACCGCTAATTCAGAAAGAAGATTGTAAAAGCGTAACCTTTCTTCTGGGTCAAGACCCACCGTCGGTTCATCAATAATCAAAACTTTAGGATTGTTCAATAATGCTTGAGCTATTCCAAAGCGTCGCTTCATACCACCGGAAAGATTTTTAAAACGCTTATTTTTTTCCTGCTCCAAATTAACTTGTTTTAATAAGTAATCGATGCGTTCTTTGCGCATTTTTTTAGGAAGCTCTGCTAAAATCCCCAAATAATCCAAAGCAGAATAAACGCTCATATTAGGATATACAGAAAACTCCTGCGGGAGATAACCTATGATCTTTCGTATATTCTTTTTATCTTTTATATCCACGCCATTCATTTTTATATCCCCGCTTGTTGGTTCTAACATTGTTGAAAGAATACGCATTAAAGTCGTTTTTCCTGCACCGTTTTCTCCTAACAACCCATACATACCAACAGGAATATGAAGGCAAATATCATTAAGAACTGTTCGTTTTCCATAACTTTTGTTTAAATGTTCAATCTTAATTTCCATAAAAAAAATCTCCTTTCATTATCTGTAAGGAGATTATTTCATAGAAAAGTCAATTTTTAGAAAAACTCATTATTTTTTTACTTGAACTGTAATACTGGCTCCATGATCGGCTATGTTTTCCAATGATAAGACACAATCGAGTCTTTCGCAAAGGATTTTGCAGATGGACAGCCCAATACCAAAGTTGCCCTTATTTGTCGGAGAACTATAAAAAAATGTAGTGGCATATTTTAATTCATCCTTTGAAAACCCTTTTCCGTCATCATAAACTGTAAAGCAGATACAATTATTCTTTTCTGTTATAGAAAAGTAAATTACTTTCTCTGAAAAGCGCAAAGCATTATCAAAAATATTTTCAAGAATTTTTGATAACATATCTTTATCGCTACATATGCTTTCTGTTTTTATCTGGTTTTGATACTCCAATACTCGACCATATTTTTTCGCCAAAAGAGAAAAGTCATTTACAGTGTTCGTGATATACTCTTTCAAGTTAAAGTATTCCTTTTTAATTTCTACATCTTCGATTTTCTGTATATCTTTCACACACTCTACATATCTTTCTAAACGCTGCACAGCCCCTTTCATTTGTTTTAGCGTAGAGCGCAGAGCTTCCTCTGTGATTATTTGTTTATGATTTACCTTATCAAGATAATCAAGATAGCCATTGATTACGGTAATAGGTGTCCGCAAATCGTGCGATACGGAAGCAGTAAGAGCCTTTCTTTCCTGCAGCATATTCCACATTTTACGGTTGCTTGTATAGATTTCCTTTTTCATACATTCAAATGCATTACATAATTTCCCCAGTTCATCATTAGAAGTATATTCTATTTTAAAGTCCAAATCCTGCTCCGAGATATGTTCAACACCATTATTTAAACTCATCAGAGGTTTCTGTATTTTTAACTTATAGTACAATTTAGCCATAACAATAGAACCGGCAATGACATATATCACAGGTAAGGCAACCATAAAAACTGTAATGATCCAATAGTAAACTAAATTTTCTCCTGATAACGGTTCAAAGCGAAATTCTTTCGGATTAACCAGCGTTACACTATTATCTGAGGCATAATCTTCGACTGTATATTCAGAAACATAAATAGGTCGGCTGTCCAATATTTCTTGTCTGATGTCTGAAAACTTTAAAATAGTAATAACTGTTAATATACAGACAACTCCAAGACACATGACAGCCAATGTTATCAAGGCTTTTTTTAAGGTCATATTTTGAAATGCTTCTCTTATTTTTCCCATTTGTATCCCACTCCCCATACAGTTGTAATGTAGGATTTCTCTGTGTATTCAGCAAATTTTAACCGTATTCTCCGTATATGTTCTTTAATCACCACATTGTCTCCAACTCCATCAATGCCCCAAATTATTTCATATATCTTTTCACGGTCAAATACTTGTCCTGCGTTCATTGATAATAACTGAATAATCTCAAATTCTTTGTTAGATAGTTCTATCCGATTGCCCTTTATAAAAAGGCTTCTATCTGAATAATCAATTACGAGTTCTTCTGAGAATTTCGTTTTTGTCCGCACACGACTTCTCTGTTCTCTACGCAAATGAGCAGATAGTCTTGCTAACAGCTCATTCATGGAAAAAGGCTTAGTAATATAATCGTCCCCGCCAACCATAAGACCATTTACTTTGTCTTGTTCAGAAACTCTCGCAGTAAGAAAGATAATAGGGACTGTTACAAATTCTCGGATAGACGCACACAAGTCAAGCCCATTCATTCCCGCCATGTTAATATCAAGTAAGATAATATCCGGGGAATGAGAAAGATTTTCTAAAGCGTCTTTTGCATTAGCCGCAGTATAAACGGTATAATTTTCAAACTCAAGTTGGAGCTTCAACATATCTAATATAGATTGCTCATCATCTACAATCAAAAGTTTGTAGTTTTGTTCCATTCTGTATCCTTCCATTTTTGATAGATTATACATCCTATATAACATGAAAAAGTCAATTTTCGGTCAAACTTTTCAATCAATCTGAGGTTAAAATCTTCATACCACCAGATGGCATACAATCAGAAGACTGCTCTTGTATTGCTGCCTCTGAGAAGATAGCAGTAAACCGCACACCATTTTCTGTATTCTCCATTTTATGAGGGATACCGTGATGGTCGAGTATCGTTTTTGTGATATACAGTCCCAAACCGCTGCCGCCACTGTTCCGATTGCGGGATTTATCTACCCGATAAAAGGGAGTAAAGATTTGTTTTAAATCTTCCTCCGCTATGTGGACGCCTGAGTTTTCCACAGAAAACACGCCATTTTGTAATGACACAGTTATCACAGCACCTACCGGGGAATACGCCGCCGCATTGCTGATGACATTGGAGAAGACTTTTTCAATCAGCCGCCCGTCGCCTTCATAATGAAAGTCCGGCTGGATATCCTGGCGCAGCTCCATTTCCTTATCCTCTATCCGTCCCATGACTTTGCGACAGGCTTTCTGCAGCATCCGGCTGATATCCAGGTCCGTGCGTTCCAACTTGAAATCGCTGCCGCCCATCCTGGCTGCGGATAGGATGTCTTTAACGATCCGCTCCATGTCATTGACGGTTTTCATACAGTGACGCAGATAGGCATCCCGGTCTTTGTATTCCCCAACCTGGTAGATCATTCCCTCCAGTTCACCCTTGATAATGGCTATGGGCGTCTTCAGCTCATGGGAAACAGCGGTAAAGAAATCAATCCTCTGTTTTTCCTGTTCCCGTTCCCGTTCAATATCTTTCTGCAGCTGCTCGTTTGCGTCCTGAAGGCTGACAAGTGCATTGTTCAGGCGCTCCGACATCTCATTTAAGCTGTCCGCAAGAACGCCGATCTCATCCCTTTGCTTTACCTCACATTTCCAAGTCATATCCAGGCTGGTCATCCGCTTTGCCACACTGCAAATATGGATCAGCGGCCTGGAGAAATATCTGGAGCAGACCAGCGCCGCAAGAACAGAGATCAGCAGGATCACCACCGCAATCAGCGGGATGAGCTTTAAAAGGATTTCATAGGACTGGGATACCGCAACCAGGGAAATATCCGCAGAAACCTGGTACGTCTGCCATCCTTCCTGAAAGGTAGCAGAACAGCTCATGGTTCTGTCTGTCTCTTCCCAATTCTCCGGATCTGCATAATTTACAGAGAACACATCGCTTCCATCCGTGTCGGTGATCCGCACCGTAGCATTATTTTTCATGGAAAATGCCAGTATTTCCTCTGAGCCTTCCTCCCATCCGCTTCTTTCCAGTGTCTCCATCAGCCTGTAAAAGTCGGAAGTCGCCTGGCTTTCCAGTTCCGTCTGGTAATTTTTCGGCAGGAAGACCATTACCACAGCATATATGATGATACAGCAGGCCAGCAGCAATGCCAGCATACTCAGAAAGGTCTTCGCCTGGACACTTTCACTGATTTTCTTTTTCAATTCTATATCCCACTCCTCTGATTGTCTCGATATAATCCACACCCAGTTTCTTACGGATATTCTTGATATGCGTATTCACGATCTTCTGATCGCCATAATACTCATATCCCCATACGCTGTCCAGAAGACTCTCCCTGGAAAACACTTTTCCCGGATTTTCCAAAAGCAGCTTCAGGATCTCAAACTCCCGGCTGGTGAGAGATACCTCATCCGTTCCTACCAGCACCTCATAATTTTCCGTGTCCAATGTAATCTCTTTATACCGGATCACAGAGGGGTCCTCCTCAATTCCCTGTTCCGTCCGTCGCAGCACCGCTTCAATCCGGCGCAGGACAAGAGGCATGGAAAAGGGCTTGATAATATAGTCATCTGCCAGGACATCAAAGCCCTTCATCTGGCTGGCGTCATCGTCCCGTGCCGTCAGCATGATGATCGGCGTCAGGCTTTCTTTCCGCAGGATCTCGCAGACTGCAAACCCGTCAATCTTCGGCAGCATCAGATCCAGCAGCACCAGGTCCGGATTGCATCTTCGGAATATCTCAATCCCTTCCAAACCATCACCGGCGGCATATACTGTATATCCTGCACCCTCCAGGAACGCCCGGACAATGTTCTGGATGGATGCTTCATCTTCTATAATCAAAATTGTCTTTGCCATAACAGCACCTCCGCTATTTGGACAACAGTGTATCATACAAAGATGGAGTTTTGGTGGAGTTCCCCGATTTTTCATACGGATTTTAAACTTTTCATAGTTTTCTATTTTCTACGGAAAAATCCCTGGAGATTACTCCCCTGGGACATCTACAAATTTGTATCCGACTCCCCACACAGTCTGGATATATTCTTTTGTTGTTACCTCCCGCAGCTTCTGGCGAATATTCCCGATGATACAGAACACCGCACTGCTCACATCCACAGGTTCCTCCTTCCAGACTGCCTGATAGATCTGCCCTTTCGTAAAAACTCTGCCCGGCTGACTGGCAAGATAAACAAACGTCTGAAATTCATACGTTTCCGTAAGAGGAAGCACCTTCCCCTGATAAGAAATCTGGTGCTTGACTGGATCAATGCAAAGACCGGAATACTGAAGCACCTTATCATGCTCTGTCGCTGGTTTCTCTGTATCGAATTTAGCCAGAAGCTGTTCTGTCACCTTTCCAGCTGGATCCGTGGAGCGAAGGATGATTTCGATCTGTTCCATTACGCATCACCTGTTTAAAAGTCGAAAGACATTATTTCGTTTCAGTGTTAATCAAAGCTTTTATTTTTCCGATCAAATCATAATCGGTTTTGCAACAGAAAACGCCACCATAAAATTTTGTCTGTTTTTTAAACAGGCAATCATCATCGCCAGACATAAGCAGGAAAGGGACAGGGATTCCTTTTTGACGAATTTCTACGAGTAAATCCAGTCCTGTGCCATTCTGCATATTGTAATCAGAACAGATTGCATCGACTTTTTGATGTTCCAGTAATCGCAAAGCATCTGTTCCCCCTGTTGCTATATAAACCTCAAAATACCTTTTAAAGTAGAGACCAGAAAACCTAAAAAATCCAAAAGGACTGCTACACGACAGTTTTTCTTTTGCCGTCGCCCGACAGGAAATAGCTATATTTTCTTAAAGTGGCAAATCCTTTCGTCTAAATCCCAACAATCCAATTGTCAGAAAAATAGCAGTTAATCCCAACAAAACCACAAGGCTAATAACCGAAACAATATTTCCATTGACAAGCTGCCTTGGATTGAACAAACTCAATGGATTGCAGTAAAGAAGAATTTTGGCATTATCATATACAGAAAAAAACATCTGCATAATGATGAACAACGAAATTCCCCCGGCCCCACAGCCGATTGAATATTTAACATCATTGAATAGACAAGCAAACATAAAGCAAAACGCCGCAATGAATAATTGCAGGGCGAGCAAGCCTAAATTTAGTAATAAAAACCGGGGTATATCCAATGCGCCTTTGAACATCATGGAACAGCATACAATCATCAATCCTGTATTGAATGCGATCATCACAACCACCCCCAAAAACAGATTGACCCATTGTGTTATAACAATTTTCGTTCTGCCATGCTTTGAATTTAGCAGATAGGCAAGTGATCCATTTTCCACATACTTTGCAAGTAGGCGATAGCACATTACGATACTGTAAATGAACGGTGTAACAATCAAAACAAATTTATACAGGTATGTAATGATGAAATCCAGCAAGGTCGTCCCCATATCCTGCATACCGAATGCAGCAAGAACAACCGGCATACTTTCCTCTAATGATTCCAGACTGTCCTTTAGTGATGGATCATACATTGCCACCAGTGTGACAGCATACATTGCAATGATACTTAAAAAAATAACATATAATTTATAGTTCGCTTTTACTTCTTGTTTCATCAATGAGCGGATCATGCTTTAGTTCCTCCATAATGCTGCATAAATACTTCTTCGATTGTTTGGTTTCTTACTGCT
Organism: Lachnoclostridium sp. An169; assembly: GCF_002160525.1. GTDB lineage: Bacteria > Bacillota > Clostridia > Lachnospirales > Lachnospiraceae > Mediterraneibacter > Mediterraneibacter cottocaccae. Next base: position 53,820 of record NZ_NFKT01000026.1, read on the forward strand.
ATATCTTGCACATCGTAATGTACTAATTCATGCACAAGATCATTGACAGAGCTATCCAGTAGAAAAGATACCTTATAATTTCCATCAAATGTACTGTCAGCATGAACCCGTGTAAATGCCTTTGCAAGTTCAGGGGTTGCAAAGGTAATCGTGTAGTGCTTTTTGTTCGTACCTCGAATACTCTGGATACCTTTATCGGCAATCAAGTGTCCGTCTTTAACCATCAGCACTCTATCACAAGTGTTTTCGACTTCTTCAAAAATGTGGGACGACATAAATATCGTTTTCCCTTTGTCTTTTTCTGATTTTATAAGCTCGACAAACTTATTTTGCATAATAGGGTCTAATCCGCTGGTCGGTTCATCTAAGATTAACACAGACGGATTGTGCATAAATGCAACGACTAACCCTAATTTCTGTTTTGTCCCCTTTGACATTTTTTTGATCTTGATACGAGTATCTAATTCAAAATAATCTACGAGGTGACGAACCTGTTCTGTGGAAACATTCTCTTTTGTTTCCATCATAAATCGGATGAACTCATTGCCAGTCATTCGGTCATTCAAGAATGATATTTCTCCCGGTAAATAACCAACTTTTGATTGTATTTGCTTTGCCGCAGAGAACGTATCCATATCAAAAATTTTAGATATACCCTGCTGGGGATGGATAAATCCCATCAAATGTCTTATGGTCGTTGTTTTGCCCGCACCGTTTGATCCCAGAAATCCAACAACCTCTCCTTGGTCAACAGTAAAACTTAAATCAAAAATTCCTCTATAGTTTCCATAGTCTTTTGTCAAATTGTGTACTTCAATCATCTTCATAAGTATTCCTCTTTATAACTAATCTGTTTAATCATTGCTTTCCATTTTTCAAATTCCGCAATAGCTTCCTCAAACACAATCGGTTGATTAGTTCGATGCTTTTCGGACAGATACCCCTCGGATAACCACAAAAACATTTTGTAAATGTACTTCGGATCAATGTCCTCTTTGAATCGCGAAAAGTCAATGTTCTTGAAGTATTCATCGAATGTGGTATCAAAATTTTCAGCGAGATAATCATTAACCGAAGCCGAAACTTTTTCGTCTTGAAAAAGAACCATCCGCAGCGAAAAATCATACATATAAGGATAGTCAGACCATATTTTCAATTTGGTTCTTATCCCGAAGTCCAACATATCGAAAAAATCAGTTATGGCACTCATTTCCGCTACATCTACTGCTTCCAAAGAAACTTTGCTGCAAAAATCGCACAGGTAAAGATAAAACGTTTCTTTATTTTTGAAGTAGTAAAATAACAGTCCTTTAGATATTCCTGCTTTTTCAACAATCAAATCAGTGTTTGCCTTTTTATATCCGTATTGCCCGAAACATTCCAGTCCTGCGTTTATAATCCGCATTTTCTTTTCGGACGGTAATTCCTCAAACTTCTCCGCAGACAATTTTCAGACCTCCTTTGACTATTTCAGTCAATTCCATTCTAATACGTTGACTATTTTTTTCAAGGTCCCAGCAATCACTTCTTTAGCCCTTCCCGATATTTTCTGCAAAAATACTATCCGTTTCAATTCAGCAATATATTGTTTGAGTGCATATATTGTTTGATGTTTGATTGCATATATTGTTTGATTGCATTTGACACCCACTATATCTTGTGCTACTATAATCTTGTATTTGAGTTTTTGTGTCATCCCGAAATGGGAGTCTGGGCCATTCACCCAGGACACATGCTGTTTAAGTTGGAAAATCGTGTCATTATAATGTCGTTTTTTACGGCACTGTAATGGCACTTTTTTTATTTTCACTATTATTTATTTTAACGCCCAAAGTGGCAGAAAGGAGAATTTCTATGTCAGCAATCATCTTTTTACCAGGGAGGCCAACAACGGATCCTCAGATCATGCAGGCAAAGAACAGCAACACAACCTACACGACTCTGGACATCTCCTGCCCCCAGAGGGGAGCAGACGGAAACAAAGAGACTGTATTCTATTCCTGCTATTTCAATTCATTTCTGGCAGACCGCCTGATGAAAGCAGGTGTTAAAAAAGGCACCGGACTGATTATCATTGGAGATCTGGAGCTGCATCCCTTCGTTCATCAGAAGGGGAAAAACCAGGGAAAACCGAACTCCGGCCCCAGCGTGGTTGTCAAAGACTGGCAGTTTGCGCCCTTGACTTATGACGATGTAAATGGGGCTAATCCCGGTGTACCCGGAGGCGTTCCTCAGAACGGCTACGGACAGCCCGGAGGAGCTCCTGTTCCCAATCAGCAGGGCGGATACCCGACACCCGCACAGGGAGGCTATCCACAGGCATCCGATGCTCCTGCCGGCAATTATGCACCTACAGGCGCCGCACCACAGAACCAGAATGGCTATGCACGGGGAGGACAGGGAAGAACAAATGCTCCACAGGGGAACGTACCGCAGAACGGTTACAGACAGCCCCAGAACGGCTATGCTCCGAATCCTGGAAGCGCACCGAATTACGCACAGGGCAATCCGAACCAGCAGCCTTCCGGCGGCTATGCTCCTGGAAACGGGGCAGCTCCGGGAACACAGGGCGGCTATCCGGGAGATGGATTTACCCAGGTTACAGAACAGCAGGCAGAGACACTTCCCTTTGTCGCTTGATGCTGACGCACAAAAAATTTCATAAGGAACGATCCATGTAGAGAATTGCACCCGGAGACTACTCCGTACAGGCAGTTCTTTTTTTTGTGTCCGCACAGGATCCAGGAGAGCGCCGATCATCGGCTCTCCTGGGTGCGGCACAGCAGTTTTAAGAAGAAAGGAAGAATTTACATGAAAGCAAAGAAAGCCAGAACGATCAAAAAGACGTTACAGATCACCGTATTGTGCCTGTTTGCGGCGGCATTTCTGCTCCCAAAGGGAAGCCAGTCCTATCTGATGACTGGCATCGCTGCTGCAGGAGTCCTTGTTTCCCTGGCAATCCTTATCATCCCTCCGCTTGCTTCCGGACTCCGGAAATTGCGGATTCCGGCTGGGAGGGCAATGGATACAGGAAACGGGAACTCGGATCTGGAAACCATCCTGATCCGGCAGATCAGCTACCAGATCACAGACACACTTCAGTCTGCTTTTCCGGAAGCTACCTGGGAGTTTGCAGAACCCCTGCGTCTTTCCCACCTGCTGGATGGCGATGCGATCCGCTTATCTACCAGGAACACCGGTAATCATAACTTTGCGGAAGTGTCTATGGATGAGTACGGAAACCTGCATCTTCAGATGCTGACTGTCTCTGCGTTGAAACGGAAAGGCGACAAATCCGCATCCCCGGATACGCCAAAGGTTGATCCTGCGTCCTGGTACTCCCTGATTGGGAAACCATTCCTTGTGGAAATGATCGGGAATTTACAGGCAAAAGGACACCAGAAGCTGTTCATCGGAGAACAGGGGGACGTTTATATCCTCAATGGGAAGGAGCCGGAAGTAAAAGGCAAGCTGGAGCATTTCCCGCCGAAAGCCTACTGGCCTGCACTCCTGCAGGTGTTTGCTGATGATGAACTGGAAGCGGCAGAGACGGAAAACGCAGTAGAGATCACCTGGGCATAAGGAGGAAAAGTAACGATGGCAAGTGGAAAATTAGTGGAGAGCTGGACCTTCCAGCGCACGCTCCCAGAACCTTTTAAGGACTATACGGATGACGCCGTGTTTAAGAATATCGCATCCAAATACTGTACCCAGCCGCAAAAGAGAAGCACGCTCCATGCGGCTACCCTGCAGGCCGTCCTGACCTATATGGAACTGGAGGAGCCCGCAGGTGGGAAGTCGGCAGAGGAACTGGGGGCAATCGGGAGCCAGACCAATACCTATACGGTGGCAGAATATCCCAGCCGTACCGGAGAACTTCATGTGGTGGTCTATAACCCTGCAAACGGGAAATTTATTGCCGGGAAGTACACGGTGCCGCCGGATACGGAAAATACACCGGAGAAATATGTATTCAAAGATTCCGAGAATACAGGAACTGCTTTGTTATTCGCTCTGATGCCTACGTTTCTTTCCGATGAGGAGTTCAATGAGAAATACCAGCAGTTAAAGGAATACCGTGCAGCCGGTTATCCGGACATGGATGAGGCGGCAGAAACGGCGGCTGTCCTTTGTGACAACGCTTACCGCCGGATCCGATACAGTGATACGCTCGCAACGGGAGGGATCCGCACGGATATTGCTGCCAATGGTGTCATCCCGCTGCTGAAGCCGCTGGCTCTTCAAACGGGAACCTATGCGCCTACGGAAATCATCCACGGGACTTTCCAGGTACTGAAACCCGGCAACACCTTTAAGAAAAAAGCGGAAGTCATAGCGAAAGCGGATTTTGTGGGACAGTATATCCTGTCACCTGCCCGTGTACTGACTCCGGAGGAGGAACTGACCGTCCCGGTACTGCCGGACTGGTATATCATCCCGAAGGAAGTCAAACGGATCTGTGAACACGCAAAAATCACTACGGACACGGTACAGCCCATGCGGAACTTTCTCCTTCGTGGCCCTGCCGGTACGGGAAAAACGGAAGGAGCCAAAGCAGTTGCTTCCGGGCTTCATCTTCCTTACCGGTGCCTGACCTGTTCCGCAAATACAGAGGTATTCGATCTGCTCGGGCAGATCCTGCCGGATGTGGACGGGAAACGCACTGCCCTGGAGCGGCAGTATCCGTCTTTCCAGGATATCATGCTGGACCCGGCAAGCGCCTATGAAAAACTGACCGGAACCTACGATGAAAATGTTACAGAAGATCAGGTCTACAAGCAGCTCATTGATACTATTTTTGATGAAATGCACGAATACTATGCCTCCAAAACCAGCCAGCAGCATTTCCGCTACGTGGATACGCCGCTGGTGGAAGCAATACGGAACGGATACCTGATTGAGATACAGGAGCCGACGGTCATTGCAAATCCCGGTGTGCTAGTGGGATTAAACTCCCTGATGGACCGATGCAACAGTGTGTTTCTCCCCAACGGTGAAACGGTACAGCGGCATCCGGATATGGTGATCGTCGTGACAACCAACAATGACTATGCAGGCTGCAAGCCCTTAAACCAGTCCGTAATCTCCCGTATGAGTGTGCTCATCGACCTGATGGAGCCGGATGAGGAGACACTGGTGGAACGGGTGGTTGGCGTTACCGGCTGCAAAGAGAAAAAGACCGTTCAGACAATGGCACGGATCGTCCACTCCATCTCGGAATATTGTCGGGAAAACCTGATCACAGATGGATGCTGCGGTGTCCGGGAACTGATTTCCTGGGTGCAGTCCTATATGGTCTGCGGCGATATCCGGGAGGCGGCCCATTACACCATCCTGCCTTCTGCTACGGCAGATGCGATCAGCCGTGCGGAGGTTGAGGAAAGCTGTCTGGATACTGTCCTGCCGTCCTGAAAAGAGAGGAGGCAAGCCAGTGGGTAAAACGCCTCTTACAGAACCAGAAATGTATGCACTTCTTGCAAAAAACCTGTCCTACTTACGCAAATCTCAGGGCGGGCTTTCCCAAAAAACGGTGGCACGGATCTTACACCTGCCGCCAAAAACCATTATGAATTACGAAAACTGCAGGGCCACTCCGCTTGCCTATGCTGTCCTGAAACTGGCAGATTATTACGGCTGCTCCGTGGAAGACCTGCTGACAAAAAATCTCACAGAAAGGAAATAGAATTTTGAACAGCAACCAGAAAAAATTAAAGCAGATGATTCGGGAAGAGGAATCTTTCATTACCGATCAGGAATTTTTTACGTCCTCTGCCTTCCATCAGTATCTGACCTCCCAGGCACGTGCTGCTACCGGGCGTTACTGCTACGGCCTGCAGGCACTGATTTCCTGGGACGAATCCGATGGTGCGGCACTGGCTTACACAGACTCTTATAAGATCTACCTGAACGCAGCAAACCGTGTTACCCAGAGCTTTCCGTCCCGCTTCCTGCGGGCGCTGAGCCTGGTAGGGATGACCGGACATGAGACGGCTCATCTTTTGTTTACGGATTTCACCACCCGGAACCTCTACTTGACAAACCTGGGGAACGGCTCTTTTTACCCGGAAGATCCTTCCGTGGAGCTGCCGGTTTATCAGAAAAACCAGACGGAGATCCTGGACGCCCTGCAGGAAAAGGACAAGGCCGTATCTCTGACCTTGCAGACCTGTGCGGCTTCTCTTCAGAACATCCTGGAAGACATCTATATTGAAGCGAGGATGTGTGCTGCCTTTCCCGGCAGCTTCCGAAAGGGCATCCAGCTCAATAACCTGCGGATGCTGGAGCAGATCCCGGATCTTCACGAACAGCTCAGCCGGGATTACCAGCCGTTTACGATTGCAACCAACCTGCTTCTGGCTTATTGCCGGTCCGGCACCATCAGCAACCGCTTCCACAGCGACAGCGAATATCTGGATGTGCTGACCGATGGCATGGAGTATATCGACACAGCACTGGAAGCACCATCAATTAAGGAACGGCTGACTGCGACAAACTGTCTGCTTGTCCTGTTCTGGGACTTTATCAAACCGCTGGTAGAAGAAATGCGGGAAAAGCTGGAACAAAAGAATGAAACAGAAGCAACAGAGGAGCTTCAGGATCTTCTGGATCAGCAGATTGCGGGCAGCACGCCCATTCCTCTGGGAAAAGGTGGTGGGGAGGTAAAAAATATCCCTTCCGCCAAAGGAGGCGCAGGCACCAATCCGCAAGACGCAGATTTCTTTTCTTCCAAGGGCCGTCAGGAAAGCCTGAAGGAAGCGGAAAAAGTGATGGAGGAGGAAGGCGGGCGGATTGCCCTTGCCAAGACCAGCGCTATTTTAGACGGCAATGATCCGGGCGTAACCTACGCATCCCAGTATGCCGGCACCGGCTATGAGGATGCGGCATCAGATATTGCCCGTGTCTTAAATGAAGCCGCAACAGAAAAGGCGCAGGCAGCCTATGAACAGCAGCTGACAGAAGAATTACAGAAAGCAGCAAATGATATCCATTACGGAAATGCCCATGCCGGTATCCATGTGACCATTCATCGGGTACAGGACATCCCAGACCGGCTGATCCGGCAGTATGAGGAAGTTGCACCTCCTCTTCTCAGGGCTTCCAAGCGCCTGCAGAGTTCCCTACTGCCCCTCTTAAAAGAGGAGGCGGAAGGCGGAAAGCAGAAGAACCTTCTGTATGGACGGCGGCTGGATATGCGCTCCTTCCATCACCAGGACGGTTCTTTCTTCATCCGAACCAGGCTCCCAGCCGATGAACAGCGGCTGGCAGTAGGGCTCCTGATTGACGAAAGCGGATCTATGGGCTGGGGTGACCGTATCACTCACGCCAGAAAGACAGCCATTGTCCTTTATGACTTCTGTGTCAGCCTGGGGATCCCGGTGACCATCTATGGCCATTCCACGGATTACCGGGGCGTAGCCCTCTATTCCTATGCGGAGTTTGACTCTGTGGACGAGAATGACCGCTACCGGCTGATGGATATGATAGACCGCAGCGGCAACCGGGACGGCGCAGCGCTCCGCTTTGTTGCAGAGCATCTGGCGAAAAGACCGGAGAACCGGAAACTTCTGATCCTGATCTCCGACGGTCAGCCAGCCGATACCGGCTATCGCGGCACGGAGGCAGAGGCGGACCTGCGGGGGATCAAGAAGGAATACGCCAGACAGAATATTGTTCTGTTTGCGGCAGCCATTGGAGAGGACAAGGATGCCATCCAGCGCATCTATCAGGAAGGGTTTCTGGACATTACCCGTCTGGATGACCTGCCGAAAAACCTGACGCTCCTCGTTAAACAGTACCTCAAATAAATCATAGAAAGAAGGGATAACTTATGAGCCAGTCTTATCAGAATCTGGCATCGGACCAGATCTGTAAGGTCCAGAATGACAAGAAACTGATTTCTTTTCATGACCGGCTGCGGGCCGCTTTGCCTGGCAGCTATGCACAGATACACGCCAAGGGAGAGTTTTCAGAGAACAACCATAAGGTTCACTCGCTCATCGGCGTGTCTATCCAGGATTATTCCAACGGCACCGGGGAACGCAATATCATCACCCGGTTCCATTTAAGCCCGGAGCAGGTGCAGTTTTTCCTCACCCGCCTTACCGCAGGCTTTCAGGAATTTGAATGGAGTATCAGCAAGATCTTTGGGGAACCCGATCAGTATGGGTACTCCACCGCACAGCAGTTTTCCATTTCCAGGCACGCTCGGGCATCCGACGGCAGGGAAATGAAGAACCCGTGGCGGATCCAGATCATAAACGGAAGGGGGATCAAAGTACAGAATCGAAACGGCGGCTCCTATATGCAGTCCGGCAGCTTCCAGATGGAAAAATCGGCCTTTATCCTGCTCACGGACATGGACCTCTACCAGCTCTTAAAAAGGGTGGATGCGTATGTGACCGAGTGGGAGCGCTGCATTGCCCCGCCGCTGATCTCAAACGGGAAAGAGATGCTCGCAAATCAGCAGGCCCAACGCCAGCAGATGCAGCGGCAGCCTTACCCATACGCAGCATAGAAAACACGATACAGCCATGCAGGAAAGGAAGCGGAAACCCCGCTTCTTTTTCTGTTCAGGCAAAAAGAGAAAGGACGATTTTTATGAGTATTGCCGTGATACGAAACATGGATACCCAGGGGCGCATCATCATCCCTGCGGATATCCGCAAAGAAACAGGCATCCGCAGCGGCAGCACCCTGGAGATTGCCACGGATGGGACAACCATCCGCATCCGGAAGTGTACGCCCCGGAATACCGGTTCCAAAGAACTCCGGGATTTCCTGGAGCCTCTCTATAAGAACATCCGCTGCGGGCTTGCCATCAGCAGCACTGACTGCATCCTGGCATCCAAAGGCTGCTATCTGCCAGAAGGTGCACAGATCACAGAGGAACTGCGTTCTCTTATCCAGGAGGGCAGAGAAATGTTTTCTCAATCAGGCCTCTGCCCGCCAGTTCCCGACTGCTCCCGGAAGGTTGCCGCACTGTTTCCGGTCACTTTAGCTCTGGCTTCTAAAAAAGCAGCGCTATTGCTGATCCCGGAGCCAGGACGGTGCTTATCGGGCGCCGAGTGTAACTGCACACGCCTGATAGCAAACATGATTACCCGTAAATGCAAACCGAATGAATAGAAAGGACGAATGATTATGAAAGCATTGCACCCATTAACAGAAGAACAGAGAATTTTCGCAGAGAAGCACCATGATTTTATCTATCAGTATCTGAACGGACGCCACCTGAATATCGAGGATTACTACGATACCGCTGTCTTTGGCTATCTGAAAGCCGTACAGGATTATCTGGAGAAACCGGAACTTCAGCAGTACCGCTTCTCCACCATCGCCCGCATCGCCATGCGGGATGCACTGGCAACGGAATGGAAAAAACAGAACCGGCCCATGAGCCGGGCTTATCTGGAGGAGTATCAGGAAGATACCGTTGAACTGGACGTTTTCCTTCCTGTCCGGCAGGAACGTCTGGCAGAGGCAATGGATGACCGGAACCGCCTGCTGGCGCTTCTGGCTTATCTGACGCCGAAGGAGCGCCAGGTGGTCCATCTGCAGGCGGACGGCTACACCTACCACGAAATTGCCGAGATCTGTAATATTACATCCCACGGGGTACACAGCCGGTTCTACCGCCTCCGCAGAAAAGTACGGAGTCTGGATGGAATGGAGGTGTGACTCTTTTATGACGAATGAAAAAATCACGGCTATGCCAGTAAAAAAGAAACAGATCCATCTGACCGCCACCCCCAGTCTGACCCTGCGTCTGCATGAGCGGGCATGGATCCTAACAGGCTCCCGGTCCCTGTCTACCTCCCTGGTCCAGCAGATCCTGGAGGTATCGCAGGACGGCGTCGTATTTGAAACCGAAAACACCATTTACCATTTGACCTATGCACGCCGTCCGGCAGAGATTGAGGTGATGTGCGCTTGACTGATATTTATGAACGGGGGAGCAGCCTGCAAAAGCTGCTCTCCACCCTGAAGCTCAACCGGGAACGGGTTCCTCTGGAAACTTTAAAGAGCGTATACCGTATTCCTTATGAGGAGCTGAAGGCGCAGATCCGGGAAATCGTCCAGGAATTTGTCCTTCTGGTCGCCTGCCACCACCTTCTGATCAATCCGAATTTTTCTCTGGATGAACAGACAGCTGTGGTACAGGCTGCCATTGACCGCTCCCGGATTCCAAAGGAGATTGGAAAAAGCCTGACCAGAGACTATGACGTGTCGAAGATCCACCGGATGGCACTGAAGCTGCGGGAAGAGATCGAAGCGGCACTCTGGCCCTATATTGACCGGGAAACCTGTCTGGTGGCTGACCTTGCGGATATCGAAAAAACGCCGGTCATCTATAATACCCTGACCAGACAGATCTACCAGGACGGGGGATGGATAGACCAGCCGCTGGATCTGCGGGGGACATTACTGATTTACAGGAAACAGGAGGATGCTGTGCTGCCAGGCGCAGCCCTCCTTCAGAAAGGAGAACAATAGTTATGATATTAGAAAGAAATGAAACACCTGAAGAACTCGCTTTTGCACTAACTTTTCCGCAAATACGGGAAGCGCATGAAATCTACAAAAAGCATTGCTTTTTCCAGGATTTTATCGGGCAATGCGAAGACCGGCGACAAGACAGGATCGGACTTTGTAACCTTCCCTATCAGACACTGGAACATGAGACAGATATCCTGTGTACAGCCTATGAACTGTATGAGAAACTGGAGGACAGCAATGTTTCCTATCATGTTACGATGGAGAACGTGATCGATGCAATCGAGAAACAGATTTTAAACGGCGAACTGCGCCCGCATCCAGAACCGGCGCCCCGTGTGGTGCTGATCATGGAGGACGGCATTGTTACCGCCTCGTATACAAACGCTCCCTTTATTCAGGCAGAAGTCATTAAACTGGACAAGGAATATGATTCCGGCGAAGAGCGGGAGGCAGTTTATGGAGCTTTAGAGCACGATCCTGAGCTGACCGAATGTGAGTGCCATATTACCTGGCCCGGACGTGAAAAGGAGGCCGCCTGATGACAAATGTCTGCAAGAATACACAAGGAAATACACCGATAAAGATTTATGTTTTACACGGATATACGGACGGTCTGACAGATCCAATCGTCAGTACCGACTACGAGGAAGTGTACGCAGCAATGAAAGCTGCCTATGAAAGCGCCCTGGACGGGGTAGAACAAGAAGATTCTGACCGGGAATACAGCTTTCTGGAAGGCTGGTCTGCTACTGCTGTTGTACATGGAGACTGGATGGAATGGCAGATTGCGGAACTGGAGCTGAAGGTTCCCGAAGAACAGCCGACTCCCTCTGTTTGAGATTTCTATCAGTTCCAACTGATAAGCCTAACTGGACTAAATGACATCGAGCCGTCTTATGGACGGCTCTTTTTACGTTTGATTAAATTTATGTAATAAATATGGCGGTCAAAAACGGATTAGGAGTTGTTATTCTATACGAACATTAACTGGTCTCACTGTAAGTTCTCCAACACCTTCAACCCTGTACCATTTTCCTCGTTCAAGTTTAATTGTGCCACCTGTCCCAGAAGTAATGTAACCTATTGCATAAGTTTCTCCGCTTTCAATATCCGTAAATACAACATCGGTATCAGCAGTACCAGTAACTTTTACACTTCCGGTAACAGGTTGTATCTGTTCGCTTTTCACTCTCTCGTCACCTGAAAGGGTGAAAGTGTGCATCTTAATATAGCTGTTATAGCTTATACCGATTATAAGGACAGCAAGCGGGATTGCAACTCCCACTGCTCGTTTCAACCGTTTCTTATCCATATATTACTTCTCCGAGAAATTCCAATTATCTGCTCTACAACTTAGGATTTGTTTGTATCTTTATTGCTCCTTTTCTTGCTTTTCCAGATACTTAACAACCTCTTTGTCCCATCTAAGTTTCTTAACTCCACCAATTAAAAACATCGCAATCCCAATGCAAAGTATAACCGTTCTTCTAATTGAATCTGGAGAAATACAACACGAAATCACTAGTCCTGTACCAGCACCTGTAAAAAAATCAATAATAGATTGCTTATGTTTATAATACTTCCCGTATAATCTTTCCTTATCTATTGTTTTTACCATTTGTTTGTCCTCCTTCAATAATTTATCCAGAGAAATTTCAAACATATCAC
>NZ_NFKT01000027.1 GCF_002160525.1 Lachnoclostridium sp. An169
GGAGATGTATGCTCTAAGTGACTTCTTAATCATGGTTTTTGTCATGGTTAGTGAAGCAGTCACTTAGAGCATTTTCATTTCAGGAGGTACAGCCATGAGAAACGAGAAAATCACCCCTCTGTATGAGCGTTTGAGCCGTGATGATGAGTTACAGGGCGAGAGCAATTCCATCTCCAATCAGAAAAAGATGTTAGAGGACTATGCCCGCCGGAATGGTCTGCCGAACCCCACCCACTTCACCGATGACGGCGTATCGGGAACCCGTTTTGACCGCCCCGGCTTTCTGGCGATGATGGAGGAAGTCGAGGCCGGACGGGTGGAGGCCATCGTCGTAAAAGATATGAGCCGCCTGGGGCGTGACTATCTGAAAGTCGGTCAGGTCATGGAGATTTTGCGGCAGCGCGGTGTCCGGCTGATCGCCATCAACGACGGTGTGGACAGTCTGAAAGGTGATGATGATTTTACGCCCTTCCGCAACATCATGAACGAGTTTTACGCCCGCGATACCAGCCGGAAAATCCGCTCCGTGTTCAAGTCCAAGGGCATGAGCGGCAAGCACCTGACCGGCACCGTTATTTACGGCTATCTGTGGGACGAAAAACGGGAACACTGGCTTGTGGACGAAGAAGCCGCCGAAGTAGTACGCCGTATCTTTTCCCTGACGATGGAGGGCTACGGCCCCTATCAAATCTCCAAGCTGCTGTCCGAGGCAAAGGTTGAAATCCCCGCTGTCCATCTGGCCCGCTTTCACGAAGGAGTAAACAGGACGAAGCCGGTCAAAGACCCCTATGGCTGGGGATCATCCACCATTGTAAACATCCTGAAAAAGCGGGAATACCTGGGCCACACCATCAATTTCAAGACCCGCAAGCACTTTAAGGACAAGAAAAGCCACTATGTTGACGAAAGCGAGTGGACGATTTTCGAGAATACCCATGAGGCCATCATCGACCAGGAAACCTTTGACAATGTGCAGCGCATCCGGGCAAATGTCAGGCGCTACCCGGATGGCTGGGGCGAGGCCCACCCTCTGACCGGCCTGATGTACTGCGCCGACTGCGGCGGCAAGATGTATGTTCACCGAACCTACAACGGAAAACGCGATCCGCAGTTTACTTGCAGCCAGTACACCAAAGTCCCATGCGGGACGCTCTGCGGCACACAGCACCGCATCCGGGCCGAGGCCGTCCTGACCCTGATAACCGATATGCTCCGGGCCATCGCGGAGTATTCCAAAAATGACCGGGCCGAGTTTATCCGCACCGTCCAGGAAACGCAGGCCGCCCAGCAGACTGCCGACATCTCCAAGAAGCGAAAACGGCTGGCCGCCGCCCAAAAGCGGGCCGGAGAACTGGAAAAGCTGATCTGCAAAATCTATGAGGACAACGCCCTGGGTAAACTGCCGGACGCCCGGTATGAGGCCCTGGACGCACAGTATGCCAAAGAGCAGGACGCACTCAATGCGGAAATCGCGGAACTGGAAAAGGCCGTTACCGGCTATGAGCAGAGCCGGAAATCTGCGGAGAAGTTTATCGCCCTGATTGACAAGTACGAGAATTTCGACACGCTGACAAACACCATGCTCAACGAGTTTGTAGAGAAAATCCTTGTCCATGAACGCGCCCGCAAAGGCAGCCAGGACACCACGCAGGAGGTTGAAATCTACTTCAATTTTGTGGGCCGGTATATCCCGCCTGCCTTGCAGCCGGTTCCCCTGACCCCGGAGGAACAGGAAGAACTGCGGAAGAAGGAGGAACGCAAGGACAGGCTTCACCAGAACTACTTACGCCGCAAGGCAAACGGCAAGCAGAAGGAATGGGAAGAACGCTACAATGCCAAGCGCAAGGCCCAGGTGGAGGCAGCAAAGGCCGCGATCCGGGCCGAGGATATGGAAAAAGGCGTTTTTATCCCCGTCAGCCAGTTACCCAGGCAGGAGCCGCGCAAGGCCACCGTATCGGCCAGTGCCGCAGTTTAACCATCACAGTGCAAAGGAGGACGAACATGAACGAATTAGCTTACACCCGCTGTGGAGATTACTACATCCCCGACCTGAAACTTTCCGAGCAGCCGGAGGCTCCCATCGGCAAGTATGGCCGTATGCGGCAACGCTACCTGAAGGAACACCGGCCCGGTCTTTACAGCAGCTTGATTTTGAGCGAAAAGCTATACCCGCACCTGTTGGAGATTGACCGGGCGGCGCGTGAACGGATGGACGCCATGCTGCCCCGCATGATGGAGGCGGCGGGCGTCACCGAGGAACTGAAAGCCCGTGACCCCATGCGCTGGGTGGGGTTGATGAACACGCTGAAAGCGCAGGTGGAGGAAATGATTTTGAATGAAATCATTAACGAATAACATACAAGGTCTCGGAAAAATCCGGGACCTTGTTATACGGAGGTTATAATTGTTTTTTATTAAATGCCCTGATTGCTGCCGCTAAAAATATCACAGATAAAACCACTGAAATAATAAATGGAATAAGAAACTCCGTCATGGTAATTTCTCCTGAAATCAGGTCAACATTTCGTGAAGTGAGGACAACCGGGTTAAAGGCAGACAACGGTTTTACAACACTTAAAACAGAGAACAGGGCTACAATCCCGCCAGTAAACAGGATGCTTGTAAAAGTCTGCTTGAATAGAACACAACCGAGTATGAGGATGCTAAGATAGAGAAATCCAATCATCCACATAAAAAACGCAGACGGTACGACATTTGAAAGCGAAGCATCCGGCCAAAGGTAATATGTATATCCATAGGCCCCTACAAAACTCACCCAAAAACTAACCGTCATAGATACTGCTGCTACCGTGTACTTTGCCATAATCACAGATGGCCTTGCCAGTCCTTTTGTCACCAGCAGGAGCAATGTACCTTTGGAATACTCACTGGACATACAGCTTCCAAACAGAATGATAAATGCGCTAAATCCAATGCCAGATATGTTTTTAAAGAATTGCTGCCATGCGTCAAGGGCGACAGGTTCCTCGGTGATTTCTAATCCGGCTCCAAATGCAGCTATAATTTCCGGCGTGAATTTTGCCAGGAAAGCACTGGACATTCCGAAAATCGCAAAGATTGCAAACAGGATTAAAAAGCGATAGTTTTTAAGATTTTCTACAAACTCTTTTTTTACAAACGCAATATAGCCTTTCATTTTATCACCTCCAAAAACAGGCTTTCAAGCGACGGCTCCATAAGTTCCACCTTAATCGGCGCAATATCTGCTTCGGCCAAAGTGGAGAAGATGGTATGCTGGGCCTTTTTCATCTCCCGGCTGTGTATTACAATTTCCCGCCCCTTTTCTTCTGATCCGTTCAGAAGTGATTGGCCTGTCATGCATTCTTTGAAATGCTGCAAATCAGCCTCGGTTGAAAATTCAATCAACAGACTGTCATGGCTGTGCAGCGCCTTAATTTCTGATAGTGTTCCGCCAACAGCGATATTACCGTCATTCAAGAGTGCCACATGATCGCAAATGCGCTCAACATCGGATAAAATATGTGTTGAAAATAAAACTGTTGTTGTCCCACGAATTTTGTAAAGAATATCCAAGATTTCTTTTCTTCCTACCGGGTCAAGGGCGCTGGTAGGCTCATCGCAAATCAGCAGTTTAGGATCAGCCAATAACGCCTGTGCAATTCCAAGACGCTGTTTCATACCACGCGAATAACCGCCAACGCGCTTTCCTACACCATCAAGACCGACAAGGGAAAGCAGCTTTTTCCCTTTTTGAGAAATGATTTCTTTGGGAAGGCCAACAATTTCTCCGCACAGTGTAAGATACTGCATGGCAGTCATATAATTATAAAATTCCGGCACATCCGGCAAATATCCAATATACTGATTTGTTTTAGTCTGTCCAAAATTAACTGGCTTATTACACACAAGGATTTCTCCCTGATCGGGCTGCAAAAGCCCCAAGACCATTTTCATTGTTGTTGTTTTTCCTGCGCCGTTTTGCCCAATGAAGCCAAAAACGCTACCCTCTGGAACAGACATATTCAGATCTTTTATAATTTGCTGCTGCCCGAAACTTTTAGATAGATTGCGTATAGAAAGCACATTCATTTTTCCTCACCTCTCCCAAAAACAAAATAGATAATCGGGCCAAACATAAGAATAATCAGAGAGATTACAAGCCACATGGCCCTGTTCCCAAAGCGATAATGCGGATGCCGGAGAATATGCCGGACAGCGGCCACGGCAAGGATCACATCAATCACAAAGATGGGAATAAGAAGTGGAAACATTTCCTGCAACAAAGACATACCAATTTACCTCCTACTGTTATAATTCGTATCTGTATTTGCGGGGCATCGGTATTTTCACCTTATTATTCCCGCACAGGTTATATTACCATAATGGAAATAAAAAAGCAATACCCTCCCTTGACTTTTTGTTTCCACGGTGGTAATATTTTCACAAAAGGAGGTTGAACATGGGCAGCAAGAATTTGAATGAGAAGATTATGGAATGTATTTCAAATCCGGCCAAGAGCCGCCTGCTGATAGAAATAATGCGTCGGGGGGAAGTTACCGCGAAGTATCTGGCTGAAAAATGCTCGGATATTCCTCAAACTACACTTTATCGTAATTTAAAACGAATGACCGATGATGGACTATTGAAAATTGTTAATGAAACACCAATACGCGGAACGGTTGAAAAGACTTACGCATTAACTTTTGACCCGTCTGATCCTCCATCAGTTCTCGGAGAAAATTCCGGCGCCATTTATATGCAGATGTTCTTTCAGTATTTTTTAACCTTCGCCAAGATTTTTCAAGAATATTGCGAAACACCGGGAATTGATATAAAGATGGATCGGTCTGGTCTTAGCCTTTCCCATGTTTATTTGACGGATGAAGAACTGGAAAAAGTAGTATCGGATATTGCTCAAATCTTATATCCGCTGCAAGATAACAAACTAGAGCCGGATCGCAAATTAAGAACCGTTGGATTGATAATCTCCCCGGAGCATAAAGCAGACGAATAGAGAGAAAACGCCCTATGGATACAAGGGCGTTTTCTATTGACTTTATGTTTCCATAATGGTAATATTCTATTATC
The DNA here is from genome assembly GCF_002160525.1 of Lachnoclostridium sp. An169. Lineage (GTDB taxonomy): Bacteria > Bacillota > Clostridia > Lachnospirales > Lachnospiraceae > Mediterraneibacter > Mediterraneibacter cottocaccae. The sequence continues at coordinate 5,071 of NZ_NFKT01000027.1, forward strand.
GGTAACAATGGAGATGTGTCATGAGCAATGAACGCGAAAATGCACTGGACAAAAAATTCCATGCACTATCAAATCAAACCAGACGGGAAATTTTAATGCGGCTAAACCAAAAACCCCACTCTGCGGGAGAGATTGCAGGATATTTTCAGATAACACCTGCCTCGATTTCTTATCATCTTTCCCTGTTGCTAAAGAGTGGCTTAATTTGCTGTCGTCAAGTAGAAAAACGGAGGATATATAGTATCAATCGCGGCTCATTGGATGAAGTGTATTTATGGCTTACAGGTCTGTATCAATCACAAATATAGGGGACAATTCTATGGGCTGGGATATTGATGTTCGAGAAAAAATATATTTGCGCCTTGCAAATGAGATTTTCTTTCGTATTTTACATGGAGAATATGCACAGGGAGAAAAACTCCCCTCTTACGCGGAACTCGCAAAAAAAGCAGGATGTAGCCCAGAAACTGTCAGAAAAGCGATCCGGGAGTTGCAGCAACAAGGAGTAGTTGAAAACTTAAGGGAGGGATATGCTGTTACTTCTGATAGCACCCAAATAACAGCTTATCGTCAACGCTATCTTATATCCATAAAAGAAGAATATCTTATTGCAAAAGCAAAAGTGGAAATTTAAAACAGCATATTGAAGCTATCCTGCCCCGCCAGACGGGGAAAGAAAAAACCGTTGCAGGGCAGGCAGTTTTGTACGCCCATAATGGATTTTCGGGGTACTGCGGCGGTTTTGAGTAACATCAAGGCCGCCGTTCCTTATGCCCAAAGAGTGACGACCCGGTTTCAACGGTGACGGCGGCTTTAGGAGGGAGCCGCCATGAAGCACACTGACCGCCGACAAATTCAGACGATATTTGCACTATCGTCAAAAAAATCCCGGCCACTGAACAGGCCCCGTCTGGCAGCCAGTGCGAAAATTGTCATAATGTAACTGAATACCGCGTTTTTTGCGCTCGAATAGCTTTCTGCTGTCCGGGCGCTTTTTCATACCTATGGGGCCGGAACATCGGGCCAACATGGCCCGAACCTTGCCCCCGGTGCCGTTCCCCGCCGCCCCGTTCAGATTTTCTCACAAAAATCTGAACGGAGGAAAGGCAGATGGAAGTCACCATCCATTACAACGGACAAGCTGTGACCGTGGAGGTCACGCTGGAAGTCTATGAATTTCTTGACCGGGCCGACCACAAGACGGAAAACCTGCTGCACGAACAACGGCGGCATTGGGATGGCCGGGAGTTTGACGAGTACATAGTTGCCACCGAGGGCGTGGGTATCTACGGCGAAACGCCGGAGGAATACCTTTGCCGCATGGAAACGCTGGGCGAGCTGATGGCCGTCCTGGACACCTGCACCGAGGCCCAGCGCCGCCGGTTCCTGCTCTATGCCCTGGACGGACTGACCCTTGCGGAGATCGGGACGGTGTGCGGCTGCTCCAAAGTATCCGTCTATGAGAGCATTGACGCGGTTCGGAAAAAATTTTTGAAATTCTTTGCGAACTACCCTAACGAATGACCCCTTTTCGGGCTACCAAGTGAAAGGGATTGTTTCCCTTATCCCAGCGGGAGGCGGACAGCGGACAAGCTGCCCGCCTCTCCCATTTTCAGGAGGTAAGCCTATGAAAACAATCAATCTGCGGTGGATTTATCCCCACTACCGGCACGATGAATTTGTGGAGGTCAGCGATGAGGTTTGGGAGGTCATGCGACAGGCCCAGCGCGAGATGAACAACTATGAGCGCCGGAAGGTCTACCACCGCGCCTACTACTCTCTGGACGCATATAGCTGGACGGAGAACTATGCGCTGGAACACGGCAGATCGCCGGAGGAAATCCTTTTGGAGCGCGAGGAACGGGCCGCCCATCTGCGGCTGCTGGCCGCCTTGCCGGAGGCTCTGGCCCATGCCACTCCCACCCAAGCCCGCCGCGTCTGGGACTACTACATCGCCGGTATCAACCAGCCCAAAATTGCCCGGAGGGAGGGCGTAGACAGCAGCAAGGTCAGCGTTGCCATCCGGCGGGGCCTGCGGAATATGCGCCGCTGCTATGACGGCCTTTTCCCGGCAGAGTGAGGGCGGGCCTATGCAGACCATCAACCTCAAGCAATATTACCCGTTCTGCACCGAGGACACTTTTGTGGAGGTGTCGGATGAAATCGTTGAGGCGTTCCTGCTGGACAAGCGGGCCGAGGCCGCCAGGGAGAGGAAGATGTACCGCTACAAGGCGTTTTACTCCCTTGACTGCGATGATGGGATTGAGAACGCCGCCATCGGCTGGGCGCAGCCTTCGCCGGAAGATTGCCTGATGGAAAAGGAGGCGCAGGCCGAATATGCCGAACTGCTCCGGCGGCTCTATGAGGCGATTTCCTCTCTGACCCCAGCGCAGGCCCGCCGTGTCCATGCCCGGTATATGCTGGGGATGAAAGTGAAGGACATTGCCGCGATGGAGGGCATTACCCCATCCCAGGCCGGGAAGTCCATCCATGCGGCGCTCCGGCGGCTGCGCCGGTACTTCATACGCCGGAAATGGACAAGCGGCCTATGAAAACCATCAACCTGAAAAAATACTACTACCCGATTTGCAAGAAGGACACTTTTGTGGAAGTGCCGGACGAGGTTGCAGAGGCCATTGTGGAGGAAAGCCGCGCAGAGAACGCAAATGACGCCAAGCAGCACTATCACTGTTATTCTCTGGACGCTTCCCCCGGCATAGAAAACCATTTCCAGGAACAAGTCATCTCCCCGGAAGATATTCTGATGGAGAAAGAAACGGAACGGGAACAGGAGGCCGCCCGCGCCCTGATGATGGAACGGCTCCGTGAGGCCCTTGCCACCCTGACGCCGCGGCAGGCGATCTGCCTTCATGCCCGGTTTTGGGAGGGCAAGCAGTTTAAGGAGATTGCCGAGGCCGAAGGCTTCACGACATCAGCGGCCATTGTCACGGTTCGCAACGCCATTATCAAGTTACAGAAATATTATATCAAGCGCGGCTGGATGAAGCCGCCAAAGGAGAAAGCGATATGCACAAAGACAGCACCACCCAAGCGAAACAGAAAAAAGACGAGCGCGAAGAAGTCCTGAAGGAAATCCGGCAGCTTGAGAACCGCCAGAAGATTTTGGAGAACAAGCAGCGCAACGAGGAACGCAAGGCCCGCACCCGCCGCCTGATTGAGCGCGGGGCCATTTTGGAGGGCATTTTCCCTCTGGCCCCTGACCTTCCCGGCATAGAGGTCAAAGCGTTCCTGATTGCCCTGTCCCATCTTCCGGGGGCGGCGGAACTGTCCGCAAAACTGCCGAAATCCGGGGACAAGCCGTAAGTCCCTTGTTTACAAGGGCGCACTTATACACCGTTGCCGGTGTCGTGCGCCCTGCCGGGGGCTGTTGCGTACTTCGTCCGCGATGGGGAGCTACACTCCCCAAACCCCTTGTGCGCCCCGCGCAGCCAAACACCCGCTTCGCGTCTGTTCGGCTCCACGGAGCCTGAAATATCCCCGCCGAAAGGAGGTGCCACCCATAGATTTTTGTCATATCCCCGTCAGTATCATCAAGCGCAGCGAGGGCCGTTCCGCTGTTGCCGCAGCCGCCTACCGCAGCGGAACCAAACTGACGAATGAATGGGACGGCCAGACCCACGATTACACCCGCAAAGGCGGCGTTGTCCATGCGGAAATCATGCTGCCCGCCCACGCCCCGCCAGAGTTTGCAGACCGCTACACCCTCTGGAACAGTGTGGAGCAGATCGAGAAAGCCAGGGACAGCCAGCTTGCCCGCGAGATCGAGGCGGCTTTGCCCCGCGAATTGTCCAGGGAACAGCAGCTTGCCCTTGTCCGGGCCTATGTGAAGGACAACTTTGTGGACAAGGGGATGTGCGCCGACTTCGCCATCCACGACAAGGGAACCGGCAACCCCCATGTCCATATCATGCTGACCGTCCGGCCCCTGAAAGAAAATGGCGCATGGGGCGCGAAGTGCCGCAAGGCATATGACCTGGACGAGAACGGCCAGCGCATCCCGGACGGGAAAGGCGGCTGGAAGAACCACCGGGAGGACACCACCGACTGGAACGACAAAGGGAATGTGGAGATTTGGCGGGCAGCATGGGCGGCCTATACCAACCGGGCATTGGAGGCCGCCGGTCAGCCTGCCCTGGTAGACCACCGCAGCTACAAGCGACAGGGAATTGATAAAATCCCCTCTGTCCACCTGGGGCCAGCGGCCAGCCAGATGGAGAAGCGCGGCATCCGCACCGACAAAGGGGAAGTCAACCGGCAGATCGCCGCCGACAACAAGCTGCTCAAGGAAATCAAGGCCCGCATTACCCGCCTCTACAACTGGTCTAAGGCTGAGGCCGAGAAGCCGGAGGGCCAGCAGCCCAGCATGATTGACTTGTGGGAGGCCCAGCAGCAGCTCAAGCGGCCTGACACCCGCACCGGCAAAATCCGGGCTTTGCAGGAGAGCGCCGCCCTGTTCAGCTTTTTGCAGGCAAACGGCATCCAGTCCATGCAGCAGCTCCATGAAAAAATCGCAGATATGAACACCCGCTACTATGACCTGCGGCGAGGGATCGTCAAGGCCGAGCGCCGGATCGCTGTCCTCACTGAGCGCGGGGAGATGTGGGCGCAGTACAACGAGTACAAGGCTGTCCATAAGCAGCTTGCCAGGGTAAAGCCGGAGAAGCGGGAACTGTTCGAGCAGCGCCACAGCCGGGAACTGATCCTCTATGACGCGGCGGCCCGGTATCTGAAAGAACTGAAAGCCAGCGGCGAGGAACTTTCCCCGAAGGAATGGCAGCGCGAGATCGACCTGCTGACTGCCCAGAAGCAGGTGGACAGCATGGACATGAAGGCCATGCGGGAGGAACTGAAAGCCGTGGAACGGCTCCGCAAGGCCGCCGACCAACTGGCCCGGCAGGAACGGGACAAGCCCCGCGACCGAGGGCCAGAGCGGTAAAGGGTACGGCGTTTTGGCGACCCCTTTCAGGTGCGTCGCGTTTCACAACACCCCTTTGCACAGAACTGTCAACATTCACTCATGGAAGGAGATTGCCTTATGAAGCAGATTATTTTACCCGTCACTGTCCACCTGAATATCCGCCTGCCCCTTGCCCTCTTGCAGCCGGAACCGGCAGACGCGCCCACCGGCCCGGAGCCGGAGGCCCATGCCTGCCACAGCTGCGGCAACTGCGGCGGGTGCGGGAAGTGCCAGCATGAAGAAAAGCAAGCCTGAACCCATCCCCGTCATGGACTACCGCCAGTACCGCAGAGCGCGGCGGCTGGTACATGAGTGCTGCAACTATGACGGCGGCAACTGTATCGCGCTGGATGATGGGGAGGAATGTGTCTGCGTCCAGTCCATTTCCTACTCCCTACTGTGCCGGTGGTTCCGGGCGGCGGTGCTGCCGCTGGACAGGGAACTGGAAACGGCCCTGTTCCACCGCCTGGACGCCAAGCGGTGCGCCGTCTGCGGGGCGCTGTTCACCCCCGGCTCCAACCGGGCCAAATACTGCCCGGAATGTGCGCCGAAAGTCCACCGGCGTCAAAAGGCTGAGTGCGAGCGCCGGAGAAGGGTACAGCGTGGACAATTAGAGGGCAAAAACCCCTTGTAAATCAAGGCTTTTTCCGAGGGTGTCGGCGGGGGCCTGATAGATTTATCCTCTGGCCCCCAAAACGGCCCTCTAAATGCGTACAGAAGCCCAAAACGAACCCCAAGGAGGAACCCATGTCAGACAATCGAAAATATTACTACCTGAAACTCAAAGAGAACTATTTTGACGATGACTCCATCGTGCTGCTGGAAAGTATGCAGGACGGTGTGCTGTACTCCAACATCCTGCTCAAGCTGTATCTGAAATCCCTGAAACACGGCGGGCGGCTCCAGCTTGACGAGAATATCCCCTACACGGCGCAGATGATCGCCACCATCACCCGCCAGCAGATCGGCACTGTGGAGAGGGCCTTGCAAATCTTCCTGAAGCTGGGTCTTGTGGAAGTGCTGGACAGCGGCACTTTTTACATGAGCAATATCGAGCTGCTGATCGGCCAGTCCTCCACCGAGGCCGAGCGAAAGCGGGCGGCGAGGCTTCAAAACAAGGCTCTTTCTGCGCCTCGGACAAACGGCGGACATTTGTCCGACATTCGTCCACCAGAGATAGAGATAGAGTTAGAGAAAGAGATAGAGATAAAGAGAGAGATAGAGAAGGGACGCCCCGAAACGGGGCGCACCGCCCGCGCCTATGGCCGTTACCAGAATGTTTTCCTGACGGACGAAGAACTGGCAGACCTACAGGCCAGCTTTCCCACGGTATGGGGCCAGTACATCGAAAAGCTGTCCGAGTACATGGCTTCTACCGGCAAGCGGTATCAGAGCCATGCCGCCACCATCCGGCGCTGGGCCAGCGAGGACGCCAGGAAAGCGTCCCCGCCCTCTCGAAACCGGGATTACAGCGTAAAGGAGGATGAAACCGTATGATTGAGATTACCGCAGAAATCCGGGCGCTGATCGACAAGGCAGCCGCCGGTGTGGAGCTGGCCGGGGACGAGTACATAGACCCGGCAGACGGTCTCATTCACTGTAAGAAGTGCGGCGGCCAGAGGCAGACTGTTGTGCCATGTTTTGGAAAACCGGGCTACTTCATGCCCCGCTGTATCTGCCAGTGCCAGCGGGAGGCCGAGGAACAGCGCAAGGCCGCCGAGGAACGGCAGCGCCGCATGGAGCGTATCAAGCGCCGGAAGGCTCAGGGTCTGCAAGACCGCTATCTGTACGACTACACCTTCGCCAACGACAACGGCCAAAATCCCCTAATGGACAAGGCCCGCGCCTATGTGGAGAACTGGAAAGAGGCTTACAAGAACAACACCGGCCTGCTGCTGTTTGGGGATGTGGGAACCGGCAAGTCCTTTTTCGCCGGTTGTATCGCCAACGCCCTGCTTGACCGGGATGTGCCGGTGCTGATGACGAACTTTCCCACCATCCTGAACCGCCTGACAGGGATGTTTTCCGAGGACAGGGCCGACTTTATCGCCAGCTTTGACGAGTACGAGCTGCTTATCATTGACGATTTGGGTGTGGAACGCAGCACCGAGTATGCGATGGAGCAGATGTTTTTCGTCATTGACAGCCGCTACCGCAGCCGCAGGCCCATGATCATCACCACCAACCTGAAGCTGGCCGAACTCAAAAACCCGCCTGACCTGGCCCACGCTCGTATCTATGACCGTATTCTGGAACGGTGCGCCCCGATCCTCTTTGCCGGGAAAAACTTCCGGGAGGAAAACGCCGGGGCCACCAAGCAGGCGGCGAAAGACATTGTAAACCGTAAGCATGAGTAATTTTGTGCCGGACGGCACAGCCCCGCCCGGAGAAAGGAGCGCCATGAGCGAAGAAACCCGTACCATGCAGACCGCAGACACCACCACTACCAGAGCGCCGGAGGACGCCCCCGCGCTGGTAAAGAAAATCGGCAAGACCACCTACAAGGTGCGCGTCCATTTCAGCCAGACCAGCACTGAAACCATGAGCGACAAAATCAAGCGTATGCTCAAAAACGAGATACAGCAGATGTGACCGGCTGATAAAGCCAGCCGCCTTGTGTTAAACTGATGATGGTACACACCAAAACTTTAGCCAAGGAGGACATGAAAATGCTGTACGAAGAAACGGAAAAGAAAGAGATTGAGAGGGTTTACGCGGTGTTTGCCGACTACATCCGGGAAAGCCCGTATCTGGAATGGTTCTGGTCTGACAAGCTGGGCTATCTGCTTCTGAAAATCGGCGCGGAGAAGCGGTATATTGCGGAGAATGTAATCATCTATACCGCCGAGCAGCTTGCCCGGATACTGTTTTCCGAAGTGTCGATGGATGTGTTGCAGATGACCGGCAACGACCACACTGAACAGACCGCCGACCCTCTGGAATTGGCCGAGATAAAGCGGCGCTGGCAACCCTTTCTTGAGCGGTTGCCGGAATACCAGACAGTTTGCGAAAAAATCCTTGCCGGGGAAAAGTAACCCCACCCGCCTGAGTGTCAGGAGCATGAAAGTGCTTCTGGCACTTTTTTGTAGCTTTTTTGTGAATTTGATTAAAAAGTCCTTGACAACTCGTTTCGGGCAAAACGGCAAAGTCAATCCTTATTTCTTGCGGTGCGCGGCTTGCCCCTTTTGATATAGAGGAACTCCGGGAACTCATGTCCTATGATGAATTGGAACTTGACACATTGGGCGACCGGAAAACCGCGCTTTTCCTCATAATGAGCGATACCGACGACACTTTTAATTTTGTTATCGCTATTTTGCAATCACAGCTTTTCAACTTGCTTTGTGATAAAGCAGACGACGAATACAACGGCAAATTGCCTGTTCACGTCCGCTTTTTGCTTGACGAGTTTGCGAACATCGGACAGATACCCCGCTTCGATAAATTGATTGCTACAATCCGCAGTAGGGAAATGTCCGCTTCTATCATTCTGCAATCGCAGAGCCAGCTAAAAGCCATTTACAGGGACGCGGCAGAAATCATACTTGATAATGCCGACAGCACCTTGTTTTTGGGAGGACGTGGGAAAAATGCAAAAGAGATTTCGGATAACTTGGGACGGGAAACAATCGACAGTTTCAACACTTCCGAAAATCGCGGCACGCAGGTTTCTCATGGACTGAATTATCAAAAATTAGGAAAGGAGCTGATGACACAGGACGAAATAGCAGTTATGGACGGTGGGAAATGTATTTTGCAGCTACGCGGTGTGCGTCCCTTTTTAAGCGACAAATACGACATCACGAAACACCCGAACTACAAATACCTTTCCGACTTCGACAAAAGAAACGCTTTTGACGTGGAACGGTATATGTCTACCCGTCCGGCAATCGTAAAGCCCGATGAAGCCTTTGACATATACGAAATAGATTTGTCCGACGAGGACGCAGCCGCCGAAGAATAACGGCGGCATTTTTCATTTTCCATAACATTTTTTGAGCCGCACAACGGCAGAAAGCGAGGTTTATATGGATTTCTTTAACAGCGCAGTTGGTGTATTGCAGACTTTGGTTATCGCGCTTGGCGCAGGTCTTGGCATTTGGGGTGCCATTAACTTAATGGAGGGTTACGGCAACGACAATCCCGGAGCCAATGCTCATGTACGGTAAAGTATCACAAGAAAATTATGTCGAATTGACAGCCGCCTCCGCTATACCGAATAAGGAAATAAAGAGTCCTCAAATTTTGCGCTACTAAATGAAGACGAGCGGAAGTAATCTCCCGCTCGTCAGTAAACTTAACTATGCCATATCAATCCCGCTTCTTTCCCGCCACCGGCACTAAGAACAGCGCGGGCAACAGCAGGAAAGCGGTACAGACCAGCCCCCAGGGTATGGACACCTGCTGGGCTACCAGCCCCACAATAGGCCCGCCGATGATCTGCCCGAAAGAGTCCAGCTGTCCGCTGGTGGAAAAGACTGTGGCGCGCATTTTCTCATCCACATGGTCGTTCATCCAGGCGGCCAGCACAGGCTCCTTGATGGTGCGCATAAGCCCCGCCAGCAGGAACACCAACAACATGAACCAAAAGCTCCGCCCCACCGCGAAGAGAACCAGGCACAGGATATACCCGGCGCTGGTGGACATGACCACACTGGTTCGGCTGACAGTCCCTTTTTTCTCCATGCGGGCGATGAGCAACTGAGAAGCCAGAATACCTAAGCCGTTGCCGATAAGACTGATAACACCGAACCAAGTGACGCTGTTCAGCGGCCCGATAACGGGTATTACCGTGTCATCCAGAAAATGAGCGGTGGAGAGCCGGTCAAAGCCTTCACTGGCAAGTCCCCCGCATAGTGTGATTGCTAAGAGCGCCAGCAACACAGGTGCGCCTTTCACAAAGCCCAGGTTGAGCTTGAACAGGCAGACAAAGTCTTTAAGCAAGCCCTGCCGTTCCTCAATAGCAGGGGAGAAGTTGGTTTCTGGCATGATGCGAACCATCACCAGCCCCAACAACAAGCACAAACTGCCCCCCAAGATGACAGGCATTTGCAGGTTTATGTTTCCCAGCAGTGTGCCCAGCACCACGCCCAGAACGCCGCCGATTTGCCCCATTTGACTGCCCCGCAGGAACACCTTGTCTATGGGTTTGTCCTCTTCCTCCGAGGCAATCCACGCCTCCAGAGCGCCGGTGATGAAGGTATCACCGCAACCCCAGACAACCTGGGCCAGCAGAACCGGCGCGAACCACGGTAGCGCACCCTCCATCAGAAAGCCCAGGCCGTAGAGGAACATTCCAATCAGCACCGAGCGCCGACGGCTATACAAATCCGCCACCACACCGGTGGGTATCTCGAACAGAAAGCAGGAGGTCTCCAGAACCGTCCCTACCAGGACAAGCTGGAAAGCATCCAGCTGCACCACCTCCAGGTGGTACACGATGGAAAGCACTGTGGACATAGAAACCGCCAGGGAACAGACAAATCGGAACAGCAGGTAGACAGAATATGCCTTTGAATTTTTAGCAAACATGAAGTTACATTCTCCTAGTATAATAATGGTGTAGTCAAGAACGACTACTGGTTAATAGTTACAAAGTCCAATCTAATAAATCTATATAGATATAACGGAAGGAGGAGTTCCCCCTCCATCAGAAGTTATAGGACATATTTACCGTGTCTGAGGTTTCCTTAATGCACCAGACAAAATATAGAGGTATAATCACTGAAGGCAGGATCATTGACGTTTCCTCCTTGGGAGCCGGCCTTCTGGGATATTTCGCAATAGCCAGCAATGAACGCTTGCATTGCGCAAGACGTTACATTATCTTCTGAAACATATGCCGGATCTTGTCTAAACGGCTGTTCGGGCGGCGTGGCTGAAATACAGGCTCGCCGGAAGTTTCCTGATACCCTTTTAATTCTGTAATGCAGACACTTCTTCCATTTGTATAAAAATTCAGATCATTCCTATATTCACCGATACAACGGGCAGGGATTTCACCCTTAAAAATAACTTCATCTTTTTCAAGTCTGGTTGATTCAATGATTGCGCAATACTTTGGTGCATCATTATAAGCCCGTGAAAGATATTCCTGCGGTGCAAAAAGGGTAAAGGAAAGGTATGGTTCCAACAGTTGTGTCCCTGCTTTTTTCAATGCCTGCTCCAACACGACAGGCGCAAGAAAACGAAAATCAGCGGGGGTGCTGACCGGGCTGTAATAAACTCCATAATCAAAACAAATTTGGCAGTCTGTCACTCCCCAGCCATATAAGCCCTGCTCCATTCCATAACGCACACCCTCCATGACGGCATTTTGAAAACTTTGGTTTAAATAGCCGAGAGATACCTCGCTTTTATATTGTGTTCCGCTTCCAACAGGAAGCGGTGTTACAGTCAAACCAATAGATGCCCAAAACGGATTCGGCGGCACTTCAATATGAATCGTGCAGCTCGCTTTTTTTTGCGGTCTTTCCAGATAAATAACCGAAGGCTCTTTCATAGCCACGCCCACATGATATTTTTCTTCTAATAGCGAACAAATAACTTCTAACTGTACTTTTCCCAAAAAAGATAACATAATCTCATGGGTAACAGTATCAATGTCAAAATGCAAAAGAGGGTCTGTATCAGCAATCTCTGCGAGGGCATTTAACAGGGCTTCCCTTTGCTCCGGCTTTTGCGGCTCTACCGTTGTCCGAAGTAATGGCATGGGATTATCAATCCGTGTTTTGTGAGGCAGGAGTTTTTCATTTCCCAGGATATCGTTCAGTTTCAAAGTATCATCAGCTAAAATAACAATTTCTCCCGGACAGGCATGGTCAGCCGGGACGATTTCACCATTTGACGGAATACACATTTCTGTAATCTTTATTTTTTCCTTTTTTGACAGCAGCAGGGTATCCCGTAAATGGAGCGTCCCATGATACAGGCGTAAATAAGAAAGCCGTTTTTTCCGCTCTGTATACTCAACCTTAAAAACATATCCACATAATTCAGACTGAATATCGTCCGTTTCTGTAATGAAAGTTTCTATAATCGCTTCAATCAGTTTTTCTGTTCCTAAATTGTCTTTTGCACTCCCATGATAAACAGGAAACAAAGAGCAGCATCTGGTTCTTTTGCACTTTTCATATTGTAATTCCTGTATATCCAAAGAATCCTCTGCAACATATCGTTCTAATAGTTCATCGCTTCCGGAAATAATCATATCCCATTTGTCTAAATCAGAAATATCGGTCATGGTTATCTTTGGCGACAGGGAAACCTCCTGCATGACAATCATATCACTGGTAAGTTTATCTTTAATGCTTTGGTAAACACACTGCAGGTCGATCCCATTTTGGTCTATCTTATTTATAAAGATAATTGTCGGAATGTCCATTTTCTGAAGCGCATGGAATAATATACGGGTTTGTGCCTGTACGCCGTCTTTTGCTGAAATGACTAAAACAGCTCCGTCAAGGACAGATAAAGAGCGGTATGCTTCGGTTAAAAAATCCATATGACCGGGAGTGTCCACGATATTGATTTTATAATCATTCCAATAAAAAGAAGTAACCGCTGTCTGAATGGTAATTCCCCGTTGCCGTTCCAAAATCATAGTGTCTGTTCTTGTGGTCCCTTTATCCACGTTTCCCTGTTCCGCAATCGCTCCACTGGTGTATAGCAGACTTTCTGTCAATGTAGTTTTTCCTGCGTCTACATGGGCCAGAATGCCGATATTGATTATTTTCATGTGATTGTCCTCCCTTTACAGCCCCAAAGGGCATAAAAATCCCCAGCAGTAAAATACTTTTACCACTGGGGATTCTAATTTGCGGACATACACATATACAGCATACACCTATTTGTGATTGCTGTTTTTTGAATATGTCAAAATTGATAAGGCAAAAGTATTCTTAAATTGGGTACAAAAAACCAAGCCCCCACAAAAGGAGCTATCATAATTCTTTGTTCCCACTATTTGATTATAGTTTTATTTAAGAATACCTTGCCGCATATTTTTTACTCCTTTTCTGGAATGAAGCTATTATATCACATCAGTTTTAGGAAAGCAAGTACTTAAAAGAAATTTTTCTTCCCCTTATATGTAACAATCATACCGGCTTCCTGGTGTTCAGAATGGTTTCTGCTGTCTGCTGTGGTGTTTGATTGGAATTGTCCAGCCAAAAGCCGATCCGTGGTGTTGTCTGCATAAATGTATCGTATATTGATAAAATCAGCATCAGAGAGGAGGAACCATTTTGAACCAGAAACAGACGGATATTACAACAGGAAAGCAAATACGTCATCTGCGAACACAATCGGGAATGACACAGGAAGAACTGGCTGGGGAATTGAATGTTACCCGGCAGGCGCTATCGAATTGGGAGAGAGATGTTAATGAACCCGATTTAAATACGTTGAAAAAAATTTGTTTTCTTTTTGGAGTCCACATGGACGATTTTGCGAAGGAGGTAATAACAAAAATGGAAACATGTGAAAAAAAAGAGAAACGACAATTTAATAAGTATGATATGGCAATTGGACTTTTTTATGGTGTCGGGATATTTCTTGGCATTGGTATTTTCTTTGTTGGCGGTTTTATGACAATGTCGGGTGCAGGGTGGGGAGCATCACTATTTGGCGGTGGCTGTTTTTCTCTTGTATTTGGCTTGATATGCCATGCAGTTATTACATTGAGAAGAAATGACAAATGATGACATATCCTGCTTTCTAGACTTTTCGGTCATATCGCGTAAAAAAGCCGCTGCTTTTGGCTTTCCAATAGCGGCGGCAAAGGGAAATATCCTTTGAATACCTTACAGAAGAAAAGTTTTGCAGCATTATAAAAATAAAAGCCTATACCATTTTGGAAAGAAAAGATACATAATAGTCAAGACGGCAACAATCAGAAGTTATGGAGGGTAACAATGGAATATAGTAAGGAAGATTTAATGGAAGCAAAAAGGCAAATTTTGGGAGTGGGAGAGAACATGGGAACAGAGGAAAGTAAAAAAATCTGGGAGAAAAACGCACAATTTTGGGATAATGCAATGGGTGACAAATCTAATGAATTTCACAGAGAGGTAGTGCGTCCCAAAGTAACGGAACTTCTATCTCCTAATCCTGCGGATTACATTTTGGATATTGCGTGTGGCAATGGAAATTATTCTTCGTATCTTGCACAAAGAGGCGCTTCGATTGTCGCTTTTGATTACAGCAAAAAAATGATAGAATTGGCTAAAAGACGGCAATCACAATATGCAAAACAAATTGAATTTTGTGTAGCGGATGCGACCAATAGAGAAAGTATATTAGAATTAAAAAGAAATCGAGCCTTTACGAAAGCAGTTTCTAATATGGCAATTATGGATATTACGGATATTGAACCACTTCTTATGGCTGTTTATGAACTGTTGGAGGAAAGCGGAATTTTTGTCTTTGCAACGCAACACCCTTGTTTTATCACGTTGACTGAAAAATATATGACACCGCACAGTTACTATGGTATAGCGATTGAAGGGCAACCGGAGGAGCAGATTTATTATCATCGTTCCATACAAGATATTTTTAACCTTTGTTTTAGAGCTGGATTTGTCATTGATGGATTTTATGAAGAATGTTTCAAAAACAACAAAGAAATTCCTATGGTAATGATAGTAAGGCTTAAAAAGGTAAAACGTGATAGCTTAAAATAAATTCAAGTTTGCCGGATAAATAGCAAACCTGGCCGAGCCAGTCAACGGTCAAGATGAACGGGCTTCGCCCGCCGTTGACAGCCCCGCCCGGTTTTGCAGTTAGGCAGTCAAGGAGCGACAGCCCTTTTGGGAGGAAAGGGGGATTTTCCATGACCTGTACAGAAGAATATCGGGAACATATCGAGTACACTTTCCATGCCTTTTGCAAAGTCGTTATCCGAAATGCAACGATCAACGCAGCGAGGACACGGAGCAGGAAGCACAAAAGAGAAATATCCCTTGAATACCTCACAGACGAAAAGCACTACCCTTTAGGCACGACAGATGAATATTTCCAAGCCCCGGAGCCGGACGAGGAATACATACTTACCCTTTGCGGCGATACGGTCATTTTCAGCAGCGGCTTACTTGCGGAAGCCCTGTCACGGCTGGACGAACGGGAGCGGGAAATGATTTACCTGTCCTTTTTCAAGCGTATTCCACAGCACGAAATTGGCAGACAGTACGGGCGCAGCCGCAGCACAGCGGGCTACCATATCCGAAAAGTCCTACGGCAGCTCCAAGCGGAAATGGAGGGAATGGCATATGAGAAATAATAGGCTTCTCCCCTATGAAACAATCGTCCAAGCCACCAGCGGGGAGCCGGAAGCGGTGGGAACTGTATTGCAGTATTACCGCCGCCGCATACAATGTGCCGCCCGTGTGAATGGACGGGTAGACCAAGATACAGAGGACTACATCACCCAGACGCTTCTCACAGCTATTTTCAAGTTCCGCTTTGGGAGATAGCCCTACCGCCTACAACTGAATAACCGCCGCTTCGCCGGCAACCAGAAAGCAGTAAATCTATTCAACAGATTTGCTGCTTTTTTTCGTTCCTGTTTGGCATTTTTGAAAATCCCCAGTATGAAAAAACAAAAGGGAAAATTGCCGCCGCAGTTGGCAAAATCCCTTACTTATCCGTGGAGGGTATCAAAGAAAAAAATACTGCCATTGTCCGCCTTTTTCGGCTTGCGTGGTGTTGTAGGGAATAAGGGGAAATTCTAAAAATCTCCGTCCATTTTGCTTTGCGTGGTGTTGTAGGTAGTGAAAGGAAAATTTTCAAGATATGCCGGAATAGCGGGTAGCAAAGCCCTTTTGAAACGTCTTGTTAGCGGAAAGTACGGAAGCCGGGGAACGCCGGAGTTTTTCAGAGCAAGATTCTACCGCAGTACCAAAATTCGCTTATCGCTCATTTTGCCCCTGCGGGAATCTTGTTGGGGAGTGCCTTCCCCAAACCCTGCTTATGCGGCTTACGCCGCTGGAAAATCCCTCAAAATAATTTTTCGGATTTTTCAAAAACAGTTCCGCTTTACACCCTGTTTTTCTCCTATTAGTGAGAGGACACCACGCACAGCCGAAGGAGGTTTTACCATGCGAAAACGATATAACACGCCGCACCGCAGCCGGGTAGTCAAGACACGCATGACCGAGGAAGAATACGCCGAGTTTGCGGAAAGGCTTTCTGCTTACAACATGAGCCAAGCCGAGTTTATCCGGCAAGCCATAACCGGGGCAGCCATACGCCCCATCATAACCGTTTCCCCCGTCAATGACGAGTTGCTTGCCGCTGTCGGGAAGCTGACCGCCGAATACGGCAGGATCGGCGGCAACTTAAACCAGATAGCCCGGACGCTGAACGAGTGGCACAGCCCCTACCCGCAGCTTGCCGGGGAGGTACGGGCGGCGGTTTCCGACCTTGCTGCCCTAAAGTTTGAAGTCTTGCAGAAAGTGGGTGACGCTGTTGGCAACATTCAAACATATCAGCTCTAAAAATGCGGACTATGGCGCAGCGGAAGCCTATCTCACATTTGAGCATGACGAGTTTACCATGAAGCCCACCCTTGATGAAAACGGGCGGCTGATACCGAGGGAGGATTACCGCATTTCTTCCCTCAACTGTGGGGGCGAGGATTTCGCTGTTGCCTGTATGCGGGCTAATCTCCGCTATGAGAAAAACCAAAAACGGGAAGATGTGAAAAGCCACCACTATATCATCAGCTTTGACCCACGGGACGGGACAGACAACGGCTTGAC
Source organism: Lachnoclostridium sp. An169 (assembly GCF_002160525.1). Lineage (GTDB taxonomy): Bacteria > Bacillota > Clostridia > Lachnospirales > Lachnospiraceae > Mediterraneibacter > Mediterraneibacter cottocaccae. Next base: position 21,808 of record NZ_NFKT01000027.1, read on the forward strand.
CGTAGACCGGGCGCAGGAGCTGGGCGAGCAGTTCTGTAAAGAGCATTTCCCCGGACACCAAGCCTTAGTCTGCACCCACCCGGACGGGCATAACCACAGCGGCAATATCCATGTGCATATCGTCATCAACTCCCTGCGGATTTATGAAGTCCCGCTTCTGCCCTACATGGACAGACCAGCCGACACACGGGAGGGCTGCAAGCACCGCTGCACCAACGCCGCTATGGAATATTTCAAGAGTGAAGTCATGGAGATGTGCCACCGGGAGGGGCTTTACCAAATCGACCTCCTAAGCGGCAGCAAGGAACGGATAACCGAACGGGAATACTGGGCGGCAAAGAAAGGACAGCTTGCCCTTGATAAAGAGAACGCTGTCAGAGAAGCCGCAGGACAGCCGACCAAGCCCACCAAGTTTGAAACGGACAAGGCGAAGCTGCGCCGGACGATACGGCAGGCACTTTCCCAAGCTGGCAGCTTTGACGAATTTTCTTCCCTTTTGCTGCGGGAGGGTGTGACCGTCAAGGAGAGCCGGGGGCGGCTTTCCTACCTCACGCCGGACAGGACAAAGCCTATCACAGCCCGGAAGCTGGGGGACGATTTTGACAAGGCTGCTGTCCTTGTCCTGCTTACGCAGAACGCCCACAGAGCCGCCGAACAGAGCAAAGCCATACTCGAATACCCTGCCGCGGTTAAAAAGCTGTCACAAGGGGAAAAAACCACAAAAACCACCCCGGCAGACAACACCTTGCAGCGCATGGTTGACCGGGAAGCCAAGCGAGCCGAGGGCAAGGGCGTGGGCTATGACCGCTGGGCGGCAAAGCACAACCTAAAGCAAATGGCAGCTACCGTTACCGCCTATCAGCAGTACGGCTTTTCTTCCCCGGAGGAACTGGACGAAGCCTGTTCTGCCGCCTATACCGCCATGCGGGAAAGCCTTACAGAGCTGAAGCAGATGGAAAAGACGCTGAACGGGAAAAAGGAGCTGCAACGGCAGGTGCTTGCCTATTCCAAGACCCGCCCTGTCCGGGACGGGCTGAAACAGCAGAAAAACGCCAAAGCAAAAGCAGCCTACCGTCAGAAGTACGAAAGCGACTTTATCATAGCAGACGCAGCCGCCCGCTATTTCAGGGAAAACGGCATTTCCAAGCTGCCGAGCTATAAAGCCCTGCAAGCAGAGATTGAAACCCTTATCCAAGAGAAAAACAGCGGCTACAACGATTACCGGGCAAAACGGGAGGAATACCGCCGCTTACAGACTGTCAAGGGCAATATCGACCAGATTTTACACCGGGAGCGCAAGCCTGTGAAAAGGCAGGAACAGGAACGATAAAAACCGCCCCAAAATGTACCCGAACCTATACAGAACAAGGGGGCTGCCCCGTACCCTATCCGCAAATACCAAAGGATTTTTTAACGGGCTTATAGGGCAGAAAAAACCCGAAAATGATACCGAGATGATACAGAATTACCGCCGATACCGCCACACCAGCGGAAACGGCAGAAAGGAGCGCACCCATGCCAAGAATGAGCAAGAAACGGCGGCTGGAATGGTCTTTTTTCCTGCGGCAAGTGAAAGTCGGGAATTCCACCTGCGATCGTATCACATACAATGACCTCTGCCGGGGCTGTACCCATAGCTGCAAGCAGAGCTTCCGGGCGGTTATCATACTCTGCCCCCACTACTACTCCAAACGCCGGAAAAAGGAGGACAGGGACAATGGCAGATAACCGCAAGTATTACTACCTCAAGCTGAAAGAGAACTTTTTTGACAGCGACTCCATTGTGCTGCTGGAAGATATGAAAGACGGGATTTTATACTCCAATATCCTCTTGAAGCTGTACTTAAAATCGCTGAAAAACGGCGGGAAATTGCAGCTTGACGAGCATATCCCCTACACAGCGCAGATGATAGCGACACTGACCCGCCACCAGATAGGGACGGTTGAGAGGGCTTTAGAGATTTTCCGGCAGTTGGGGCTTGTGGAGCAGCTTGACAGCGGGGCTTTCTATATGACCGACATTGAGCTGATGATAGGACAGTCCTCTACCGAAGCCGAGCGGAAACGGGCTGCAAGACTGGAAAACAAGGCACTTTTACCGCCCCGGACAAAAGGCGGACATTTGTCCGACATTCGTCCACCAGAGATAGAGATAGAGTTAGAGAAAGAGATAGAGATAGAAAAAGAGAGAGAGGGAGAAACGGGACACCCCGCCCCCGCCGCTTATGGCAGATACAACAATGTGATACTGACCGATACAGAGCTTTCCGGGCTAAAAACAGAGTTGCCCGACAAGTGGGAGTATTATATTGACCGGCTTTCCTGCCATATCGCTTCCACCGGGAAACAGTACCACAGCCATGCAGCCACCATTTACAAGTGGGCGCAGGAGGACGCTGCCAAAGGCAAGGCTGCCCCGAAACAGGGCATACCCGATTATTCATGCAAGGAGGGCGAGAGCTTATGAAAAACGGAATTGAAGCTATGATTACGGACATTACAGCCACTACCGCCGAAGCGGAGGACTACACAGGCGAGGACGGGCTTTTATACTGCGGTAAGTGCCATACGCCCAAAGAAGCCTATTTTGCAGAGGGAAAGACTTGTTTCGGGCGTGACCGCCACCCGGCAGAGTGCGACTGCCAGCGGGCAGCCCGTGAAAAGCAGCAAGCCGCCGAAAGCCGACAGAAGCACCTTGAAAAAGTGGAGGACTTGAAACGCCGGGGCTTTACCGACCCTGCTATGCGGAACTGGACATTTGAGCATGACAACGGCAGAAACCCGCAGACCGAAACCGCCCGCTTTTATGTGGAGAGCTGGGAAACCATGCAGGCTGAAAATATCGGCTACCTGTTTTGGGGCGGCGTGGGGACGGGAAAAAGCTACCTTGCCGCCTGTATCGCCAACGCCCTTATGGAAAAAGAGGTTGCCGTCTGCATGACAAACTTTGCAACGATACTGGGTGACCTTGCCGCCAGCTTTGAGGGCAGGAACGAATATATTTCCCGCCTTTGCAGCTACCCTCTGCTGATACTTGATGATTTCGGTATGGAGCGAGGAACAGAATACGGGCTGGAACAGGTTTACAGCGTGATTGACAGCCGTTACCGAAGCGGCAAGCCGCTGATCGCCACGACCAACCTCACGCTGGAGGAATTGCAGCACCCGCAGGACACGCCCCACGCCCGTATCTATGACAGGCTGACTTCCATGTGCGCCCCCGTCCGCTTCACGGGCAGCAACTTCCGAAAGGAAACCGCACAGGAAAAGCTGGAACGCTTAAAGCAACTGATGAAGCAGCGAAAGGAGAGCCTATGACAGAAACGAAACAGACAAGCACCACCAAAACAGACCGCCGCCCGGACTGTGTGACGGAAATCCGCATGGGCAACTCCGTCCTTACCGTTTCCGGCTTCTTCAAGCAGGGCGCAACCGACACCGCAGCCGACAAGATGATGAAAGTGCTGGAAGCGGAAGCTGCTACACAAAAAACGGCGATTTGACCGACCATAAAGAAGCAGATTTGACGCTTTTGCCGCTATACAGACAGCCGCCCCATGTGGTACAATCAAGGTACGGAATAGTGGGGCTGGCTGTCGGAAACGGAGGATTTTATGTTAAGACAGACCAACCAACAACCAATTACCGCCCTTTACCCAAGACTATCCCATGAGGACGAGCTGCAAGGCGAAAGCAATTCCATTTCCAATCAGAAGCGTATCCTTGAAACCTATGCAAAGCAGAACGGCTTTTCCAATCTGCGCTGGTACACGGACGACGGTTATTCTGGTGCGAACTTTCAAAGACCCGGTTTTCAAGCCATGCTTGCGGACATTGAAGCCGGAAAAGTCGGGACAGTTATCGTAAAGGATATGTCGAGGTTAGGGCGAAACTACCTGCAAGTGGGAATGTACACGGAAATGATTTTCCCACAGAAAGGTGTCCGCTTCATCGCTATCAATGACGGAGTGGACAGCGCACAGGGCGACAATGACTTTGCCCCGCTGCGGAATATCTTTAACGAATGGCTGGTGAGAGATACGAGCAAGAAAATCAAAGCAGTAAAACGCTCAAAAGGCATGAATGGCAAGCCCATCACAAGCAAGCCTGTGTATGGCTACCTCATGGACGAGGATGAAAATTTCATTATTGACGAGGAAGCTGCACCCGTAGTCAAGCAGATATACAACCTCTGTCTTGCCGGGAATGGTCCGACCAAGATAGCCCGTATGCTCACAGAGCAGCAAATCCCCACGCCGGGAACGCTTGAATACCGCAGGACGGGCAGCACCCGCCGCTACCACCCCGGCTATGAGTGCAAGTGGGCGACCAATACCGTAGTGCATATCCTTGAAAACCGGGAATACACAGGCTGTCTGGTAAATTTCAAGACAGAAAAACTTTCTTACAAAGTCAAGCACAGTGTAGAAAATCCCCCGGAAAAGCAAGTGATTTTCGAGAACCACCACGAGCCTATCATAGACACCCAAACATGGGAACGGGTGCAGGAGCTTCGCAAACAGCGCAAACGCCCAAACCGCTATGATGAAGTGGGTTTGTTCTCCGGCATACTGTTCTGTGCGGACTGCGGCAGCGTGATGTATCAGCAGCGATACCAGACGGACAAGCGCAAGCAGGACTGTTATATCTGCGGCAACTACAAGAAACGCACCCATGACTGTACGGCGCACTTTATCCGCACCGACCTCTTGACCGCTGGTGTACTCTCCAATCTGCGGAAAGTGACCAGCTATGCGGCAAAGCATGAAGCCCGGTTTATGAAACTCTTGATTGAGCAGAACGAGGACGGGGGCAAACGCAGGAACGCCGCCAAGAAAAAGGAACTGGAAGCCTCCGAGAAACGCATAGCCGAGTTATCCGCTATCTTCAAGCGGCTGTATGAGGACAGCGTGACCGGGCGCATATCAGACGAGCGTTTCACAGAGCTGTCGGCAGACTATGAAGCAGAGCAACGGGAGCTGAAAGAAAGAGCCGCTGCTATTCAAGCGGAGCTTTCCAAAGCACAGGAAGCCACCGTGAACGCAGAAAAGTTTATGAATGTTGTCCGGCGGCATACCAGCTTTGAAGAACTTACCCCTACTCTGCTGCGGGAGTTTGTAGAGAAAATCGTTGTGCATGAGTGCAGCTATGACGAGAACAAGACCCGCAGACAGGACATTGAGATTTATTATTCTTTTGTTGGCAAGGTGGACTTGCCCGAATAACCGCCCGACCTATCCGACACAATGCGCAAGTGCCGGATAGGAACGGCAAAATTTTTTACACTTCTATTACTTCTTTATCGCACATCAGTAAAAAGCCAGGGCATGAAGCAGCTCATGGCGGGCGGCGGCGTCGCTTTGATCGGCGGCACCCTTGTTCCGCTTCTTTCCAAACTTTTTGGATAATGCCTAAAACAAATACCACCCGCCGCGCCCTCTCGGAAACGGGAGGGCGCGGGAAAGGAGGGATTAACTTTTGATATGGCAGATGATTGAAGATTGGTTTCGTGGCATTTTGACAGACGGGATTTTATCGAACCTCTCCGGCTTGTTTGACAGCGTAAATACAGAGGTTGGAGAAATCGCAACGCAAGTCGGCACGACCCCCGCCGGGTGGAACGCGGGCATATTCAACATGATACGCAGCCTTTCGGAAAATGTCATTGTACCGATTGCGGGCGTTATCATTACCTTTGTCATGTGCTACGAACTAATCCAGATTGTAATTGAAAAAAACAATCTGCACGATCTCGACACTTGGATTTTCTTCAAATGGATTTTTAAGACCTTTGTTGCGGTGCTGCTGGTAACAAACACTTGGAACATCGTCATGGGAGTTTTCGACGTTACGCAGAGCGTCGTCAATCAGAGCGCGGGGGTTATCATATCCGATACAAGCATAGACGTTACCACCGTCATTACCGACATTGAAGCAAAACTCGACGCTATGAGCGTGGGCGGTCTTTTGGGGTTATGGTTTCAATCCCTCTTTGTAGGGCTTACCATGAAAGCCCTGTCAATCTGCATTATGCTTGTGGTGTATGGGCGCATGATTGAAATATATCTTGTAACGAGCGTTGCCCCTATCCCTATGGCAACAATGGTAAATCACGAATGGGGCAGCATGGGACAGAATTACTTAAAATCTTTGCTTGCGCTTGGTTTTCAGGCGTTTTTGATTTTGGTGTGCGTGGGCATTTATGCGGTCTTGATACAGACAATCGCAGCAACCGACGACATTTCCGGCGCGATCTGGGCTTGCATGGGCTATACCGTCCTCTTGTGCTTTACCCTTTTCAAAACGGGGAGCCTTGCAAAGAGCGTCTTTTCGGCACATTAAGGGGGTGAGTTATGATTTGAAAATCGGCTTAATCGACGTTGACAGCCATAATTTCCCCAACCTCTGCTTGATGAAGCTATCCGCGTATCATAAAGCAAAGGGGCATACGGTGGAATGGTGGAACGCAAAGGGGCGGTACGACCTTGTATATAAAAGCCGCGTCTTTACGGACACCTATTCCAAAGACACGATAACCGTTACCAACGCGGAACAGGTTATTTTCGGCGGTACGGGCTACGACACGAAAAACCGCTTGCCGCCGGAAGTGGAACACAGTTACCCGGATTATTCTATCTACCCGCAGTTTTTCGGGATTGCCTACGGCTTTTTAAGCCGGGGTTGTCCGAGAAATTGCGGGTTTTGCATTGTCAGCGGTAAAGAGGGGCGCAAAAGCGTTAAGGTTGCGGATTTGTCCGAGTTTTGGAAATGGCAGCCGGAAATAAAAATCATGGACGCTAATCTGCTTGCCTGTCCCGACCATGAAAATCTCATTGAGCAGCTTATACGAAGCCGCGCATGGGTGGATTTTTCGCAAGGGCTGGATATTCGCCTTGTGAACAGGGATAATGTCAGCCTGTTAAATCGGGTACGGATAAAAGCGGTACATTTTGCATGGGATAATCCCGACGAGGACTTGACCGGGTATTTCCAACGTTTTTTGGATTTGACAGCCATTAAAAGCAGCCGCCAGCGGCGCGTGTATGTTCTTACCAACTACGGCAGCACTCACGAACAGGATTTATACCGCGTGAACACCTTGCGGGCTATGGGCTTTGACCCGTATGTGATGATTTACGAGCGTCCAACCGCCCCGCCTGTTACCCGCCATTTGCAACGATGGGTAAACAACAAGCGGCTTTTCTATGCTGTTCCCCGCTTTGAAGATTACATTCCGGGCAGAAAGGAGGTATGAAATGGCGTATGTAACCGTCCCAAAGGACTTAACAAAAATCAAAAGCAAGGTAATGTTCAACCTTACGAAACGACAGCTAATTTGTTTCAGCGCGGCGGTGGCAATCGGACTGCCGCTGTTCTTTTTGGTAAAAGGCAGCGTTGGAACGAGCGCAGCGGCATTGTGCATGGTGCTTGCCATGCTGCCTATGTTTTTGCTTGCCATGTACGAGAAAAACGGGCAACCGCTGGAAGTGATTATTCGGCAATTTGTGGAAGTGAAGTTTCTTCGCCCCAAAGAGCGACCTTATCAGACCAACAATTTTTATGCCGCCCTTGCGCGGCAAGAGCAATTAGATAAGGAGGTACGGGCGATTGTCAAAGGAAAAGAAAAACACCCAAAACGAAAAGCGTAAACTTTCCCGACAGGAAAGAAAACAGATAGATACCCTTATCCGACAGGCAAAGGGCGACGGGAAGCCCCATACGGCGCAGGACAGCATACCGTTTGAGCGAATGTATAAGGACGGGATTTGCCGCCTTGCAAACGGGCGGTATTCCAAGTGCATTGAGTTTGAGGATATAAATTATCAGCTTGCGCAGCCGGACGACAAAACCGCCATTTTTGAAGCCCTTTGCGATATGTATAACTCGTTCGACGCTTCTATCAGCGTGCAGCTTTCCCTAATCAGCCGCCATGCGAACAAGGACGATTTTAAGAACAGTATCACGATTGCACCGCAGAATGACGACTTCGACAGTATCAGAGCAGAATACACCGAAATGCTTAGGACGCAGCTTGAACGCGGAAACAACGGGCTTATCAAAACCAAGTTTCTCACCTTTACCGTTGAAGCAAAGGACATTAGATCGGCGCGGGCGCGTCTTGCCCGCATTGAAACGGACACCCTCAACCATTTTAAGGTGATCGGCGCGGCGGCGCGGGTATTGGACGGGAAACAGCGTCTTGAAGTGCTGCATGGGATTTTTCACCCGGACGGGGAACGCTTTAACTTTGCGTGGGAATGGCTACCCGCAAGCGGGCTTTCCGTCAAGGACTTTATCGCCCCGTCCTCTTTCCGATTTGGCGACGGGCGAATGTTTCAAATGGGCGGCAAGTTTGGTGCGGTTTCCTTTTTGCAGATCGTCGCGCCGGAACTCTCCGACCGTATGCTTGCCGACTTCATGGACGCGGAAAACGGGATTATCGTCAATCTGCACATTCAGAGTATCGACCACAACGAAGCAATCAAGACGATTAAGCGCAAGATCACCGACCTTGACCGCATGAAGATTGAAGAACAAAAGAAAGCAATCCGCAGCGGTTATGACATGGATATTATTCCGTCCGACCTTGCCACCTACGGCGGGGAAGCAAAAAACCTACTCCGCGATTTGCAGAGCCGCAACGAAAGAATGTTTCTGCTCACGCTGCTTGTCTTAAACCTTGCAGATACCAAGCAGAAATTGGATAACGAAGTATTTGGGGCGGCGGCAATCGCACAGAAATACAACTGCATTTTGACCCGCCTTGACTACCGGCAGGAACAGGGGCTTATGTCCTCTATCCCGTTGGGGGAAAACCTTATCCATATCCAGCGCGGCTTGACGACCAGCAGCACCGCCGTTTTCGTTCCCTTTACGGTGCAAGAGCTGTTCCAAAGCGGCGAAGCATTGTATTACGGCTTAAACGCCCTTTCCAACAACATGATTTTGTGCGACCGAAAGAAGCTGAAAAACCCCAACGGCTTGATACTCGGCACACCGGGCAGCGGCAAAAGTTTTTCTGCAAAACGCGAAATCACAAACGCTTTTCTTATTACGGCAGATGATATTATCATTTGCGACCCCGAAGCCGAATATTACCCCCTTGTCGGACGTTTGAAAGGACAGGTTATCAAGGTTTCGCAGAACAGCACGCAGTACATTAACCCTATGGATATTAACCTCAATTACAGCGAGGGCGACACGCCCATAGCCTTAAAGAGCGATTTTATCCTTTCCTTTTGTGAGTTGATTATGGGCGGTAAAAACGGGCTGGAAGCTGTTGAAAAGACCTTGATTGACCGCGCTGTTATCAGCGTGTACCGCAACTACCTTGCCGACCCGAAGCCTGAAAATATGCCGATTTTGGGCGACCTCTACGACGAAATCAAGAAGCAGCCGGAAAAGGAAGCGCAGCGTATCGCGGCGGCATTGGAACTCTATGTAAACGGCAGCTTGAACATTTTTAACCACAGGACAAACGTTGACATTCATAATCGCCTTGTCTGCTTTGATATTAAGGAACTCGGTACGCAGCTTAAAAAAGTCGGTATGCTTATCGTCCAAGACCAAGTATGGAACAGAGTAACGGTAAACCGCAGCGAGGGCAAGGCGACGCGGTATTACATCGACGAGTTTCATTTGCTCTTGAAAGAGGAACAGACCGCCGCCTATTCCGTCGAGATTTGGAAGCGTTTTCGCAAGTGGGGCGGTATTCCGACAGGTATCACGCAGAACGTCAAAGACCTTTTGACGAGCAGAGAAGTTTCAAACGTTTTTGAAAACAGCGATTTTGTCTATATGCTCAACCAAGCCCAGGGCGACCGGGAAATCCTTGCCAAGCAGCTTAACATTTCGCAGCAGCAAATGACCTATGTAACCCATTCCGAAGCGGGCGAGGGACTTATCTTCTATGGCAACGTGATTTTGCCCTTTATTGACCGTTTCCCGAAAGATACGGAACTCTACCGCGTAATGACGACCAAGCCCGGCGAGGTGTCGGCATGAGGATAGAAACGGATAAAATCTATTGCGGCGACAGCTTGCAGGTGCTTCAAACCTTGCCGGATAACTGTTTGGATTGTTGCGTAACGTCCCCGCCCTACTATGCTTTGCGCGATTACGGCACAGACGGGCAGATCGGGCGGGAAGCAACGCCGGAGGAATATGTTTCCCGCATTACGGCGGTTTTCCATGAGGTAAAGCGGGTGCTTACGCCGGAGGGTACTTGTTGGCTGAATATCGCGGACACTTATTGCGGCACAGGCAGCAAAGCCGACCACCAAGACCCGAAATACCCCAAAGGCAGGAACGGGCAGCAAGTGGCGGTAAACCACCGCGCCCCCGGCTGCAAGCCGAAAGACCTAATCGGTATTCCGTGGCTTGTAGCCCTTGCCTTGCGGGGCGACGGTTGGTATTTGCGCAGTTCTATCATTTGGCACAAGGGAAACGCCATGCCGGAAAGCACGCGGGACAGACCGACGCGCTGCTATGAATATGTGTTTCTGCTTACCAAGTCAAAGAAATATTACTATGATTGGCAAGCAGTAGCCGAGCCGATAGCCCCCACAACGGCGGTACGGCTGAAAAGCGGAGTTGGGAAAGGCAACAAATATGCCGCTACCGTTCCGGGGCAAAACCAGCCGCAGAAAATCAACCGTCCCCGCAGGAAAGGCGCATACACCGACGAAATGATTTCCCCCGTCCGCAGCCGCCGCAACGTTTGGCAGATCAACACAGCTTCCTATCGCGGCGGGCATTTTGCAGCGTTCCCGCCCAAACTTGCGGAAACGTGCATTTTGTCGGGCTGTCCTGTCGGCGGGATTGTGCTTGACCCGTTTTTAGGCAGCGGCACGACCGCAGCGGCGGCAAAAAGCCTTTCCCGCCGCTATGTGGGTATAGAGATCAACCCCGAATACTGCACCCTTGCAAAACAGCGTATTGGAGGTGATGAACATTGAGCAAGGAATTAAAAGCCCCCGACAAGGTAACGCAGAAAATGACCCGCGACGGGGCGATTGCGGAAAACCTTACGACGGGCGAAACAACGAGTATCAGCGAAAGACCGCCGGAGGAAAACTATTCAGCCCCCGTAGCGGGAGCAGCAGAAAAGACAACCCAACGTATCAGCACAGAGGTTAGCCGCCACTTTGAAAAGGGCGCGGAGAAAAAGACCCTTGACGCAGCACAGCTTAAAACCCATACGTCCCGCTTGCAGTTTTCCGAAGCGGAACGGGCAACGCCGGACCTGCAAAAGGCAATCAAAAAATCCGATACGGCGGCTGACCGTTTAGACAAAGCGCGGGCAGCTATCCCCAAACAGACCAAAATCACAAAAGAGCGCGTTTTTGACGAAGCCAAAGGCAAAGCAAAGACGCGCCTTGCTTTTGAAAAAACGGATAAGCCCCCAAACGGCAAGTTGCGTCATAACCCGTTATCCCGTCCGGCGCAGGAATTGGACGCCGCCGTACATGGAAAAATCTATGAGGTGGAGAAAGAAAACGTCGGTGTGGAAAGCGGACACAGGATAGAACTTGTGGGCGAGAAAGCGGGCGGCATGACGACGCGGGCAGTAAAACGCGGCATACGCAGCCATAAGCTGAAACCTTACCGGGCGGCGGCAGCAGCCGAGAAAAAGGCAGCAAAGGCAAACGCCGATTTCCTCTACCAAAAGGCGCTGCATGATAACCCCGCCCTTGCGCACTCCAACCCGATTTCCCGTTTTTGGCAAAAACAGCGCATTAAAAAGCAGTATGCAAAGGCGTTGAAAACGGGCGGCAAGGTGAAAAAGACCGCCGAAGCCACCGCAAAGGCGGCGAAGAAAACGGCGCAGGAAACCAAACGGGCGACGTTCTTTGTCGTCCGGCATTGGAAAGGCTGTTTGATTGTGGGCGGGATTGCCTTTATCGTGCTTCTGTTTTTCGGCGGCTTGTCCTCTTGTTCCCTGTTCGGCGGCAACAGCGGCAGCGGCTTGATTGCGTCGTCCTATCTCTCCGAGGACGCGGATATTACAGGCGCAGAAAGCGCGTATGTCGCTATGGAAGCCGAGTTACAGGATATGCTGGATAACATCGAAAGCGAATACCCCGGCTATGACGAATACCGGGTAACGGCTGACGAGATCGAGCATGACCCGTATGTGCTAATCTCTATCCTCTCCGCTTGGCATGAGGGCGTGTTTACTCTCGATGAAGCGCAAAGCACCCTTGAAATGCTCTTTGATAAACAGTATATCTTGACGGTTACGGAGGAAGTCGAGGTACGCTACCGCACCGAAACGCGGACGGACAGCGAAGGCAACGAATACGACGTTGAAGTAGCCTATAACTATTACATTCTCAATGTGGATTTGGAAAACTTCAACCTCTCCCATGTTCCCGTTTACATTATGGGCGAGGAACAGCTATCCATGTACGCTATGTATATGTCGTCGCTGGGAAACAGACCCGATCTTTTCCCGCAATCCGGCTATATTTCAAAATACTATGAAAACCCGCCAGCGGATTATGAAATCCCGCCCGCCTATCTGGAAGATGAACAGTTTGCGCGGCTCATTGAGGAAGCGGAAAAGTATGTCGGTTTTCCTTATGTGTGGGGCGGCAGCAGCCCGGAAACCTCTTTTGATTGCAGCGGTTTTGTTAGCTATGTGCTGACGAACAGCGGCTTATACAATACGGGCAGACTTGGGGCGCAGGGGCTTTACAACATTTCAACCCGCGTTTCCAACCCGCAGCCGGGGGATTTGGTTTTCTTTACGGGTACATATGACACACCGGGGGTATCTCATGTGGGTATCTACGTTGGCGAGGACGGGGACGGAAGCCCCGTCATGCTGCATTGTGGCGACCCGATACAATACGCAAAACTTGATACAAGCTATTGGCAATCCCATTTTTACGCCTATGGGCGGCTACATTACAACTGACTTTGAAAGGAGTTTATTTCTATGGCAAACACGAAACTTGACCGTATCGAAAGGGATATTGAGAAAACGAGGGCGAAAGTCCTTGAATACCAAAAAAGGCTGAAAGACCTTGAAGCGCAGAAAATCGAGGAAGAAAACGCGCAGATCGTTCAAATGGTGAAAGCGGTACACCTTGACGGGGCGCAGCTTGCCGCGTTCCTCTCCGCCTATGCCAACGGCGAAATCATTTTGCCGCAGCCGGACACAGACTATACCGACGAACAGGAGGAAACCGAAGATGAAGCATAAAAAACTGTTCCGCAGCGTTACCGCTTTGCTTGCCGCCCTTGTACTCATGGGCGGCTTTTCTGTTACCGCTTTTGCGGGCGGCGGTGATGTGAGCGACGAGCCGCCTACCCCCGTAACCGAAACCGAGCCGGAAGAAACGACGGGCGGCTATGAGCCGCAGCCCTTAACGCCGGAGGGCAACATGAGCCTTGTGGACGACATAACGGGCGAAGCGTCCGGCGATAAGCAGTTTATTACCGTCGTTACGAAAAACGGAAACTATTTTTACATCATCATTGACCGCGCCGAGGACGGAGAAAACACCGTCCATTTCCTCAATCAAGTTGATGAAAAAGACCTTTTGCAGCTTATGGAGGACGAACAGACCGAAGCCCCCGCTTGTAGCTGTACTGAAAAATGCGTTGCCGGAAGCGTCAACACCGATTGCCCCGTTTGCAGCGTCAATATGAGCGAGTGCGCGGGCAAGGAAGCCGAGCCGGAGCCGGAAGAAACCGAGCAGCCGGAGCCGGAGGAAGATAAAGGCGGCGGCATGGGCGGTGCTATTCTGCTTGTCGTGCTGCTTCTTGCCGCAGTGGGCGGCGGCGCGTTCTATTACTTTAAGATTATGAAGCCCAAAAAGGACGCGGCAAAAGGCAGCAGCAACCTTGACGATCTCGATTTTGACGAGGACGACGAGGACGAGGAAGAATTAGAAACCGAGCAGGAGGACGAGAAAGTATGAAACTTGTAATTGCAGAGAAACCGAGCGTCGGGGCGGCGATTGCCGCCGTACTTGGCGCGAATGAAAAGCGCAGAGGATATTTTGAGGGCGGCGGCTACCTTGTGTCCTGGTGTATCGGGCATTTGATTAGCCTTGCGGACGCGGCGACCTACAACGAGCAGTACCGAAAATGGAAGTATGACGATCTCCCCATTGTCCCGCAGGATTGGCAGTTTACCGTTGCCAACGGCAAGGAGCAGCAGTTTTCCGTACTCAAAGACCTTATGCACCGCAGCGACGTTTCCGAGATTGTCAATGCGTGCGACAGCGGGCGCGAGGGAGAACTCATTTTTCGCTTTGTCTATGAACAGGCAAATTGCAAAAAGCCCTTTTCCCGCCTTTGGATTAGCAGTATGGAAGAAAGCGCAATCCGCGAGGGCTTTTCAAACCTCAAAGACGGGCGCAGCTATGACAACCTCTATCAATCCGCGCTTTGCAGAGCAAAGGCAGATTGGCTTGTCGGGATTAACGCGACCCGCCTTTTCTCTATCCTCTATCACAAAACGCTGAATGTCGGCAGAGTGCAGACGCCCACCCTTACCATGCTGGTAAACCGCGACTATGCGATCAGCAGCTTTAAGAAAGAAAAATATCATGTTGTCCGTCTGGACGCGGGCGGTGTTTCGGCTTTGTCCGAAAGGTTGAACGACGAAGCGGCAGCGCAGCAGATGAAAGCGGCTTGCGAGAAATCGCAAGCCGTTTGTACTTCCCTCAAAAAAGAGAAAAAGACCGTTGCACCGCCGAAGCTGTTTGACCTTACCGCGTTGCAGCGCGAAGCCAACCGCCTGTACGGGTTTACGGCGAAACAGACCCTTGATTATGCGCAAGCCCTCTATGAAAAGCGGCTTTTGACCTATCCCCGCACCGACAGCAAATATATCACTTCCGATATGCAGGACAGCACAAAGGAACTCATTACCGGGCTTTGTTCGCTGCTTCCCTTTATGCGGGACGTGAAGCTGCAAGCAGACCTTACAAGGGTTTGCGACAACAGCAAAGTAACCGACCACCACGCTATTTTGCCGACAGCCGAGTTTTTGAAAACGGGCTTTTCTTCCCTTACCGACAGCGAAACAAAACTTATGACCCTTGTATGCGCGAAGCTGCTTTGCGCCGCAGCCGCGCCCTATGAATATGAAGCGGTTACGGCGGTTATCTCTTGCGGCGGTTATACCTTTACCGCAAAGGGAAAGACGACGCTTTGCGAGGGGTGGCGTGAGATTGAAAAGCTGTCCCGCGCCGCGTCCGAGGAACAGGACGAGGACGCAGAGCCGGAAACCGTTTTGCCGCCGCTTGCCGAGGGGCAGACCTTTGACAATCCGGCAGCGGAGATCTCCGAGTGTTACACGCAGCCCCCGAAAGCATATACCGAAGATACGCTTCTGTCCGCTATGGAGAACGCGGGCAAGGAAGAAACGCCGGAGGACGCAGAGCGCAAAGGGTTAGGCACTACCGCAACGCGGGCGGGTATCATTGAAAAACTCATTAGTGCGGGCTTTGCCGAGCGCAAGGGCAAAAAGCTAATCCCCACAAAGGACGGGTATAACCTTGCCGCTATCCTGCCCGACAGCCTTACGTCCCCGCAGCTTACGGCAGAATGGGAAACGCGCCTTACCGGGATTGCAAAGGGCAGCGACAGCCCCGCCGACTTCATGCGCGGGATTGAGGAAATGACAGCGGGGCTTGTCAAGACCTATTCCGCGATTTCCGAGGATAAAGCGAAGCTGTTTACCCCGCAGCGGGAAGCAATCGGCACTTGCCCCCGTTGCGGCGCGGCGGTTTACGAGGGCAAGAAAAACTTTTACTGCTCCGACAGGGCTTGCAGCTTTGTGATGTGGAAGAATGACCGCTTTTTTGAGCAGCGCAAAAAGGCTTTCACAAAGGCGATTGCCGCCGCCCTTTTGAAAGACGGAAAGGTAAAAATCAAAGGTATGTACTCGACCAAGACGGGAAAGACCTTTGACGGAGTTGTGCTGCTTGCCGACACAGGCGGCAAGTATGTAAACTTCCGCGTCGAGCAGAACCGAAAATGATAAGGCTTGATGAAAAGCAATACCGCGCCGTAAAGAAAATGACCCGCGCCGCTTGTGCAAACAACGATTGCGGGAATTGTCTGCTGCTGGACGACGGGGAAACTTGCGTGTGTGTGCAGAGTATCAGCTATTCGCTGTTATGCCGCTATTTCCGCGAAGCGGTATTACCCGCCGACAGGCAGCTTTGCGAACAGATCACCCGCAGCGGGGAAACCGATTTGAAGCGTTGCGCGGTATGCGGCAGCACGTTTGCGGCGGGCAGCAACCGGGCGAAATACTGCCCCGATTGCGCGGCAAAGATACGCCGCAGACAGAAAGCCCAAAGCGAGAGAAACAGGCGTTTACGGATAAAAACAACTACATAGCAAGCACAGCAAACGAGTACCCGTTTGCGAGAAATGCCCGCGCTTCCCATAGAGAGCGCGGGCATTTTGCTTGTTGGGATAGTCCCAAACCCTTAAAAATCGAGAAAGGACGTGATGAAACAATATGCCGTATTCTTCATACGACCATGACAAATTGGAAACCGCCGAAACCATGCGGATAGAACGCCGGATATATTTTGAAGCAAAGGACGGGGATATTGCCCCCTATGTTTCCTTGCCGCCGGAGCAGCTACACGCCATGCGCGAGGAAAGCGCGGCAGCGGAACAGGCGATTTTTAACGATCTCTCAAGCCGCGCCGCCGCATGGGAGGAACAGGCGGGCAAAACGCTTTTGCTTGACAAAGCGATTGAATACACAAGGACAACCGTTGTGCAGCACACCGCTAACGAGTGGCAGACCACCGAGCATAACCGCCATATTCGCAGCAACCGGGTATATCAGATGAATTACTACATTTACGAGAATACCCGCTACGACAAAGAAGCGCAGAAATCTATCCCGTATTCATGGACGCTTACATGGAGCGTGCGCACCAACAGCCCAAGCAGAACCCAAGCGAAGATTGCCGGACAAGATAGAAAGGTTTTCACCGACAAGGCAGCTATGGAAAAGTATCTGAATGGGCGTATCAAAGCGTATGACCGCTTGTTTACGGAAATCTCCCCGCCTATCCCGCAGGAGTACGCCGACTATTTCAAAGTAAACGGTATGCTCATGCCGGACTACACCATAGAGGGCGAAGAACCCCCGCAGCAGCAGCAACAGGCGGCAGCTATCCCCGAAACTACCGGGCAGGAAAAGGAGCGTGAACACATGAGCGAACAGTTTTCTATTATGATTGGCAACCGCAGCCGTTTTGAAGCGGGCGACCCAAGCGGCTATTGGCTGGATATGCCCGCCACAAAGGAGCAGCTTCACGAAGCCATGCAGAGCGTCGGCATTACCGCCGATAACCCGCAGGATTTTTCCATTCGCGGCTTTTCCGACGACCCGGAGAAACATATTGCCTTGCCTTATGAAATGGTATGCGCCGCCGACGTGGACGAACTCAATTTTCTTGCGGCGCGGCTCGAACAGCTTGACCCCGCCGAGGTTGGCAAGCTGAACGCAGCTTTGCAGCAGAAAAACGGGCTTGCAAATATTGGACAGGTAATTGACTTCACCTACAACGTGGATTTTTACGTCCATATCCCCGAAGTACATAACTACCACGATTTGGGCGACTATTACTTAAATCAATCCGGCATGGTACAAATGCCCGAAGAATGGAAAGGCGGCATTGACCTTTCTACTTTTGGCAGGAACGCTGCCGCGCAGGAAAAAGGCGCGTTTACCGAGTACGGCTATATCGTGGAAAGCGGCGACGAGTGGGAGCGTCAGTTTGAGGGGCGCGAAGTGCCGGAAGAATACCGCATTATGAGTTACCCGCAGCCGGAGCGCGGCGAACAGGACAAAGCCTATATGGACGCAGCCGAAACGCAGCAAGCAGACGCACAGGCCGCAGAGCCGCAGCAGCCCCGCCCCGTCGTCCCCATTATCCTTACTTCCGAAAAGCCCGCCGAAAAGGTAAAGGAGATCACCGCGCGTTTGGAACAGGGCGTACAGGCGATTTTTGACAGCGACCGCTACAAAGAGTTTCTAACCGCTATGTCAAAGTTCCATGATTATAGTTTGAATAACACTATCCTAATTGCTATGCAGGGCGGCAATTTGGTAATGGGCTTCCGTCAATGGGAAAAGGAGTTTGACCGCCATGTAAAGAAAGGCGAGAAAGGCATTAAAATCTTTGCCCCCGCGCCCTACAAGGTGAAAAAGCTGGTTGATAAAATCGACCCCGAAACGAGAAAGCCCATGCTTGACCGCGAGGGAAAAGTGGTAAAGGAAGAAAAGGAAATCACCGTCCCCGCCTTTAAGGTTATAACCGTCTTTGATATTTCGCAGACCGAGGGCAAGGAGTTTCCCGACCTTTCCGTTAAACCGCTGCTTGCCGATGTGGAGCAGTACGAGGATTTTTTCGCCGCCCTTGAAAAAGCGTCCCCCGTCCCGATTGCATTTGAGCAGATCACAAACGGCGCAAATGGGTATTTCAGTTTGACCGACAAGCGTATTGCAATCAAAGAGGGCGTGAGTGAATTACAGGCGGTAAAGACCGCCATTCACGAAATCGCCCATGCGAAGCTGCACGACGTAGACTTAAACGCCCCGCCGGAGCAGCAAAACCGCGTTGACCGCCATACCTGCGAGGTAGAAGCGGAAAGCGTCGCTTATACGGTTTGCCAGCATTTCGGCCTTGATACTTCCGATTACTCTTTCGGCTATGTGGCTGGTTGGAGCAGCGGCAAGGAAATGACCGAGTTAAAAGCGTCCCTTGAAACAATACAGACCACCGCAAAGGAACTCATTACCGAGATTGAGGGGCATTTTACCGAGTTGCAGCAGCAGCGGCAAGCCGAGCAGGAGCAGGGCGATACCTTTTCCATTTATCAGTTAAAGCGCGGGGACGAAACAAGGGACTTGCGCTTTGAGCCTTATGACCGTCTGCAAGCGGCTGGACTTACCATTGACCGGGTAAATTATGAACTCGTCTATACTGCACCGCTTACAAAGGATATGACGCTGGGCGACATTTGGGAAAGGTTTAATATCGACCACCCCGCCGACTTTAAGGGGCATAGCCTTTCCGTTTCCGACATTGTTGTGCTTCATCAGAACGACGAGGACACCGCCCACTATGTAGACAGTATCGGTTTTCAGCAAGTGCCGGAGTTTTTGCAGGAGCAGCAGACCCCCGTATTTGACAAGCTGCCGCCCGAACAGCAGCAAGCCTTGTCCGACACCGTACAAGACACTTTGCAAATGCTGGTTGACGCAGACAAGCGGATTTATGGCGACGTTACGGGCAAGACCCTTGAAGCAATCGCGGCGCAAGGATATTCCTACAAGGACGGGCAGCTTGAAAAGCAGCAGCCGGAAGCGACCCCCGACAGCCTTTTGACGGGTGAAACCGTTAGAACGCCGAGGGGCAATTTTCATATTACCGATATGAGCCGTGAACAGATCGAAGCGGCGGGATTTGGTTTTCACCATGCGTCGGAGGACGGGAAGTATCTCATTATGGGGAATGGCACACAGGCTTATGCCATAGCCGCCGAGCAGCCGCAGCGGGATAATCCCTTAAAGCACGTCGAGGACACCATAGAGCAGAACGACAACAATTTTGACGGGCTTATCAACAATACGCCGCAAACGCCCACCGTTGCAGATTTTGAGCAGCGGGCAAAGGCGGGGGAAGCGATTTCCGTTACCGACCTTGCAAAAGCGGTAAAAGCCGAGAAACGGGAACAGCCGCAGAAAAAACCGTCCATTTTGAAGAAGCTGGACGAATACAAGAAACAGGCGGCGCAGCAGCCGAAAGATAAACAGAAAGAGCATAAAAAGGATTTGGAGGTTTGATAGCATGAATACCCGCTTTACCATTGAGGAAGAAAACATTGTTGCGATCTACGCCGAGGACAGCCGGGAAACAACGCTTGAAAATATCCTTGCCGCCATGCCCTACATGGACGAGGATATGCGCCAGCTTGCCGCCGCAGCGGTGAACAAGCTGCAAGCCATGACGGACAGCGAGTTTTCCGAAAGGGAGTTTATCTTGACCGACGAGGAATAGCCCATAGAGAACAGGGGCGCGGTTGCCGATTTCCGGCACCGCGCCCCTGTTCTTTTTTTGTCCTTGCGTGGACAATTAGAAAGCCGTTTTTGCGGGTTTGAATATACTTTATCGTCTATGTCGTTTTCATGCGCTGGAAGCCGCAGAAACACAGGCGTTTTCAGCCCTTAACATTCCACTTGCCACCCCATGTTTTGCGCCTTATCGCTCCTGCTCCCGCGCCCTGCTTTGGGACGGGTAAAGAATACTATCGACGTTCTTTTTGACAACGCCGTATTCCTGCATTTGCTTCTTGGCTTGCCGATAATCTTCATACAATTTGGTTTTCCTGTCGTTTAAGCTTCTATACTCCTTGCGCAGCGCGGCGAGATCGGGCAGCTTCTTTATCTGCATTTCCTTTAATGCCCTTGCCGCAGCTTCAAACAGGATAATTTCGCTTTCATGCCCCCGCAGATACTTTTCCTTGTCCGGCGATTTTCGGTATTCATCGTAAATCGGTTTTAACTGTCGGTATGTGGTGGTGTGCTTGATAAGCAGCGACAAATCAGACATACGCTGTTCCACTTCCTTAACCGCCTTTGCCGCCGCGTCATGGGCGGTCATAATATCCGCAATTTTGCTTTCAAGGTCGCTATAATATTCAATCTTGTTTTCGGTCAAGAAGTTCATGCTTTTCGCAGCCTGTTTCAGATTATGGATTTTCGCCCACCGTTCATAGCCCGCCGATTGTTGGGCTTTGATACTGTTTTCAAGATCGACGACAAGCCGGATTTTCTTATCTTCCCGCAGCGTTTTTGTTTTGGCAACATACACGCCCTTGATACGCTCCTTTATCGCTTCTTCCGTATAGGCCGCGCCGAGCGTCTTTGTGCGGGTAAACCGTTCCTGTCCGGCAGCGCGAAAGGAAATGTATTTGCCCTGTTTGATTTCATACCCCATTTCCTGCAAGCGGCGCAGCAGTTCGTCAAAATCTTTCACTTGGGGAATGAGAGTATCTATCGCCGTTTTCAGCTTTGCTTTGTAGCTTGTCCCTTGCTTTTCGGCGGTGTATTCTGCATAGCTTTTTCCCTTGTCCTGTCCCGGTACGACGACGGATAGCCCATGCTCTTTACATATCCTGTCGCTGGTGCGCCGGATAAAGTGATAGCTTTGCTTGTTGGAATGGTACTTTTTGTAGTCAACGAAGCTAACCGCGTTGAAAATCAAGTGATTATGCAGATGGTCTTTATCGACGTGAGTTGTCAAAACAAACTCATACTTGCCGCCTAATACCGCCCCGGCAAGTTCCATGCCGATTTTGTGCGCTTCTTCCGGTGTGGTTTCTCCCACCGCAAAGGATTGTATCAAGTGCCGCCCTAAATGTGTGCCGCGATCTCCGGCAGCTTCCCGCGTCCATGCAAACTCAATATCGGCGGTTTCCAGCCCGCAGCCGAAAGAGGACGCAAGCAGCTTCCCGTCTGTCTTTTCGGGATTTAAGATATAGTCTATCGCAGCCTTTAAGGTTGATTTAATAGGGTGCGTCTTTGTAACCGCCATATCTCGTCCACCGCCTTTTTAATGTCCTCTATATCCTGCCTGTAAACCGTCCCCGTCGCATTGGCGCGTTTTGCAATTTGGTTGATGTTCCGGCTCACCGCTTGCAGTTCCCGGATATATGCTTTTGTGTCGCTTCGGTCAACGACAAGAATATACCCGTCTATCGCCATTTTACGGAAGTATGCCCCATACTGCTTTATGGGAAGCTGCTTCATCTTCTCGTCGATCAGCCGCTTTTCTTCTTCCGTAACGTAAAACTTCATCTGTATATTTCTCTTTCGGTTTTCCATTTCCGCACCGCCTTTCGGTATAAGGGTTTGGGATTATCCCAACAAGCATTTTCCGCAAACGGGTACTCGTTTGCTGTGCTTGCTATCTACTCCATACCCCCACCGAAAGGCGGTATTTGTTGCGCGTTCCTTTGATTTTGGACGCAAAAAAAGATTGCAGCCGCCATGCGCTGCAATCTCCCGATTTCTCATATTGTGAGGTTAATCCTCTGCTTTTTCGACTTCCGTTATCTCCCTTGCTGTTGCGGTTACAATCCGTATGCCTTTATCGCTCATACCGTCCAGCAGCGCGTCAAGCTGCCGCCGCCCGGTGGATTTCTCCGCATTGCTGTTCGGGAAGAAAAATTGATCTACCGAAATATGATACCGGGTTACAAGGTCATAGAATACCTGTAAACTCGGCTGTTGTCCCTTGTTCTCGATATTCGCAAGGTAGCGCGGGGAAATATATAACTCGTCGCTTACCTTTTTGCGGCTCTCGCCGTATTCATTTCTCGCGGCTTTTATAGCTGCCCCGAAAGCCTTAAAGTCGTACAATGGTACGGGTCTTTTTGCCATTTTCATTCACCCTGTTACATTTTACAGTTCACCTTTCTTTTTGGATATGTCCACACAATTCATATCATTAGGTTAAATACTTCCTGTTGTGTATTGACAGTAGACTGATTTTCTGATAAAATAAAATTTATGTAAAAGGAGGCGGCGTTTATGTTGCATAGCATGCGTATTAGATAAGCATTGAAAAAAAGGATTTTCCCATTTTCAACATGGGCTTTTTTGTCATGCTTATTTTGCGGATGCTATACAAAAAACTAACGACGTATAGATATAGTATAGACATAGTGCAAGCTATGCCTTAGTTTTGTTGTACTGCTCTGTGCATTATAAATGCAGGTCAATGCTCATGTTGAGGATTGACCTGCATTTTTTTGTGTAAAAAGGACGAGTGAAATATAATGCTTAAAAAATATTGGATAAAATGTCCGATTTGTAACGGAAAGACGAGAGTTCAAGTATTTCATAATACTGTATTAAAAGATTTTCCTCTTTTCTGCCCTAAATGCAAATTGACGCATATCATTGATGTAGAAAAATTAGAGATTGTAATCAAAAATACAGAAAAACAAACTTTTATTATTTAGAAGAAAGGATATAAAAATGAAACGTTTACCTAAATATACGCCTGCGGAAGTACGGAATGATCCATACGGATTTACTTACAAAGAAATGTCGGAAGTTATTGGCGAGAATGAAGCAAAAGCCTTATATGAAGAATTATATAAGCAATTACCACGCAAAAAAAATCTATCAATGTTGGTAAAAAATATTTGCAAAAGCAGTGATACTGAAAAGTATGTTTACGAACTGAAAGACAACAAATACATTGAAACGGTTTTTATCAAGCGGCGAGATGGTGGAACTGTTTGCGTGAGCACACAAGTCGGTTGTCCTGTTGGTTGTATTTTTTGTGAGTCCGGGCGAAATGGCTTTGTTCGTAATCTAACATCGTCAGAAATCGTACAACAGATTATATTGTTGCGTCGAAAAGTAAACCGTATCGTTTTTATGGGTATGGGAGAGCCTTTATTCAATTATGACAACTTGATAAAAGCAATCCATATTCTCCGAGATAGATATGGGCTCAACTTTCCAACCGACGGCATTACCATATCAACAGTTGGTCCGGTCGATCAATTAAAAAAATTGCGCGAGGAACATCTTAAAATTCAGTTGACAATATCTTTACACGCAGCAACACAATCTGCAAGAAATCGTATTATTCCTCACATGCGCATATATGCTATTGAAGATGTTGTTAAGCAAGCCTTATCCTATTCTGAAAGGCATAATCGCAAAATTGTCTTTGCGTATTTGCTTTTACCGGGTATAAATGACCGGCCCTCAGATGTAAGACAACTTGCAAAATGGTTTCGGGGCAAAAAAGTTATGATTAACGTGTTACAATACAACCCAACAAGCAATTCAAGAATTAAAGCACCACAGAAACGGGAAATAGTTGCATTCAAACATCAATTAGAGCAAGCAGGACTTGAAGTTACTATGAGAGTTTCTCATGGCAGAGAGATTAACGCGGCTTGTGGACAGTTAGCTAACACATATAATAAATTCAAAAAAAAATGATTAAAAGTGCCAGACGCATAGACGCAGAGCCGATAACGCATTAGGTCAAAAAACCTATGTGTTATCGGCTTTTTTATTTAATATTGCGCAAAAGCCGCTGTTCCCTATTATAGAATGGATTGCGGGTAGTGTATTAAAGTCGCCCTTTTTTAAGGATACGGCGGTATCGGGGAGGTATCGCCGTGTCCATTTTTATTTACTGTAACCCGCCTAATGCTTTGCGGTCAAAAAAAGCTATGCTCCGCAAGCGGGATATTCCGGCTATGAATGTGAACTGTCAATACATTTAGCTACTGCTTACATTTCCTTTGCGCCCGTCCGCGTCTTGCGGACGGGCGCATTTTGCTTTTTTCAACTTTTTTCTGAAAAGCGCACTCAAGAGCCATCTCCCGAACGGGTACGGAGCGAAAGGGGCAGAGAGGACAAGCCCTTAACTCCCGTCCTCTACTCCACGCGGGAAGGAGGTGAACTCTATGGAGCTATCTTCTTCCGACAAGGAAAGAATACAACATCAGTACGACGCATTAGCAAAGAAAACTTTGGTCGGCGAAGCGAAAAGCCACCGCCGCACTCTTGCGAAACGCGCAGCACGCGAAGTTACTTTTTCGGATTTGAGCGAAAGCGAACTCGCGCAGCTTTTCACAACGGACGAATACGAAAGCGATTATTTCCGTTTTCAAGTGTCCGGCTTTGATGTACTCGTCAAAAATGAACTGCTTGCCGAAGCCCTTAACGCTTTGCCCGAAAGGAAACGCGACATTATCCTTTTGTCCTACTTCTTGGATATGAGCGACGCGGAAATTGGCGAACTGCTGAATGTTGTACGCACGACGGTTTTCCGGCACAGGAAATCCGCGCTTGCGAAAATCAAACAGTATTTGGAGGGAAAAGCAGATGATGAATACCGTTAGGAAGTCTGAAAATCTGTTGCCGTTCCCTGTCATTTCCGCAGCGGCAAACGGCGACACAACCGCCATGTGCGCGATCTTGAAGCACTACGAGGGTTACATAGCGAAACTTTGTACCCGCACGCTGAAAGACGACGCGGGCAATACCTATTCCTATGTGGACGAGGAAATGCGTAACAGGCTGCAAGTGCGCCTTATTACCCGCACCCTTGCTTTTCATGTAGGATAATCTTTTAGCCCATGCGGGGAGCGTGTCCCCTTTCCACGCTTCCCGTTATGGGCTATTTGTCGTTCCGCAAAAGCATATCCGCTGTTGATGTGCTTTTGCAGGCCGACAAAGCCTATTGTTCTTTGACAAAGAAAGCGGCCTTTGGTGCGCAGCATAACAGGCAAACGGGTACATTCCGTCTGTACCGAGCCAGTCGGCGGGTACGCCATGACAGCTTTTCCCCGTAGGGGAAAAGCCGAGCGAGAACTACCGCGCCGTAAAACAGGTTTAGCAGCTTGTGGGCGACGACATACAAGGCGGCACAATGATACTCCCGCGTTGAACACCCTCAAAGTATTGCGCGGCGCACCCATAAGCATGGGCCGGGGTGAAACTCCCGTGAGGTTGCAGCTAACAACCGCCCGTTTTTGCCTTTTGACGAATATAGTTTATCCATACAGGAAAAGGAGGTTTTTCTAATGGATAAAAAACAGACAATTACAACCGAACGCAAAATAGGGAAAATCACCTATCTTGTTCAAGCGTTGCCGAGTGAAAAGGCAACCGATACAATCCATAAAAAGATTGAGAAACTCATTGTAAAGGATTTGCAGAAAAAGCCCGGAAATCCGGGATTTTTAGCGTCCGAGTAGTGCATTAGGCGGCGGGATATGGTATAATGATAGCAACACATTATACCTGTTTATTCGGCTGTCGGAAAGGAGGACTAATGTTACAGTCGAATAAAATCACCGCCCTTTACTGCCGTTTAAGTCAAGAGGATATGCAAGCCGGAGAAAGCGGAAGCATACAGCACCAAAAAATGATACTTCAACGCTATGCGGACGAACACCATTTTTTGAACACAAAGTTTTTTGTGGACGACGGATTTTCCGGCGTGAGTTTTGAGCGCGAGGGGCTGCAAGCGATGTTGCAGGAAGTGGAAGCCGGACGAGTGGCGACGGTCATTACCAAAGACCTTTCCCGTCTTGGCAGAAACTATCTGAAAACGGGCGAACTCATAGAGATTGTATTTCCCGAAAACGGAGTACGCTATATCGCGATCAACGACGGAGTTGACACAGCGCGGGAGGATAACGAGTTTACCCCCTTGCGGAACTGGTTTAACGAGTTTTACGCCCGCGACACAAGCAAGAAAATCCGCGCAGTTAAACAGGCACAGGCGCAAAAAGGCGAGCGCGTCAACGGGGAATATCCATACGGCTATATCCCAGACCCGAACAACCGCCACCACCTTATACCCGACCCGGAAACCGCGCCGATTGTCAAACAGGTTTTCGCTATGTTTGTTAGCGGTGTGCGTATGTGCGAAATCCAAAAATGGCTTGCGGAAAACAAAGTCTTGACGATTGGAGCGTTGCGCTATCAGCGTACAGGACAGGCGCGGTATCAGCGGGCAATGATCGCCCCCTATACTTGGCCGGACAAAACGCTCTATGACATATTAGCAAGGCAGGAATATTTAGGGCATACCATAACCGCGAAAACTCACAAGGTATCCTACAAGTCGAAAAAGACCCGGAAGAACGAAGAAGAACAACGCTATTTCTTCCCAAACACCCATGAGCCGCTTGTTGACGAGGAAACCTTTGAACTTGCGCAAAAGCGGATTGCTACCCGCCACCGCCCGACAAAAGCAGCGGAGATTGATATTTTTTCCGGCTTGCTGTTTTGCGCTGGTTGCAGACATAAGATGTATTACCAACAGGGCGTAAATATCGAGCCGCGCAAGTTTTCCTATTCTTGCGGCGCATGGCGCAACAGGGCAAGGACAGGCAGCGAGTGTACCTCTCATTATATCCGCAAAAACGTACTTCTTGATTTAGTGCTGGAAGATATGCGGCGGGTTTTGCGGTATGTTAAGGAACACGAACAGGACTTTATCTGTAAAGCTACCGAGTACGGCGACATGGAAGCGAGAAAGGCATTAGCGCAGCAGCAAAAGGAACTTTTCAAAGCACAGGCGCGTATGACCGAACTTGACACGCTTTTCCGCAAGCTGTATGAGGACAACGCATTAGGCAGACTGACAGATGAACGGTTTGTGTTTCTAACTTCCGGCTATGAGGACGAAAAGAAATCCCTTGCCGCAAGGATAGACGAGTTACAACAGCAGATCGCAACCGTTACCGAGCGAAAAAGGGATATATCAAGGTTTATTCAGATTGTCGGGAAATACAGCGACATACAGGAATTGACCTATGAAAACGTCCATGAGTTTATCGACCGTATTTTGATACATGAATTAGACCGGGAAACCAACACCCGGAAAATCGAAATCCATTACAGCTTTGTCGGACAGGTTGATACCGAGCAGGAGCCGACGCAAGTTGTCAACCATGACCGCCGCAACATGGTAGATGTAAAAAGTATCGCTATCTAACCTCAGCAAAGTTCGTCCCCGACCAGCCATCGTCCACATACTCACCGACTACATGAAGCCCCTGTTCCTTTGCGTACTGTTGCAGGATTGTCCGCTGTGTTTCAATGCTTACGCTGTCACCATAGTTTTCATCGTCCCGGCTCAATCTCATATAAAGCGCCGTGTTGTAAATCGTAGTATTGTAAGGTTGTTTCACCGTTAAAAATCCTCCTTCTAAAGAAACAACCCACGCTTACAATACTTTTGCTCTATGGCAATTATATCATAAGCGTGGGCGTGTTATCAATGATGGGCTATCAGGTTGAAGCGGCTTTTTCTGCGGTATGCCGCACCACATCTACAATCAGATCACCGAGGGGCTTCCCGCCTGCGGCGAAGTGTTCGGAGATTTTTATACGGTTGTTCCCACATACAAAATACTGCGTGCCGTTCTCTGCTTGTATGACCTGCCCTGTCCGGGGTGTGAAAATATCGCTTTCGCTTTTTGCCATCCAGTGTCCTCCATATTCAGTTTTCAAGGTACAATGCCGCACAAAGGCGGCGAAAATTTCTGCTTATATCTATCACCTTTCCTTTACCGTGTGCCGCTGCTGACGTTTCAGTTCCGCCAGTATATCCGGCGGGATACGGTCAACCAGCCGCTGTAAATTGTCCAGTTCGCTTTTCAGCTTTGCCCGTTCCATCGTATCTTTCATCTTTCCTTTTTCGCTGGCCTTTGCCCTTGCTTCCAGCTTCTCATTCTCCGCCAACAGGTCATTGATTGTGACCTTGTACTTTTTCAGTTGCCCGGAGAAGTTCTCCATCTGCGGGAACCACTTTTTCAGCATGGAGAGGGCTTCCTCTTTTTTCTTTCCGGCGTTCAGCGGGTTAATGCCGTCAAGGGCGGCTTCAATGGCTCTTGCCTGCCGGGAGAGGGAAACCGCCTGTTTGAAAATCCGGGTGGGGATATGCTTCCGGCCTGTCTTGCTGGCACTTTCCCCACGCTCCAAGTCGGGATATTTCTCCACCATATAGGCGTGAAAATCGTCCTGCCACTTCGTCAGGTTTGCCCGGTTGCCGATAATCTCCTTAGCGCACAGGCGGTTGTCCTTTGTCAGCGGAACAAAGGTCAAATGCAGGTGGGGCGTTTTCTCGTCCATGTGTACCACCGCCGACACGATATTTTCCCGTCCTACCCGGCCAATGAGGAAATCTGCCGCCCTTTGGAAGAACGCCTGTATCTCTTTTGGGGATTTCCCCTTGAAGAACTCCGGGCTGGCGGTTATCAGCGTATCGACAAACCGTGTGCTGTCTTTCCTCGTCCGGCATCCAGCCTGCTCGATACGGCTCTGAATGAAGTGGTAATAGCGTCCCTCCGGCTTGACGATATGGAAGTTGTATTTACTCCGGCTTGTGTCAATGTCGGGGTTGCTGGCGTATTGTTCTTTCTGTCTTTCGTGATGGGCTTCCAGCGGCCTTGCCGGGTTGCCCTTGTGCTTCTCAAACCGCAAAATTGCGTGTTGTGCCATTCTGCTCCTTTCCCCATTCCTTTCCTATCCGGGGTTTTCCACAGGGAAAATCCCGCCGGAATTATCTCTGATACGATAGGAATGAAATGGATATAAATAAATCATTTTAATCTTTGTATTTCTATATACCGTCCGGTTTTCGTACTTCAAGAGGGGCGGTTTCCGTACTTCATGGGTACGGTTTTCAGTCCTCCGGCGTACCAGAACGGGATTTCTTGAAGTCAGTGTTTGGAACCGCTTCATAGGATTTTGGGAAAATGCGGTTGGGTTTTCCACAGCCCTGCTTCTGGATTTCCACCAGTCCGGCGTATTGCAGTTCCCGCAGGGTGTTCACCGCTTTCTGCCGCCCACAGTGGAGCAGGTCAACCACCTCGCAGATGGGGTAATACAGGAAAATCCGTCCGCAGTCATCCGCCCACCCATTCTTGCGGGACAACTCTGTCCGGCGCAGGATAAAGGCGTACAGAACCTTTGCCTCGTTGGACAGGGGCTTGAATGTGGGGGCTTCAAAGAGGAAATTCGGGAGCCGGGTGAAGCTGAACGCCTTTTCCGGCTGATGGATATAGATGGTATTTGTCATAGTGCGTTTTGTGGACGGTTAGAAGCCCGTTTTCCGGGGCGGGCGATACTTTATACCACCTGCCCCGGTTTGGGGCTTGCAAAGCCTGATAAATCAAGGCTTTTTTCGCTCCTAACTGTCCACAGCAGACCTCCTTTTCCGTTCACTTTCTGTTTTCTGCCGCCTGTGAACTCTGGCGGCACAGCCGGGGCAGTATTTTGCCCGGTTGGATTTGGGGACGAACACACCGCCGCAGACCACACAGCGTTTCAAGTCCTTATCCCGGAAAATCTCCGCTTCCAGCGTCCCGTCCAGCGGCAAGACCGCCCAGCGGAACCACTTACAGCAGACCGAGAAAGAAACCGTCTGCGGGCAGGTGCAGGTGTCCCCATCGTCAAGGACAATGCAGTTGCCGTCCTCACAGCAACAGCACTCCCGGCGTATCAGGCTGGCCGCCTGTTTCCTCTGTGCCGGTGTCATGCGGTAAAGGGAACCGTCCGGCCTGCGTTCCAGCGGCGGCAAGTCTTTATAGGGGTTATTTCTCATGCGTTCCCTCCATTTTGCTTTCCGTTGCCGTTTTCCCCGAAAGGATTTCCAGCTTTGGCACGCTCCCCGCAGCTTCGGGACATTTTGTCCCGAAGTCCGGTTCCTTGCGGTGCTTCCCCAGCCGGGGTATTCCTTTTCGGACGGTCATTCTGTTTTCAAGGTGCTGTCCATCGATGAACTATCCTAAGTCTACACGAAAAAAATGCAATCCCCGGAATTTTGCGAGAATTGCATTTTGATGAAGTTTACACTTTGGAAATTGCATTTTTGCAATCATCCTGTATAATGGAAGTATGCGGAGGAGGTGCGTGTCTATGGCTTTACCCGGAACACCCGGACAGCGGATTTCCGATTTATGCAACGGAAACCATATCACACAAAAGGAACTTGCGGAGAAGATAGGCGTTTCCGCTTCCCAGTTGAGCCGCATTGTCAGCGGCGAAACGAGAACGGTCAGCAGTGATATTCTCATAGGTGTGGCAAAGGAATTTAAGGTATCGACAGACTACATACTGGGCTTGTCTACCGTGAGCGTCCGCAAAAGCTACGATATTTCTGAATTAGGCTTGTCCGAGGGAGCCGTGAGGGGGCTTGTGACGGGTGCTGTTGATGTGCAAATACTCAATCGCTTACTGGAACACAGGAATTTTCCCAAGCTGATAGATTTGATACGGATTTATTTTCAGGACACGGCGGCAAAGGGGATAATGGCACGAAACCAGCTTATCGAGATGGCAACGGCTTCCCTGTCCGACCTGATGAAAGAACACCCGGAACACCGGGCGGAAGCAAAGCAGGATTTACAGCTTTTGAACGCTCAGAAGATGGGGGAACATGAAGCGGAGATAGAGAAAATCAAAAATGTGTTCCTTGCTATCCTGCGGGACATTAAGAAAGACATTGACAACGGGGAACAGCCGGGAGAAGCTGTGACCGCCGCTATGTTCCAAGCCATGCGGGACACTATGGCGGAGCAGAAACAAAACCCGCTTTCCATTGACGATGTAACAGCGATGATAGCCGGACAGATCGGACAGCTTGCGCCGATGGACAAAGAAACTGCCGACCTGTTCCAACAGTTGGCGAAGAAGATGATTGAGCAGGCAGGAAAATAAAACATAAAATTCAAAGGAGATACTTATGGCAACAAAAATATTTGTTCACGGCTCAGGACACAAAGCAACAAGTTGGGAAAAAACAATTTCATACATGACAAACAACGAAGATATTGTATGTCCAAATTTATCCTCCATCCTTGAAGGGAAAGAGGCAAGCTACGAAAATCTATATTCTTCATTTGTAAAATATTGTAACGAATTTGACGGACAAATTCATTTATGCGGTCTTTCATTAGGTGGTATTTTGGCTCTGAATTTTGCTTTGGATTTCCCGCAAAAAGTGAAAACATTAGTTTTAATCGGAACGCCATATAAAGTCCCGAAAGTAGCATTTAGTTTTCAAAATATAATTTTCAGATTTTTACCAAAATCTATTTTTGAAACTATGGCATTTGATAAAAAGAACACATTTGCTTTAGGGGACACTATGAAGAATTTAGATTTCAGTGATAGGGTGAAAAATATTAAGTGCCCCACTTTAATTCTTTGCGGAAAGAAAGACAGTGCAAATATGAAATCAGCGGATTACTTATCACAAAGTATTAGAAGCGCAGAATTGAAAATTATTGAGAATACAGGCCATGTTGTCAATGAAGAAAATCCAAAAGCCTTAGCAGATATATTGAATGAATACTATTTGAAAAATTCTTAAACAATTCTGAAAGAAACTCGAAAACTACAAGCATAAAAGTTTAGAAAATAAATAGCAAAGCCAGCCGAGCCAGTCAATGGTCAAGATGAACGGCGCATTTCATGCGCCGCCGTTGACAGTCCCGCCCGTCTTTGCTAAAGGGTAATCAAGGCGGGAAAGCCCTAAAATGGTTTCACACCTATTTCAATAATTGGAGGAGATAAAAATGAGATCAGAAAAGGAAGTTTATGATATTGTTTTGAATTTTGCAAAAACAGACAACCGCATTCGCATGGTTACTTTGGAAGGATCTAGAACAAATACAAATATTCCGCCTGATGATTTTCAGGATTTTGATATTACTTTTTTTGTTACGGATATGGACAGCTTCACAAGTGATGATAAATGGCTAGATATATTTGGTGAAAGGTTGATTCTGCAAAAGCCGGAAGATATGGAATTATTTCCAGCTGTAGAAAAGGGATTTTCATATTTAATGCTGTTTACTGATGATGTTAAGATAGATTTAACTTTGCTGCCGCTGGAACTGATAGACGAGTATTTTACATGGGATAAACTGGTAAAGTTACTGTTGGATAAAGACAACCGTATCGTAAAGCCGCCAATACCAACGGATATAGACTACCACTTGCAGAAGCCTACTCAAAGAATGTTTGACGATTGCTGTAATGAATTTTGGAATACTACAACATATGTAGTAAAGGGCTTATGCCGCAAAGAAATTCTTTTTGCTATTGACCATATGAATGATATAGTACGAAAAGAATTGCTTCGCATGATTTCCTGGCTGATTGGTATCAAACAGGGATTTCATTTCAGTTTGGGAAAAAACTATAAATTTATGAAGCAATATGTCCCAGAGGAATTGTGGGAACGACTTATGTCCACTTATAATATGGATTCCTATCCCCATATGTGGGAATCCTTTGAACAATGTATGGCATTGTTCCGGGAGGTTTCGTCAGAAGTGGCATGCCAGTTGGATTACCAGTATCCACTATATGATGAAAAAATCAGTAATTATGTGATTCGGCAAAAGAAAAAATATGGCATTGAAGATGATAACAAATAAAATTTTTTCAATCGAAAAAATTTATTTTGATTATTCAATTTTGAAAAACTGAATACCTCAAAATCAGAAAGAGCGCGGACAAGCACTTTGAGGGATTGGCCGCCTTGTCCACCCATTCAGTGGGACGGCGGGTGGCGGTCAAGGCCGGGTGTAAACCCGTTCATTTCAGCCTTGACGGTTACCCGCTGTCCTGTTACTTTTCCGGGAGTGTAGCCACAACTTCGGGACACTTTGTCCACAAGTCGGAGCGTAGGACGAGGGACGGGGGCTTTCATATACGCCCTGTCTGCTGATGAAAACAGACCTGCGCTTGCGGCTCCACGCCACACAAGCACAGCCCTGTTTTCCTGCCGCCCCTCCCCGGCGGCAACGGCATTTTCACGGCAACGCCGACAGAGCGTATAACACACTACACTTTGCTTCGCAAAGTCGTGTGCCAAATGGGGGCGTTGCCCCCTTTGGAAACCCCCCACAAGAAAAGGCGGTACGCTACCCCTCTACGGGGCGCATACCGCCTTTTCTTGTTATCCAGCCCTCCGGCTGTATCGGTTGAGCAAAAGTCAGCGTGGGAATGGTGTGGTATCTTTATCTAAGTGAATCCCCGGTCTCCCATTTCGAGACGCTTGCCTTGGACACGCCCAGATGTTCCGCCAGTTCCTCCTGCGTGATTCCCTTTCTGTGCCGGTTCTCAAAGAGCACACGCCCGATCTTTAACTCTTTCATACTGGTTCCACCTCCGCACAGGTACTTTTGTATTGCTTCAGGCAAATCAGCTGACGCTTTTATGCCTCTTTCACTGGTATTGTATGTTTTTTTCTGCGGAAATACAATGGAGGCGTATTCAACTTTTGTAGAAAAAATCAACCGGGCGGAAACTTTTTCCATCGATATCTGAACGACCTGCAGCCGCCCCGCCAGTAATGGCGTGGAGCGGCTGCACCTTTTTTATATACATATACCTGCATCGGTTCTGCCTCTGTCTGTTTATCTGACCAGTCCTGCTATTGCCGGGACAATCTCTTTGATCTGTGTCTGCGTGGTATTAATGCAGAGATCATAATTCAGCTTGTCTCCCCATGTCTGCCCGGTATAAAATTCGTAGTATTTTGCACGTTTCCTGTCGATTCCGGTAATCTTCTGCTTCAGCTCCCGGTCTGTCAGATGCTCATTTTCCGGTCCTTTCTCCCTGCACCGTTTTAACTTGCTCGCCATATCCGCATAGACAAAAAGCCGCATCGGCTTCTGTTCTGCCAGAACATAGTCCGCGCACCGTCCGACAAACACACAGTCCGACTTCTCCGCCATCTCCCGGATAATATTCGCCTGCTCTCTGTAAACTGCCATATTCTGTTCCAGAACCGGGTCCGGGGCCGGATAGAAGCTCCTCCCGATATGGATCGGGAAAGAGAACATGGGACGGTGCTCTACAACTGCCTGGACGTATTCCTCTGAAAGCTGCGTCCTCCTGGCAATCTCGTTGATAATCTCCTGGTCGTAATATGCCATTCCCAGCGTCTCTGAAAGCCTTCTTCCCAGTTCGCGTCCTCCGCTTCCGAATTCCCTTCCGATTGTAATGATTCTGCTCATTTTGGCTCCTCCCTTCTTAAGCTGCCTTCTGCCGGTGATCCAGCTCTTTCGTATATTTTACCATCATTATGACCACATATACAACTACAATCGCTTCTGTCAGCGGCATCGCGAACCAGATGGCATCCGCACCGACCGCCACGGGGAGCAGATAGATCAGGATTCCGCTGATCACAAGCCCTCTCGCCACAGATACGATAAATGCGGCCTTCGGCTTGAGCAGCGCCTGAAAATAGTATGTGGAAAAGATATTAAATGGCAGGAGAATAAAGGAAATCCCGTAGCACCGGAAGATAGCAGGCGCAATTTCCAGTACGTCCGCCGTAGGCGTCATAAAGATCCGGATAAAAACATTGGGGATCCCCAGACTCAGCCCGGTCCACACGACTGCAAAAAATCCCGCAGTCCCCAGAGCATATTTCAGCGTCTCCCGAATCCGGTTTCCTTTTCCCGCCCCGAAGTTCGTGGAGATAACCGGCTGGGCTGCCTGTCCGATACTGTAGGCGCAGCACTGGGCAAATGTACTGATATTCACAATCACGCCGTACACTGCCAGGGCGTTTGTCCCCAGATATTTCACGATCTGGCGGTTGAAGAGAATCGTCAGGATCCCCATCGCCACATCAATAAAGAACGTGGAGAAACCGGTCACCGCGATTTCCCGGAGTTTCCCCGGCAGATTTTCAATCCGGACAATGGCAAGTGTATTTTTCTTTTTGAAAAAATGAACGAGCATAACCACAAATGTAATCGCCGATCCGATGGCCGTCGCAAGCCCCGCACCGAAAGCTCCCATATCACAGGTAAACACGAAGAAATAATCTCCGAAAATATTGAAGATTCCTCCTGCCAGCACTGCTCCTGTGGCAAGCGCCGGGTCATTATCGTTTCTCAGATACGCTGCAAGCATCTGGTTGAAGAGGAACAGAGGAACCGCTGCCTTGATGGGAAGCACGTACTCCCTTGCCAGTGCAAGGGTATTCTCCTCTGCCCCGAACATCAGAAGAAGCTGGCGGTCAAAAAAGATCACCGCGATCCAGACCAGGGCCGCCAGAATCACAGCGCCTGTCACCGACGCGGTAAAGTATTCGTTAGACTGCCGCTCCTGCCCCGCTTTCCGGCCCCGGATCGTGCTGAAGATCACCGAGCCTCCGATTCCCGTCAGAAGCCCCAGACTGTAAATAATATTCCACACCGGAGCCACCACTGCCAGGGCTGCCGATCCGTCCGGACCGTGATACTGTCCCACCATCGCCATATCCACAATGGAGTAAATCGAGGTGATCAGGGCGCTTCCGAATGCCGCCGCCAGATACCTGAAATAAATGTTCCTAATTTTCCCGCTCAGAAAATCCATCTCATTTTCTCCTTTTCCGTTTCGTTGTACTCATGCTGCTCTCCTGCGGCCTGTTTCTTCGCACTGCCATTTTCCTGCTGCCGCTTTCCGACTGCTGTTTTCCCGGCTACGGCTCTCCGGCTGCATTTTCCCGGCTGTCCCGACGAAAAAAGGCCGGATAAGTAACGAACATCTCAGTCCGTGCCTTATCCGGCCTGTCATTTCCTGCGAATGACCCGCCCTCCGAGCAAGCACTATCTATTATAATTTGTCTTTTGAAATTGTCAACACTCTTTTTGAAAAACTTGCATTTATTGTCTGACAAGTATATACTTTTATATAGAATATTTTGAAAATACGGGAACGGGCCCGGGATTAAGCGGTCTGTTCCCTTTTTGTTTTTAAGGAGGTTTTCGTATATGGCACCAGGTCTTTTAGTCTGTTCGGCAGTAATCGTACTGTGTATTCTTACAAATCGTTTTCTCAAACGGTTCGGAATTCCCGCAGTTCTGATTTTTATCGCTCTTGGCATGCTGTTCGGAAGTGAGGGTCTTGTAAAGATTCCCTTTGACAATTTTGGAATGGCTGAAAATATCTGCTGTACTGCTCTGATATTTATCATGTTTTACGGCGGATTCGGCACTTCATTTAAAGAGGCAAAACCGATTCTGCCGAAAGCAGTTCTCCTTTCGACTGCAGGCGTTGTTATCACTGCCGGGCTGACCGGGCTGTTCTGCCACTATATTGTAGGAATGAGTCTTCAGGAAGGTCTCCTCGTAGGCGCTGTACTGAGCTCTACCGACGCAGCCTCTGTCTTTTCGATCCTCCGTTCCAAGAAGCTGAATCTGAAAGAGGGAACCGCCTCTCTTCTTGAGGTCGAGAGCGGAAGCAACGATCCTTTTGCCTACATGCTTACCATTATCATCCTGAACTGGATGGCCGGCGGAAATGAAAACATCCTGCTGCTTATTGCGGAAGAGGTCGGATTCGGACTTCTCTTCGGTGCCGGGCTGGGCATTCTTGCGGTAAAAATTCTCAAAAGCCATGATCTGGATACAGGGGGTATTGAAACCATTCTGATGATCGCCTTTGTTCTTTTTTCCTATGCCGCACCGGTACTCATAGGCGGAAACGGATATCTGAGTGTATATCTTTTCGGATTCATTGTCGGCAATGCGGAATTTAAGACAAAAATCTCACTGGTCCATTTCTTCGACAATATCGACCGGCTTGCCCAGATGCTGATTTTTTTCCTGCTCGGACTTCTGGTATTCCCGTCCATGCTTCTGCCAATCCTCGGCACGTCTGTGCTCATATTTATCGGACTTACATTTATCGCAAGACCTGTTGCCGTTTTTCTGCTGCTTACACCGTTCCGGTCTTCCTGGCGCCAGCAGGCGCTTACAGCTTTCTCCGGACTGCGCGGAGCTGCCTCTGCCGTTTTTGCCATTATTGCAGTAGTCAGTCCCGGGTATGCCCAATATGATGTTTACAATATCGTTTTCTGCGTCGCCATAATCTCTGTGGCGTTTCAGGGACTCCTGCTTCCTTTTGTAGCAGAGAGACTGGACATGGTGGATGACAGCCAGAATGTCATGAAAACATTCAGTGACTATCAGGATGACCAGGAAATGCAGCTGATTCAGATCCGATTAAACCCCGGACACCGGTATATCGGGAAATACCTGCGTGATTTAAATCTTGGAGATGTCCTGGCCGTGCTGATCGAACGCGGCAGCGAGACCATTATTCCACGCGGAGACGTACTGCTCCAGGAAGGAGACGTACTGGTTCTAAGCGGGGAAACCTATCAGGGAGAAGCTGACACCCTGCTGGATGAAATCAAAATAGAACCCGGCGATACCAGAACCGGCAGCCAGGTAAAAGATATCAAAGGTATTGAAAACGCTCTGATCGTACTTATTCGCCGGGCGGACGGGAATACCGTCGTCCCCAAGGGCGATACTGTGATCCAGGATGGAGACGTGCTTGTTGTGAGCAGAGGCGGCTGATCTTCATTCCGCCTCAAACTCTCCCGAGGATTCTCCCACCGTGATCGTATACGTCTCACCGGAAACGATATCCGGGCTGCTTAAGATCACCACATTAAAATCCAGTTCCGGCGTATAACTTATGAGTTCATTCCCCGCCGCTTCTGTCAGAGTGATCTGTGTTCCCGCAGACCGGGTGCCTGCACTGATGGAGATTACGCCCTGTTCGGAACTGCTGAAGGTCTGCGCCATGCCCGATGCTCCTGTCCCGATGAATGTCCCTCCTGTGATCACGGCGCTCACATCATAGTCCAGTGTGGCGGTATCACCCTGGGTCGGACCGGTCACAACCGTATAGCCGCCGGAGATTTCCAGAGTCCCGTTGGCGTCAATTCCGTCTCCGGATGCGGCAATGTAAAGGGTTCCGCCGGAGATCGTGATACTTCCATTCGAGGATGAACTGCCTGTTCCCGGCTGTCCGGCTCCGCCTCTGGAGCCTCCCGGTGCGCTGCCACCCGGTGCACTGCCACCTGATGCGCTGTCTCCTGGTGCAGCGTCTGCGCCGCCGAACATGCCGTCGCGCCCTCCGGCTGTGCCGCTGGAGTCCGTTCCTCCCGCTGCATTGAGCCCGTCGTCACTGGCTGTCAGGCTGATATCGCCTCCCTGTATATCCACCTGGAGTCCCTCCAGACCTTCATAGCTCTCCGTAATATGGATTGTCCCCGCTGTTACAGTCAGCGTTTCGTCGGCGTGGAAAGCGTCGTCGCCGGTAGCAATCTCAAAAGTTCCTCCGTTTACTGTCACAGATGCGTTGGAATGTACCGAATCGTCTGCAGAATTGACAGTAAATGTCCCGTCTGAGATCAGCATCCCCGTTCCGGCTTTCAACCCCTTCATACTGGTACTGCTCTCACTGTCATCTGCTGCTTCTCCGGAAGCGCTCTCCGCTGCCATCTCCGTTACTTTCCCGGACGCGCCCTCTGCTGCCGTCTCCGTTACTTTCCCGGACGCGCCCTCTGCTGCCGTCTCCGTCACTCCCGCCGCTACAGAACCGGGCTGGCCGCCTCTTCCCGGATTTTCCATGCCTCCGGGGCCGCCTTGATCTCCGTTTTTGACCGGACAAATCCAAGTTTCCTTCGGGTAAATGACATATACACTTCCACATTGTTATATTCCGCTTCACTGTCGTATCCCCAGATTCTTAAAGCAAGCTGCTCCCGGGTGAGGATCTGCCCCTGATTCGTAATCATATATTCCAGAATCCGGAATTCCTTGTCACTTAAACGCACGCTGTTCTCCCCGCAGATCAGGGAGGATGTGTCCTTATTCAGCGTAATGTCGCCAAATGAAAGACCTTTGTCCGCAGCGGACAGATGTCTCCTTGTCAGCGCCCGCAGGCGTGCCAGCAGTTCCTTTGTCATGAAGGGCTTGGTCAGGTAATCATCCGCCCCGCTGTCAAGCCCTGTCACCTTGTCGTCCAGCTCTCCTTTTGCGGTGAGCATCAGCACCGGAGTGCGGATCCCTTTCTCCCGCGCTCTGCGCACGATTTCAAATCCGTTCATACCCGGGAGCATGACATCCAGTATGATCACGTCGTAGATCCCGTTTTCCACAGCTGCAAGACCGCCGGTCCCGTCTGCAAAGTGATCTGCCTCATAACCTTCAAGGCGCAGGATCTCCGAGAGAGCCTGCGCCATTCTTATCTCATCTTCTACCAGTAAAAGTCTCATATCGGCTCCGTTTCCGCCGCAGTCAGCACGGCATGTGTTCCATTTTCTTTCAGACCTTCCCGTTCCTCGGCTCTATAAGACTATTATATCAGCAAAGATTGAAAAAATATTGAAATTATTCGTAATGCAGTCCGAAATCCATCTCGTAATAGTTACCCGCTGCATCCCGGTATGCATATGCCTTTCCGTTCTCATCCTTCATAGACTCCGGCATATACTTATCCTTGTCATAGCCCGGCACATCGTTGGGGCTGATGCACACTCCGTCTGCATCTACCCTAAGCACTTCATCATTTCTCGGCAGGGTAAACGGCATCTTTCCGGTGGGTGCAAATCGTCCGAAGATCACGTCCAGAAGAGCCTGCTGACAGGTGTTGAAACCTGCGGTAAGGGCGTCCGCACAAGGTTCAACATTTCCCAGTTCCCATGCCAGGGTAAAGTTGACGTTGATGATCACTTTGCCGCCGTTCTTATGCACGTTCTCCGCAATCTCCCGTATCCTTCCCGCCTCTGCAAGCGTTGTCTCACTGTGCGTCTCTGCCAGCGGGCGACCGTCATCATCCACATTGCAGACTTCCTTGCCGTCACAGATATCCAGTTCCAGATATCCCGGCGTTGCGCTGAAATATGCCCCCGACGACGGCGATACCATAAGGATGGCGTAATCTGCCTCGGACGGATCGTCTGTCAGAATCTGACCGGACAGGGCTTCTTTCAGGGAAGCCGTCGCCTCCTCCGCAGAATCTCTATCTTTTCCAAATGCCTCCGCGTAGATCCTCTTTCCTTCAAGCTTCTCTTCCGTTAGCGGCAGGGTGCCGTCATTTTTCAGGAGAACCACGCTCTTGCGGTGGGCGTCCATGGCGTGTGCCAGATAGGTCTCATTTGACGCAGCCTCCACTGCCTTCTGCGGGTCACGGTACGGGTTCTCGAACATGCCCAGTTCAAACAGCTCCGTCAGGGTGCGCACCACAGCCCGGTCAATGGACTCATCTGTGAGAATCAGTTCTTCCTTATCAAATCCCTCCGGGACCGGATGATCCTCATAGTAGCCGTTCTTCCCGCGGTTATAAGCTTCCATGCCGTCCTCGTTGTCAAAGAGCCCGCTGATCAGATCCACGCCGCCGTTGGTCACGGCAAACCCGATCCGCTCCGGTTCATCCAGCATCTCCACGCCCCAGCACATGTTGTGGACGATTCCGGTATCCGAGTTAATATACCCCTGAAATCCCATCTGTTTCCGAAGCAGCCCGTCGATAAACGGTTTGTTAAACGCGAATCCATATGGAAGGAACTCCAGATCATCTCCATTCCTGTCCTTCTGCGCAGCACTCTTCTCCTTCGCCGGTTTTGCATAGTAGGGCATGATCGAAGATACATTGCAGTCGATGGCGGTCTGGAAGGGCGGAAGATGATATCTCTCCAGACTTCCTTCTGTCTGGTACACATTCCACTGCCCCATCTTATAGTGGGGATCGAATCCGTTTTCTCTTGCGCCGCCGCCCGGGAAATGCTTCACAGTCATGGCCACGCCGCTGTCCGTCACACCATCTTTACTTCCCTGGATAATCGGGATAATGTGGCGGAATATCTCACTGATCAGCTGTGTATCCTCCCCGAAGGTTCCGAATGTACGCTGCCAGCGCGGATCCGTCATGGTATCTGCCATATACATGTATCCCTTCCTGAGCCCGGATGCATTCCAACAGTCGCGCACACACGCAGCAAACTGATCCGCAATCTTTATATCATCCCCCTTGATCGCCGCTGCGATTCCCAGAGTTCCCGGCCAGGTCGGAAATACGCCTGCCGCATCATTCATTCCGTACACGACTTCTCCGTTCTCATTTCTCGAATTGGATACTACCTCAACCGGAATAAAATGTCCACATTCCTCTGCAACTTTCTGCATCTGGTTGAGGAAATCCGTCAGATCGTCTGCCGGAGGATTCGCCCTCAGAATCAGGTGTCTGGAAAACCACTCTTTAATCAGAACCGAAGTCCCCGGGAGACGCTGTTCGCCAAAAATAGTTTTTCCCTGAAATTCTCCTTCATCCAGAGTCCCGGATTCATCCAGCACAATCTCACTGTTCTCCGAAGCAGCATGGGGATATTTTCCCATGCGCCAGTCAGAGATAAAAAGCTGTGCAATCTTCTCCTCTGTGGACAGACTCTTCACATATGCCCTGGCGCGCTCCTTCGCCGGCATCCGCCAGTCATTGATCTCCGTAAGATCTCCGGATCCATCGATATCTTTAAAATACATGCCGTCTTTCTCAATCACCCTTCGACTTACCGTGCTGATATCCGGTCCGTTTTCATTATGATAAATCCGGAAATTCTCTGATGCTTTCTTCCCCATACAGTTGTTCCCTCCTGATACATTTTTCACATATAAAGGTTTCATGTTGCAATCCTTTTCACATTTACCCGAAAACATCCGCCGGCTGTCAGCTTTACTTTCCGAAAATCTTCGCCGCCTCCCTCATATTTTCCGTCACGGGAACGCCAAAGGGGCATCTCGTCTCGCAGGCACCGCAGCGGATACACTCTCCGGCGTGATGGGGAAGCACCTCATAATGTTCCCTGACCGTCTCTGGCACTGTGCCCTGCGCCTTTGCCAGATTCAGAAATTTTGTCACCGATGCCACATCAATCTTCTTCGGACAGGGCGCACAGTGGCTGCAGTACATGCAATGTCCCTCCCAGCTGATCTTCGGAAACGATGCAAAAGCAGGCGCATAGTCTTTCTCCTCGGCAGATGCACTCTCATAGGCAATACTCTCCCTGAGCTGTTCTACGGAATGAGCTCCCACAAGCACGGACGCTGCCGCCGGTCTTGTCAGGGCATAGTGGATACACTGGTTTACTGTCAGCGCCCTCCCCGCCGGAGAAAGTTTCTCATCCAGAAGATCTCCTCCGCCGAAAGCCTTCATAACCGTGATTCCCACACCTGACCTCTGACAGACTTCATATAGTTCCTGACGCTCCGGGTCCATGTTCACCAGATGTCCCTCATAATTCTTCTCCGCCCAGAGCTCCTCCACGTCCTCACTCGCAGGCTGAAGATCATAGCATGGATTCACGCTGAACATCAGCACCTCGATATTCCCGCTTTTTACTGCTTCCAGGGCAACCTGAGGATTGTGGCTGCTCAGCCCGATATGACGGATTATTCCTTTTTCCTTCAGTTCTTTTGCATAGGCAAGAACCGGTCCCTCTGCGATCTCCTGCCAGTCCTTCATGGAATCCACATAATGAATCATGCCGACATCGATATAATCTGTTTTCAGAAGGGCAAGCATTTCCTCCATTCCCTCCCGCACCTCAGCGATATTGCGGGTTCTCTTATACTGTCCCTTCTTCCAGACAGAACAGATATGGGACTGAATATAGAATTTATTCCTTCTTCCCTCCAGTGCTTTGCCTACAGCCGCACGTACCTGCGGATTGGAAGCATAGAGGTCAAAATAATTGATTCCCTGCTTTTCCGCCTCGTCAAACAGGCGCTTCGCATTGCGGCATTCATCCTCCGCAAATCCTTCACATCCCATGCCGATTTCACTGACTTTCAGTCCTGTATTTCCCAGTTCCCGATAATTCACGTTCCTCTTCCTCCTCTGTTTTAGCTATTTTGTGTACCTCTGTACATCATAGATCTTTTATAGAAAAATCTTTATATAAAAACAAAAGCGCCTGAAAACCAGACGCTCCTCTCATTCCCGACAAAAGTTAAATTTAATTATGTACCTTCAAAACTACATACAAAGAATCAATCATCCGTCTGTTCCCTTCCTGGTTATGCCCTCGACCTATTAGTAGCAGTCAGCTCCATGCCTTACGGCACTTCCAC